>CAVOQU010000002.1:0-605146 GCA_963698455.1 uncultured Flavobacteriaceae bacterium | reverse complement strand
CTTTTATAAACCGTAAATGACTGATTAATAGTTTTTTACGGTTTTTTTATTCCTCATTTAGTCAACCATTAGTCAACCGTTTTGATAAAAGGCTGTTTTTTTACCGTTATAAAACCAGTTCTATAATCAATAGTTGATTTTATTCCTTTATACCGTTGTAAAAACAATAGGAATAATCTAATAGAGCCTAACTATTAGAATTAATACAAATTAACTATTAATTATTTTGGTTGCCTGAAATTGAAAAAAGTTGATTAATCAATTTAAAATTACAGATAGTAGAATCAAATAAAATCATTAATGATTAAAAAAGATTATTAATAAATATCTGAATCGAATAAAATCGTTTACGATTATCAGTATAAATCAGTTAACTAACTAATTGAAAAAAATTGAAATCCAATTCCTTTTATGAAATTAAATTCCTTTACTGAAATCTAAAGAATATTTGTTTAAGGATTCGTCAGTTTTAAAACTTCTTACTTCTGTTATGGTGTTATGATGGATGCGATGAAAAACTCTAAAAAAGGATTTAAGGCAAAATCAGAAATAAAAAAAGGGAAGCAAATAAATAATTTAATCACCTCCCTTTTCAGAATTGATTAATAGCGTTTTAAATATTTTTATTCCTTAATTACTCTAAACATTTTAGAAGAATATTCTGTCTTAACTCTTACAAAGTAAATACCAGATTCCAATTGTGACAAATTAATTTCACTAAAATCGTTTTGAATATTCATAACTTTCTGACCAGTTAAAGAATAGATTTCCACTAATTTAATTATTGATAAATCTACTTTTAAATAGAATATATCTTTTGTTGGATTTGGATACAACGTAAATTGGTTTTCAGAGTTAGTAAAATCATTTATTCCTAATGTTCCTACAGAAATCTCACCAATAGAGGTTGCAACAGTAGAAACATCTGTATTATTTGTATCTGAAATAATTACATTAGTGAACACAAGAGGGTAATCACCATTGCTAACAGTTGATTCTATAAAAAGATTTAAGTTTAAAATGACACCTGTTCCTACAGAAACAGTGGCAGACGATAGTGAAAAAACAAGAAACGTATATGTGTTTGTACCAACCTGAGAAGCACTTACATTAAATCCAGCCAGTCTTGAAGTCGCAGTAATATCGGCTGGATTAAAAGTAAACCCAGTAGGTAAAACTAAATCAAACTGTATACCTTTAACAACATCATCATTCTTCATCTCTACATCTATTGTGGTAGTTGTATTGCTACTTGCAGCTTTACTTTTTACTACTAAATAGTTGTTTCCAACCAGACTGCTTTTAGTACCCAATACATCATCTTTTCCTTCAGATATTTTAGTCGTAACACCTAATATGATATCTTGTGTGCCAAGCACATCTAAAATATTAATAACACTATCAAAGTTAACATCAGCTAATGTAACATTGAATGGAGAAGGATTGTATCCAAAGATGTAATCTATTTCGCCTAATATGTCTAAAATATTAATCGAATAATCTTCATTAGCGTCTCCTATAGGGTAGCTATAAATAGTTATTACGCCATCTGTGGGACAAATAGAAGCAATATCAATATTATTGACATTAGATAAAGTTAAATTTGTTATTGGTATTGGGTATTCGCCAGATAGTGTCCCTTCATTAATAAAGGTTGGAAAAGTAAGAATAGATGTCGTTCCTGAGGCTATAGTTTCATTGGTTAATGAAAATCCAACTACTCTAAATGCATTACCTCCCACATCAGCACATGACACCTGGAAGTTTTCTGGTAATCCCGTATTTGTAATGTCATTAGGATTAAAAACGAATCCATCTGGAAATGTTATGTCAAACTGAAAACCTTTGATAATTTCAGAACTTTCCAGAGTTACTTTAAAATCATTTAAACCTAAATAAGCATCAGCATCTTCAACAGTTAAACAATTAATTGCAACATTGGTGCAATCCAAACCAGCATCATAAATGGTCCAACCATAAGTATTAATAATATATTCTCTTGCTGTTTCACCATCGCAATAGGTCGATGAACCACCGCTGAAAATAACATTTGGTTGTAATTTAAGGAGTGATGCCCAACCTATTAACAGATTATCATAGTTTTCTTTTAAATTTAAGGCTTCAATAATTACTTCTGTATTACTTCCTCCATTAAAAGCATAGTCACCAGAAAACATCCCGGACATATTAGTCACACTACTCACATCCCAGTTACTAATATCTTGGTTAAATAGAGATGCCTTAAACATTTCTGCCATATTAGTCACGCTACTAACATCCCAACTCTCGATGGATTGGTTAAACTGTGATTTGTCAAACATTGAACTCATATCAATAACATTGCTTACATTCCATCCTCCAATGTCTTGGTTGAATTTAGTACGGTAACATGTTGGACTATCCCCATCCCAATCATTCCTGATCCACTCGCCTTTAAACATCCCAGACATATTAGTCACACTGCTCACATCCCAATTCCAGATGGGTTGATTAAACACTGCAGCTCCGTGAAACATTTCCTTCATAGATTTCACATTACTCACATCCCAATTCCCTATAGGTTGGTTAAAAGATGAACCGTAATATATTCCCCATCCATTTATAGCGCCTTGGGCCATAAACATAAAGTCCATATTAGTCGCACTACTCACATCCCAATTCCCGATGGGTTGATTAAAATTAAGTGCTCTATAAAACATGCTACTCATATCCGTTACATTGCTCACATTCCAAGTACCAATAGGTTGGTTAAAATCAAATGCATAATAAAACATTCTACTCATATCCGTTACACTGCTCACATTCCAAGTACCAATAGGTTGGTTAAAATCAAATGCATAATAAAACATGCTACTCATATCCGTTACTCTACTTACATTCCAGTTGCCTATGGGTTGATTAAAATCCGAATTTTCAAACATTACAGACATATTAGTCACACTACTCACATCCCAATCACCTATAGATTGGTTAAAGTTAGAACTCTCGAACATCCAACTCATATTAGTCACATTACTCACATCCCAATTGCCTATGGGCGGATTGATATCCAAGCCTGCAAACAACCCAAACATATTAGTAATGTTTGAAGTATCCCAATCACTAATATAACCATAAGTGGCTTCAGCTGTTGATTGGTCAGACTTCCATAAATTAACTGCTTCATGAATATTGGCGTCTGTTATTGGTGTTAGTGAAGTGCAATCCAAACCACCATCTGTAATAGTCCAGCCATAAGTGTTAATAATATAACTTCTTGCTGTTTCACCATTACAATATGAAGTTGGAGGAGCATCAAAAATTACATTTGGTTGTAATGTAGGAAGTGATGCCCAACCATTAAGTAGAGAAACGTAGTTTGCTGTTGAGTAGGAAGTTGCATCACGAAACATAACTTCCATAGTAGTTACACTACTCACATCCCAATTGCCTATAGGTTGGTTGAAACTTGACTTCTCAAACATACCAACCATATCAGTCACATTACTAACATCCCAATCACCTATAGTTTGGTTGAAATCTGTCCCATAAAACAAAGAGTTCATATTTGTTACATTACTCACATCCCAATCGCCTATAGGTTGGTTGAAACCTGAATTTACAAACATCCAGTGCATATTGGTCACACTACTTACATCCCAATTACTGATATCAGCATTGAAATTGGTTTTATCAACAAAAGCATTAGACATATCAGTCATATTACTTACGTCCCAAGAAGGCATTGCACCGTATTCAGATTCAGAACATAATCCATCAACAGGATTAGTGCTTAAACAGTTTGCTATTGCTTCATTGAAATTGGCGTCTGTTATCGGTGTTTGAGCTGAAACATTATTTATACTCGCTAAAGACAAAACAACTAAAAAAGAAAAGTAATTTTTTTTCATAATACTATTGTTTAATTAAACATTAGCAGTAGAAGTTTAGAAAAATTGGCTATTCATATATTTTAAACAAATAGAATAGCTGCTTTTAGGATAGATTTTGAGGTACTGTATAAAAATTTAATAATGAAAGAATAATTAATAAAGGTGTTTTCTAATAATCATATTTGTTTTAAAAGTTAAACATTTGAATGTAATTATATTCTTAAAAGTATTAAATGAGAAATATCATGTTATGAAACTTAAATCATCAATACACAATACTATAAACAATCTAAGGAAGAATGTTACGGAATACCGTATTTGTTATTAAATCAAATGTAGTAAAAAAGTTATAACAATGTGGTTTTTGATTACAATTTAAAATTTACTGAATACTTATCAAGACTATGCCCGTATTTAAAACTCCTTACTTCTGTTATAACATTGTTGTCAGCAACATAAACAACTTCAACAAAGAATTTATCAATAGCATAACAGTAAATGCGAATGTCTTTAATGATGTAGTTGTCTAAGAATATACTGATTAACGTTTTAAAATGTTTTTTTTATTTTTATAATGCTATTAATTAATTCTTAAGGAAGTGTCTAATAGGAAGAAATTCCTTTTAGGTACTTTTTTTTATATTGCACAAAATTTTGATAAAACTTCTTTTAGATGTGTGCGTAGTTCCTTTCGATTTGGTTAATTAGTAACACCCAGAAAAAAGAGAATACGTCCCCAAAGGAAAATTCTCTTTTTTTTATTTCATATTTTTCATACTCCTTGACGATGTGTGCAAATTGTTTTATGTGTTGATTTTCAAAATTAATACCACTTCAACATACATTTTCACTTTGGCAAATCCGTTATTGCAAATATGTCGGGAAAAAAAACGCCTTTATAGAAATTCAAAAAAACCATATTAAAAACCTATTTTATTCTTAAAATAGGTGATTCTAATAAATGCCACTATTCTATAATTAATTTATAAGTGTGTAATTTTGAGGCTTTTATAGTGTTTATTAAAATAATTTTTCGTATATTAGAAGTCAGCAACTACAATAACCGCAATTTAGTAATAAATTAGTTTGTATTAATTAATCCAATTACTTCCCTTATGCGAATATTGTAGTTGTTTATTTTTAAACAAAACTCCAGACTTATTTTAAGTGTTTTTTATAAAAATGGTTTATTAGATTAAGCCATTATTTGTTATGCGAAAGAGTAACGGAATAAAATTCTTTTGGAAGATTTAAAAGAATTTAAAGGCTCTTTGACGCCAATCCGTCAAGACAGCATCAATTAAGAGCCCTTAAATATTTCTTAGGGCTAATATAGTAAATAATTATTAAATATATCGTTTAAAATACATTTTTATTCGATTATCTGTATTAAATATTATATAATGAAAGGAATATACTACATTTAAGTGTAATTCCTTCAGCGATAAAAAATTTATTAGTATCGGCATTTAGTATATAAGTAAAAGAACGTGCATTCTATTTTCTAAACCTATGGTTTTATTTACCTTTGTAAACCTTAATACACAAGTTTATGATATATTCAATGACAGGTTATGGAAAATCTGTATTGCAATTACCTACCAAAAAAGTGACTGTAGAGTTAAAATCTCTTAACAGCAAAAGTTTAGATTTAAATGCGAGAATGCCTTCTATTTATAGAGAAAAAGAACTCGCAATTAGAAAATTACTTGCCGATAAATTAGAACGTGGCAAAATAGATTTTTCTATTTACGTAGAAGCTACTGCAGAAGATACCTCGACTCAAATTAACACACCTGTCGTTAAACAATATATAGAGCAATTAAGACAAGTGGTGGATGGTGATGAAATAGAACTTCTAAAAATGGCGGTTCGTTTTCCTGATGCCTTAAACACAGTGCGTGAAGAAATTGATGAAAATGAATGGCAAATTATTCAAAATGAAATCAATGCTGCCGTTGAAGACTTATCGAGCCATCGCTTAGATGAAGGGAAAGTACTGGAAAAAGATTTTAATAAACGTGTTACTATTATTGACGATTTATTGGACCAGGTTATCGTTATGGATCCTGAAAGAATTGAAGGCGTTCGTGAACGATTATTAAAAGGAGTTGAAGAATTAAAAGATAAATACGACGAAAACCGTTTTGAGCAAGAATTGGTATATTACATTGAAAAATTTGATATTACCGAAGAAAAAGTGCGTTTAAAAAACCATCTAAATTATTTTATTGAAAGTATAAATTCAAAAGATTCAAACGGGAAAAAATTAGGATTTATTAGTCAGGAAATGGGACGGGAAATTAATACCATTGGCTCAAAAAGCAACTATGCGCCCATGCAGCAATTGGTGGTGCAGATGAAAGATGAATTAGAAAAAATTAAGGAACAACTTTTAAATGTACTTTAAAAAAGCTTTATGCTATATGTTTTAGTGCACTTAGCTTAAAGCTTACAGCCTAAAGCATATCTCAACAAATAAAATATTCGTGACAAAACAAGAAACTAAAAAATAAAGGTAAACTCATCGTGTTTTCGGCACCTTCAGGTTCTGGAAAAACAACCATTGTTCGGCATTTATTAGGAATAAAAGATTTAAACTTAGAGTTTTCAATATCTGCTGCATCAAGAGAAAGACGTGGTAGCGAAATAGATGGAAAAGACTACTACTTCCTGTCGTTAAAAGAGTTTAAAAACAAAATTAAAAACGACGAGTTTCTGGAATGGGAAGAAGTATATCGCGATAATTTTTATGGCACTTTAAAAACTGAAGTGGAACGCATTTGGGCCATGGGCAAAAACGTTATTTTTGATATTGATGTATTCGGGCGGACTACGAATAAAACGAAAATTTCCTGAAGAAACCTTAGCAATTTTCGTAAAACCACCAAGTATCGATGAATTAAAAATCCGTTTGAAAAATCGAAAAACAGAAAGTGAAGACAAAATAAATATGCGTGTTGCCAAAGCTTCGGCAGAATTGGCCACGGCTCCTTTATTCGATGTTATTGTTGTAAACGATGATTTGGAAAAAGCACTTATTCAAGCTGAAAAATTAGTGAACAATTTTGTAAAATAATAAAACTCCTTAATGAAAATCGGATTGTATTTTGGCTCCTTCAACCCCATACATATTGGGCATTTGGTTATTGCCAACCACATAGCCGAATACAGCGATTTAAATCAGGTTTGGTTTGTAGTAACGCCACACAGTCCTTTTAAAAAGAAACACACCTTACTAGATAATTACCAGCGTCTAGAAATGGTGTATCGTGCCACAAAAGACTACAATAAGCTTAAACCATGCGATATTGAGTTCAATTTACCACAACCCAATTATACTATAAACACACTTGCTTATTTACAGGAAAAACACCCAGATCACGAGTTTTCTTTACTTATGGGCGAAGACAATTTAAAGAGTTTTCATAAGTGGAAAAATTACGAGCTTATTCTTGAAAACCACGATATTTATGTGTACCCAAGAGTTTCAGAAGAAAAGATTGAAACCCAATTTGACGATCATAAAAAAATTCATCACATCGATGCACCTATTATGGAACTCTCTTCAACCTTTATTCGCAAAGCCATTAAAGCAGGTAAAAATGTAAAACCCATGCTGCCAGAATTTGTTTGGGAATATCTGGATGAGATGAATTTTTATAAGTAAAAAGCACTACTTTCTTATTTAAAATGTCAACTAAAGTTCTTTAAATAAGTTATAAACTTACCTATGCAGAAGAATAAAAACTATATTGGATCTACATCATTGTTAATTTCAATTGCGGGATTAATAGTGGTTCAAATACTTATTTCTATTGGTTTTCTTAAATATCCATATTGGCATATTTTATTGGCTGGGTTTGAGGCTGCAACTATTGGTGGTTTTGCCGATTGGTTTGCTGTACGTGCTCTATTCTATGAAATTCCTATTCCAATTATTAGAAAACACACCAATATCATAGTAAGAAATAGACAAAAATTAACAGAAGGCGTTGTAGATTTAGTTACTAATAAATGGCTATCTCCTGAGATAATTAATGAAAAGTTATCAAATGTACATATTATTGAAAGTGTGATAAAAACTCTAAAAACGCCTGAGAACACAAAAAAAGTTGTTGGTTTTCTAAAAGAAATCATTAGCCGTTTAACAGCAAATATTGATGACCCTGAGGTTGCTAAAATGTTCCAATCATTATTAAAAGAACAAATTAAAGGAGTTGATCTAGCAACACCTTTAGGCGAATGGTTAAAAAAATCAGTTCAAAAAGGAGATCACAATAAATTGTGGGACATCATATTAGATGCTGCTGAAAAAAGCATTAGTGATGAAACTACTCGGAAACTCTTATTGACTTCATTTGAAAATCAAGTGCAAGAGTATAAGCAAGAAGGGTTTTTTAAAAAAATATTTATAGGAATTGCTAACGGTGTTGGGGCTATTGATAGTCCATCTATTTTAGATAAAATTATAAGTTCAATTGATGATTTTATAAAGGAAGCCAAAGGCAACCCCAATCATGCTATTCGTGTAAAGTTTGATAAAAGCATTCTTGATTTTGCCGATAACTTAATAGAAGGCAATGAAGAATCAACCATAATAATTAAAGATTTACAAGACAAGCTAGTAGATAATGCGGATGCAAATAGTATGATTCAAGTTATTCTAAATAATTTTAAAATTTCAATAAAAGCACAATTAGAAACGGATGATACACCATTTATAAATTTCCTTAGCCAAAATGTTGATAAGCTTTTAAATGAGTTGGAAACGGATAAAGCTTCACAAATAAAAATTGATACATGGCTTAAAGCTACTATCGAAGAATTAGTTACTAAATATCATCATGAAATTGGAGAAATGGTAAGGTTAAGCTTGACTAAATTAAATGATTTTGAATTAGTTAACCAAATTGAAGAAAAGGTAGGGAATGATTTGCAATATATTCGATTAAATGGTGCCATTGTAGGCGGATTTGTAGGAATCGTAATTTCATTAATTCGAATGATATTCTTATAAAAAACAATGAAGTTAGCCTTTAAAAGTTAAATCATTCTCTAAAAAAGAAACCGCCTAAAGAATAAATCTTTAAACGGTTTCAAAACTAGGTAACCAACCAATGTTATATATAGTTATTTTAGGTTTTTATCCATAACCTAAACCACCACCATTACAATCGCTCAAATTAGCATCAATATACATAGCCCAGCTTTTACCACCAAAGTCTTTACCTTCTCCCCAGGCAGTTTCGCCACCAGTTGGTCCGGTAACTTCGGCATGTGCTGCAAAACAATAGTTTTCACTTACTTCAGTTAAAGGTATTGTATAAACAACTACATGAACACCGTCTTCAAAAGTGTCATTAAATTCAAATTGTCCAATTTTGGGATTTCCTGCATTGGTAGTTGGAAAGCTTTCTGTACTGCAATCTATAATGCTTAAATGGGTCGCATTAATAGTCCAATCACCATTAGTTGAATAAGTTATAATAAGGTTTTGTCCATCATTATCAACAGTAATAAAACCTGCTTCATAATGCTGAGCAGCCATTAAACGAACTACTTCGCAATGGGTACCATCGTTTAGATTGACGTAGTCATCTGATGGCACATCATTATTTTCTAAATTTTTGATAGGTTTTTTTGCAAGTTGACCTGATTCAAGATCACTTATTAGTTCGACATTACAACTGGTAAATGTTAGAACCAAAAACGCCCCTAGTAAAAGAGTAAAGTTTTTCATAACATAAATAATTAAGTAGGTTTATATATTAAAGATAAGAGAGAAAGTGCGAATCAGGCAATTAAATCGTTGTATAACCTCAGCACATCACGTTTCATCTATATTTTTATAATATTTGTAAGAAATGGTTTGTAATTATTTCACATTTATGAAAATTAATTAAAAAGAGAAACCGCCTAAAGAATAAATCTTTAAACGGTTTCTTAACTAAATAACCAACCAAACTTTTATAAAACTCTAGTACTTTCTCTAGGGTTTTCTATTTTATCTTTTCTATACTTACGCATTTTTTCTGACGTAGTTGTTTTTCCTTTTGTATCTGTTGTTTTCAAATATTGTATATATCCTTTCCCTATAAACTCATAAGCAGTTCCAGAAGCGGCATGGTACAATTCTATCTTTCCGTCATTTATAACGCTCAATTCGAAATATTCATTGTCAAAATAATCATAATCTAATGTTAAAGTTTTAAGCTTATTATTTCCTGTTACATTTCCAACACCATATAATCCTGTATAATCCCAATACAAATTATTGTAATTAGTGCCAAAAGCATCCTGCGAACTTCTAAACTCCGAGTCGTTTCCGCCAGATAAAAACTGTAAATAATTTTCATTATCAAATTCATTTATCGCACCGTAATTACTGGTATATACTTTTTCCCAAGCATTGTATTCCTGCAAGAAATAATGGATATTATCGTAAAACACGAAGTCATAATCGAAATTGCTGCGTTGGTAACCATCTAAAAAGTAAGAGGTATCATTATTTGGGTTGTAAAGTTCTATAGTATTGTTGTCTATCTGGTAAATATCAAATGTTTCGAAACCATCAATAACATGAAATACATCTAAAATCATATCATAAGCATCATAAGTTCCAACTTTTATACCGTAACCACTACCTGTACTACCAAGCCCAACTATATTATTATTAGCATATACATTCCCACTTCTAAACGACATAGTAAACGCTTTTTGTAAAAAAGGAGTTTCACCATAACCCTTAGTGGCATTAATATCTACATACCATAACTCGTACGAGCCTAATAATTGGTTTAACGATATTTGTGGGGTACTATTATTATAGTCATCTACAATCACTTCTGTATAACAAGAAGTAAATAAGGTTGCTGTTAAAGCAAATGCTAAAAGTAATTTTATAGTCTTCATAATCTAACGTTTTTAGGGTTTCTAATTTTATACTTTTCAAAACACGTGCCAAAATTTTCTTAGATACAGTTTTCAGTATCAGTCGCAGTTTATTTTCGAATACATTATTTATCTCCATTTAAAAGACTTTGTTCCCAATATGGAAAAATATTTTACGTATTTTTGAGAGAGTTACAATTAACTATCTATGAATAAACCTTTAAAATACGCGGTTTTTGGCGCAGGAAGTTGGGCAACTGCCATTGTGAAAATGCTTTGTGAAAATTTAGATGAAGTGGGATGGTATATGCGTAGTGTTTACACAAAAGAGCATTTATTAAGAGAATATCATAACCCTAATTACTTAAGTTCGGTTGAGTTTCATATTAAACAATTAAAGCTAAGTAATGATATTAACGAAATTGCAAATTATGCTGATGTTTTAATATTTGCAATTCCTTCAGCGTTTATTCATGCCGAACTAGAAAAATTAAACATTGATATTTCCAATAAAATTGTTATTTCTGCAGTAAAAGGAATTTTACCAGAGTCCGGTTTATTGTTAGGCGAACATTTTCATGAAGCTTATAAAGTACCATATAATAACATTGCGGTTATTGCTGGCCCATGTCATGCCGAAGAGGTGGCGTTGGAACGTTTATCCTATTTAACAATTTCATGTTCAGACGCCGAAAAAGCACAGACCATAGCAGATGCTTTATCGAGCGATTATATTAAAACAAAAATTAGCGACGATATAATTGGTGTAGAATATGCCGTTATGCTAAAAAATATTTATGCTATTGCTGCAGGAATTGCACATGGTTTAGGCTATGGCGATAATTTCCAGAGTGTGCTTATGAGCAACTCCATACGTGAAATGAAACGCTTTATTAAGAAAATGCATAAATTGAAACGTAACATTAATGATTCGGCATACTTGGGCGATTTATTAGTAACAGGTTACTCGGTATTTTCCAGAAACCGCATGTTTGGAAACATGATTGGAAAGGGTTATACTGTAAAAAGTGCTCAAATGGAAATGAGCATGGTTGCAGAAGGATACTATGCTACCAAAAGTGCCCATTTACTTAATGAAAAAAACAAGAAGAAAACCCGTTTACCAATAATTGAAGCCGTCTATGACATTTTATACGATGGCAAAGACCCTAAAAAAACTTTTAAAAAGTTGACGGAGAAGTTGGATTAATTCGTCATTGCGAACAAAGTGAAGCAATCTGTTTATCTGGGCGTTACCCTTACAGGTCGGGCTATGCGTACAATCTTTTTTTCGTGCCTCAAAAAAGGATTTTCACTGCTATCCCTAACGCAATACAGCGCTTTGAATAATAAACATATTTAAATTTCATGAGATTCCTGCTTTCGCAGGAATTTTATTTCACCAATAAACCTTTAGCACTCATTAAAGGAACTGCTCGTAAAGCCTTTAAATTAATGGTGTTTTTTCTAAATAAATACGTTTTATCAAACATGGTGTTGCCTTCAAAGAAAGACACCTTAAACGTGTTGTTTAATACAAACAATTCTTCTTGTATCAACTCGATTTTAGCATAGCTTTTTTTTGGTAGTATATCTATTTTTTTTCGGAACGTAGATGTGATTTTTTCTTTGGAATAACCAGTAGTTACTATAAGAACCATTTCTAAATCAACCTCCTTATCGTTAATAATATAGGCGTTCCAGTCTTGAGTTTTATAAATATCATTGTATTCGTTTACGATGGCTACGTAAACGTCTTCAACCTTGGGGATTTGAATATCTTTTTTCATGATACTTTTTTGCCTCTAAAATATATTATAGCAATTTGAATGATTCCAATTACCCAATAAACAGGAAATTTAAAATAGGTGTAGAATAGATTTGATATTTCTCCCGGAATATTAGAGTTTATTTTTAATTCTAAAAACATAGAAACTATTGGCAAAGAAAAACCAAATAAAATTAAGAGCGTTACTAAAAAAATTCCGCCTTTTAAAACAGGGAAACTATGCCATTTAAAATAATTTATCGAAATTAATAGGACTAATACCAACCAATCAAAATAACCGAAAATTAAAGAAAACGAATTCAATTTTACAACGCCGATTTAAACTGCTCTAAAAATCGAACATCATTTTCACTTAACAATCGAATGTCATTTATTTGGTGTAGTAGCATCGCAATACGGTCTACACCTACACCAAAAGCAAAACCAGAGTATTCTTTAGAATCTATTTTGCAATTTTCTAATACATTAGGGTCTACCATACCGCAACCTCCAATTTCTAACCAGCCTGTCCCTTTTGTAATTCGGTAATCAGATTCAGTTTCTAAACCCCAGTACACATCAATTTCTGCACTTGGTTCGGTAAATGGGAAATAAGACGGACGTAAACGTATTTTAGATTTCCCGAACATTTGGGTTGTAAAATATTGTAGTGTTTGTTTTAAATCGGCAAAACTCACATTTTTATCAATATACAATCCTTCTACCTGATGAAAAAAGCAATGTGATCGTGCCGAAATCGCTTCGTTTCTATACACTCTTCCTGGTGAAATAGTACGAATAGGTGGTTTGTTATTTTCCATATAACGCACCTGTACAGAACTGGTGTGTGTACGCAATAAAATATCGGGATTGGTTTGAATAAAAAAGGTGTCCTGCATATCGCGCGCCGGGTGGTATTCTGGTAAGTTTAACGCCGTAAAATTATGCCAGTCGTCTTCAATTTCCGGACCTTCACTCACATTAAAACCAATGTTAGAAAAAATATCAATAATGTGATTTTTTACTACAGAAATGGGGTGACGCGCACCAATTTGAATGGGATCTCCCGGACGTGATAAATCGCCATAAACGCCTTTTACTTCTTCTTTGCTTTCTAACTCTTCTTTTAAAGCGTTTACCTTATCTTCAGCAACCTTTTTAAGCGTATTGATGGTTTGACCAAATTCTTTTTTTTGATCGTTTGCAACGTTTTTAAACTCAGCAAAAAAGTCGTTTAACAATCCTTTTTTACCTAAATATTTTATACGAAAAGTTTCTACTTCTTCTTTAGTTTGTGCTGTAAAAGATTCCGCTTCAGCAATAAGTTCTTTTATCTTGTCTATCATGGTATCCATTCAAAATGATGGCAAATTTACTATTTTTTACGATAACTGCGTTAGGGATTGAAGTAGAAATCCTTTTAAAAAAATAAAAACTGATTTACAATCAATATGCAGATTGCCGCAGTAAATAAAAATTTACTTCGCAATGACTGTGTTTTTTTTAAAAAGATTGGAGCGGAAAGCCCGACCCTTGTGGTACCGCCCAAAAATTAATCGATATACTCAGTTTCTACGAAGTAATTTACAATAGCTTCTTTCATTAAAACGCTTTGTTCGCCTGCCTTAAGGTGTGGTAAGGTTTCAATGGTTTTGTAATGAGGCCAGCCATCGGCATCCACAAATTCAAGTTCGTAGTACCCATAAGGTGTTAAAAGTTTACAAATGGCAATGTGCATTAAATCGAGTTTTTGGTCCTTTTTAAATTC
The DNA here is from genome assembly GCA_963698455.1 of uncultured Flavobacteriaceae bacterium. GTDB lineage: Bacteria > Bacteroidota > Bacteroidia > Flavobacteriales > Flavobacteriaceae > Mariniflexile. The sequence continues at coordinate 590,844 of CAVOQU010000002.1, read as the reverse complement.
CGATTCAAATTGCCCTAATTCCTGCACGCCTATTAAGTAAATAATGGCATCAAGGTCGAGCGTGTCGCCCTCGGCAAATTGATTGGATAGTTTGGTTACTACCAAGTCCCAGCGTTCTTTTAATTGTTCGTCTCTAGCCATTTATTGGGTTAAAAATTAAAGTTTTAAAAGCAACAAAGTTAGTAAACCTGCTGTCTGTTTGCGGCATCTCTTCTTAAAAAATTATATATTTACAAAAACTGTTTTTAATGAATGCTTTAGATGTTGTTTTATTGGCTTTTTTAGCTTTTGGACTAATAAGAGGTTTTTGGCGCGGACTTTTTGTAGAAATTGCGTCGCTCGTGGCTTTGGTTGCCGGAGTTTATGGCGCATTTCATTTTAGTGATTTTGCCGCTAAGCTTTTAGAAACCAAATTTGATTGGAACCAAAACACCATTAACATTGTGGCTTTTACTGCTACTTTATTAATTATTGTAATAGCAATTGCTTTGGCTGGAAAGGCATTAACAAAAATTGCGGATTTTGCTGCGCTCGGACTCGTTAATAAATCTTTAGGGGCACTTTTTGGCGGATTAAAAATTGCTGTGATTTTAAGCGCGATACTCATTATTTTTGACAAAATGAATCGAACCATTCCGTTTACTGCCGAAGAAGATAAAGAGATTTCAACACTCTACAAACCAGTAAAAGCTATTGTTCCTTTAATTTTTCCGAACTTAATTGTGAATGGGAAACCTATTGGTGATGATTTGGAAGAAGTTGAAGTTCCAAATGAACAGACATAAATGATTGGTAAATTTAATCTAAGTGATAAATTTCCATGATGTCTTTTAAATATTTTTCGAAATCAATTTTTAAATCGATTAATTTTCCGGTATGTATGTCGAACACCCAACCATGAACTAGTAAACCTCGTTGCCTAAAAGCTTTTTGTATAGCCGCTGTTTTAATTAAATTTACACATTGTTCCTTAACATTAAGCTCGACTAATCTATCATACTTTTTCTCTTCGTCAGTAATATGATTTAATTCATTTTTATGGATACGGTATACATCGCGAATATTTCTAAGCCACGGGTTTAAAATACCTAAATCTGCCGATTGCATAGCTGCTTTTACACCACCACATCCATAGTGTCCACAAACCACCACATGATTTACTTTAAGATTCTCAACGGCATAATTTACCACAGACATCACGTTCAAATCAATGCTAATAACCATGTTTGCAATATTTCTATGAACAAACACATCACCAGGGCCTAAACCCATTAATTCTTCGGCTGTAACACGACTATCTGAGCAGCCAATAAATAGAAATTCTGGGTTTTGGCCTTCGCCCAAATTTTCGAAATACTTCGGGTCTATTTCCAGTTTTTCTTTAATCCACTTTTTGTTGTTTTCAAAAATTTTATTTAAATCCATGGTATTACGGTTATTTGAGTTAAAGATAATTTAAAAAAAATTAAAGTGCTTTAATATCTGCCGAAGAAATCCAACCGGTTTTACCGTCTTGAAGTTTAATTTTTTTCCAATTATTAACGGTATCTAAAACTTGTACTTTAGTGCCTTCATGTAAATTAAAAGAGTCTTCGCTTCTTGAGTTTGGTTCGTTCTTTACGCTACTCTCTTGGGCAAAAACAATGGCTGGTTTATCGAGTTTGTCCAGATTAAACTTATGAAATGCAAATAATAAGGTAACACACATTAAAAATAACGTTGCCATGCTACCTAAAAATGCTAATCGCTTTCTTAAAGATGAGTAGGCAAAATAATAGATTAAAAATAATACTACGAAGCAAAATACAAATCCAACCGACACTTTCGCCCAACTATCAAAAGTCAATGCGTTTGTTGTGTTATTTAAAATTTTCGACAATCCCCCTTCTGGAATAACATTAATGGCATCTATGGTCATGTTTTTTGCCAAAGCCAAATTGTTTTTTATATCGGAATCATTTGGATTTAACTGCAATGCTTTTTCGTAATAATAAATACTAGGTGCTATGTGATTTAGCTTATAATGTGCATTTCCTAAATTAAAATAAAGAGCTTCCGAGTGATTTTTTGTGGCTAAAATAGATTCGTATTGACTTATGGCATCCGCATATTTTCCTTCGTTATATAGAGTATTTGCCTTATCAAAAATGACATCATTTTGAGCAAAAAAGCTCAAACTGAACAAAAACGATAGTATGTAAAGTGTCATTTTCATCTTAGCGTGCTTGTTTATCAATTAAAGAAATGGTTTTGGCTGCTCTATCATAATCTTCCTGCATCGTAACAATATCGATTGGGGTGTAACGCGCCAATTCACAACTTTCTAATATTTTATTAAAGTCTAATATAACGTCATTTTCAACCTGCTTTTTAGCGAGCAACTCATTAATTATTTCTTTACTTAAATCACCCGTTTCTATGTGTAATTTTGCCTTTAAATAATTATGCAATGCCTTTTCTAAAGCAATATAAAAAGCTTCTTTTTTGCCTAGTGATTTTCTAGCATGACTTAAATACTTCTTCGCTAATCTATCGGCTTTCCTAATTCTGTTCCCGTATACATCTGCATCTCTAGTCGCTTTTTTGTTTCTTATTACAATAGCTAACGGAATTGCTAAAAACGGTAATAACAGCAAGCTCCAAAATCCCTTAGTTTTAAAGAAATAATTTTTATCAATACTTGTAAATTCAGTTTTTGTTTTTATAAATGCAAATTGGTTATTATTTAGAGTTACAGGTTGTTTTCCATTATTTGCGATACCTGTATTATCTCCAGAATTATTTAACGCACCTGCTAAAACATCAATAACAATTTCATCCGAAGATAAGCGCTTATAAGTCTCTGTTTTTAAATCAAAATATGAAAAAGAAACGCTTGGAATTGGGTATTTCCCTTTAAATTGAGGTACAATGGTGTAACTATCGGAAATACTTCCTTGCATACCTGCTAACGCCGTATTAATATCTTCATTATGTTCTGGCTCGTAAACCTCCAGTGAACTTGGTAACGACAATTTAGGTAGTTTAAAAAGCTTTAAATTCCCATTGCCTTTAACCACTACTTTTAACTGAAAAGATTCGGAAGCATCCAATACTTTTTTAGAGGTATTAACATCAAAACTAAAATCACCTACGGCACCAGAAAAATCTATTGGTTTTCCTGCTTCTGGTAATGGTTTTACCGTAATGGTACTATTGCCGGCAGATACCACTTTATTTGTACGCGTCATTAATGGGCTACCAAAAATATCGCGTCTGTTTGTAGGAACTCGTAATACAATGTCTAAACTTAATGGTTCTATGTCTAGTTTGCCTGTTTTTTGTGGATATAATACTGTTTTTCTTAAAACCAGAAAACGATATTCTTCGCCTTTAAATGTACCGTTTTGAACTTTTTGCCCTTGTGTGTCTATATTCTGACTCCAAAAATCATTGTATCGTGGACTATCGATTTCATTCCAATTGTCAACCGCAATATTTGGCGATACATATAATTTATAAACAACAGTTATAGCTTCGTTTAAATACGGATTTGTTTTAGAAACCTCAGCAACCAAATGAATATTCTCGGAGGCTATATAATCAGGATTATTGGGATCTTTAGGAATATCTACAGCGGCTGTAACTTCAATTTTAACCGGGGTAGTTTTATAGGTTTCTCCACCAATATTTATGGTGGCCTGTGCAAGGGTAAAATTTCCTCGTCCTTTTGGCGCTAAAAAATAACTGTAAGTTTTACTAAAACTTCTTACACCATTTATCCATGAATTACTCACCGATTGGTTTGGTCCACCGATAACCGTAAAGTTTGAAAAATCTGGTGGATTAAAATTATCTCCATCCTGATTCATTTCAAAATCCACCCGTAAACGTTCGTTTACACCAAGTTTCTGTTTACTAACTTTTGCCTCAAATTTAATTTGCGCAGAAGCCATACTTGTTATAAGTATGAGAACTAATATCGATATGTACTTTGTGAATTTCATAATTATTAACGAACAATGATTGTTAATTTACCAATCTTTATCTGTTTTTACTTTAACCCCTTTTTGCTTTTCAGCATTTATTTTCTCCTGAACTTTTTGCTCTTGATTATTCATGGCTTCCAGTAAGTTTTTTACTTGCTGTGGCGACATTTGTCCTTGCTGTGGTTTTGGCTGTTGTGGTTGTTTATCCTTTTCATCTCCTTCTTTTCCTTTGTCTTTTTTATCATCTTCAGGGTTGCCCTTATCATCTTTTTTATCGTCGCCTTCCTTTTTATCTTTATCGCCTTGATCTTTTTTATCTTGATCTTTTTTGTCGTCCCCGTCTTTTTTATCCTGATCTTTTTTGTCATCCTTTTTATCCTTATCCTTATCGTCTTTGTTCTGATCTTGCTGGTCCTTTTGCTTTTCAGCACAAATTTTTGCTAAACCTAGATTATAACGAGTTTCTTCATCATTCGGGTTGTTTCTTAATGCATTTTTATAAGCTTCAACGGCTTCTTTACATTTTTTATTCTGCATTAAAACATTACCAATATTATGAAATGCTTTATGTTTTTCTTCTTTTGAAGTTGACGTTTTAGTGGCTTGTTCCAAACGATACAAGGCTTCTTCAAAACTGCCTTTTTTAATATAAGAACTTCCTAAATTATAAATTCCTGCAACTGAATTTGATTGTTCTGAAAGTGCTTTTCTATATTCCATTTCAGCTGAAACAAAATCGTCTTCATTAATTAAATTATTAGCGTCATATACATAATTATTAGCCTTTTTTTGAGCCGCTAATAACGCCTCATTATCTTGTTCCTGTGAAAAAGACAGCGATGTTATTAAAGTTACAATGGTCAATAGTATATATTTCATTTGTTAATATTCAATTTTATAATTTTAAATCGGGTGATAAATATATAAAACCTTTCAAAGGCTTATAGTTAAAGGTTTTATAAAATATTTACTCTTTTTTATGTTCTTCTCTATTAAAAATTTTCGTTAAATAAATTCAATTTTTTCAACCAAGCTGTTTTGCGTTCTAATAAGAAAATATCAAGCAATAAAAAGAAAATTGCTAATCCTAGAAACCATTGAAACTGGTCTTTAAATTCTGAAAATTGTTTTGTTTCAAATTCCTTTTTATCCATGGCATTTAAAAGTTCACTAATGTTTTCTACTACATCGTTCGTGTTTTGACCATTTATGTACACCCCGTTAGCTGCAGAGGCAATGTTTATAAGCGTTTCTTCTTCTAAACGGGTAATAACAGTTTCTCCCTGACTGTCTTTTTTATAATTTACTACAATGCCGTTTCTTTTTTCTGGTATGGGCCCTCCTTTTACATCTCCCACGCCGATAGTAAATATTCTAATCCCTTCTTCATTAGCTTCCTCTGCTATTGCGGCCGCTTGTTCGCTATGGTCTTCTCCATCTGAAATAATAATGAGTACTCTATTGGTTTGTTGTTCATCATCAAAATACGTTTTGGCTAATTTAATAGCTTCATTTATGGCAGTTCCTTGCGACGACAACATATCGGTATTCATGCTTTGAAGAAACATTTTTGCCGCAGCATAATCGGTAGTTATTGGCAATTGCGGAAACGCTTTTCCTGCGTAAGCAATAATGCCCACACGGTCACTCCCCAGATTATTAACGATTTGTGTTACCAGTTGTTTTGCTTTTTCTAATCGGTTAGGCGCAATATCTTCAGCAAGCATACTTTTAGAAACATCGACTGCAAAGACAATATCAACACCCTCGCGTTTTACCGTTTCTAACTTAGTACCAACTTTTGGATTTACTAGTGCAATTGCCAAACAGGCAATTGCTAAACTTAATACAATGACTTTTAAAACCGATTTAAATAACGATGTATTAGGACTTAACTTTTTAAGTAATTGTTTGTCTGCAAATTTTCGTTGAGTTCTGTGTTTCCAAAATTGAAGCACCAAAAAGAATAGCATCATTACTGGAATAATTGCTAAAACCCAAAACCATATTTTTTCTTCTAATTGATACATTAATTGTTAATTCGTTTTTCTTGGATTCGCTTATCCCCTAAATCCCCAAAAGGGACTTTTTATTTTCGTTAAACTGGTTGTTTTTTCTTTTTATTCTTCTAAACAAAACTTCTAAAAATTGTATTGCGTAAAAGAAATTCTAAAAGCAATAATCCCAATGCTAAAATTACTAATGGTCGATATTTTTCATCGTAATTTGTATATTTAAATTCTTCGACATCCGTTTTTTCAAGCTTATTGATTTCATGGTAAATTTCTTCAAGCTTTTTATTATTAGTGGCTCTAAAATACTTTCCTCCCGTAACCTGAGCTATTTCTTTAAGTAAAGCTTCATCAATTTCTACCTGTATACGTGCATATTGAAACTGACCCGTTCTTTGATCTATAGCTACAGGTGAAAGTGCCATGCCATTCGTTCCTAGTCCAATGGTATATGTTTTTATATCGAACTCAACCGCAAGTTCGCTTGCTATTTTGGGGTCTATAAAGCCCGTATTATTAACCCCGTCCGTTAACAAAATAATGACTTTTCCTTTCGCTTTACTATCTTTTATGCGATTTACCGCCGTGGCTAAACCCATTCCAACGGCTGTTCCTCCATCTATAACCGTATTGTATTTTATATCTCTTAAAGAGTTTAAAACAATAGATTTGTCGCTGGTAACTGGTGTTCTGGTATAACTTTCTCCTGCATATTCTACTAAACCAATTCTGTCGTTTGGTCTGCCTTTTATAAATTCAGCGGCTACATTTTTTAAGGCTTCTAATCTGTTTGGTGATAAATCTTTTGCCAACATACTTGCCGAAACATCTATTGCCATTACAATATCAATACCTCGGGTCGTTTTCGTTTTTGTTGACACATCTACAGATTGTGGTCTTGCCAATGCTATTATTAATAGCGCCAAAGCCAATAATCGTAATATAAATAAACTGTGTTTTAATTTTGGCAACAAAGAGTTACCCGTTTTAAATCCTTTTAAACTGGAAATTTTAAGTTCGGCGGTTTGTTTTTTATACTTAAATATGTACCAAAGTATAGCCAATGGCAACGCTAAAAGCGCCCAAAACCATTGTTTATTTACAAACTCAATTCCTTCAAACATTATTCTTCTGCTTTTTTAAGTTCCACTGAATTTATAATGCGTTCAACTATTTGATCTGCATAAGTATCGTGTTCTCTCCAGGTTAAAACAATTTGATGCATATAATTTTCAGTCGTGAAATTCAACAACACATAATTCCCTTTTTCCAGTTTATTTGGTATCAATGAAGGAAAATCAGCGGTACCATAAACCTTTAATCCCTCTGCTCCATTTGGTGTTACAAACTTTTCATTTTTAACAAACATGTTCTGAACTCCAAGTGACTCCCAGGTTTTAAAACTGCCTTCTACGGCTTTTTGCAAATCAATTTTGTTTTCTCCTAAATTTTTGTATTTCGAGGTTCCAACCACAACATTAAAGCTTTCTAATAAACTACCATAACCAAACATGGTGACTTCAATTTGCTCCCTCAGTTCTTCTGGCAATGGCGCGTCCATACGCTTTAATACTTTTGGCGTTGAAATGGTTACTGGCGGAAAACCATACTCGCTGGTTACCCATTCACCTTCCAATAGTTCTATACTATTGTGACCAATAATGGTGTCTTTAACATAATTAAATCCGTATTTTATTGAAAAACCAACGAAAGTTGCCATTAACAAAAAGAAACTTATTATAACTGTAATAATTATTTTTCTGCGTTTCTTTTTACGTTCTAATTCTTGTCGGTATTTTTCGTCTAAAAGCTTTTCTTCTTCGGTTGCTTCTGGCAATGCTTCTTTAACATGATCGATTTCAATATCAATAGTGTTTCTATCTATTTTTGCCAACTCAATATCTGGAGCTGATTTAGCAAATTTTACTAAATCGGCACGTTTTAGGATGGTTTCTATATTTCTAATATCTTCTTTACTTAATTCTATTTGATTACCATCTTTAAGTAAATTTAACCTTGTTACCAACTCGTCTGTAGTGCTTTCTAACGCACGATCGTACACTTTTTCATCAAGATATTTTCTGATAATAAGTGTTAATTCTGAATAGTAAGCCTTTATTTCAGATTGTTCTAAATACTGACTTTCGTCTAATTTCTTTAGTGCTAATTTCGCTCTGTCGTATGGTGGTAATAAAGCAATTTGTTCTGCTTCTGTCAACGGTTTTTTTCTCCAAATAAACCAATACATTAAAAACCCTATGATGCCGATAATTAAAAGTGCCAATATTAGATATTTCCACCAATCACTACCTTTTTTCTTAACTTCAATGATGGGTTTTATATCGTAAAGTCCTTGTTTTGTCGTGTCTATAACTACATTACGAACCTCAACTTGTACTGAATCCGTGAAGAAGGTTTTATCGCCAATAATAATTTTTTGCCTCGGAATGGTGTATTTACCAGAATCGAATTGCGTTAAACCGTACTTTTTAATCAGATTGAATTTGTCTTTATTCTTAATTGTATCCACAGGATATGATTCAATCACTTCTAAAGGTGAAAAAGATTGACCCTCAGGAAACACCACCAAACTATTTGGGTTTGATTCCACTAAAATTTTAAATGTGATTTGAGCTCCTATTTTTATTTTGGTAGAATCGATCGAGCTCGTTACCTGCGCGTTTAAGAACCAAGACAAAAGAATCAAGGCCAAAGAAAGAAGATAATTTCTTGCTTGTTTGTTTTCAAAATTCAAAATTCGTAAATCGTTAATCATAAATCTAAACACGTTTTATCCTCTTCTTTTAAAATATCCCAACAGTTTTTTTACATAGCTTTCATCTACGCGACAATCGATAGTTCCTGCTCCTGCTTTACTAAAACTATCTTTGTAATAATTTACCTTTTCGTTGTAATATTTTCCATAATTAAGACGTACTCTTTTTGACGAAGTATTAACTAACATTAATTCGCCTGTTTCTTCATCTTCCATTTGAACAATTCCCAAGTTTGGAATTTCTTCTTCACGTTTATCATACACACGAATACCTGTAACATCGTGTTTTCCAGAAACAATTTTCATGGTTTGATGATAATCATCGGTCATGAAATCAGACAATACAAACACAATGGCTTTTTTCTTCATAACATTCGTTAAGAACTTTAAAGCCTCAGCCAAATTTGTTCGTTTACTTGATGGGTGAAACTCTATTAATTCACGAATAATACGAAGTACATGAGATCTCCCTTTTTTTGGCGGAATATAAAGCTCCACTTTATCCGAAAATAAAATTAATCCAATTTTATCGTTATTCTGGGTTGCAGAAAATGCCAAAGTTGCCGCTATTTCGGTAACTACTTCATTTTTGAATTGTTCAACAGTACCAAATAATTCAGAACCCGAAACATCAACCATAAGCATCATGGTAAGTTCACGTTCCTCTTCAAAAACTTTTACAAATGGTTCGCTGTAACGTGCTGTAACATTCCAATCTATATTTCGAACGTCGTCACCAAATTGATATTGACGCACTTCACTAAAAGTCATACCACGCCCTTTGAAGGTAGAATGGTATTCGCCTCCAAAAATATGATCAGACAATCGGCGTGTCTTAATCTCAATTTTTCGTACTTTTTTTAGTAATTCTTTAGTATCCATTTTTTAATTGTCTATTGAATATTTATTATTGATTAATATTCACTTAATAATCAATTGTCAATTATCAATTGTCAATTTTAAGGTACTTCTATTTCGTTTACTATTTTGGTGATGATATCTTCTGAAGTTACGTTTTCTGCTTCAGCTTCGTAGGTAATGCCTATTCTGTGTCTTAAAACATCATAAACAACCGCACGAACATCTTCTGGAATTACATATCCACGTCGTTTTATAAAGGCGTAACATTTAGCAGCAGATGCTAAATTGATACTTCCACGAGGCGATGCACCAAACGAAATTAATGGTTTTAATTCGGCAAGTTTATATTTTTCCGGGTAACGCGTTGCGAAAATAATATCGAGAATGTATTTTTCAATTTTTTCGTCCATGTACACTTCACGAACTGCCGATTGCGCTTTTAAAATTTGTTCCACTGAAACTACCGGATTTACTTTATCCCAGGCGCCTTTCATGTTTGCTCTCATAATTAACTGCTCTTCTGCAATTTTTGGGTAGTCAATGACTGTTTTTAGCATAAAACGGTCAACTTGTGCTTCTGGCAACTGATAAGTTCCTTCTTGTTCTACGGGATTCATGGTTGCCATGACTAAAAATGGCTTGTCTAATATAAAAGTTTCATCACCAATAGTTACTTGCTTTTCTTGCATAGCTTCCAGTAAAGCCGATTGTACTTTTGCCGGAGCACGATTTATCTCATCTGCTAACACAAAATTTGCGAAAATAGGTCCCTTTTTTATCGAGAAATCACTCAACTTCATATTATAAATCAAGGTTCCTGTTACATCGGCTGGTAATAAATCTGGGGTAAACTGTATTCTGCTAAAACTCCCATCAACTGCTTGAGCCAAGGTATTAATGGCTAAGGTTTTTGCTAGTCCTGGAACACCTTCCAAGTAATATATGTCCTTGTCCTAGTAAACCAATTAGCAAACGCTCTACCATATGCTTTTGCCCTACAATGACTTTATTCATTTCCAGCATTAATAAATCAACAAACGCACTTTCTCTTTCAATTTTCTCGTTAATTGTCTTAATATCAATTGTACCTGTTTCTTCCATCATTTATGTTTTTTTAAACGCCCGAATATAGTAAGCTTATTTGAGCAGTGCAAATTGTTAAAATTTTTCTTTGAACGCTGTTAAATATTGGTTAAAATAATTCTATTTAAAAGTTAATAATAGGTTAAAAGCAAAAAGAGCAGTTTCTAATGAAACTACTCTTTTTAATAAAGCTATGATTTTAGTTTTTATTGGGCTACCAATGTAATATCCGCTAATACCGTTGGAGCCTGTGGAATTACTACGGCTTCGATTTCTTGAGAAACAAAACCTGTAGCGCTAACAGTTACAATATAAGTTCCAGCCGGAACATTTTCTAAAAGAAATTCACCGTTGGCATCAGAATCCATCGTAGTTATAATGTCAGTAGTACCTTTTAATTTTAGTGTTACGGTAACTACAATATCATTTGTTACATCGCCACTTATTGACCCTGGTTTTAATTGTAATTCAATAGGATTTGCAATTGTTGTAATTTGTCCATTATTAACGATAATCCCTATAGCGCTTCCAGAAGCATAATCGGATGTTTCGTCTAAAGGTGTAACAACCACTTCATAAGTTCCTGCGGGCACACCCCATAATGCAAAAGCCCCCATGTTGTCTGTAAATGCTGAAATAACAAAATCATCTTCTATCTCTGGAGTACCATTATCATCAACTAACACCGATGCCATAGAAGGCACATCAATTGGACTTACCATGCCTTTAATAATACCAGAACTAGCTTCTGCTTTTACATAAAGCACCGGTTTCAAAATAATATTTCCTGAGTTTCCTGCACGGACAATAGATTTTGCCACATCAAAGTCTAAAACAAAATCATACGTAAAACCTTGTTCAATCAAGGTATTGACTTTAAGTTTTAAACCCGATTGTTGTGCACTTGGTGTTTTAAGGTCAAACACTTCGTCTTCGTTGTTTTGGTTTTTAATGACAATGGTATTTCCATTGCCTAAAACTAATCTCATCTGGCTTAATGTTCCAGCCGGAATAGCAAATCTTTCAACTAAAACTTTACTAAAACCTCCAGTGAAATCCAATAAATTTACTATTTCATTATTAGCCTCAAGGGAGATCCATCCATTGTCATCAGTATTGTCGTTATCCATTTTAATCATAACGTCAACAATTTCAATATTCACTGCTTCGTAAGCACCTGGAGCATCTACCAATCTTATTGTTATAGTTGGTGCGGCATTACTAATGTCACTCGATTTATTATCATCGCATGAAAATAAAAATGCAATAAAAAATAAAGGAAAAATTAATTTTAAAAATTTCATCTTGCTCATATTTTTATTTTTTTTAAAATATTATATTCTAGATATACGTGAAAAATCTTCCATTTAGACGTAAAAAATAATCGTATAATATTGACTCTTCTTAACACGCTTAGAATCAATACCTCACATTATTTATTTTCAATAATACAATTTTAAAATAGATTTAAGTATTTTTATATAGGAATAGCATAAATACGTATACCAAATGTTGTTTTGCTAAAAAAATTTAAAATAAAAATGAAAAAAACAGCCCTAATAACTGGAGCAACCAGTGGCATAGGAAAAGCAACAGCTTTTGAGTTCGCAAAACAAGGAATTAATTTAATATTATGTGGCAGACGATTGGAACGCTTACAAACTATTCAAAAAGATTTAGAAAAGTTAACCAACGTACACATATTAAATTTTGATGTTCGTAATAAAGAAGCAACATTTAATGCCATACAGTCACTTCCCGGAAACTTCAAACGTATTGATATTTTAATTAACAATGCCGGAAACGCACATGGGTTAGATTTCATAAATGAAGGCAGTATAGACGATTGGGACGCTATGATTGATATAAACGTAAAAGGGTTATTGTATGTAAGTAAAGCCGTAATACCACAAATGACTGAACGCAAATCGGGACATATCATCAATATTGGCTCTTCGGCAGGAAAAGAAGTGTATCCAAAAGGTAATGTGTATTGTGGAAGCAAACATGCAGTTTTAGCCATAACTGAAGGTATGCGTATGGATTTAAACCCATTTGGTATAAAAGTAGGGGCCATAAATCCAGGTCTGGTTGAAACCGAATTTTCTAAGGTACGCCTTAAGGGTGATAAAATTGCCGATTCCGTTTATAAAGGATTTAAAGCATTACAGCCAGAAGATGTTGCTGAAGTTATATATTTTGCTATTTCAAGACCTGCTCATGTTAATATTGCAGATGTATTGATGTTTTGTACAGCGCAAGCTAGTTCAACAATATTAAAAAAGGATAACTAAAAAAAGATTCCCACTTTCGTGAGAATGAAAAAAAATGATTAACAAACGCCTACTTATAAAACACTTGTTGGCTCACAACGATGAAAATAGCTTTTACGATAAAAAGCGTAGAATCGATATTAGTTTTAAAGAAGGTAAAGGAAAGTTTTTAAAGCATATTTGCGCGCTTTCAAACAGTAATCCTAAAAACAACTCGTACATTGTTATTGGTGTTGAAGATGAAGACAATGAAATTGTTGGTGTTGATTTTTTTGACGATAGCAAAATTCAAAACCTAATCAATGCTTATTTAACCAATCCACCCATTGTTCAATACGAAAACATACCGTTTCCTCATTTACCAGACGATAAAGTAGTAGGCTTAGTAACTATTAGGCCAACTGGGAAAATAACATCCTTAAGAAAAAACATCTGGAAATATTACGGCGGTTCTGTGTTTTTTAGAGATGGCAGTATGAGTATGCCGAAAGTGTTTGATATTGAAATAAAAGATATCAATTCTAAAATTGTAGAGGCGATCGAAAACAATGCTCAAAACAATATAGAACATACCCTTAATGGTGTTTTCGAATTTTTGAAAAACCGAAAAGATTATACGCCTCAATATAAAGTTTTTAAGGAGTACTTTGTAGTGTGTTGGGCAGGACAAAAAAAAGTAGTTAAAAATGAAATTTTCTATTCCAGAGTTGATATTGAACTCATTAACGAGCAAGTTCGGTTGTTTTTTTCTGCGCTAGATGAGGTTGCTATCTTTATAAATGAAGATTCTTTTAAAATTATTGAATATGTAAATCTCGGATTTCAAAATTCAAATACATACCATCAACTAGAAGAAACCATTATTAGTTTTGAAAATAATGCCAATTATAACATTGAAACTAAACTTTTATTTGAACCACCGCAGTACGACAAAAAAGTATTGCACCATATATATAACGCTACAAATTCCGTTTTAGAAAAGCTTAAAAAAGGACTCCCTTTTACAAAAAATGAAGAGTTAGATTTAAAAAATTTACCCATAACCTATTTAATTTGCTATCTCAATTTATTTCATGAAGCTATTGATAAATTAGAAGAAGCCAAACCTTTTTTAAGAGCTCATAGTGAGGAGTTGTACCATCTCTATAAAGAATCTATGCGCGTTTTAAGAAAGGTTAAATATAGTTAATAACCTTGTTGAAAACTTAACCTTAAATTAACTTTTAACTTACAAAGCGTGAGAAAAAAGACATATATTTGCAGTGCTATTAATCTTTTCAAGATATAAATCCTGTCTCTCCCGGAAAAACTCGGCATTGAGGCAGGGTTTTTTTTATGCGTTAATTTGAAGCGAACCTAAAACCAATCTTATTTCGCTATAAGTGAATTTATCATCAATCTTATTTTTAAGATCAGATAAGTTTTCGAAGGTGGTCGATTGAATGCTAGATTTTAACTCTAGGTACTTTTCTTCGGGTATTAAATCTGTAATAGTAATTTCACCCGTAGGAAGGTAATGCACCAAATGCCCTTGAATGGTAGATTCAACAAAACCACGTTCGTTTGCAATTTCTAAAACCGACATGCCGCTTTTAAACATTTCTAACGACACTTTTTTAGAGTCTTCTTTTTTAGGTTTCTCTTTTTTTAGCTTTTCTTCTTCTGTCTTATGTATTTCAAAAACTACGGTTGATTCAATATTATTTGATTCTCGATACTCCTTAATAATATCAAGAATTTCAGCACCATATTTCTCCACTCTTACCTTACCCATACCATTTACAGCCAATAATTGTTTATTGTTTATCGGTAGCATTTCACACAAATCATACAACGATTTTTGAGTAAAAATGATATAATGAGGTACATTTTCAGCATCGGCAAAATCAGCTCGTAAAGCCTTTAATTGCTCAAATAAAACAGGATGTTCTGAAGTATCTTTACGCTCCTTTTTTACTGAAGTTGTTTTGGTTTTTTGCAGCACTGCTTTAGCACGTAATTCTAAATATTTTAGGCTGCTATAGCTGTCCTTCAAACCATTTAAGCAATATAATTTAGTCGCAATTAGAGATTCAATGGTGTCTAAATGTTTGTTGATTTCTTTGTCTATTTCTTTATTTTCTGTCGAAAAAGTAATAGTTTCAAAAGGTGTTTTTATAAGTTCTGAAGTATGTTTTATAAAATATTCCACCGCTTTATTAATTCGTTCTTGAAATATTGGGCTTTTTTCTGGCTCCAAAATATCATCGCAAAGTGATTTTAATTGCGCAGTAAAACTGGTGTTTAGCTTTAATAATTTAGTAACACCTTCATCTTTTAAAGCTATTAAAGGTTCAATAATATCCCCTTTTATGCTGCTGGAATTTTTATAATAAATATCTAAAAGTCTGTTTACAGGTTGCAAAAAAGCATAAAAATTAAGAAGTTCTGCCACTAAATTTAGCTGATAAACTTTTTGAGATTCGTTTAAAATAACTTCGTTAGGTTGGTTATTTTCAACAGATTCGTTAAACGAACTCACCCGCATATCGTTTATAATACTGCTATCACTAATTGGATTTTTCAACACAATGCCTTCCAAGGTTCTGCACCTACTCAACGCCACATATGTTTGTCCATGTGCAAACGATGCTTGTGCGTCAATAATAGCTTTATCAAAGGTAAGTCCCTGACTTTTATGAATGGTTATTGCCCATGCAAGTCGAAGTGGCATTTGCGAAAATGCACCGGCTACATGTTCTGATATTTCCTTGGTTTCTTGGTTGATGCTATAACTTATATTCTCCCATAGTTCAGGTGTCACTACAATGTCATAATCATCACCTTGACAACGAACCGTAATTTCTTCTTTATTTAAGTGAATAATCTCGCCAATTTTCCCATTGAAATACCGTTTTTCAGGCGTGCTGTCATTCTTTACAAACATCACCTGAGCACCTTTTTTTAATTCCAGTTTTTCATGCGTTGGATACGAATACTCAGGGAAATTGCCATCAACCTCAGCCTTATAAAAATAGCTTTTGTCTTTTATTTTTTGCAACTCCAAATCATTCATGTTGTTGGCTCGATTATTATGCGTGGTAAGCGTAATGTACCCATCATTTTTAGCCGGATCAAAATCGGGTATATAGCGTTCATTCAAAAGTGCAGCCGATTCACTAGTAAGTTTATTATTCCTAATTTCATTAAGAATTTTAATAAAAACCTCGTTATCCTGCCTGTAAATATGCTTTAGTTCAATACTTATTGGGTTGCACCTTTTAAACACATTGCTGCTAAAAAAATAAGGCGTTTCGTAGTAGGGCTTCAACAAATCCCATTCGTTGTCTTTCACAACGGGAGATAGTTGTTGCAAATCGCCAATCATAAGCACCTGCACACCGCCAAAAACTTTGGTTCGATCTTTATAACGTTTTAAAACCTGGTTAATGCCATCCAGTAAATCTGCCCGAACCATACTAATCTCATCAATAATCAGTAGGTCTAACGACTTTATAATGTCAATTTTCGTTTTATTAAATTTCCTCTGAAACCCCGATTCTCTATTCTGAAATCCCGATTCCTCAGGCAAAATCGGACCAAAAGCCATCTGAAAAAACGAATGTATTGTCACTCCTTTCGCATTAATAGCCGCCACACCTGTTGGCGCGACCACTACCAATCGCTTAAACGATTTTTGCTTTAAACTATGTAAAAAAGTGGTTTTTCCGGTTCCTGCTTTTCCCGTTAAAAAAACGTTTCTATCTGTTTTTTCAACAAAATCCCAGGCTAATTCAAGTTCTTGGTTTTTGGGCATTGGGGTTTTTTAAATCAATAATGTAATGAATCACAAATATAGCGAAAAGCTTTAAAATTATTTGGGCGTTACCCTAAAGGGTCGGGCTATACGTTACAATCTTTTTAAAACGTCATTGCGAGGAGCGCGCGACGAAGCAATCTATCAAATTTTAGTTCTTAACTTAAGTCATTTCACGCAAGTTTTAAAAAAGGATTTCCACTGCTATCCCTAATGTCGAAAAAAACCTCACAGATTTAATAAATCTGTGAGGTTTAGAGTAATTTATTATAAGCGATTCCTGTCTTCACAGGAATTCGTTACAAATCAAATTTGATTCCCTGCGCTAAAGGCAAGCTAGTAGTATAATTAATAGTATTGGTTTGTCTTCGCATATAAATTTTCCAAGCATCACTTCCAGATTCACGGCCGCCACCAGTTTCTTTTTCACCACCAAAAGCACCACCAATTTCAGCACCCGATGTTCCAATATTTACATTGGCAATACCACAATCAGAGCCAGCGACCGATAAAAAACGTTCGGCTTCACGTAAATTGTTTGTCATAATCGCAGAACTTAATCCTTGTGCCACTTTATTTTGTATATCAATCGCATTTTCAACTTCACCTGAATATTTCAATAAGTATAAAACAGGCGCAAATGTTTCATGTTGAACAATTTTAAATTCTGGTTGAGCTTCGGCTATAGCTGGTTTTACATAACAACCACTTTCGTATCCTTCACCTTTTAAAACACCACCTTCAACTAAAATTTTTCCACCTTCTTCAACTACTTTAGTTAAGGCATTTTGATACATTTTCACAGCATCGGTATCGATTAACGGTCCCACATGATTTTTTTCATCAAGAGGGTTTCCAATACGAAGTTGTTTATATGCATCGGTAACCGCGTTTTTTACTTTATCATAAATCGATTCATGAATAATCAATCGACGGGTACTGGTACAACGTTGTCCTGCAGTTCCAACGGCACCAAAAACGGCACCTATAACCGTCATTTTTATGTCAGCATCCGGCGTTACAATAATAGCATTGTTACCTCCTAACTCAAGTAAGCTTCTTCCCAAACGTCCTGCTACTTCCTGCGCCACAATTTTACCCATTCTGGTAGATCCTGTTGCCGAAATTAAAGGGACACGGGTATCTTTAGTCATATATTCACCCACGCGGTAATCTCCGTTTATTAAACACGAAATTCCTTCTGGTAAATTATTCGCTTTAAAAACTTCAGCTGCTATATTCTGACAAGCAATGCCGCAAAGTGGCGCTTTCTCACTCGGTTTCCAAACACAAACATCACCACAAATCCATGCTAACGATGTGTTCCACGCCCAAACAGCTACTGGAAAATTAAAAGCAGAAATAATCCCAACCACACCAAGCGGATGGTATTGCTCGTACATGCGGTGTCCGGGTCTTTCAGAATGCATTGTTAAACCATGTAATTGACGCGATAAACCAACTGCGAAATCGCAGATATCTATCATTTCCTGAACCTCACCCAATCCTTCCTGATAGGATTTTCCCATTTCATAAGACACCAGTTTTCCTAAAGCTTCCTTTTTCTCACGTAATTTATCTCCAAACTGACGTACAATTTCCCCGCGTTTTGGTGCTGGCATCAACCGCCAAACTTTGAATGCTTTAGTGGCTGCATCCATTACTTTTTCGTAATCTTCTTTAGTAGTGGTAGCTACTTTACCAATTAATTTCCCGTCTACTGGCGAACACGATTCCAAAATATCGCCATTTGAAAAGTTGTTAGACCCTGTAGAAGTTCCATCATTTATGTCTTTAACACCTAAAATATTAAGTGCCTGTTGAATTCCAAAATCGGTGGTTATTGCTTGCATGTTTATTGATTTATTATTCTAATCGTATTTATTTGCGAATATAGCAATAAAAAGTCGTTTTTATTAAAGTTCATTAACAATAAAACGACTAAATTTAGAGCCGTAACTAATAATTTTTAAAATGAAAAAACTCATATTCATTCTAACAGTAATTTCAATAGTATCTTGCAAAAACAGTTCGGATACCAAGGTTAATAATCTCGAACAAAAACAATCTCAATTTTCTATAGTTATTCATGGAGGTGCGGGCACTATTTTAAGAAAAAATATGTCACCAGAACAAGAAAGCTTATACAGAGCAAAACTTGAAGAAGCTATTCGGATTGGATATGATATTTTAAAAAATGGTGGTTCCAGTCTGGATGCTGTTCAAAAAACAATTAATGTTTTAGAAGATTCACCACTTTTTAATGCGGGCAAAGGCGCTGTTTTTACTCATGCCGAAACTAACGAACATGATGCCTCCATTATGGACGGAAAAACGTTAAACGCTGGCGCATCGGCAGGAACAACAAACGTAAAAAACCCAATAAATTTAGCACGTGCTGTAATGGATTTATCCCCACATGTAATGCTTTCGGGAAAAGGTGCTGAAACCTTCGCCCAAGAACAGAATTTAGAAATTGTAGACTCTAGTTATTTTTATACTGAAAAAAGTTTTAATGCATTACAACGTGTTAAAAATTCGCAAAAAACAGTTTTTTATAATGAAGACATAAAAGATTCAAAATTCGGAACAGTTGGTTGTGTAGCTTTAGATAAAAACGGCAATCTGGCAGCAGGAACATCTACTGGCGGCATGACCAATAAACGTTGGGGACGCATTGGTGATTCGCCCATTATTGGAGCCGGAACGTATGCAAATAATAATACCTGCGCGGTGTCGAGTACGGGTTGGGGTGAGTATTTTATTCGAGGTGTAGTAGCTTATGATATTTCAGCTTTAATGGACTATAAAGGTCTTAGTTTAAAAGAAGCCGCACAAGAAGTTATCCAGAAAAAAATTCCCGCACTTGGAGGCGATGGCGGTATAATTGGTATCGATAAATACGGGAATATGACTATGGAATTTAATACTTCGGGCATGTTTAGAGCAACAATGAACGAAAAAGGCGAACTTTATATTGGTATGTACAATGACTAAGGATACAAATTATTACGCTGTAATTTTCACTTCAACACAAAACGAAAACATTGAAGGCTATAGTGAGATGGCTGAAAAAATGGAGCAACTTGCTAAACAACAACCAGGTTTTTTAGGTATGGACAGTGCCAGAAATGAAGTTGGTATAACAGTGAGTTATTGGGAAAGTTTAGAAGCCATAAAAAATTGGAAACTTCAATCTGACCATCTCGAGGCACAACTTAAAGGAAAAACAGATTGGTATAGTTGGTACAATGTGAAAATTTGTAGAGTAGAACGTGAATATAGTTTTGATGCTCTAAATACTACCTCTTAACAAACGTTTTAAGCATATTATGGTCGCTTTTAAACGTATTGATTTTTTCAGTTTTTAAAATTTTCAAATCTTTAGAAACCCAGATGTGATCGAGTGAAAGCAATGGTAAATTCCAAAACCATGTTTCTCTAAATCCGTTGCCTTTTTTAGAAAAAGCATGATTGAAATTTTGTTTAATATTTTTCAAATACTTAGATTCATATGGCAAATTAAAATCTCCTAAAACAATCGTATTTTGTTTCTCCTTTATTATTGAGTCAATAAAACGCATTTCTCCTTCACGAAATATATTCAATCCCCCTTGTAAATCAACCGCATAAAAATTAATTCCTTTTGTTTGAAAATTCAAAATTCTTGAATTGTATTCAGAGGTTTCTTCTTTTCTAATTATCAATTAATGTTTTAGAAAAAATATATATTTCCATTTTCAGATTTATAAAAAAAATAATTAAGATATTTTTGTTGAAATTCAAATATATTATTCTCTTTAGATTCTACCAAAACCAAAATATCTGGAATACCTTCATTTACTTTAAAAGCCATCTTCAATATCATTATCATGCGATGCATTCCAAAAAACGATTTCTAAATCTATCTCATTAATTTTCTCTGGTAAATGTATTTTGAAACTTCCAGCTAACCAAATTATCAATAATATAAAACCTAATAGGAGATTAAATCGTTTCCATTTTTTTGTTAGAAAAATGGAAAGAAATAAAACTACAGATATAATAATAAGTAAAGGAAAAGCATAAAAAAATAATGAATCTTTGTTACTGCCTTCTTTTATTACAAAGTGAATGGCTAGTAAAATTAAAATGATTACAATATTTATGAGCTGTAAAATAACTCTTAAAATCTTTTGCATTATCTTAAATGAAATCCTTTGGCAGCCCACCAAGGATGTATTTCAATTACTAAACGCCCCGCTTTAACCATGGGGTCGGCATTGGCTAAACTATCAGCCATTTTTAGTGTAGGCACATTGTAAATTGTGATGCCCCTAATTTCTCCATTATCTCCAAAAGGTCCTGAAATATCGGCGTATCCTAACTCGTACATTTTACCTAAATGTTCCAGATGCTTTTTTTGCAAACGGGAGGTTTCTTCTTCATTTTGTGAACGGGTTGGACCACTTTTTAAAAACGCCATAAAATATTGTTGCATTAAAATAGTGTCCTTTGTTTTTTCATCGACATAATCGAAAATCTGAAATCCTTTTGAAACTAATGCTTCTTTTAATTGTTTTGATGTTTTAATACCAGTTTCTTCAACTTTTAAAACTTCAGTGATTACGGAATCTTTTACGATTTCCTGCCGTGTTTCAAGCTCTGGATTTGTTACCTCCTCCTTTTCTACTTTTCTGCATGCAATAACGATTAGTAATACAAAACAGTATATTATATATCTTTTCATTCTTATTTAATTTATTATTTCACCCCACAATTTAAAGGGATGTTTACTTATCTGAGAATTATAATATTTTATATTTCCAGTTACTTCTGTACCTAACCAATCTGGTTTTTCGTAATTATCGTTTTCGTTTTCTAATTCAATTTCAGCAATAATCAATCCTTCATTGTCACCATTAAACGCATCGACTTCAAAAATATGATTTCCAACTTTCACTTCATAACGAATTTTGTCAATTATTCCTGGTTCACAAATTTTTAAAAGTGCTTCGGCTTCCTCTTTAGTAATTTCCTTTTCCCACTCAAACCGCGATAATCCATCTTTTGTAGATAGTCCTTTAACTGTAATAAAGCCTTTATCTCCCTTCAATCTAACTCGAACGGTTCTTTCCTTATGTGTGTTTAAAAACCCTTGAATAATTCTCGTACAATTAAAAGATACTGCTTTATAAGCATCTGAAGTTACTAAAAATTTACGTTCTATTTCTATCATAACAATGCCTGATAAAATGGATATCTCTTTGTAAACCCTACTAAAATAAGGGATACATGTTAATTTTGTTTATAAATAATACTAAAAGATTCCTGCCTTCGCAGGAATTCATAAATTTACAGTATGTTGACCGATTTACCTATTAGAAAAATTATTCATATCGATATGGATGCGTTTTATGCTTCTGTAGAACAATTGGATCATCCAGATCTTAAAGGAAAAGCCATTGCTGTTGGTGGTGGTGGGAAACGTGGTGTTATAAGTGCTGCCAGTTATGAGGCCAGAAAGTTTGGTGTAAAAAGCGCCATGGCAGGAAATTTAGCGATAAAATTATGTCCGGAACTTATTTTTGTGAAACCAAATTTTGAAAGGTATACTGAAATATCTAAAAAAATACGAAAGATATTTTATGATTATACCGATTTGGTAGAACCGCTATCTTTAGATGAAGCCTATTTAGATGTAACTAGCAACAAAAAAGGAAACCCGAGTGCTTCTTTAATAGCTAAAGAAATCAGGGAGCGTATTTTTAATGAAGTTGGAATAACGGCTTCGGCAGGTATTTCTATAAATAAATTTGTGGCAAAAGTAGCAAGTGATTATAACAAGCCAAATGGACAAAAAACGGTAAATCCCGAAGAAGTTATTGCTTTTTTAGAGGAATTAGACATTCGAAAATTTTATGGTGTTGGCAAGGTGACAGCCGAAAAAATGTATCAATTAGGCATTTTTATGGGAAGTGATTTAAAACTAAAATCTATAGAATTTTTAGAAGAACACTTTGGGAAGTCTGGAAAATACTATTATTATGTGGTTCGAGGGATACATAATAGTGAAGTAAAGCCTAACCGAATACGAAAAAGTTTAGCTGCTGAACGTACGTTTAGCGAAAATTTATCGAGTGAAGTGTTTATGCTAGAAAAACTGGAACGTATTGCAGCCGAAGTTTCGCGAAGATTAACAAAAAGTAAAGTTGCTGGTAAAACAGTGACTTTAAAAATAAAATACAGTGATTTTACATTACAAACGCGAAGTAAAACATTGCAATATTTTATAAACGACCAGAATATTATTTTAGATATTGCTAAAGATTTATTGTATCAAGAAAAATTGAGTAATTCGGTACGTTTATTGGGTATTTCTATGTCGAATTTGAATACCGAAACCAAAAAATATCCTGAACAAAAAAGTGTAAGTGTGCAGTTGAAATTTGAGTTCTAACTGCGTTAGCGATTGAAGTGAAAATCCTTTTGCTTTCGCAAAAGATTGCAACGTAAAGCGCGACCCTTTTTAGTATTTCCTAAAAAGGGTAACGCCAAAAATATTATTTAAATCTTACAAGTAGTAATTTCTGTAACACGTAACGTGTTAACCATCCCTTTATCTTGAATTGGCATTGCTGCCAAACTAATAAGCATATCTCCTTCTTCTAAATAACCCATTTTACACGCAATGTTATTTACGTCCTCAATGGTTTCATCTGTGCTTACATATTTATCGTAATAAAATGCACGAACTCCCCAAAGCAAACTTAATCGTGTTAAAATACGCTTGTTAGATGTAAACACTAAAATATGACACAAAGGTCTCCAAGCTGAAATTTGAAATGCTGTATATCCACTATTTGTTAGTGTAGAAATAGCTTTGGCATTTATTTCGTTTGCCATATTTGCCGCATGATAACAAATTGATTTAGTAATGTAACGGTTAGTACGAATATGTGGCGGTAACTGTGGCACTTTAATTAATGCTGAATTTTCAACACTCATTAATATATTAGCCATTTGTCTGATAACTTCAACCGGGTAGTTCCCTACTGATGTTTCACCCGAAAGCATTACAGCATCGGCTCCATCCATAACAGAGTTTGCCACATCATTTACCTCTGCTCTGGTAGGCGTTAAACTGGTAATCATAGTTTCCATCATTTGGGTCGCTATAATTACAGGTATTCTAGCTTTTTTCGCTCTTAGTACTAATTGCTTTTGAATAAGTGGCACTTCTTCTGCAGGTACTTCTACACCTAGATCACCACGTGCTACCATGATTCCGTCGCAATGTGCCACAATCTTATCGATATTTGCAACCGCTTCTGGCTTTTCAATTTTCGCAATAATTGGAATTTTATGATCGCCATGTTTTTCGATTAAATCGCGCAATTGCATTAAATCTTCTGCATGACGCACAAAGGATAAAGCAATCCAATCGACATCCTGACTTATAGCAAAAATGGCGTCTTCAATATCTTTTTCGGTTAAAGCCGGTTGTGAAATATTTGTGTTTGGAAGATTTACTCCTTTTTTCGATTTTAGTGGTCCACCCTGGATAACTTTCGCCACAACCTCATTTTGTCTGTTTGTTGAAACTACTTCAAACATTAACTTTCCGTCATCTAATAGGATTTTTTCTCCCGGATTTGCATCTTGTGGAAACTTGTCATAGGTCATGTATACACGTTCTTTCGTGCCCTCAAAGCGTTCTCCAGTGGCAAATATTATTTCATCCCCAGGATTCACTATAACTTCATCTTTCATTACTCCAACACGAAGCTTAGGGCCTTGTAAATCTGCTAATATAGCTGCGGTAAAGCCAAACTCATCATTTAACTCTCGTATCATTTTGATACGATCGGCTACATCTTTATAGTCTGCATGTGAAAAATTGATTCTAAAAACATCAACGCCTTCTTCCAGCATTCCTTTTAACACTTCTTTGGTACTTGTTGCAGGGCCTAATGTGGCTACTATTTTGGTTTTTTTTCTTATTGGCATTAGCTAAAAATTAAATTGTCTTTTGATTTTAATTGATTGATATCAATACTAAAGGCCGTTGCAATTTGAGGTATTACTTTTATATTATCTAAAATATTTTTTACCTCACTTAAATTGAATTCATTATCTATTTTTAAAAAATAGGTAACCGCCTTATATTCTGGTATTAAATAAGTTGTTTTTATTATTTTTTGTTGTGTATCAAAAAGTGATTTTTGATTACTAGTATGATACATTTCAGTTTTAAATATATTAGAGACTAAACTCCATGTTATAAGTTCCTTTTTATCTTCCCAATCAAAGATTGAAAACGCACATTTTCCTTCGTTAAAATCTAAATCAGATGGTTTTCGCTTAAGACTTATCCCTAATTGTTTGTTTAATAGATAGGCTAATCTATAATCTTCAATACTACAATATATTGCAATTAAAGTACAATCCACTTCATCAAATACATCGTCAAGAATAAGTTTGTGAACAGCCATAACTCATTTTAAAAGTCGTAAATATAGTATTTAAAAACTTTCCATTATAATAAGTTGAATGATTCTTACCAAGTATGACAACGAAAACGTTATAGTTTTTGGCTTAACTTTATTATGCCTTTAAAGCATTTTAGACATTTTACTCTGAAACACAAAAAAAGCACGTTTGGAAGCTTTTTCTTCTGCTTTTTTCTTTGAAGTTGCACGTGCTTTAGAGACCACCTTATCGTCTATCGAGAGCTTAACAGAAAAATGTCTGACCTCATCGTTTCCAGTATCTTCATACACATTATAGCCAAAAGTTCTTTTCTCCTTTTGACACCACTCAATTAGCAAACTCTTATAACTAATAACTTTACCTTCTAAAGTTTCAATATCTACATAAGGCGTTATAACCTGCTTGTAAATAAATTTTTCACAATACTTATAGCCTTTATCTAAAAATATGGCACCCACCAATGCCTCAAATAAGTTACCGTGAATATTGTCTCCGAATTGTCCTGCTGGTATCTTGCTTTCAACTAAACTAATTAAATTTAAATCTTTACCTAGCTCGTTTAAATGTTCTCTACTAACAACTTTGGATCGCATTTTGGTTAAATACCCTTCATCCCCGGCAGGTACCTCAAGATATAAGTGTGATGCAATAACGGCGCTTAGCATGGCATCCCCTAAAAATTCTAATCGCTCATAATTAATAGCATTTCCTTTACTATCTTTTATGTTCATTGAACGATGCGTAAATGCCTTTTTATAGAATCTAATTTCTTTGGGCTTAAATTCTAAAATTTTAATTAATTCCATAAAAAAATTCCCGTTGCGTTTAAAACGGGAATTCAATATGTTACGAATGGTTTTCATTCGGGATTCAATCTAATTTTTTGAATACTACACAAGCGTTATGTCCGCCAAATCCAAATGTATTACTCATTCCTACTTTAATATCGCGCTTTTGAGCCTTGTTTAAAGTCAAATTTAATTCGGGATCAATGTTTTCATCGGCTGTTGTATGGTTAATGGTTGGTGGAATTATACCACGTTCCATAGCCAAAATAACAGAAATGGCTTCAATTGCGCCAGCCGCACCTAATAAGTGCCCGGTCATTGATTTGGTCGAATTAATATTTATGCTCTTAGCATGACTACCAAATACCTCTGAGATTGCTTTTAATTCTGCAACATCCCCTAATGGTGTAGACGTTCCATGTGTATTAATATGGTCTACATCTTCTGGTTTCAAGCCGGCATTTTCTAAACAATTTTTCATGACTACAACAACACCTTTTCCTTCTGGATGTGGTGCTGTCATATGGTAAGCATCAGATGATAACCCACCGCCAACAAACTCAGCATAAATTTTAGCTCCTCTTGCTTTTGCGTACTCATATTCTTCTAAAACAAGTGCACCTGCACCTTCGCCCAGTACAAATCCATCTCTTGTTCCATCAAATGGACGTGAGGCGGTTTCTGGACTTTCGTTTCTAGTTGATAAGGCATGCATAGCATTAAAACCACCCATTCCAGCAATAGTAACTGCTGCTTCACTACCTCCTGTTATAACCACATCGCAATGCCCTAAACGAATAGAGTTTAATGCGTCAAACATGGCGTTGGCAGAAGAAGCACAAGCAGAAACTGTTGTGTAATTGGGACCCATAAATCCATATTTAATGGAAATATTCCCTGGGGCAATATCGGCAATCATTTTAGGAATAAAGAACGGATTGAATCTTGGAGTTCCATCGCCTTTTGCAAAGTTTAAAACTTCTTCCTGAAAAGTTTCTAATCCGCCAATACCAGCCCCCCATATCACGCCAACTCGCAATTTATTTATAGAATCTAAATCTAATTTAGCATCTGCAATGGCTTCATCGGCTGCTACCATTGCATATTGCGTAAATTTATCCATTCTACTTGCAAGCTTTCGGTCTATAAAGTCGGTAGCGGTAAAGTTTTTCAATTCGCAAGCGAACTTCGTTTTAAACTTCTCGGTATCATAATATGTTATAGGGGCAGCACCACTTTTACCACTTATTAAGCCTTCCCAAAATTCATCTTTGGTATTGCCAATAGGTGTCAAAGCCCCTAAACCCGTGACTACAACTCGCTTTAATTCCATAAAGTGTTTTTGCTTATTTTGCTGCTTCTATATAAGAAATAGCTTGACCAACTGTTGCAATATTTTCAGCTTGATCATCTGGAATTTGAATATCGAACTCTTTTTCGAATTCCATTATTAATTCTACAGTGTCTAAAGAGTCCGCTCCTAAATCGTTAGTGAAGCTCGCTTCAGTTACAACTTCGTTCTCATCAACTCCTAATTTATCTACGATAATCGCTTTTACTCTTGATGCAATGTCTGACATAATGTTTTAATTTTAAGTTTTAATTAAGTTGCAAAAATAAAAAACTTTATTTTATAATTTGCTATTCTGTTAAAAATGTATTGGTAATTTACTAAAATTACTTTTAAGTATTTCAAATTTAACTCTTAATTGTTAATAATTATTCTTTTTTTTGTTCGAATAATAAAACATTCTTGTCTGTAAAATGAAAGTGGGGTTGAAAATTTTACTAGGCATTCTATGAATTTTAATACCGAATCGCATCTGACAATAATTTATAAATAATAAAGAGTTGATGAAACGTATAGTAATTTTTGCTTCCGGAAGTGGAACTAATGCTGAAAATTTAATCAAGTTTTTTCACAACAGAGAAAATGCTTCTGTTATTCAGGTTCTTACTAACAATCCTCATGCCAAAGTTTTAGATCGCTGTAAAACACTTGAAGTTAGTGCCTTGTCGTTCAACAAAATAGCATTTACAAAAACCAATGATGTACTTAATATATTAAAGGCATCAAATCCCGATTTAATAGTTTTAGCAGGTTTTTTATGGAAATTTCCTGAATTTATTCTAAAAGAATACCCTAATAAAGTAATTAACGTTCACCCGGCATTGTTACCTAAATATGGTGGAAAAGGCATGTATGGTTTGCATGTTCATGAAGCTGTTGTTGCCAATAATGAACGTGAAACTGGTATTACCATTCATTATGTAAACGAACATTACGATGAAGGTGCCATTATTTTTCAAATTAAATGCAAAGTGGATGCTAGCGATACTGCTGAAAATGTGGCTGCAAAAATTCATAAGTTAGAGATGGAGTATTTCCCTAAAGTAGTAGAGAAACTTTTAAATGAGTAAAAAGAAAAAAAAATATTATACCGTTTGGAAAGGACATAAAACAGGTGTTTTTGAAACATGGAACGATTGTAAAGCACAAATAACCAATTTTGAAGGGGCTCAATACAAATCGTTTGAAAATTTTGCCATGGCAAAAGAAGCATTAAAAGGTAATTACTTTGACTATGTTGGAAAAAAGGGTGGATTTAAAAGTGAATTATCTGCTGAACAGTTAAAAAAAATTGGGCAACCCAACTATAATTCTATATCGGTAGATGCCGCATCTAGCGGAAACCCAGGTATTATGGAATACCGCGGGGTCGATACAAAATCTAAAAAACAATTATTTATTCAAGGCCCTTTCGAAGAAGGTACCAATAATATAGGTGAGTTTCTAGCATTGGTTCACGGTTTAGCTTTACTTAAAAAAAACAAAAGCGACCGTATTTTATATACTGATAGTAAAACGGCCATGAGTTGGGTGAAAAAGAAAAGCTGTAATACTAAATTAGAGCGTAGCGAAAAAAGCAAAAACCTATTTGAGCTAATTGATAGAGCTGAACAATGGTTAAAAACTAATACTTATAATACGGTAATTGTAAAATGGGAAACCAAAGCCTGGGGCGAAATTCCTGCCGATTTTGGAAGGAAATAACCAAATATTTATTAATAGTTTAAAAGTCTTTGTTATAAAAAAATATTCTTGCCTAAGTGTTTAAAAGACTTATATTTGCACAAAAATATCATACTTTTCATGAGTAAATTAGTAATTGTTGGCACTGTAGCATTCGACGCTATTGAAACGCCTTTCGGAAAAACCGATAAAATTCTTGGTGGTGCTGCAACTTTTATTGGTTTAGCTGCTTCGCATTTTAATCTTGATGCGGCGGCTGTTTCTGTTGTTGGTGGCGATTTCCCACAAAAATATTTAGACTTATTATCAAATAAAAATATTGATATTTCAGGTATTGAAATTGTTAAGGAAGGAAAAACATTCTTTTGGAGTGGTCGTTATAATAACGATATGAATTCCAGAGACACTTTAATAACAGA
Source organism: uncultured Flavobacteriaceae bacterium (assembly GCA_963698455.1). Lineage (GTDB taxonomy): Bacteria > Bacteroidota > Bacteroidia > Flavobacteriales > Flavobacteriaceae > Mariniflexile. The sequence goes on along the minus strand of CAVOQU010000002.1, from coordinate 561,362 downwards.
ATTAAATACGCTTGCAGATTTTAGCCCAGTTGTTCCAGATAATTATCGTGACGCTGATGTGGTCATGTTAGGAAATTTACATCCAATCGTCCAATCTAGTGTTCTAGATCAAATGACTAAAAAACCAAAATTAGTTGTTTTAGACACTATGAATTTTTGGATGGATAGTGCTCTTGAAGATTTACATAATGTGATGAAACGTGTAGATGTTATTACCATAAACGATGAAGAAGCTAGACAATTAACTGGTGAATATTCGTTAGTATTAGCCGCGAAAAAAATACACACTATGGGTCCTAAATATGTCGTGATAAAAAAAGGTGAACATGGCGCGCTATTATTTCACAATAACAATGTGTTTTATGCTCCGGCATTACCTTTGGAAGAAGTTTTCGATCCAACGGGTGCAGGAGACACTTTTGCAGGTGGTTTCGCTGGGTATATAGCTAGCACTGACGACATCTCTTTTGAAAACATGAAAAACGCAGTTATTTACGGATCAACATTAGCCTCTTTTTGTGTTGAAAAATTTGGAACAGAGCGCATGGAGAATTTAAATACCGAAGAGGTACATAAACGTTTGTTGCAATTTAAGCAATTAACGCAATTTGAAATAAAATTAGCACAAACCGCCGCGCTCTAAATTAGAGCGCGTTTTTAATTTATAAAATAGTTTATCATTTCTGCGAAATCAAAGATTCACGATTTCAATGATATGAAATAATGATTAAAGTGTAAATCTGTACAAATGAGTGATGCATTAAAACACGAATGTGGAATAGCCGTTATTAGACTTTTAAAACCACTAGAGTTTTATAAAGATAAATATGGCAGTGCCTTTTATGGGGTAAACAAGATGTACCTTATGATGGAAAAACAGCACAATCGTGGTCAAGATGGTGCTGGATTTGCAAGTATAAAATTAAATACAAAACCTGGCGAACGTTATATAAGCAGAGTGCGCTCTGTTGCACAACAACCTATTCAGGATATTTTTGCTCAAATAAACGAAAGAGTAAATAAAGAATTTACTGCACATCCCGAATATGTAGATGATGTTGCATTACAAAAAAAACACATTCCATATATTGGAGAAGTATTATTAGGACACGTTCGCTATGGTACTTTTGGCAAAAATAGCGTTGAGAGTGTTCATCCTTTTTTAAGACAGAACAACTGGATGCACAGAAATTTAATAATGGCTGGAAATTTTAACATGACCAATGTTAAAGAACTTTTCAGAAACCTTATTGAATTGGGTCAACATCCAAAAGAGTATACCGATACCATTACTATCATGGAAAAAATTGGACACTTTTTAGATGACGCTGTTAGTAAAATTTATAAAGACCTAAAAAAAGAAGGCTTTAATAAACGAGAAGCTTCTCCTCAAATAGCAGAACGCTTAAATGTTGCAAAAATATTGAGAAGAGCTGCGAAAAATTGGGATGGTGGTTATGCTATGGCAGGACTTATTGGTCATGGCGATTCGTTTGTTTTAAGAGATCCAGCAGGTATACGACCAGCTTATTATTATCAAGACGATGAAATTGTAGTCATTGCATCTGAGCGACCTGTAATTCAAACCGTTTTTAATGTAAAGTTTGAAGACGTAAAAGAATTAGAACCAGGACATGCCATTATTACTAAGCATTCTGGCAAAGTTTCAATTAAAAAAATATTAGAACCCTTAGAGCGTAAAGCCTGTTCGTTTGAGCGCGTTTACTTTTCTCGTGGAAGTGATGCTGAAATATATCAAGAACGAAAAATGCTTGGTAAATTATTAATGCCTAAAGTTTTAGAGGCGATAAATAATGATACAAAAAACACCGTTTTCTCCTATATTCCAAATACCGCTGAAACGTCCTTTTTTGGTATGATTGAAACTGCCGAAGCCGCTTTAAATAAAAAGAAAACAGCAGCAATATTAACTGGGCAGCGTTCGATATCAGCCGAAAAAGTTACCGAAATTTTATCGGAGCGTATCCGTGTTGAAAAAATTGCGATAAAAGATGTAAAGCTTAGAACCTTTATTACTGAAGATAGTAGCAGAAACGATTTGGTGGCGCATGTTTACGATGTTACTTATGGCGTTATAAAGCCCACAGATAATTTAGTTATTATTGACGATAGTATTGTAAGAGGAACCACATTAAAAATGAGTATTTTAAAAATGTTGGACCGTTTAAATCCTAAAAAGATTGTAGTGGTATCGTCGGCTCCACAAATACGCTATCCAGATTGTTACGGAATTGACATGGCTAATCTAGAAAGTTTAGTGGCTTTTAGAGCAGCATTGTCGCTGTTAAAAGATGTAAACAAATATCACATTATAAAAGAGGTTTATAACAAATGCATTGACCAAACTGAATTAGAAGATGTATACGTTCAAAATTTTGTAAAGGAAATATATGATCCATTTACAGATGAACAAATTTCTGATAAGATAGCAGAACTTTTAAGTGATGAAAGTATTAATGCCGAAGTAAAAATTATTTTTCAAACGGTTGAAAATTTACATAAAGCATGCCCGGAACATTTAGGAGATTGGTATTTTACCGGAAACTACCCTACTGTTGGTGGCAACAGAGTTGTAAACCGTGCATTTATAAACTTTTATGAAGGCAATAAAGAACGCGCTTATTAATTACTAAATCATCGATTACTGAGTGAATAAACTGTTAAAAACGCATTTAATCCGAAAAAGTCGCTTTTCATCTAATAAATAATCAAATTATCTAAAATACACATAAATTGGTACCACCATAACATAAGTAGGTTAAGTTCATGGTAGATTTGGGGCAAAAAAAGGTGAACACTTGTTCGCCTTTTTTTATGCCCTTCTAATTCGAAAACTAATTGTACTTCGTATTTTCTTCATTTAAACGATTACTTCCATTTCTATTGCAAAAAAAACCGCAAATACCTTTTGTTTATTGACAATCAAACCATTACAATCTAGATTATCGTTTAAACCCTGTTTTATAGATTTTGTGGAAAAACAATTAAAACTCTTTTAAGCCAAAATTTAAGTAGTTTGACTAAAAAATTTTATCAGACTCTTTTACCCATGTATATTTGAATCACCATAACATAAGTAGGTTAAGTTCATGGTAGATTTGGGGCAAAAAGGTGAACTCTCGTTCACCTTTTTCATTTTATAAACTTTCGTAATTATTATTCTCTTTTTTATTTAATCATTTTCTTTTAAGTGCAGTTTTCTTTTGCGTTAGGGATAGAAGTGAAAAGCCCACAGCGATGCAGGAGCGCGGACTTGTAACGTATAGCCCGACCCTTGGGTAACGCCACAAAAAAAAGCAAACCCAACTAAGAGCTTGCTTTTAAATTTAACGTATTAAAAAAGTTTTATTTTGCTTCTGCGTAACGCTTTTCTACTTCGTTCCAGTTTATTACATTAAAAAATGCCGTGATATAATCTGGACGACGGTTTTGATAGTTTAAATAATAGGCATGTTCCCAAACATCAATTCCTAAAATTGGTGTTCCGCCACATGGAACGCCTGGCATTAATGGGTTATCTTGATTTGGTGTAGAACAAACTTCTACTTTACCCCCTTTATGTACACATAACCAAGCCCAACCAGAACCAAAACGGGTTGCAGCAGCTTTACTGAAGGCATCTTTAAAAGCATCTACAGAACCATAAGCCGCAATAATCGCGTCTTTTAATTCTCCAGACAAATACCCTTTCCCTTCTGGTTTCATAACTTCCCAAAATAACGAGTGGTTGTAAAAGCCGCCACCATTATTTCTTACCGCTGCATTATTCATATCTAAATTAGCAAGAATATCTCCTATAGATTTCCCGTCTAAATTAGTTCCAGCAATAGCAGCATTTAAGTTATTTGTATATCCTTGGTGATGTTTAGTATGGTGTATCTCCATGGTTCGTGCATCTATATGAGGCTCTAAAGCATCATAAGCATATCCTAATTTTGGTAATTCGAAAGCCATAATTTTTTATTTTTTCTATTAATATTTATTTTCATTTCAAATTTACGGATAAAACGCCTCAATTAAAAATAATAAATAGTTATCGAGTCATCGATAGTTTTTATCTTGTATGCAAATTTCAAATTTATGTCACAAATCCCTTCTTTTACTATTTATAATGCCTCTGCAGGAAGCGGTAAAACATTTACACTTGTAAAAGAATATTTAAAAATATTATTTAAATCCAATAATCCAGAGCAATTTAAACGCATTTTAGCCATAACCTTCACTAATAAAGCGGTTGCCGAAATGAAAGACCGAATTATTGAAACTTTAAAGCAGTTTTCTGACAAAGCTATTCTTGATAAACCAAATAGTATGTTTAGTGCTATTAGTGAAGAATTGCAAATTGAGTCTAATGTACTCCATGCCAAATCGGAAAAATTATTAAACACGATATTACATAATTATGCGGCGTTTGATATTAGTACTATTGATGGTTTTACGCATAGATTGATTAGAACTTTTGCATACGATTTAAAATTACCTCTAAATTTTGAAGTGGAATTAGACCAGGAAGCCCTATTGAATGAAGCGGTTGATAGCCTAATTTCGAAAGCAGGAACAGACGAATCCCTCACAAAAATTTTAGTTGATTTTGCTATTGAAAAAGCCGATGACGATAAAAGCTGGGATGTATCTTTTGATTTTAATAAGATTGCAAAATTGCTGGTTAATGAAAATGACATTCCTTATATAAACACTTTAAAAAATAAAAGTTTAGATGATTTTAAAGTACTAAAGACACAGCTAAAAAAAGACACAGCTTTATTAGAAGTAAGCATTATTGAAAACTCGAAGCGTGTTTTAACTTTAATTGAAGAAGCTGGATTAGAACACAACGATTTTTCGGGCAGCTATTTGCCAAAGCATTTTGAAAATTTAACGAATACTAAATTTGACATCAATTTTGAGGCTGGTTGGCAACAAGATATTGAAAGCAAAACACTTTATCCTAAGCGGGTTTCGAACGAAATTGCTGCTATTATAGAGCAAATTCAACCACAATTAGTAAGTGCTTATTACGAAACCAGAAAAGCTGTTTTTCATTATAAATTTTTAAAAGCTTTTTATAAAAACGTGACACCATTATCAGTATTAAACGCCATAAATAATGAACTAAAAACACTGAAAGAAGATCAAAACAAAATGCTTATTTCAGAATTTAACAGCATAATAAGTAACGAAATAAAAAACCAACCCACACCTTTTATTTACGAGCGCATTGGCGAAAAATTTAAACATTATTTTATTGATGAATTTCAGGACACGTCTGTTTTACAATGGGAAAATTTAATCCCGTTGATAAATAATGCCTTGTCTGCAGAAAATGGTAGTACCATGCTGGTTGGCGACGCAAAACAGGCTATTTATCGGTGGCGCGGTGGCAAAGCAGAACAGTTTATTGGCTTATTTAATAAGGAAAATCCGTTTCAGATAAAAAAACAAGTTGAAAATCTTCCAACTAACTATAGAAGTTTTAAAGAAATAATTGAATTTAACAATGCCTTTTTTAAGTTTTTATCAAGTTTGGTATTTAACAATAAAGAATATCAAAACCTCTATGAAAACGCACATCAAAACTCGTTTTTAAAAGAAACGGGGTATGTTGAATTATCGTTTTTAGCTATTGAAAAGGAAGATGATAGAGATGTAGTGTTTTCAGAAAATGTTTTAAAAACCATTCAAAACTGTATTGAAAATGGCTATAGATTAGAAGATGTTTGTGTTCTAGTTCGTAAGAAAAAGGAAGGTGTTGCCATTGCCAATTATTTGAGCCAGCATCATATTCCTATTATTTCATCTGAAACCTTATTATTGAGCAATTCGGCAGAAGTTCTTTTTGTAAACAACCTGATGGCCCTTTTAATTCAGCCAAAAAACAATGAAATTAAAGTTTCGATTTTAAATTATTTAACTTCTTTGTTTCAAATTGAAAACAAGCACGACTATTTTAGCAATCATATAAACTCAAATCTTTCACAATTATTTAAAAGTTTTGAAGCTTATCATGTTTATATAGATAATAGTAATTTGTTACAGCTTCCTCTTTTCGATTTGGCAGAAACCATTATTAGAAGCTTTAATTTAGTTAAAACATCAAACGCATATGTGCAGTTTTATTTAGATGTTGTTTTAGATTTTTCACAAAAAAAAGGCTCCGATATTTCTGGGTTTTTAGACTATTTCGACAAGAAAAAAGACAGTTTAAGTGTCGTTTCTCCTAAAGGGCAAAACGCTGTTCAAATTATGACCATTCACAAATCAAAAGGATTGGAATTTCCTGTGGTTATCTTTCCTTATGCCGATTTGGATATTTACCGTGAATTAGAACCAAAAGAATGGTTTCCAATAAATAAAGAAACATACAATGGCTTTTCGCATACTTTGTTAAATTTTAATAAAGATTTTGAAAATTTTGGCGAAAGCGGACTGGAAATTTTTAACAATCACAAATCCGAACAGGAGCTTGATAATATAAATCTGTTATATGTAACATTAACAAGGGCGGTTGAACAGTTATATATTATTTCTACTCACGAAACTCCATCAAAAGGGGAAATAACCTGTAAAAAATATTCGGGTTTATTTATCAACTATTTACAACATATTGGCGTTTGGAACGATGTTCAAACTAATTATAGTTTTGGACTTTCAGAAAAAACAAGTCAAAACAAAACGTCGTCCAAAGAAAATATCATTCAGCAAGAATTTATTTCCACTTCAAAAGAAACACATAATATAAATATTATAACCAAATCTGGTTTTCTGTGGGATACCAGTCAAAAAGAAGCCATCGAAAAAGGAAATCTTTTGCATAATATCATGTCTAAAATTAAAACGAAAGATGATATTGATTTTGTTATGAATGATTTTATAAACGATTCTATAATTAATCTGCAACAAGCAGAACCTTTAAAAAAAATCGTAATTGAACTCATTAATCATCCTAAACTTGAAACTTTTTATAACACAACTGATACAGTTTATAATGAACGAGATATCATCACTAAAGAAGGTAGTATTTTAAGACCAGATCGTGTCGTTGTAAATATTAAAAATGAAGCCGTTATAATTGATTATAAAACGGGAGCAGAAGACAAAAAACATGCACAACAATTACAATTATATCAAGATATATTACAGGACATGAAAATAACAGTTAAAAAGAAGATTCTTGTTTATATGAATGATGATATTTCAGTAAAAGAAGTATAACTTTGCTAAAAACGCAATATAATGTACGGGAAACTAAAAAAACACCTTCAATTAGAACTTCAAGACATAAAAAATAACGGACTTTATAAAGAAGAACGTATTATCACTTCTGCACAAGGTGCGGAAATCACTTTAAACACAGGCGAAACCGTTTTAAATTTTTGTGCTAATAATTATTTAGGCTTATCGTCGCATCCAGAAGTTATTCAGGCAGCAAAAGACGCTATGGATACACACGGGTTTGGTATGAGTTCTGTTCGTTTTATTTGTGGCACCCAAGACATTCATAAAACTTTAGAACACAAGATTGCAAATTTTTATCAAACCGAAGATACTATACTATACGCGGCAGCATTTGATGCTAATGGCGGTGTTTTCGAACCACTATTAGGGGCCGAAGATGCTATTATTTCAGATTCTTTAAATCATGCCTCGATTATTGATGGTGTTCGCTTATGTAAAGCGGCCAGATATCGTTATGAAAATAGCGACATGAAAGATTTAGAAGCACAACTTATTGAAGCCAATAAAAATGGTGCTAGATTTAAATTAATAGTAACCGATGGCGTATTTTCTATGGATGGTGTAGTTGCTCCTTTAGATAAAATTTGTGATTTAGCTGATAAATATGATGCTCTAGTAATGGTTGATGAATGTCATGCCGCAGGATTTATAGGCAAAACCGGACGTGGAACCTTGGAAGAAAAAGGTGTTATGGGTCGCGTTGATATTATAACCGGAACCTTAGGAAAGGCGTTAGGAGGTGCTATGGGTGGTTACACAACAGGTAAAAAGGAAATAATTGACTTGCTGCGTCAGCGCTCCAGACCTTATTTATTTTCAAATTCTTTAGCCCCTGCTATTGTAGGTGCCTCTATAAAGGTATTTGATATGCTGGCAAATGACACGAAACTGAGAGACACTTTAGAGTGGAATACCAATTATTTTAAAAAAGGTATGAAAGATGCTGGTTTCGATATTGTTGACGGCGATTCTGCCATCGTTCCAGTCATGTTATATGATGCTAAAAAAGCACAAAAGATGGCAAAGCTGCTTTTAACCGAGGGAATTTATGTTATTGGGTTCTTTTTTCCTGTAGTTCCAAAAGAAAAAGCAAGAATACGCGTACAATTATCATCAGCACATACAAAAGAAAACATTGATAAGGCGATTCTTTCATTCACTAAAATTGGAAAATTAATGGATATTATATAAAACAATTCTTAAATTATATAAAATCATTCCAAAATACCAATGATTTAAAGAAATATTCGATTTTTTTATATATTTGTCTTTGTTAATAAAATTTAACAACTTACTTTTGTTTACAATTAACACTTAAAAATTAAACTTTTGAATATGAAAAATCTTAGCAGATTAATGTTCGCTATGTTGCTTGTACTTGGTTATAGCAACGCTAATGCGCAAGACAACAACAACCCATGGCAAATCACCATAGGTGCAAATGCAGTTGACAATTATCCAACAAAAGATGTTGGTGGTATGTTTACTGATTTCTTTAATGTTGGAGATAACTGGAATATCTTACCTTCCTTATCTACAATTTCAGTTTCTAAACATTTAGGTGACGGTTTCTCTTTTGGAGTTGCAGGATCACTTAATAAAATAGAAAACTGGAACGCAGGATCAGTAAGTGATTTGTCTTACTACGGAGTTGATGGAACAATTAAATATAATTTCTTACAAGGAACAACTATTGACCCTTATTTAGGAGTTGGTGGAGGTTACACTTGGATTGACGAAATTGGAGCTGGTACATTAAATGGTACTGCTGGTTTAAACTTTTGGTTTAACGACAATATTGGTTTAACATTACAAACGGCTTACAAACATTCTTTCGAAGATTATTTAGCACCACATTTCCAACATACTGCTGGAATTTCTATCAAATTTGGTGGAACTGATACTGATGGTGATGGTATTTTTGATAAAGATGATGCTTGTCCAGATGTTGCAGGTATTGCTGCATTCAACGGATGTCCTGATACTGATGGTGATGGTATTGAAGACAGTAAAGATGATTGTCCAAACGAAGCTGGTTTAGCGGCGTTAAACGGATGTCCAGATGCTGACGGTGATGGTATTGCTGATAAAGATGATAAATGTCCTACAGTTGCTGGTTTAAAAGCATTAGCTGGTTGTCCAGATGCTGACGGTGATGGTGTAACTGATGCTGACGATAAATGTCCTACAGTTGCTGGTCCTGCGGCTAACCAAGGTTGTCCTTGGCCTGACACTGACGGAGATGGCGTTTTAGATAAAGACGATAAATGTCCTACAGTAGCAGGAACTGTTGCTAACAACGGATGTCCTGAACTTTCTGCTGAAGTTCAAAAAACTTTAAATGCTTACGCTAAAACGATCTTATTTGATACAGGTAAATCTTCTATCAAAACTCAATCTGAAACTGTTTTAGGTGATATCATTAAAATTTTAAATGAATATCCTAACTCTAAATTTACAGTTGAAGGTCATACTGATAGCGTTGGTAGCGACAAATTAAACCAATCTTTATCTGAAGCAAGAGCATTATCAGTTAAAGAATACTTAACTAAAAATGGTATTGACGAATTTAGACTTTCATCTCAAGGTTACGGTGAGTCTAAACCAATTGACAAAAATACTACTTCTAAAGGTAGAGCTAACAACAGACGTGTTGAAATTAACTTAGCTAAATAATATATTTAGTACCTTTAAAATAATAAGTTTAAAAACGCTTCGGATATCCGAAGCGTTTTTTATTTTTATACAATGACAACTTTTATTTTTGATGTTCTAAAAGATTTACAAAACAAACAAGTAAATCATTCTGAATTAACCTTTATTTTACCTAGTAAAAGAGCAGGACTCTTTTTAAAACATCAACTTTCAAAAGTCACAAATCAAACTATTTTTTCGCCACAAATACTCAGTATTGAAGAATTTGTTGAAGAGATGTCGCTATTAAAATCTGTTTCAAACTCCGAACTTCTTTTCCATTTTTATAACACATACATCCATTTAACAAAAGATAGCGAACCTGATTCTTTTGAGTCGTTTTCTAAATGGGCACAAATTTTACTTCAGGACTTTAACGAAATAGATAGATATCTTATTCCGCAAAAGAACATATTCAATTATTTAAGCGCCATTCAAGATTTAAAACATTGGTCGTTAGAAGAAAATAAAACGGACTTTGTTAAAAAATATCTGTCTTTCTGGAATAAGCTTCATACTTATTATAATCATTTCACCCAACAATTATTAAATAAAAAAATTGGATATCAAGGATTAATTTACAGAGAAGCTGTTGAAAATTTAGAAGCATACATTCAAAACAATGCTGAAAAACAACATGTTTTTTTGGGATTTAATGCTTTAAATACCTCAGAAGAAACCATTATTCAGGAATTGCTTCAAAACGGATTAGCAAAAGTATATTGGGATATTGATGCTGTTTTCATAAATAACGAAAACCATGATGCCGCATTATTTACAAGGCAGCATAAAACAAATTGGACATACTTTAAAAAAAATCCTTTTAATTGGATAACCAACAATTATTCAATCAAAAAAAATATTTCAGTTTTTGGAATTCCTAAAAATATTGGGCAAGCAAAATATATAGGTTCCCTTTTAAACAATTTACTAAAAGAGAACCAATCTTTACAAAATACAGCCGTTGTATTAGGCGACGAAAATTTATTAATTCCGGTACTTAATTCACTACCACAACACGTAGAGGCTTTAAATATAACTATGGGCTTTCCATTAAAGTCTATTCCTCTGGCTTCTTTATTCGAATCGTTATTTCGACTTCATAAAACCCCTTCAAACACCTTTTACTATAAAGATGTTATCAATATAATAGCGCACCAATTTATTCGACCTTTATTTCACAAAGATTCTATTGATTACGCTTCAAAAATTATTGAAACGATAGAAGTTAATAATATTATTTATGTTACAATACAGCGATTGAAACAAATGGCAGTTTCTTCGGATTACATTATTGACATCTTGTTTTCTAATTGGGGCAAATCAATCGATTTAATCCTTAAAAATTGTTCTGACTTAATTGTGTGTGTAAAAACTAATTTGGACGTTAATAAAGGCTCTAATTTGCTTTCGTTGGAGTATTTGTACCGTTTTAATGAAATGTTTAATGAGCTTTCTCGATTAAACTCCGAATTTCATCACATAAAGGATATTTCAACCTTATTTAGTATTTATAAAGAATTATTAAGTTCTGAGACTCTAGATTTTCAAGGCGAACCGTTACAAGGTTTGCAAATTATGGGCATGTTAGAATCACGTGTGCTAGATTTTGAAACCGTAATTATTTCTTCGGTGAATGAAGGCATTCTACCCTCAGGAAAGAGTAATAATTCTTTTATTCCATTCGATGTGAAATTAGAAAACAAACTTCCTACTTATAAAGAAAAAGATGCGGTTTACACATACCATTTTTACAGACTATTACAACGTGCCAAAAACATATACATTTTATACAATACCGAAGCAGATGTGCTAACTGGCGGCGAAAAAAGTCGATTTATTACTCAACTGGAATTAGAAGGAATTCATCCAATTAACCATCAAATTATAGCGCCACAAGTACCGATTATTGAAACCACATTACAAACCATCGGGAAGAATGAAAGCCTGCTAAAAGACATTGTTAATCTTGCAAAAAAAGGGTTTTCGCCTTCGTCGCTAACCTCATACATAAGAAACCCAATAGATTTTTATTATCAAAAAATACTAAAAATAAAAGAGCACGATGATGTTGAAGAAACGGTTGCGGCGAATACTTTAGGCACTGTAGTACATAACACCCTTGAAGATTTATACAAACCCTTAGTTGGAACATTTATAACTGCTGATAATATTAAAACTTTAAAATCTCAAATTGAGCAAAAAGTAACTTTTCATTTTAAAAATGAATACAAAGAAGGCGATATTACTAAAGGGAAAAATCTTATTGTTTTTGAAATAGCCAAGCGCTATGTGTCCAATTTTTTAGATTTTGAAATTCGAGATTTAAAAGCCGGAAATCAAATAAAAATACGCGCCATAGAAGCTAATAATGAAGTGTTATTCGATATTCCCGAACTTGATTTTCCTGTAAAACTGGTTGGAAAAGTAGATCGCGTTGACGAATATAATGGTATGACCAGGATTATCGATTATAAAACAGGCCGTGTAGAACAAGCCCAAGTAGAAATTGTAAATTGGGAAGACATTACCACCGATTATAAAAAATATAGTAAACCATTTCAAATACTTGCTTATGCTTATATGATGCACGAAATGAAAGTTATAAAACTCCCTGTTGAAGCAGGTATTATATCATTTAAAAATTTAGATGCCGGATTTTTAGGATTTGCTAAAAAAGACAAAGCTGGCAATGGCGCAAAAAAAGATTTCTTGATTACTTACGAAACTATTGATGCTTTTAAAGTTGAATTAAAACAGCTTATTTTAGAAATTTGCAATCCTAACATCCCATTTACAGAAAAAGAAATTTAAATGCTGACTCAAAAACATTTTGTTATTCCAGGAAAACACCAAAAACCAATAGTGATTGATGTTACTTATCCCGCGAATAAAACAAACATGCCCGTTATTCTATTTTGTCATGGTTACAAAGGTTTTAAAGATTGGGGCGCATGGAATATCATGGCAGAAACAATTCGCTAAAGCTGGATTCTCTTTTATAAAATTTAACTTTTCGCATAATGGTGGTACTGTTGAGCAGCCTATCGATTTTCCCGATTTAGAAGCTTTCGGCAACAATAATTACACAAAGGAGTTAGACGATTTAGAATTGGTTATAGATTGGGTTTACAATAATACTGAAATAAAAAAAATAGTAGATATAAATAATTTTTCACTCATTGGTCATAGTCGAGGTGGTGGTATCGTTTCAATTAAAGCTGAAGAAGATTCAAGAATTAAAAGTGTTGTTACTTTAGCTGGAGTTTGCGATTTTGCTAAAAGAACTGCCACAATTGGCGATTTACAATCATGGAAAGCAGAAGGTGTAAAATATGTTTTAAATGGCAGAACAAAACAGCAAATGCCTCATTTTTATCAGTTTTATGAGGATTTTATAGCTAATGAAAACCGTCTTACTATTAAACGTGCTGTTTCAAAATTAAAAATCCCTCATCTAATAATTCATGGAAACAATGACACGAGTGTTTTTATGACTGAAGCAGAAAGTCTTAACGCATGGAACCCTAAAAGTAAATTAGAAATAATTGAGGGCGCTAATCATGTTTTTGGAGCACATCACCCATGGGATCACGACTTTTTGCCAGAACATTTAAATAAGGTTGTTAATAAAGTAATAGATTTTTTAAAACTAAAATAAACACTAAGTTATAAGTCTCCTTGGTTTGTTTATTCAATGTATCGACCTCATTTCTATTTCAAATTGATAAAACTTAAAAAACTTCCGCTTTTTCGATTTTTTAATTAAGCGGAATAGAAAGCGATAAAAAAAGAGAATTAAAATTATCACCTTTTGTTCCTTAATAAACTGTCTCTGTCTTGAGCGATAATCTCGCTTTTCTTTTTTTACTTCCGGTTAGAATAAATAATGGAAAACTCGCAACGGTTGTCGCCACCCCCAACACAAACATTCCGGCTCCTATTGGGGTTGTTGAAGATACAGAGTTTGCAACACCTGCAATAGCCATAATACCGTCTATAACAATTAATTCAGCTCCCGATATCAAACAAATTCTTGCTACTTATTTGTTTTGCTGTTGTTTTAGGGAATATTACCCATGTGATTTTTCGAGAGTTTTTTTAATGGCACTTTAAAACCATTAATATAAATGTCAATTCACTGTAAAGCCCTGTAAACACTGGCGAAACAGATTTTTTTGAACACTGCCATTTAATTTATTTCACTACCGAATCTAAAAAAAGCTGTTTTTTTGATATAAATTTTAAAACCTAACAAAAGTCATGTTTTTTCTAAAACATGATTCTGTTATTTGCATATATAATATAATTGGTGTTCGATTATAAAAAAAAGGAGAAATTCAGCGAAAGGATAGCTCTTTTTTTTTGCCTTTTAGTGTGCATTTAAATTTACCGTTTAAAACCAAAAAAGACCTTCAATTCCTTGAAAGCCATATCATTATTGGTGGAGAAGATTGGGCTCGAACCCACGACCTCTTGACTGCCCGTTAAGCACTCTAGCCAACTGAGCTACATCCCCAATAATTTATTTTAATTCGCTTAACACTAAAACAGGTAAAGCACTATTAAAATCTTTTTTGTAAATCTGGTTATTCTCCAATTTTTTCATAAAAAAACCTCTTTTTCTTCTTACAACACAAAGCATATCGGGATTGTGCATTTTATAATGTTCTAGCACACCATGATAGGTTGTTGGGTTTTCAGAATAAATTACATCTGCAATTACACCAGATAATTCTGAATTAACATCAAAATCTCCTACGTTATAAAATGGTGTTTTCACCAAAAGCAAATCTACTTTAGCCTTAAACCTATCATTAATTTAACACGCCTTTTTTTTTATAATAGCAGATTTTTCTACAAATAAAATCGTACATTCGTCTAAATTATAGAAAATGTAAGACCTCTATAGAAGAGGTGCTTATAAATATTAACGACCTAAAACTATTTGAATATGAAAAAAATTACTCAATTATTACTATTAACTTTTATAAGTAGTGCCACATATGGGCAACAAATTACCCTAATAGATTTTGGAGACCCTGTACAGGAAACTCTTGGGTTTTGGAATAATTTTACTGATCAAAATGCGGCTCTTACTGCTGTAAATTTAATTGATAATGCCGGTGTATCTACAACTGAAGTATTAACTCTAACCGATGTTTTTGACACTAATGTTAATAACAACAATGAAGGAACGACCTCACCTGATGCAGGATTACCTTTCCCAGCTACAGCATCTAGAGATAGTTTTTTTGGAGAAAATATTGATTTTAATGGGAGTACGGAGACAACGGGGGGATTTACGCTTTCTAATTTAGAATCAGGAAAATATTATTCGTTTAAAATTTTTGCATCAAGAGTGACATCTGTTGATACTTATAATAGAGAAACTCTATATACCATAACTGGAGCTACTGCAAAAACTGCTACTTTAGATGCAACTAATAATACTGCTAACGTAGCTACCATAAATAATGTGCAACCTGATGGAAGCAATAATATTACTATTCAAGCAACAACAGGCGTTAATAATGATCAACCTAATGGATTTTATTATATAGGAGCTATTGAGATGACAAAAGCAGATACAACATTATCTAATAAAAGTTTTGGAATTAATGGTTTGGTAAATATTTATCCGAATCCATCTTCAGAATTTGTTAATATTAGTTTAAGTCTTAATGAAGCCGCTAGAGTTCAAATAAATCTTTACGATATAACCGGCAAAAAAGTTAAAACAATATTAAATGAAGATAAGTCAGTTGGTAATTTTGTTCAAACATGGAATAGATCTAATGTAGCTTCTGGACTATATATATTAGAAATTGATGCAAATGGCAGAAAACATAATTCAAAATTATTATTAAAATAGCGTTATTCTAATAATACCTTCAACTAAATTCAATTAGAGGAATTACATATAATTGGATTTCAAATAACAATAAAAAACCTTTTAAAACTAGTTTTAAAAGGTTTTTTATTTAGCTATGATTTATGTAGGATAAAAGTTAATAAAGCATCCTAAATCCGCCATAAGTTTCAAAATGAGGAAATAGCCATAATTGAACAATTAAAACCAAAAAAGGCCTTCAATTTCTTGAAAACCTTATTATTTCTGGTGGAGAAGATGGGATTCGAACCCACGACCTCTTGACTGCCAGTCAAGCACTCTAGCCAACTGAGCTACATCCCCAATTTATTATTTTAATTCGCTTAAAACCAAGACGGGTAGTTTGCTATTAAAGTCTTTTTTATAAATGGTGTTATTTTCCCATTTTTTCATAAAAAAGCCGCGTTTACGTCTTACCACACAAAGCATATCTGGTTTATGCTCAATATAATGCTCCAAAACGCCTTGATAAGTTGTTGGATTTTCGGTATATGAAATATCTGAAACTATACTGGTTAATTCTTCATTGACATCAAAATCGCCTTCGTTATAATATGGTGTTTTCACCAAAAGCAAATCTACCTTAGCTTTAAATCTATCTTTAACATCTTTAAGCGGGTTTAAAACGCCTTCTTTTCTTAATAATAGCAGATTTTAAAGCCATCAAAATTATTTCGATAGGTTTATAAACATAACCTTCAGGGACTATTAACGTTGGAATAACTGTTTGTTTAACAATTTTTCCCGATGTTTTTCCCAAAAACAATTCATCATCTTCAGAATAAATTCTTGGCTCTATCAAAATCAAATCAATCTCTGCCGCTTTACAAGCCAACTCAATAGTGTCAATAAATTTCCCCTTAAGTGCTCTTACAACGATATCAACATTCTTCGTATTAATCTTAGATACTAAATCGTTTAAATATTCTAGAGTATCCTGCTCTAAAATATGATCTATTTTTATCATGGTACCTGCTTTAGTATATACATTATATACTTGAACAACGTAAAGTTTGGCGCCAAATGCAGCTGCGAAATCAACAGCATATTGTAAATTGCTTAAAGCATTTTTTGAGGATCCAACTGGTACTAAAATATTTTTCATGTTTAAAAAATTTAAACTTAATTTTAATGCAAAAGTAAACAATTAAATGATTCGTAAAGGAACATATTCAGATATCGACGAAATTTTAAAAGTTACTAAATTGTGTGCTTTACATTTAATTGAAAATAAAATTTATCAGTGGAACGAGCATTACCCTAATAAAGAAGTCTTTATCGCAGATGTAAAACGTAACGAATTGTATGTTCTTGAAAAAAATTCTATATTAATTGGTTGCATTGCCATCTCAACTTTAATGGACGATTTTTATAAACCTTTAAAATGGCTTACATCCAATAAAAACAATTTATACATTCATCGTATAGCGATTCATCC
The DNA here is from genome assembly GCA_963698455.1 of uncultured Flavobacteriaceae bacterium. Classification (GTDB taxonomy): domain Bacteria; phylum Bacteroidota; class Bacteroidia; order Flavobacteriales; family Flavobacteriaceae; genus Mariniflexile. The sequence continues at coordinate 544,080 of CAVOQU010000002.1, read as the reverse complement.
CGATCACCAAGGTAACGGCTATGCGCAACAACTCATGGCTTTTGCCGAAACCTATGCCAAAAAAAATCTTTTTGCTTCCATACGATTAGATACATTTTCTCAAAACTTAAGAAACTTAAAATTTTACGAACAAAGAGGTTATCAGCGTTTAGAAAGTATCTATTTCCCGAAGCAAAGCGAATATCCTTTTTATTGTTATGAATTTATAGTCTAAATATTTTACATTTACGCATTAAATTCAATAACTATGGATATTTTAAGTTTTATAAGTGGTAACGGTTTATTTCTGGTTTTAGCCCTTGTTTTAATAATTGTTTATTTTGTTAACAGAAGAAAAAGACGCTAATTAACGCGTTTTTAACCAACCCGTTATACTTAAACGCTCCCTGTTTACAGGTTTTACCTCGTGTTCTATAATTTGGCTTTCAAAAATTACAACACGCCCGGGAAATGGGTAAATAACTTTTTCAACTTCTTTACCGTTTGTATCTAAATACAGTACCAACTCACCACCATTTTCGGGCAACCACCCATCTTCATTTAAATAACACACAAACGATAATTTTCGTCTGTCGTCGTTTTGAAACGTATCAATATGCCTTTTGTAATACGTGCTTTTAGGGTAAATAGCGTAGTGAAACTCCTTGTGTAAAATGCCTAAAAAACAAGTGCTATTTAAGTAGCTCACTAAATCGTTAATTTTATTAAAAAACACGTGCTCACTTATATCAGCTTTAGATTCTTCCATCCACAAAATAACGTCGCCTCTAATAGATTTAACTATCGTTTCGTTCAACCTGTTACCTATAGCAGCCTTTTTAAAAGTATCTTCTTCATACTTTCCTAAAAGCGATTGTCTTAAAAGGGAAACTTCTTCCGTAGTAAAAAAATTCTCAATAATACTAAATTGCTGTGTTCCGATATCAGAAATTATCTGTTCGTATAATGGATTTTCAATAAAATCAATAGCCTCAAAAAGATGACCCATAATGTGCTCTCTTACATTGGTTAACACCAAAAAAAAGTGCCAATTATTGGTCAAATGTAATCTAAAATCAAATTGCTTTTACAAAATGAATATCTTTGTGTTTTAAAACCCTGATTAATGAGCTTCATTCGTATTACAAAACAATTCTCTTTTGAAACTGGTCATGCCCTATATGGGTACGATGGCAAGTGCAAAAACGTACATGGTCACAGCTATAAACTATCGGTAACCGTTATAGGAAAACCAATTTCAGACAAATCGAATGTAAAGTACGGTATGGTTATAGATTTTGGCGATTTAAAAAAAATTGTGAAAGAAGACATTGTAAACGTGTTCGATCATGCCACTGTTTTCAACAAAAATACACCACATGTAGAACTGGCAAAAGAACTTGAAGATCGAGGACACAATGTATTATTGGTAGATTATCAACCAACCAGCGAAATGATGGTCATCGATTTCGCAAAAAAAATAATGCGTCGTTTACCCGAAAACATCGATTTGCACTCGCTTAAACTTCAGGAAACCGAAAGCTCTTTTGCCGAATGGTTTGCTTACGATAATATTTAGGGCGTTCCCTTTCAGGTCGGGCTTTCGCTAAATCTTTTTAAAACGTCATAGCGAGGAGTGAGCGACGTGGCTATCTGTCAATTATTTAAATGAAAGTTTGTTTATTACTAGCCCGTTTTAAAAAGGATACCGCTGCAATCCCTAACGCACCTGTCAGTTATGATTAGTTCTAAAATAAATATTCGTGCATTTGTGGCTAATTTATTTATATTTACCCCATGAATATTCCAAAAGGGAAAAAAATATATTTCGCTTCCGATAATCACCTCGGAGCACCAACAATAGAAGCTTCTCGCCCACGCGAAAAGAAATTCGTTGCTTGGTTAGACACTATAAAACATGATGCCGCCGCTATTTTTTTGGTTGGCGATTTATTCGATTTTTGGTTTGAATATAAAACCGTTGTTCCAAAAGGGTTTACAAGAACATTAGGTAAACTTGCCGAAATATCCGATTCTGGAATTCCGATTTATTTTTTTGTTGGTAACCACGATTTATGGATGAATGGTTATTTTAAAGAAGAATTAAACATTCCCGTATATCATGAACCAAAAGAGTTTACATTTAACAATAAAACATTTTTTATTGGACACGGTGATGGTTTAGGTCCGCACGATAAAGGTTATAAACGCATGAAAAAGGTGTTTACAAATGCTGTTTTTAAATGGTTGTTCAAATGGATGCATCCAGATATTGGGATGCGCATTGCGCAGTATTTATCCGTTAAAAACAAATTGATTTCCGGTGATGATGATGCTACGTTCCTTGGTGAAGACAATGAGTGGTTAGTGCTATACTCCAAAGAAAAATTAAAAGAAAAACATTACGATTATTTTGTGTTTGGTCACAGGCATTTGCCTTTAGAAATAACCCTAACCAACACTTCAAAATACATCAATCTTGGCGATTGGATTTCTTATTTCACTTACGGAGTTTTTGATGGTGAAAATTTTGAACTAAAGGAATATTAATCTTTATTGTGTTCCTCCAAATCTTCAGTCAAATCCAGATTTCGGAGCGTTTTATTTCTTGCTCCAATTGTCAAAACCGTAATTAGTGTCATGGTGCCACCAAAAATTACAGCATTTACAGTGCCCATTAGTTTGGCTGTCAATCCACTTTCAAACGCACCTAATTCATTAGAAGACCCAACAAACATGGAGTTTACAGCAGATACTCTTCCTCGCATATGGTCTGGTGTTTTTAACTGCAAAATGGTTTGACGTATTACCATCGAAACCCCGTCGGTAACGCCACTAAAAAACAAGGCCATTACCGAAATCCAAAAGACATTGGAAAACCCGAAAACGATAATACAAACACCAAAACCAAAAATAGCCCCTAACAATTTCTTTCCTGCATTTTTACTTATTGGTAAATACGCTGTAAATAGCATGGTTAAAGAAGCACCTACAGCAGGTGCAGCTCTTAAAATACCAAAACCTTCGGCACCAACTTTTAAAATATCCTGAGCAAAAACAGCCAATAAAGCAACGGCTCCACCAAATAAAACGGCCACCATATCTAAAGTTATGGCTCCTAAAATAGCTTTTGTTTTAAACACAAACCGCACGCCTTCCTTTAAACTTTCGACAATAGGCTCCCCAATTTTCGGATTTAAAATCGGTTTCTTATCAATAAACATTAAAACCATTAAAGAAAAAATAACCAAGCCAAACACAATGCATAACGCCCAATGCACCCCAATCCATTTTATAGAAAAGCCAGCAAAAGCTGGTCCTAAAACCGATGCTACCTGCCATGTCGAACTATTCCAGGTAGCGGCATTTGGATATATTTTCTTCGGAACTATTAAAGCCACTAATGAAAATATAGTTGGTCCAAAAAACGAACGCAAAAACCCTCCAAAAAACACCAACGCATAAATACTATATAAAATAGTTTTGGTAGACCATTCGGATATTATTACGGGCCATGTTAATAAAAACAAGCCGAAACTTATTAATGAAAAAGCAGCGATACAGATAGCTAGCAGGTTTCTTTTTTCTTTTTGGTCTACAATATGGCCTGCAAACAACGCCATGGTAAATGCCGGAATAATTTCCATTAATCCAATTAAACCAATAGCCCAAGGATCTTTTGTAATTCTATAAACCTCCCATTCTATAATGATAAACTGCATGGACCACCCAAAAACCAGCGCAAATCGCAGTAATAAGAAAACATTGAATTCTCTTATTCGTAAAGCCGCATATGGGTCTGTTTTTGCCATATTTCATATTCCTGAAAAAGCAGGAATCTCTTTATTTAACGCCTATTAGGTTTTTGAGGCCTTGCAGGATTTAGTGAAGGGTTCTTTTATTCAAGTTCAAATTTAAAATAATGTGATTATTATTTTAGTCTTTTGAACATAAATATTACTTAATATCTCGCAGTTTTAATTGTAGGCTAACATTTCCCTGCCATTCATTTTCATCGATAGAATAAACAGCTTTAAAAGGTTTTTTATTAGAAATGATATCGAATTTATCACTCATTCCAAAACCAATAGCAACGATACTATTAGATTGTGGCTGTCTTGCAGTAATTCTTAGATGCGTTTTGTCTTCACCTACACATTTTCCGTAACCCGTATCTAACAAATTATCTGTCATAAAAACAGGTGTCATATTACTTGGTCCAAAGGGAGCAAACTGCTTTAATACTCTATAAAATTTCGGGGTAATGTCTTGTAAATCTATTTTAGCATCTATTTTAATTTCGGGTGTTAATAGATTTCTGTCTATGGTTTTTGATACCACATCTTCAAAAGCTTGTTTAAAAGCTTCATAGTTTTCTTCTTTAAGTGTTAACCCAGCGGCATATTTATGGCCGCCAAATTGTTCAATATGTTCGCTACAGGCTTCAATAGCATTATAAATATCAAAGTCTCGCACCGAACGCGCCGAAGCCGCCAATTTATCACCACTTCTTGTAAAAACTAATGTAGGTCTGTAATAGGTTTCGGTTAACCTTGAAGCTACAATACCTATAACGCCTTTATGCCAATCTTTACGGTAAACAACCGTAGTAAGGCGATTCTGTTCGTTTTGTTCTTCAATTTGCTGAAGCGCTTCTTCTGTAATTAATTTATCGGTTTCGCGCCTTTCAAGATTGTAATCGTTAATTTCTTCGGCATATTTGTTGGCCAATGTTTCATCTTCTTCTGTTAACAATCTTACCGCAAAATTTCCATGTTCCATGCGTCCTGCAGCATTTATACGTGGTGCTACAATAAATACAACATCGGTAATAGTTAACTCCGTTTTTTCAACCTTATCCAAAATAGCTTTAATGCCTGGTCTTGGATTCGTATTTATAACTAACAACCCAAAATATGCCAACACCCTGTTTTCGCCGTCAATAGGCACAATATCGGCTCCAATGGCGGCCGCAACTAAATCTAAATAATGGGTTAAATCATCAATATTCTTGCCGTCCTTTTGAGCAAGTGCCTGTACCAATTTAAACCCCACACCACAACCACATAATTCTTTATATGGGTAGGTGCAATCGTCTCTTTTAGGGTCTAAAACAGCCACAGCATCAGGGATTTCGTCTCCTGGTCTGTGATGATCGCATATAATAAAATCGATGCCTATATCTTTAGCATATTCCACTTTATCAACAGACTTTATCCCACAGTCTAATGCAATAATTAATGTGAAATTATTTTCTAAAGCAAAATTTATCCCTTTATAAGAAATGCCATAACCTTCATCATATCTGTTAGGAATATAAGTGTAGACCAAATTGTATTTCGATTTCAAATAGGACGACATTAAGGCCACTGCGGTGGTGCCATCAACATCATAATCGCCATAAACCAATATATTTTCCTTTTTTGCCATGGCCTTTTCTATTCGGGCAACAGCTTTATCCATATCTTTCATTAAATACGGATCGTGCAAATCGTCTAAACTCGGTCTGAAGAACGCTTTCGCATCATCATAAGTTTCAACACCACGTTGTAACAATAAAGTAGCAAGAACCTCATCAACCTGAAGTGCTTTTTGTAAAGTCTCCAGTTTTTTAGAATCGGGTTTAGGTTTTAATGTCCAGCGCATGAAAAAGTTCTAAGTAAAAAGTTAAAAGTAACTTACTCTAAATTGTAAATTTTTTATTTTTTATGAAAATGTGTTTCTATAGTTAACTCTGCAAACTGACGAAACATCTCCATAACGCCACAATATTTTTCTATTGATAAATCGACTGCTTTTTGAAGTTTCTTTTCGCTTAAATTATCGCCATAAAAATGAAAATGCATAGCCACTTTATCGTAATATTTTGGATGCTCTTCGGTTAGATTTGCTTCAATGTCTATTTTAAAATCGGTCACCTCCAATTTCATTTTTTTAATTAGTGATGCTACGTCTAAACCCGAACAACCAGCTAATGCCGACAACATTAACGCTTTTGGGCGATACCCTTCACCATGGCCATCATTCTCTGGTCCTGCATCAATAAACAAATTATGCCCTGATGGGTTAGTGCTCTCAAATTTCATGTTTCCCAACCAGGTTGTTGTAATAAGATTCGTCATTTTTTAAACTATTGTGTTATTAGAAAGGTCAAAAATACGTATTAAATTGTAATAAAAAACATTCAATTTAATTTGTTAAAAGCTATTAAAGCCTGCTTCAGTTTATCTAAATCGTCTTCGGTATGACTAGAAGTAATAACCATTCGATTCATGGCCGTTTTATACGTTGGATATTTAAAATTCGTTATAATCATTTTATTATCAAACAAATAATTATAAATTTTTTCGTTTTCACAATAGATAACCGGATAGTTTTTATTGAATTTAAAGTCCGAATTCAAATTTAAACCTTCAAACAAAAAGCTTAAATTTTCTTCCAGTTTTTTTCGTTGTTTTTTAATAATAGCTTGCGATAGTAAAAAGGCTTCTAAATAGGCTGGACTTATGCTTGAAGAAGAAATAAAATCAGGTTCATTTTTTAGTGCTTCTATAAAATTTTTATCTGAAGCAACAATACCTCCGGCTATACTTAAGGCTTTTCCTAATGAAGATACCATGATTTTTCGACTCAGGTTTTTATTAGAAATAGCCTTAAAAATACCTTCAATGTGATTGCCAACAATACCTAAACTGTGCGATTCATCAACCACCAATGTTATTCTTTTTTGTGAAGCGATCTGGATTAAAAAATCGAAGTTTGATGGTTCCACCTCCAATCCTAAAATAGCATCCGCAGTAATTACTATGTTTTCAACAGTTTTGCTTAACAGATTAGGGTGTAATTTACCATCTACAAAAACCGGCAAACTTTGGCTATGCAAAATGGCCGGATGTGTTTTTGGGTAATGATAAAAGCTGTTTTTAAATTTCGATAAATATTCCAAAACCAATTTGCCTGCCAACGTTCCGGAAGAACATGTGATGGCAGCTTCTGCCCCGATTAATTCTGAAAATAATTGTTCTGCTTTATTGTATATTGATAATTTAATATTCGCGTTTCTAGAACTTCCGTAAGCCGTTCCCCATTTTTTTATTCCTGAAACCAGGTTGTTTTGAAAATCTGAATTTGTAGCTAATCCTAAATAGGACGTGCCGCCGAAATATAAAAACGGTTTGCTATTTACTATAATAGCTCTGTCAGGAAACCCATCAATAATCATACAATACTATATTAAAGCAACACCAATACCATTTAATTTACTGTATTCTGTTACGCCATTTTTAAGCGTGATACCCGTTGCTATATCTTCGGATAATAATATGGCACCATCCATATCCACATAATCTAAAAGCGGCAATAAATGTGCAATTGCCGAAATACCAACCGATGATTCCGTCATGCAACCTACCATGGTTTTCATATTTAATTCTTTAGCATGTATCAACATACGTCTTGCCGACGTTAGTCCACCACATTTTACCAGTTTCACATTAATACCATGAAAATGATTGTAACATCTGGCGACATCGGCTTCCACTTGACAACTTTCGTCGGCCATAACAGGTAAAACTGATTTTTGATATACTTCCTTATGCCCCTCCCAATCATCCGCTTTCAATGGCTGTTCTAAAAATTCAACACCCAGGTCTTTTAAAGCTCTGGCATTTTTAATGGTTTCATCAACCGTCCATCCGCAATTGGCATCAATTCTAAAAATAGCCTTTGTATGCTTTCGTAGCTCGGTAACAATTTTAATATCTTCTTTAGTACCTAACTTTATTTTATAAATAGGCCACGGAAGTTCTTTCATTTTAGATACCATTTTATCAATAGAATCTATTCCAATGGTGTAATTTGTTAACGGATTGTTAGAGATATCGTAATTCCAAAGTTCATACAATTTTTTGCCTTTTTTTCGTGCGTACAAATCGTTAAAAGCCAAATCTAAAGCACATAATGCAAACATGTTTTGCTTTAAATGCGGATACATCTGTTTCCAAAATTCTTCTGGAATAGCATCTTTGTTACTTTCAATTAAAGGCTCCAAAGTTGTTATATCGTTTATCATTTTTTCAACGGTAATTTTATAATATGGATTAGACGTGGCTTCACCAAAACCAGAAAAATTACCATCCTTTAATTCTACTATTAATGTGGGTTGCACATTGTAAGACTCTCTGGATATTGAAAATGTGTGTTTTAATTTTAAATTAAATGCCCTAAGAATTACTTCCATAAATACCTTTATATTATTGATGAAAGTTAATAAAATTATATCTTTGAATTTAAAGAAAAAACAAAATTATGCCTTTAGTAACACCACTTGCTTCCGATTACGATTCTGAGACAAAAGAACTGGCTGAATTCTTTAATGAAACACTAGGTTTTTGTCCAAATTCGGTGCTTACTATGCAACGGCGTCCCGCCATAAGTAAGGCCTTTATTAATTTAAATAAGGCGGTCATGGCAAACGAAGGGCGCGTAACCTCTTCTTTAAAAAGAATGATTGCATGGGTAAGTAGTAATGCTGCGGGTTGCAGATACTGTCAGGCACATGCCATTCGTGCTGCAGAACGATATGGTGCCGAACAAAATCAACTTGATAATATCTGGGAATACAGAACACACCCTGCTTTTAGTGAAGCGGAGCGTGCTGCTTTAGATTTTAGTTTGGCAGCATCTCAAGTACCAAACGCCGTAGATGAAACAATTAAAAAACGCTTGTACCAGCATTGGGACGAGGGTGACATTGTAGAAATGCTAGGTGTTATTTCATTGTTTGGATATTTAAACCGCTGGAACGATAGTATGGGAACATCAATTGAAGATGGCGCGGTAGCAAGTGGCGAACAGTATTTAGGGAAACATGGCTGGAATAAAGGGAAACATAATTAACTTTAAGCAAATTTTTAAACTCATGATATACAAATTTTTAAAGCGCCGCGTTGGCATCTTATCCTTAATACTTTTTATAGTATTTATCAAAACTGGTTATTCTCAATCACAATCCACAGAGGCTAAAATTGAATCCGTTTTTTCAAAAATGTCCATTGAGGAAAAAGTGGGTCAAATGACACAAATAAACCTCAACGTTATACTTAAAGGAGGTTATGATAACCAGGAAGGTGTTATTTCTGCAGATCTATTGGATATTGCTATTACTAAATACAAAGTTGGATCCATATTAAACTCCATTAATCACGCTTATTCAGTCGAAAAATGGCGGGATATTGTCACTACTATTCAAGATAAGGCAACCAAGGACTATAAAGGCACTAAAATTCCTGTTATTTATGGACTCGATGCTATACATGGTGTAACTTTTACTTTAGAATCTACTTTGTTTCCTCATAATATTGGCATTGCCGCATCTCGTAATCCCACAATAGCCAAAGAAGGCGCCAAAATAACAGCTAAAGAATTAAGAGCGTCTGGAGTAAGATGGAATTTTGATCCTGTATTTGATTTAGGTAAAATGCCGTTATGGTCTCGTTTTCCAGAAACTTATGGTGAAGACCCTTATATAGTTGAAAAAATGGGCGTAGCCTCTGTAGTAGGTTATGAAGAAGATGGTTTAAAGTCAATTACATCTGTGGCTTCTTGCATGAAACATTTTATTGGTTATTCTGCTTCCAGAACTGGTCGTGATAGAACACCTTCATATATCCCTGAAATTGAGCTAAGAGAATATTACTTGCCCCAATTTAAAGCGGCTATTGATGCAGGCGCGTCAACCATCATGATAAATTCTGGTGAATTAAATGGAATTCCAGTGCACGGCGACAAATATTTACTAACCACCGTTCTTAGAGATGAGTTGGGTTTTAAAGGCGTTGTGGTTACCGACTGGGAAGACATTAACAGGTTGCACGAAAGACATAATGTATCTCCAAATTTAAAGGAAGCGATTCGTACCGGAGTTTTAGCGGGCATAGACATGAGTATGACACCACATGATTTTAAGTTTGCTATTATTGCAGCAGAACTGTATAAGGAAGATCCAAAATTTGCGGCAAGGGTGGATGAATCGGTTAAACGAATTTTAAAATTAAAATTTGATTTAGGGTTGTTTGATAATCCTTATCCTGAAAAAGAAGCTTTTAAAAACTTTAAAAGACCAGAATATAAAGAGGCGGCTTTAAATGCAGCTTTACAAACCATGACCTTGTTAAAAAATAATAATAATATTTTACCACTCTCAAAAAAATCCAAAATTGTTTTAGCTGGTCCAAACGCGAATAATGTCCCTTCTTTACATGGTAGTTGGTCTTACACTTGGCAAGGAGCCGATGCTACTTTCTCATGGAAAGCCAACGCGAATAATAAAACTAACGGACATATAAATTTATTCGGGAATACTAAATCTGTTAAAGATGAATTTGAAACCATGCTTGGTAAAGAAAATATCAAGTGTCAATCCGTTTCAAATTATGAAGATCCCGCAAATTATCAATTAGGATCTGTGTCTGATGCCGATGTTATTGTACTGGCGCTTGGTGAAAACTCGTATGCTGAATCTCCTGGTGCCATTCAGGATTTAACCATTGATAAACGTCAAATTGAACTGGTGAAAGCTGCTGTTAAAACAGGAAAACCAGTTGTTGTAGTTTTAATTGAAGGCAGAGGCCGATTAATTTCAGAATTTGCTGATGAAGTAGATGGTATTTTATTAGCATATTTACCCGGAAGTGAGGGTGCGAAGGCTATTACCCAAACGGTATTTGGTGATTACAATCCGGGAGGTAAACTTCCATATACCTATCACAGAAATTCTGGAGATTTCGTGACATATGATTTAAAATGGACTGAAATGAATGTAGAAAAAACACCTGGAAATTTTACAGATGAGGGTTATTTTCCGCAATTTCCATTTGGACATGGGTTAAGTTATACCACTTTTGAGTATTCCAATTTTAATTTGAGTTCAGATGTGTTAACTGGTGATGATAACTTAACAGTTACCGTTGATGTTAAAAATACAGGAACAAAAAAGGGCGATGAAGTGGTTGAATTATATATCAGAGATATGTATGCCTCTGTAGTACCACCATTAAAACGCTTGAAAAAATTTGAACGTATTCATTTGAATGTTGGTGAAACTAAAACAGTAAGATTCAACATTAACAAAAAAGACCTTCAGATTGCGACACAAGACAGTGAAACAAGAGCCTTCGCCTATGTTACAGAAGAAGGCGAATTTAAAGTAATGATTAACGGTTTTGGATTTGAATTAGAAAAACCAGAAGGCTCAACAGCACCGGCATTATCAAGAACCTTTAAAGGTGCAAAATCTTTTGTATATAAAAATTAATGTCTTAACAAATAGCCATTTTAAATAAACCTTATTCTTTTCGGATAAGGTTTATTTATGTAATAGAGAGAATTTATTTTAATTTCAAGGCAATCCCATCAAATACTAACCCATCAATCCCAGTTATCATAAAATTTCTAATATTTTGATGTCCTGTTCCGTTTGGATCATTTAACACATCCTCAAAATAGAATTTCCCAAAACACGCCAAGGTTTCGTTTTTTGTAAAGCCTTGCAATTTTGCAAAAGCAAATAATTTACATGAACCCGAATTTTCTCCAGCATTGTTCTGTAATGTGCCATTTTTAAAAGCCGTTGGTGTAAACACATAGTTTGTGTCTATAACCGCCATGGTTTCAGAAAACTCAAGGTTTTTTGGTGTGGTTTTTAATTTATTTATGAATTCCCCTATTCGCATCCATTCTAATTTTTTCCTGCAACTACTATCACAATTTCACCTTTTGGTGGTTTGTTGGTATAATAGTCCAACACTTCTTTGGCAGTTCCTCTAATGGTTTCTTCGTAAAGCTTGGTCAATTCTCTCGATACTGAAACTTGCCGGTCGTCACCAAAATATTCACAAAAATGAGAAAGGGTTTTTAGTAATTTATGCGGACTTTCATAAAAAATGATCGTCCGTGTCTCTTCTGCAAGTATAAGCAACCTTGTTTGTCGTCCCTTTTTAACCGGTAAAAAACCTTCGAACACAAACTTATCATTTGGTAAACCTGAATTTACCAAAGCCGGCACAAAAGCTGTAGCACCAGGTAAACAATCTACCTCAATATTGTTTTCAATACAGGCGCGGGTTAATAAAAACCCAGGATCGGAAATCGCAGGTGTTCCCGCATCACTTATCAATGCTACGCGTGGTACCGCTTTTTAATCTTTGAATTAAATTTTCAACCGTTTTATGCTCATTGTGCATATGGTGCGACTGCATATGGGTTGAAATTTCATAATGCTTTAATAGTTTCCCTGAGGTGCGAGTATCTTCAGCAAGTATTAAATCGACTTCTTTTAAAACTTCAACAGCTCTAAAAGTCATATCTTTTAAATTCCCAATAGGTGTTGGTACAATATAGAGTTTACTCATTAACTAAATCTGCTTTCTAAAATTTGAAGAAAACGTACTTCAAATTCTTCTTTATTTGCCCAATTATTATAATCTGGTTTTACAATATTTATCAAAAAATCTTGCGCATTTGCAAAGGATTCGAAAGAATTTAACTGAGACATCACACGTTCGTAATCTTCACTTTTGCCTTCAAACAAGTGCTTAATAAAGGCTATTTTATCATTTAATCCAATATTAAATCCTCCGTTTTTTAATTTATCGTTTAAAGACTTTTTTTCGTTACTAATACCGTTTGATACTCTAGTGACTGGCTCAAAAACAGGCATTTCTTTAAAACCTGACATTAAATCGTCCAAATCATTGTTTTGATACTTTGGTTTTGGCAACGCCTCTTCTAAAATAACATCTATTTCTTCAGGCTCATTTGGCATTTGTGCCACCATATCTCTAATAGTTGCCATTCCCGGCTCCATAATATCGTCATCTTCAACTTCATCCAGATTAATATAAATTTTATCTTCCACTTCAATATTATCACTTATTTTGTTATTGAAAGCATTGTCTAACATGCCAAAAAAAGATGAGTCATTCCCAATAATTGGCAAGTCTCCCTCAAAATTTTCGTTGGCAAATTTTAAAACGGATAGTTTTTCAAATAGTGCTGATACTTCAGCATGCATTTTTACAACATCTTCTTTTCCTTTTAATTTAAGGATTCTATCTGCAATACTCATCAATTCCGACTCTAACTTCTTCTTCATTATTATAAATTTTAAATTATTGCTATTTAGGCATTTGTTTTTTAATAAATTTACGCCACCTTTATAAAAACGAATAATCGCTTTATTTTAGTGTTAAAATTACAAAATGTTTCTTGAAAATACAGTAAATCAGAAAGAACAATTTGGATGGATAGAAGTTATCTGTGGCTCCATGTTTTCTGGAAAAACCGAAGAATTAATCCGCAGGCTTAAACGCGCTCAGTTCGCACGTCAAAAAGTTGAAATTTTTAAGCCCACTGTAGATGTGCGTTATAACGAGAATATGGTGGTTTCGCATGATGCCAACCAAATTCGTTCTACACCTGTTCCGGCAGCGGCCAATATTCCTATTTTAGCCGATGGCTGCGATGTGGTTGGTATTGATGAAGCACAATTTTTTGATGATGAAATTGTTCGTGTTTGCAACGATTTAGCCAACAAAGGCGTTCGTGTTATTGTGGCTGGGCTAGATATGGATTTTAAAGGCAACCCTTTTGGGCCGATGCCATATTTAATGGCCACCGCAGAATATGTAACCAAAGTGCATGCTGTTTGCACAAGAACCGGCAATTTAGCACAATACAGTTACCGAAAAGCTAAAAGTGATAATCTGGTTTTATTGGGTGAGGTTGATGAATATGAGCCCTTAAGTAGAGCCGCTTACTACAAAGCCATGACGCGTGATAAAGTTAGAAACATGAAGGTGAACGATGCCGAAGAAGTCACTTCAAAACCAAAACAAACAGATGCCTAAAGCTCAAGAAACCGTACTTGAAATCGATTTAAATGCCCTAAAACATAATTTTGAACATTTAAAATCGAGACTACATAACGATACTAAATTCATGGCGGTGGTAAAAGCATTTGCTTATGGAAGTGATGCCTGCGAAATTGCTAATTATTTACAAAACTTGCAGGTAGATTATTTTGCCGTGGCTTTTGTACACGAAGGGGTGAAGCTTAGAAACGCTGGCATTACCAAACCTATTTTAGTACTGCATCCGCAGGCTGTAAATTTCAATGTTTTAATTGATCATTGTTTAGAACCCAATTTGTATAATGCTAAAATTTTAAATGAATTTATAGCTATTGCTTCCGAGGAAAAACAAATTGATTATCCAGTGCATATTAAGTTTAATACCGGCTTAAACCGTTTGGGTTTTTCGGGAAATGACGTAGATTATTTAAGTTCAAAAGTAAAAGAAACAAAGGCTATAAAAATAAAATCGATCTTTTCGCATTTAGCGGCCAGTGAAGATTTAAACGAAAGAACTTTTACATTAAATCAAATAGAAAAATTTAAAAGTATTGCTGAACATGTTACAAAGCAAATCGGTTATAAACCACAACTTCATATTTGCAATACATCCGGTGTTTTAAATTATCCTGAAGCACATTTTGATATGGTAAGATGCGGTATCGGACTATATGGTTTTGGCAATTCAGAAAAAGAAAATAAAAATTTTAAACCCATCGGGACCTTAAAAACCATTATTTCTCAAATTCATGAAATTGAAAAAGGCGAATCTGTAGGTTACAATCGTGCCTTTAAAACCGAGGCTTTTTTAAGAACTGCAACATTGCCCATTGGTCATGCCGATGGCATTGGCAGGCCATACGGAAAAGGCAAAGGCTTTGTTATAATTAATAACCAGCGCGCCCATATTCTTGGAAATGTATGTATGGATATGATTATGGTCGATGTTACTAACATTGCTTGTAACGAAGGAGATGAAGTCATTGTTTTTGGGCCAAATTCTACGGCCGAAAAATTAGCAGAATCCGTCAACACCATTTCTTACGAGCTTATAACGGCCATTTCACAACGCGTAAAACGCCTGTTAATTAAAAATTAAATTGTATTTCTTAAAAATGTGACTTTTTAGTTACCTTAGGGTCGTATAACCATAACCATTAAAAATTAATAATTATGTTGAAAGAATTTAAGAATTTTATAATGACGGGTAACGTCATTGAGTTTGCAGTTGCTGTTATCATGGCAGGTGCATTGGGTGCCGTAATCAACGGTTTTGTTAATGACATTGCCATGCCTTTCGTGGGTTATTTTTCCGGAGGTGTAGACTTTGCCAATTTATTTTTCGCGATGGACGGAAAAGAATATGCTACTTTAGCAGCTGCTAAAGAGGCCGGTGGCGCTGTAATTGCTTATGGTAACTGGATTAATACTATTGTAAACTTAGTAATTGTAGGCTTAGTGATGTTCATGATTATTAAATCTTATCAAAAAACAAAAACACCGCCCGCTCCTGCTGCTCCTGCTGGTCCATCAGATAATGATTTACTTTCTGAAATCAGAGATTTACTTAAAAAATAACAAACTGTTAAATAAATAACAACGTGTTATTTGTTGTTAAAAAGCCCTTGTTTCTAGAAAACAAGGGCTTTTTTTTGGTCCTAAAATAGATTTATTAACTAGTTTTGCAGCATAAATTTTTTGAACTTTAAATTAAATTAAAATGAAAGTAGCTGTTGTTGGTGCCACTGGAATGGTTGGCGAAGTCATGCTAAAAGTACTTGCTGAACGTAATTTTCCTGTAACTGAATTGCTTTTAGTAGCATCTGAACGTTCTGTTGGAAAAAAATTAACATACAAAAATAAAGACTATACGGTAATAGGCTTAGCCGATGCGGTGGCTGCCAAACCACAAATCGCAATTTTTTCGGCGGGTGGAGACACCTCGTTAGAATGGGCACCTAAATTCGCCGAGGCTGGAACCACGGTCATTGATAATTCTTCTGCCTGGAGAATGGACCCGACGAAAAAATTAGTAGTTCCAGAAATTAATGCACACGAATTAACCAAAGACGATAAAATTATTGCCAATCCAAATTGCTCAACCATTCAAATGGTTTTAGCATTATCGCAACTTCATAAAAAATATAAAATGAAGCGTGTGGTTGTATCTACCTATCAATCGGTTTCGGGTACTGGCGTTAAGGCTGTAAAACAATTAGAAAATGAGATTGCTGGTATTAAAGGCGAGATGGCATATCCTTACCCGATTAGCAGAAACGTGCTACCTCACTGCGATACGTTTTTAGAAAATGGTTACACCAAAGAAGAGATGAAATTGGCCAGAGAGCCTCAAAAAATATTTAACGATAAAACTTTTTCGGTAACTGCTACTGCGGTGCGCGTTCCTACTGCTGGTGGCCATTCAGAAGCCGTCAATGTTCAGTTCGAAAACGATTTTGATTTAGCCGATGTCAGACAAATAATCAGTGACACACCCGGTGTTATTTTACAAGATAATACCGCAACAAACTCATATCCTATGCCCATATTGGCACATGATAAAGATGAAGTGTTTGTAGGTCGTTTACGTAGAGACGAATCGCAACCAAACACGCTAAATATGTGGATTGTTGCCGATAATTTACGTAAAGGTGCTGCAACAAATGCCATTCAGATTGGAGAGTATTTAATCGCAAACAAATTAGTTTAGTATAAAATAAAAGCCTTTTAACGAAGCTTCTGTATTAATTACAGAAGCTTTCTTGTTTATTTTTGGTAGCGTTACGATTTTTTAAAATTCATTAAGTATATTAATCCCCTTTAATAAAAGCACCGCAAATATAATATTGTGAATTACCCAAAAACCAAAACGGACGATACTGTTGATATTTACTTTGGCACCAAAGTAAAGGATCCGTATCGCTGGCTGGAAGACGACCGAAGTAAAGAAACAGAGGCCTGGGTAAAAGCACAAAACGAGTGCACGTCAAATTATTTGCATCAAATTCCTTATTTAAACAAACTAAAAGAACGTCTTACAGAAATCTGGAATTACGAAAAAATTGGCGCTCCCTTTATTGAAGGTGCTTACACGTATTTCTCAAAAAACAACGGATTACAAAACCAGGATGTTATTTACAGAAAAAAAGGTGATCATGAAGCTGAGGTGTTTTTAGATCCGAACACTTTTTCTAAAGATGGTACAACCTCTTTGGGCGGACTTAGTTTTTCTAAGGATGGCACTCTTTTAGCGTATTCCATTTCTGAAAGTGGTAGTGATTGGCGCAAAATTCTGCTTATGAATACCGACACCAAAGAACTTGTTGAGGACTTTATTAAAGATGTAAAATTCAGTAATATTTCGTGGTACAAGAACGAAGGATTTTATTATTCCAGTTACGACAAACCCAATGGCAGCGAACTTTCGGCAAAAACAGATCAGCATAAAATATATTATCATAAAATAGGTACCCCGCAAAAAGAAGATGCCCTTATTTATGGGGGAATTCCTGAAGAAAAATACCGCTACATCTATGCATCTGTAACCGAAGATAGCCGCTATTTAATTATTACACCACGCGTTTCAACATCGGGAAACAAGCTGTTTATTAAAGATTTATCGCTAGAAAACAGCAAACTTATTCCAGTATTAAACCATACAGCATCAGACTCGTATGTTATTGATAATGAAGGGAACACCCTTTTTATTGTTACGAATTTAAAGGCTCCAAACAAAAAAATTGTTGCTGTAGGGGCTGCTAACCCAGCCCCGGAACATTGGGTTGATGTTATTCCAGAAACCGAATTTGTTTTAAACCCATCCAAAGGAAGTGGCTATTTTTTTGCCAATTATATGGTGGATGCCATTTCAAAAGTTAAACAATACAACTATCAAGGCGATTTTATAAAAGACATCGAACTTCCGGGATTAGGAACTGCCGATGGATTTAGTGGGAAAAAAAAGGATGCTGTTTTATATTATTCGTTCACCAATTATAGTACGCCTTCCAATATTTATGAGTTACATCCAAAAACAGGAGCGATTAATTTGTATTGGAAGTCTAAAATAGATTTTAATTGTGATGCTTATACAAGTAATCAAGTGTTTTATTCCTCGAAAGATGGCACTAAAATCCCACTGATAATCACACACAAAAAAGGATTGAAGCTTGACGGTAAAAACCCAACCATTCTTTATGGATACGGTGGATTTAATATTAGTTTAACCCCGGCTTTTAGTATTGCAAATACTATCTGGATGGAACAAGGTGGTATATTAGCCGTTCCTAATCTGCGCGGTGGTGGCGAATATGGCAGAAAATGGCATGAAGCGGGAATTAAAATGAAAAAACAAAATGTGTTTGACGATTTTATCGCTGCCGCCGACTTTTTAATTGCTAACAATTATACTTCCTCAGATTATTTAGCCATTCGAGGCGGCTCAAATGGTGGTTTGTTGGTTGGTGCTGTAATGACGCAGCGTCCCGATTTAGCTAAAGTAGCATTGCCGGCAGTTGGTGTTTTAGATATGTTGCGTTATCATACTTTTACCTCTGGAGCCGGTTGGGCACACGATTATGGTACTTCTGAAGATTCGAAAGCCATGTTTGACTTTATAAAAGGATACTCACCATTACACAATATAAAAACAAACATCGAATATCCGGCGACTTTAATAACCACCGGCGACCATGACGACCGCGTTGTACCAGCGCATAGCTTTAAATTTGCGGCGGAATTACAAACAAAGCATACAGGCACAAACCCAACCCTAATCCGTATTGAAACCGATGCAGGTCATGGTGCGGGAACCCCTGTAAATAAAATTATTGAACAGTATGCCGCTATATTTGGTTTTACACTTTATAATATGGGATTTCATGAATTACCAATTCGAACCAAATAAAAATAAAATATTAAATTTATTGTCTGTTCGAGCGCAGTCGAGAACTACTTTAAGACATCTCGACTGCGCTCGATGAGACATTATTCCGTTTATGCTACAAGTAAAAAACTTAACATTTCAATATAAAAAACAACCCGTTTTAAAGGATATTAGTTTTTCTGTGAAAACTGGCGAACACTTTTCAATTATTGGTGAAAGCGGGTCTGGAAAAAGCACCCTGCTAAAGTTGCTTTACGGTACTTATAATTTAAATAACGGACAAATTTTCTGGAAAAACAATGAAATTTTCGGACCAAAAAAGAATTTGATAGTTGGTCCGGAATACATGAAATATGTTGCACAAGAATTCGATTTGATGCCTTTTATTACGGTAGCTGAAAACATAGGGGCCTTCCTTTCTAATTTTTATCCGGAAGAAAAACAAACTCGTATTCAAGAGCTTTTAGAAGCGGTGGAATTAACCCCAGTAGCAAACACAAAGGTTAAAGAATTAAGTGGCGGACAAAAACAACGTGTTGCCATTGCCCGAGCCATAGCCAAACAACCCGAAGTACTCTTGTTAGACGAGCCTTTTAGCCATATTGATAATTTCAAAAAACAATCGCTACGTCGAAGCTTATTTAAATTTCTCAAAGAAAAAAATATTACTTGTATTGTTGCCACCCACGATAAAGATGATGTCTTATCTTTTTCCGACCACATGATGGTGCTTCATGATGCCAAAATTATGGCCATAGGCACACCTGAACAACTTTATAAAAATCCAGAAAATAAATTAATTGCTTCTTTTTTTAATGAATTTAATAACCTAGAAAACCACGGCATTGTATACGCCAATCAATTGAAAATAGTTGAAAAATCAGATTTGAATGCAACCGTGAAACAATCGTATTACAAAGGACATTATTATTTAATTGAAGCCGATTTAAATGGAAATCTGGTTTTTATAGAACATGATTTCAAATTAAAAAAAGACGTAGCTATTTGTCTATCGGTATTAAAATAATCTAAAATACCTGTTCAATATTAAATTTCTGTTCACGAAAAATCACTTCATCGTATATTGTTTTACCCATAAGTAATTGCCCGATTGGGGTTTTTGGTGAAATGGCAAAAAACACTTCGTTTTCAACCCGTAATTCACCGGCGCTTATAGCGATAAAATAGTTGCTTTTGTTGGTGTAAACTACGCTTCCTAATCCAATATGTTTTGAAGTATTAGAACTACTTATTTTTGATAAATTTTCTTTGATTTTTTGGATTTCAGCCAGCTGATTGCCTGCCTTTTCGCGTTCTAGCTGCAGCATCGCTCTCCCCGTTTCGTGTTTATCGCCTGCCGAACTTTTAGTTTCTGAAGTTAGAGATTCCTGTATTTCGTTAATGGTATTTTGAATCGTTTGAAACCTTTTTTCAACAAAATAGACACATTGTAAATACAAGTTTTCTTTTGTTTCTAAACTTGAATGCATCCCTTTAATCGTAGTTTAATGGTCCGAAAAAGCCCATCTGCCGAGATATCCAATTCTTTCTGCCTTGAATATAATTGGTGGCCGGATTTGCTCTATATCGCAATGGATTTGGAAGAATAGCGGCTATAGCTGCGGCTTCTTGCCGACGTAAATTGGCAGCTGGTCTTTTAAACCAATGTTGCGCTGCAGCTTCTGCGCCATAAATACCGTTCCCCATTTCAATACTATTTAAATACACCTCCATAATCCGTTCTTTAGACCAGACTAATTCTATTAAAAAGGTAAAATAAGCTTCCAATCCTTTACGTACCCAGCTGCGATGCGGCCATAAAAAAACGTTTTTCGCGGTTTGCTGACTTATGGTACTGGCGCCTCTGGTGCGTTTGCCTCTTTTATTATAGGTAATGGCTTTTTCAATGGCTTTCATATCAAACCCATGATGGTTTAAAAAATTCTGGTCTTCACTGCAAATCACCGCCAATTCCAGGTTTTTTGAAATATTGTCTATAGATTCCCAATTGTGTTTCCAAACAACCTTTTCGCCTGCTGTTACTTGTTGTACAGTTCGAATAACCATAAGTGGTGTTACTGGAACTGGTACCCATTTAAAAACAATAACCAACCCTATCGAGATGGCAAAAAACCAAAGAATGGCCTTCCATAAAAACCTAAATACTTTTTTAAACATACTATTTTATTAATTGTGCTAATTCCCTGCCTATTAAACTCCCAATAGCGACACCCATGCCACCAAGTTTAACACCGCAATATACATGATTACTTAATGACTTTACAATGGTATTTTTTTGAGTGCCCACGCCCATAATACCGCTCCACCTAGAATCAATTTCAAAAGGGGTTTTGGGCAAAATTACCGTTTTTAAAATACTTTCTAATTTATTTTGCACTAATTCTGTCTGGGCAAGCTCGGTTGTTTCTTCTGCTTTAAAATCTAAATTTCGTCCGCCTCCAAATAAAATACGATTGTCGATATTTCTAAAATAATAATAGCCTTTATCTAAATGAAAGGTGCCTTTTATATGAAGATTTTTGATGGGCTTTGTAATAAGTACTTGTGCCCGGGCTGGTTTCACAGCTTCTTTAATGAGTTGTGACGCAAAACCGTTGGTGGCAATAAATAATTTAGCCGTTGAAAACTCAAAAGTATTGGTTTTTATTTTGACTGAATTGGCAGTTTCTGAAAAGCTTTCAACCGTTACATTGTTTAGAATTTTAATGCCATTTGACTGCACTTTTCGAAGCAGAGCATCCATCATTTTGCCGGTATCTATTTGCCCTTCGAACTGATTAAAAATATACTGTTCTTTAATATTTTTAAAATGAAAACTATTTGATTGTATGCTGAAAACGTCCTTTTTAAAGATGGGCTCCAGTAACTTATTGATGTCTTCTCTTTTTGAAAGACAGGTTTCAAGCAAGTCGTCATTATTGAGAAACAACTCGTAACCACCGTGGTTTTGAAAATTTATCGTTTGGTCTCCTAAGGATTCTCTTAATAACTGTAAGCCGTTTACGCGCTTTTTTACAAGATGAACAACTTCGTCTTCTGAGTGTGATTTTAAATCTTCAATAATTTCACTAAGGCTCCCAAAACAGGCAAATCCTGCGTTTTTTGTACTGGCACCTTGCGGTAACATGCCTCTTTCTAATACTAATATATTGGCTTCAGGAAATTGGACTTTTAATTGTAACGCACAACTTAAACCCACAATACCACTGCCAACAATCGTATAATCAACGTTGGTAAACCATGATTTTAATTCCCAATAAGAGAGGTTCATTTTTGGTTGTTAGTTGTTGTAAAAATAGTGAATTTGTACTTAGGTTGTTGTGTTAAGGATAGCAGGCCTTTTTATACCGTCATTGCGAACAATGTGAAGCAATCTCATGATTCTTACCGCGATTAAACAGATTGCCACGTCCTTCGTCCTCGCAATGACGTATTTTGAATGGCAGCCCTTTTTAAAACGTCATTGCGAACAACGTGAAGCAATCTCATGATTCTTACTGCAATTAAACAGATTGCCACGTCCTGCGTCCTCGCAATGACGTATTTTGAATGGCAGCCCTTTTTAAAACGTCATTGCGAACAACGTGAAGCAATCTCATGATTCTTACCGCAATTAAACAGATTGCCACGTCCTTTGTCCTCGCAATGACGTTAGAAAAGATCTGACTTTTGCTTTTTCCAAAAAAAAGCAAAAGGAACACCATAAAAAAACTCCGAAATGGCTTTCGGAGTCTTTATTATTTATTCTTGATCTTCTTTTTTTATAACGAAGTCTTCCATAAACTTGGTGGTATAGTTTCCAGCTAAATAATCTGGATGATCCATTAATTGTCTGTGGAATGGAATGGTTGTTTTTACGCCTTCTATAACGAATTCATCTAACGCACGCTTCATTTTATTGATGGCTTCTTCTCTGGTTTGCGCCGTTGTAATTAACTTGGCAATCATAGAATCGTAATTTGGCGGAATGGTATAACCTGCATACACGTGGGTATCTAAACGCACGCCATGACCTCCGGGAGCATGTAATGTGGTGATCGTTCCTGGCGACGGACGAAAGCCGTTAAAAGGATCTTCAGCATTAATACGACATTCGATAGCATGCAATTTTGGCGTGTAGTTTTTACCCGAAATTGGCACTCCTGCAGCCACAAGAATTTGTTCGCGAATTAAATCGAAATCGATAACCTGTTCGGTAATGGGATGTTCTACCTGAATACGGGTATTCATTTCCATGAAGTAGAAATCACGGTTTTTATCTACTAAAAACTCGATGGTTCCTGCGCCTTCGTATTTAATATATTCGGCTGCTTTTACTGCTGCCAATCCCATTTTATCGCGAAGTTCATCGGTCATAAATGGTGACGGTGTTTCTTCGGTTAGTTTTTGATGACGACGTTGAATCGAGCAATCTCTTTCTGATAAATGACACGCTTTTCCTGTAGAATCGCCAACAATTTGAATTTCAATATGTCGTGGTTCCTGAATCAGTTTTTCCATGTACATATCGTCGTTTCCAAAGGCTGCTTTACTTTCCTGACGTGCAGAATCCCAGGCTTCCTTAAGGTTTTCTGGTTTAAAAACCCCTCGCATCCCTTTTCCGCCACCTCCGGCAGATGCTTTAAGCATCACAGGATATCCGGTAGCTTTGGCTACTTTTTCACATTCTTCAAAAGTTTCAATAATACCATCACTTCCTGGAACACACGGTACACCAGCAGCTTTCATAGTCGCTTTAGCATTCGCTTTGTCGCCCATTCGATCTATCATTTCTGGAGACGCACCAATAAATTTTATGCCGTGCTCTTCACAAATTTTTGAAAATTTAGCGTTTTCTGATAAAAATCCGTAACCGGGATGAATGGCATCTGCATTTGTAATTTCGGCAGCTGCTATAATGTTCGACATTTTTAAATAAGACAAACTACTTGATGGTGGCCCAATACAAACAGCTTCATCGGCAAATTTAACATGCAAACTTTCGGCATCGGCTGTAGAGTATACCGCTACTGTTTTAATGCCCATTTCCTTGCAGGTTCTTATCACACGAAGTGCTATTTCTCCTCTATTGGCAATTAATATTTTTTTAAACATAATTTTTGAGTTTATAAGTTTATGGTTTAGTTGTTTATAAGTTTAAATGCAATCACATATAAACTTATACACTTTAAACTTTAAACTTCAAATTAAGATGGATCTACCAAAAATAGCGGTTGATCGAATTCTACCGGTGACGCATCGTCAACTAATATTTTAACGATTTTTCCTGAAACTTCAGATTCTATCTCGTTAAAAAGTTTCATCGCTTCAATAATACAAAGCACATCGCCTTCTGCAATGGTTTGCCCAACCTCAACTAATAATGGCTTGTCTGGTGATGGTTTTCTATAGAAGGTCCCGATTATTGGAGACTTGATAGTTATGTATTTAGAATTCTCTGCAGCAGGGGCTGCTGGCGCTGGAGCTTCTCCTTGTGGTTTTGTTTCGGCCATAGGCGCAGCATACTGTGGTACTTGTGCTTGCATTGGTGCGTATTGTACGGCCGTTGTTTCTGGGTCTGAACCCGTTTTTATGGTGATTTTAATATCATCCATCTCTAATTTAACCTCACTTGCGCCAGACTTAGCGACAAATTTAATTAAGTTTTGAATTTCTTTAATATCCATAATTTTGCTAATTAGTTAGTGGTTAGTGTACTGAATTAATATGCCCATTTTAAATAAATGGATCCCCAATTAAATCCGCCTCCAAAGGCGGCAAAAATTAAATTATCTCCTTTTTTAAGTTGTGATTCGTAATCATGTAATAGTAACGGTAAAGTAGCAGATGTCGTATTACCATACTTTTGAATATTAATCATCACTTTTGATGCATCTAAATCGATGCGTTGTGCCGTAGCGTCTATGATGCGTTTATTAGCCTGATGTGCTACCAGCCATGAAACATCATCTTTTGTTAACTTATTTCTTTCTAATATTTTAACTGCTGCATCTGCCATATTAAATACAGCGTTTTTAAATACTGTTTTGCCTTCCTGAAAAGCGTAATGACCGCCATTTGCCAGCGTTTCTGCTGTTAAACTAAATGACGACCCACCATAGGTTGCCTGTAAAAACTCTCTTCCGGTGCCATCGCTTCTTAGATACTCATCCTGCAGGCCTAATCCTTCTTCATTTGGTTCGAATAAAACAGCGCCAGCACCATCTCCAAAGATAATACAAGTTGCTCTGTCTTTATAATTAATAATCGAAGACATTTTATCGGCTCCAATTAATAAGACGTTTTTATAGCGACCAGATTCTATATAACTGGCAGCAACAGACATACCGAATAAAAAACTTGAACATGCCGCATCCATATCGAAAGAAAACGCATTAACTGCGCCAATTTCAGATGCCGTATAAGCCGCTGTAGAAGCCGCTTTCATGTCTGGTGTTGCTGTGGCAACAATAACAAGTTCTATATCTTTAGGGTCTATGCCTTTTTTATTAATAAGGTCTTGAGCAGCTTTTATGGCAAGGTAAGAAGTTCCTTTGCCTTCGTCTTTTAAAATGCGACGTTCTTTGATTCCTGTTCTGCTGGTTATCCATTCATCATTCGTATCAACCATGGTCTCAAGAATTTGATTGGTTAATACGTATTCTGGCACATAAGCACCAACAGCGGTAATGGCTGCTGAGATTTTTCTCATAACTTTATAGTTAAATTGAACAAAAAATCATTAAAATTGAACAAAAACACTCAAAATTTCGTGAAAACTACTAAATTTTGACGAAACATTAAGCAAAATACGTGTTTTTGTCTTGTAGAAAAAGCATATCATAAAAAAAACGCTCACATGTGAGCGTTTTTTTATATGCATGCATATTAATTATGCTACGTTTTCTACAGTTTCAGAGTTGTCAATTAAAACTTGACCTCTGTAATACAATTTTCCTTCATGCCAGTGCGCTCTGTGGTATAAATGTGCTTCACCAGTTGTTGGGCAAGTTGCAATCTGTGGCGCAGTTGCTTTGTAATGCGTTCTTCTTTTATCTCTTCTTGTTTTCGAGATTTTTCTCTTAGGATGTGCCATTTTTTATATTTTTTTATCCGTTAATAGTTTCTTTAATGTATTCCAGCGAGGATCTGTTTCCTCTTCTTTTTCTTTTACGTCTTTAAGCTTTGGGCTTAATTCTTCTAGTTTTTCAAGTATGTCTGAATCTAAGGTTCCATCTTCAACACCCGGGTGAATGCGTTTAATTGGAACAGCTAATACGATTAATTCATAAATAAATTGCTGAACACTGATTTCATACGTTCCGTGAGGAATGATAAGAATATCGGTGTCTTCGTCATTATATTCATCTCCAAACTTTACTACCAGATCAAACTCATTTGTAATCTGCTGATTGTAAGGTTCGTTTGTTACATCGCAATTAACATTAACAAATCCAGAAATTTTAAAGTTTAATTCTAATAATGTAGATTTTTTTTCTAATATCAGATTGACATCTACTTGAACGTCATTAAACTCGTCATACTCAAAATATTCAAAGAACGATTTCTCAATTTTATACTCAAAATGATGCTTTCCAATCTTTAACCCTACAAATGGAATTGTAAACTCTTTTAATGGTTTCATGTGTTTTTAATATTTGTTTTTAATGGACACATGCTGTTCGCTATTATTCAACTCGTTGTGAAATAAAATTTTGAACGAGCTCGATTCATTCTCACATCTATTTTGAGCCCGCAAATATATAAATTTTTATTTAAGCAACGTTACTTATAAACATTTTTTTGTTCACATCTTTTGATGTGACTTTTTTAAAGGATTTAAGGTTATTTCGTTGTACTCAAATCTGTTTTTAAATATCTGTATCGCGGCAAAAACAGCTTCTTTAAAAGAGTTCTCGTCGGCCACCCCTTTACCTGCAATTTCGTAGGCAGTACCGTGGTCTGGCGAGGTTCGCACCTTATTTAATCCTGCTGTAAAATTAACACCCTGACCAAAAGAAAGCGTTTTAAACGGTATTAATCCCTGATCGTGATAGGTTGCAATAACGGCATCAAAATTTTTGTAGTTATTGGATCCAAAAAAGCTGTCGGCAGCATACGGACCATACACCAGCTTGCCTTCTTCTTTAATTTTATGAATGGTTGGCCTTAAAATAGTATCGTCTTCATTCCCAATCACACCATTATCGCCTGTATGCGGATTGATGCCTAAGATCGCAATTTTAGGTCTTACAATTTTAAAATCCATTAAAAGCGAATGATACACCGCGTTTATTTTTTTCAGAATTAATGCTTCTGTCAGATTTTCTACAATGTCTTTTACAGGCACATGGTCTGTTAATAAGCCCACTCGTAACGAATCGGTGACCATAAACATTAAGCTTTCGCCTTCCAGTTGTTGTGCCAAATAATCGGTATGCCCGGGAAACTTAAAAGCTTCAGATTGTATGTTGTGCTTATTTATAGGCGCCGTCACCAAAACATCAATGTCTCCAGACTTAAGCGCTTTTGTAGCAGCTTCTAAAGATTTGATGGCATATTCGCCTATTTTAAGATCTTCTTTACCAAACTCAATATTGACCGCTTCATTCCAGCAATTAACAACATTCATCTTTCCAAAAACCACCTGATTTAAGTGATTAATAATATGGAAGTTAACTTCAGAATTAAAATGTGTTTTTAGAAAATTCATCGTTTTTGATGAAGCGAAAATAACGGGCGTACAGAATTCTAACATTCTGGAATCTTCGAATGTTTTTAAAACAATTTCGCCACCAATCCCATTTAAGTCGCCAATGGATATTCCAACTACTATATTTTCTGATTTCTTCATTAAGAATGCTAACTTTTGTTCGTAATTTTGTTCTGTACTCCAAATAAACCTCAAAATAGCTGATTCATTTCATTTGGAAGTGCAAATTTAGTTAAATAAACACACAATTATATGTTTACAGGAATTATTGAAGATATTGGAATTATTTCAAATTTAAAACGCGAATTAGACAACCTTCACATTACGATAAAAAGCGCTATCACGCCGGAATTAAAAATAGACCAAAGTATGGCGCATAACGGGGTTTGCCTTACGGTTGTCGCTATAAATAATGACGAATATACGGTTACGGCGATACAGGAAACCTTGAATAAGTCTAATTTAGGCACTTTTAAAATTGGCGATCAGGTAAACTTAGAACGCGCCATGCTATTAGGCGACCGTCTGGATGGGCATATTGTACAAGGTCATGTAGACCAAACGGCGGTATGTACACAGGTTGAAGATGCTAATGGCAGCTGGGTTTTTACTTTTAGTTACGATTCGGCACTTAACAATATTACGATTGAAAAAGGGTCGATAACTGTAAACGGTACGAGTTTAACGGTTGTAAATTCTAAAAAAGACAGTTTTAGTGTGGCTATTATACCCTATACCTATGATCACACAAATTTTAATACATTTAAACCGGGAACTATTGTAAATCTGGAATTTGATGTTTTAGGAAAATACGTGGCGAAACTTTTAGAATTAGGGAAGGTATAAGCTAGATGGTGGTTGTTTTTCTTCTTAACAACATAACCGCGCCATAAAGTAAACCGAAACACAAGCCTAATAAGACACCACCATCTATAGGCAGCCCAACGGGCGGCGGTGGCCCTGGCGGTGGGGGTGTTTGAGCTTCACATACAAAACTTATTAATACAAATAAGATTGAGGCAAATAGTCTTTTGTTTTGTATTATCATCATTGGGTCACAAATTTATAAAAAAACCCGAGTGAACAAAATAATCTCATGTAAAATTGCTTAAAAACATCTATGAAGCGTTATTTTTCATCGATGAAATGCATTGTTTTATTATTTTTCTATTGTATATAAAAACGATTCTTATCACAAAAAAGTATGGCACTGTAAAAAATAATCCCTCAATTTTTATTTACGTTGCTAAGATATATAAATTAGGATAAAAAAGAAATTTAAAAAGATTGATTAACAGTGCCCTACAGATTGGTAAATAAGATTTAACATATCGCGATGGGATTGCTGACGTTTTTTAGGAGCAGGATTATTAAATTAACCTCCGCACACATAAATTTTAATCATTTAGCGCGTATCGCGATACGCGATAATCAAAACAGACTACTCTAATCTTGAAGTTCTTGCTAAATTTTAACGCCCTGCCTGGTTACGTTGAATGCTCGTTTAAAACTTTAGCTGGCTCGTGGCACAAATTGTTTCACGATGCGTCCATTAACAGGTTGTTCGTTCCTGTAATTGTTTAAAGGCATTAATGCCTGTAATAGTTTTACCTGTTGTACCGAAATAGTAATGGGCGATTTAAAAACATACCAGCTCACGCTTTCGGTACAAGGTGGCGTAGTTAAGGAACCGCTATAGGTATAATATGCGTTATTTTTGGGTAAATTTTGATTCACATCGAACGTAGAATTTATCAGTTTGGTCTCCCCAATCTTCACAGGCAGATAATGTTCTAAAAAGATAAAAGGTTCGCTGCTTTTTCCTTCCTGTACCATCACCGCTAAAACCGCAATTTTATTATTCGCAGCCACATGAACCATATGCATTTCCACAGGATAGCGCACGCCGTTTATAGTATGTTCTGCTGCTTCATGAAAGTGAATTTGCTTTAATTCGTAGATTTCATTGCTTAGATCTATATAGTCCCCTCTTTCAAAATTATACTGAATGGTATGCCCGTTATTGGTAACGTCGTGAATTTTAACGTATTTGGAATAGTAAATATTTAATGGTTTTAACGAACTATCGTTCACCACATCGACATCAATAATGTTTATAGGCGATTGTTGTTTCCCGTCGCAGTCCGATTGTTTTTCAATTTCAACCCAGTGCTCCGGTCCGGTTTCACCATCATAGGTCCAGTGTGCCTTTTCATGAACTATTTCGTGACTATTTTCATTTATGGTTGTGTTGGGCGGGGTGTTTTCCGATTGCTGCTTACAGGAAATAATGGCAAGAGACACGAGTACTAAAAGCACGTTTTTGTATGGCATTTTGGTATGAATTTAGTTTTTAAAAATGATTGGCGACTTCTTATTCAATAAACATACGGCCCATTCTCCAACAGAAAATAAAGGCTCCGCTTGTTTCATAAAATCGGGATTAAAATTAATTATTTGTCGGGTGCTGTTTTATGATAAAAGTCATAGACGCTGATTGGCTCTTTTTAGAATATTACTAATCGGGAAAATATAGTGTATGGATAGCATAAATTTAATAGCTATATTGGATAAAAAGCTATTTTTTGAATGATGTACACCATTGTAGATATTGAAACTCTGATCCGGGAAATAAAGTCACTGAAATCTCTATTTTCAAACATGATGACTGACAAATAATTGAAGAATTTACATCTTTAGTAAATCCGGAAACGTATATCCCAGATTACATGACTGCTTTAACGGGTATAGATAATGTTATGGTTACCAATGCGCCCACCTTTTCTGCGGTCGCCCAGGCTATTTAAGCCATTACCATTTTTATGGCGCATAGCGTCAATTTCGATTATAACGCCATACGGAATGAATTTAAAGCCATAGGCATTGATTTTACAAGAAAAAAACTGTGTACGGTACGGCTGTCCAGAAAATTAATCCCCGGACATGAATCTAATAGTTTAGGAAAAAATTGCAATGCGCCGTATATTGCTATTAACGGCAGGTATCGTGCTTAGTTTACCCTTATTTTAGTGCATTATAATTTTAATCTCTTACAGTCTTATTCATCCTTCCCTTTCCTTTCTTTTGGTGATTCCTCCCTTGCCAAGGCCGCATTTCTTTTACTTGAAAGGTATTTGCGCCTGTTATTTCTCCTATTAATTTCACCTGCTCACCTTTTTCCAACAAAACAGGAGGCGCTATAAACGCATCACCATAATCAATGTCCCACTTTTTATTATTAAAATCGATTAACTCGAGTCTGTCTCCATTTACTTTTTCAATGGTCCCGGACAAGAATCCTTCTTCGGGTTTCATCCATATTTTCTGTTTCTTTTTATGGAGGCTTTCATAATAACTAACCTTTTCGGCAAAAGTATTTTCGAGCCAACCGCTTCCGCCCCCAATAAAAAACAGTGTTCCCAGCAACATACTGGCAGCAGTACTTAAGCCCAGTAATCGAGGCCAGCCAAATTTGTATCCTTTTTTTGATTTTTTAAAAGTAACCAGCGCTCCTACAAGAAAAATGAGCACGATAACAATCCAGAAAAACGGAAGCAGTCCTAAAAACAACTCCACTCTGGAATGCGACATGTGGGAGATCAGGTTAAAATCTGTTTGCTGTATAGAAAGCAGAATAATGGAAAATGCCGCTGCCCCAACAAAGACTAAAATTACAAACCCCAGCCAAATCAGGATATTGGGCAGCACAAAATGCCATTTTGGTTTCTGCCGGATGTTTTCCATTTTAATTTTTTCGATTATTTTTTTTGATTCTTCCATGGAACTCATTTTAGTTAAAAAAAGAAATATGCTTGTTCGATGCTACTTTAATAAACATGCTTTTTGCCCTATTTATCCTGGTTGCCACTGTACCTTCAGGTATTTTCAAGACATCAGAAATTTCATGATAACTCATGTTTTCCATAAACTTCAAAACTAATATTGTCTTGTATTTTAAAGGTAACAGATTTAAAACCTCATGTGTACGTGCCTCTTTTTGTGCGTTATCTTCATGCATTTCAAAATCGACGGAAACATCTTTATAAAGGGTCTCATCATCCAACCGTTCTTGCCTGTCTTTGCCATAGGATTTTTGTTTTCTCCAATAAGAAATAGTCTCATTATGGACAATCCTATAAATCCAGCTAGATAATTTCAGACTCTGGTCATAATCATTCAGGTTTCGCCATATTTTTATAAAGGCTTCCTGAAGAATATCCCTGGCTTGTTCTTCATTTACCGAAGCGATACGTTTTATATATCTCAGGAGTCTCGATTCATACCGATCGAACATACATGAAAAGTACTCAATATCAACAAGTGATTTCGCTACGATTTCCTTGTCGGTTAATTTGTTACATATGGCTTCGGTGACAATCATATATGTAAAATTAACTTAAATAAAAACTACATGGTTTTGATTTTCAACATTTATGATGTTCTTACCTTACTAATTGTTATTTCGTTTCCTGAAAATTGTTAAACAACAAACACCGTTCATGCTTCATGTAACGGTGTTTGTCTTTACAGGTTATGGGGAGGGATTTTGAAATACGGTCCCATATCACCTGTAATTTACAAAGGCCTAATTAATCCCTTAACCTATGTACCGTTGTTATTTTTAAGGCTTTTATTGCCATAAGGACAAACTCCTGTGCCTTTGTTTTGTCCATTTCCCTTGTTACCGTTTTTACATACGTTATTCCCTTTTTGGGCTCCCTTGCAATTAGCTTTATTTCCGTTATTACCAGATCTCGCATTGGCCACTGTGTTTCCATTAAGGGAGCGATTTGCGCTCCTATATTCGTTACGCGAAAGTTTCCCGTCTTTGTCGGTATCAAATGCGTCTATAGAACCCAACTTATATTCGTCTTTGCTAATAAACCCATCAGAATTGGTGTCCACTACTAAAAAGCTTTGGGTTTTGTTAATTACCTGCTTCTTGTTTTGTACAGGATTCTGTGCATTTACTGTTCCTGTTGAAAAGAACATGGCCATGATTGGCACCATCCAAAGGATGTACCATCTGTTATTTATTAAATTTTTCATGATTTCTGTATTTATTTTGTTATATTTTTTAATAGGTTCGAAAATTATTATTTCCCAAATTTATAAGTGATACCGGCCATCAAGTAAAAAGTATTTTCCAGATCCTCCTCAATAACTGATGTGTCAGCAACTATAGTGGCTTCGTTTTGTGGTAATACCAATATTGGCACCAAGGAGAAAGACATCGCTTTATGACTATACCACATGGGGAAGCTTAACTGAACCGCCATCAAATTGAATTTTTCACTTTCCTGTATGCTTACCGTGGTAACCATGGTAGTTGTCGTAGTCGTTGCACTATTTCCTTTTCCTGAGCCTCTGTCACCATTGCCCAATCGGTTATAATTGTAATATTCCTGATAAAAATTTTGAGAACCAAAATGCACTCCTATCGTAGGGCTAAACTGAAATTTATAATCAGTCGTTAAAAAATCATGGCTT
Source organism: uncultured Flavobacteriaceae bacterium (assembly GCA_963698455.1). Taxonomy (GTDB): domain Bacteria; phylum Bacteroidota; class Bacteroidia; order Flavobacteriales; family Flavobacteriaceae; genus Mariniflexile. The sequence continues at coordinate 511,103 of CAVOQU010000002.1, read as the reverse complement.
AGCTCTGATGATAAAAAGAAATCGGAGCTACTGTTCTTATTAAAATAGAAACTGGCATCAAGGGCTACATTCACAATGTTTCCAAAATCATATCTCAGATTAGAGCTTATATCGGCCTCAACTTCAGAAATGACATTATAACTGGCTTCATTAAAAAAATACTTGGTAAAAGAAAAATCACCACTAAAATTTCCAACTAAAAAATCATACCCAGCAGATGCCAAAAACAGGTCTACACGGCTTTCATCTGGTTTTGTGAGATACGAAAAAGAACCGGTACCATAGAATCCCGATTTATGATGATAGGTTACTGACGGATATAAGTAAGGTGCCGATATGGAGTCTTTTCTTCCCATAAAAACAGCATCACTTATATAATTTACAGACGTTGAAAGATAAGAGGTTTTATAGGCTTCTTTTTGAGATTTAGAAGTCTCATTTTGACTCGCCATGGTTAAAACTGACAACCCTACAATAACCATTATATATTTAAACTTTTTCATGATATCCGTTTTAAAAAGAGGCTGTCCAAAATGATAAGATCCTGTTGTTGCTAGAAAAGAAAAATCTGAGATATAAATTTTATACTGTTACTATAAAAAGATTCTTGTTTTCTTTCAGAATGCTACATTCCATACAGCCCCTTCTTAATCAATTAATTACTAACCCTTTATTTTATATTTCTTTTTTGAACATTAGGTGTTTTTTGCACCTTTTTATTCATCATTTTGGTGTTAGTTTTCATGTTTTTATTCTTTTTAACTAACATTTTTCTTTGTTGCAAGGTGTTTTTGTACAGTTTTCCATCCAGGTTTAAACACTCGCCATCTTTAAGTTGTAATTGTTTACGGTCACGTGTTTGGTAAGTCCCGTCAGGATTTAAAACGGTGCCATTACCTAAAGTCATTTGTGCCATCAATTTTTCTTGAGATTGATTTCTAACCTGAAGCATCTCACCATTAACAGCCATGATCTGATATCTGTTTTGGTTACGATCCTGAATTTGTGCCTGTGTTAAATTCTTGTTTTCTTGATTTAACCGGGCCATGTATTGATACTCATTGGCGTACTTAACACCATCGGCATCCAAACATTCTCCATCGCGTAAACGTAGTCTGTCTTGATCTTTTTGGTAAGACCCATCAGGGTTTACCACGGTACCATCATTTAAAACTATTTTGTCTTGTAAACGTATTTGATCCCGGTCTTTAATTTGTAAAACATCGCCATCCACCAATAATAGGCGTACCTGATCCCTATCTTGGTCTTTGTCTAGAGCCGGGTCTCTGTCTCGGTCTCTATCTTGTGCTGTTAACGCCATGGTTGCAAAAACCACAAACGCCAGTAATAACATCTTTTTCATGATATATATAATTAAAAATTACTGCAGATGTACACCACCCACTTTCAATTATTACTACGCAGCCCATCCAGATTTCTTTCAGTTTTAACAGTTTTTTTACAAAACAGTTGCGTGGGCTGTTAAATACAGCATAAACTGCCACAATTTCCACTTCAAATCATTATGAAGTTTTACAGTAATGAAAGTTCAAAAAAAATATTTGAAAGGGACCCTGTAAATGACCGTAGTCATTAAATACCCTCAAAAAAACAACTATATTTAAGTACTTCAAATGATAATAAAATGGTATAAGCAATTGGTGTCACTTGATAATCAAAATAAAAAAGGGAACCAAAGGCTCTTCTTATCAAGAAAAAAATAGATAGTGAGTCATGTAATTTACATATAACGAGTTACCCAACATAAAAAGAAAATTTAGTAACAATTTAGTTAATATATAAAAAATGAAAACACTCTTTTTTAACCTAACAGCGGGGTTGCTTTCAAGCATTTGTTTTGCACAAACTACCGGCAACATAGCAAGTAAATTTGATTTTATCCCTGGAGATAAAATTATCTTTTTTGATGATTTTTCCTCTGAAAGTATTGGCGATTTTCCGCTACAATGGCTCACTAATGGCAGTGGTGAAATTGTAACCTTAAGTCAGTTCGAAGGGCGGTGGTTTCAAATTACCCAATCAGGGTATTATATTCCCGAAGCCAAAGATGTATTTACTGATAATTTTACCATTGAGTTTGATATGGTCATTTTAAGCGAAATTGGCACTGAAACTGTTGGGGGTATTGAATTCTTTTTAACTGTAGATGATTTGAACAATCCTTCTTATGGAAGTCAGCCTGGAAAAGCCGGAATAAAAATCCGCCCTGATTATGAATCCGTATTTTGGAACAATTGGTCAGAAGCGCGCGAATGGCAGGGTGATGAGGGGCAGGCAAGCTTTAAGTTTAAAACTTCGCAGAAATATCATATGGCATTTTGGGTTCAGAAACAAAGAGTCAGGCTGTATGCAAACGAACAAAAAGTTTTGGACTTACCTCGTGGGTTGCAAGCCAATTATGTCTATAATTCTTTTAGAGTTGAAGATTATTCAGATGAAACCACCCCGCTGATAAGTAATTTCCGTTTGGCTGCGGGGTTACCAGATATGAGACATAAACTTATAACAGAAGGCAAACTGATTGCTTACGGTATTTATTTTGATGTGAATTCAGATAAACTCAAACTGGAGTCAACGCCTTCCATAAAAGAGATCGCTTCTGTGATAAATGACAATCCAGATATTAAAGTAAAAATAGTTGGTCATACCGATTCTGACGGTGCCGATGATTTGAATCTCGATTTATCAAAACGGAGAGCTGAAAGTGTAAAAAACGAATTGGTTAAAGCCTATAGCATTGCTGCTGATAGGCTCGAAACCGAAGGTAAGGGCGAAACTCAAGCGCTTGCACCCAATAACAATGCCTTGAATAAAGCAAAAAACCGCCGCGTAGAATTTATTAAGCTTTAAAAAAAACCATTAAAACTATACTTTTTGAGTGGTATTTATTCAACAAACATATTTTGATGCACACACGAGTTATGGAAAATTTCACCATCCTTATTTAAACATTCACCATCCAAAAGTCTAAATTGTTTATGGTCGGTTGTTTGGCAAATGCCGTTAGGGTTAACAACGGTTCCATTTTCAAGCTTTATGGTTTGCAGTAAGGGTTTTTGAGAATGATTCAAAATTTTAAACATGTCTCCATCAATAAGCATTAATTGAAAACGATTTTGGTTGCGTTTCTCTATGGAAGTTTGAGATAGCCCTTTATTCTCTTGCTCTACTTTGAATCTATATTGATAATCATTAACGTATTTAATCCCGTTATTATCTAAACATTCGCCAGCAAGTAAATGAAATTTTTTAGAATCTTTTGTATAACAAGTGCCGTCTCGATCTATAATAGTACCATCAATTAATATTAACCTGCCAAGCAGCTGTATGGGGTTATGATCTTTAATTAATAGCATCTCTCCATTAACTGCCATGACACGATCTTGATCCTGATCATGGTATTTATCCTGATTTTGAGCTGTTAGCGCTGTCGTTGCTAAAAACATAAACCCTAGTAAGAAAAGCATTTTTTTCATGATATATAGAATTTAAAATTACTGCAGATGTACACCATCTGTTTTCAATTATTAATACGCAGCCAGCACAGATTTCTTTCACTTTTTTTGATTTTTTTTGTAACCTGTTTTGAGAGCTGATTAAATAACAGATAAACCGAGAACTTACTGCCTCCTCATGGCGGTTTTACGCATTCGAAACATGCACATCGGGAACACTTCGTGTATTGCTAACATAAATTTAATTGCTATATTGAATAAAAAGTTATTTTTGAAATATGTATACCATTGTAGATATTGAAACGTCTGGTCCGGGAAATAAAATCACTGAAATCTCCATTTTCAAACATGATGGCTTGCAAATTATTGAAGAATTCACCTCTTTAGTAAATCCGGAAACGTATATCCCAGATTACATTACGGCTTTAACGGGTATTGATAATTATATGGTTGCCAAAGCGCCCACCTTTTCTGCAGTCGCCCAGGCTATTTTAGACATTACAGCAGAAACCATTTTTGTGGCGCATAGCGTCAATTTCGATTATAACGCGATACGGAATGAATTTAAAGCCATTGGCATTGATTTTACAAGAAAAAAACTGTGTACGGTACGGCTGTCCAGAAAATTAATCCCCGGACATAAATCGTATAGTTTAGGAAAAATTTGCGCTGCGCTGGATATTAACATTAACGGCAGGCATCGTGCGCGCGGTGATGCGGAAGCCACGGTCATTCTTTTTGAAAAGTTATTACATACCGAAGCTTCTGAAACCGTGTTTAACGATTTTCTTAAAAAATCATCCAAAGAAGCCACCTTGCCACCCCATTTACCGAGTGCTGTTTTTAATGGCATTCCAAACGAAGCAGGCATTTATTATTTTAAAAATAAAAAAGGAAAAGTCATTTATGTTGGCAAAGCCAAAGATTTAAAAAAACGGGTTTTAGGTCATTTTTATAACAAAACGGAAAAGGAACTCAATCTTTGCAGAGAAACGGCCGACATCGATTTTGAGCTGTCTGGTAGTGAGCTTATCGCACTGCTTATGGAAGATGCCGCCATAAAACACTACTTTCCAGAGTTTAACCAGGCCTCTAAAAGAAACCCAAAAGCTTATGCTATTTTTAAATTTGAAGACCGAAACGGCATCCTGCATCTGGCGTACAATACCCTAAAAGCAACCCCCAACCCGCTGCTTACTTTTTATACGATTACCGATTGCCGACAGTTTTTAGAACGCCTTTGTACCGAGTTTGAATTGTGCCCAAAATATTGTCATTTACAGGAAGGCGTTACCCAATGTTCGCATTACCTTATTAAAACCTGCCGTGGTATTTGTATTGAAAAAGAACCCGTAAAACATTACAACGAACGCGTACAAAAAGCCATTAAAACTACGATTGAAAACACCAAAGATGTTATCATTAAACAAAAAGGAAGGCATGCCGAAGAAGAAGCCTTTGTGCTTATTAAAAACGGCCTGTATTTAGGTTATGGTTTTGTTGATGGGACAGAACAAATTACATCCCAGGAAGATTTGGAAAATTATTTAATCCCTCAAAAGGATAATGCCGATATTCAAAAAATAATTAGAAGTAAGTTGGTGGACTTGTAATTATTTGATGTTTTTAATAACCACTTGTTTATTGTCTCCATTTAAATAGTAGCAAATATGTTGGCTCTTAATTTAGGTTTTGTATATCGAATAAATAGTTATCAATAGATAAACGACTCAGCTTAATTAATCTGAACACCCTTGTTTGATTCGTGATTTTAGACTTACAGTATAGTTCCTCTTTAAGTGTACCACCTTCCTGTATTATTAATTGTTTAAATGCTATATCCCAAAATTTCATAAGATTTGATGGGTTAATAGAATTTTTGTTGTTTTCCCAAGTAAAGTTAAAATCATCCATATCATATATTTTAAGTTGAACAAAAAATAAAAATCACAAGGTATCTTGTAATTTTTTGTTAGATTTAGACTACTAATATAATAAATAATTTCATTTAATCCGATAAATATTACTTTTTATCGATATAATGACTAAATATTTAAAGAAAATCGCTCCTTTTAGCTTCCTATTTAACAGGATACTAACCGAAACCATGTGGTGCTAGTTTGTGGTTTTGTTGATGGGTCTGAACAAATTACATCCCGAGGAAGATTTGGAAAATTATTTAATACCTCAAAAGGATAACGTAGATATTCAAAAAATAATTAGAAGTAAGTTGGTTGAGTTTTGATTTTGTGTTTTAATAAGCGCTTTTTCTATAATATAACGACTTGCTCTAATTCAAGTTTATTAACCTGAGTTTTTTAAGTTATCCGAAAAATAATTCCTATGCCTATCTAAATAAGCCAAGTTAAATTGGCTTAAGCTTTTTATTTTCTCATGACCATCAACGCCGATTTTTTTATAAGCTTCTAATTCAATTGCATCTGATAAAATAATTTTTCCATTGTTATCAAAACTAATCAGGTGCTTATCAAACAAAGCATCATAAGTTGGCGACAGTAATAATCCATTATCAACATCTAAGCGCTCATCATCATTTGATTTCGACCAAGGCACAATATGTGAAGCAATTAAAATATCTAATTTATCAAAATTTGTTACTGCACATTTATATTCCCATCGGTGAATTATTCTCTTGCGATAAGCGCCTTGACCAACACGGGAAGTTACTAAACCTTGGCGTTCTGTTTCATTAGGTGGTTTAAATGCATAATCTGCGAAAAGTAATGGTTCGTTAAGTTGTAAAGAATTAGACGGAATATCAGGAAGATAAACACCAATTCTTTTAAAGAAAAATTTAATTCCAATTCTAACTTGACCAGAAGTGTCGGGAGTTTCAAAATAATCCATATCAAAACATTCAACTTCACCTACAAAACGAACAAATCCTTTCGATTCTCCACTTTTAAACAAAAATACACGCTTCCCATTTACCAAATGATCTTTTAAGGCCAAATTACCTCTAGTAATCTCCATATCTCCGGACTGCCCTTCGCCAGTATAAGTAAATACATTTGGATTATCCCAACCATCTTCATAACCATGTTGTTTACCAGATTTTCCAGAAAATATAAAGATGTAGGGGAATTTTGAAGAAGGACATATACCACTCTGCCAATTACCTCCATAGATGGCGTGAATATCTTTTCGCCTATTATAAAGATGATTTGGTATAAATGGGATTTGTTGCATCAATAATACTCTTTAATATAAGCGTAAGCCCGTTCAAATAACATTTGACCTTTATGAAATTTATATTTTAACAATGTTTTACATATTGACTTTTTGACCTCACGCTGACCAGAACTCGATTTTTTGCCAACCTAGCAAACGTAGAACTCTAAAAACCGTTAATGTAAAAATACAAATTCCCAAAATAGTATTGTGTGAAAAATCATAATTAAAATAGCATTTTAATGATTATCTGCAATCACAGACATAGTCCATAATATATTTATGAAAACGTTGACCATAAGATTCTGAATCTCCATAACTTCCATATTGAAAATTGGACCAATTTTGACTTGGGATACCGCAAAAAATATAATTTTTGTTTTGGTAACAACAAATTAGCTTTAAACTAATATAACTGCATTCTATTATTCTATTTCGAAGTTAATACCATATGCTGCATCAACGCATTTGGGGTGTAATAATTTAAAAACATTAATTAATAAAATTTTTACGCATTAAAAAAGCCCAAAACCTCTTCTATTTAGTGCGTTTTTTCTTTAAATTTGAAATATATAATGTGGCTATAGACCATTGTTTATATTCGACCGTAGTGTGTTAAGCAAAATGACCGCAACCAATCGAAAATCAAAAACATAAGCTGAAAATATGATATGGACTCTGATTATCTTTTCTGTTGTAATAATTAGTTTTCTAATTGTTTACCGACAATTAATAGAAAAGAAAAAATATCAGAACACTACTTACCTGTCTAACTTACAACAAATCCCTTCATTTTTTGATACCATACAAAGATTTGACGACTATGTTACTTGGGTACAACGCGACAAAATAAAAACAAAGTTTTCTGCTGTTGGTCAATACTTTAAAGGTAAATCCAGCTTTTACAAGAAAGAAGAAAATGTCAAAAAGTTTAATGATATTTTTCAAGATTTTGATAATTACATAGTTAACTACAATAAAAACTATGTTCAATCCCAAAAAGAAAAACTTAACCAATATTTTGATGATATTGAAGGTAAAAAATTAGACGACCAACAACGAACTGCATTAATAACAGACGAATATTCAAACCTGATTATTGCAGGTGCAGGTTCAGGCAAAACCTTAACGATTATCGGTAAAGTTAAATATCTGATAGAACAGAAAAATGTCAAACCTGAAAACATTTTACTTTTATCATTTACTAAAAAAACGGTCGATGAATTAAACGAACGACTAAAAAACATCGGACTTGGTGCAAGAGCAACAACGTTCCATAAACTTGGGTACGATACCATAAAAAGACACCAAGCAACTATTCCTGCTATAACAAATGAAAACACATTAAGCAATGTTGTCAAAGAATATTTAGAGAAAGAAATCTTTAACGATGCAGAAGCATTACAAGCATACATCGTGTATGTTGCGTGCTATATGAATATTCCAGAAGAACACGAAAGTTATCAATTCACTTGGCGAGAAATTAGACACCGAAAAAGGCATTGATTTTCAAACTTTAAAATCTAAATGCGAATCTGAACCACTAAACAAAGTGGCAAAAGCATCGCTTGACACCATACAGGGCGAAAAAGTAAAAAGTGTTGAAGAACTTACCATCGCAAATTTTTTGTATCTAAACGGTATTGAATACGAATATGAAAAACCGTATCCATTTGGAGATATAATGTATCAACCCGATTTTTATCTAAAAGATTACGACATTTATTTAGAACATTTTGGTGTTGACGAAAATAATAGAGCAAAATGGCTGACACCATTTAATGAGCAGAAATATGTCGAAGAAATGGAGTTAAAGAGAGAAAAACATAAAACATACAACACCAAACTTTTAGAAACATATTCCTATTACAACAGAGACCACGTTTTGCTTGATAAGCTAAGCGAAATGTTGAAAAACGAAAATGTAGTTTTTAAGCCAAGAGATGTAAAAAGTATCTACACAAAAGTCACGGACAACGACAAGAATTTTGGAAAAGAAATTACAAATCTGATTAAGACTTTTATCAACCTTAGCAAATCAAGACAATTAAACTATGATTCAATAATATCCTTGTTTTCAGATAGAACTAAAGCCAAAAACGAGTTTATGCTCGAAAGACAAGAAATCTTTTTGAAATTTGCACTTCCAATTCTAAAAAAGTACGACAATACACTGAAAGAGAAAAGTGAAATTGATTTTAATGATATGATAAATCAGGCAACTGACCTCATAAAAGTAAACAAACCAGAATACACTTATCAGCATATTATCATTGACGAATATCAAGACATTTCATATTCTCGTTTCAATCTAATTAAAGAAATTCGGGAATTATCAGGTGCAAGACTAATTTGTGTTGGTGATGATTGGCAATCGATTTATCGTTTTGCGGGTAGCGACATTTCTTTGTTTAGTAATTTTGAAAAATATGTTGGCAAATATGAGCAGTTATTTATTGAGCAAACCTATCGTAACTCACAATCGCTCATTGATATAACTTCAAAGTACATTCAAAAGAACAAAAAACAAATCCAAAAGAATCCAAAATCTAAAAAAGAACCTTTCGAAAACCCAATTAAGTTTGTTTATTATTCACCAAGACAATGCCGAAGATGTTTTCATAAATGAAATTCAAGCACTTATAGACAAAAATGGCAACAAACCTATTTTGGTTTTAGGTCGTCATAGCTTTGACATCAATGAATTTATAAAACTCACGCCAAACAGCAAAATAAAGTATTACGAACGTAGTGATAAATTAGAAATAAAAGGCTTTGAAGACATTGACATTAAATACATAACAGTACACAAATCGAAAGGGTTAGAAGCGGACAATGTAATCGTATTAAACCTAAAAAATCACTTACTTGGTTTTCCTAACAAAATGACTGACGACCCAATGTTGTCGTTATTACTCAGTGATGATGAAGCATATCGTTTTGCTGAAGAACGAAGATTGTTTTATGTGGCACTAACAAGAACGAAAAACGAAGTGGTATTACTTATTCCGACTGATGTTTCTTTATTTGCGGAAGAATTAATAACAGACAATGACTATTTATTTACTGCAAACAACGAAAAATTAAGTAAAACAAATTGTCCGTATTGTCAAACAGGGCATCTTGTAATTAGACAGAATTCATTTAAAAACAATCAATTTTTAGGTTGTTCGCATTATCCAAGTTGCAATCAGACATTTAACAATATAGAAATTTTAGAGAACACTATACTTTGTCCAAGTTGCAAAAGTGGTTTTATGACAAAAAGAAGCGGAAAGTTTGGCAATTTTTTAGGTTGTACAAATTATCCTAAATGCAAAAACACGATAAATTTACAATGACAAAGCCCGAACACACAACAACGGCTATAGTTCATTGCGGCGGATTAGTTCGACATTCAGGTTTGGAACCCCTTGATTTCTTAAAACGCCGCTAAAGTATTTTGTGTATTTCATAAGCATACAAAGTTACGCCTGATGGCTAAAAAGTGTTGCTTGGGGTTGTAGTAATTTGAAAAACATAAATTAAAAAAAATTACGCTTTAAAAAAGCGTAGAACCTCCTCTATTTAGTGCGTTTTTTCTTTAAATTTGAATATGTAATGTGGCTATAGACCATTGTTTATATCCGACCCTTAGCCTTAATAAAAAATGATACTTATAGACAACCCTTATATTTCAGATTTTCTAGTAAGAACTATTAAAGAAAATAATTTTGAAATTATTTCTACCAAAGAAGCGAAGTCATTGATTCATGATGATTCTCTGAATTGGATTTCTGAAAATGATGCGAAAAATAAAATCCTAAACAGCCCAAACCCTCTTATTTATACAAATTCTGAGAACGCATTAGCTTGGATTTTCAACAATCTAAAAGAAACGAACCTACCTAACCAAATAAGATTATTTAAGGACAAACTTAAATTTAGAGAACTAACTAAAGATATGTTTCCTAATTTCCTGTTTAGAAAAATTAAAATAGATGATATCCAGACCTTAGATATTGATGAATTAAAACTGCCATTTGTTATTAAGCCTTCATTAGGTTTTTTTAGTATTGGAGTACATATTGTTCGTAACAAGTCTGACTGGTATACTGCGCAAAAAGAATTAAACTATGATAATCTAAAAAGCATTTACCCTAAAGAAGTCATGGATGCTTCTACTTTTATTATAGAAGAATATATAGAAGGAGAAGAATTTGCCATAGATGCCTATTTTAATAATGATGGAGACGTAGTTATTCTAAATATTCTACATCATATGTTTTCTTCAAGTACCGATGTAAGTGATAGGGTTTACTCTACTTCTCAAAGCATAATTAGCAAGTATAAAGAAAGCGTTGAAGCGTTTTTAAAACCCATAGGGGAAAAAGCTAATTTGAAAAATTTTCCTTTACATGTAGAGGTTAGAATTGATAACAGAGGAGTTATAAAACCAATAGAAATAAACCCGCAACGATTTGGAGGGTGGTGTACCACTGGCGATCTTTCGTGGTATGCATTTAAGTTTAATTCATACCAATATTTCATTCAAAATAAAAAACCGAATTGGGATGAAATATTCAAAACCATGAAAGATAAAATTTATAGCATTATTTTATTAAACAATAATTCAGGTTTTAAACCATCAGAAATCTCTCATTTTGATTTTGATATGCTTAAACAAGATTTAGAAAATATATTAGTCATCAGAAAATTAGATTTTAATAAATACCCTGCATTTGGAATCTTATTTACTGAAACAAGTGAAGGAAATGAAAGCGAACTTAAAGAAATACTAAATTCTGATTTAAGTAAATATATTAGAAAATAGAAATTACTAAGGCTAACACAGTACTGAGTTAAAAAACGAGCATTTAGGGAAACCAACTACCTTTTTTTAAACTTTTAAATTCCTAAAGCTGTATTATTTTTAAAAAAATTTAGATAAAAACTTTCAATTAGTTAAATATTTAATCTCCTTTATATCTGTACTTTAAGTACATATTAATAATAAATTGTAATAAATATCGTTTTTGAGTAAGGATATTTTAATCCTTAATTGTTATATATATATAATATTAAACCCAAATCAATTATGAAAAACAAAATGAATTTAAAAAGAAGTACAATTCTTATCTTGACCCTAGCCTTAGTATTAAACTCCAGTTGTTCCAACGATAAAACTGATTCTAGTGTTGGAAAACTTAACATTAGTGCAAAAAGCTCTTTTACCAATTTGACAGGTAAAAGCTCAAGTACTAATAAAATGGCTGGTGATATAGTTATTGATGATTTCCGAATGAACTTAAGTAAATTTGAGCTAGAATTAGACCTTCGAGGATGAAAATTACCAAGACGACCAAAATGAACAATGGGATGATGATGGCTACTATGACTTTGAAGATGAAATTGAACTGATGGGACCGTTTGAACTAGATTTAATGTCTGGTCAAATTAGTTTCTTAAATGTTACTGTCCCTGTTGGAAATTATGACGAACTCGAATTTAAATTTGATGAGAGTACAGACCCATCAAGTGATTTGTTTGGTAAATCTGTGATTATTCAAGGAACCATTGACAACACTCCATTTATTTTCTGGCATAATTTTGATGATGAAGTAGAAGTTGATTTTGAGGACGCACAATTTGACATTTCTGTTACCCAAAATTCACAAGGAATTGTAATTAATTTTGATTTAGGTCAAATTTTAGATAGTGTTAATGGGGTAGACTTGACTTTAGCTACTGATGGAAATCAGGATGGTACAATTGAAATTAGCCCAGAAGATTCTGATGGAAATAATGCATTAGCAGAAGCTATTAGACATAAAATAAAAGAATATATTAACCTGTTAGATGATTAACTAGTAAATATTTTAACTTTTAATGAAATAAGGCGAGTAAAATACTCGCCTTATTTTTTTGCACTTACTAGTTTCCTTCAGCCTGTTCTTCTCTAAACTAATCTTCTTCTTTACTAATTTTCCATAACCATCTTGAGTAGTCCGCTTTCTAGAAGAACCATAATTGTTTATATTTGATTTATAATTAATTAAAATAAAATTATGATTTTAGGAGTTTCAGAATGGCTAAACGGTAAATTGGGTTGGAAAACATCACATATTCGTATTGCTTTTGTTGTATCAGTATTATTCTTTGGAGTTGGTATTGGGCTTTATTTAATTCTTTGGATAGTTAAAATGTTCTCAAAATAAAAAAGGGAAGCTATTTACTCCCCTTTAATCTTTCCATCTCTAAACTAATCTTCTTCTCTACTATTTTACTATAACTATCACGTGTGATCTCCATAATGGAATGACCTTAAAATTTCCCTAATCAAAATCAACATGGTCTCTAATAGTTCCATCCTGTCGGTGAATGATTAAATTTGCTTTGTATTTTTTAGCCAACCCTTTGGCTTTTCTAATAGCTGTACTTTGTTTTATATGTTTTGATGTAATCTGTTTATTGCCTTCACGGCGTACCGCCCAACCATCCTCATAAGGGACCACATGTTGATTCCAGGTTCTAGAGCGTGAAGTACTACGTGAACTTTTAAAAAAAGCTTCAAGTAATTCAATTAGAATACGTACCCAAGACTGTGATTTGTTGCTTTTTGTCATTTACTAATTCTTTTGAATCTCTAAGATACTATTTTCTTAATGAATGTTTAGCGACCTAAAATACTTCATCTTCCTCTAATAACTTCCTTTCAATAATCTTGTTTCCAAATTAATTCGCATTTAAATAACTTTACCAAAGCATTCATGGGGAGTCAGCATATTAGCAGAATGAAATAACAATGTTTACAGAGTCTTTATTTTGAATTAAATATCATGTTTTGCATTAGTTCCTTAGGAAGAACATCAAATGTTAACGCTTTAATTTTATATGTGATTCTATTTATTCACACATCGTATTTATAATATGCTTCACGATATGTAATGGTTTCTTTTATATCCAGAAGTTCCTGCATTCTACCCTCAAGCGAGACAATATTCATAAGTCTGGCATATTGTTCCACATTCAGGTTTGGAACCCCTTGATTCCTTAAAACGCCGCTAATTTGTGTATTTCATAAGCATACAAGGTTACTCCTGATGGCTTAAAAGTGTTGCTTGGGGTTGTGTACTATGAAAAAAGCGCACAACCGCTTCTATTTAGTGCGTTTTTCTTTAAATTTGAATATATAATGTGGCTATAGACCATTGTTTATAGCCGACAGTTGGCGGTAATTTTCAGAAAAATAAATTAAGTCATATGACAAAGAATATCAAAAATAATTTGATAACCTATTTCATACTTCTCTGTGTCGCAAGTGTTGGGATTTTCTATGGAAATGCCATTTTCTCAAATTTCAAATTCCTTCGGGTTTGGGAACTTACAAATATTTTAATTTTACTAATTGGTGTACCATTTTTATTTGTTCAGGAAAAAGCAAAACTGCCAAATTTTTGGCAGGCTAATATTACTCATAAAAACAGGTTCTTATTTCCAATTGCAATAGGTATTATTTTTGGTATACTGGATGTTTTAGTTTTTAAATCAATATTACATCCTGAACCTTATCAAGACCTACCACCCTTTGTTCAACCATTCCCATATTCGATTTTTCTATATATTTCCGGGGCATTCGAAGTGGAGGTCTTTTATAGACTTATACCGCTTACCCTTATTTTACTATTTGGAGGTTGGTATAAAGGAGGGAAATATTTCATTACATTTTTCTGGGCAGGAGCCATACTCACAGCAATAAGGGAACCTTTAGAACAACTGCCGGAAGGGAATGTTCTACTCCTTATATATAGTTTATTTACAGGTTTCCTAATGAATTTTTTACAAGCAATATGGTTTCGTAAAGCCGGTTTTTTGGCCTCGCTTTCAATTCGCATTGGGCATTATTTAATATGGCACATATTACTTGGGATATATATTCAGTATGTGGAATTGCTCTGATAACCAATAAAACTACTGCCAACATTGTATAAGCGTAATGCGGGCGAAAGGGACAAATTGGAAGAAATGCATATTATCCCGCACTACACTTATGCTTGCCCGTTGGTGTGTGTAATTTCTTGTTACTCACTAGTCTTCTCATGAAATATCCTCAGTTATTTTTATACATGCCTAAAGACTATTCTCAATTAATAATAGCTATTTGAGATAATCACATCGTGTTACCATATATTGGTACAAATCACGCAATTATATCTGTTTTTCAATATTTCTTATATAAATACTTATTTACAAAAACATAAGTTATAAAAGACTCTAGAAAATAAAATACTAATGCCAATAAAGAACTGAGCTAAAAAGTTTTTATTCTAAATAAAACTAATACAACCTCATATTCCACCTATATTCCTTTTTTTTAGTGTGGTCCCACCTGGGCATATCCCGGCTTTGCTCGATACAGGCTTCTCGCGCAATATATTTTAAATAAAAAATCCTTCTAAAAAGAAGGATTTTTAAAGTGGTCCCACCTGGGCTCGAACCAGGGACCACCTGATTATGAGTCAGGTGCTCTAACCAACTGAGCTATAGGACCCAAATTGGCTGCGAATTTAATACTATTTTTAAAATTCTACAAGAAATTTAATCTTTTAAAATAATTTCTTGACAAAGCTCGATAAGCACGCCATTGGTGCTTTTTGGGTGCAAAAAAACAACCAGCTTATTATCAGCGCCTTTTTTGGGTTTTTCGTTTAAAACCACGAAGCCTTCTTGGGTTAATCGGGTTACTTCGGCTTCAATATCATCCACATCGAAAGCAATATGATGTATGCCTTCTCCTTTTTTTTCAATAAACTTGGCAATGGGGCTGTCTTCGCTGGTGGCTTCTAAAAGTTCTATTTTATTGTTGCCTACTTTAAAAAAAGATGTTTTAACCCCTTCGCTTTCTACGGCCTCTGTTTTATAGCTCGCTTTACCAAATAGTTTGGAAAACAAATGGTTAGAATCCTCCAGATTTTTAACGGCAATTCCTATATGTTCAATTTTGTTCATGCAATCACGTTTTAAAGTAAGATACAAATTTTGTAAAGCAAAAGTAAGATTATCTTTAAATAACCGCTATTTTTGCATCCTAAACCTATAATAGGTATAAAAATGAGTAACGTAGAGGAGAGTCAAAGACAAAAAAAAATAGGGTCGGTATTACAACGCGATTTGGTAGAAGTGCTGCAAGGTGCTGCGACGCAAGGCGGTATGCACGGCATTTTAATATCGGTTTCTAAAGTAAAAGTAACAGTCGATTTATCGGTTGCTAAAGTATATTTAAGCATTTTTCCCAACGATAAAGCCAAAGAATTGCTGGTGGGCATCAAATCGAACACGCCGTTAATAAGACACGAATTAGCACAACGCACCAAACACCAATTGCGTCGTATGCCTAATTTAGAGTTTTTTATAGACGATTCTTTAGAGTATATAGACCAAATTGATAAGTCTTTAAAAGGCGAAGAAAACCCCATAAAAGACCCAAGCATTTTAGATAAAAGAAAAAAATCGTAATTGAACTTCCCCCTTTATATAGCAAAACGTTATTTACGCTCTAAAAGCAGTAACAATGCTATTAATTTTATTACCATTATCGCCATTGTGGGCGTTATTCTAGGTGCCGCATCGTTATTTATTGTGCTTTCTGGTTTTGCAGGTTTAAAAGATTTTACGCTTGAGTTTACCAGTGTTGTAGACCCCGATTTAAAAGCCGAAACGGCCAAAGGGAAATCCTTTTTTTTAACCGACACCGATATTGCTAAACTTAATAAACTGGAAGACATCGCGGTGTATTCTAAAATTGTTGAAGAACGTGTTGTCATTGCTTCTGATGATAAAAACACCTTAGCCACCATAAAAGGGGTTGACGAGCGTTTTGAACATGTGGTAAGCATTGATTCTGTATTAGATCGCGGTAGTTGGTTAGAACAAGAATCGCGCGAAATTGTAGTAGGCTGGGGCATTTCTAACAACCTGTCGCTGGGCATTTTAGATTTTACAAAACCCATAAACATTTATGTTCCTAAACCAGGAACGGGGCAAATAACTTCCACAAAAAATGCCTTTAATAGCGTTAAAACCATTAGTGTGGGGGTGTTTTTTATAAACGAAAAACTAAACGATAGCTACGTATTTGCACCTATAGATTTGGTACAAACCCTTTTAAATTATGAGCCCAACCAAGTTACGGCCATCGAGTTTAAACTTAATGAAGGCGTTGACGAAGCCATTGCCAAACAAAACATACAGGCCATTTTAGGGGATAAAGTTATTTTAAAAAACCGCGCACAATTAAACGACGCGCTTTATAAAATGCTAAACACCGAATATTTAGCCGTTTACTTAATTTTTACACTGGTTTTAATTATTGCGTTTTTTAATGTTATTGGCTCCTTAATTATGATGATGCTCGACAAAAAACGAAGCCTAAACACTTTATATAATATTGGCGTTACCGTAAAAGACATTCGCCGTATTTTCTTTTACCAGGGCAGTTTAATGAGTGTTATTGGTGGTTTTATTGGCATTATAGTAAGTCTTATTCTTATATTTCTTCAAAAAACATTTTCGCTGGTCATGATCACGCCATCGCTTCCCTACCCTGTAAGCGCAAACCTTGGCAATCTTTTACTGGTATTTTTAACCATTTCCGTTTTGGGCATTATAGCCTCAAAAATAGCTTCGGTACGTATTTCTAAAAGTTTGGTAGAAGGGCATTAATTTGGGCGAGTTGCCATGAAAAATGGCAAACAGGCTGTTGGCAGTCGCTTTTTATTTGTTTGAGACAAATAAAAGAGCTCCAACAATGCCTCCATCCTTCTCGCGGTGTTTGCCTAGGTCGTTGTAAATTCTACAAAATCGGTTTATTTAAATAATTGTTTTAATTTTTTGACAGATTGCTTCGTTGCAAACGCCTTGCAATGACGGTTTATAAACTTATGTATTCTGTGTACATAGTCTTTACCAAAAATAGAGTCGATGCTCTTTGGTTTGTGCGCAAAAGCGATAGTAGTGGCATCCTTTTTAAAACTAAATAGACGCGAACTTTATTTCGAACTAAAATTTGACAGATTGCTTCGGCGCAAACGCCTCGCAAGAACGTTTTAAAAAGATATAACGGATAGCGCGGTGGCTTGCCATTTGCCCAATAAAAAAATCTACTCTGTAAACTGGTAATCGGCAAAAGTATCAAGTACCTCATCGAAGGCTGCAAACACATCTTCTGCGCGGTCGCTGGTTACCATTTTCATTCTTAATTCTTTAAAATGCGGAATATTTTTAAAGTAGTTGGTATAATGACGGCGGGTTTCGAAAACACCCAGATTTTCTCCTTTCCAATCAATCGCCATTTGCAAATGTCGGCGCGCAGCTTCCACACGCTCCTCGATAGTAATGGGCGCTAAATGTTCGCCGGTATTAAAAAAGTGTTTTACTTGTTTAAAAAACCAAGGGTTACCAATACTGGCGCGCCCTATCATACAGCCATCGAGTCCGTAACTATCGCGCATTTCCATAGCTCTTTCGGGCGTATCTACATCGCCATTTCCAAACACGGGAATGTGCATACGCGGGTTGTTTTTTACCTGAGCTATAGGTGCCCAATCGGCACTGCCTTTATACATTTGTGCACGCGTACGCCCATGGATAGCGATGGCTTTACAGCCCACATCCTGCAGTCTTTCGGCAACCTCAACAATGCGTATAGAATCGTGGTCCCAACCCAAACGGGTTTTTACGGTTATGGGTATATTGGTGCGCTTTACCATTTCGGCAGTAAGCTGCTCCATAAGGCAGACATCTTTTAAAATGCCGGCACCGGCGCCTTTACTTACCACTTTTTTTACGGGGCACCCAAAATTAATATCGATGATATCTGGTTTAGATTCTGCTACAATATCTATGGTTTGCAGCATGCTTTCTAAATTGGCTCCAAATATTTGAATGCCTACTGGTCGCTCTTTTTCGTAAATATCCAGCTTCATAACGCTTTTGGCGGCGTTACGTATTAAGCCTTCGCTCGATACAAACTCGGTATACACCACATCGGCGCCCTGCTCCTTGCATAAAGCACGAAACGGCGGGTCGCTTACATCTTCCATAGGCGCTAAAAGCAATGGAAAATCTGGAAGTTCTATGTTGTGTATTTTTACCACGTTGTTGTTTTTGGATTGCAAAAGTATTGAAAATGAATTAAATAATTAAAATTCTATTTCGGCCTCTACTTGTTTTCCGTTTCTTTCTACAACCACTTTCGTTTTCTGCCCGGTTTCAAACGATGCTAAGGCGCGCATATAACTCATCATATCCACAATCGTGCTATCGCCTAATTTTATAACAACATCTCCTTTTTGTAAGCCTGCTTTTTGTGCGGGTTTATCTTCACTAACACCATCTATACGCATGCCTTTACCATCAAATAAATAATCTGGAATCACGCCTAAACCAACTTTAAAACGTGGCACATCTTCACTTTCGTTTTTTGTTTTTCTAAAAGGTAATTTTCCGTTGTTATCTAAATCTGTAATCATGTCAAAAATATAATTCGAAATGGTTTGCATGCCTTCTATATTCAACTTATCGGCATCATCACTTGGTTTATGATAATCTTCATGTTGCCCCGTAAAAAAATGCAACACAGGAATATCGGCATTATAAAATGACGTGTGATCGCTGGGACCAACACCAGATTCTTTTTCAATAAGTTTAAACTTGTTGTTATGTGCTTTTAAGGTTTGTTTTAAAATTGGAGAGGTGCCCACACCATAAACGGCCAAGGTGCTATCTTTTAACCTGCCAACCATATCCATGTTAATCATATAGTTTGCTTTTTTAATATCGAAAGTTGGGTTTTTTACAAAATAATTAGAGCCTAATAAGCCCATTTCTTCACCCGAAAAAGCAATAAATAAATAGTTATTACTGGTATTGGTGTTTTTTAATTTACTCGCCAAATTTAAAAGCACCGACACACCACTGGCATTATCGTCTGCGCCATTATGTATGGCCGCCTGCTCGCCTCTATACAATGAACCTTCTGCACCATAGCCTAAATGATCAAAATGTGCACCGATTATAATGGTGTTTTCGGCATTATTATTTAAAAAGCCGATAACATTAGTTCCTGTTATGGTGCTATCGCCATCTTTTACCGTGTAATTAACTGATTGGTGCGGATTTGTTTTAGGTTTAAATGAAAATTGTTGCAAATAGCCTTCAGTTCCTTTAGGTTCCAGTCCTAAAGTTTTAAATCTGTTTGCAATATAATCGGCAGCGACTTGTTCACCTTTGGTGCCTGTTTGTCGGCCTTCAAGCTTATCGTCAGATAAAAAGGTCACATCTTCTTTTATAGATATCGCTTTAGAATCAACGCCTTTACAGGAACTAAAAACGATTAAAAAAACGAGTATAATGCTATATTTCATATGTATAAATGTTAGTTTTGTACAAATTTAGTTAATATTTTATATGAATTACCCATTAAAAATAACAACTCACAAAACGACATGTTAAGAAAGGACATGACATCTCATTTCTAAAACCATAAATTTAACCAGATGAAACAACTATATATCATTGCCTTACTTTTTGCGATTGTTGCTTGTAAAAAAACAGTAAAAACAGACCTAGTTCAAAATTCTGAAATTGAAGCCGTAAACGACTCGTTAATTTATCCTGAAGAAATTCATTTTAAATCGATGCGTCAAATTACGCATGGTGGTGATAATGCCGAAGCTTACTGGAGTTTTGATGATAAGCAATTAGTATTTCAATCCAATTACTCCAAATGGAATGTGGGTTGCGACCAGATGTTTTTAATGAATTTAAATCAAACTTTTGACAGCATTGCGCCTCCCATGATAAGTACCGGAAAAGGCCGCACCACTTGTGCTTACTTTTTACCAGACAACAAACATATTGTTTATGCCTCGACACATTTGGCAAACGAAAATTGCCCAGAGACACCATTACGTAAAAACGGCAAATATATTTGGCCTGTTTATGATAGTTTCGACATTTTTATTGCCGATTTAAAAGGGAATATTGTAAAACAATTAACGCATGAAAAAGGCTATGATGCCGAAGCCACCGTATCGCCAAAAGGTGATAAAATTGTATTTACCTCAACCAGAAGTGGCGATTTAGAATTGTATACCATGAACCTTGATGGCAGCAATGTAAAGCAAATTACGAATGAGCTCGGTTATGATGGTGGCGCATTTTTTTCGCCCGATGGCACGAAAATTATTTTCCGTTCGTCGCGACCAAAAACAGAACAAGACATTAAAGAATATAAGGAATTACTGGCCGAAGGCCTTGTAGAACCAACCGACATGGAGCTTTATATTTGTAATGCCGACGGCAGTGAATTAAGACAATTAACCTTTTTAGGAAACGCTAATTGGAGTCCGTTTTTTCATCCATCCGGTAAAAAAATATTGTTTTCATCCAATTTTGAAGCAGAACGCGGTTTTCCGTTTAACCTGTATTTAATTGATATTGATGGCAAAAATCTGGAGCGCGTTACCCATGGTGAAACCTTTGATGCCTTTCCTGTTTTTTCTAATGATGGTAAGTACTTAGCCTTTTCATCAAACCGACATAACGGTGGTGGTCGGGATACCAATTTGTTTATTGCCGAGTGGCAGGATTAGTAGTCGTAAAGACTCTATTTTTAAAAGTATTTTATAGCTCAATAAATAAGCTATCTTTGCAGCATCTTTTTTAGTAAAGATTCCTTTATGAAGAATATTAGAAACTTTTGCATTATTGCACATATAGATCACGGTAAAAGTACACTTGCCGACCGTTTGTTGGATTTTACTGGAACGGTAACCGAAAGAGAAAAGCAAAATCAGCTATTGGATAGCATGGATTTGGAACGCGAACGTGGTATTACCATCAAGTCGCACGCCATCCAAATGGAATATACATACAAAGGTGAGTTATATATTTTAAATTTAATTGATACCCCTGGTCACGTAGATTTCTCTTATGAAGTATCGCGTTCTATCGCGGCATGCGAAGGCGCTTTACTTATTGTAGATGCTGCACAAAGTATACAGGCACAAACCATCTCTAATCTTTATTTAGCTTTAGAAAACGATTTAGAAATTATCCCTGTTTTAAATAAAGTAGATTTACCAAGTGCGAATCCGGAAGAAGTAACCGATGATATTGTCGATTTATTAGGCTGCAAACCAGAAGATATTATTCACGCCAGTGGAAAAACAGGATTTGGGGTCGATAAAATTTTAGAAGCCGTTATTGAACGTATTCCTGCACCTAAAGGCGATCCGAATGCACCACTACAAGCCTTAATTTTTGACTCCGTTTACAATACATTTAGAGGTATTGAAACCTATTTTAGAGTCTTTAATGGTGAAATTAAAAAAGGACAAAAAATTAAATTCGTTGCCACTGAAAATGAATATTATGCTGATGAAGTTGGTACCTTAAAATTAACGCAAGTTGCAAAACAATCTGTTAAAACGGGCGATGTTGGTTATTTAATTACAGGCATAAAAACAGCTAAAGAAGTAAAAGTTGGCGATACCATTACAGATTTTGCAAACCCAACAACCAATATTGTTGAAGGTTTTGAAGATGTAAAACCAATGGTTTTTGCTGGTATTTACCCGGTTGATACCGAAGATTACGAAGAGCTACGCAGCTCGATGGAAAAACTACAATTAAACGATGCGTCGTTAGTGTTTATTCCAGAAAGTTCTGCGGCATTAGGTTTTGGTTTCCGTTGCGGATTCTTAGGCATGCTGCACATGGAAATTATACAAGAACGTTTAGAGCGTGAGTTCGACATGACCGTGATTACCACAGTTCCCAACGTATCTTACAACGCCTTTACGAACAAAAATCCGGATGTGCCTTTTGTGGTGAATAACCCATCCGATTTACCAGACCCTTCCACAGTGAATCGGGTTGAAGAACCTTATATAAAAGCAACTATCATTACAAAATCAGATTATATTGGGAATGTGATGTCCTTGTGTATTGAAAAAAGAGGGATGGTTTTAAATCAAACATATTTAACACCAGAGCGTGTTGAATTAACTTTCGACATGCCTTTGGCCGAAATTGTTTTCGATTTTTACGATCGATTAAAAACCGTTTCCAAAGGCTATGCATCATTTGATTATCACCCAACCGGGATGAAAGTCTCCAAGTTAGTTCGTTTAGATATTTTATTAAACGCACAACCCGTTGATGCGCTTTCAGCCTTAATACATGCTGATAATGCTCAAAACATTGGTAAAAAAATGTGTGAAAAATTGAGAGAATTAATTCCTCGTCAGCAATTCGATATTCCTATTCAGGCCGCTATTGGTGCTAAAATTATTTCGCGAGAAACGATTAAAGCACTTCGTAAAGATGTGACTGCCAAATGTTATGGTGGCGATATTTCTCGTAAACGTAAACTTTTAGAAAAACAGAAAAAAGGTAAAAAACGTATGCGACAGGTTGGAAATGTTGAAATTCCGCAAGAAGCATTTATGGCTGTTTTAAAATTGAATGATTAAACAATTCCTTTGCAAAAAGGAATCTCCTAAATCGGATTTCTAATAGTAAATAGTAGTTACACCTCTTTTATTTTAAAAAATAATTACAAAAATATACTTGACTAAAAGGCTTCAATTTTTATTGAAGCCTTTTCTTTTAAATAATTGTAATTCATCATTGAATTATTTAAAGTAAAAAGCACTATTTAATACTTTTTTTTATGAATAATTTCGATTATTCCCGTTTCTATACTTTTTTATTTAAAAATACGATTTCAACAAAGTTATTAACAATATTTTTGTAAGTTTATAAACTCACTATGTTCAATTGATGATATTATATTCCTAAACTAATTTTGTATGGATTTTTTAAAATTAAATTCCACGAAATTTATATTTTAAATAAAGAAACCTCTTATCGTTTCATGTGAATTAAAAGATTGAACTATGACCATTAAAAAACAATAAATATCTACCTATGAAAGCACTATTTTTTACACGCGAATTTCCTCCTTACGTTTATGGTGGTGCTGGCGTGCACGTTGAATATTTGGCGGCAGAATTAGCCAAATTAATGGAAGTAGATGTGCGTTGTTTTGGCGATCAGGATGAAAAAAATGGCACTTTAACTGTTAAAGGTTTTCCTTACGATAATCCTGTTTTTAATGACGCCGATTCGCAACTTAAATCTGTGTTTCAAACATTAAGTACGGCCATTCAAATGAATGCCGATAAAATAGATGCCGATATCGTGCACTGCCATACCTGGTATGCGCAATTTGCTGGTATTGTTGCCAAACTATGCTACGGTGTGCCACTGGTAATCACAACACATTCCTTAGAGCCATTAAGACCTTGGAAAAGAGAACAGTTGGGTCGAGGTTATGACGCCTCCTCCTGGGTAGAAAAAACGGCTATTGAAATGGCCGATGCTATCATTGCTGTTTCCAAAGAAACCAAAGTAGATGTTTTACAGCATTTTAATGTAGATGAAAGTAAAATAAAGGTTATTTACAACGGTATCAATCTGCAACAGTATATCGTAACGTCTGAAACTTCAACCCTTGAAGCTTATGGCATTGATAAATCTAAACCGTATGTGTTGTTTGTTGGTAGAATTACGAGACAAAAAGGTATCATCCATTTGGTTAATGCGATTAAATATATAGACCCAGATACCCAAATCATTTTATGTGCCGGTGCACCCGACACTAAGGAGATTGGAAAAGAAATGGAAGACGCTGTTAACGAAGTTAAAAAAACGCGTAACAATGTTATCTGGATTGATAAAATGCTTGAAAAACAGGAGGTCATTCAATTATACTCACATGCCGATGTATTTTGTTGTCCGTCTATTTACGAACCTTTCGGAATTATAAATATTGAAGCGATGGCTTGTAACACCGCTGTGGTGGCCAGTGCTGTTGGCGGTATAAAAGAAGTGGTTATTCCGGGTGAAACTGGTATTTTAATTCCTTTAGAACAACAAAAAGAAGCGCCTTTTGAACCGATAAATCCGGATAAATTTTCAAGAGATCTCGCAAAAGGTATTAACGATTTAATTAATGATGATGCGCTAAGAAATAAAATGGCTAAAAACGGAAGAAAACGTGTCGAAGATTATTTTGATTGGGTAGCTATCGCCAAACAAGTTGAAGGTCTTTACAAATCTTTAATTTAAACTCAATTTAGTAACCAAAAAAAAGAAATAAAGTATAATTCTAAAACTATATAACCATGATAAATAACAAAGTTTTATCCATAATTTTAGGTGGAGGCCAGGGCTCAAGACTTTACCCTTTAACAGAATCAAGATCTAAACCTGCAGTGCCTATTGCCGGGAAATATAGATTAGTAGATATACCAATTTCTAACTGTATTAATGCCGATATTAAGCGCATTTTTGTATTAACACAATTTAATTCGGCCTCATTAAACAGACACATTAAAGATACCTATCACTTTAGTTTTTTTAGTTCTGCGTTTGTCGATGTACTTGCTGCGGAACAAACACCAGGAAACAAAGGCTGGTTTCAAGGTACTGCCGATGCGGTAAGACAAAGTATGCATCACTTTTTAAGTCATGAATTTGAATATGCCCTAATCCTTTCTGGTGACCAGTTATACCAAATGGATTACGATGTCATGATTGATGCGCATATAGCAAGTAAAGCAGAAATTTCTATTGCCACTATTCCTGTAAATGCAAAAGATGCTACTTCCTTTGGTATTTTAAAAGCTAATGACGAAAATGTAGTTACTTCTTTTATAGAAAAACCAGACGCGAGTTTATTGCCTGACTGGACTTCTGAGGTTAGTGACGAAATGAACCATCAAGGGCGTAATTATTTGGCTTCCATGGGTATTTACATATTTAACCGAAAGCTTTTGATTGAATTAATGAACGATCCTTCTACCATCGATTTTGGTAAAGAAATTATTCCGCAATCCATAGCTACGCATAAAACCCTAAGTTACCAATATGAAGGTTACTGGACCGATATAGGAAATATTGATTCCTTTTTTGAAGCCAATATTGGCCTTACAGATGACATTCCGCAATTCGATTTATACGACAGAGCAAGACGTATTTATACCCACGCCAGAATGCTGCCAACGTCTAAAATTTTAGGAACTACATTAAATAAAGCCGTTATTGCTGAAGGCTGTATTATTAGTGCTGAAAAAATTGAACAATCGGTAATTGGTGTTCGCTCCAGAATTGGTAAAGAATTCCATCGTAACCAATACCTATATGATGGGTAACGATTATTATGAAACCCTTGAAGAAATTGAGAATTCTAAAATTAAAATCTTAATGGGCATTGGCGAACGCTGTGTTATTAATAATGCCATTATTGATAAAAACTGTCGTATTGGTGATGATGTAAAGATTAATGGTGGAAAACATCTTGAAGATAAAGAAACCGACATGTATGTTATTAAAGAAGGTATAGTGGTTATTAAAAAAGGCGCTACCATTCCTGTTGGTTATGTAATTTAATTTCTAATTTATCATTTAATAAGTATATTTTATAAAAAAGTAGTAAACTGATAATTTACTACTTTTACTTTCTTAAAACTAACTAAACACAATGCAAGACCAAAGAAGAGTTGTAATAGATTATGTATCGCCTAGTATTAATGGCGGTGATTTTTACATAAAACGTGTTGTTAACGAAATAGTAAATATAAAAGCACATATTCTCGCAGACGGACACGATGTGTTAGCTGCTTCCGTGTTATATAAACATGAAAGAGAGAAAAACTGGAGAGAAAATCGAATAAATCCTGTTGTAAATAACGAATGGGAAGGTTTATTTACCGTTGAAAAACAAGGCTTTTATAGCTACAAAGTTGAAGCTTGGGTAGATTATGCTTTAAACTGGCAACATGGTATTGAACGAAAAATTGCCGATAATCAGCACGTCAATTCAGAGTTGCTTGAAGGAGTAGCTTACCTTAATGAGGTTCATGATAAAATATCGCAGAATGACCAATTTTATCTGGATCATTTAAAGAATATTTTTGTAAATCCAAATAATTATGAAGAAGCTATAAAAGAAGCCACAAGCCAGCGTCTTCATCATATTTTTACTGTGAACCCGCAAAAAATATTGGCAAATACTTCCAAAGAATATCGTGTTTATGTAGATAGAAAAAAGGCGCGATTTAGTACTTGGTACGAGTTTTTTCCACGTTCTGCTTCAGAGCACCCAGGTGTTCATGGCACATTTAAAGACTGTGAGCGTTTGCTGCCTCGAGTTGCAAAAATGGGGTTCGACACCTTATACTTACCTCCTATTCACCCTATTGGAGAAGTAAACAGAAAAGGTAAAAATAACACAACCACTACTGATGAAGGTGATGTAGGTTCCACTTGGGGCGTTGGGTCGCACTATGGTGGACATAAAGCCATTCATCCACAATTAGGTTCTTTAGATGATTTTAAAAGCTTAATTCAGAAAGCAAAAGAGCAAAATATTGAAATTGCTATGGATTATGCTTTGCAAGCAGCTCCAGATCATCCTTGGGTTAAAGAACACCCACAATGGTTTAAATGGCGTCCGGATGGAACCGTTCAATATGCTGAAAATCCGCCTAAAAAATACCAAGATATATTACCTATTTATTGGGAAAGTGAAGATTATAAAGCCCTTTGGGACGAGTGTTTAGATGTTTTAATGTATTGGATTGATTGTGGAATCAATGTCTTTAGAGTTGATAATCCACATACCAAACCCTTTTATTTCTGGAATTGGATTATTACCAACGTAAAAGCAAAACACCCTGATGTTATCTTTTTAGCTGAAGCCTTTACCGCACCAAAAGTCATGGCGCAATTAGCAAAACAAGGCTATACACAATCTTACACCTATTTTACATGGCGTAATAACAAACATGAGCTTACAGAATATGTTGAAGAGCTAACAAAAAGTGAACTTCGTGAATATATGCAGCCTAATTTCTGGCCAAATACACCCGATATTAACCCGATGCATTTACAAGGCGCCAATGAATCGAAACATATTCAACGATACGTCTTAGCGGCAACATTAAGTTCCAGTATTGGACTTTATGGTCCCGTTTACGAGTACATGTTAAGTGATGCGCTTTTAGGACGTGAAGAATATTTAAACTCAGAAAAGTTTCAAGTAACCCATTATGACTGGACTATTGAAAATAAATTAACTACGGTTATTTCAAAAATCAATCAAATTCGTCATGAAAACGAGGCGCTTCAACAAACCAATAATATAAAATTCTGTCATATAGAAAACCCTAATTTAATAGCGTTTTATAAATGGAATGACTCAAAAACAAATCAGCTTTTAATTATTATTAGTTTAGATTCCTATAATTCGCAACAAGGCACGGTACAACTTCCTTTACACGAATTGGGCGTTCATGCAGGACATAACATTAAAAGTGAAAGATTTAATTACTAAGAGCAGTTATAATTGGGCCAATGAATGGAATTTTATAGAGTTACATCCAACGCTTCCTTTTCATATTTTCAAGATAACCATATAATATGCTAAAAGAAACGATCTTCAAATGGATTAAAAAAAACTTACGATTTTGACGAATCGTGGGAAGAATTGTTAGATAACAATTCTTTTTTAAAAATCTTTTTGTCTGATGTTTTAGAAGCCTATATTAGTAAACAACGTTGGTTTGGTGGTAAATCGAGCACCATAAAATACATTGAATTAGCTGAGTATTTTAAAATTCAACAACATGGCGAAATATATTTCGGTTTAATTTTAGAAGTTGATTTTGCTGAAGCATTTTACCAGCATTATTTTTTACCTATCGCCTTTGTAACCGATGAGAATTTTGCTCAAAAAGATAGAATTCTTCCAATAAGTATAAGAAACCAAAAAGGCTATATTATAGATGCCGTAAATTTAGAGGCTTTTAGAAAATTAGTTTTTGAAAGAATAGCAACCGCATTACCAAAAGACACGACTAAAGTACAATATCATAAAAGTTTGCTGTTTACCGATACTGCTTACCAGTCGTCTCGCTTAATGGGCTTAGAGCAAAGCAATACCTCTTTAGTTTACAATGAAAAATATGTGTTGAAATTTTTCAGACGCATTTTTGCCGATAAAAATCCTGATTATGAAATGAGTCGGTTTTTATCAGAAAAAAAAGAGTTCAAAAATACGCCGTCTTATTTGGGAAGCATCAATTTGGTAGATTTAGATAATGATTATATAACCATTGCGTTAATGCAGGAATTAGTTCCGAATCAAGGTGACGCCTGGGAATATATGCTGAAAGAATTACATGCTGTTTTTTCAAATATTGATTCAAAACGCATTGATATAAACACACTTCCTGAAACCGAATTATTTCAGCGATTAACCATTCAAGATATTCCACCGCAAATCATCGATTGGGTTGGATTAAACCTTTTTACTAAAATTCAAAACTTAGCAAAACGAACGGCAGAAATGCATATTGCATTAGGGTCGGAATTTGAAGAAACTGCTTTTACCCCTACGCGCTTTAACGGCGATTATACCGTTTGGTTAAAAAACCGACTGATTTATCAGTTTCAAAACAGATTGAATTCTATTGAAAATAACTTACACAAATTAGATGGATTAGCTTTAGATCTGGCTCATGAATTTTTAAACAAGAAGAATAGTATCCGTAAACGATTTACAACCTTTGATTGGACCAAATTAAAAGGGGAACGTATTCGGGTTCATGGCGATTATCATTTAGGGCAAATATTAGTAAAAGACGATGATTTTTATATTCTTGATTTTGAAGGCGAACCCGAAAGTACCATTCGTGACCGAAAGGTAAAACAACCGCCATTAAAAGATGTTGCAGGTTTGTTTAGATCGTTTCATTATGCTATTTATGCAACCATTTTCAATAATAAAGAACCATTTAACACCCATTCTCAAGACCAGTTATTTAAAGCAGGCGAAATACTTTATAGTTATATTACGGGTATCTTTTTAGGCACTTATGTTACCGAAACACAAAACGCCAACTTAAATTTAGGATACAACCAAGAACGCATTTTTATTTTAAAATACTGCTTATTGGAAAAAGCAGTTTACGAATTAGGGTATGAACTCAATTCGCGTCCACAATGGGCAATCATTCCTTTAAAAGGAATTTCAAATATTATAAATCACTAATTTATGGCTCAAGTACAAGTTCACAGTTTATTTTCAGAATTCGATATCAACCTTTTCAAAGCAGGTAAACATTACAGACTTTACGAAAAATTTGGTTCTCACATAACAACCGTTAAAGGTATAGAAGGTACTTATTTTGCGGTTTGGGCACCATCCGCTAAACAAGTTTCTGTTATTGGCGATTTTAATTTTTGGATTGAAGGCGAACACCAATTAAATGTTCGCTGGGATTCCAGTGGTATCTGGGAAGGTTTTATTCCCACAGTAGGAAAAGGCAATATTTATAAATATAAAATTCAAAGTAATAATAACGATATTAAGACTGAAAAAGCAGATCCTTATGCACGCAGATGTGAGCATCCACCAAAAACAGCTTCTATTGTTTGGGACGATACTTATAAATGGAAAGACACCGATTGGATGAAAAAGCGTAAAAAAAATAACGCTTTAGATGCGCCATATTCGGTTTACGAAGTTCATTTAGGTTCCTGGAAACGCCATATAGAAGAAGACCGCTTTTTGTCGTATTTTGAATTGGCAGACGAATTGGTAACTTATGTTAAAGACATGAATTTTACGCATGTAGAATTAATGCCTATCATGGAGTTCCCTTACGACCCGTCTTGGGGTTACCAGCTCACTGGCTATTTTGCACCAACTTCGCGTTTTGGATACCCGGAAGAGTTTAAATATTTAGTTGATAAATTGCATCAAAATGATATTGGTATCATTCTCGATTGGGTCCCTTCACATTTCCCGGAAGATGCCCATGGTTTAGGCTTTTTCGACGGATCGAATTTATACGAACACCCGGACAAACGCAAAGGCTATCACCAAGATTGGAAAAGCTTAATATTTAATTACGAGCGTAACGAAGTAAAATCATTCTTAATAAGTAATGCCATTTTTTGGATGGATCAATACCACGCAGACGGGTTACGTGTAGATGCTGTGGCGTCTATGCTATTTCTAGATTATTCCAGAGAAGATGGGGAGTGGGAACCTAATATTTTTGGCGGAAGAGAAAACCTTGCTGTTATTGATTTTCTTAAAGAACTAAACCAGGAAGTTTATGCATCATTTCCGGATGTACAAACCATTGCCGAAGAATCTACAGCCTTTCCTGGCGTTTCAAAACCCGTATTTTTAGGCGGATTAGGCTTCGGTATGAAATGGATGATGGGTTGGATGCACGACACGTTGGAATACTTTGGAAAAGATCCTATTTATAGAAAATTTCATCAAAACGACATCACTTTTAGTTTAGCGTATGCATTTTCAGAGAACTTTATGTTACCACTGTCTCATGACGAAGTGGTGTACGGTAAAAACTCTATTTTAGGAAGAATGCCAGGTGATGAATGGCAACGTTTTGCAAATTTAAGGCTGTTATTTGGCTATATGTTTACCCACCCAGGCACAAAATTAATGTTCATGGGAACGGAGTTTGGTCAATATAACGAATGGGATTTTCAGGAAAGTTTAGATTGGAATTTATTAGAATTTGAACCTCATAAAAATTTCCAAAATTATTACAAAAACTTAAATGCGTTTTATAAATCTACCCCGGCACTCTTTGAAAAAGGATTTTCAAATGAAGGCTTTGAATGGATTAGTTACGACGATCATGAAAACTGTGTTATCTCTTATATTCGAAAAGGATATAACCCCGAAGATAATGTGGTTGTAGTTTGTAACTTAACACCCGCATTACGAGAAAACTATTGTGTAGGTGTGCTTAAAAAAGGGAAACTTGTCGAAATTTTTAATACAGATTCTAAAGAATTTGGAGGCAGTGGTGTGTCGAACACAAAAGAATTAACGGCTAAAAAACAAACTTGGAATGGTAAAGATTATTCTGTTGTAATAACCTTGCCACCATTGTCGGTTACCGTTTTTCAATATAAAAAATAGCCAAATGGGGTAAATAGTTTAGTAGCGACATTGTGTTTTTGATAATTTTATCCTTATTTTTTTAATAATATCTAATACTTTAGGTGCTGAAATTTTACTATTTTCGCCTTTAAATTATTAGTTCCAAATATGATTTTAAATACTGAGTTAGAATACAAGGGAAATTTATCTCCTTCAAACATAGTTTCTTATAAAAAAAATCTTGATACATTATCGTTCACTTCAGAAAACAATGTAGTTCTTCAAATTACGGTACAACGTGATAGTGTTTTACGATTTAGATATGCGACATCGGGGGTTTTTGAGAAAGATTTCTCTTATGCTATAACCAAATATGCAAGCCGAGGCTATAATTTTCTTGAAATAACCGAGGATAAAGATAATTACATTATTACCACTTCGAAAATTATTTGTCTTGTGGCAAAATTGGATATGCGGGTGGCGATGTACGACGCGAAAGACAATGTGTTAATTTGTGAAGACGAAGTTGGTTTTCACTGGGAAGAAAGTTATGAGTTTGGGGGCGATGTTGTTAAAATGACTAAAACCGCTCAAGAAGGCGAAAGTTACTATGGTTTAGGCGATAAACCAGTTGATAACAACCTTAAAGGAAAACGTTTTGAAAACTGGGTAACCGATTCGTACGCTTACAAAAAAAATCAAGATCCTTTATACAAAGCCATTCCTTTTTATATTGGATTACACCATGAAAAAGCTTATGGCGTTTTCTTCGATAATAGTTTCCGCGCGTTTTTCGATTTTTGTCATGAACGAAGAAACATTACCAGCTTTTGGGCGCAAGGTGGTGAAATGAATTATTACTTTATTTATGGCCCAGAAATGTCTGATGTGGTGTCCATTTACACAGACTTAACAGGAAAACCACATGAATTACCTGCTTTATGGACCTTAGGATATCATCAATGTAAATGGAGTTATTATCCGGAATCTCAAGTTACAAGAAATCGCCGATAAATTTAGAAAGCTAAAAATTCCTTGCGATGCCTTATATTTAGATATCGACTATATGGAAGGGTTTAGATGCTTTACATGGAATAACGAATATTTTCCAGATCCAAAAAGAATGGTTAAAGAATTGGCCGAAAAAGGCTTTAAAACCATTGTGATTATCGACCCGGGTATTAAAATTGATAAAGATTATTCTGTTTATCAAGAAGGTTTAGAAAAAGATTATTTCTGTAAACGTGCCGATGGCCCTTACATGAAAGGTAAAGTATGGCCAGGGGAATGTTATTTTCCTGATTTTACAAACCCTGAAGTACGCGAATGGTGGTCTATCTTATTTAAAGAACTCGTTGAAGATATAGGCGTTAAAGGCGTGTGGAACGACATGAACGAGCCCGCAGTCATGGATGTTCCTGGTAAGACGTTTCCATATGATGTAAGACATGATTATGATGGTAACCCTTGTAGTCACAGAAAAGCGCATAACGTTTACGGCATGCAAATGGCGAGAGCAACTTACCAAGGACTAAAAAAATTCTCATTACCCTAAAAGGCCTTTTGTGATAACAAGAGCGGCTTATTCTGGTACGCAGCGTTATACTTCAAGCTGGACGGGTGATAATATTGCAACCTGGGAGCATTTATCTATTGCTAATATACAAGCACAGCGTATGTGTATGTCTGGTTTTTCGTTTATCGGCTCCGATATTGGTGGTTTTGCAGAACAGCCAAATGGCGAACTGTATGCACGTTGGATACAATTAGGAATTTTCCATCCGTTTTGTAGAACCCACTCCTCTGGAGATCATGGAGACCAGGAACCTTGGTCTTTTGGCCCTAATGTGACAAACATTGTTAGAAAATTTATCGAAATAAGATATCAGTTATTACCCTATTTATATACCGCTTTTTGGAGATATGCTAATGAAGGGGTACCAATTTTAAAATCGCTTGTTTTATACGATCAAAAAGATCCACATAATTATTATAGAAACGACGAATTTATATTTGGCGAAAAAATATTGGCATGCCCAATTACAGAGCCAAATGCAAAAGGAAGACGTATGTATTTTCCGTTTGGAAACTGGTATAGTTTCTGGACAGACGAAGTTATTGAAGGTGGTCAAGAACTATGGGTTGATGCAGATTTAGATAGTATGCCCATATTTGTTAAAGAAGGTGCTATTATTCCTAAATACCCCATACAACAATATGTTGGGGAGAAAGAAATTGACGAATTGGTTTTAGATGTTTACTATAAATTAGGCGAAGAAACATCGCAGGTTTTTGAAGATGCACAAGATGGTTATGACTATATTAAAGGCCGCTATAGTTTAAGAAACTTTAAACTTGTTGGGAAAGAAAAATCATTAATAATTCAGCAATATAAATCAGGTAAATATATTACGCCTTACGAAACTATAAAGATTAAATTTCATGGTTTACCGTTCAAAATATCTAAAATTCAAATAGATAATGAAGAGATGTTATTTAAAGATGTAAAACTTAATGGCGATAATTCAATTGTGGTAAGTAAAGAATTTACAGAACTTCATATTATAGCATAAAGGTTATAAAATTTCTTTATTAGGTTTAAAATTAAAAGGCTTTCCAAGATACACCAACTTGAAGCCTTTTTCTATTTTACCTATATTTTTATTATATGAAGAAATTATTTCTAAAACACCATGTTTATCCTTTACTAATAAAGGAATAATATCAACATCTTATTTTGTTTTTTCAATCAGTTCTTCATAATGTGCGCGATCTTTGAGTTCAATTTCCTGAATTTTAGGATATTTTCTAGCCACTTCTGTTAGTGAAATATAATCGTCTGTATGTGAAAACAATCCTTCTTTTGGGCTATTATTGGGGTCGTGAATTTCGTCTCTGTGTACTAACCTAAAGGTGCCGCTTTCCCCAAATTGTTCAGAAAATTTTTCAATAACATAATTATTAATATCTCCACTACCCGTTAGCGCCATTAAAAATCCAACATCACTTAATTCTATATTATCATGCAGAATGTCAGAATAAATATCGACATTAAGCGCTTCCAATCCCATATCTTGCGCTAATTGTATATTCGCTTGATTACTATCTATTAAAACAACATGCCTCCCATTTTCCTCTAAATATTTTCCAATAAGTCTCGAAAAAAGAGATGCACCCACTATTAAAATACCTTCAGATCGTTTAAGAAAAACACCTATTAGCTTTGCAAAAGGACGTGCTGTGGTTGCATTAAGTAATACGGTTCCTAAAACAATCATAAACACCAAAGGTGTAATATATTCAGCTCCAACTACACCTTGATTTATTAATTTACTTCCAAAAAGAGACGCTATTCCTGCAGCAACAATACCTCGCGGACCTACCCAGCTTATAAAAACTTTTTCATTAATTTTTAATGGAGCACCCCAAGTGCACAAGAAAACGCTAATTGGTCTTATAACAAACACAACAACTGCAAATAGTATAACAGATTTCCAAGTGATTAGAAGCATTAAATCTTCAAAACTTAATATT
This sequence comes from uncultured Flavobacteriaceae bacterium, assembly GCA_963698455.1. Classification (GTDB taxonomy): domain Bacteria; phylum Bacteroidota; class Bacteroidia; order Flavobacteriales; family Flavobacteriaceae; genus Mariniflexile. Next base: position 475,862 of record CAVOQU010000002.1, on the reverse strand, counting down.
TGCCGCCAAAAGAATAAATAATATAGATATAAGTAGAACACTTAAAGATTCTTTAAAATAAAGCAGTTCTTTTATGTTGTCTAACTTCGCATTACCTAAAACCATACCCATAACCACTACCGCCAATAACCCAGATTCGTGGGCAAAAACTTCTGATTCTACAAAAACTAATAAGACGGTTGAAAGCGAAACTACATTTAAAAGATAATGAGGTATAAAATTCTTATTAATAGCAAAAGCCAATGCATGAGCAAACGTAAAGCCAAAGGTGGTTCCAAAAAGAACAATTTTTCCAAACTCAATTAAAGCCGTTATTGTAAAACCACTATCACCTTCAACACTAATAAATTCAAAAACCAATACTGCAACTAACGCGCCTATCGGGTCAATTAAAATACCCTCCCATTTTAATACTGCTGATACATCTTTTTTAAGAGGAATGTTTCTTAATATGGGTGTAATAACCGTTGGACCAGTAACAATAATTAACCCGGAAAACAAAAAGGAAATATCCCAGCTTAAATCAAAAAGAACATGTGCTAAAATGCCAGCGCCAAAAAAAGTAATGGCAGAACCGAGAGTTATTAATTTAGTAATAACGGGACCTACATTCTTAATTTCAGAACGTTTTAGGGTTAATCCGCCTTCAAAAAGAATAATACTAATGGCAAGCGATACAAAATAAAACAAGCCGTCGCCTGGAAATAACCCCTTTTTACCATTCCAAATGGGTTCTATCCATTTACTGCCATCTTCACTTAAAAACTCAGAAGCAATTGGACCTACTAACAATCCAATTAAAATTAAAGGTAAAATAGCTGGTATTTTAAATTTCCAAGCTACCCATTGTGCTAATATGCCTAAAATAATAATACCTGCAAGTTCTAGCATAAATCGGTTTTATATTGAAAGGTCTAAAATAAGTAAAAACAGATTATTTAATGAGCAATATCTAAATAGTTCTTTAAAAACCCAATAATAAAGTATAAAAACATCACTTTTTATATCTAATTTTTTTAATAGCCGCTTCATGTTTTTAAAAAATACTATCTTACGTGTTTTGAATAATATTTACAACCTAAGTGTCTTTAAAACCTTTTAACAGTATTGGAATTGGTGTGGCGTTTTCACCCAACTTAAAAGCAAACCTTTTTGAAGCTGCCAGACTTGCGCTTTTTTTTGATTCTAAATTGTTTTTAATTCATGTTGGCGAATTCTCTGAAGATAAAATAAAAGCACTTAAAATCATTTTAGCTTCATTTAAAAAAGACGCCTTAGATTACGAAGTTATTTTTGAATCTGGAAACCCTGTTGATGTTATTTTAAAGGCTACTGAAGATAAAAAAATTGATTTATTAATTCTGGGTGCGGTGCAGCGCGAAGCGTTTTTAAAATATTATTTAGGCTCCATCGCTAGAAAAATAACGCGCAAAGCAAAATGTTCCATTTTATTATTGATTAAACCTTCTGTAAAAAGAGTTCCCTGCCAACATATCGTTGTTAATGGGTTAAAAGATCCAAAAACAGAACGCACTATTGCATCTGCATTTTACGTGGCATCACAATTACAGGCAGAAAAAATTACGGTAGTTGAAGAAATTAAGCAAGAAGAAATAAAAATGAAGGTAGACGATGATATATCGCTACGTAGAACCAACATTATAAAAGAGCGAATTAAACTAAGAGAAAACTCCAGAATAAAAGATATTATAGCGAATATACCTAAAAAATATACCGAAAATATAGTTATAAATACACAGCCCATTTTTGGGCAACAAGGGTATTCCATTGGGCATTATGCTCAAATTTCCAGAGCAGATTTACTGATCATGAACGCCCCGACTAAAATGACCTTTTGGGACCGTTTATTTCCGCACGACATAGAACATATTTTAACCGAATTACCTACCGATGTACTAATACTTCAATGAGTCCCAAAAAAAATAACATAAAAAGTTTTTTTAAAACTATCCCACAAAATATATTTTCTGGGTTCGTTGTTAGCCTTATTGCATTGCCACTTGGTTTGGGTCTTGCCATGGCAAGTGATGCACCTCCCATTTCAGGCATTATTGCAGCTGTAGTTGGTGGTGTTCTGGTAGCCATTTTTGGAGGAAGTAACGTCACCATAACAGGTCCGGGCAACGGCATGGTAGGCGTACTTTTGGTAGCTATAACAACGCTTGGCATTGAAAGCGCTTACGCTGCCGTAATATGTTCTGGTCTGTTAATATTGGTTTTAGGTTTTTTTAGAATGGGCAAGCTGGCCGATTTTTTCCCATCATCCGCGATACAAGGCATGCTCGCGGCGATTGGGCTTATTATATTAGGTAAGCAGTTTCATATTATGTTAGCACATAAAATTAAACGGGCAGATACGCTTGACTATCTTTTTGAAACTCCAATTACTATAAATGATGTTTTACATTATAAAAATGAAGGTCTAATTTATGCCGCCATTGCGGGTGTTTTAGGTTTTGCCATCATGATCTTTTATTCTAAAATTAGAAATAAGTACTTGCAGCTTATTCCAGCTCCCATGTGGATTGTAATTTTATCTATTGGCTTTAGTTATTATTTTGAATTGGTGCTACATCAAGAAAACCCGATTGCAAAACAATATATGATTTCTGGGATACCAACGTTTGAAACCATTGTAAATGATATGCATTTACCAAATTTTACACGTGTTGGCACTTTCCCGTTCTGGAGTAGTGTGTTTGCCATTACACTTATTGCCAGTATAGAATCACTTTTAAGTATTAAAGCGGTCGATAAATTAGATCCTGAGAAAAGAAGATCGAATGTAAATAAGGACCTTAAAGCACTTGGATTTGCAACCGTTATTAGTGGTCTTTTGGGCGGACTTAATGTTGTTACCGTTATTGCTCGTAGCTCGGTTAATGTTAATAATGGTGCTAGTAACCGCTCTTCAAATTTTTTCCATGCCACCTTTTTATTATTGTTTATCGGTTTATTTAGTACACAATTAACACGAATTCCGCTACCGGCACTTATGGCTATTCTAGTTTATACAGGTTATAAGCTGGCGTCGCCTAAAGTGATACGGAAAATATTTTATATTGGAAAAGAGCAACTCATTATCTTTTTTGTTACGCTGTTAGTAACCCTCAAAATTGGTTTGATTACAGGGATCTTGGCAGGTGTAATTACCACCTTAATTATTCATTTTATACTTAACAGAACCGTGTCTTTATTTGCTAAAAATGTTTTAAAACCTAATGTTTTAATGTATCGTGAGCAAGAAGGACAACACAATTTCTATGTAAGTGTGAAGCACTTTTGCAGCTTTTTAAATTATTATAAATTAAAAAGAAAATTAGACTTTGTTCCAGAAGATCAAGATGTTATTGTAGACTTTTCATTATGTAGTTTTGTCGACCATACGGTGATGGAAAACATGCACAGTTATCAGGAATTATTTAAAAAAAGAGGGGGGCATTTCGATGTTATTGGATTAGACATGCACGATGCAGATTCCGAACATCCGTTTGCTTTAAGACGCTTGTTGCCAGTTCCAAACATTATAAATAACAACTTAACACGCCGCCAAACCAGTATGGAAAGTTTGGCAAAAATTTATAACCTTGACTATAACCCCAAAAATAGTAACGATGTCGATTTTTTAAACAATTTCTTGTTTTTTAATACGAAAACCATTGATCATATTTATAATGTTTTAAATTATAAAAATAACGCGATAACTTTTTTTGATATTGAATTTTCTGAAGGTGAATTTATCGCTAAAGAAGTTATTAGAACCACCATGCTGCATATTAATCTAAACGATGCCATACCAGAATTTACACTAGACCGAGAAGGGTTTTTAGAAAAAGTGTATGCTTTTGCGGGTTTTAAAGATATTCTTCTTCAAAACCATAACGATTTTTCTAGAAGATTCTATTTATTAGGAGATAATGAAGCAGGTATTAAACAGTTTTTTAATGATGATATCACACATTTTTTTGAAAGTAACCCCTATTACCATGTTGAGTCTAATGGCAATGGATTACTGGTATTTGGTAAAGAGCGTTTAGCAAGTACTAAAGAAATCAAAGCCCTTTTTGATTTTGGTAAACGCCTAAATGATGTGATTAACGCCAAAGAGCAGCTTTACGTTTCTAACAATAAAGTGAAGTAGGTTCTATTTGCAAATTTAACTTATTATATTTTCATGACAAATGCATTATATCAGGTTTTAACTCTTAACAAAATCTTAATTTTCCCGTAAAATCGCAACAATTTTCATAATTTTACAACCCTATGAATTTATTCCCTATTAACGCAGGCAATTTTAAGCTTGATGGTGGTGCTATGTTTGGAGTCATTCCAAAATCCATGTGGCAAAAAACCAATCCTGCCGATGCCAATAATATGATTGATTTAACCACGCGTAGTCTTTTAATTGAAGATGGTAATCGGCTCATATTAATCGATACCGGAATGGGAAATAAGCAATCGTCTAAATTTTTTGGTTATTATTATTTATACGGTGATGATACGCTAGATAGTTCGCTTAAAAAACGTGGATTTCATCGTGATGATATTACAGATGTTTTTATGACACATTTGCATTTCGACCATTGCGGAGGAAGCATCCAATGGAATCACGATAAAACGGGCTACGAACCTGCTTTCAAGAATGCTCATTTTTGGACAAACGAAGATCATTGGAAATGGGCCACTCAACCCAATAAAAGAGAAAGAGCGTCGTTTTTAAAAGAAAACATTATCCCCATGCAAGAAAGTGGTCAGCTAAAATTTACATCGCTTCCAAAAGGTGATACCCTTAAAAATTCTGAGCTTGGATTTGATATTTTTTTTGCAGACGGACACACCGATAAACAAATGATACCACTTATAACCTACAAAGATAAAACCATTGCTTATATGGCCGATTTGTTACCAACAGTGGGGCATTTACCAATATCCTGCGTCATGGGTTACGATACCAGACCTTTAATTACCCTCGACGAAAAAGAAAAATTTCTGGATATTGCAGCAGCTAATAATTACTATTTATTTTTAGAACACGATGCGCATAATGAAGTTATTACTGTGACGAAAACCGAAAAAGGTGTCAGATTAAAAGACATCTATACGGCGAAAGACATATTCAATTAAATAAGAGTGACTAATTCAAATATATACAAATGAAAACAATTAAAACAATGATGCTAACGGCTTTTGTGGCCGTATTATTCTCGGGTTGTGGCGGTACTGCAGCTATCCTTTCAACACCAATTGAAAATGTTGATACCGCGCCTTTAAAAATTTCACAATTAACTGAAGCAGAAAAACACAACTGGGGACATTTAGATTTAGTAAAAGATACTATTCCTGGTATGAGTGTTGATAAAGCTTACGCTGAAATAATTAAAAGCAGAAAAGGAATTACTGTAATTGTAGGTGTTATAGATTCTGGAATCGATATCGACCATGAAGACTTAAACGACGTACTTTGGACAAACAAAGGTGAAATACCAAACAACGGCATAGACGATGATAAAAATGGTTATATCGACGATGTTCATGGTTGGAATTTTTTAGGCGATGGTTATGATGAGCAATTAGAATATGTGCGCTTATTAGCTAGTGGAGACACAGCACATCCTGATTTTGCCAGAGCACAAACGCTTTACGATGTTGAATACCAAAAATGGTTAGGCAGAAAAACACAATACGATCAAATTTTTCAGCAACTTACAACGGCCGATGAAGCATTAGCAACTCATTTAGGTAAAAAAGACTATACAAAAGAAGAAGTTAATGCCATTAAAACGGAAGACCAAGCTTTATTGCAAGCCACACAAATTGCAAAATATATGTATGGTAACGGTATGGAGTCTTTAGCCGATGCTAAAAAAGAAATTACCAGTGGCTTAGAAAGTATTAACGAACGTTTAAATTACAACCTAAACAAAACCTTTAAAGGCCGTGTAAATGGTGACGACCCGGAAAACATGAACACGAAGTTTTACGGAAACGGAAACGTAAAACCGGTTAAGAAAAGCGAAAGTCACGGAACACACGTTGCTGGAATTATTGCTGCAGAACGCAACAATGGTAAAGGTGCAAATGGAGTTGCTAACAATGTACAAATCATGTCTGTTCGTGCAGTTCCTAACGGTGATGAGTACGATAAAGATGTTGCACTTGCTATTAGATATGCTGTTGATAATGGCGCTAAAGTTATTAATGGTAGCTTCGGAAAAAGTTTTTCTCCACATAGCGATATGGGTACGCGATGCTATTACCTATGCAAGTGAAAAAGACGTTTTATTTGTTCATGCAGCCGGAAATGATAGTGAAAATATTGACGTAGAACCTAATTTCCCAGACGATAATATTAATGGTCAGGAAATTTCTGAAACCTATATTAGAGTAGGAGCTTTAGAGCCTAAATATGGTTCTAATATGGTTGCTAATTTTTCAAACTACGGAAAAGTAAATGTAGATGTATTTGCTCCTGGAGCAAAAATATACTCTACAACGCCAGAAAACGAATACGATACTAAAGGAGGAACTTCTATGGCTGCTCCTGCAGTTGCGGGTGTTGCAGCGTTAATTCGTTCGTACTACCCAAAATTATCTGCCGCTCAGGTAAAACAAATTCTTATGAATTCTGGTTTGGCAATAAAAACGAAAGTAGTTGTTGGTGGCGACACAAACAATGTAAAACCATTTGCCGATTTATCTAAATCTGCAAGAATTGTAAATGCATACAATGCATTATTAATGGCAGATCAAATGGCTAAATTATTATAAATTATAGTTAAAGAATTCTATTATTAAACTGAATATGATTCAGTTTATGAAACTTAATAACTCATTTAAAAATAGATTCTGAAACAATTTCAGAATCTATTTTTTTATTATTTTAAAGCAGTTTTAAGAATGCCCCGAATATTCTTTTTATCTTATTAAAATAATAACAAATGACATGAGCCATCAAATTTAAGCTGCTACCAACCAGAATGATTATTGGTAAATTACATCTCCCTAAAAACAAATAAACACATGAAACGTTTCATTATATCAATGCTTTTTATTTTGGCCATGTGGTCTTGTAACAGCGCGCAAACGCCAACAGCTATTACACCAGTGCTTCAAAAGTCAGCGACCTCAACCTACTGGCAACAACATGTAGATTATAAAATGGATATTGATATGGATGTGAATACCTATCAATACAAAGGCAAACAAACACTGGTTTATACCAACAATTCGCCCGATGTTTTAAATCGTGTGTATTACCATTTATTTTTTAACGCCTTTCAACCAGGAAGTGAAATGGACGTACGTTCTCGTACTATTTTTGATCCGGACGGCAGAGTTAAGGACCGTATAAGTAAACTAGAGCCTAACGAAATTGGATACATTAAAGTAAACACTTTAACGCAAAATGGTGTGGCTTTAAAACACAAAACGGTCGGTACTATTTTAGAAGTTAAACTGGCAAAACCGATTCAGCCCGGTGAAAGCGTTACATTCGATATGAATTTTGATGGCCAAGTACCAGTACAGATACGTCGCGCTGGCAGAAATAATAAAGAAGGTGTTGCTTTGTCTATGGCACAATGGTACCCAAAATTAGCAGAATACGACTTTGAAGGCTGGCATGCCGACCCGTATATTGGACGCGAATTTTTTGGTGTTTGGGGCGATTTTGATGTAAAAATTACTATCGACAAAAATTATGTTATTGGTGGTACTGGCTACTTACAAAACCCAAACGAAATTGGTTATGGCTATGAAACGGGTGTAGTAAACAGACCAAATACCGATAAACTTACCTGGCATTTTGTAGCACCGATGGTACACGATTTTACCTGGGCTGCCGATCCTGATTATATTCACGATACGATGCAGGTGCCTAATGGCCCTATGCTGCATTTTTTCTATAAAAACACCTTGACCTACACTCAAAAGGACAACTGGAAACGTATGCAGCCAAAAGCGGTGGAATTTATGCAATATTACAGCAACCTTGTTGGCAACTACCCATACAAACAATACTCCATTATTCAGGGAGGCGATGGCGGTATGGAATATGGTATGTGTACGCTTTTATTAGGTGAAGGCACATACGAAGGTTTAACAAAAGGCGTTGTAGCTCACGAAATGGCGCATACCTGGTTTCAGTTTTTGTTAGCAAACAACGAATCGAAACATCCCTGGATGGACGAAGGTTTTTCTACCTATATAGAAGACAAAGCTTTAAACGATATCTTTAAGGAAGGCAAAGCAAACCCTTCCGAAAGCGCTTATAATTCTTATATATATCTGGCAAAGTCTGGTAAAGAACAAGCTTTAACAACGCATGGCGACCGGTATACCTATAACCGCGCCTACAGCATCGCATCATACAGTAAAGGCGCGGTGTTTTTAGCCCAATTAGGATATATTATGGGTGAAGAAAATTTAGCGCTTACCATCAAAAAATATTTTAACGACTTTGTGTTTAAGCACCCCAATCCGCTAGATATTATTCGTACTGCCGAAAAAGTTTCGGGCTTAGAGCTCAATTGGTATTTAACCGATTTTGCACAAACCACCAACACCATCGATTATGGTGTAAAAAGCATAGAAGGCAACCACGTCACTTTAGAACGTATCGGCTTAATGCCCATGCCTATAGATGTTACGGTGACTTACACAGATGGTAAAACCGAAGATTTTTACATCCCATTACAAATGATGCGTGGTGAAAAACCAACCACCGCCAGCCTTATAGGAGATTGGGCCTGGGCATATCCAACTTACACGTTTACTGCTAAAAAAGCAGTGAAAAGTGTAGAAATAGACCCTAAAAATTTAATGGCGGATATAAACAAAGAGAATAATAAAAAGTAAGGTTTTTAAGTTTATAATTTTAAAGAGGTTGTCTTAAAGTATGTTTATACGTCATTGCGAGGAACGAAGCAATCTGTTCGTTTTTAGTAATTAATCAACAGATTACTTCACTATGTTCGTAATGACGGTATTATGCTACCGCCAAACAGCCTCTTTTCTTTTTAATAACGCTTATTTTGGATTGAAAAAATTATAACTCAAAGCACTAAAATCGTTCTATTAGTAGTATATTAATTAAAAATTATAAGGATGCTAAAAGTTGGAAATTTTCGATGTGTTTTGGTCTTTTTTATTTTATTAAGCTCAAAAGGGTTTTCTATGGAAGTGTTTCAATTAGACACCATTGCACTGGCAAATGTGAAGCAAAAACTTTATGATGGCACTGCGTCAGAGCGCACAATGTCTGCATATAAAACACTTCTTTCGACAGCAGATAAATTACTACTTATAAAAAATCCGACGGTGATGGATAAAACCATAGTGCCGCCCACAGGAAATAAACACGATTATTTAAGTATTAGCCGTTATTGGTGGCCAAATCCAGAAGTTCCAAACGGATTGCCTTGGATTCGAAACGATGGTGAAACCAATCCAGACACGCAAACAGATGCGGTAGATAGAAAAAGAATGGGCACCATGACCAACGGCGTAAAAAGCTTAAGTCTTGCCTATTATTTATCGGATGATGAGCGTTATGCGGAAAAAGCAGCCAGCATGTTAAAAACCTGGTTTCTTGATGATGCCACATATATGAATCCGCATTTGAAGTTCGCACAAAGCGTACCCGGTAATTCTAAAGGCCGGTCTTCAGGGATTTTAGACGGCAAATCTATAGCGGCCGTCGTGCCCGATGCTTTAATGATACTTTCAAAATCTAAACATTGGAACGCTAACGACACTATAAAAATAAACACATGGTTATCTGATTATTTAACCTGGTTAACCGAAAGCGACTTAGGTAAAACGGAGAATAATCAAAACAATAATCATGCATCTTGGTATAAATATCAAGTCGCTGCTTTGGCTTTCTATTTAGGACAGACGTCTTTAGCGAAAGAAATGGTAGAATTGTCGCAACAAAGTCTGGAAAAGCAATTAGATTTTGAAGGCAAACAAACGCATGAAATAGCGCGTACCCGATCCTTTTTTTACAGTTGTTACAATTTGGATGCGCTCACTCATATTGCCATGATAGGCGATAAAGTTGGTATGGATATGTGGCAGTATAAAACAAAAGATAAGAAGAGTTTGATACTTGCAATAAAATATCTCGCGCCTGTTATTAATGGGGAAGCATGGCCTTATACAGATATACATGGCACCGATTTATCAGATTTGGTTGCAGCCCTGGCGCGTATGTCTTACTATGCGCCATCAATCGAGATTAGCAGTTTACTATCTAAAACCATTGCTATTCTTGTTGAAAAAGAGCAAGCAACAGGTAAAAAAAATGAAGACCTTCAGGAGTTAAGTTTAATAAGTCCCTGACAGTTTTTAAAAATCAAAAGCAATAAATTTTAGTATGGAGTTTTTTAGAACTATCAAAATACAGACACAAGACGACATTATTCAAAAAGCATTAAGACTAGAAAATCTGGAATTAATAAGCAATGAGATTTTTGTTATCGGTAATCAAACGACAACCGAAGCCCAAATTGGCGGTATTTGGGGCGAATTTACATTAACCAGAGCTAAAATACGGGGCGGATTGCGTTTTGCGCTGGTAGAGTGCCCAAACGCCTTAGCTTGGACCATTACAACTGGATTGAATCCAGAACCAGATACTATTGTGATTCATCTGACCATAAATCGTCAAGAACAAAAAGAAGAATTTATTGAAGAAATCGATGCCTTTTTAAATGACCAATGTAAATGCCTGCAGCAATATTTTTTAGAAAATACAACGCTAAAGACGAATTAATAAAAAGCGGGTTTTGGAATGGCTTTTATACCAAACTTCTTGATTATAAATTGCCTTTTTTGCAAAAGCAATTACTTGATTTATAAGAAAAAAGCGATAACTTCGTTTAACTCATGATATAGAACATTAAAACGATTTCATATCACCATAGTTGGCAAACATACAAGAGATATTAAATATTAATCAAATGGGAAATATTACAGATTTTGTCAAAGAGTTTAAACTTGAAGAAAATGGGATTATATAATAAATACTTGCTTCCAAAAGTTATAGATTGGGCATGCCGACAAAATTCATCCAGAAAACAAAGAGAAAAAGTAATACCTTATGCTAATGGAAATGTATTAGAAATTGGAATAGGTTCTGGATTAAACTTGCCATTCTATAATAAGGAAAATGTAAAGCACCTTACCGCAATTGACCCTTCAATTGAAATTTGGAATCAAAATAAATTTAACATTAAGAATTTACCTTTTGATGTGGATTTCATTAAAGCATCTGCGGAAAATATCCCTGCACACAACAACTGCTTTGATACTGTTGTAATCACATATACACTTTGCTCTATTTCAGACACTATAGCAGCATTTGACGAAATAAAAAGAGTCCTTAAAACAAATGGACAACTACTTTTTTGTGAACACGGTAAAGCACCTGACAAATCTACTCAAAAATGGCAAAATTTTATCAATCCTGTTTGGAAAATATTGGGAGGAGGTTGTACACTTAATAAAAATATTCCGTCCATCATTCAAAATAATGGATTTAAGATTAATAAAATGGATGTAATGTATATTCCTGGTTGGAAACCAGCAAGTTTCAATTATTGGGGTATCGCTCAAATTAAATAAAAAACGTCTTCCAACAAGGTATAAAAATAATAAGGGTTAAGGATTACTCATAGTTAATATTTTAGATAATTGAAATCGTGAATGCTCCGCATTTGAAGCGGCATCCTTTTGGTTTTTCATTGGTAAGAAAACGACCTTAATAATAAAGCCTATAACTTTGATTGTGGATTCCTGCCTTCGCAGGAATGACAAAAAACCAAAAGATATAGCTGAAAGCCTTACTGCCTGTCCTGAGCGCAGACGAAAGGTGTGGTAACCTGTCTGCCGGCAGGCAGGCGCCATTACTTGATATTGCCAGAAAAAAATGATAATTTCGTTTAACTTCGCATTGAATATATTACAACGAAATCTTATGCGTTATACTGTTATCAGCAATAAGAATATTATATAATTAAAATCCTATGCGCTACAGGTAGCGAAATACGTATCTTTTTTCGTTGAATAAGGCGTTGAGAGCAGCATAAACCATGAAGAAGTGGAAAAGGTGAAAAACGAAAAGACTTGTTGGACTTTGTGTCCAGAATGCAAAGGACGTGGGAAAAAAAGCCGGAGGCACCGCAAGAAAGTACGCCTTAAATACCAAACGGAATTAGATCAATTTGAAAAAACGAATGGCGATGGGACGCCCCCTATTCCTCCTAAAAAAAACCATTATCCATGCTTAAATTGTTCCCAATCTGGGCTAATTCGCTCTGATAGTCATCCTAAAGCAGATAAGGAAAACTACCCACATCTCGCTATTATTGGAGGTGGCATTGGCGGTACAGCACTGGCTGTTGCATGTTTGCACCGCGGCATTCCTTTCACACTTTATGAGCGCGACAGCAGTTTCGATGAACGATCGCAAGGCTATGGACTTACTTTGCAGCAAGCGAGTAAAGCGATAGAAGGATTGGGCATTTTCTCCTTAAAAAAAGGAATCATTTCTACAAGACATGTGGTGCATACCACCGATGGAAAAATAATTGGGGAATGGGGAATGAGAAAATGGACACCGACAGATGCGAAAAAGGCTCCGAAACGTACCAATGTGCATATCGCACGGCAATCTTTGCGCTTTGCGCTACTTGAACAACTCGGCGGACATGATGCTGTACAGTGGGGACACCAACTGGTCGATTTTAAAGAAAATGATGAAGGGGTTGACCTCAGCTTTCAAGTAAACGGTGAAACAAAGAACGCCAAGGCTGATCTTGTTGTTGGCGCAGATGGTATTCGTAGTACTCTTCGAAACTTACTGATTGATGAACAAGTTACGCCTTTGCGTTATCTGGGTTGTATTGTGATATTAGGTATTTGTCCGTTGTCTGCTCTTGAAGGTATTGAAAGTGCTTTACTGGACTCGGCCACGGTATTTCAAACCGCCAATGGTAACGAACGAATCTACATGATGCCTTTTACTCAAGATTCAGTGATGTGGCAACTTAGCTTCCCAATGCCCGAAAATGAGGCGAAAGCACTCAGTGAACAAGGCCCTCGAGCACTCAAGGAAGAAGCCTGTCGCAGAACGCAGTGGCACCATCCGATTCCTCAAATTTTAACGGCGACTCTAGAAGCTCAAATTTCTGGATATCCTGTGTATGACCGTGAATTACTGACGCCAGAATTACTGCAGAAAGGTAGCCAAATAACTCTGATTGGTGATGCGGCCCACCCTATGAGTCCATTTAAAGGGCAAGGAGCAAATCAAGCGTTGCTGGATGCATTGGCGTTAGCCAGAGGTATCTCAAAAAGATGTGGGCCCTTATCGCGTTGGAGAGTATCTGGAATTAGAGAAAGCGTATTAAATGAGTTTGAATCAGAAATGTTAACACGTAGTGCTGCCAAGGTCAAGGATTCTGCTGAAGCCGCACGTTTTCTACATTCCGAAACGGTACTCTATGAAGGAGATGAGCCTCGAGGACGCCATTTAAAGAGAAAAAATGCTGCGCGGAATTAAATGTTCTGTGCATTGCTCAAATAATATGTGTACTATATATTAAAGGCATATATGTCACATTGGTGCAAAGTCAATTTTGAACAAACTTCTAAATACCAAACTTCTGGTTTAAAAATCGCCTTTTTTGCAAGCGCCATTACTTGATTTTGCCGGAAAAAAATGATAACTTCGTTTAACTTCGAATTTATTTTATTAAAGTGAAATACTAGGCGCTTTACATTAGCATTAATTTGACAAAAATGAGAACTTTCCCTATAAAAAACACCATTATTCTTATCTTAATAAGCTTAACTCTAATGGCTTGTAGTACTCCTGCAGATATATCTGGAAAATTAGAAGGCATGGATACGAAAGGCCTTAAAATTTATTTAATTCAACCTGAAACTTTACGGGAGGTGGCTGCTTCATATTTTTCGAAAGTGATAGATTCTGCTGTCGTTAATTCTGATGGTAGTTTTAAGTTTCGCAACCTGCCAAAAACCAAAGAACCTATTTTGTTAGAAATAGCCATACAGGTATCTGGAAAAGCTGCTAATTATTTACATACTGATGAACCTACCGGGTCTAACTACATGCCCATTTTATGGCAATTTGGCAAGCCACTGCATATCACCGCCAGATTGGATGCCTTTCAAAAAAGTTTTTCGATTGAAAACCCTTCAAGTATTAATAAAGCGTTGTTAGACTTAAGAGATATTAACCAGAAAGCTTACCAAACCTATCTTGCAGGAAAGCAATGGCAAATAGAAGATGGCAGTGAGTTGATGGAAAAGGAACACGCTGTTTTACAATATAAAACGGCGCTTATAAACTTTGCAAATAGCACACCGCACCTAATGCCAGCATTGGTGGCATTACGATGGGTAAGTCCGGAAAATAATTATGAACGTGTGCCTGAATTTTTGGTGAGTCAATGTAATAAATGGCAGGAAAAACAACCTGAGCATCCTTGGGTAAAAGAGCTTTGTAAAGCCAGTGATCCTTCTAATTTACCTGTTTTAATAGGCGATGTATTTCCAAATCTCCAGTTGCCCATGCTCACAAAAGATACGCTTGCTCTTAACAATTTTTTAGCCAAAAAGCTTACTATTATAGACTTGTGGGCTTCTTGGTGTGCACCTTGTCGTGTGGAAAACCGTAAAGTTTTAGTGCCTATTTGGGATGCATATCACGACCAGGGTTTACAAATCGTTGCTTACGGTCTAGAAAGTGATGCGACTACCTGGAGAACCGCGGTAGAAAAAGATGGTGCAAAACGTTGGTTGCATGCATCCGATTTACAAGGTGATGATGCCGCTTTCTTAAAAAAAATACGTGTACAAACCATTCCTGCCAACTTTATTCTTGATGAAAAGGGTGTGGTTATTGCTAAAAATATTCATGGAAAGGCTTTAATGGATTTTGTAAAAACTTATATGGAAAAGCGATAAGAAACTCTTTAATACCAAACTTCTCGTTTATAAATATCGGTTTTAGCAACGCGTTCGCGGTTATTTAAGCGTAAATGTGTCGTGGTAAGGTGTCTGTTTCTATACCCCAATAAATGAAACAGCGATTTAGCAAAAAACTTGGCAACTTTTAAATTAACCTGCAAAATACCTTCTTTTTTATTTAGCCACGAAACGCCTGGTAGTGCCACTAGTAAACCATCTATTTTAATACGCCTTAAAACGGTTGATAGCTTTAAAATAAACGGGTTAATAGGCTTGATGATAAAAAACCCATCGGCACCTCGTTTTTGGTATAAAGGCATAAATATGACACCTGTGTGCATTGCCTTTATTTCTTTATTATTACTTGTGGCCACTGGAGTACCTTTTGTTATATTTTGAAAACTTTTAAAACCATTATGCATTTTAAAAGTATCGGTTGGTTTTATCGTGTGCAGATAAATAACCTCGAACACATTAACCATATTGGCGGCTTGCATTTGTAATTGCTCGTAATAATGCGAAAAGTCTACGACGCCTTTTTCATCTAATATGCCTGCATACACCAGGCTTAAATAAATAAATGCAATATTGTTTGTAATGGCGCGTAAATCGTCGTGTTGCCCTGATTCAAAGCCGAGACTTACATAGCCCATTTCGTTTATATAACTCAATAAAGGTCCTTGTAAATATTCTTCAATTCCCAATACAATAGGCACCGGAAACTGACTGGAAAATTTGCGGTTTATTAAAGCATCGTTAATAGTAATAAAAGGCAATGTTTTACTGGAAGTTGTGTGTAAATCGATAAAATAAAAAGGCGGTTTATGGGTTTGCAGGATGGTATTTAAAATATCTAACAGTTCTAAAAGCGTTTCTTCTTCGGTGTTTAAAATAGTTTTGTTTTTAATTTCGGTAATACGCTCTTTGGTCCAGAGTCTGTTTAAATCTTCGTCTACAAAACGTTGTTGTAATTGCAGTGCTTTAAAATTTCCTACTATACCATAAATAGTACCATGCACATGTGCCGGATTAATACCGTCTAAGGCGTCTTTTAAGGCAAAAACACCCGAGGTTTCGTTTCCATGTATCCCTCCAAAAAAAACGACTGTTGGCCCTGGTTTTGCACCCTTTATGTGTGCAAGTATTCTATTAACAGCTATTTTATTATCAAGGGCTTTACTATAAACATTTACCATGTATTTATAAATCGTTTCGTGTAATAAGTCCTACTAATTTATTTTTGTTTACTACCGGAAGACTTCCAATAGCATGCTTTTTCATGATTTTTTTAGCCTCAGCGAGCGTTGTGTATTCGTCTACAGTTATAATATCTGTTTTCATAATTTTACGAACGCTTTCATTTGGTTTTTTGGATGTTTCAAAATGCGCTTTTACATCGGTCCAGCTTATTAGCCCTAAAAGTTCACGATTACTGCTAATAACAGGCATATGGTGAATATTTTTCCAATTCATAATATTTAAAACCAGTAACATACTGTCTTTTTTACTTACCGAAAAAATATCGGAACTCATAATATGCTTAACAATTCGTTCTTGTTTAAATGGCACCTCATCGCTTTCACGAAGCATACCCCAGGTAGAAACAGGATAGCCTTTTTCTTGTTTTTTATACATATTGGCGGTGAGCACTTGCATGGCTTCGAAAGGGCGGAATTTTTTTTGTAATTTCCGGTAGTTTCGTACAATCCATTCTGATCCGTTGACCCCTTCTACTCTATCTTTTATTACTTTTAAATACTTTTCGGCATCTTTAGGTGTAACACCCACACTGTACAAACCTTTATAAGCCATTGGCAACAACTCATTTAAAATAAGTTCGTGACTACATATAAATGCGCCATTCCAATAAAACTGTGTGGCCATACCGTAACGTGCTGCGTTAAAAAAGTTAGTTTTTACATCTTTAAAATCCCAAAGCGTATGGATATTTTTATACTTTTTAGGTTTTCCTAACATAACACCCACCCAAAACATCATGTTTGCAATTTCGTCGGTAGTAGTTGGTCCAGAAGGAATATAGCGGTTTTCAATTCTTAAATTAGGTTTTCCGTTGATAGTGCCGTAACAAACACGATTCCAAGGATAAACCGTGCCATTATGAAGGCGTAAAGCGCTTAATTTTGGTGTTTCGTTATTGTTTATCATATCCACACTATCCTTTGTAAAACCTGTGGTTATAAAGCTTCTGAATCTGGAAATATTATCTTTAAAAATATCGGTTACAGTACCTGTTTGCCATTTGTTACCAAAACTTACACGTGATTGTTTTTCGTTAAGTAAATAGGAGTTGGCTCGGGTATCTATACTTTGTGTAAATAAGGCAATACGCGTTTCTCGCCACAATTCCTTCCCGAATAATAAAGGCGAATTGGTGCAAATACTTAATATGGGTCCGGCAATGGCTTGTGCCCAGTTATAATTATCGACAAAGTCTTTGGGGTTAAGCTGTAAATGCATTTGAAAACTGGTATTACAGCCTTCTAACATCACAGAATCATGCAGTAAATTTAACTCGTCTACCCCTTTTATATGAATATTGAAACTTTGTTTTCTATGACTTTTTATAGCTTCATTAAGTAACGAATAACGCTCTATATCTGTCATGTTCTGTTCATGAACATTATTGACTGAAAGTGATGGTAAAATTCCTGTTAATACCAGATTAACACCTTTTTTTGCCGCTGCTTTTTTTGCTTTTTCTAATAAAGTGTCTAATTGACTATGTAATTTTGAAAAACAGTCATTTTTAAGTTCATAGACATCTAGATTAATTTCCAGATTATAATTACCAATTTCAGTAGTGAAATGTGGGTCGTCTATGGCTTTTAATACTTCAATCGATTTGCTTTCTGGTAAAAAATTTTCGTTCACCAGACAAAATTCTTGTTCAGCCCCTATTCGAAGGGGCCCTTCTTCAAACAACCCTCTTTCAATCATCAAATCAAGCGCCTTTATGTCGTTTAACATATGATGAATATAATTAGCTCTGTCTTTTTTTGTTTTTAATTTTGAAACATTTAAATCTCCCATAATTATTTTAAAAGTGATTAGTACGGTTAAATTAATATGGATAGGCCGTTTTAACTATGATTTTTATCATGAAAGCACATTACCTGCGTAGTGTTAACTGTTATTGTTACTTTTGTATTTATAAAACAAATCTATGCCTGCAACCTATTCTAAAAAAGACAAACTTAAAAGCAAAAAACTTATTGACCAGTTGTTTGTTGAGGGTCAATCGGTTTCGGCATTTCCATTAAGACTCGTTTATATGCCAACGGTTTTTGATGATGGCGTGCTAGTGAAAACCGGCGTTTCGGTTAGTAAACGTAATTTTAAAACCGCCGTAGATAGAAACCGTATAAAACGCTTGATTAGAGAGTCTTATAGATTAAACAAAGCGGTATATTTTAACAACATTACAACACATTACGCGTTTATGATTTTGTATATTGGCAAAGACATCCCTACATTAGCCCAAGTTGAAACCCGTATGAATCACCTGTTTGAAAAATTTTTAAACACTGTTTCAGAAAATAAAACAGAAAAGTAATGAAGCACATATTTAAGAAGAAAATTATAATTCCAATAGTAGCCTGTGCGCTATTTTTAACAACTACGGCTTTTAAAAATGATTTTTTTGAAATCGCAAAACAACTAGAAATTTTTACGACGCTATTTAAAGAACTCAACATGAATTATGTTGACGAAACCAACCCGGGCGATTTAATGGATACCGCCATTAAAAGCATGTTGGCAGATTTAGATCCCTACACCAATTTTATGAACGAGCAGGATGTAGAAGCGGCAAGAATTAATAATACCGGCGATTATACAGGCATTGGTGCCCGAGTAAAAACCTTAAAAGATAAACTGGTAATTGTAGAGCCTTATAAAGATTATCCTGCCGATAAAGCGGGTTTAAAAGCGGGCGACGAAATTATTAAAGTAGGCAATACCTTAATTGAAACCTATAAAGAAGATGCCGGCGAGTTGCTTAAAGGTGCGACAGACTCATCGATTGAAGTCACTTTTAAACGCCAGGGAAAAACGCAAACAGCCACCATTAAACGTGCTGAAGTTGAAATAAAAGCGGTACCGTATTTCTCAATGGTTAATAGTAAAACAGGCTATATTGTATTAAGTCGTTTTAACGAAAAAGCATCTGCGGAAACCAATTATGCCTTACGAGATTTAAAAGCACAAGGTGCCGAAAAAATAATTTTAGATTTACGCGGAAACCCAGGCGGTTTACTTAATGAAGCTATAAATATTGTGAATTTGTTTGTTCCTAAAGGGCAATTGGTAGTGACTACAAAATCGAAAGTTAAAAAATACAATAAAACCTATTATACCCAAAACGAACCGATTGATATCCAAATACCTGTTAGTGGTTATTATTGATGGTGGTAGTGCTTCTGCAAGTGAAATTGTTTCAGGTTCACTGCAAGATTTAGATCGTGCCGTTATTGTTGGTTCCAGAAGTTTTGGAAAAGGCTTGGTACAACGCCCAAAACAACTTACTTATGGCACACAGGTAAAAATAACCATTTCGCGCTATTACACCCCTTCCGGACGTTGTATACAGGCGCTCGATTACTCACATAGAGACGAAAAAGGAGAAGCCGTTCGTGTAAAACAAGAAAACTATAATGTTTTTAAAACCAAAAATGGGAGAAAAGTTTTTGATGGCGGTGGCGTGTTTCCAGATGTGCCATTTAATGCTTCAAATAATTCGGCAGTTATAAATGCCATAGCAAACAATGATTTAATTTTTAATTTTGCTACCAATTATTATTATAAAAACCTGAAACAGGACGCCTTTAAATTGGTGCTTAACGATGCCGATTTTACAAACTTTAAAAATTATTTAAAAACTACTAATTTTTCTTTTGAAACCGAAACCGAAAAGGCCCTTAAAAAAGCCTATGAAACGGCAACTAAAGAAGAATCTAAATGATAATATTCAAACAGATTATAATACCTTAATTTCTAATTTAAATAAATCTAAAACCACGGTAATAGACGAAAATAAAACCTATTTATTAGAGTTATTAACAGAAGAAATTATAAAACGATATGTTTATAGAGAGGGATTATTTGAATACTACAAAACACATGACGAAAAAATTAAAAAAGCCACTGATATACTTAGCAATGCTACTACTTATATGGGTTATTTAAAATAAGGGCGTTGGTTTTTAAACCTGTGGTTCATGCCATTAAACCAAAAAGGGTCATGGTTTCTGTAAGAATTCATTAAAAATAGTATATTTATATCTAGTTCTATTCTCCAAACTATGAACAAACTATTGGTTTTAATATTATTAATGCTTCATGGCGCCTTTGCTTTTTCTCAAGTAGAATTAAAACATGAAGTATATTTTGATACCGATAAATACGATATTCATTCCACCGAAGAAAACCGTTTACTGCTTTTTATTTCATCTTTATCAGATATAGATATTGAATCTATTTCCATTTTTGGTTTTTGCGACGATATTGGCGCTAATTCCTATAATTTGAAACTTTCTCAAAATCGTGCCAACGCCATAAAAACGATTTTTTCAAACAATGAAATTAGTGAAGATTTAATAAGTAATGTTGATGGAAAAGGTGAGATTTTACTAAAAATAGTAAATGAAAAAAATGTCGTTAAAATAAGAGGTTTAAATAGAAAAGTTGAAATTTTAGTAAAAGCGAAACCGCCTAAACCTGTTGTTGAAATTAAAAAAGAAATCGCTATTGAAACAAGAAAGAAAGATGCTCCAGAACTATCTAAAAGGTGAGCTTAAAGTAGGCGATAAAATAGTTTTTGAAAACATTTTGTTTAAAACAGGATATAGTCAGGTGGTACCCGAGTCTAAAAAATTACTGGAATCTATTGCAAAAGTTTTAGTAGAACGAAAAGATATTTATTTTACAATACAAGGTCATGTGTGCTGTACACAAAACAGTAGAGATGCTGTAGATAGAAAAACCAATCTTAGAAACCTTTCGGAAGCACGCGCTCAATATATCTATGATTATTTTGCTAAAAAAGGCGTTGAAAAAAAACGCATGAAACATACTGGTTTACGACGAAAATTTCCGCTTGGTGGCGATCCAAAATTTGACAGACGTGTAGAAATATTAATTACCTATGTGGGTAAATAAAAAATACCATTTCAGTTTTGTTTTAATATTCCTGAGTTTTGTTTGTCTTTCGCAAAACACCGCTATTCCCGACCCTAATTTTGAACAAGCCCTTATCGATTTGGGTTTAGATGCTGCACCTATAAATGGTTTGGTTCCAACCGCCAATATTAGTGGATAACAATTTAGATGTAGAAGCCAAAAACATTCGGATTTAACCGGTATTCAAGATTTTTAGCTTTAACAGTCTTAATTGTAATAACAACCAGCTTACTAGTTTAAATGTTTCGCAGAACGTAACATTATTACAGCTGTTCTGTAATAACAATCTATTAACTAGCTTAGATGTACTCTAACTTAATTGATTTAAATATATTATGGTGTTCTAATAATCAGTTATCCAATTTAGATGTTTCAAAAAACACCAAAATTAATATCCTTGGTTTGTAGTGCTAATCAATTTACTAATTTAGACACCTCAAAAAATTTAAGCCTGAATGTGTTTGTTTGCGAAAACAATCAAATAAGCAGTTTAGATGTGTCAAAAAACAGCACTTTAAGCAGGTTACAATGCGGCAGCAACACGATTTCAAATTTAGATGTTTCAATAAATACCGGTTTGGTTTTTCTCTCTTGTGAAAATAATTTATTATCCAACTTAGATGTTGCTACAAACAAGATTTTAAGCACTTTAAACTGTCAGTTTAACAACATCGCAGAATTATATTTATCAACTAATAATGCTTTAACAGTATTAAATTGCAGTAACAATGAATTGTGCCGTTTAAACTTAAAAAATGGAAATAATTCAAATTTAACTGCAGATTTTCAATCGAATATTAATTTAAACTGCGTGGTTGTTGATAACCCGACTGGAAATCATGCAACCTGGAATCCCGCGACTTTTTTAAATTATGTGACGACTCAAGACCAATGTAGGGATTTTGTGAATGTTGATACTTTAAACAGCGTAATTACCAATACAACTTACACCTTGCCTGTTCTAACTTATGGTAATTATTATACACAATCTGAAAAAACAGGAACCCCACTTTTTGCAGGTGAAATTATTACGACCTCTCAGTTAATATTTATATTTATAATGAATCATTTTGTGCTAATAATGAGAGCTGGTTTAGTGTTTTAGTGACTTCTGAAGATTACTACATTCCAAAATACTTTACACCAAATAATGATGGCAATCACGATTATTGGAAAGTTCAGGATTTTAACAACAGTATTAAAAATATAGACATTTTCGACCGCTACGGAAAGTTACTTAAATCCTTACCATCTCATGCTCCTGGTTGGAACGGAAGTTTTAATGGTAAACTGATAGCAACAGATACTTATTGGTATGTAATCTCCTTAAATACAGGTGAAACTATTAGGGGTATTTTGCTTTGAAGCGCTGATTAATCTACAATTAAAGAAAGCCTTAGTTTCCCATATTGTTCTCCAGAATTACTGGCATCAATAGCATACGAATAATCGCCGCTTTTTAGTTTGGATTCTCCAACAAAATCGATGGGTTGTATGGTATACGTTTTTCCATCTATTTGTAACTCAATAAAATCGTAACTATAGGCATAATCAAATATTTGATATGCTGATGTTTCTCCGGAATTTAAATTATTAAAACTACTATTTCTTACAATAATATTTTTATAATCATAATCACTTGTATTAGATACTCTTAACCTAACTTGATTTGTTTCATTATCCGAAATACAATTAAATAACAAAATTGTTAAAACAAGGATGTAAATCTTTTTCATAATCTTTTCTTTTTTAATAGATGAAAAAGGTTGATAAAGGTTGCGCTATAAATTTTTTATCATAGCAATATGCGGAATATCATCTTCCAAATATTCTTCACCTATTTCTTTAAATCCGCAATTGTTATAAAAAGTTTTTAAATACGCCTGCGCAGAAATTTTTATTTTTTTTTCTTTAAAATGAGTTTCAATGGCTTCGACAGACACTTTCATGATGTCATAACCATATTTAAAGGTACGTTCGTTTTTAGATACAACTACACGACCAATACTGGCATATTCAAAATAATCACCAGATTTAAAGAGGCGCGTATAAGCTACAATCTGATTGTTTTTTATACCTAAAACATGAAGTGCTTTTTCATCCTTTCCATCAATATCCTGATACACACAATCTTGTTCAACTACAAAGACTTCACTTCGTAATTGTAAAATTCTGTATAATTCTTTAAGACTTAATTCTGAAAAGGTTTTTACCTGGGTTTTTAACATAATCGTCATTGCGAGACTTTAAAAAAGTCGTGGCAATCTTTTAAATTAAACTTCTAATTGTATTTTATTAAAATATATAATAAGATTCCTGCCTTCGCAGGAATTTGTTAATCCTGAACAATCACATCTTTAACATCACATTTACCAAATTCTGGTTGAATGTTAACATGATTAATATCGTATTTATGAAACATTAGTTCTTCAATCTCCTGTAAAATAGCATCAAATTGAGATAAGGTAATATCTTCATTAAAATCGATATGTGCTTCTAAATGAATTTCATCTTCATTTAACTGCCAAACATGCACATGATGCACATTTTTAATACTTTCAAAAGTATTTATTTCGGCAACAATTTCTTTTATAGGAACCGATTCTGGGGTAAATAACATAAGGACTTTTGTAGATGTTTTTAATAAATCGTAACCCATCCAAATTAAATATAAAGCAATTGCTAAAGTTAAAGCACTATCTACCCAATATATTTGGTAAAATTTCATTAATAAACCTCCAATAAGTACCGCGACACTGGCCATCATATCGGTTAATAAATGTAAATAAGCGCTACGCATATTCATATTCGCCTTTCGAATCCTTTTTAAGTAAAAGCACACTTAATCCGTTAGCAATAATACCTAGTAACGATAACCAAATAACTAAACCAGTTTTTATTTCTTCTGGATTTTGAAATCGTTTTAACAGCTTCAATAATCAATAAAACAGCTACAATAATTAAAGTAGAGGCATTTATAAATGCTGCTAAAATTTCCGCACGTTTATATCCGAATGTTCTGTGTATTGAAGCTTGTTTTTTAGAGAGTTTATTAGCAATATAACTTACTACTAAAGAAAGAACATCGCTAAAATTATGAAGTGCATCACTTAAAAGTGCTAAACTTCCAGAAACCAATCCACCTATTACTTGCGAAATAGTTATAACGATGTTTAAAAAAATAGAAATTAAAAGATTACGTCCTTTAAGATCGTTATGACTATGAGAATGGCTGAATGACTATGGTTATGACTCATTTAGCAAGACACTGGTATTTTATCTATACGTGATTGATGACGTCCACCTTCAAAAGCTGTATTTAAAAATGTATCAACCATTTCTATTGCCTGATGAATGGCTGTAAACCTGGCAGGAATACATAAAATATTGGCATCGTTATGACTTCTTATAAGCTGTACAATTTCTTTATTCCAGGCTAAACCAGCACGTATTTTTTGGTGTTTATTAGCGGTCATAGCAACACCATTAGCACTTCCACAAATTAAAATACCATAAGTAGCTTTATTAGTTTCAACATCGTTGGCCACAGGATGTACAAAATCTGCATAATCTACACTCGAATTACTATCTGTTCCATGGTTATTAACAGAAATACCTTTAGCTTCTAAATGCTTTAAAATAGCAAATTTATAATCAGTGCCTGCGTGGTCGTTTCCTATAGAAATTATCATTTTATATGTATTATTATCAACATACACAAAGGTAGTAACTTAATACTAATAGGTAATAATAGTATGCTATAAAATGACTTATAAATAAATAATTAATATAAATTCATTAATAAAGCAGTTTTTAATATTGTTATTAAAACGTATTTAAATATTCATTACTTGTTAATAAGTGTTTATAAATATTTAAAACTAAAACCTTGATAATTCAATTATTTTTCCAATCAAAAATCCATATGATATCACCAAAAATTTAACTCCTTTTTTTTAGTAAAATTGTTAGATAAAAAGTATGAAGATGTAAACATAAAATTTTAAAAAGTTATGAGTTTTAAATAGGTTTTTTAAGTTGTTAACAACTGTTTATATCATATTTAAATTACTTAAATATGAACGCTTTTAAATGAATATAACATGTTAACTAACTATTAATAAAATGTAAATTAATTATAATCAAAATAAAAGGTAAAAAAGTTATAGCAACTATTAACACACTATAATAACCACCATTTATTTTTTTAAATTTAAAGAAGAAAATAATTATATTATATATATTGTGGATAACTCTATTTTGGTAAATTTAACATTAAGGAAATATGGTTAATTATATAAAACGTAACTTTGCATAAACTTAATACAAACATCTTCTCTATATATTGAGTTTAAAATAACAAATTCCTATGTATCTTTAGGAAAAGAATATGATTACAATAAATTAAATGACAAGAAAGAAAAAAGGGAAATCCAAAAAAGGTATTTCCAACCTTACAAATACAATTCTTAAGTATTTTAAAAAAAGATAGAAACCAATCCTTTAACTATAAACAAATTGCTGCTAAACTTGGTGTTAACGATGCCAGTAGCAGAAATCAAATTATAAAAAAATTAGCAGAACTTGCTGTAAAAAAAGAGATAGAAGAAGTTGAACGTGGTAAGTTTAAAGTACTTATTAACACCGAATATCATACTGGAATTCTAGATTTATCTGCAAAAGGATCAGGTTATATAATTTGTGAAGATTTTGATGACGATATTTTTATCGCATCTAACAATATGAATAAAGCCTTAAATGGTGATGAAGTAGAATTTTATGTTTATAAACGCCGCCATCGTGGTAAAATGGAAGGTGAAATTACTCAAGTTTTAAAACGAGAAAAAAGAGAATATGTTGGTACTATTCAAATTCATGAGAAAAAGAATTTTGCCTTTGTAGTAGCCGATAGTAATAAAATGTACAAAGATATTTTTGTACCTATTAATAAAATTAATAAAGCTGAAGATGGCGATAAAGTTTTAGTAAAACTTGAAGATTGGCCGGAAAATGCCGATTCTCCTTATGGAAAAGTGATTCAGGTTCTTGGAAAACCAGGAGATCATAATACAGAAATACATTCTATTTTAGCTGAATATGGTTTACCTTATGAATTTCCTCATGAAGTTGAAGAATATGCTAACAAATTAGATACGTCTATAACTAAAGAAGAAATTTCTAAACGTCGTGATATGCGTCAGGATTTAACCTTTACTATCGATCCAAAAGATGCTAAAGATTTTGATGATGCCTTATCATTTAAAGTACTTGATAATGGGTTGTATGAAATAGGAATTCATATTGCCGATGTATCACATTATTTACAAGAAGGTACTGTTTTAGATGATGAAGCTTACGAGCGTGCTACCTCTATTTATTTAGTAGATAGAGTGGTACCTATGCTTCCAGAAGTATTATCAAATAATGCCTGTTCATTAAGACCACATGAAGAAAAATTAACTTTTTCTGCAGTGTTTCAAATGAATGATAAATGTGAGATAAAAAACGAGTGGTTTGGTAGAACCGTAACTTATAGTGATGCGCGTTTTGCTTACGAAGAAGCACAAGCTGTTATAGAAAATAATGTCAGGTTGAGCGCAGTCGAAACCTCTCAAATCTCATCCATAAATACACCATTCCAAAGAAGTTTCTCTTACAGGAGAGACTTATAATACAACACAAGAAATAGCACAAGCTATTTTAAAAATGGATGAATTAGCTAAAAAAATGCGTTGTAAACGTATGAGTGCTGGTGCTATTTCATTTGATAAAGTAGAGGTAAAATTCGATTTAGATGAACATGCAAACCCAGTAGGTGTATTCTTTAAAACCAGTAAAGATGCTAATAAATTAATTGAAGAATTTATGTTATTAGCAAACCGAAAAGTATCGGAATTTGTTGGTAAAAAAGACCCAAAGAAAACGTTTGTGTATCGTGTTCATGACGAACCAGACGATAGTAAACTAGCTACTTTACAAGGTATTGTATCTAAATTTGGATATAAATTAAATTTTAAAGACCGTAAAACAACATCAGCATCACTTAACTATTTACTAAAAGAAGTAAATGGTAAAAAAGAGCAAAATTTAGTTGATACGTTAACCATTCGAAGTATGAGTAAAGCCGAATATTCAACACATAATATTGGGCATTACGGATTAGCTTTCGATTATTACAGTCATTTTACATCGCCTATTCGTAGGTATCCAGATGTGATGGCACATCGTCTTATTACAATTGTATTTAGATGGTGGAAAATCTGTTAATGAAGAAGTTTATGAAGATAAATGTAACCATTCCAGTAATATGGAAAATTTAGCTACTAAAGCAGAACGTGATTCTATAAAATACATGCAAATTAAATTTATGCAAGATCATAAAGATGAAGAGTTTGCTGGAGTTATTTCAGGTGTGACAGATTGGGGAATTTATGTTGAAATTATTTCAAATAAATGTGAAGGTATGGTAAGTGTTCGTGATATGAAAGACGATCATTATGCGTTCGACCAAGAACAATATGCTATGGTTGGAAGAAATAATAAAATTATGTATCAACTAGGAGATGAAATTATTGTTAAAGTTAAAAACACCGATTTAGTTAAAAAGCATTTAGATTTTAATTTAATAGGAAAAAATGAATAACCATTAATTTAAAAATAATTAAATCATTTTAAATGGAATAATTATTGATAATCTACGTTGTAATCAAAAAACAATTAACATATGAAAAGCATTAATTTTATTACTTACTTTTTTAATATCTGCATTAACAATTGCTCAAAATCCAATAGAAAAATCTATAGGTGAATTTACCGAACTTAAAGTTTACGATTTAATAGAAGTAGAATTAGTAAAATCCAATGAGTACAAGGTAATAATCACTGGAAATAACAATGAGGAAGTTTTAATTAACAATAAAAATGGTACTCTAAAAATTAAAATGAATATTAACAAATTGTTTGATGGTAACAAAACAAAGGTTGTGTTGTATTACAAAACGGTTGATATTATTGATGCGAACGAAGGTGCTAAAGTTTATAGTAAAGATATTATAAAACAATATGAAATAGATTTAAGAGCGCAAGAAGGCGGGAGTATTGAGGTACCTATAAATGTTAAATATGCCATTGTAAAAGCAGTTACTGGTGGAAAAATTAAAACCTCAGGTGATGCAGATTCTCAAAAGGTTTCGCTTTTAACAGGAGGTATTTATAACGGAGAAACACTGGAAACTGAGAAAACAGAAGTTTCTATTAATGCTGCCGGTGAAGGCACATGTAAAAGCATCAAAATTGGTTGATGTTAAAATTAGAGCAGGAGGCGATGTTTTTATTTATGGAAATCCAGAAACCGTTAATGAAAGTACCGTTTTAGGCGGACGCATAAATCGAGTAAATTAAATAATTTTAAACATATATTTTAAAAAAACCTATTGCTTGCAATAGGTTTTTCTAGTTAATAGCTATTTAAAGAAACAAGTTTGTTTAAAATATTTCTTTACTTTGTATTAAACACTTACATATTTATGTTCGATGATATTTTAGCTGCTATTCCTTTCGGATTTATTTTAGCGTTTACAATAGGCCCCGTTTTTTTTGTGCTTCTTGAAACCAGTGCAACAAAGGGATTTAGAAGCGCTTTGATTTTCGATTGTGGCGTTATGTTGGCAGATATCGTTTTTATTGTCGTTGCTTTTTTTAGTACCAATAGACTTTTAGAAAAGGTTAAAGACGACCCAAGTTTTTTAATTTTTGGAGGTGTTTTATTAGTCGCTTATGGGTTTATTACGTTTGTAAAAACATCAAAATCGTTTCGTAACATCGTTAAGGAGTATCATAAAATTGAAATTAAAAAAGGCTATGGAAAACTTTTTTTAAAAGGGTTTTTGCTAAACTTTATAAATATTGGTGTACTGCTAGGTTGGGTTGCTTTTATTGTTTTAGGTAATTCTTTAACGAGCTCAACAGATGGTGTTATTGTATTTTTAAGTACTATTTTAATAGTCTATTTTTTAATTGACCTTGTTAAAATTGTAGTTGCTAAAAAATTAAGAAATAAATTAACACCTAAGCTTATTTATAAAACCAAGAAGATCATAGCGCTTGTAATACTTGGTTTTGGAATATTATTATTAGCACAGGCATTTTTTCCAAAAGAGAAGGAACTAATTAAAGAAAAACTAGAAAAAATAAGACCCGCCAACTAATTTTTTGAATGTTCGCTTAATGATTATGGATATAGTCTAAATTGAATTTTGTATCACTTTAGATTTTGTTTTAGGCATTTTATAAAGTGTTAACAAGGCACCTATAATTATTATATTTTTAAATATATATTGGCCTAATAGTGTAAACTGAAATGGCGCATTCACGAACCCAAGATCTGGAAAAAAAAACAAAGGTGTAAATGTAAACACCATATGTACTAATGTAATTATAATTATAGATTGTCTAAATAAATTTAAAATTAGAAACAATCCAATTAATGATTCCCAAATAGCGAGTAAATTAATTGAAATACTAGAAGGAATTAAATTAAAGGTCAATAAACTTATAGTGTTGCTGGCTAATTCTTCTGCAGGACTTAATTCAGGAAAAAATTTCAATATTCCAAACCAAAAATATACGATTCCAATGCTTAGGGCTAAGAAGTGATTGCTTAATAACTGGTGTTTGATATTCATTAGCTCTTAATTTAAAAGAAAAAATGCTTCTTTAAAAGAAGCATTTTTTTTGAGGTGTCGAGCAGATTCGAACTGCTGTAGCAGCTTTTGCAGAGCTGAGCCTAGCCACTCGGCCACGACACCTTATTTTGTGCGGTGCAAATGTAAAAAAAATTGTCAAATTTCAACAGTTAAAATCACTTTTTACGCTTATCGGTCATTTTTATCGTTACTCTTTCAACATCGCCACCAATTGGTGGGTTTAATTTACTAATCCAAACAGTTGCTTTTTTAACCATACTGTCTTCAGAAAAAATTCTGTTTAAAATACGTTTTGCCACCGTTTCTAGTAGGTAAGAAGGTTTGTCCATTTCTTCTTTTATAACTCGATTTAAAAACACATAGTTCACAGTATCAGAAAGTTTATCTGTTTTTGCCGAGGTTTGTAAATTAGCTTCCACCTTTAAATCTACACGATAGTCGCTACCAATTTTTGTTTCTTCTGATAAACATCCGTGGTGTGCGAATATCCGAATGTTTTCAACTTTTATAATTCCCATTTTAAGCGGTTTTAAGTCGGTAAAATTACCTAATTTTGAACAATATTTTTTGTTTAATTACCTATTGAGATACATTTTTATGTCTGAAGAAAGAAAATCACTTAACTTTTTAGAGCAAATTATTGAAGAAGATTTGGCTAATGGAATGCCAAAAAACAAATTACGTTTTCGTTTTCCACCAGAACCTAATGGGTATTTACATATTGGGCATACAAAAGCCATTGGTATTAGTTTTGGTTTTGGCGAAAAATATAATGCGCCAGTAAACCTTAGGTTTGATGATACGAATCCAGCAAAAGAGGAGCAGGAATATGTAGATGCTATAAAAGAAGATGTGGCTTGGTTAGGTTATAAGTGGGATAAAGAATTATTTTCTTCAGATTATTTTCAACAATTATATGATTGGGCTGTTCATTTTATAAAAGAAGGAAAAGCTTATGTAGATTCACAAAGTAGTGAAGCGATGGCAGAACAAAAAGGAACACCAACACAACCAGGAGTAGATGGTCCGTATAGAAATAGAAGTGTTGCTGAAAATTTGGATTTATTTGAACGTATGAAAGCTGGTGAATTTGAAGAAGGTTCACATATTTTACGTGCAAAAATTGATATGCAACACCCAAATATGTTGATGCGCGACCCTATTATGTATCGTGTTTTAAAGAAACATCATCATAGAACAGGTGATGATTGGTGTATTTACCCTATGTACGATTGGACACATGGTGAAAGTGATTATATAGAACAAATTTCACATTCGTTGTGTTCGTTAGAATTTAAACCTCACAGAGAGCTTTACGATTGGTTTTTAGACCAAGTAGTAGACCCAAACTTAGTTAGACCTAAGCAACGTGAGTTTGCGCGCTTAAACCTAAGCTATACCATAATGAGTAAACGTAAGTTGCTTAAATTGGTTGAAGATGGCATTGTTAAAGGTTGGGACGACCCAAGAATGCCAACCATATCTGGGTTGCGACGCAGAGGTTATACACCAAATGCCATTAAAAAGTTTGTTGAAACAGTTGGTGTTGCTAAACGCGATAATATTATAGATGTGTCACTTTTAGAATTTTGTATTCGTGAAGATTTAAATAAAACAGCGCCACGTGTTATGGCGGTTTTAGATCCGATAAAATTGGTTATTACTAATTATCCGGAAGGAAAAGAGGAATGGTTAGAAGCTGAAAACAATCAGGAAGATGAGAGTGCAGGTTTTAGAAAAGTGCCATTTTCAAGAGAATTATATATTGAAAAAGAAGACTTTAAAGAAGTTGCAGGTAATAAGTTTTTCAGACTAAAATTAGGTGGTGAAGTTCGACTTAAAAATGCTTATATTATTAAAGCTAGAAACTGTTGTAAAAGATGCTCAATGGAAACATTACAGAAATTCATTGTACGTATTCTGAAGACACTACTAAAAAAGTAAAAGGAACCTTGCACTGGGTGTCTATTAAACATGCCGTTAAAGCTGAAGTTAGAGAATACGATAGGTTGTTTATGGATGAAACTCCAGACAGTCATCAAGATAAAGATTTTATGGAATTTTTAAATCCTGAATCTTTAAAAATCATTGAAGCTTTTGTAGAACCAAGTTTAAAAGAGGCTAAGGTTGGTGATAGATTTCAGTTTCAACGTTTAGGTTATTTTAATATTGATAAAGATTCAACTTCAAATAAATTAGTATTTAATAAAACCGTTGGTTTACGCGACACGTGGGCAAAAAAAGATACATCGAATCAAACTGAAAATAAATCTATTAAACAAAATAATAGCAATTCACAACCACAACGAAAGGCTATTGATGTGATTCAGCAATTTGGAAAAAAATACACCAATCTGCCAGAAGCTAAACAATTAAAGACAAAAGAGGAGATTCAGAAGTTAGCGAACGATGTTAGTTACGATGAATTACAACCCTATTTTAATACCGCTGCAAAAAAAGTAGGAACACGAATTGCGACTATGATTACATTAGGTGTTTTGGTTAAAAATGGTTTAAAACTAACTGAAGAAGCAAATGATTTCATAAAAAATGCATTGGAAGATTCTAACGAAATTTTAGTTACAGAAGCAAAGACTCTTAATTAGAAAAATTTAGCAAATCATTAAAAATTTAACACATATTATAATTTTAGTTATATTTAACTTCTAACTAAAACTAAATTATTATGGATTTATTAAACCCAATTGCAATTGTTGTTGCAGCAGTTTCGGCATTAGTTGTCGGATTTATTTGGTACAACCCCAAAGTTTTTGGAAAGGCCTGGATGCAAGCAGCAGGAATAACCGACGAACAGATTAAAGGCGGAAATATGCTTAAAATTTTCGGATTAGCATTATTGTTCGCTTTTTTATTAGCAACCGCACTTCCGGTATTGTTATTCATCAAATGGGTGTTTTTAGCTTAATAGGTGGAGATCCAGTCGTATGCATTACCTTCTTACGATGCTTTAATGGCAGATTATGGAGATGCTTTCAGAACCTTTAAACATGGTGCGTTTCACGGTGTTTTAGCAGGTGTTTTTATTGCTTTACCAATTATTGGTACCAATGCCTTGTTTGAACGTAAAAACGCAAAATACATTCTTATTAACAGCGGTTACTGGATTGTTACTTTAGGTGTTATGGGCGCCATTATTTGTGGCTGGAGATAATATTTTGTAATTATTTAACATAAATAAAGACTGAGGTGTTTAACTTCGGTCTTTTTATTTTTAATATTGAAATCATTTAAAATTTATCCATCATTTAATAGCCTTCCAAATTCTTGGGATAGTCTGGTTGTACACGATATTTTTTTACAGTCACAGTATTTAAAAGCACTCGAAAATGGGTCGCCAAATAACATTCAGCTTTTTTATGTTGGAATTTTTGATGATGACGAATTAGTTGGTGTTGCTATAATTCAACGTGTGCAATTGTATTTAAAAGATATGTTTCGAAAAACCGAAGTATCCTGTTTTAAAGAATTTATTCAAGACACGGTTTCAAAAGTATTAAAAGGAAATGTTTTGGTTGTTGGTAATATAACACATACAGGACAACATGGGTTGTTTTTTCAGGAAGAAAAAATAGAATCAAAAGGAGTTTCTAAATTTGGTTTTTGAAGCTGTTGGAACTATTAAGAAGGAGATTAAGGAAAAAACAAACAAAACAATACGTGTTATTATGTTTAAAGATTATTTTCAGAATGATTCAATTCATCTTGAAAATGCCTTTTTCAATACACATAAATTACATAAAGTTACGGTGCAGCCTAATATGGTTATGGATATTAATTCTAACTGGTTAAAACAGGAGGATTATATTAATTTCGCTTAACAAAAAATACAAAAAGCGTTTTAAAACAGCTAGAAACAAGTTAAATGGGATACTATGTTCAGAATTGGACTTAGAGGCCATTAAAGCTAATTCTAACAGACTACATGAGCTTTATTTAAATGTTTCAAACAACGCAAAGTTTAATACGTTTATACTGCCTGAAAATCATTTTTACTGTTTGAAACTTCAATTGAAAGATAATTTTCGGGTTTTTGGGTATTATCTAAATGAAGAACTTATTGGGTTTTTTACACTCATATTGAATGGAAAACATCTTGAAACCTATTTTTTAGGATATGATGCAGAACACCAATACCAAAATCAATTATATCTAAATATGCTTTACAACATGTTAGGGTTTGGTATTAATAATAAGTTTAAAACAGTTGTGTATGCCAGAACTGCTATGGAAATTAAAAGTTCTGTTGGTGCTAAACCAGAAGCGATGGTTGTATATATAAAGCATACCAATAGTTTTATGAATGCCGTTTTAAAACAGATTTTTGGGTTAATGAATCCGAAACAAGACTGGGAAGAAAGGCATCCATTTAGTGCATAAAAAAACCTCGAAAATTTAGTTTCGAGGTTTTTTTTTAATCTTGAATTTGTTCGGTAGTAACAATATCATCAGGTATTACCAAACTGGTTTCAAAATTTGGTAAAACCATATCTAGCATAGCTTTGTTTTTTAATTGTTTGGCTTCGAGGAAACACCAGATTTTTTCAGATGCGTTATAAATTCCTAATAAATAACTTTGAGATTTTATCCGCATACCATTCATTGCCATTTGATTTAAGCCTTCAATATAGCACCGGTATTCGTCTTGTTCAAAAACAATCTCAGAAGCGTTAATAACATCTGCTTTTTCAAATACAAATCCCTGAGATAGCATACCATCAAAAATTGACTTTATCATTTCTAATCCTTTTTCTTTACCACCCATAAGTTTAAGAACACCAGGATGAGTGTATTTTAAAACGGTTTCAAAATCCTTATTAAGTGTAGCTTCCGAGGTTATTTTAGCGTCTCTTAAAGCAAATTCTTTTAATTGGTTTTTGTCTTGAGCAAAAGAAATGCTGCTACTTATTAGTAACAGCATTAAATAAATTGAAAATGATTTATCATTTTTTTTCTTTTCTCTTTTGCTTCTTTCATAGCTTCACCAATTTGATTACTAGCGGTAAAACTTGCAAGCATATCGTTTAACATATTGCTTCCTGCTTGTGGCGAATTTGGTAATAAAATCAAGTTACTATTTGTGTGTTGGCCAATAGATTGCAGTGTGTCGTAATGTTGTGTTACCACAATTAAAGCAGATGCTTCTTGCGAGTTGATTCCAACTTTGTTTAACACATGTACAGATTCTTCTAAACCGCGAGCAATTTCACGACGTTGATCTGCAATACCTTGTCCTTGTAAACGTTTGCTTTCTGCTTCAGCTTTTGCTTTTTCAACAATTAGAATACGAGCAGCATCACCTTCATATTGTGCTGCGGTTTTTTCTCTATCGGCAGCATTAATTCGGTTCATGGCTTCTTTTACTTGGGCATCTGGGTCAATATCTGTCACTAACGTTTTAATAATGTCGTAACCATAATCAAGCATAGCGTCATTTAACTCCGATTTTACAGCAATAGCTATATCATCTTTTTTCAAGAATACATCATCTAAAATCATTTTTGGTACTTCGGCACGTACCACATCAAACACATAACTTGTAATTTGATCGTGTGGATAATCTAATTTATAAAAGGCATCTTCAACTTTATCTTTTATGACTTTAAATTGAACAGACACTTTTAGTTTAACAAATACATCATCTTTAGTTTTTGTTTCAACGATAACATCTAGTTGTGTAATTTTTAAACTTAAACGACCAGCAACTTTATCAACTATTGGAATTTTTAATTGTAATCCGGATTGACGAATACTTAAAAATTTTCCGAAGCGCTCGATAATGGCAGCTGATTGTTGTTTTACGGTAAAAAACGACGAAAATAAAATAACTAGTCCGACGAAAATAAAAGGGATAAGATAAAAGCTCATAATATGTTATTTAAAAAGGTTATAAAAATAATTGCTACTAAATTAGTTTATAAAGCAACACTAAAGATACAATGAAAAAAACACAACTTATCTTATTAGTATCTTAAAAGCTATGTTTTGTTACAAAAAGTTTTAGGCAAAAAGAATATTAAATAATTATCAATGGAATTGGAGTATTTGACTTGATGATTTCTTTTTAAGTTATTTTTTTAGAAGCAAGCTTATTTTTACAAAGCGGCAATTGCCTTTTCAATACGTTTCACAGATTCCTCTTTTCCAATCATAAACATAATATCGAACACATCTGGTCCTTGTAATGCTCCAACAAGCGCTAAACGCAATGGCATCATTACTTGACCAAAACCAATATTATTTGTCGTTATCCAACCTTTAATTTCGGTTTGAAGGGTTTCGACCGAAAAGTCTTCAATAGAGTTTATTATAGAAATCACCTTTTTCATGATATCGTTGGTTCCTTCTTTAAAAGCTTTTTTAGAAGCTTTTTCATCGTAAGATAATGGCGCTTCAAAAAAGTAATGAGCTCAATTCCCAAAAGTCAGATACAAACGTAGCACGTTCTTTAATCATACCAACTACCATTGAAATATAGTTTACATCGATAGCAGCTAATTCTGAATGTAGATTTTTAAATGCTTCAGCTAATTCATCATTATTTTGCTCTTGCATATATTGATGATTAAACCACTTAATTTTATCAGGATCGAAACGGGCACCAGATTTATTAACGCGCTCTAATTCAAAAGCATTTAATAAGTTCATCCAGACTAAAAATTTCTTGTTCTGTACCAGGATTCCATCCTAAAAAAGCTAAGAAATTAACCATAGCTTCTGGGAAATAACCATCTTCTTTATAACCTCTGGAAACTTCGTTAGTTTTTGGGTCTTTCCATAGTAAAGGAAACACAGGAAAACCTAATTTATCGCCATCGCGTTTACTTAATTTTCCTTTTCCTGTAGGTTTTAAAATTAATGGTAAATGTGCAAATTCAGGAGCTTCCCAACCAAATGCTTTGTATAGTTGAAAATGTAATGCTAAAGATGGTAACCATTCTTCACCACGAATAACATGAGTAATTTCCATTAAATGATCGTCTACAATATTTGCTAAATGATAGGTTGGCATACCATCACTTTTAAACAATACTTTATCATCTAAAACATTGGTGTCAATTTTAATGTCACCACGAATAATATCTGTTAAATGTAAAGTTTCATCTTGTGGCGATTTAAAACGAATCACATAATCTTCACCAGCATCTAATTTAGCTTTTAGCTTCTTCCGCACTAAGCGATAAAGAATTACTCAATTTTAAACGGTTATGCCAATTGTAAATAAAGGTTTTTCCTTTGGCTTCATGGTCGGTTCTATGAAAATCTAAAGTTTCAGCAGTATCAAAAGCATAATAAGCATTGCCATTAGCAATAAGCATATCTGCATATTGTTTGTACAAATGTTTGCGTTCACTTTGACGGTATGGTCCATATTTTTCGTTATTATCCATGCCTTCATCAAACTGGATTCCACACCAATTTAAAGCATCAATAATATATTGTTCAGCACCTTCAACATATCTGTTTTGGTCGGTATCTTCAATTCTTAAAATAAAAGTACCGTTGTGTTTTTTAGCAAATAAATAGTTGAATAAAGCTGTACGAACGCCACCTATATGAAGTGGTCCTGTTGGGCTTGGTGCAAAACGCACACGAACATTTTTGGTCATGTTTTGTGATTTAAGATTGCAAAGATACGTATTACACTAAAAGACGGAAGCCAGAAGCATAAAGTTTTTTCGGTATTACGACAGAACCATTTCTTTAGGAATGCGTTTATTCATAATAGCGAACCATAATGGCGGAATTAAGGCAAGTACCATAGAGGTAGGGTAGCCATAAGGCATTTGCGGACTTTCGTCATGGCAATCTAAAATTTGATATTTTTTTGAAGTTTTGTAATGGTGATCACTATGTCTTGTTAATTCATAAAGGACGATGCGTCCAATCACGTGGTTTGAGTTCCAGGAATGTATTTCTTTAACACGTTCGTATCTGCCTGAAGCTGTTTTTAAGCGAAGTAATCCGTAATGCTCTATGTAATTAACAGTTTCTAAAAGTGTAAAACCGATTATAGCAGAGAAATAAGCAAACTGAAATCCTAAAGTTCCAAAAAATGCTGTTACAACTGTTAAATAAAGCACTTGTAGAAAGAAATACCAAAGCATATCGTTTTTTAAGGATAACGCATCTAACTTATTATTTATTAAAAGTTTCTTTTGAATTTTCCAGGCACTTATATATTGTCTAAAAATAGAGGTTATCCAAAACGAATATACCGTTTGATTATAACGTGCAGTAGCAGGATCTTCCTTTGTTGCAGCATGTAAATGATGCCCAAAATTATGTTCAATATAAAAATGCATGTAAAGTGCAGGAAGCAATAAGGCCTTTCCTAAAAAACGTTCGTTTGTGGATTGTCTGTGGCCTAATTCGTGCGCAACGTTTATTCCATTTACACCTAAAACGATGCCTACTGAAATTATTAAACCTATAAATTCGTATGTTTCTAGATGGGGTTGTTGATACAGTTAATAAAGCATAAAAAAGTAAACCATAAACAACAGGTAGATTTAAGTATAACAACCAATCGAAGATTTTTTTATGCAACAAGTTTTCAGATTCTTTTTCATCAATGTTTGAATTGTCAATAGGAAAAATAAGTTCTAAAACAGGAATGATTACGAAAGCATAAACAGGTGTTATAAAAGTAAAAACGCCTTTAAAATAGATACCAAAAAGCACAGTAATTGGTATAGAAAAGGCTGCTAAATATTTTAAATCTTTCATATTGAATACATGTTTTTTACTTCCGCGAAAGCGATATATTTCGCAATGCATTAATTACTAATGCTCTAAATTAACACAAGCTTACCAAATTTATGCAATTACTGTATAAAATAAAATTGTAGTTTAGTGGGTTAAATATAGAGAT
Organism: uncultured Flavobacteriaceae bacterium; assembly: GCA_963698455.1. GTDB lineage: Bacteria > Bacteroidota > Bacteroidia > Flavobacteriales > Flavobacteriaceae > Mariniflexile. Next base: position 437,045 of record CAVOQU010000002.1, on the reverse strand, counting down.
GCAGACTAATTTTAAAAATATACAACAATAAGTTAGAAGCTTTCATTAGGCGTTACTACACTAATGAATTGCTGAAAGGCGCTATTTTGTTTTTTGCCATTGGCTTGTTATATTTTTTATTTACTCTTTTTGTTGAACATATTTTATGGCTAAATACGATGGCGAGAACACTTTTGTTTTGGTTATTTGTTATTGTTGAATTAGGGTTGTTAATAAAATTTATTGTGATTCCTTTGGCTAAATTGTTTAAGCTTCAGAAAGGAATAAATTACGAAGATGCCTCTAAAATTATTGGGCGTCATTTTCCCGAGGTGAATGATAAATTATTAAACGTACTTCAGTTGCACCAAAACCCGATTACAAACAGAGTTGCTTCTGGCTGGGATTGAACAAAAGTCTGTTGAATTAAGTCCGGTTCCTTTTAAGCTTGCTGTTAATTTTAAAAAAAATATTCAGTATTTAAAATATGCAGCCATTCCTGTTTTAATTATTTTGACAACTTTTTTATTTGGAAAAACAAATTGGTTTAATTCTAGTTTAGAGCGCGTAGTACATTATAAAACGGCTTACGAAGCGCCGGCGCCATTTCAGTTTTATGTGGTGAATGAAAATTTGAATGCTATTGAAAACAAAGATTTTAAATTGATCTGTAAAAATTGCAGGTGAAGTTATTCCTGAAAATGCCCAAATTGTTTATAATAATGAAACTTATTTTTTAAAACAAAAAGGTGTTGGGGAGTTTGAATACATGTTTTCGCAACCTAAAGATAGCGATTGAATTTCGGCTAACCTCTAATAATGTTACCTCTAAACCTTACAAAATTAATGTTATAGAAGTACCATCGCTATTAAGTTTTGAAATGGTTTTGGATTATCCGGAATATACCAAAAAGAAAGATGAAACTTTAAAAAGTACAGGTAATGCTGTTGTTCCAGAAGGTACAAGTATTACTTGGATACTGCATACAAAATCTACAGATAAGGTTGAGTTATATGCGAAAGATACCGTGTCGTTTTCTGTAGAAAGGAATGGATTATTTAAAGCTTCAAAACGAATTTATAATAACTTTAATTATGGATTTAGCACAAGTAATAAAGCTTTAAAAAATTATGAAAATTTAGCATTTAATATTGATGTTGTAAAAGATGAATATCCTGCAATAGATATTAAAATGAAACAGGATAGTCTGGATTTACAAACGCTTTATTTTTATGGTCAGATAAGTGACGATTATGGGTTTAGTAAGTTACAGTTAGTTTATTATCCTTCAGATAACGAATCTAATAAGAAAGTTGAAAAGCTTGCTATTTCAAATTCTAGTATAGATGATTTTATTACAGCTTTCCCTAATAATTTAAATATTGAAGCAGGAATTCCTTATGAATTATATTTTCAAGTATTTGATAATGACAATGTTAACAAGTATAAAAGTGTAAAAAGTAATGTTTTTACTTATAGAAAGCGAACGAAAGAAGAAGAGCTTAGTAAACAATTAAATTCACAAAGCGAATCTATCAAAGATTTGAATAAAACGTTACGAAATTTTAATGAACAGGATAAACAGTTAGAAGAATTATCTAAAACTCAAAAGGAAAAAACACGTCTTAAATTTTAATGATAAAAAGAAATTAGAATCTTTTTTAAAGCGTCAGGAACAGCAAGATGATTTAATGAAGAATTTCAACAAAAAACTAAAAGATAATCTGGAAGAATTTCAAAAAGAAAATAAGGAGAATGATGTTTTTAAAGAAGATTTAAAAGAGCGGATTAAAAGACAATGAAGAACAGCTTAAAAAAGACGAAAAACTTTTAGAGGAATTACAAAAGCTTCAAGATAAAATTAATAAAGAAGAGCTTACTCAAAAATTAGAAGAATTAGCAAAACAGAACAAAAATAAAAAACGAAGTTTAGAGCAATTGTTGGAATTGACGAAACGTTATTATGTTGAAAAAAAGTTGGAAAAATTAAGGAAGATTTAGAAAATTTATCTAAAGATCAAGAAAAATTAGCGAATCAAACTGAAGAAAAAAACACCAAGGAAAAGCAAGAAGAGTTAAATAAGGCTTTTGAAGAGTTTAAAAAACAATTGGAGGATTTAAAGAAGGAAGGAAAAGCATTAAAGAAACCCATAGAAATCCCTCAAGATAAACTAGAGGAAAATGACATTCAAAAAGACCAGCAAAAGGCTTCCGATGAACTATTCAAAAAGGAGAAGAGCGACTCGCCAGATAAAAGTCAGAATCTAAAAAATGCTCAGAAAAGTCAAAAGGGAGCAGCTCAAAAAATGAAGAAAATGAGTCAGCAAATGCAAAGCGCGATGCAAGCAGGTAGGCGGTGAACAAATGAAAGAGGATGTCGATATGCTACGACAAGTTTTAGATAATGTATTGTTGTTTTCATTTGACCAGGAAAAGCTTATGAAACAGTTTGAAAAAGTGGATGAAAACCATAATAAATTTGCTTCATATTTAAAAAAGCAAAATAGTTTGCGCGAACATTTTGAACATATAGATGATAGTTTGTTTGCGCTGTCGCTAAGACAACCAAAGCTTTCTGAAGAGGTAAATAAAGAAATTTCCGATGTTTTTTATAATATGGATAAAGCTTTAGAGCTTTTTGCTGAAAGTCATATATATCAGAGGGATATGCAATCAACAATTTGTTATTACAGCGGCAAATAATTTGGCAGATTTTTTAAGTAATGTGTTAGATAATATGCAGGAGAGTTTAAGTATGTCGAAAGGAAAAGGCGGAAAAGGAGATATGCAACTTCCGGATATTATAATGAGTCAGGAAGAGCTTAATAAAATGATGGAGGACGGTATGAAGAAAGGAGAAAAAGGAGAGCCTAAGGACGAAGGAGGTAAGAAGGAAGGGGAAAAAGGAAAGGATGGCGAAAAGGGAAATAAAGGAGATAAGCAAGGGGGGGCTAAAGAAGGCACTAAGGGTGATGGAGAGGGCGAAGGTTCGAAAGATGATTTAAATGGATTGTTATATCAAATATATCAGCAGCAGCAGGAGTTAAGAAATGCGTTACAAGAGAAACTGGCTAAAGATGGTATAAATGGAAACGGAGCATCTTTACTTAGAAAAATGGAAGAGATTGAAATTGATTTATTGAACAAAGGATTCACGAATCAAACTCTTCAGAAAATGATGGATTTAAAACATCAATTACTTAAATTAGAAAAGGCTACTTTTCAACAAGGAGAGGATGATAAGCGAGAATCAAAAACCAAGTCAGGGAGATTATAATAATAACTCGAATAGTCAAATTCCAACAGCAAAACAATATTTTAATACTACTGAAATTTTAAATAGGCAAACATTACCTTTGCAGCAAGTTTATAAAAAGAAAGTTCAAGAATATTTTAAACAAAACAATGATTAGTTTTAATTACGAAACAGCGTTCTCGTTAGATAATGAAGCGCAATTGTCCGATTGGATAGTAAAGGTAATTTCTGAAGAAGGATGTAAACTCGAAGAGATAAATTATATTTTTTGTGATGATGAATATTTACTTAAATTAAATGTAGAATTTTTAAATCATGATACTTTAACAGATATTATTAGCTTTGATTATTCGGTCGGAAAAATTATACAGGGAGATATTTTTATTTCTATTGAAAGAGTTAAAGATAACGCTATAGATTTCAAGGTTTCTACGCTGGAGGAATTGTATCGTGTTATGGTGCATGGCGTACTGCATTACTGTGGGTACAAAGACAAGTCAGAAAGTGAAGAACGGTTAATGCGGCAAAAGGAAAACCACTACTTAAAGCAACTTGTCTGATATTAAGGAAATCAGTGTATATTTGCAATCTCAAAATTTTTATTAGATTAATGTTCCACGTGGAACAATTCAAAAAGTAAGTTATGTTTAATGAAGTATATGATGTTATAGTAGTTGGAGGAGGTCACGCTGGAAGTGAGGCCGCAGCTGCTGCTGCTAACATGGGAAGTAAGACATTACTTGTTACAATGAGCCTGCAAAACATTGCTCAAATGTCTTGCAATCCTGCTATGGGAGGAATTGCCAAAGGGCAAATTGTTCGAGAGATTGATGCGCTTGGTGGCTACTCAGGAATTGTTTCAGACACATCTGCGATACAATTTAAAATGCTGAATAAATCTAAAGGACCTGCCATGTGGAGTCCGAGAGTACAAAGTGACCGTATGCGGTTTGCTGAAGATTGGAGATTGATGTTAGAGGGAACACCTAATCTTGATTTCTACCAGGAAATGGTTTCTGGTTTGTTGGTTGAAAATGGTAAAGTTACTGGTGTTAAAACATCTTTGGGAGTTGCCATAAATGCAAAATCTGTAGTACTAACAAATGGTACTTTTTTAAATGGATTAATACATATTGGTGACAAGAATTTTGGTGGTGGAAGGGCAGGTGAAAAAGCTGCAACTGGCATTACTGAACAGTTAGTTGGTATGGGTTTTGAATCTGGAAGAATGAAAACAGGAACACCTCCAAGAGTAGACGGACGTTCTTTAGATTATTCAAAAATGATTGAGCAACCTGGTGATGATAATCCTGAAAAGTTTTCGTATTTAGATATTACAAAACCTTTAAAGAATCAAAGGTCTTGCCACATGACCTATACAAGTGAAATAGTACATGATTTGCTTCGGGAAGGTTTTGATAGATCGCCTATGTTTAATGGCAGAATAAAAAGTTTAGGACCTCGTTATTGTCCGTCTATTGAAGATAAAATTAATCGTTTTGCAGATAAGGACAGACATCAATTATTTGTTGAGCCGGAAGGATGGAATACCTGTGAAGTGTATGTAAATGGATTTTCTACATCACTTCCGGAAGACGTTCAATTTAAAGCGTTACGTTCGGTAGTGGGGTTTGAAAAGGTTAAATTTTTTAGACCAGGCTACGCTATTGAATATGATTATTTTCCACCAACACAATTAAAACATACCTTAGAAACTAAGTTGGTTGAAGGGTTGTATTTTGCGGGACAAATTAATGGAACTACGGGGTATGAAGAAGCAGCGTCTCAGGGTTTAATGGCAGGTATAAATGCTAGTTTAAAAATTCAGGAAAGAGAGGCTTTAATACTAAAAAGGGATGAGGCTTATATTGGCGTTTTAATAGATGATTTAATTACCAAGGGAACAGAAGAGCCGTACAGAATGTTTACGTCTAGGGCAGAATACAGAACCTTATTACGTCAAGACAATGCGGATTTGCGTTTAACTCCAAAAGGTTTTGAAATAGGTTTGGCGAGTGAAAAACGTTTACAACGAATGGAGGAAAAACATGAAGCAGCCGAAAAGTTTGTTAAGTTTTTTGCTGATACAAGTGTGAAACCAGAGGATGCAAATCCAGTTTTAGAATCTAAGGAGTCTTCTTTAATTCGTCAATCTGATAAGATGTTTAAGATATTTTCTAGACCAAATATCAGCATCGACGACATGCGTAAATTTGATACTGTTGAGCAATATATTAATGAGAATAATCTAGATAATGAAATTATAGAACAAGCCGAAATTCAAGTAAAGTATTCCGGGTATATTTCAAAAGAAAAGAATAACGCCGATAAATTAACCAGATTAGAGTATGTAAAAATACCGTCTAATTTTGATTACTCACAGATAAAATCTATGAGCTATGAAGCGCGCGAAAAACTTAAAAAAATACAACCAACAACAGTATCACAAGCGTCAAGAATTAGTGGGGTTTCACCCAATGACATTTCTGTTTTACTAGTTTATATGGGACGCTAATTATAAACGTTCCACGTGGAACAATTAAAATTTTATTAAATAATACTCCTAAATTTGTGGTAAAGGAAAACTTAAAACATTCTTTTTTAGAAGTAAAAGACCATTCTGTTTCTGGCGAATATTTTCAATTAATTGAAAATATAGAATATGGTTTTCTTGAAACTACTCCGCAACCATCTGCAGAAGCCTTACCCGATTATTACAAAAGTGAAGATTATATTTCTCATACAGACTCAAAGAGAAATCTATTTGAAAGCGTGTATCATGTGATTAGAAAAATTTCATTGAAACAAAAATTGAAATTAATTAACAGGTGCATTACGGATGAAAAAAAATTATTAGATGTTGGCTGTGGCACAGGGGATTTTCTACAAGTGGCAAAACATAATAATTGGAAGATATCGGGAATTGAACCGAATCCTCAGGCAAGAGCTATTGCAAATAATAAAACGGATAATTCTGTTTTTGACCTTGATCAGTTATTAAAATTCCAGCCAACTAGTTTTAATGTTATTACACTTTGGCATGTACTGGAGCATTTACCGAATTTAGAAGAACATGTTCAAATTTTTAAAAAGCTATTAAAACCAGACGGAATATTAATAATTGCAGTTCCTAATTATAAAAGTTACGACGCTAAATATTATAAAGAATTTTGGGCGGCTTATGATGTGCCTAGACATCTTTGGCATTTTGATAAAGAATCCATTTCAAAACTTGTGTCGAAAGTTTCCATGCATGTTGTAAAAATAAAACCCATGTATTTTGATGCGTTTTATGTAAGCCTGCTTTCGGAAAAATACAAAAACGGAAAAATGAACTTTTTAAGAGGAAGTTTGGTTGGATTACTTTCAAATTTAAAATCAATAAAGACCAACGAGGTTTCTTCTTTAATTTATATCATAAAAAATAACTAAAAGTCAATTAGAGTTGATTTAAGCAGCTTTTAAGGGTGTAATCATATGTACAGCTGATTGTTTTAAGATAATCGGTATAATAGCTCATAACAAGCCTGGTTTTAATAGTATTTAATTATTAAAAACTAATTTTAAGATAAATATTAGTTATAGGTTAAATTCAAAAAAAATTCAACATTAAATATACTTTACTTTACTACTTTTGTCGGAATCATAAATTAATTAAAAAATGAAAAATATATTTTACGTAGTTGTATTAATGTTGGTGTTTACGTCATGCCAAAAACAAGCAAAAATAGGATTTGTAAATAACGGTACCGTTATTAACGATTATCAAGAGAAAAAAGATATTGAAACTAAATATCAGGCAAAAGAAGAATTGTTTAGAAAAAAGGCGGATAGTGTTGGTAAAGCATTTCAATTAGAGGTACAACAAACTCAATTAACTGCTAAATCTGCTTCTCAGGCTAAAGCCCAGGAATTAATGGGAGGTTTACAGCAAAAGCAACAAGTGCTTCAACAACAAATGCAATTTGAACAACAACAACTGCAACAAGCTTTTCAAGTTGAAGTAGATTCTGTTATTAGTAAAGTTAAGAGACATGTTAATAAATATGGAAAATCTAACGGATACACTTATATTCTAGGAACTAGCGATGCGGCTGCAACAGTTATGTACGGATCTGAAGAAAATGATTTAACTAAAACTATTTTAGAAGATTTAAATAAAGAATACAAAAAATAGTTAAAATACTCATAATCAAATATTTAACCTCTTTAAACTAGTTTTTAAAGAGGTTTTTTATTTAACAATAAAATGAAAAGGCATTGGGTATTAATGTAATATTTATGTCACCTTTACCTACCAATTCGCCGTCAGCTTGTATAAAAGGACATTCGCTTTGCTCGATATAAATTTTTATAGCATTTGTTTTTAAAAACTGTACCCTTTTTACGGTGTTTATTTTCCCATTAAATAATTTAAACATATTTTTCAGTACGTCTATTTTACTAAAATTTTCTACAATGCTTACATCAAATAATCCATCAAAAGGATTTGGTGTTTCAGTAAGTTGCATTCCACCACCCGAATATTTACATAATCCTACCAGAATCATTAATGTTTGGCCGCTAATTTTTTTGGAGTTAACAGAGACCTTCGAATTAAAGTTTTCAAAAGATAAAAGGCTTATAAGTGCTCCAAATATGTAAGCAACGGCGCCTAAATATTTATATTTATCAACCTTACTAACCACATAGCCATCAAAACCAATGCCGGCTAAATTATTAAAATAAACAGGACGGTTGTTAGTGGTTAAAAATTCAATTTTACCCAAATCCTGTATAGATTTGTTGCCTCTTTTTATAATTTCAATTGAACGTTCAAGGTCTTTAGGGATCTTATATGATTTTACCCAATCATTCCCGGTTCCTATAGGGATAACACCAACATTAATATTGTTAGACGGCACATCAGTTTGTTCCATAATACCATTTACAATATTATGAATAGTGCCGTCACCACCAACACAAATAATGTTGTAAATGTTTTGCTTGGTAGCCTTTTGAACTAGTTCTTTACTGTGACCTGGAAATTCGGTAAAAGCATAATTAAAGCTAAACTCATGTTGTTGTAAGAGGCGTTCAATAATGGGCCATTTTTTCTTAGCAAGACCATTACCAGAGGTAGGATTAACAATTACAAACCATGAATCTGAATTAGCCTGCATTATTCAGGTTTTTTATGTAATAATCGGGTAAGTTTAATAGATAAATCGGTAAGAATAATTTTCGAGTTCCCGTTACGTTCAATGTGATAAACAGCTTCTTGAAGCTCGTCGCTAATTTCTAAAATGTTATTGTTATGTACAAAAGGGGCAAATTTTTCAAGTTTAAAATTCTCCGTTTTAGTTTCTAAATATACTAAATCTGTGGCGTTATAATTTAGTAGCATGGCTTGTCTGAAAAAATCTAAGCAAAACAGCAAAAATTGCTTTTGGGTTTCGCGTCCGGTTTTTGCGATATCTTCACTCCATGAAATCAAATCATGAATAGCAGCTTTATTTCCTTTGGCTTTAAAAGCACTCCGAATCCAGAAAATAAACCATGCTTCAAACTGCAAGTCTTCAGAATCATGATACACTAAATCACAAGCTTTATTATAATTCCCATTTGCCTGATGTGCTATTTTTGTAGCCACCGACATATCTAAACTGTAATTTTTAATCAAGGCGTCTTTTATAACGTTTTCAGCTAGTGGAGGAAAATGCAATACTTGACATCTCGATCTAATCGTATTTATTATTTGTTCTTCATCTTCGGTAATTAAAATAAAAACAGTTTTATTAGGTGGTTCTTCAATAAGCTTTAGAAGTTTATTGGCACAGGCTGTATTCATTTTATCGGCCATCCAAATTAACATCACTTTATAACCACCTTCATAAGCTTTTAGCGATAATGCTTTTACAATATCTTGTGCTTCATCGACACCAATTTGTCCTTGTTTATTATCGACGCCCAAAAGTTTGTACCAGTCAAATAAATTGCCATAAGGCTGCTCCTTAATTAATTGACGCCATTCTTCAAGATAATGACTAGAAACCGGGTGGCTTTTAGCTTTATCGCTCGTAGTTACCGGAAAAGCAAAATGCAAATCGGGATGCGAAATGTTATTAAACTTTAAATTACAAGCGTCATTACCGGTAGTGTTCTCGCCATTTGTATTTCCGCACAACAAGTATTGCACATACGCCATCGCCATAGGTAAGGTACCACTACCTTCAGGCCCCACAAATAATTGAGCATGCGGAATTCTACCATTTTCAACACTTTGTGTTAAATGATTTTTAATATGTTCTTGCCCTAATATTTCTGAAAATAGCATCGAACAAACCTACACAATTTTTGTTAGATGTTAAAAATCTTTTTAGTATTTGGGCGTTACCACAAGGGTCGGGCTTTTCGTTCCAATCTTTTTAAAAAAATCAGCATCAAAGGCAAGTAATTTATTAATTACTAAGGCAATATGTCTATTAATATTACAGCAATTTTTATATTTTTTAAAAAGGATTTTCTCTTCAATCCCTAACGCAAAAAACGTGTCAGAATTAAATTCTTAAAATTTATTTATTAGCTATATCGTTTTCGTATAAAAACAGGGTTTTACATCACTTTTTATTTAGTTACTTTTGTAAATCAATTACTTAAAAAATAATATTTATATATAATGAAAACTCTTAACGATTTTAATTTCAAAAACAAAAAAGCATTAATACGTGTTGATTTTAATGTGCCTTTAAATGAAAACTTTGAAGTAACGGATGATACCAGAATTGTATCTGCAAAACCAACCATTATTAAAATATTAGAAGATGGTGGAAGCTGTATTTTAATGTCACACCTTGGTCGTCCAAAAGGCTTTCAAGATCAATTTTCTTTGAAACATATAGCAGCAAAAGTTGAGGATATTTTAGGAGTAGAAGTTCAGTTCGTATCCGATTGTATTGGAGAAAAAGCGGAAAAAGCTGCGGCTAATTTAAAACCGGGACAAATTCTTTTATTAGAAAATTTGCGTTTTTATAAAGAAGAAGAAGCTGGCGATAAAGCATTTGCCGAAAAACTATCAAAATTAGGTGATATTTACGTAAATGATGCCTTTGGAACAGCTCACAGAGCGCATGCTTCAACCACTATTGTGGCTGAATTTTTTCCAAAAAGCAAATGTTTTGGGTACTTATTAGCGCAAGAAATTGAGAGTATAGAAAAAGTTTTAAAAACAGGAGAAAAACCAGTTTTAGCCGTTTTAGGTGGCGCGAAAGTATCTTCAAAAATTACTATTATCGAAAATATTTTAGATGCGGTAGATCACTTAATTATTGGTGGCGGTATGTCATTCACATTCATTAAAGCCCAAGGTGGAAAAATTGGAAACTCTATTTGTGAAGACGACAAACAAGAATTAGCTTTAGAAATCTTAAAGAAAGCTAAAGCCAAAAACGTTCAAGTACACATTCCTGTTGATGTTGTTGCAGCCGATGCTTTTAGCAACGATGCCAATACTATGGTAGTTGATATTGACAAGATTCCAGATGGCTGGGAAGGCGTTGATGCAGGACCAAAATCTATAAAAATGTTTCATGATGTAGTTATGAAAAGTAAGACCATCCTTTGGAACGGCCCGCTGGGTGTTTTCGAAATGGAAAGTTTTGCAAAAGGGACTATTGAATTAGGAAACTCTATTGCTGAAGCAACTAAAAATGGCGCATTTTCTTTAGTTGGAGGAGGCGATTCTGTTGCCGCAGTGAAGCAATTTGGTTTTGAAGATAAAGTGAGTTATGTGAGTACAGGAGGTGGCGCGATGTTAGAAAGTTTAGAAGGCGTTGTATTACCAGGAATTGCGGCAATTTTAGAATAAATTCAGGAATTGTTTTAAATTTTTATATAATTTATTGAGTCACAAGTGCATCAATGTCTTTTTAAGACATGTGTATTTGTGGCTTTTTTTGTTTGTTTCTAATGAATAAAACCGACAAATCGAAACATTTACAGTCTTTTTTAAAGAGTAATCTTACATAAATCAAATTAAGTTTTTATTTTAACGTAAAAAATACGATTTTAGCGGTAATATCGTTCATTAACCAAACGAATTGATTTTATGGCTTTTAGAATTTTAACAATACTTATATTTTTAAATATTTCATTTTGTGTTGCACAATCGCAAAACGAAATGAGTAAACAAACGCCGATTGATGGTAAACAACAATTACCTAAAACTATTCAAACCCAAAAGGATAGTTTATTAGTCGAAAAAGTTGAAGACAATAATTTTGCAGCAGATTTCGACAAAAAGTGGTTGGAAGAATTGTATAGTAATTCGCTTTACGATACCATTTATAATTCTATTTCAGACTTAACTTATGAAGAGGTAGACTATCCCGAGTTAACAACAGAATTATTAAAATCAAGATTGGCGCATTTAAGCACTAAAACACCTTTTAATGTTGAATATAATCCAGGTTTGGAAAGTGTTATAAAATCGTATTTAAAACACAGAAAGGGTTCTATGCAAAAACTTATGAATTTAAGTGGGTTTTACTTTCCTATGTTCGAACGTGAATTAGATAACCACGATCTTCCTCTTGAAATAAAATATTTAGCTATTGTAGAGTCCGCATTAAAACCCAAGGCAAAATCGAGAGTTGGCGCGACAGGATTGTGGCAATTTATGTATCCAACTGGAAAAATGTATGGATTAGATGTGAGTAGTTATGTAGACGAACGTAGCGACCCAATTAAATCTACAGAGGCAGCAGCCAAATACTTATCTAAACTTTATGAAATTTTTGGAGATTGGGATTTAGCACTTGCTGCCTATAATTCCGGCCCTGGAAATGTAACAAAAGCAATACGACGTTCTGGTGGATACCAAAATTATTGGAATATAAGAAACCATTTGCCACGCGAAACAGCAGGTTATTTACCTGCGTTTTTAGCAACCATGTATATTTTTGAATATGCAGAAGAGCATGGTTTTACCAAGCCTAAACCAGAAGTTGCCTTATTTGAAACAGATACCATTCGAGTAAAACGAATGATAACCCTCGATCAGGTTTCAGAAGCTACAGGTGTTGAAATTGAAGAACTTCAATTTTTAAACCCATCTTATAAATTAGATATTATTCCGTTTGTTGAAGGTGAAAATTATGCACTGCGATTACCAAGAGGAGTCATTGGCGATTTTGTAACCAATGAAGAGCAAATATATGCTATGGCTAAGGAAGAGTTTGATAAACGTGAAAAACCAATGCCTCAATTTTTTGAAGCAAAGTCCAAAACAATTTATAAAGTGCGATCGGGCGATTTTTTAGGAAGCATTGCAAGAAAATATGGTGTTAGAGTAAGTCAAATTAAGCAATGGAATGGTTTAAGAAGTAATAATTTAAAAGTGGGTCAACGGTTATCAATTTATCCGCGTGGTTCTACTGGGCCAACTTCATCATCTAAAAGTCAAACGACCTCAACCAAGTCAACTTCTGGTACCGCAACAATCTATACGGTAAGAAGTGGAGACTCTTTATGGACTATCGCGCAAAAATTTTCAGGAGTTTCTGTTCAAAATATTAAAGATTGGAACGGTATTAGTGGTACTAAACTAAAACCGGGAATGAAACTTAAAATTTCAAAAGGCTAGTTTCCTTAAACCTAACTTAAATTATGCAAAAATATCTTTTATTAGTCTTTACAATAGTATTGTTGGTATCGTGTAAAGACAAACCCTCTAATGAGATTCTATTAGATTCATCGGGTAATATTAATAATGTTTCGGTGGTTTTAGACAACGAATTATGGGATGGAAGTGTTGGCGACGCCATAAGAAGTGTTCTTGCGGCACCCATATACGGATTGCCACAAGATGAACCCTTGTTCACTATTAGCCAAATTCCACCTTCAGTATTTACCGGTTTTGTAACAAAAAACAGAACCATCTTGAAAATTGAAGTAAGTAACAATTCTGATATACGAATTTTAGATAACGTATACGCACAACCACAAAAAGTTGTGGTAATTTCTGGAAAATCTAGACAAGAAATTATTGATATAATTGTTGAAAATGCATCAAAAATAGTTACCACTTTTAGAAATGAAGAAATTGCTGAGAGGCAACGACAAATGAGCAAGTCGCCTCACAAATATAAATCAATAGAAAAAAAATTAGGATTAACTATTCAGTTTCCGTCGGCATATAGAATATCTAAAGAGTCCGATAACTTCTTCTGGATTAGAAAGGATATAACAACAGGAACAACTAATTTAATGATTTTTGAAGTGCCTTATAATGCTATTAAGCGAAACGATAGTTTGGTAAATCAAATTGTTAAAATAAGAGACTCAATTGGTAAATTTTATATAAAAGGAAGGCAAGATGGTGAAATAACATCGAGTGGTGAAAAAATAGAATCTTATATGACTACAGAAGACGCTTATGCGCCTTTTGTACACGAAACAATTTTAGACAACAAGGCAACAATAGAAGCTAAAGGGATATGGGATTTAAAAGAAGATTTTATGGGCGGGCCATTTATAAATTATGCTATCGAGGATAAAATTAATAAAAGATGGGTAATCGTTGAAGGATTTGCCTTTGCGCCTTCGGTAGAAAAACGTGATTATATGCTTGAACTCGAGGCTATAATTAAAACGATAAAAATTAAGTAAACAAAATAGCCTTAAACAAAAAGACCAACTTATAAAAGTTGGTCTTTTTGTTTATCAACAATCTAGGGTTTAATCTTTTTTATTGTCCTTTTTATCGTCCTTTATGTCGTCTTCTCTACTGGCATCTTTAAACTCTTTAATACCACTACCAAGACCTCGCATTAATTCAGGAATTTTTTTTCCTCCAAACAATAATAAAATAACCACAACAACCAGTACAATTTGCATTGGACCAATAGCTAAAAATATACTTAATGAAACCATAACTATTTAATTTATTATGCAAAGTTAATAATTAAAGTTTAATAAAATCGTTTTGGGTATAACTTTAGCATAAAGCCATCAAGTCTTGCAATAATTTTATTTAATTTTGTTTTAATATGAGCGAAAAAAAAGGGAAGCCAAAAAAAATAAGAAAAAAACTGCTCGATAAATATCGATTGGTTATTCTTAATGAAAATACTTTTGAAGAACGCATTTCTATAAGATTAAATAGATTAAATGTGTTTGTAATTGGGTCGTTATCTGCCATTTTTTTAATTGCCGGAACTACTTTTTTAATTGCTTTTACTTCGTTGAGAGAATATATTCCCGGCTATTCATCCACATCCCTAAAAAAGAAAGCTATCGAATTAAATTATAAGACAGATTCGTTACAGCAAGTAATTGTTATGAATGAACGCTATTATGCATCCATAAAAAAAGTGCTTCAAGGCGATGTTAATACTTTAGATTTTGTAAAAGATTCTATTATTAAAGCAGTTAAACTGGAAGCCAGCGAAGTAGACTTGAGACCTTCACCAGAAGATGCTTTATTACGAGAAAAAGTAAATAAAGAAGATAAGTATAGCTTGTTTGAATCTGCTACCTCGGCATCAAACTTTGTATTGTTTCCTCCAGTAAAAGGAACAATTAGCGAATCTTACAATGTAAAAGAAAAACATTTTGCAGTGGATATTGTTGTTCCTAAAGACACCCCCATCAAAGCAACCGCCGATGGCGTTGTAATTTTTGCTGAGTGGACAGTGAGTACAGGATATGTCATAATATTAGAGCATAGTTATGGTTTAATATCTGTATATAAACACAACGCTGCTTTAACCAAAACTCAGGGTGCTTTGGTTAAAGCTGGCGAAGTTATTGCTACAGCTGGAAACACAGGAGAATTGTCTACCGGACCACATTTACATTTCGAACTTTGGAACGATGGTTATCCCATTAACCCAACTAATTTTATAGATTTTAAATAGATGAAAACATTCATTATGGTAAGCTTCTTTATTAAAAAGATAAGTCTACAAATGTTGCATCGGACATTTAAAAACATTAACCAATAACAGATGATATCAATAAAATCGGCTTTAGCAAAACCTTTTGCAAAACGGGTCTATAAGAACATCCAAAAATGGGCCAATAAACCTATTGAAACACAAGAAAAGGTGTTTCAAGAATTAATTGCGGTAGCCACAAGCACACAATTTGGGAATGACCACGATTTTATAAGTATAAATAATTATAGCGATTTTGTTAAGCATGTTCCCGTTAGAGATTATGAAGACTTAAAACCTTATGTAGACCGTGTAGTTGCAGGTGAAGAAAATGTACTTTGGAAAGGAAAACCGATTTATTTTGCTAAAACTTCGGGTACCACTTCTGGGGCAAAATACATTCCAATTTCTAAAGAAAGCATGCCGTTTCATGTGGAGTCTGCAAGAAATGCCATTTTAATGTATATACACGAAACTGGTAAAACGAATTTTGTCGATGGTAAAATGATATTTTTACAAGGAAGCCCGATTCTTAAAGAGCAAAATGGCATTCAATTAGGCAGACTTTCAGGTATTGTAGCTCATTATGTGCCTAAATATCTTCAAAAAAACAGACTTCCTTCCTGGGAGACCAATTGTATTGATGATTGGGAAACTAAAGTCGATGCCATAGTAGAAGAAACCCTTCCGCAGAACATGACTATAATTTCCGGAATACCATCGTGGGTACAAATGTATTTTGAAAAATTGCAACAAAAAACAGGCAAAAAAGTAGGCGATATTTTCAAAAATTTCAATCTTTTTATTTTTGGTGGGGTAAATTATGAGCCTTATCGAGCAAAATTTGAAAATCTAATAGGCAGAAAAGTAGACAGTATAGAATTGTATCCGGCAAGTGAAGGTTTTTTTGCATTTCAAGACAAACAGAATGAAAAAGGCATGTTACTTCAGCTTAATTCTGGTATTTTCTATGAATTTATTAAAGCTGATGAGTTTTTTAATGAAAATCCAAAACGGATTACCATTAAAGATGTTGAAGTTGGTGTAAATTATGTAATGATTATTTCAACAAATGCCGGCCTTTGGGCATACAATATTGGCGACACGGTAGAATTTACTTCTACAAACCCATATCGTGTCATCGTGTCTGGTCGTATAAAACATTATATCTCGGCATTTGGCGAGCATGTAATTGGTAAAGAAGTTGAATTAGCGATGCAAGAAGCTACTCTAAATACAGATATTAGAGTTACCGAATTTACGGTAGCGCCACAAATTAATCCATCAGTGGGATTACCGTATCATGAATGGTTTATAGAATTTGAAAACGATCCGGAAAATCTTTCAGAATTAGCCAAAAAAATAGATGAATCACTTCAAAATCAAAACATTTATTATTTCGATTTAATAAAAGGCAAAGTCTTGCAGCCACTTAAAATAACTAAAGTTAAAACTGGAGGGTTTCAAGAATACATGAAATCTATTGGTAAACTTGGTGGTCAAAACAAACTACCAAGACTCTCAAATGACCGAAAAATTGTTGAGGGATTTCCTCACATAAATTAAATCAAATAATAGTATCTTTGGCGAGATAATTTTTGAATATGAGTAATAAGAAACATCACGAAAGAACGCGGGCTCAGGAAAGCTCGAACGCCATTGAAAGGATGTATATTACTATGCGCCATCTGTTTAACAGGGGGTTTTATAAGCCAATGGGTATTTCTGGCGAAACACTTCGACAATCATTATTACTTTTAAGACCCGAAATTTATGGTTCTATCGGTGAAGAAAAAGCGGAATTAGAAGGATTACTTTATGTTATTGATAGACTTCCTATTGGTATTGAAGAGTGCACTTTTATTAATTTAACTAGCGATGAAGGTTATTCTAATTCACATTTTAAAGCCATAATTCCGGAAAAAAGACGTAGAAATTGCTACAGGATAGATGCCGAACAAATGAATATTGAAATTACTCGTGGCCGTTCAGAAATCTACGATATATTAACGCATATAACCTTTCTTTTTGTTGAATCTCATAAAATAAGTAATCGTGTTTTAATAGATGAAAGCGGGGCAACAACCCGTGATTGGACCAAGCTTGAAAACGCTGTATTAACAAAAAGAAAACTAACTCAACCTGAACGCGAAATTGCTATCACCCATACCGCTAATATTTTAGGACGCACGTTTAATGAATTAAGAGCTGTTTATGCAGATTTCGCGATACCATCTCAACCAGAAAGGTTGTTACATATTGTTTATTGGTTAGGGAAACTAGCTATTGAAGAACAGATAAACAACAACAAACGTACGGTAACATTTAGTCCTGTTTTAAGAGAACGATTGGGGCATCATATACATGGCGAAATTTGGGCCGACACAATAAAAGATGTTCTTTATAAGAACAATTTATTAGAAAGACCAATTCATATAATTAGTGCCAATATGCATAGCGTTATGAATACCCTGTATGCTCCATCAACATTAAAAACGAACACCTCAAAAAAGGATATTTATAGCGTTTACGAGTCTTTAAGTAAGAAGGAAAATAATGAATTACGAAATAAAGTCACGAAAGAAGCTTTACAAAACGGCATGATTTATATTGAAGATACGTCTGGCACAAAAATAGACGTTCAAATTTTTGATACAAGTAAACTCGATCTTTCAAACTTAGATATTAAAGTGAACCAGAAGCAGATAAAATCGGAAAAACCTGTTTTAGTGGTTATGGATTATGCGTTTGGAGAACAAGCTTATGAAACGATTGACGAATTATTGAAACCATATAAAGTAAAAGGAAAAAAAATCCATTTGAATGTAGATTCCATTTCCATCATGGGAAAAGCGGGTATTTTAGATGGAGGAAAAGGAGATATCATGATTCCTTCTGCACATATTTTTGAAGGTACAGCAGATAACTATCCGTTCTATAACGAACTTTCGAAGCAAGATTTAGACGGTCATGGTGTAGATGTTTACGAAGGCACAATGATTACGGTTTTAGGAACATCATTACAAAACAAGGACATTTTAAAATTCTTTTACAATTCTACATGGAGTGTTATTGGTTTGGAAATGGAAGGAGCGCATTACCAAAAAGCGATTCAAGCAGCCTCGAAAGTAAGAGGGAGTATTAGTCCCAATGTAAAAGTGAGATATGCTTATTATGCCAGTGATAATCCATTAGAAACCGGAGCAACATTAGCATCAGGAGGATTAGGCACCACAGGTGTAAAACCAACGTATTTAATAACAAGAAAAATAATAGAACAAATATTTAATTAATCACAAAATAACATGAGTAAAGAATTGCCACAACCACAACAATCTGAAGAAGTAGATTTAGGTCAGTTATTTAAGCTTATAGGAAATGCTTTTAGTAGGTTTTTCAATTTTATTGGCAGTATTTTTAAAGGGATATTTGGTCTTGTAATCTTGTTTTTACTTTTTATTCAAAAACACTTTATAAAATTTACTATCGTTGGAATTATTGGTTTGGCCATAGGTATCTATTTAGACCTTAACAAAGCGACTACATATGTTTCCTCAATGGTAGTCGAGCCAAATTTTAATAGTGTTCAGCAGTTGTATAACAATGTTGATTTTTATAATGAATTAGCGAGTGCTCAAGACTCTACCGCACTTGCAGAGGTCTTTAATATTTCTAAAAAAGAAGCGGCATCAATTAAAAAATTTAAAGCTGAATCGTATTCTGATGAAAACCAAAAAGTGCAATTATTCGATAGATTTGTGCGTAGTTTAGATACCACAACTCAAAAAACAATTAACATGAAAGCATATCTTGAGAATTTTAATTCTTTTGATGCTCGTTTTCATACGGTGTCTGTAATAGCAACTAATAATAATATTGCAAAAAAGATTCAACCAACAATTATCAACTCAATATCCAGAAACGATTATTTTAGTCTTCAAAAAAATATTAGTGATATCAATATAGAACTACAAGATAGTATTTATAAGAAACAAATCAATGAAATAGACTCGCTACAATTATTGTATAAAAAGGTGATGCTGAAAGAAGCAGATCGCTCAATGGAAGGGACTAGTATTAACCTCGGGGATAATGGTGCCAAAGACAATAAAGAGCTTTCATTAATAAACAAAATGGATGAATTAAAATCCAGTTTAGTAAAACTGAATGAAGAACGGGCTAATAAATCTAGTATTTTAAATGTGATCTCCGATTTTCCTAGAAAAGGGGTAAAAGAAAAAGGAGTTTTAAAAAGTTATAAGTTTCTTATCCCTTTTATATTGTTAGGTTTAACATTTCTTGTTTTATTATTAATTTCATTGAACACCTATCTTAAGAATTATAAAAAAGAGTAATAAATGAAAATTCTAATTACTGGTGGCGCAGGGTTTATAGGCTCTCACGTGGTAAGACTGTTTGTGAAGAAATATCCAAATTATCAAATTTTTAATTTAGATGCGCTTACTTATGCAGGTAATTTAGAAAACTTAAATGATATAGAAAACGAGTTTAATTATACCTTTATTAAAGGCGACATCACAGATGAAGTTTTTATAAACCAATTATTTGCAAAGCATTCCTTTGAAAAGGTTATTCATTTAGCAGCAGAATCTCATGTAGACAGATCTATAGAAGACCCATTAGCTTTTGTTAAAACAAATGTTATAGGCACCATGATTCTTTTAAACGCATTTAAAAACACTTGGAAAGACAATTTTAATAACAAACTGTTCTATCATGTGAGTACTGATGAGGTTTATGGCACATTAGGAAAAACGGGATTGTTTACTGAAACAACATCTTATGATCCTAATTCTCCGTATTCGGCTTCAAAAGCAAGCTCAGACCATTTTGTTAGGGCCTATGGAGAAACATATGGATTGCCTTATGTTATCACAAATTGTTCAAATAATTACGGTCAAAACCAATTTCCAGAAAAGTTGATTCCATTATTTATTAATAACATTATAAACAATAAACCGTTACCTGTATATGGTGATGGTAATTACACAAGGGATTGGCTTTATGTAAAAGATCATGCCGTTGCGATTGATTTGGTTTTTCACGAAGGTAAAAATCACGAAACCTATAATATTGGTGGTTTTAACGAATGGAAAAACATTGATTTGGTTAAGTTATTATGCCTGCAAATGGATAAAAAACTAAATAGATCAAAAGGATCTTCGGAAAAGTTAATAACTTATGTAAAAGATCGCCCAGGACATGATTTAAGGTATGCTATTGATGCGTCAAAAATAAATAAGGAATTAGGTTGGAAACCATCAGTAACCTTTGAGGAAGGCTTAAATAAAACGATTGATTGGTATTTAAACAATGAAGAACTTGGTTGCACAATGTTACCAGTGGGGATTATCAATTGTATTATAAGAATCAATACAGCAATTAAATGAAACGTTCTTGACTAAAAATTTAATAACTCAGGGCAATTATTATTTGAATGTTACCAATAAAAACAATTAAAAAGAAACACATGAAAGGAATCATATTGGCAGGAGGATCTGGAACACGTTTACACCCACTTACTAAAGTGGTAAGTAAGCAACTTATGCCTATTTATGATAAGCCCATGATTTATTATCCACTAACAACTTTAATGTCGGCAGGAATAAAAGAAATTTTAATAATTTCAACATCTAAAGATACACCATGATTTAAAGACCTTTTAGGTAGATGGTAAAGATTATGGCTGTAATTTTGAATATGCCATACAAGAACAACCTAATGGTTTAGCTGAAGCGTTTTTAATTGGCGAAACATTTATAGGAAAAGATAATGTGGCACTTATTCTGGGTGATAACATATTTTATGGTTCAGGATTAGACGAAAAGTTAAAAGCTAAAATGAACCCAATTGGGGGCGTTATTTTCGCATATCATGTTCAAGACCCACAACGCTATGGTGTTGTAGAATTTGACAGTAACAATAAAGTAATTTCTATAGAAGAAAAACCGATAAAACCGAAATCAAATTATGCCGTTCCAGGTATATATTTTTATGATAATACGGTGGTTTAAATAGCAAAAAACATAAAACCAAGTTATAGAGGCGAATTAGAAATAACCGATGTAAATAAAGATTATTTAAAGTTAGGTAAATTAGAAGTTCAAATATTAGACAAAGGAACTGCTTGGTTAGATACGGGCACTTTTGCGTCATTAATGCAAGCATCTCAGTTTGTGCAGGTAATAGAAGAACGACAAGGGCAAAAAATAGGATGTATAGAAGAAACGGCATTTAAATGGGGTACATTAATAAAGACCAATTAAATAAACTTAGCAGAACCACTACTCAAAAGTGGTTATGGCGAATATCTTCAACAAATAAAATAATATGAAATTTGAAGAAACACACTTAAAAGGTTGTTTTGTAATTACACCAAAAGTTTTTGAAGATGAAAGAGGATATTTTTTTGAAAGCTTTAATCAAAACGTTTTTGAGCAAGAAACGGGCATCGAAGCTAATTTTGTTCAGGATAATCAATCACAATCCGTAAAAGGAGTTTTAAGAGGTTTGCATTTTCAAAAAGATGAGTACGCTCAAGCTAAATTAGTACAAGTTATTAAAGGCAAAGTTTTAGATGTTTGTGTAGATATTAGAAAAGAATCACCAACTTTTGGACAACACTTTTCATTAATACTTGATGACAAAAATCAATAAACAACTCTATATCCCAAGAGGATTTGCACATGGTTTTGTGGTATTAGATAACGATACAATATTTTCGTATAAATGTGATAATTTTTATAATAAAGATTATGAGTCAGGTATCACATTTAATGATAATACATTAAATATTGATTGGGGAATTTCAGTAGATAGATTAATAATTTCAGAAAAAGATAAGCTTTTGCCTACTTTCGAAGATTTATTGAAATTAACATGAATAAGAAAGTGATTGTAACAGGAGCAAATGGTCAATTAGGCAAAACCATTGAAGAAATATATTCAAAAAATGATGCTGATTTAGAGTTCACTTTTGTATCCAAGGAAAATTTAGATATAACAAAAGAAAAAGAACTCAAATTGTTTTTTAAAACAAACAAATTTGATTATTGTATAAATTGTGCAGCTTACACCAACGTAGAACAAGCTGAAAAAACACCTGAAATAGCTTATAAAATAAACGCAGAAGGCGTGAAGAATTTAGCCGAAGCTTGTAGAGATACTGGCGTGATATTAATTCATATATCAACAGATTATGTTTTTGATGGAGAAAAAAGTGAACCATATGAAGTAACCGATTTACCAAATCCAATAAACGAATATGGTAAATCTAAACTAATGGGAGAACTTTATATTCAAAGCGCTTTAGAAAGTTTTTTTATAATAAGAACGTCATGGTTATATAGTAAAAAGTATGGTAAGAACTTTTATAAGTCAATACTGGCAAAAGCGAAAGTTGAAAAGGAACTTACCATAACAGAGGATCAAATTGGGTGTCCTACAAATGCAGTTAATTTAGCGGAGTTTATATATCAAATAATAATAAACAGAAATAATAAGATTTGGAATTATATCATTTTTGTGATGAAAAAGCAATGACTTGGTATGATTTTGCAGAACAGATTTTAATTGAAAATAATTTATTAGAAAGTATAAAACTTGTAAAAAGTAATAACTATCGTACTTTTGCCAACCGACCTAAAAATTCAGTATTAATAAAATCAAAATATATATTAAATAAATATTATAATGAAAAAGAAAGTAGCTTTAATTACCGGAGTAACAGGTCAAGACGGAGCTTATTTAAGTGAATTTCTATTAAAAAAAGGATATGAAGTTCATGGATTAAAAAGAAGGTCTTCAATGTTTAATACAGATAGAATTGATCATTTATATCAAGATCCACATGTAGAAAATCAAAATTTTTTTCTGCATTATGGTGATTTAACAGATAGCACAAATTTAACTAGATTAATTCAAGAAATTCAACCAGACGAAATATATAATCTGGCTGCCATGAGTCATGTGCATGTGTCTTTTGAAATTCCAGAATATACAGCAAATGCAGATGGATTAGGAACATTAAGAATTTTAGAAGCCATTCGGTTTCTGGGATTAGAGAAAAAAACAAGAATTTATCAAGCATCAACTTCAGAATTATATGGTAAAGTACAGGAAGTGCCACAAACCGAAACAACTCCATTTTATCCAAGAAGTCCTTATGCAGTAGCAAAAATGTATGCATATTGGATTACAGTAAATTATCGAGAAGCTTATGGAATGTATGCGTGTAATGGTATTTTATTCAATCACGAATCACCAATACGAGGAGAAACTTTTGTAACCAGAAAAATTACGAGAGCAGCTTCAAGAATAGCATTAGGCTTACAAGATAAATTATATTTAGGAAATTTAGATGCACAAAGAGATTGGGGTCATGCCAAAGATTATGTTAGAATGATGTGGATGATTCTTCAAGCAGATGAAGCAGAAGATTGGGTAATTGCCACTGGAAAAACAACAACGGTAAGAGATTTTGTAAGAATGAGTTTTGCAGAAGTTGGAATTGAATTAGAATTTAAAGGAGAAGGTGTTAATGAAAAAGGCATTTGTAAAAGCTTGTAATAATCCAGAATATCAATTAGAAATTGGAAAAGAAGTTATTAGCGTTGATCCAAAATATTTTAGACCAACAGAAGTTGATTTATTAATTGGTGATGCTACTAAAGCAAAAAAAAAATTAGGATGGGTTCCTAAATACGATTTAGCAGGACTTAGTTGAAGATATGATGCAATCTGATATTAAAGTAATGAAAAAACAACAATATCTAAAAAATGGAGGATATAATACCTTAAACTATTTTGAGTAATTAAATATGAAAATTTTAGTAACAGGTGGTAACGGAATGGTTGGGCGAAATATTTTAGAACACCAACAATCTAAAAGGCACGAAATTATTGCGCCAACTAAAAGTGATTTAAATTTACTAGATTATAGCGAAGTTGAAAAATATTTTCAACAAAATAATCCAGAGATAATAATACATGCAGCAGGAATTGTAGGAGGTATACAAGCTAACATATTAAACCCGGTAAAATATCTAATTGATAATTTAGACATTGGCAGAAATGTTTTAATGGCCGCTAAGGAAACAAGAATCAAGAAAGTCATTAATCTTGCAAGCTCATGTATGTATCCAAGAGCTGCAAAAAATCCATTAACCGAAAATTTAATTTTACAAGGTGAATTAGAACCAACAAATGAGGGATATGCTTTAGCAAAAATTTTTTCAACTAGATTGTGTGAATATATTAATAAAGAAGATTCATTTTGTGTATATAAAACACTTATACCGTGTAATTTATATGGGTTTTTTGATAAATTCGACCCCCAAAACTCTCATATGTTACCAGCGGTAATAAAAAAAATACACGAAGCCAAAGTGCAAGGGTTAAAAAGCGTAGATATTTGGGGTGACGGAAAGGCTAAAAGAGAATTTATGTTTGCCGAGGATTTAGTAGATTTTATCTATTTTTCAATAGACAATCTTGAACAGTTACCACAAAATATAAATGTTGGGTTAGGTACGGACTACTCTATAAATCAATATTATGAAGTAATAGCAAAAGTAGTTGGTTTCCAAGGTGAGTTTATTCACGATTTATCTAAACCGGTTGGCATGAAACAAAAACTCATTGATAGCAGTAAAGCAAATAAACTGGGGTGGAAACCTAAAACCAGTCTTGAACATGGTATTACAAAAACATATGAATATTATTTAAAAGAAATATTAAAACAATGAAATATCCTTTAGCATCATCAACATGGGATGATAACGAGTTAAAAGCAATTCAATCTGTAATAGATAAAGACACGTATACTATGGGTGATAGTGTACTTAAGTTTGAAGAAAATTTCTCCAAGTTTGCTGGTAGTGAATATAGTGTCATGGTTAATTCAGGATCTTCGGCAAACCTTTTAGCAGTCGCAGCGTTATTTTACACAAAAACCCCAAAACTAAAACGAGGAGATGAGGTCATTGTGCCAGCCGTTTCTTGGTCAACTACCTACTATCCTCTTTATCAGTATGGTTTAAAATTAAAGTTTGTTGATGTTGATTTATATACCTTAAATTTTGATTTAGAACAATTAGAACAAGCTGTTACAGATCAAACTAAAATGATTTTGGCTGTGAACTTATTAGGTAACCCTAATGATTTTGATGCAATCCAAAAAATTATTGGTAAAAAGGACATAATTCTAATGGAAGATAATTGTGAGTCCATGGGAGCTGAATATAAAGGGAAACAAGCAGGAACATTTGGAATTGTAGGAACATTTTCTACTTTTTTCTCTCACCACATGTCAACTATGGAGGGCGGGTTAATAACCACAAATGACAAAGAAATTTATCATATATTAATTTCATTAAGAGCCCATGGTTGGACGAGACATTTGCCTAAAGAAAATCTAGTATCTAATAAAAGCGATGATTGGTTTGAAGAATCATTTCGGTTTTTATTACCAGGATATAATGTTAGACCAATTGAAATGAGTGGGGCAATTGGATTAGAACAACTAAAGAAACTACCTAATTTTTTAGAAAACAGAAGGGCTAATGCTAAATTATTTATTGAACTTTTTCAAAATAGTAAAGATTTTTATATTCAAAAAAACATAGACAACAGTAGTTGGTTTGGATTTTCATTAATAATAAAACCAAATTCTTCTTTAAAAAGAGCAGATATTATTAAAAAACTTACAGATAACAATATTGATTGCAGGCCGATCGTGTCAGGAGATTTTACTAAAAACAAAGTACTTGAGTATTTTGATTATGAAATATTCGGTGAAATGAAAAATGCTAAATACTTAGACCAAAAAGGGTTTTTTGTTGGAAACCATCAATTTAATATTCATAAAGAGATTAAATATTTACATAAAGTTTTATGTGGATAGTCATTTTGTTGCGACAAACTCAAAACTAAGACAAATGGAGATTAACCCTTATACTTAATCTATGGATGTTAAAAATCAGATATTAAAAAAGAATATATCATATGGCTTAATTTATAAGTTCGCTTCCATGGTTTTGACTTTTCTTGTAGTACCACTATTGATTAAAGGCCTTGGTGTTACAAATTATGGCCTATGGATAACAATTTTCTCAATTTTTGGTTGGGTATACTTATTAGATTTGGGAATAGGGAATGGTGTGAAAAATAATCTCACCGTCTCATTAGCGAAAAATAATTATAAAGATGCAAATGAATATATAACTACTGCTTATATGAGCGTAGTTTTAATAGCTCTTTTTTTTTGTTAATATTTGGTATATTAATATTTACTATTAATTTATCTTCATTTTTAAACATAAAATTAGACGAGTGGTTTTTAAAAACAATTTTTTTTATAACACTTGTATTTTTCAGTTTAAATTTTATTCTAAGCCTATATAAACAATTTTTTTATAGTGTTCAGAAATCTTCTTATGTTGAATTATCAACCTTTTTATACAACGCATTAGTATTTCTTCAAGTTTTTATTATAACAAATTTTTTCACTAACTCATTATTAAAAGTCACAATAATCTATGGTTTGTCAAACCTAATTATTGGATTGCTATGGAATTATCTTTTTTTAAAAGGACAAAAAGAATTAAATTTTTCGCTTAATAATTTTAGTAAAAATAAAGTTAAAGAAATAACAGGCATAGGGATTGAATTTTTTTTGATTCAAATTTGCTTGATAATTATTTTAACATCAGATAACCTTATAATATCTAGTTTATTAGAACCAGCCGAAGTAACATCTTACAACAATGTTTTTAAAATTTTTCAAGTTTATTTGGTAGTAAGCACTGTAATTTTAACACCCTTATGGACTTTATATACCGAGGCATATATAAAAAGAGATTTTGAATGGATAATTAAAACGATTAAGAGATTAAATGTTTTATTTGTTCTAATGACAATAGCCGTTGTTTTCACAATCTATTTTTCTGAAGATATTTTATTCTTTTGGATAAAACAAAAGTTGCATTATAGTAAACATTTATTTTTGTACATGGGTATTTTTGTTTTAGTTAGAGTTTATGGAGATATTTATTTTTATTTTTTAAATGGTATTGGAAAAATAAGACTTCAATTAATATTGTTTATTATAGGCGCTATAGTTAATATCCCTTTATCAATTTTATTTGTAACTAAGTTCAATTTAGGAACTAGCGGAGTGATACTTGCGACAATTATTTGTTTGCTCAGTTTTGTAATTTTAATGCCAATTCAAACTTATTTTATATTAAAAAATAAAAAATAATAAATGAGAAACGATAAACAAGATATTTTAGTAAGTATTATTACAGTTTGTTTCAATAGTGAAAGCACGATAATTGATACCCTTGAGTCTGTTCTTAATCAAACGTATAAAAATTTTGAATATATAATTATAGATGGAGGGTCTACAGACCGTACAATAGATATTATAAAAGATTTTGAAATTAAATTTTTAGAAAAAAAAATCAAATATAATTGGATTAGTAAAAAGGACAAAGGATTGTATGACGCCATGAATAAAGGTATTGATAAATGCATTGGTGATTTGATAGGATTTATAAATAGCGATGATTGGTATGATAAGGATGCACTTTATAATATAGTTAGAAGTTATAATAACAATATTGGATTGATTCATGGTAATCTGTTTTTGTGCGATAAAAACAGGAAAGTTATTAAATCTTTGAAACCATTAACAAAGCAAAAATCTTATTTAATGGGAACGCCTTTTCTTCATCCTGCTTGCTTTTTTAAAATAGAAGAAATTAAAAAATTGAATCATTATTATAATTTAGATTTCAAAATATCCGCAGATTATGATTTTATGATTAGACTTATAAAAAACGATATTAATATAGTTTACATAGATGAAAATATTGGTTATTTTAGAGAAGGGGGTATTAGCACCACCGAATTTGTGACTTCTTTATATGAATCTCACAAAGTAAGGGTTCATAATGGGGTAAATGTCTTAAGAAGCTATTTAATTTTTATTTATAGAACCTTACGTAAATATACAGGAATTGTAATTCGTAAAATTATTTAAAAATAAAATTTAACGGCTATTGGTTACTATTAATCGAATAAGCTTTCTAAATGTGAACTTTTTTTAAAATTCAAAGATAAATGAAATTAAGTATAAAGAATATTCTAACAATCTTATTAGGTGTTTTTTGGGTATTACTTAGTTTTCAGATGCTCACTGTTGTTGGATGGATTCAAGGAGAAGAAACATCAATAAAAGTTTACCATATATTTAGTTTAGTATTTTTAATTTTCCTCACTAAATATCCATTTAAGATTGATTTAAAGAAAACAGGCCTCTTATATGTCTTTTTTTTATGATTATAGTTGTTCTATGCGCTATTATACTTTTTCCTTTTTATGGATTTAATAGCGTTATTATAAATTATATTTTTGCTTTTTATGTTTTTTTTCTGGGGTACTTCCTGTTTGATAAATTAGGTGAGATAAAAATATTAAGGATTTTACGAATAGCAACAATATTAATCAATGTAGTAGTTATTTGTAAAGCGTTTTACTTTTATGAAGAAATAAGTTTTTTTTTAAAACATCCCTATGGACACCCTTCAATTTATTATGTATATGGAGGTGGACCTAATTTAGAAGCTACTTGGATTACTTTAAATTCTCTTTTTTTTATAAATAAAAAAAGAAGCTTTTACTTTTCTCTTTTATTTAGCTTTATAATTTCTATAATATATGCTAGTCGAGTTTCCATAATAATGATTGTCTTTGTGTATTTTTTTTACTTTATATCAAATAGACCAACAAAAAAGGAGCGTAAGTACATTTTAATCGCATCAATCGCTTCTATTCTGTTTTTTGGATACTTTATTGTACAAAAACTGTCTAATCTCTATGTTATAAAACGCTTTATGAATATAGGAGAAAAATCAGAGGGTGGTTCTCAAGGCAGAATGATACTATATAATGCATACATGGAATCTTTTTCATATAATACTCTTTTTGGTGTGGGACCGGGGAATGCAATGCCTTATATAGAGCAAGCTGTTAATAAAAGCTTTCTTGAAAACAACCTCCATAATTATTATTTACAAGTATTTTTAGAGCTTGGGGTAGTTGGTTTACTGTTCTTTCTTCTAATTATTATGGATGTAGTTTATAAAAATATACGATTAAAACTGAATTGCCCTTTTGGAATATTTATATTATGTTACTTACTAGGGAGTTTAATACAGTTTAGAGGCGCAGAGAGCTTCTTTTGGATGTGTTTGGGTATGTTTTACGGATCGTATTATATAAAGAAGAATAATAACTATAAACAATTTAAATTGTGAGTGATTTAAAAGACACAATCTTTATAGTATTTCTTACATTAACAATGGGTTTAATGTCGGTAAAGGTTGAGTATACCAATTTTACTTTAATACCTGTTGTACTTGTATGGTTTTGGTCTGGCCAATACAAAAATTTATCTAAAACATTTAAAGAAAGTAAAATTTATTTTTTAATTACATTTTTTTTCTTGTTGGTTTTCTTATCAGTGATTGTATACCATAATCAAGAGAATCTTAAACAGATGGAAAAGAGGTTGGTGTTTGTTTTTTTTCCATTAATTATTTCTTCAACTAATTTTCTAGATAAGAAACGGATTATTTTTCTAATTAAGGTGTTTGGATATGCAATTACATTAATATGCGTTTTTGCTTTAACAAAAATACTTTTAGTTTTTATTGAATATAATTATTTACCAAATCTTGGTGAAGGGCCATGGGTTGAGGAGTATATTCTAATGCATCGACCATATTTTGGTATGTATTCTTCTTTTACAATTGTATGTTTTATTTATTTTTTAGAAAATAAGTTGAGTTCAAAATTTATAGCGATTTTTATAATAGTAACCAATATTTTGGTGATATTTTTTATAACCGCCAAACTAGCGATTATATTTTTAGGGTTATACCTAATGCTTAAAGCTATAATACTTATAGGAAAAGAAAGATTATTTAAACAAGGAGTGTTATTAATACTTTTATTCTTGATACCATTATTATTTGTTTACAAATATAATACTGAGTTTTTTCTAGATAGAATTAATTCACCAATTAGAAGTCAAGATAGACCTAAAACATGGTCAAGTGCTGTAGACGTCATGAAGAGCGATGATTTTAATATTCTGCTAGGTTTTTTGTCAGAACCGGAATTTCAGAAGCATTTAGATGCTAGGCTTACTAAAAAAAACTATACAATCTACAATACACATAATCAATACTTAGGGTATTTAGGTGCTTATGGGTTATTTGGCCTTTTTATTTTTACATTTGTTTTAATAAAACTGTTATTATATTCGATAAAAAATCAGGAGAAATTATTCACTTTGTTTCTATTATTAATTTGTTTTCAGTGTTTAACTGAGAATATATTTTATAGGCAATGGGGTATATTTTTCATTGCTATCTTCACATCTTTATTTATTCGTTTAATATCTGAAAACAAAAAAATTATTTTAAATGAAAAAAGTAGCAATATTAATACCTCATTATAACAACCCTAAAGGTTTATTAAAATCAATCCGTTCGGTTAATGAACAAATACTCGTAGATATTGTTGTAGTTGATGATGGTAGTGCAATAGATTTTAATGTTGATGAAATAAGTCAATACAAAAACGGTACGATAATTCCTCTTTATTTAGAAAAAAATGAAGGTATTGAGCATGCTTTGAATTATGGCCTTAAATATTTGGTTCAACACAAATATAATTATGTGGCAAGACTAGATTGTGGAGATTTATGTTGTAAAGGTAGAATAGAAAAACAGGTTAATGTTTTAAAAGGTGATGATGATATAAAACTTGTTGGGTCTTATGCCGCTTTTATTAATTTGAAGGGAGAAGAGAAATTTGTTTATAAAGTTCCTACAGATTTTCAAAATATATCTAAAAAGATGTATTTAAAAGTTATGTTCATCCATCCATCCGTAATGATGAATATTGACATTATTAAAAAAATAGGGTATTATCCTATAGATTATCCTGCTGCGGAAGATTATGCATATTTTTTTAAAATCATTAAAAATTTTAAAGCTTCTAATATTGACGAAGTATTAGTGTACTGTGAAATAAACCCACATGGAATATCATCTCAAAAAAGAAAAGTTCAATTGTTTAATAAATTAAGGTTAATAAAAAAATATTTTTATTTTGGAATTTATCCAATTTTAGGAATTTTATACACGATTGTTCAGCTAATCTTACCTCAAAAACTAATTTTAATACTAAAAAAGTATATAAATTAAAAAAACAAATCTCATTCTTCTATTAGTTCTCCTAGATAAATATGCTTCAGATTTATAAAATTCTTGTCTTTATCAAAGAATGTAGACGCTCTTATCGAAGAATTTAAACCCATTGTATTTCTAAGCGAATGATCTTGTATTAATTTATTTATAGAGCTTTCGAAGCTATTTAAAGTATCACATAAGAAACCATTTTCAGCATGTATTACAGTGTCTTTATTCCCAATTACATTTGTGGCAATAATTGGTTTTCCAAGGGACATGGCCTCTATAATAGTTATTGGTAAACCTTCCCAAATAGAGGTCTGAATATAGATATCAAATGAGTCAACAATTGCAATAACATCTTCTCTGGTTTTCCAACCTGTCACCTCTATATTGCTAGAGATTAGTTTTGAGTGCAAATCCCCCTCACCCACCCATATAAATTTTATATTTGGAAATAATTGTGCTATATCATTAAATAATTCAGGATTCTTTTGAAATGAAATCCGTCCTACTGATCCAATTGTAAAAACGGTTTTCTCACTTTTTAATGCATAATTTCTCACCTCAGATATATTCACACCATTTCTTACTAATTTTGCTTTTCCTAATTTCTTTGCATAAATAAATTCAGTTTCACCGCAAGCAATCGTAGTACCGGGTAAAAACACAGAAGATAATTTTTCGATAGAATAATATAATTTCTTTTTAAATAAACTAACGTCTTCTCTTAAAAACGAATAACCGTGTGGTGTATAAAAAACATTGACATTAGGATAAAATATCGAAGCAATTTTACCTATAATTCCAGCTTTGGCAGAATGACAATGAATAATATGTGGTTTAACTTCTTTAATAATCTTAATAATCTCTCTAATAGATTCAAAATCTGTTTTTGGAGAAATTTCTCTAACCATGTTTACTTCAAATAGCTCTACATTTTCAGAAAAGTCTTTATGAAATCGATTTTTTTCAGTTTCTATTCTTTTGCCACTGTAAATAATAGTCGTTTTGAATGAACCGTTATTTTCAAAATAGTTAGTTAAGTCCTTTAGATAAACATAAACACCAGTTGCAAAAGTTTCAGTTATATGAAGAATATGGGTCATTCCTTTTGATTAAAAAAATTAAAAACAAAGATAGATATATTTTTAAAAGCAAATAGATTGATTTATATGTCTTTTTAAAAAATAAATGATATTTTTGAGCAAAAGTCAATAATGAAATTAGCTATTATTTTTGGTGGTTCTGGATATATTGGAACTAATTTAATTGAGGTATTAATTAGGAATACGATTTTCGATAAGATTTTGGTTTGTGATATAAAACAATTGGATTCTGTATCTTTGAATTTAGCTGAGAATGTAGAGTTTAAATTAATTGATGTAAGATATCCGATTATTTTAGAGATTGGAGAAATTGATAAGGAAAACAGTTGGATTTTTAATTTCGCTGCAATACATAGAGAGCCTGGTCACGAATACAAAGAGTATTTTGATACAAATGTACCAGGAGCAGAAAACATTAATGAATTTGCAAGAGTCACTGGGGTGAATAACATTTTTTTCACGAGTAGTATTGCCCCATATGGAAAATCTATTGATCAAAGAACAGAAAAATCAATTATCTATCCTGAAACAGCATATGGGATATCTAAAGCATTAGCAGAAAAGATACATCAACAGTGGTTGTCAGAAGATACTAAAAGAAGGCTAATAATAGTTCGACCTAGTGTTATATTCGGGCCAAATGATCCTGGAAATGTTTATAGAATGATTAAATCACTTAAAAAGGGAATTTTTATATTACCAAATGGAGGGGATATTATTAAAGGTTATGGGTACATATTTGGCCTAATTGAGAGCATATTTTTCACAATGAATAAAAAAGAAAATTTTATAGTATATAATTATGCAGAAAATTCATTAATTCCTTTAAAAGAAATGGTTTCGATTGTAAAAAAAGAGCTAAATTATAATAGACCTACTTTCAAATTGAGTGTTAATATTATTGTTTTTATGGCTTTTTTTATTCAAATATCTTCTAAAATATTTAGGTTTAAATCTGATATTCATCCAACAAGGGTTAGAAAAGCAGGGTTTCCTACTAATATAAAACCTCAGTACTTAATTGATAATGGATTTGTATTTAAATACGATTTTTTAAATGCTATTAAACACTGGAAGACACTTGCGCCTGAAAATTTTAATTGAATCTTGTTATATAAACTAATAATTTAAACTATTTTAATGAAAATATCAGTAATAGGAACAGGATATGTAGGTTTGGTAACGGGTACATGTTTAGCAGAAACGGGAAACGATGTTCTTTGTATAGACATAGATAAGACTAAGGTTAACCTTATGAAAAAAGGTAATGTTCCAATCTATGAACCTCATTTAGATGTTTTATTTGAGAGAAACATTAAGGCAGGAAGGCTAAATTTTTCAACGTCTTTGGAAGATGGCTTAAACCATGGTGACATTATTTTTCTCGCATTACCAACTCCAGAGGATGAGAGACGGCTCTGCCGATTTAAAATATGTGTTAGGCGTCTCTGATGAAATAGGTAAATTAATATCAAGTTATAAAGTTATTGTTGACAAAAGCACGGTTCCTGTAGGAACAGCAGACAAAGTACGGGAAGTTATTTCTAAAAACGCAAAGGTAGATTTTGATGTGGTCTCAAATCCTGAATTTTTAAGAGAAGGATTTGCAGTGGATGATTTTTTAAAACCAGAACGTATAGTGATAGGATCTAGTTCCGAAAGAGCATCTGACCTAATGATGAAACTTTATAAACCATTTGTACGCTCTGGAAATCCAATATTAATTATGGATGAAAGATCGGCTGAACTTACTAAGTATGCTGCAAATTCTTTTTTAGCAACAAAAATTACGTTTATGAATGAAATTGCTAATTTTTGTGAAAAAGTGGGGGCTGATGTTGATAAAGTTAGAGCAGGAATGGGTTCGGATTCGCGCATAGGAAAGCGCTTTTTATTTCCAGGCATTGGTTATGGTGGTTCTTGTTTTCCTAAAGATGTAAAAGCACTTCATAAATCGGGAAAAGATTTGGAATTCGACTTTAAAATTTTGAATGCAGTAATTAAAGTAAATGATTATCAAAAGAAAATATTAATCCCAAAAATTGAAACCTATTTTAATAATAATTTGAAAGGAAAAACCTTTGGTGTCTGGGGTTTAGCCTTTAAACCTGAAACAGATGATATCAGAGAAGCCCCGGCTTTATATATTATTGAAGAACTTTTATCAAAAGGAGCAAGTATAAAAGTTTTTGATCCAGAAGCAATGCCAAATGTTAAAAAGGAGTTTGGAGATAAAATACAGTATGCGCTTAGTAAAGATGAAGCAACAAAAGATGTAGATGCTTTAATTATTTGTACCGAATGGAGCATGTTCAGATCACCAGATTTTAATAAGTTAAAATCGAATTTAAAACAACCTGTCATTTTCGATGGGCGTAATTTATATGACCTTGAAGAAATGCAAAACGAAGGCTTTTATTATAGCTCCATTGGTAGAAAAACAATAAACTAATGAAAAAGGTATTAATAACCGGTGCTGCAGGATTTTTAGGATCTCATTTATGTGATAGATTTCTTAAAGAAGGCTATTTTGTTATTGGAATGGATAACTTTATAACAGGCGATATAAAAAATATAAACCATTTAAATAATGTTCCCAATTTTGAATTTATTGAGCACGATGTTACAGAATTTATAAAAATTGATGGGGAATTAGATTATATTTTACACTTTGCATCTCCAGCAAGTCCTATAGATTATTTAAAAATACCGATTCAAACCTTAAAAGTAGGTTCTTTAGGAACTCATAATTTATTAGGTTTAGCGAAAGCAAAAAAAGCTAGAATTCTTATTGCATCAACTTCTGAAGTTTATGGAGACCCATTAGTACATCCTCAAACTGAAGATTATTATGGAAATGTAAATACCATTGGCCCAAGAGGCGTTTACGATGAAGCAAAACGTTTTCAAGAATCCATTACTATGGCATATCATAGGTTTCATGGCATAGAAACACGTATTGTTCGTATATTTAACACTTATGGACCTAGAATGAGACTTAATGATGGGCGCGTTATTCCAGCTTTTATGGGACAAGCACTTAGAGGAGAAGATTTAACTATATTTGGAGATGGTTCTCAAACACGTTCATTTTGTTATGTAGATGATCAAGTTGAAGGAATTTATAGATTATTATTAAGTGATTATGCCTATCCTGTGAATATTGGAAATCCTCATGAAATCTCAATTAAAGATTTTGCTGAAGAAATTATAAAATTAACAGGAACTACTCAAAAAGTAATTTATAAAGAATTTACCAGTAGATGATCCCATGCAAAGACAACCAGATATTTCTTTAGCAAAAAAACTCTTAAATTGGGAACCAAAAGTAGATAGAGCCGAAGGAATGAAAATCACATTCGATTATTTTAAAAATTTAACAGCAGATGAGCTTTATAAAAGCGAACACAAAGATTTTAAAAAACACATAAAAAAATAAATTGAATTACAAACAAGGAAGATACTCAGGTTTAATAAAGCCTTTATTCGCTTTTATTGATTTAGTCATTATAAATATGGCTATTTTTTTGTTTGAAATAAACTTAAACAACCTATACGCCTTTTGTTTATATATTTCATTTTCATGGATTATTATTGCAATTGTAAATCACTTTTACGAAATACAAAGACATACAAGAATAATTCAAATTCTCCCGCTTTTAATCAAGCAAATGATATTCTTTGCCATTATATTATACGCCTATATTGGATTTTTTAAACAACCAATTATAAGTAGATTGGCTCTAGGAAATTATCTGTTATTTATTTTTGTATTTGTATGTGTTTTCAAATTTTTAACCATTTTTTTATTAAAAAAATATCGAACAGTTTTAAGTGGTAATACGAGAAATGTTATTGTAATTGGTAAAAATGAAAAAACAAGGCAACTAATAAATACTTTTAATACAAGATTAGATTTTGGGTATAAGTTTAAGGGGCAGTTTTGTGTCAAATGACGATGCCTTTTCTTTAGAAAAATGTTTTGACTATATTATTGAAAATAACATTGATGAAATTTATTTTTCTGTTTCTGAGTTGTCAAACAAACAAATAAATAAATTAATCGATTTTGCGGATAACAATCTAAGAGAACTTAAATTTATTCCCGACAATAAAGATATATATTCTAAAAAATTAAAATATGAGTATTATGATTATATTCCTATTTTATCATTAAGAGCCATTCCTTTGCAGGAACCTGTAAACAAATTTATTAAACGATTTTTTGATATTCTATTTGCATTATTTATTATTGTTTTTGTGTTGTCCTGGCTAACACCCATTTTAGCAATTTTGATAAAAATTGAGTCTAAAGGCCCCGTATTTTTTAAACAGTCCAGAAATGGATTTAACTATCAAGAATTTGATTGTTATAAATTTAGATCGATGACTCCTAATAAAGAAGCTCATTTACATCAGGCAACTAAAGGTGATTTAAGAATTACAAAAGTAGGAGCGCTTCTTCGTCAAACCAGTATCGATGAATTCCCACAGTTTTTTAATGTCCTTTTTGGTGAAATGTCTGTTGTTGGTCCTCGCCCACATATGGTGAGCCATACAAACATGTATGCGCAAAGCGTAGACAAATTCATGGTTCGTCATTTTGTAAAACCAGGCATCACAGGATTAGCCCAAATAAGTGGTTTTAGAGGTGAAGTTGAAACAGATAAAGACATTATCAATCGCGTGAAATTCGACATCTTTTATATTGAAAACTGGTCGTTGTGGTTAGATATAAAAATTATAGTTCAAACCTTTCTCAATGCAGTGAAAGGTGACGAAAAAGCCTATTAAATTTTTCTTTTGAAACCATTAGTTTCTATAATAACCCCTATGTTTAATTCTGAAGCATTTATTTCAGAAACCATAAACAGTGTTATAAGTCAAACTTACGATAATTGGGAATTATTATTAATTGACGACTACTCAAACGATAAAACTATTGAAATAGTTAAT
This sequence comes from uncultured Flavobacteriaceae bacterium, assembly GCA_963698455.1. Taxonomy (GTDB): domain Bacteria; phylum Bacteroidota; class Bacteroidia; order Flavobacteriales; family Flavobacteriaceae; genus Mariniflexile. The sequence continues at coordinate 399,543 of CAVOQU010000002.1, read as the reverse complement.
CAATTTATTGCTAGAAAACAACAAAATAAAGCTTTTTAAGAACGAATTAAACCAAGGAGCAGCACTATCAAGAAACAGAGGCATTAAAGCCGCACAGGGTGATTATATCGCTTTTTTAGATGCCGACGATTTATGGAAACCTAATAAGCTTGAAACCCAGATAGCTTATATGGAAAACAACCAATGTGATGTTTGTTTTAGTAGTTATGAGCAAATTGATGAATCAGGAAAGCCTCTTAATAAATTAATAAAAGCATTACCCGTATTAACTTATCAAAAATATTTAAAAAGCAACTATATTGGTAATTTAACAGGAATCTATAATGCGAAAGCTATAGGCAAAATAACGGCTCCTAATTTACGTAAACGTCAAGATTGGCTGCTTTGGTTGTCGGCCATAAAAAAGTCCGGGAAACCGGCTAAAGGCATTCAGGAATCGTTAGCGTATTACAGGGTGAGAAAGAACTCGATGTCTTCAAATAAAATAGATCTTTTAAAGCACAATTATTGGGTGTATAAAAAAGGACTGCGGTTTTCAACCTTAAAATCAATTTGTTATATGCTGATTTTTTTAAAAGAACACTTCTTTGTAAAATCAAAGCAAATCGTGTCTATAAATAAGAAGTAAATTGTTTTAGTTTTCCGCTTTTTGAACGCCCTAAGGCTGTTTTCCTTTCAAGAACAACTTGTAAATTAGGCTCTAAATATTTGGCGATAGATTCTTTAATTTTAGTTATCTTTTCACTCGAAAGCTCAGAATTACTTACGTAAGTTATTTTAAATGTATCAAGTTTTAGTTGTTCAATAATAAATTCCTTTACGTTTCCATCATCTTCAATAATGGTTTTGGTAACGTAGTAAATAGTTAATCCAGCCGCTTTTTTACCGCTTGGTAAACTCACAATATCGTTCGTTCTGCCAATTAATGTTTCAAGAATTGGTTTATTTAAAGTGCTCGTTTCCGATAACTTCCCAATATCGCCCAAATCATATCTAATAAACGGATGTGCTTTGTTAGAAAGTGAAGTTATAACCACCCGACCTGCTTCACCGTATGGTAAAATATGGTTGTTTTCGTCTAGTATTTCAACATATAAATCTTCTGTATTTACCAGCCAATCTTGTTTTGAATTTTGAAATGCAATCAAACCTAATTCCGCGGCACCGTATTCATTAATAACTGGAATACCAAGTTGATTTTCTAAAAGATTTCTATCCTTGTCAAAAAGCATTTCCGAAGTTACAATGCACACTTTAAGTGAAGGACAAATAGTATTAAGAACGAGGTTTTTCTGTTTCAGATATTTGGCAAATTGAACAATTGCGCTCGTATATCCGTTAATATAATCGAATTTAGTATTCTTAAATTTAATGATATTTTTTTCAAATTGAGCATCACTTAAATCGAATACCGAAAAGCGATAACGGTTGCTCATAAAATCTTTAAATCGTTCTTTGTAATACCCTGATTTATTTAACGGGATACCATAAAAACGCGCTTGTTTTGAGGTGTTGAAATCTAAATTAAACCAGCTATATCGGTCAATAAAACCTGCCCATGACAGGGCGTGACAAAATTTGTCTTTAGCAAAAATAAAAGGCTCGCCCGAAGACCCGGATGTTTTGTTTATATAAATATTCTTTGAAGTAAATCCATCGGAAAGCCGCTGATTTAAAGGTTGCTGCAAATGGCGTTTTGTCATTACAGGAATGCTATTCCAATCTTTCGAATTAGCGCCTTTAGCAAACGTTTTGTAAAACGGGTTGTGCTTTAAATGATATTCAACAATGTCTTGTTTTTTAGCTTCAATATATGTGCTTAATTCAGACTCATTTTTCTTCTGAATGGTTTCCAATGCAGTTTTAGCCTTTTTAAGAGGATAACCATTAACTTCTAAAGATAAATTGAATAAATTCAAGGTAAAACATAATTTTTGTAAAGTAAATAAAAATTATTCGTGTAATCGACGCATTAATTTTATTTTTGTACTCGGAAAAACACTTTTAATGCGGGGCATTAAAAAACATTAATTTGTCATTCCCAAGTAAATGGGAATCTAAAAAAACAATACAATGAATATTTTAATTCTTGGCTCTGGCGGAAGAGAACATACTTTCGCTTGGAAAATTACTCAAAGTCCGTTATGCAAAAAATTATTTGTGGCTCCTGGAAACTCTGGAACCGCAACTATTGCGACCAATGTGAATATTGGGGTTAACGATTTTGAAGCCATTAAAGAATTGGTTGTAAAAGAACGTATCGAAATGGTTGTGGTTGGTCCTGAAGATCCATTGGTAAATGGGATTCATGATTATTTTTTAAACGATGACGCCATAAAACATATATCTGTAATTGGCCCGCAAAAGGCAGCCGCAGAATTAGAAGGAAGCAAAGAATTCGCTAAAGAATTTTTATATCGTCATAATATTCCAACGGCAGCGTATGAAAGTTTTACAAAAGAAACTGTTACAAAGGGTTATGCCTTTTTAGAAACTTTAAATCCACCGTATGTTTTAAAGGCTGATGGATTAGCTGCAGGAAAAGGTGTAGTTATATTAAATGATATAAACGACGCTAAAGCAGAATTAAAAAGCATGTTAGTGGATGCTAAATTCGGTCAAGCAAGTAAAAAGGTGGTTATTGAGGAGTTCTTAGATGGTATCGAATTAAGTTGTTTTGTGCTTACTGATGGGAAAAATTATAAAATATTACCAACGGCTAAAGATTATAAACGTATTGGCGAAGGCGATACTGGTTTAAATACTGGCGGGATGGGTGCTGTTTCTCCGGTACCATTTGCTACAGACGAATTTTTAAATAAAATTGAAGAGCGCATTGTAAAACCAACCATTAACGGTTTTAAAAAAGATAAGTTGCCGTACGTTGGTTTTGTGTTTATCGGACTTATAAAAGTCGGAAACGACCCGAAAGTAATTGAGTATAATGTACGCATGGGCGACCCAGAAACCGAGGTTGTTTTACCAAGATTAAAAAACGATTTTGTTGAAATTCTTCAGGCTATGGCTCATGGCACTTTAGATAAAATAAATATTGAAATAGATGAACGTGCAGCAACAACTATTATGCTGGTATCAGGCGGTTACCCTGAAGCTTATGAAAAAGGAAAACAAATTTCAGGAATTGAAACAATAAAGGATTCTATTGCCTTTCATGCTGGCGCACAATTGAAGGATGGAAAAGTAGTTACTTCTGGGGGGCGTGTTATGGCCATAACATCTTATGGGAATACCTACCAAGAGGCCATAAAAAAATCTTACCAAAGTATAGATAAACTACATTTTGATAAGATATATTATCGCAAAGATATAGGATTCGATTTATAAATAAGAATGTGCAGATATGCTTTTATCTTCTTCATTATTGTCGTTATAGCCTTTTAACTTTTTCATCCAATATACAAAGGCAGCAAAACCAATAATTAAGAAAATCCAAGAAAGTAGCATTTGCAACAAACCAGTTTGTAAGCTCTAAGGCTCTTAATGCATCAAAAGGCATAAACAGATAATTTACAAATATATCCTGTATAGCGTAAAAGAAATCTTTCATAATTTAAATATGTTGTTTTTAAATGATAAACTATATCCTTAATGATTTAGTAATATTATTATCAAATCACTTATAGAGTTAGTATATTTACGAAGCAAAAATACAAAAACAGTTAATGATAACAAGCATTTTTAAAAAATCTAAAACAATAAATTTTATCATTGTTGTTTTAGTTACCATTTTAGCATTTCTTACAGCTAGAATAGGAACTGTAAATTATCCGATGTCCCTAGCTTATATTTTTAAGCAAGTTGCAATTTTTAGTATATGTATATTTACTATAGTGGTATTCAATTTTATAATTAGTAAAAATAACTTAACGAAAAAAAATAACTACGAAATATTATTATTTAGTCTGTTTTTGTTAACAATAGTCGAAACAACACTTAACACAAATATTCTTTTATCAAACTTCTTTGTGTTACTGGGTCTTAGAAGAATAGTAAGTTTGAAGTCTCAGCAAAATATTAAAAATAAACTTTTTGATGCGGCTTTATGGATAGCCGTTGCTTCTTTGTTTTATTTTTGGGCTTCTTTGTTTTTTATAGTCATAATCTTGAGCTTATTTTTATATACCGACAATAATCTAAGACACTGGTTAATTCCATTTTTAGGAGTAGGAACTGTTTTTGTAATTGCTGTAAGTACATCAATAGTCATGTATAATGATTATTTCGCGTTATTTAAGGGAGCGCCAGTTGTTAACTATGATTTTAGCGACTACAATTCGGCACGTTATTTAGTGGCAATTACCATGCTATTATCTTTTGGAATATGGTCTTCAATATTTTATTTACAGGATATAAAAAAGAAGAAAAAGACCTCCAGAGCTTCATTTAAAATAGTAATAATCGCCGCAATTATTGCATTTGTAATAACGCTTATAGCACCAGTAAAAAGAGGGAGCGAATTTTTATTTCTGTTTGCTCCGCTTGCAATTATTATTACAAATTATATAGAAGTAATCCAGGAGAAATGGTTTAAGGAGGTATTTCTGTGGGCACTGGTAATAATACCTTTTGTGTTATTATCGCTGTAGTTTTTCACCAAAAGCTAAGTCGCCGGCATCACCAAGACCGGGAATAATATAGCCTTTTTCATTCAGTTTTTCATCTACGGCAGCTATCCATAAATGGGTGGATGCCTCGAAGTGATTTTCAACAAAATCAATCCCTTCTTTCGCGCCAATGACGCTTACCAAATGAATTTCTTTAGGAGCTCCAAATGGTTTTAGAGCTTCAAAGGTAGCAACCATCGATTGGCCTGTTGCTAACATGGGGTCTGCTAAAATAAGTATTTTGTTTTCTAAATTTGGACATGCCAGATACTCCACAATAATTTCAAAACTATCAGAGTTGTTTTTATGATGTCTATAGGCGGAAATAAAAGCATTTTCCGCAGCATCAAAATAATTAAGTAATCCATTATGCAATGGCACTCCGGCTCTTAAAATCGAGCATAAAACAATATCATCGTTAATTAAATTAATAGGACTTACCCCTAACGGTGTATCAATTAACGAGGCCTTATAATTTAATACTTTACTCATTTCATACCCTAGAATCTCACCAATACGCTCAATATTTCTTCTAAAACGCATACTATCTTTTTGAATAGTCACATTTCGTATTTCTGAAATAAAAGTATTTAAAATGGAGTTGTTTTGAGATATATTATGAATATGCATAACTTACAAGTGTATTTTCGAAAAGTAAAGTTAATTAAATAGTACCACATACAAGTTTACTAAGTATGTTTTTATATTTTGAAACCATTGATAGAACCTTTTACGTTTTCATAAAGTTTCTTATATTATTTATGTAATTTTGCACTTTAAAATCTATACATCATGTTTACAACAAAAGCGAATGCCATTTTTCAAGACGTTATTAAAAAATACCATATTATCAACACTGTTGATCAACCATTTAAAAACAAATATGCCGAAAGCGATTTACTAGAATATTTGTTATACAGAAAATGCTGGATTGATACTGTCCAATGGCATTATGAAGACATTATTCGTGACCCACAGATAGACCCGGTTGCTGCTTTAACTTTAAAGAGAAAAATTGATGCTTCAAATCAAGATAGAACCGATATGGTGGAGTATATTGATAGTTATTTTTTAGAAAAATATAAGCATGTATCTCAAAAAGCAAATGCTACGATTAATACAGAAAGTCCAGCATGGGGCGTAGATAGGTTATCTATTTTAGCATTGAAAATTTATCACATGAATGAAGAAGCAACTCGTGTAGATGCTTCAGATGCACATCGTGCTGCTTGCCAGAAAAAACTAGATATTTTATTAGAACAACGTGTAGATTTATCTACAGCAATAGACACGTTATTGAGTGATATTGAAAAAGGTGATAAGTACATGAAAGTGTATAAGCAAATGAAAATGTACAATGATGACGAGTTAAATCCAGTTTTGAGAGGTCAGAAGTAATTTAGCATTCTGAAAATTACATGTTAAAATTACCCCAACACATCCTCGTTATTCGATTATCTGCCATGGGTGATGTAGCGATGACGGTTCCTGTGTTAAGAGCTTTTACAGAGCAACACCCCAATGTTAAAATAACCGTTTTAACGAAAGAAACTTACAAACCTTTTTTTAGAGATTTATCAAATGTTTCAATATTTTGTGCTGAGGTTAATGGGAAACACAAAAACTTATATGGGCTTTATAAACTTTCAAAAGAATTAAAAAGTATAGGAATTGAGGCAGTTGCAGACTTGCATAATGTGCTGAGAAGTAATATTTTAAAGTTTTTTTTCTTCGGAAAATTATATGTTCAAATTGACAAAGGCAGAGCCGAAAAGAAAGCATTAGTTTCAGGCATATGTTTTGAGCAACTTAAAACAACGCATCAGCGTTATGTGGATGTTTTTGAAGCGCTAGGTTATAAGTTAAATTTATCGAACCCAATCTTTCCAAAAAAATCATCCTTAAAGAATAAAACAAAATCAGTTTTAGGAGATCTTTCAACAAAATTAATTGGGATAGCACCTTTTGCTGCGCATGAAGGAAAAATGTATCCTTTAGATGAAATGAAACTAGTTATTGAAGCACTTTCAAAAGATTACAAAGTTATTTTATTTGGTGGCGGACCAAAAGAAATTGATATTTTAAATGGTTTTGAAGATACTATTGAAAATGTTGTAAATGTAGCCGGAAAACTTTCGCTCGACGAAGAATTAGATGTAATTTCTAATTTAGATGTAATGCTTTCAATGGATTCGGGTAATGCACATTTAGCGGCTATGTTTGGTATAAAAACAGTTACTATTTGGGGAGTTACGCATCCATATGCAGGTTTTGCTCCTTATAATCAACCAGCGGATTACATGCTATTATCTGATAGAAACAAGTTTCCTAAAGTTCCAACTTCCGTTTACGGAAACAAGTATCCGGAAAACTATAAAGAAGCTTCCAGAAGTATTTCTTCTAATATGATTATTGAAAAGATAAAATCTTTAATCTAAAAGTAAAGCGTTCTAGAAATCTGAAATTCTAATTAAACATCGTCATAATCCACCACAATAGTTGGCGTGGTCGGTTGTGCCTGACACGTTAAAATCAATCCGTCAGCTACTTCTTTTTCAGTTAAAATATTATTTTGGCGCATAATGACTTCACCCTCTTTTAAACGCGCTAAGCAGCTACTGCAAATTCCGCCTTGGCAAGAATACGGTGCATCAATATCTTCATCTAACGCGGCTTCAAGAATTGTTTGTTTTTGAGACATTTCTATAGTGGTAGTTTCGTCATCTACGGTAATAGTTGCTTGAGTTATACCACTAGGACCAGTTTTGTCTTCAGTTTCTGCTGGTTTTGCGGCTTTAAAAAGCTCAAAATGGATACGGTCTTTTTCAATACCATTAGCGGTTAAAACATCTTTTACAGTATGTATCATGGCTTCTGGTCCGCATAGGTAAAAGGCATCCACTTCAATATGTTTATGTTTGTTTAGCATCACATAATTAACCGTGCTTTTTTCTATTCTGCCAAAAATAGAATCGTCTTTATCCTGTTTACTAAATACGAATTGGATGGAAAACCGATCTTTATATTTGTGCTGAAGTTCCAAAAGTTCATGTAAAAACATAGTATCTTCAGTCGATTTGTTCCCATAGACCAAAATAACTTTGCTATAAATTTCTTCTTCTAAAGCACATTTTATGATACTTAAAATGGGAGTAATCCCACTTCCGGCGGCAAAAGCGGCTATATTTTTTGTTTTAGAATCGTTTGGTTCAAAAACAAAATGACCTTTAGGAGGTGCAATTTCTAAAACATCACCTACTTTTAATTTATAGTTGGCATACGATGAAAAAGTACCATCTTGAACTGCTTTGATCGCAATTTTTAGTTCACCACTTTTAGGCGATGTACATAGCGAATAATCGCGTCGCACCTCATTGCCATTAAGATTTGCTTTTAGAGTAACGTACTGCCCTGCTTGAAAAGCATACGTATCTTTTAAATTATCAGGCACATTAAAAGCAATACTTATCGCATTATTGGCTTCTTTTTTTATATTTTTAATGGATAGTTTGTGGAATGATGACATGTGTTGTTTTTTGACAAAAATAATGAAGCCTTTACATTTTTAGTATATAATTACTAAAAAATTATTACATAACTTAATTATGCATAAGAATATTATGCATATATTTGAAGTATTATGGGGAACTCAAATTTATATAAAGGAAGTTTAACAACTATTATTTTAAAGCTGTTAAACGAACATGATAAAATGTATGGATATGAAATTACGCAAAAGGTAAAAGAACTTACCAAAGGGGAGCTTTATATTACCGAAGGAGCTTTATACCCATCCTTACATAAATTGGAGGCCGAAGGTTTATTAGATGTTGAAGTTTTAAAAGTAGACAATCGGCTACGAAAATATTATAAATTAACTGAGGAAGGGACGAAGGAAACAGTGAGCAAGTTAGCCGAATTAGAGAACTATATTAAAAACATGCGCGCTTTGGTAAACCCTAAATATCGTTTTGAATAATGAATAAGTTAATAATTGAAGATATACATTTTTTTATTTTATGTCTCAATTAATGTGGTTTCACCAAAACTCAGACAAAAATTATCAAAAGAACATCCGGAATATAATCTTACATTGAAAATGTAACATTTTCTGACTAATTAATACTAATAAAAAAATCATTAACCATTAAAACACTTAAAAATGAAAAAAATCTTACTACTATGTTTATTTATGGTTGCACTTGCAACTCAAGCACAAGAAAACACCGAGTTTAAAGCAGAAACCATTGAATTTATAAAATTAACGGGCGCTGTCAAAGCATTTGAAAAAGCTATTGATCAGATAGGGTATAATGTTCCAGAAGCCAAAAAAGAAGCGTACAATAAAGAAGCTACCGGAACATTAGTTGGATTATATGATAAAATCGCCGGTTTATATATGGAAGAATTCACTCAAGGTGAAATTAAAGAACTAGTTGCGTTTTATCATAGCGGATTAGGCAAAAAACTTGCCGAAAAACAATTAGGGCTAACTGAAAAAGCAATGGGTTTAGGACAATCCTGGGGAATGGAAGTAAGCCAGATAGCACAAAAACATAACTAAAACATATTATGATTAAACGGTTTTTAAGTTTAGAATGGAAACAGTTTAGTAGAGCGTCATATTTTCAAAAAGGAATAGCAATTAAAATATTGCTATTCCTTGCTGCTTTATATTTTGGAGGTATTGCTGTTTTATTAGGAGTAGGTATATTTTTTATATTAAAAAAAGTAGTACCCAATGTCGATCCCATTGAAACAGTAAATAATTTTTTAATTTATTGGGTGTTATTCGATTTACTTATTCGGTTTTTTATGCAGCAGTTACCTGTTATGAATATTAAACCATTGATGGCAATTCCTATAAAACGAAATACGATAGTGCATTATTTATTAGGCAAAACAACGCTGTCATTTTTTAATATAATAACCATTTTATTATTTGTGCCATTTTGTGTGGTTTTACTTGTAAAAGGATATGCTGTTGTAAATGTTATCTGTTGGTTTTTAAGTATCATATTCATCACATTAAGCGTTAATTTTTTGAATTTTTTAATAAATAAAAACAATACATTTTTTTACATTATTACAAGTGTTTTAGCCGTTTTAATAGGCTTAGAATTTTATGGTATTTACAAAACATCAGAACCTATAGGTTTGGCGTTCAATGCATTATTTAACAACCCATATTTGGTTATTATACCTTTAGGCTTATTAATAGGTTTATATCGCCTTAATTTCAGGTATATTAGAAATGAGTTTTATTTAGACGGGGCAATTTCTAAAAAAGTTGAAAAAGTTGATACCACAGATTTAACTTGGATGAACCGTTTTGGGAGTATTGCTATTTTTCTTAAAAACGATGTACGCTTAATTTGGCGAAATGCCAGACCAAAACAGGTATTAATGATGTCGTTTCTGTTTTTATTTTACGGACTCATATTTTATACTCAAGAAACGTATCAAAACATGCCGGCGTTTTTAGCCTTTGCCTCTATGTTTGTTACTGGCGGTTTTTTAATGACTTTTGGGCAATTAGTACCTTCGTGGGATAGTGAATATTACAAATTATTGATGAGTCAAAATATACCGTACAGAAAGTATTTAGAATCTAAATGGTATTTAATGGTGGTTGCAGTAGCCATTTCGTTTGTATTAAGTACGCCTTATTTGTACTTCGGATGGAAAATATTTGGAATGATTGCCGCAGGCGCCTTGTTTAATATTGGTTTAAATTCTTTTATAACCCTATTTGGTGGTGCACTAAACAGAGTACCTATTGAACTTAATGTAAAAGCCAAAGCTTTCGGTAACACCAACGGGTTTAACCCTACGCAAATGCTAATAGCTTTACCAAAATTAGTACTTCCAATGCTACTTTTTTATATACCTTATAAATTAATCAATTTTGAAGTCGGGCTCATAGTATTGGCATTAAGTGGTGTTTTAGGTATTGTATTTAAAAATTTCTTTTTAAGTAAAATTGAAAGCATTTATCAAAAGGGGAAATACAAAACAATTGCAGCTTTTGCAGAAAAAAATTAATCTTAGTTTATAAAATATTTAAGCATGATAACAACATCGAACTTATCAAAAAAATATAATAACAATTTAGTTTTAAAAATTGATTCTTTAGAGATTCCAAGAGGGCAAAGTTTTGGTTTAGTAGGCAATAACGGTGCTGGAAAAACAACGTATTTCAGCTTGCTTTTAGATTTAATTCAGCCAACAACAGGGTATATTAATAATAACAATGTACTGGTGCATGAAAGTGAAGACTGGAAACCATTTACGTCTTCATTTATTGATGAAAGTTTTTTAATAGGTTATTTAACTGCCGAAGAATATTTTTATTTTATCGGTGAATTAAGAAATCAGAATAAAGCAGATGTTGATAAACTTTTAGCTCAGTTTGAAGATTTTTTTCATGGTGAAATATTAAAACAAAAAAAATATTTACGCGATTTAAGTAAGGGAAACCAAAAAAAGGCTGGAATTGTTGCTGCCTTGATAGGGAATCCTGAAGTTATAATTCTCGACGAACCTTTTGCAAATCTGGACCCAACGACTCAAATTAGACTTAAGGGGATTATTAAAGATTTAGCCGAAAAACAAGGGGTTACGGTTTTAATTTCCAGTCACGATTTAATGCATGTTACCGATGTTTGTGAGCGCATTGTAGTATTGGAAAAGGGTGAAATTATAAAAGATTTAGCTACGAATTCGGCCACTTTAAAAGAATTGGAAGCCCACTTTTCTGGAACGGCGGTAGTTTAACAAACATAATTTATTATAAAAATTTTGGATTTTCTCTGGTTGTGGCTGATGGGTGCGTTAGGGATAGTAGTGAAAAGCCCGCAGCGACGTAGGAGCTAGGACTTGCAGCGAATAGCCCGACCCTTGTGGTAACGCCATGTATAAAAATATTAAACAGTGGCAACTTAACATCGCTCTGCGCCTTAACGAATTAGTATTAGACTTTTAACCCAAAAGTCGTTTCATTTTATAGGTTAATCAAAAAAGATGCTTATTTTTACCTGCTTACATAATATAAGCGCCAGTTTATAGTTATTTATTTAGACTAAAAATGCCAATATTGAAAATACCTTTTAAAGCAACCCTTGTTTTTGCATGTACTATATTAGTGTTAGTAAGTTGTTCTAGAAAAAAGGACAAATTTATCAATCGTAATTTTCATGCCGTAACAGCAGAATTTAATGCACTTTATAATGGACATACTGCTTTAGAAGACGGGCGAAAAACACTAAACGACGGCTATTTCGATAATTATTGGGAAGTTTTACCAATTGAGCGCATGCAAATCTCTGAAGAAATTATGCTTCCGGGGCAATCTAAAAATGAAAACTTCACCAGAGCGGAAGAGAAAGCTGTAATAGCCATTCAAAAACACAGTATTTCAATTGAAGGAAAAGAAAAAAATCCTCAAATAGACGAAGCTTATTTATTGCTAGGCAAAGCAAGGTATTTCGACCAACGATTTATCCCTTCTTTAGAGGCGTTTAACTTTATTCTTTACAAATATCCGGCCAGCGACAAGATTAATCAGGCTAAGATTTGGCGTGAAAAAACCAATATTCGATTAGATAATGATGAGCTGGCTATTAAAAACTTAAAACGTTTATTAAAGCAAGAAAAACTGGAGCAACAAGACTTGGCTGATGCCACTTCTATGCTAGCACAAGCTTATTTAAACACAAAATCCGTTGATAGCGCTATTACACAACTAGAAATAGCTTCAAATTCTACAAAAAAAGATGATGAACGTGGACGTTACAGGTTTATTCAAGGACAGTTGTATAATGAGTTAGGTAAGAAAGACAGTGCTAATTTTGCATTTGATAAGGTAATTGAACTAAATCGTAGAACACGACGTATTTATATGATTAGTGCGCATATCGAGAAAATCAAAAATTTCGATTATGAAAAAGGAAATAAATTTGAGTTATTAGAATTACTAACAGAACTTGAGGAAAATAGAGAAAATCGTCCGTTTTTAGATAAGATTTATCATCAAAAAGGAGCCTATTTTTTAAATAATAAATCCGACACTTTAGCAATAACTTATTTTAATAAATCCTTACGCACCAATTCGCAAGACAAAATATTAAAAGCCAAAAATTATGAGATTCTAGGCGACATAAATTTTGATAAATCGGTTTACAGAGAAGCAGGAAATTATTACGATAGCACGATGACAAACTTAGTGCTAAACTCTAAACCTTATCGAACCATAAAACGCAAACGAGATAATTTGGAAGATGTTATTTATTATGAAGACATCGCCAAAGTAAATGATAGTGTTTTAAACTTGGTAAACCTATCGGAAGCAGATAGACTATCCTATTTTGAAAGTTTTATTGAAACCTTAAAATTAAAAGCAGAAAAAGAAAAACTAAAAGCCGAAGCTGCCGAACGTAATACAACAGGTTTAGTAACCACTAATAATAATATAGGGACCAATATTCCACAGCGCGGTGGATTTCCAGGGCAAGCAACTACAACATTTTATTTTTACAATCCTACCACTGTGGCATATGGAAAGAATGAATTTGTTAAAATATGGGGAGATAGAGCCTTAGAAGACGATTGGCGATGGTCTAACAAAACTAGATCCGGAAGCGATATCGGGAGCAATAACAAATAATGTACTGGCTTCTGCTTCAGAAGACGAACTATTTGATCCGCAATTTTATATTTCAAAAATCCCTACCGAAACAAAGGAAATTGATAGTATTTCTAAAGAAAGAAACTATGCTTATTACCAGCTTGGGCTCATTTATAAAGAGAAATTTAAAGAATACGAATTAGCAAAAAGTAAATTTCAAAACTTGCTAAAAAGTAATCCGGAAGAGCGATTAATTCTACCTTCAAAATATAATTTATATAAAATTTATGAGCTTCTTGGTGAAATTGATGAAGCTGAAATTGCAAAAACAGATATTGTTTCCAATTATCCAGAATCCAGATATGCCACCATTTTAAACAATCCCGACTCCGCATCTGCAAAAGATGAAAACAGTCCAGAAAGTTTATACGAAGTGCTTTATCAAAAATTTGAAAATCAGGAATATGCTGAAGTCATTTCAAAAACGGAAGAATACATAAATACGTTTGAAGGCGAACCAATTGTACCGAAATTAGAACTTTTAAAAGCGACTGCTTCGGGACGTTTATATGGGTATGAAGCTTATAGTAAAGCTATTAATTATATAGCAATTACTTATGCGAATACAGAAGAAGGAAAGCAAGCACAAGATATTGAATCAAATGTGCTTCCAAAGTTAACTAATAAGGATTTTGTTCAAGAAAATGATAGTATAACAAATAATTATAAAGTAGTGTTTAAGTTTCAAAACCCAAAACCAGACCAGGTATCTAAGTTTCAAAAAAGCACTAGATGAAGTATTAAAAAATATAAAATATTATAGTTTAAAATCTTCAGTCGATGTTTATAACCCAAATACAACTTTTATAGTTGTACATGGATTAAAAAATGCACAGGTTGCAAAAACATTCAATCAATTATTGAATAAAGAAGATAAGAAAAAAATTAAAGAGCCATATTTTGCAATAACATCTGCAAATTATCAAATCATTCAAATTCATAAAAATTTGGATGCTTATTTAAGTATAAATAATAACTAAATTAATAGCAATATGTTTTCTGATAAAAAAACAAACAAGCAAATAATTGATGGTAATTCAAGCCAAAACATCATTTCACAAGACACTAAAATAATTGGTGATTTAACCAGTTCTGGAGATTTTAGAATTGACGGCGTTATTGAAGGGAATATTAAATCTACAGGTAAAATAGTAGTAGGAAGTACTGGTTTTATAAAAGGAACCTTACAAGGTACCGATGCCTATTTTGAAGGTAAATTTTCTGGCAAATTAACCTTGTCGGGTACACTTACCTTAAAACCTTCTGCTCATATAGAGGGCGAAGTAGTTGTTGGGAAATTATCGGTCGATCCAGATGCAACATTTAATGTTAAATGTACTATGAAAGGTACAATTAAAGAAATGACTAAAGGTGGACAAGAAAAAGAAACCGGGAAAACCGCTTAAAAATGTAGCTATTCTATCTGGGATAGCAATTCAAATGGGTGTTACTATCTATTTGTTTGTTATTGTTAGGCAAGTTTTTAGACACAAAGTTCAATAATGGTGATAAACTTTATGTTATAATTATGACGCTTTTAGGTGTGGCCATTTCACTGTACGCGGTTATAAAACAAGTTAATCGAATCAAATATTAATGCGTAACCCTTTTTATAGCTTTACGATAAAAGCAATTGTTTTATTAGTAGTTGTTTTTTGTATTCATTTATTTGTATTAAACACATTAAACCTTCCTCTATTTGAAAACAGAATAGTACTATCTTATGTGATAAATCTATGTTTGATTGTTTTTATTTTTGGTGCGCTATATCTTTTAAGAGAAAAGTATAAAAGTCAGTTGGGGTTTTTATTTTTGATTGGCAGTTTTATAAAATTTGCTATTTTTTTTATTGCTTTTTATCCTTTTTATAAACTTGACAATATTATTACCAAACTGGAGTTTGCAGCGTTTTTTGTGCCATATGTATTTGGTTTAGTTTTAGAAACTGTTTATTTAACCAAATGGCTAAACAAATTAGATTAGCAATTTATAGTTGTAAAAAAACAGAGGAACTAAAAATTTTAATCACCGAAAAAAATTTCAAGCATTTTTTAGAAGTTTTAAAAGTAACAAACAGTAGCACATGAAATAAAAAACAAAATTGTTTTTGTTTTTAAGATAAAAACATACCTTTGCACGGATTTTTAAGCCACTATATTTAAAGTGATATGCGTAGAAAAATATCTTTAAAACTAATTACATCATTTTTGCTTTTAACTGCTTTTGTTTCATTTGGACAAAATGAAGTAGAGCAGGTTCCCGAACATGAGCCAAAGACTGATAAAAAGACCGAAATAAAGGAGTATATACAACACCATTTATTGGATTCTTATGATTTTGGTTTGTTTTCGTATAAAACAGATGCAGGAGAGGATAAACACATTGGTTTTCCATTGCCGGTAATATTATGGGACAATGGTTTAAAAGTATTTTCTTCATCAAAGTTTCATCATGGCGAAACGGTAGCTGAGGTAGATGGAAATTTCTACAAAGTACATCACGCTAAAATTTATAAAGTTGATGGTATTGAAGGTGAAATTATTGAAGACGCTCATCATCACGCTACAAACGAAAAACCACTAGATTTTTCAATCACTAAAAATGTGTCGTTAATCTTTATGGTTTTCGGGATATTGTTTTTTATGTTTAGCCGAATGGCAAAAGCGTATAAAAATAATAATGGTATGCCTAAAGGAATGGGTCGTTTTTTAGAACCTATTGTACTTTATGTACGTGACGAAATTGCAATACCAAATATTGGCGAGAAGCACTATAAGAGATTTATGAGTTATTTATTAACGGTGTTTTTCTTTGTGTGGATTATAAATTTATTTGGTTTAACGCCAATTGGTATGAACCTTACCAATAATATTGCAGTAACTTTTTGTTTATCAATATTAACGTATTTAATTACCACATTTTCAGGAAATAAAAACTATTGGAAACATATTTTCTGGATGCCAGGGGTACCAGTTCCAATGAAAATTATATTAGCACCTATCGAATTGTTAGGAACATTTATTAAGCCATTTGCTTTAATGATACGTTTGTATGCAAATATTACTGCAGGACATATTGTATTAATGAGTATTATTGGGATGATGTTTGTTTTCCATAACTGGATAGGTAGCTCATTATCATTTTTATTAGCGTTTGTATTAGGTATATTAGAGTTACTAGTTGCCGCATTACAAGCGTATATTTTCACAGTGCTATCTGCTTTATACTTTGGTATGGCGGTTGAAGAACATCACCATGATGAAGCACATTAATTAGTAGAAGTTTATCATTCCCATGTAGATGGGAATCATAAATTGAATGTTTAATTAATTATATATATTTTTATGGAAATTCCAGAAATCGTAGGTGCAGGATTAATTGTTATTGGAGCAGGTATTGGTATTGGTAGAATCGGTGGTTCTGCAATGGATGCAATCGCTCGTCAACCTGAAGCTACAGGAAAAATTCAAACAGCAATGCTTATTGCAGCGGCGTTAATTGAAGGTATTGGTTTTGCGGCTTTATTCGCAAAATAAACTAAAAAGAGAAACAGTTATAACGGTTGGTTATAACTGTTCTTTTTAATTAAACAGAAGTTATTTTAGAAATAGATATTTATTATGGAAAAATTACTTGATCAGTTTTCATTAGGATTGTTTTTTTGGCAAACAGTACTTTTTATAGCACTTATTTTATTGCTTAAGAAATTTGCATGGAAACCAATTTTAGATTCGGTTAACGATAGAGAAGAAGGGATTAAAAACGCATTAGAATCTGCTGAAAAAGCAAAATTAGAAATGCAAAACCTTCAGGCTGATAACCAAAAGTTATTAAAAGAAGCTAGAGAAGAGCGTGAAAGCATGCTAAAAGAAGCAAGAGATATCAAAAATAAAATGATAGACGATGCTAAAGGTGAAGCGCAAACACAAGCAAATAAAATGATTGCGCAAGCTCAGGCTGCGATAGAAAGCGAAAAGAAAGCGGCTATCGCCGATTTAAAAACTCAGGTTGCAAACTTGTCGATTGAAATAGCAGAAAAAGTAGTACGTGAAGAATTATCTAACAAAGACAAACAAATTAAATTGGTTGAATCTATGTTGGGTGAAGCTAAATTAAATTAAATAATGGCAGGAGCAAGAGCAGCAATACGTTACGCAAAAGCAGTTTTAAGTTTAGCATCCGATCAAAAATCGATGGATGCTGTTAATGCTGATATGAAATTAATTGCGAATACCATTGCACAGAGTAAAGACTTAAGCGATGCGATTCAAAGTCCTGTAATAAGTTCAACAGTTAAAAAATCTGTTTTATTAGAAGTATTTAAAAACTCAAATAAAACAACCTTAAGTTTAATCGATACTTTAATTTTGAATAACAGAATTGCTATTTTAGGCGATGTAGCTGTTAAATACAATCAATTATTCGATCAATCAAAAGGTATTGAGCTTGCAACAGTTACAACGGCTGTGCCTTTAACAGATGCTTTAAAGCAAAAAGTTTTAGCAAAAGCAAAAGAATTAACAGGAAAAGATATTGAAGTTGAAAGTATTGTAGATGAAACTATTATTGGTGGTTTCATTTTAAGAATAGGTGATATTCAATACAATGCGAGTATATCAAATCAATTAAATAAATTAAAAAGAGAATTCACATTAAACTAAGATATTTATATCTAAATAAATAATAAGATGGCAGAAGTAAAACCAGCTGAAATATCAGCAATCTTAAAACAACAACTGGCAGGTTTTGAAGCAAGCGCTTCATTAGATGAAGTTGGAACAGTATTAACAGTAGGTGATGGTATTGTACGTGCTTACGGATTGGCAAATGCTCAATATGGAGAATTAGTTGAATTCGAAGGCGGATTAGAAGGTATTGTACTTAACCTTGAAGAAGATAATGTTGGTATTGTATTGTTAGGCCCTTCTGTAGGTGTTAGAGAAGGATCTATAGTAAAACGTACGTCACGTATTGCCTCTATTAAAGTTGGAGAAGGTATTGTTGGTCGTGTTGTTGATACTTTAGGAACCCCAATTGATGGTAAAGGAGATATTAGCGGGAAACTTTACGAAATGCCTCTTGAGCGTAAAGCACCAGGTGTTATTTTCCGTGAGCCAGTAACTGAGCCATTACAAACAGGTATCAAATCTATTGACGCCATGATTCCTATTGGTCGTGGTCAGCGTGAGTTGGTTATTGGTGACCGTCAAACAGGTAAAACAGCAGTTTGTATAGATACCATCTTAAATCAAAAAGAATTTTACGATGCAGGTGAGCCTGTATATTGTATATATGTTGCAATAGGACAAAAAGCATCGACTGTAGCTTTAATTGCTAAAACATTTAGAAGAAAAAGGTGCTTTAGCTTATACAACAATTGTAGCAGCAAATGCATCAGATCCTGCAGCAATGCAAGTATATGCTCCTTTTGCAGGTGCTTCTATTGGAGAGTATTTTAGAGATACTGGTCGTCCAGCTTTAATTATCTATGATGATTTATCAAAACAAGCAGTTGCTTACCGTGAGGTATCTTTATTATTACGTCGTCCACCAGGACGTGAGGCGTATCCTGGAGACGTTTTTTACTTACACTCTCGTTTATTAGAGCGTGCTGCAAAAATTATCAATAATGATGAAATTGCTAAAAACATGAACGATCTACCAGATTCGTTAAAGCCTTTAGTAAAAGGAGGTGGTTCGTTAACGGCATTGCCAATTATTGAAACACAAGCAGGTGACGTATCGGCATATATTCCAACAAACGTAATTTCGATTACTGATGGACAAATTTTCTTAGATGGAGATTTATTTAATGCAGGTGTTCGTCCAGCAATTAACGTAGGTATTTCGGTATCTCGTGTTGGTGGTAACGCTCAGATTAAATCAATGAAAAAAGTAGCAGGTACTTTAAAATTAGACCAAGCTCAATATCGTGAATTAGAAGCGTTTGCGAAATTTGGTTCAGATTTAGATGCAGTTACTTTAAATGTAATTAACAAAGGAAAACGTAACGTTGAGATTTTAAAACAAGCTCAAAACGATCCATTTAAAGTTGAAGATCAAGTTGCAATTATTTATGCAGGATCTAAAAACTTATTAAGAGATGTTCCTGTTGAAAAAGTAAAAGAATTCGAAAGAGATTATCTTGAATTTTTAAGAGCAAAGCATAGTGATGTATTAGCTTCTTTAAAAGCAGGAAAATTAACTGATGAAATTACAGACAAATTAACAGCTGTAGCAAAAGATTTATCAGGGAAATATAGAAACTAATTCTGAATTCAGGATTAAGAATTCAGAATTGTGAGTTATATAAAAAGTGGTAATGCAATATTAGATAAAAGCTTTTATTTTGCTTGTGATATTGTTATTTATGCTGAAAAACTCAAAGAAAAACGTTTTTTTGAAATAGCAAATCAGTTACTTAAATCTGGCACTAGTATAGGAGCTAATGTAAGAGAATCTCAAAGAGGTGTAAGTACAAAAGATTTTAAAAATAAATTAGGAATTGCTCTTAAAGAAGCAGACGAGACATCCTTTTGGTTGGACGTTATTGAAGAAACAAATATTTATGAAGTTCCTTCAAAATTAAGAGAAGATTGTGAGGTTTTGATTAGACTTTTAGTTTCAATTATCAAAAATTCATAATTCATCATTCATAATTCATAATTTGAACTATGGCAAATTTAAAAGAAATACGTAATAGAATATCGTCGGTATCTTCAACGATGCAGATTACCAGTGCCATGAAAATGGTATCGGCTGCAAAGTTAAAGAAGGCGCAAGACGCTATTACAGCAATGCGTCCTTATGCAGATAAGTTAACTGAGCTTTTACAAAGTTTAAGCGCAACTTTAGATGCAGATTCTGGAAGTAAGTTTTCAACGCAACGTGAAATAAAAAATGTATTGATTGTTCCAATTACTTCTAATAGAGGTTTATGTGGTGCTTTTAATTCTAATATCATTAAGCATACACAGTATTTAATTAGTAATGTATATGCTGGTAAAAATGTATCAGTTGTAGCGATTGGAAAAAAAGGGAATGATGCATTTTCAAAAAAGAAAATTGTAATTGCAAATAAAAGCACTGTTTTTGATGATTTAACATTTGATAATGTTGCTGAAATAGCTGAAATGCTAATGGAAAAATTTGTTACTGGCGAGTTCGATAAAATTGATATCGTTTATAATAAATTTAAAAATGCAGCAACTCAAGAAGTAATGACCGAACAGTTTTTACCAATTGTTCCTGTTGAAGGTAGTGTTGCAAACAATTCGGATTATATTTTTGAACCATCAAAAGTTGAAATTGTTGAGCAATTAATACCTAAGTCTTTAAAAACACAATTGTATAAAGGTGTTAGAGATTCTTTCGCCAGCGAACATGGTGCACGTATGACTGCCATGCATAAAGCAACCGATAATGCAACCGAATTAAGAGATCAACTTAAATTAACTTACAACAAAGCACGTCAAGCTGCTATTACTAACGAAATCCTTGAAATTGTTGGTGGAGCGGAAGCTTTAAATAATTAGACAGAGCTTTTGCGATGTAAAAAACACAAGCCTCACATTAAGTGAGGCTTTTTTTATGGCATTAATTTTGAAATAGTATCTTTATAATATTCAATTCAGACTAATGAAATCATTAAAAAGCACACTTTTTTTAACATTCATGTTATTTATTATGGCAACTTTTTCACAATGTGGAGTTACTAAAAAACTAGAAACTAATGCGCCTTTAACTTTAGGAGACGTTTACTATCAACAATGGATAGCAGGAGTTCAAGGTGGTGGTTCAGGAATCAACATTTTTATTCCAATTATTTCAAACCCGAAAAATATTATGTTGGATAGTGTTTATTTTCAGGGGAAGCAAGCCAAATTGGAATATAGGAACAGCGATATTTTTATTGGTCGATTTGAATCTGAAATCAATCAAAAAAAAGATATTATAATGAGCAGTGAACCATATGCAGAATATGGCAATAAAGTCCCGGAAATTCCTAAAAAGCCACCTTTTAAATTACTTGAAGACGAATGTGTTGTAAGCTATAAAGATGCGAATAAAGTGAAGTATTTTAAGATTGATAAAATCAATAAAAAGGAAGATTTAAAATTTATGAGTGCTCCGCCTAAGAAGCCTTAATTTATCTTTGCATTACATTGGCTAAAAACGTATTTTTAGCCGAATTAATAACTTTTCATTGAGCGGATTCAAAAACTTATTCAAGCAAACATTTATTTATGGTTTAGCCACGGTACTCCCGAGGATGTTAAGCTTTTTGTTAGTACCATTATATACCACAAAGGGTGTTTTGTCGTCGGTAGCAGAATACGGTAAGGTGTCCATTATTTTTTCTTGGTTTGTTATCTTTAATGTGATTTTAGCTTATGGTATGGAAACGGCATTTTTTCGTTTTTTTAATAAGGAAGAGGATCAAAATAAAGTTGTTGGTACTTCTGCGATAGCATTAATAGTATCTTCATTTGGGTTTTTTATTTTAGCGTTTCTACTTAAAAATCAGATAGCTTATTTAACAGATATTAAAGCGGAATATATTTCTCTGGTTGTATGGATATTGTTATTAGACGCTTTAGTAATTATTCCATTTGCGTGGTTACGAGCTCATGGGAAATCAATCAATTACGCTATTATTAAGATTCTTAATGTTGCTTTTAATTTAGGACTGAACGTATTCTTTTTGCTGTATCTTAAAAAATTGGCTGTAAATAGTTCGTTAATGGAATCTATATACATCCCTAATTTTGAAGTAAATTATATTTTCATTTCCAACCTGGTGGCAAGCGCAGTGACATTAGCTTTGATGCTTCATTTCTATTTTAAAATCAAGTACACTTTCGATTCTGATTTATTTAAAAAAATGATGCGTTATGCTATTCCAGTTCTTATAGCAGGCATTGCTTTCTCAATAAATGAGACATTCGATAGAATTCTTTTAGATTATTTATTGCCGCCTGATATTGCTGAAACTAAAGTAGGGATGTACTCTGCATGTTATAAAATCGCAGTTTTTATGACTTTGTTTGCTACCGCTTACAGATTAGGAATTGAACCCTATTTTTTTAGTCATGCAAAAACAGAAAATCCACAGAAAAATTATGCTCGAATTTTAGAATTTTTTGTTGCCTCGGGATCCATAATGGTATTGGCTGTAGTGGTTTTTGCTGACGTATTAAAACCTTTTATTGTTAGAAGTGAAGATTATTGGGAAGCCATGTGGGTAGTTCCTTTTATTTTAATTGCAAATTTTTGTTTAGGTATTTATCACAATCTTTCAGTTTGGTATAAAATTACCGATAGAACTAAATTTGGAGCCTATATTTCAGTGTTTGGTGCTTTATTAACATTGGGACTTAATTTTTGGTTGATTCCAATAATAGATTATAAAGGCTCTGCGATAGCTACTTTGGTTGCATATGCAAGTATGATGGTAGCATCGTATTATTACGGTCAAAAATACTATCCAATACCTTATAATTTGAAAAAAATGAGTTTGTATTTATTGGTTTCATCGGCATTTTCGGTAATTTCGTTTTATGTTTATAGAGACTATTTTTATGTAGGTATCACTTTGTTGATGAGCTATTTAATTTTAGTTTTTATGCTAGAAAAAAATCAATTACAACAGCTTTTAAAAAGATAATATGCAAATTAAAATTATTAATAAGTCCAATCACCCTTTACCACATTACGAGACAATCGCTTCCGCAGGCATGGATTTGCGAGCCAATTTAGTAGAATCTAAAGTTTTAAAACCTTTAGAGCGTATTATTGTTGGTACAGGTTTATTCATTGAATTACCAATAGGTTATGAAGCACAAGTGCGACCACGTAGTGGTTTAGCAGCCAAAAAAGGAATAACCGTTTTAAATGCACCAGGAACTGTAGATGCTGATTACCGAGGAGAAATAGGAGTTATTTTAGTAAATCTTTCTCATGAAGATTTTAAAATTGAAAATGGAGAACGTATAGCGCAGTTAGTAATTGCTAAGCATGAAAGAGCTGATTGGGTTTCGGTTGATGAACTATCGGACACTTCACGTGGAGAAGGTGGTTTTGGCAGTACGGGAACAAAGTAATAACGGAATAAATATTAGAGATTTTTTGAAATTAGAATTTTAAAGTGGAAAAATCATATATGAATTGTTGGCAAAACTAATATGAAATATTTGTTAGGTTGAGCGCAGTCGAAACCTATATAGTTTTAATAATTAACAATAAGATTTCCGCCTTCGCGGAAATAAAAATATAATTTTCAATGAAAATAATAGTACCAATGGCAGGACGAGGTTCTCGTTTGCGCCCACATAGTTTAACAGTACCAAAACCTTTAATTCCGGTTGCGGGTCAACCTATCGTACACCGTTTGGTAAAAGATATTGCCAAAGTTTTAAAGCAACCAATTGATGAAATCGCTTTTGTTTTAGGAGATCCTGCTTTTTTTGGAGATGATGTTGTTGAAAGTTTACAGAAACTAGCAACCGATTTAGGTGCTAAAGCATCTATTTACCGTCAGGATTTACCTTTAGGAACCGGACACGCTATTATGTGCGCAAAACCATCTTTATCAGGGCCAGCAGTAATTGCTTATGCCGATACCTTAATTAGAGCTGAATTTGATTTAGATCCAGCAGCAGATAGCGTTATTTGGACTAAACAAGTAAATAATCCGGAGGCATATGGTGTGGTAAAATTAAATGCTAAACAAGAAATTGTTGAACTTGTTGAAAAACCAGAAAAGTTTGTAAGCGACCAAGCAGTTATTGGTATTTATTACTTTAAAGATGTGGCTGTTTTAAAAGAAAAACTGCAACAAATTTTAGATGAAAACGTTACTAATGGAGGCGAATACCAAATTAATGACGGTATTAAACGCATGATGGCAGATGGTAAAATATTTAAAACCGGCACTGTTGATGAGTGGATGGATTGCGGAAATAAAGCTATAACTGTTGAAACTAATACTAGAATGTTAGGTTTCTTAAAGGCAGATGGAGAAGAACAAATGGTTGCAGATTCAGCTAAATTAACAGATTCAAAAATTATTGAACCATGTTTTATTGGTGAAAATGTAATACTTAAAAACAGTACCGTTGGACCCAATGTTTCTGTTGGGAATAATAGTATTATTGAAAATTCAATCGTTAAAAATAGCTTAATACAAACACATACAACCATCAAAAATGCTAATTTAGATGATGCTATGATTGGTAATCATGTAAAATTTGATGGTAAGTTTACTAATGTAAGTATTGGTGATTATTCGGTGCTTGAATAAATTCCTGCAAAAGCAGGAGTCTCTTAATAAATTAGTTTGGAACAACTTTTGCCTAAACCATTCAGCAGCAAACAGGCGCGTTAGGGATTGAAGCGGCATCCTTTTTTGCCACTAAAAGCAAAAAAGATATAGCGCAAAGCCCGACCCTTGTGGTAACGCCCAAAGAAAGTATTTGATTATTAATGAAACATAAATTCTACATATTGTTTTTACTCTTCGGACTATTATTATTTCCGCAGACTAATTATGCGCAAGTAGATTTTAATAAAAAACCTGATGACGATTTAGGCGATGTTGAAGATAAATTTCAGGAGCTTTTTTATGAAGCGTTAAAGCAAAAAGGGATTGAGAATTACGATCGCTCGGTTGATGCGCTTTTAAAATGTATTGCACTTGATAATTCGGTAGCTGTTTTATATTTTGAATTAGGAAAGAATTATGTGCTACTCAAAAATTTTGGTGCTGCTGAAGATGCTTTAAAAAAGGCTGTAAGCAAAGAGCCCGATAACGAATGGTTTTTAGATGAGCTTTATGGGTTTTATATAGAACAAAATGAGTTTGACAAGGCCATTAAAACAGTTAAGCAATTAGTAAAATACCATCCAGATTATAAAGAGAATTTGGCGGCTTTGTATGTAAAAACAAAGGAATACAACGATGCGTTGAAAATTATAGACGATTTAGATGCGGAGTTTGGTATATCGATTTCGCGAGACATGATGCGCAATCAAATTTATGAGGCCACGGGACGCAAAAAAGATCAAATAAAAAATTTAGAAGCTCGAGTTGAAGATAATCCAGATAAAGAATCGAATTATTTGCAGCTTATTTTACGTTACAGTGAGAATAATGAAAAGGAAAAAGCTTTTGAAACTGCCAAAGAGTTACTTAAAATCAATCCCAATTCGCAAATTGTTCATTTAGCATTATATAAGTTTTATTTAGATGATAATAATGCTGAAAAAGCTATTGAATCGATGAAAATTGTGGTTAAAAGCCCTGAAATAAAACCTGAAGCAAAGCTAAAAGTACTCACAGATTTTGTGCAATTTGTTGGTAATCATCCGGAATATGAAGACGATTTGGTTGAAGCAACTGCATTGGTTGGCGACAGCAACAACAGCAAAACACTTATTGAATTAGGCCAATATTATTTAGTAAAAAATAATAAATCAAAGGCTTTAGAGTATTTTGAAGCAGCATTAAAAATTGATGAAGATAATTTCAATGTGCTTAGAAACGTATTGTTACTTTACATAGATTTGCAAAAGTTTAGTCTAGCAGAGAAAAGAAGTAATGAAGTGTTGCAAAAGTATCCTGCACAACCGTTATTTTATTTAATTAATGGCGTAGCATTAAACAATTTAAATGAACCTAAAAAAGCTGTTGAAGCCTTAGAAGCAGGACTGGATTATATTATTGATGATATAAAAATGGAGATAGATTTTTACAAACAATTAAGTATTGCTTATGGTTCGTTAAACAATACAGCAAAAGTAAAATCGTTTAGTGATAAAGTGAAACAATTAGAAACCCCAAATTAATGAATAAATTTAAGTACATCATTTTATCCATGCTGGTGTTTTTGGTGTTTAATTGTAAATCTTCTAGAACTATTAGTGGTGGTGAAGCGAATTTTAAACTGAGTTCTAAACAGCTTTTGAAAGAAAACGCCAAACAAACTCCAGTTTTTAAAACTCTTCAATCTAAACTTAAAATAACATATAATCAGGATGGAAATGAGCAATCATATACTGTTAATTTTAGGGGGAAAAAAGATGAAATGTTATGGATTAGTGCTTCGTTTTCGTTAGTTAAAGCATTGGTTACACCCGAAAAAGTGAGCTTTTATAACAAATTAGATAACACCTATTTTGAAGGTGATTATAAATATTTAAGCAGTTTATTGGGAACGGAATTAGATTTTCAAAAAGTTCAGAATTTATTATTAGGTGAAGCAATATTTAATTTAAATGCAAATAGCTATGACGTTTCGGTTAATGAAACCGCTTATATTCTTCAACCTAAAAAGCAATTAGAATTATTTGAAATTTTCTTTTTGTTGGACCCTGTTCATTTTAAAGTAAAATCGCAACAAATATCGCAGCCAAAAGAATTTCGACATTTACAGATTGATTATTTAACATACCAGGAAGTAGATAAACAAACATTTCCAGAAAACATAAAAATTATAGCTGTTGAAGCTAATAAAGAAACGAATATAGAATTAGAATTTAAAAACGTTACTTTAAACGAAAATTTAAGCTTTCCATATAAAATACCCTCAGGTTTTAAAGAAATTAAACTTTAATGTTACAGTACAATCAACCATATAAACTCTTAGTACTATTAAGCTTTTTGCTATGTAGTACCATTACATTTTCGCAAAGCAATAAACAAGAAGAATTGGAAGCGCGCCGGCAGGAACTTCGCTTGGAAATTCAAAAAATTAATCAGTTGCGCCTTGAAAATAAATCTAAAGAAAAATCGCAATTAACTTTAATTCAAGATTTCAATCACAAAATAAAAGTGTTGGATAATCTAATTAAAGTGACTAATCAGCAAGCGAATTTAATAAACCGGGATATTAATTACAATCAAAGAAAAATAACAAGTTTAAGAAGCGAATTAAAGGTTTTAAGAGCAGATTATGCTGAGATGATGGTGAAGTCTTATAAAAGTAAAAATCAACAAAGCAGAATCATGTTTTTACTTTCAGCTGACGATTTTAAGCAAGCATACAAAAGGTTGCAGTATATGAAACAGTATACAGATCATCAAAAAGAACAAGGAGAAACTATTAAAGCGAAAACGGCCGAATTACAAACTATTAATTTAGATTTAATCAAGCAGCAAGAAACTAAAAAACAATTGATTGCCGACAATAAAGAGGTTCAAAAATCATTAGAATCAGAGCGCATGCAGCATCAAGAATTAATGAAATCCATTAAAAAGAATCTATCTGTTTATGCAGCTCAAATAAAACAAAAGCAACAAGAAGCAGACAGAATAGATGCCGAAATAGACCGAATTATTAAAGAAGCTATTGCAAAATCTAATAAAAAAGCAGGAAACACAAATGTTGCTAGTTCCGTAAACTTTGCATTAACTGCCGAAGAAAAAGTTTTGGCTGCAAACTTTGTGGCCAATAAAGGAAAACTGCCATGGCCCGTTGAAAAGGGTTATGTAACGCTGGGTTATGGCACACAACCGCATCCTATCGATAAATCGTTAACCATAAAAAGTAATGGTGTTAGAATAGCAACTGAAAAAGGATCGAAAGTTCGTGCTGTTTTTGATGGCGAAGTAAGTGCCGTACTTAAAATGAAAAATGTAAACCCAATTGTAATGGTTCGCCATGGGGATTACTTGACATTATATAAAAACTTATCTGAAGTTTATGTAAAGGAAGGCGATAAAGTAAGCACCAAACAAATAATTGGTGAAGTGTTTACCAACTCATCCAACGGCGAAACCATTTTAAGTTTTTCACTTTCAAAAGGAACAGCAACCGAAAATCCGGCATCATGGATTTTTAAAATGTAAAAATTCCTGCGAAAGCAGGAATTTCATTATTCAAACAATTGCGAGGCGCGAGCAATCTTTTTAAAAAACATCGTCATTGCGAAGCAAATTTTTATTTGCTGTGGCAATCTGCCAATCGAATGACATTATTTTTTAGTTTTTTTAAAAGAATTTCTACTGCAAATAAAAAGTATTCACGATTTCCTATTTATTTAAATAGTTTACATGAATAATTCTTAACGCAAAAAAGCATTCAGAATTCCATGAATAAATTGTCCATCATAGTCTTACTAACACGAAACCTTTTCTTGTTTTTCTATAATGATTTCCATTCCAAGAATAATAACGTTTTCCACGCACTTTTACAATTTTGTAATTAGCTGGGGCTTTTTTTATAACTGTTACAGAAGCAGCAGGTCTTGTGACAACTCGTGTAGCACACGATGTAGTTCCTAGCATTAAACAGAATGCGAATAATAAAATAGTAGATTTCATATTGTTAAAAATTTGATTCTACTATAAGACTATAAAAATAAAAGAAGGTTTAATTATTTAAATAAGGCCTTTAACTCAGTAGCTTCGCTAGGTTTCATTTTTCCAGACAATAATAAACTTAATTGTTTGCGACGTAAAGCTGCCTCAAAACGTTGTTTCTCAAGAGGAGTTTCCGGAAGTACTTCTGGCACTAATACAGGCTTGCCAGTATCATCAACTGCTACAAACGTATAAATCCCTTCGTTGGCTTTTGTTCGTTCTCCAGACACTCTATCTTCAATCCAAACATCAATAAACACTTCCATTGAGGTTTTAAAAGCTCGAGACACTTTTGCCTCAACAGTTACCACACTGCCTAGCGGTACCGCTTTACTAAAAGCTACATGGTTTACAGATGCCGTTACCACAATATGTCTGCAATGACGTCTAGCCGCAATACTGGCAGCTCGATCCATACGCGCTAATAATTCGCCACCAAAAAGGTTATTTAAAGGGTTGGTTTCACCAGGTAAAACCATATCGGTAAGAATCGTTCTAGAATGTTCGGGTGTTTTTGCTTGCATCACAACATGATTATTTATGCCGCAAAGGTAAAACGATTTTAGGATTTAAAAAGTGTTTAGGATATATTATTCCGCAACAACAAGGTCTAGATCTTTAACCAACAACCAAGCATCTTCGTTCTGATTAACTCTAACATCACGCAATACTTTTAAAGCTTCTTCACCAGTTTCATAACTACCATAAACAACTTCGTGTAAACCGTATTTGTTTACACCAATAGTTCTGGCATTAAAACCTTGTTCTTTTAACTCGACTAATTATTTGCTCGCAGTTATCTTCTACTCTAAAAGCACCAGCAACAACATGATAATTACCAGATTGTTTAGTAACATTTAGTGTTATAGCAGGAAGCGGATTTAAATTAAAAGTAGCTTGCTGTATTTGTGCATCCAATTGTTGAGTTGCTTCTTTTTGAGCTATTTGATTGTGCTGCTCAATTTGATTTACATAGTAATTAGAAGCTCCAAAACCACCAAGTGTTAATGCAATTAATCCAACTGCAGCATATTTTAAATACGGTCTGGATTTTCGTTTTTCTGGTGTAAATGTAAGCGGAATTACTTTTTCAATAGCTTCGACTTCTTTTTTGTAAACTTCTCGAGAAACGGCTGGTGAAACAAACTGTGATAATCCAAAAGAATCTGTTAAATAGTTTAATTGATAAGTAGGTTCGAATAAAATATTTCCTTCCGAATTAAATACGATGTCTCCAATATTTTTGAAAGTAACAGTTTCACCTTGTGTTAAATTTGATTTTATAGTATTAACACGTTTTGCAATTTTTTCATTCGCAACCTCAAATGGAATTTTTTCTACATCGGCAATATAATGTGCTAATAAGCCATCATTCTTCTGAATTTGCTCGTTAAACGACACCGATTTTTTGGGTGGATTAAATGTATTGGTCGCATCTTCAATGGTTGCAGATGCGCGTTGTGTTAAAAATGCACCAAACTCGGGGATGGTAACACACTCATATCTATAGAGTAAATCGCTTATGTAGGTTTCTAATTGCATAAAAACAAAGTTAAAAAAATAAGTATGTCGATAAAATTTAACCCCAACTATTTATTAACAGTATAAAAATTCTTTTATTGCAGCTTCAAAATCAATAGTATAGAATGACTGAAAATGATTTGCTTTACACTTTAGCGTTGCAACATGTACCTAATATTGGCGATATTACCGCTAAACGACTTATTAATCATTGTGGAAGTGCCGAGGCTGTTTTAAAGGAAAAGAAGCAAAATCTGTTAAAAATTGATGGTATTGGGAGTATTATTTTAAGTGAATTACACGAACCTCATCATTTAAAGGAAGCCGAAAAGGAATTGAATTTCATTAAAGAAAACAATATAAACGTTTTTTATTTTGAAGATGAAGATTATCCCGAAAAGTTAAAACATTGTATTGATGGACCTATGGTGTTATTTCAATCGGGGAATATTAATTTAAAGCGTCAACGAATTATTAGCATTGTTGGCACCAGAAAAATAACAACAAATGGCATCGCTTTTTGTGAAGATTTAGTTGAAAAACTAAGCATATATAACCCAGTTATTGTTTCAGGATTTGCTTACGGTACCGATATAACCGCACATAAAGCAGCAATGAAAAATAATTTACAAACCATTGGCTGTTTAGCACATGGACTGAACCAAATTTATCCGAAAGTGCATAAGAAGTATATGGTAGATATGGAGAAAAATGGTGGTTTTTTTACCGATTTTTGGAGCAGTGATAATTTTGATAAAAACAATTTTTTAAAACGAAATCGGGTGATTGCCGGCTTAAGTGAAGCCACTATTGTTATAGAATCTGCCGAAAAAGGAGGAAGTTTAGTAACTGCTGATATTGCCAATTCCTATAACCGCGATGTGTTTGCAGTTCCTGGAAGAATCACCGATTCGCAAAGTATGGGTTGTAATAATTTAATAAAATACCAAAAAGCACACATGCTTACGACGGCTTTAGATGTGCCTTATATTTTAAATTGGAAATTGGAAGATGAAAAAAAACCAGCCATTCAAAAACAGTTGTTTGTAGAATTAGATGCCACCGAAAAAGTGATTTACAACTACTTAAAAGATAATGAAAAACAAGCAATTGGATGTCATTGCCATTAATTGTAATCTGCCAATTTTTAAAGTGGCTGGTGTTTTGTTGAATATGGAACTAAAAGGCGTTATTAGACCGTTGCCAGGTAAGTTGTTTGAGGTTATTTAATTTTCAATCTTAACCATTGACAAATTACTATTATATGGTTCATTTCCAATGGATTGCATAGCGCTATTAGCACTGTTTATATCATTAAATTTCTTGGAATAAATATAATAGTTGTTTGTGTTTATATCGAAAAAGAAATCTATTTCAGATTGTCCTGCCATGACAGCTTTTCTTAAAAACGCATCTCTTTTTTCTATATTACTGTGTACAGCAAGTACTAAATAGTAACCACTTTCTATATTTTTAATATTTTTAATGATTCTTATATTATTATTAAGATCTTCTCCAAAGTCAAAGTCATCTTTTGTCAGTATTTCAGAACTAACTTGAGTTGATTGTTTTATTTGGTTTAAAGTCGCTCTATCTTTTAAATACCTAGCCTCTTGATTGTCATAAACTGCTCGTTTAATTCTACGATTTCTTTCAAATTCTGTAGCGTCTTTAATTTCTTTTAAAGTGTTTAGAAGGTTTTCTTTAGATTGAATCGTTTTAAACTGCTCAGTTTTCAATTTCTTAATTTTTCTTAAGTAAAAAACATTAGTGCTATCATTTTTGTTTTTTACTATTTTAAGTCTTTCCTCATATAACTGCTCTAGTTCAGAAATCTTTATGTTTTGAGATTCAATTACATCATCAATATCAGACTGTAAAGCTATTAACTCTGCATTTTCAGAAGAGACACTTTTAAATGCTTTAGGCGCAGAAACAATTCCTTGATCACTTAAGTCGTTCTCCTCTTTTAAATCATTAAGATCTTGTTGTTTAGAGGCTATTTTATCTTTTAACTTAATCAATAAATTTTGCTGTTCAATATTAGAATCCTCAGTTAACTTGGTTAAGCTTTTCATAGCATGAGCCTCTCTGTCTTTAGCAGTAGTAACAAGAACTCCATCTAACTCTAATGTGTCAATTTCTTTCTGAGCAATAGGTTTAAGGCTTTTTTGTTCAACTAATTTAGCTTTTATTATGTCCTGTTTTTTTAATTCAACTTCTCGTGTTGCCAATAGATTTGTTGGTGACGTTGAAACTGCAATTTTTAACGTGTCTTCTTTTTCTTGTGGTTTTTTTGTTTCTTCAAGGGCTCCATTAAATTTGGGCTTAATATTTTTATTTAAAACCAATATAGGAGTCTCATTTTCTTTTTCTTCCAGATAAATTCGGCTTATTTCAGTCTCAAAAGCCATAAAAAAGAGGTAAAAACGGTCTGCTTTGGTTTTAAACTGGACGGAGGTTTGGTAGGCATTATTAGAAATAATAGTGTTGTTGGAATTTGGAATTTGAATTTTTAATAAATCAAAGCCTAATGTATTTCTACTAGCGGGCAATCTATTAAGAAAAGGCGTTTCATCTATAGATATGGTGCTGTTAAAGAAATTGAGTTTGGGTCTTACTTTATTATAAAGAGGAATATAATTTTTATTTTCAGAATCTAAAAATGCACAGTTGTCTGTTTTAAATTTTTGGTCGCCCTCTAATGCCCCAAGAATAAGAGACGCTTTAATCTCTCCAGTTTCGGGTGCTTTAAAATTTTGAAAATTTATAGTGATGGGGTCTTTAAAAACATCTAAATATCCATTGTAAGTAGTAAAGTACTTAGGGGTTTCGGTTTCATTTTCATATATAATGTATAATAGCCAGCCCCCCGCACAACCTCCCTGAGCAAATCCTTGAGCTGCTTTTATATTGGCAACCGTATAATTACCATTAGAATTTTTTGTATTTTGAAGTATAGATGTTACATCGGCATAACATACGTAGGGCTTGGCGTTGTCAATGACTTTTGTTTCAAATCCATCAAAAATAATAGAACCATTAATTGGAATGTAGCTGCTGTTAGGGGTTTTAAGTAAAATTGAATTAAAGTCTAAATCACGCTCGTCATCACCCTTGTAAGCATATTGTTTATCGGTAGTTCGAGTAATTACCTTTGTTTTACCATTGTTATATGGATATATAGCACTCCAATACAATGCTGCATATTTAACCTTTGAATGTTCTGGAATTGATAATGTAGCTTGACTTGAGCTAAAAGTAGAGGCATCGTCATCTATATCAACATATTTAAGTTTTTGGGTGTCGTTAAATTTAGACGCATCATTAAAAGCTTTTGTTTTGTGAGTGCTAACAATATTATTACCAATTAAGGCGGAATGGCCTTTTAAATAAAATTGTTTTTTTGGGAAGAAGGTGACTACTTCTTCTTCCTTTTCTTGCGAGTAACAACACCATGTTAATAGGTATAATAGAAATAAAAATAAATATTTCATGGTTTATATTCTAGAGTTATTAATTGCAAGTGGAGTTAAATGTTTTACTACTTTATTTAAATATCTAATATCCTATTTTTTCTCTAACCCTTTGCAAAACACTATCCGCTACTAAGCTTGCTTTTTCAGCACCAACAGCCAAAGCTTTATCAATTTCAGGAAGATTATTCATGTAATAATTATAACGCTCACGCTCTGTAGCAAACTTTTCAACTATTAATTCAAACAAAGCTTGTTTAGCATGTCCATAACCATAATTACCATTTTCATAATTGGCTTTCATAGTTTTAATTTGAGAATCAGTTGCTAATAAACTATAAATAGCAAAACAGTTACAAGTTTTCCAATCTTTTGGGTCTTCAAGCGGTGTGCTATCGGTTTCAATAGACATGATTTGCTTGCGTAGTTTTTTATCGTCTAAAAAAATATTGATGGTGTTTCCTTTACTTTTACTCATTTTTTCACCATCCGTTCCCGGAATAAGCATCGTGTCTTTTTGTATTTCGGCTATAGGCAACACAAAAGCATCTCCAACTTTAGCATGAAAACGAGACGCCACATCACGTGTCATTTCAATATGTTGTTCTTGGTCTTTTCCAACTGGAATAATTTCAGCATCATACAATAAAATATCTGCAGCCATTAACATGGGGTATGTAAATAAACCAGCATTTACATCTTCTAATCTATCGGCTTTGTCTTTAAAACCATGCGCTAATGTTAAACGTTGGTAAGGAAAAAAGCAACTTAAATACCACGATAACTCGGTTACTTGTGGAATATCACTTTGTCTGTAAAACACTGTTTTTTCAATATCTAATCCAAATGCTAACCAGGTAGCAGCTGTAGAATATGTGTTCATTCTTAGCGTTTCAGCATTTTTAATTTGGGTTAATGTATGCAAATTGGCTATAAATAAATAAGAATCATTTTCTGGATTTTCAGCCATTTTAATTGCTGGAATAATAGCTCCTAAAATATTTCCTAAATGTGGTGTTCCGGTACTTTGTATGCCTGTAAGTATTCTTGCCATCTTGTTATTCCCACGAAGGCGGGAATCTTTTTTAATTAATAATCGTAAAATTTCAACAGCGACAAAGGTAATTTTTTTAATAGAATTGCTCAATACAATTATGTATTTTTGGTTTCGATGAAAATTTTTAAATATCCATTCTGGATTTTGTACCGTATTTGGTTCTACATTCTTGTAGCGTTACCAATACTTATATTGTTTCCAATATTATTAATTTCCATATCTAAAGAATCCTGGTATCCATATTTTTTTAAAATTGCGCGTCTTTGGGCGAAATTTATTTTAATTGGTATGGGTTTTCATTGGAAAATTGAAACCGAACAAATGCCCGAAAAAAGTAAAAGTTATATGTTTGTTGCCAACCACACATCCATGGCAGATATCATGCTTATGCTGGTTTCGGTTAAAAATCCGTTTGTGTTTGTTGGAAAGAAGGAATTGGCTAACATTCCATTATTCGGGTTTTTTTATAAACGCACCTGTATTTTGGTTGATAGAAATTCGGCTAAAAGCAGACAAGCTGTTTTTTTAAGGGCACAAAACAGATTAAGAACTGGAGTAAGTATTTGTATTTTCCCTGAAGGCGGTGTACCAGAAGAACATATTGAATTAGATGATTTTAAAGATGGTGCATTTAGACTTGCCATTAATCATCACATCCCGATGGTTCCTATAACTTTTGGTGATAATAAAAAACGATTTTCTTACACCTTTTTTAGCGGAGGACCTGGTAGAATGCGTGTAAAAATGCATAAATTTATATCTACGAAAGATTTAACTATTAAAGAAACCAAAGTCGTTAAATAAGAATGCTAAAGAAATTATTTTAAAACAATTACAAACCTTTAATAAATAAGAAAACCGCTCTGGGGAGAGCAGTTTTCTTTGAAATTGATTTCCGAGCTTAATGGAAATCAATATCCAGATCTAACCAAAAACCTAGAATTTAATAGCGAATCCAGTGTAAACACCTATAAAATAGGGATTGAAATCACCAGAAGTATTGTTAAATGTGTTAATTTGATATTTAAACATAGGCTCTAAATTCAAATCTATTTTTTTAGATACTTGATAGTTAAAACCAAAACCAAAATTAGCACTATAGCTTACATTGTTTATATTATTAGCTTCACCTAAATATGTTTTTGAACCACTTTCAGCTTCAGAATAAATTTTATTATCACTTAAAAAGAACGAACTAAATCCACCAATGACATTAATGCCTAATTTTTTATTTATAAAGGCATATTCAATTTCTAAAGGCACTTCTATGTATCCTAATGATTGATTTATAGAGGTATTTGATGGTGCAAAAGACCGAGAATTTGCGTTTAAATTCTCACCACTAATAATTGAAATATTATCAGATGCATTACTGCTGGCACTTGCGTTAATGTTTTGTAAGGATTTAGTACTCGAACTTACCCCAACCGATTGATAAACAATAACATTATTGGTATTATAACCTAAATTTACTTTGTTAATACCAGAGCGTACTTTTAGTTTATCGTTAACCGCATAACTGGCATTAATACCGTAACTCATATTAAATTCACCAGTTTTAGAATTGGTATTAAATTGTGGATCTATAGATGAACCTTCGCCTAAAGTATTAAAATATACAGGAGCTGCATTTGGTGCAATGCGCCATTTGTTTGATGTTTTATCATCTGCAATTTCATCTTTGGTTTTATCTAGAGCTTCTTCAATTGTAAGCAGATTTTCTTTCGATTTGTCTTTTTTAACTTCTGCAATCCCGTTATTATCTTTTGAAGCATTTTTCACTAAGCGCTTTTTCTTTTTCAGATGAAACTTGTGGCGTATTATTTTGAATAGCTTCGTTGAGGTTTTCAGATTTATCCGAAACTAGAAACATTATTTTTTACTTCTGAATTTGATGCAATTGTTTGATTTTTATTTGAGTTTGTTATATTGTTTTTTGACATTCGATTTTTTATTTGAAGGTAAATTTGAACAAGTCTTTCGTTTTTATTAGTTGCTGAAGTCGATGTTTCAGCTAATTGTTGATTCTGTTGAAAGTATTAGGCGAATTTGATGAAGCTTTATTGCTTGATTCAGTATTAATATCTTCAATGTTGTTTGTTTCATGAATTATCTTGCTTCAACAGCAATTTTAGTTGTCATTTGATTGCATTTGAACTTCGAGTTTGTATCATCTTCAGTTTCTACCACTTTTGTTGGTTGAGGTTCTGTCAGATATTATTAAAATAAATATCACCAATAGTTAAAAGTAAGCAACAATAAAGCTGCAACACCTGCATAACGCCACCAAATAGGAATTACACGACGTTTTTTCTTGTCTTGGTTAAGTTGGTCTTCAATCTTATTCCAAACAGTCTCTGGAGGTGACACTTCAAAATCTTTAAAGTGCTCCTGAAACAATCGGTCTATATGTTTTTTATCTCCCATTATAAGGATTGTAAATTTATTTTTTGCCTATAATTTACTATGGTTTGTTTCAAAATCTGTCTAGCACGTGCTAAATTAGATTTTGAGGTGCCAATGTTAATATCCAGCATAGTTGCTATGTCTTTATGCGAATAACCATCTAATACATACAGGTTAAAAATCAATCGGTATCTATCTGGTAATTCTTGAATAATCTGTAAAAGATAATCGATGGAAATGTTGTCTTCATCAATATCTATTTCAGTGTCATCAATAATATTTTCATTTACAATATCAAAAACCTTTTGATTTCGGTATTGCTGTAATACCGTGTTAATTGTAACACGTTTTAACCAACCTTCAAAAGAACCTTTATTCTTAAATTGGTCAATTTTTTTAAAAATCGTTAAAAATGCATCCTGCAAATTATCTTCCGCTTCGGCATAGTTACGCGAATACTTTAAGCATATAGAGAATAGCTTACTCGAAAAGAGTTTATACAATTCACTTTGTGCTTTAGTATCATTAATTTTACAATTTTCTATGAGTTGATTCAAACTCAAATTAAACACGTATTAATTAATACTTTAATTAGTTACAGGTACTTCAATAGTTAAATATTGGTTTTCTCCATTGGCATCTTCACCTTGCCAAAACTTAAATATATAAGAGCCATTACTAGTTACGATAAAGTTAAAAGTAGCTTCTTCTAGAACATTATCCAAAGTTTCGCAATTATCATTTTCATAAACAATGGTTATTGGAGCAACAGTACGTTCATTAAGATTCTTAGCATAATAAAACTCTCTAAAATAATGACAGGTTGTTGGTCGTAAATAGGTAACCGTGATAGGGTATGTTTCACCCAATGTAAATTCGCTGGGAATATCAACACTCTCTACTGGTAAAATATCAAAGCTATAATTTGTGCCATTATCGTTATCTAAACTACAAGAGGCACATAAAATTAAAGCTAAACTTAGGGCAAGTAACTTTTTCATAACAAATAAAATTTAATTTTAAATACATGTTTGTTATAATTAAGATGCGCTTAGGAGGAAAAGGTTGCGTGTGAAACAAAAAAAATCCCGATGTATCGGGATTTTTTTAATTATTTTGAAGCTGAAGCTTCCTTGGCTATTTTTCTAACCTTGGCTTCGAGTTCATCCATAAGTTCTGGATTATCTTTTATAAGTGCTTTTACAGCATCTCGTCCTTGCCCTAGTTTGGTTTCATCATAACTAAACCAGGAACCACTTTTTTTAATGATTTCGTTTTCAACAGCAATATCTAAAATTTCACCAACTTTAGAAATACCTTCACCATACATAATATCAAATTCTGCTGTTTTAAAAGGTGGAGCAACTTTGTTTTTAACCACTTTTACACGGGTTTTATTACCGGTAACATTACCATCGGTTTCTTTAATTTGTGTAGAACGACGAATATCTAATCGAACAGATGCATAAAATTTTAAGGCATTACCACCTGTTGTAGTTTCTGGGTTACCGAACATAACACCAATTTTTTCACGTAATTGGTTAATGAAAATTACGGTACAATTTGTTTTGCTAATAGAACCTGTTAATTTTCTTAATGCCTGAGACATTAAACGTGCATGTAAACCCATTTTAGAGTCACCCATTTCGCCTTCAATTTCACTTTTTGGTGTTAATGCTGCCACAGAATCTATTACAACAATATCAATAGCTCCAGAGCGAATTAAATTATCGGTAATTTCTAAAGCTTGTTCTCCATTATCTGGTTGAGAAATAATTAAATTATCTAAATCTATCCCAAGTTTTTCGGCATAAAATCTATCAAATGCATGTTCTGCATCAATAAAAGCAGCAATACCACCTGCTTTTTGTGCTTCGGCAATAGCATGTAAAGTAAGTGTTGTTTTTCCTGAAGATTCTGGTCCGTAAATTTCAATAACACGTCCGCGAGGATATCCGCCAACGCCTAAAGCGATGTCTAATCCAAGAGAACCTGAAGAAATTGCATCCACATCAACAACCGCCTGGTCGCTCATTTTCATTACGGTACCTTTTCCGTAGGCTTTATCTAATTTATCTAATGTAAGTTTTAATGCTTTTAATTTTGCTTCTTTTTCGCTGCTCATTTTTAATTTTATTTTCTGATGTAATGAACGCTAAAATACTATAAGTTTTGGCATCTTACAATTTTATAACGCAACCTTTATGAACATTTTGCATCTAGTAATTAGTAGTGGGAAGATTTTGCTATGAAACTTATCTTAAGAATACTTTAAAAGTAGACTAACTCGAACTATTCTTTGAAAGCACTTATTATATTATAGGTGCTTTTTTTGTGATTAATAGTCTTGTTTTTTTTAAAAATTGTACTTTTGCAGCTTAAAATATTCTTTAACCTTAAAACATTAGTATAGCATGCAACTGTACAATAAATTAAGTGCGAAAGAAAGAGCTACATTAATTGACGAAGCAGGAAAAAGTCGATTAACACTTTCTTTTTATCAGTACGCCAAAATTGGCAATCCACAAATTTTTAGAGACCATTTATTTCTTACTTGGAACGCATTGGACGTTTTAGGCAGAATTTATGTTGCCCACGAAGGTATTAACGGGCAACTTTCATTACCTGCCGACCGCTTTAATGCCTTTAAAACACATTTAGATACGATTGATTTTTTAAAAGACATCCGATTAAATATTGCCATTGAGCAAGACAATAAATCGTTTTTAAAACTGAAAGTAAAAGTGCGAAATAAAATTGTTGCTGATGGTTTAAATGATGACACGTTTGATGTTACCAATAAAGGCATTCATTTAGGTGCAGAACAATTCAATAATTTTATTGAAGATGAAAATACCGTTTTGGTTGATATGCGTAATCATTACGAAAGTGAAATTGGGCATTTTAAAAATGCTGTTACGCCCGATGTTGACACCTTTAGAGATTCTTTAGATATTATTGAAGCAGATTTAAAAGACCACAAAGAAGATAAAAATCTGGTGATGTATTGTACTGGTGGTATTCGTTGCGAAAAAGCCAGTGCTTATTTTAAACACAAAGGATTTAAAAATGTGTATCAACTTGAAGGCGGTATTATTGAATATACTCGACAAGTAAATGAACAAAATTTAGAAAATAAGTTTTTAGGAAAAAACTTTGTGTTTGATGATAGAAGAGCTGAAAAAATTAGTGAAGATATTATTGCACAATGTCACCAATGTGGTGAACCTTTCGATATCCATACCAATTGTGCGAATGAAGCTTGTCATTTACTGTTTATTCAATGCCCGAAATGTAAAGAAGACATGGAAAGTTGCTGTTCTACGACCTGTATGGAAATAAACAGATTGCCTTATGAAGAACAAAAAGAACTGAGAAAAGGACAAGGTAACAGCAACGACATCTTTAAAAAAGGACGTGCAGACCATCTACCTCATAAAAAAGATTTGCGGAATATTTTTGAAGTCTTTCAATCTAAAAAACAGTCATGATGCAGAAAATTGAATTAATGGCACCTGCAGGAAATTTTGAATCCATGCAAGCGGCCTTAGATAATGGTGCAGATTCCATATATTTTGGTGTTGAACAACTAAATATGCGTGCAAGAGCATCTATAAATTTTACTTTAGACGATTTACAAGAAATTTCAAAACGATGTAAAGCTAAAAATGTTAGAACCTATTTAACGCTTAATACCATTATTTACGACCATGATTTATCGCTTGTAAAAACATTGATTAACAAAGCGAAAGAAGCAGATATTACAGCGGTTATTGCTATGGATCAGGCGGTAATTAATGGCTGCTAGAGAAGTTGGTATGGAAGTACATATTTCCACTCAAATAAATATCACCAATATAGAAACTGTTAAGTTTTATGCCATGTTTGCCGATACCATGGTGTTGAGCAGAGAGTTAAGTTTAAGACAGGTAAAAAAAATTACCGAACAAATTGAAAAAGAACAAATAAAAGGACCATCAGGAAAACTTATTGAAATTGAAATATTTGGTCATGGTGCCTTATGTATGGCTGTTTCTGGAAAATGTTATATGAGTTTGCATGCGTATAATTCCTCGGCAAACAGAGGTGCTTGCAAACAAAATTGCAGAAAAAAATATACGGTAATTGAGCAAGAAACTGGTTTTGAAATGGAGATTGATAACGAATATATTATGTCTCCAAAAGATTTATGTACCATTGATTTTTTAGATCAAGTTGCAGATGCAGGCATTAAAGTTTTAAAAATTGAAGGACGCGGAAGAGCGCCAGAATATGTAGCTAAAGTAATTAAATGCTACCGTGAAGCTATTGATAGTTTACAAAACGAAACCTATCAAAAAGAAAAAGTAATTACCTGGATGCAAGAACTCGAAAAAGTGTATAATCGTGGTTTTTGGAATGGCTATTATTTAGGTCAGAAATTAGGAGAATGGAGCAATGGTTCCGGGTCTCATGCCACACAAAAGAAAGTGTATATTGGTAAAGGCACACACTTTTTTCCGAAACCACAAATTGGTGAATTTAAAATTGAAGCCTTCGATATTGCCATTGGTGACACTATTTTAATTACAGGTCCAACCACAGGAGCCAAAGAAATTGAAGTGAATGAAATGATGGTAAATGATCAAAAATTAAGCAAAGGAACCAAAGGCGATTTAGTAACCATTCCACTAGGTTTTAGAATCCGACCTTCAGATAAATTATATAAAATTGTTGAAAATAAAGTAGAAGCTTAATGGTAGTTATCACATTACAACGCAATAAATGTATTGGCTGTAATTACTGTGTTGAGTTGGCACCAAATCAGTTTCAAATGTCTAAAAAAGATGGAAAATCGGTGTTGCTGCATTCAAAAGATAAAAAAGGATTTTTCACATTAAAATCTACCGAAGAACATATTTTTGACGATTGTGATAAAGCTTCAAAAGCATGTCCAGTAAAAATTATCAGCGTCAAATCATTGTAAAATAAGATTGAAATAACTATTTTTTTTATAGTTATAATGATAATTTGCTATCTATTTTAAAGTAAGCATAATAATCTTATCTTTACCTTTTAAAAATATTTATGAACCTCCATTCGTGATAATTTAATTATTAGCGAATTCAATATATAAAAACTTATGGCTTGTAACAGTTGTTCAACTGGTAAAGACGGTCAACCTAAAGGATGTAAAAATAATGGTACTTGTGGAACAGATAGTTGTAATAAACTAACCGTTTTCGATTGGTTAGCCAACATGTCGCTTCCTAGCGGAGAAAAACCGTTTAATTGGGTTGAAGTTCGTTTTAAAAATGGTAGAAAAGAATACTATCACAATACCGAAAATTTAACATTAAGTATTGGCGATGTAGTTGCTACACAAGCACAATCTGGTCATGATATTGGTATGGTTACCCTTACGGGAGAATTGGTGCGTGTTCAAATGAAACGCAAAAATATTTCAGAAACTCCTGAAGAAATTTTTAAAATTTACCGAAAAGCAAGTCAGAAAGATATTGATATTTGGTCTGAAGCACGCGACAAAGAAGAACCTATGAAGGTGAGAGCACGTCAATTTGCTATTGATTTAAAGTTGCAAATGAAAATTTCTGATATTGAATTTCAAGGTGATGCAAGTAAAGCTACTTTTTATTATACTGCAGAAGAACGAGTTGATTTTCGTGAACTTAATAAAAGTATTTGCACGTGAATTTAGAACCCGAATAGAAATGAAACAAGTTGGGTTTCGTCAAGAAGCATCCAGACTTGGTGGTATTGGTTCTTGTGGTCGAGAATTATGTTGTTCTACTTGGTTAACCGATTTTCGTTCAGTAAGTACATCGGCAGCACGATATCAACAATTATCTTTAAATCCTCAAAAATTAGCAGGACAATGTGGTAAATTAAAATGCTGTTTAAATTACGAATTAGATAGTTATTTAGATGCCTTAAAAAGTTTCCCTAAAACAGATATTAAATTACAAACCGAAAAAGGAACTGCAGTTTGTCAAAAAACGATATTTTTAAAGGACATATGTGGTATGCTTATGAAGGAGAATGGGCAAACTGGCATAAAATAACAACCGAACAAGCTAACGAAATTATTAGTTTAAATAAGAAAAATCAAAAAGTTGTTAGTTTAGAAGAATATGCTTTAGAAGTAACTGAAGATACTAAAACAGAATTTGAAAATGTTGTTGGTCAAGATAGTTTAACACGTTTTGATAGTCCAAAACCGAATAAAAAACGTAAAAATAATAAGAGAAGAGTAAAAGGCAAAGGTAACAAGGTAATCAAGGTAGTCAAGATGATAATTCAAACCAATCATCAAAAAACCCAAATCAAAATAATAGAAACAGAAACAAAAATAAGAATCAAAAACCTCAAAAAAATAAAGATGCAGCGAAATAGTGTATTATTGTTTTTAATAATGTTTTCTTTAGTATTTGTGTCTTGCGACCCAAATCGTGTTTTTGATGTTTATAAACCAGTTGACAATAATTGGAATAAAGATTCTATAGTAAGCTTTAAAATTAAGGCTCCAGATTCAACAAATGCCTATAATTTGTTTGTTAATTTAAGAAATACAAATGCCTATAAGTACAATAATTTGTTTTTAATTGTTGAAATGGATTTTCCACATGGCAAAAAAATTAAAGACACTTTAGAATATAAAATGGCAGATCCAACAGGCAAACTTTTAGGAACTGGATTAACAGATATTAAAGAAAATAAACTTTGGTATAAAGAAAATGTTGTTTTTAAAGAAAAAGGAGAATACGTTGTTAAAATTCAACATGCTATGAGAGAAAATGGAAAAGTAAATGGTGTTGTTAATTTGGAAGGCATTACAGATGTTGGTTTTAGAATTGAAAAACCTGATAAAAAAATAATACATTAATTTTAAAAAATAAGCCAGTTAAGCTATGGCAGCAAAAAAACAAGCAGCAGTCAATACAAGACTTTTCCAAATACATTCGTTGGTTTTGGATAGCCTTTGTAGGAGGAATTATCTTTATATTATTATTATTCATTTTGGCTTCATGGGGTGTTTTTGGTGAAATGCCAGATCACACGGTTTTAGAAAATCCTAAAACAAATTTAGCAACAGAAATTATTTCTTCCGATGGTAAAACCTTAGGTAAATTTTATTTAAATGATAACAGAACTCCTGTAAGTTATGAAGAATTACCACAACATTTAGTAGATGCTTTATTGGCTACTGAAGATGCACGTTTTCATGAGCATTCTGGTATTGATGCTATAGGAACATTAAGAGCTATTGTATAAATTAGGTAGCGGTGGTGGTGCAAGTACCATTTCTCAACAATTGGCAAAACAATTGTTTCATGGTGAAGGTTCTAAAAATAAAATAGGAAGGATTACCTCAAAAAATAAAAGAATGGATTATTGCTATTCGTTTAGAGCGTCAATACACCAAAGAAGAAATTATTGCTCAGTACTTTAATATTTATGATTTTGGTAATAATGCAGATGGTATTCGAAGTGCTTCAAGAATCTATTTTGGAAAAGAACCTAAAGATTTAGATTTAAAAGAATCTGCAATGTTAGTTGGGATGTTTAAAAACTCTTCTTTATATAACCCTAGGCCGAATAAGAAATCCGATAGGTGTTAGAAATAGACGAAATGTAGTACTTGCCCAAATGGAAAAGTATGATTTTATAACTGAAAAAGTTAAAGATTCGCTTCAAAAAAC
The DNA here is from genome assembly GCA_963698455.1 of uncultured Flavobacteriaceae bacterium. Lineage (GTDB taxonomy): Bacteria > Bacteroidota > Bacteroidia > Flavobacteriales > Flavobacteriaceae > Mariniflexile. The sequence goes on along the minus strand of CAVOQU010000002.1, from coordinate 354,711 downwards.
AGAATTAGATTTAAATTATTCTCCAGAATCACATCGAGAAGGAATTGCTACATATTTTAGAACGTATTTAGATGGTTTTATGAAAGATTGGATAAAAAACAATCCGAAACCAGATGGCACAAAATATAATTTATATAACGATGGTTTAAAAGTTTATACCACCATCGATTCCAGAATGCAGTTGTATGCAGAAAATGCGGTGCAAGAACACATGTCGAGATTGCAAGCAGAATTTTTTAAACAGAATGCACCAAATAGAAACCCAACAGCACCTTTTATAGATTTATCTACAGATGAAATTAATGCATTATTAAAAAGTGCTATGAAACAATCTGAGCGATGGAGAAAGATGAAATATGATTTAGGCAAGTCTAATAAAGAAATTGAAGCATCTTTCTATAAACCTGCTCAAATGTCAATTTTTGCTTGGAGAAATGGCAAAGCCACAGAGATTGATACCATAATGAAACCAATAGATTCTATACGTTATTATAAAACATTTTTACGTACAGGAATGATGGCTATGGAACCACAAACTGGTCATGTAAAAGCATGGGTTGGAGGAATTAATTACAGACATTTTCAATACGATATGGTAAAACAAGGAAAACGTCAAGTAGGTTCTACTTTTAAACCTTTTGTTTATGCTACTGCCATAGACCAATTACATTATTCACCGTGTGATGTATTTCCAGACACCCCTTTTTGTATTGAAGCTAATAAATATGGAAATCCAGAAGATTGGTGTCCAAAAAATTCTGGAGGTGATTATGGAGGTACAAGAACTTTAAAAGATGCCTTAGCGAATTCAGTAAACACAATTACGGCAAGATTAATGGATAAAGTGGGACCACAAACCGTTATAGATTTAGTTAAGAAATTAGGAGTTGAGTCAAATATTCCGCAGTACCATCAATTGCATTAGGAACACCAGATTTAAGTGTTTATGAAATGGTTGGTGCTTATGCCGCATTTGCTAATAAAGGGGTTTATACAAAACCTGTAATGGTAACCACTATTGAAGATAAAAATGGAACTATACTTTATCAGTTTAAACCAGAAACCCGTGATGTTTTAGGTGAAGAAACTGCTTATGTAACAGTAAAACTTTTAGAAGGTGTTACACAGTGTGGTTCTGGAGCTCGTTTAAGAAGAACAGGTCCGCCAGATCAGTTTTATAAAGATATTATAACAGGATATCCTTATGGATTTACAAATCCAATTGCAGGAAAAACAGGAACTACACAAAACCAAAGTGATGGCTGGTTTATGGGTATGGTACCTAATTTAGTAACAGGTGTTTGGGTTGGTGCAGAAGATAGAGCAGCTCATTTTAGATCTATTTTATACGGTCAAGGAGCATCTATGGCATTACCAATTTGGGGTGTATTTATGAAAAGTTGTTATGAGGATAAAACTTTAGATGTATCAACAGGTAATTTTGAATCACCTTCTAATCTTTCCATTAATGTAGATTGTTCTAAAGGGCTCTGGTAATTATGTTAATGGAAATGATTCCGGAAAGACACCAGACGATTTGAATTTTTAATATCATTAATAATTAAATATAATTATGAAGCCATTCTTTTAAGAATGGCTTTTTTATTTCGTATTTTTAAGAAGCAAAAAATGATATAATAATGATTAATAAAAAAGTAGCCAGTGTTGAAGAAGCCCTTAAAGGAGTTTCAGATAATATGACCTTTATGTTAGGTGGTTTTGGACTTAGTGGTATTCCAGAAAATGCGATAGCTCAATTAGTAAAATCTGGTGATTAAAGGTTTAACCTGTATCTCTAACAATGCAGGAGTAGATGATTTTGGATTGGGATTATTACTTCAAAAGCATCAAATAAAAAAAATGATATCATCGTATGTAGGTGAAAATGATGAATTTGAACGACAAATGTTATCAGGCGAATTAGATGTTGAATTGATACCACAAGGCACTTTAGCAGAACGCTGTAGAGCTGCTCAAGCAGGTTTTCCTGCAATTTACACCCCGGCAGGTTACGGAACCGAAGTAGCCGATTGGAAAAGAAACCCGAGAATTTGATGGTAAAATGTATGTTTTAGAACATGCTTTTAAAGCAGATTTTGCTTTTGTGAAAGCATGGAAAGGTGATGCAGCAGGAAATTTAATTTTTAAAGGAACTGCTAGAAATTTTAATCCTAACATGTGTGGAGCAGCAAAAATTACAGTTGCTGAGGTTGAAGAATTAGTGCCTCTTGGAAGTTTAGACCCTAATCAAATTCATATTCCAGGAATATTTGTACAGCGTATTTTTCAAGGAAAACATTATGAAAAACGAATTGAGCAACGAACCGTTAGACAAAGAAATTAAATTATGTTAGATAAAATAGGAATAGCAAAACGAATAGCAAAGGAAGTAAAAGATGGATATTATGTAAATTTAGGCATAGGCATTCCAACTTTAGTTGCCAATTATGTTCGTAATGATATTGAAGTAGAATTTCAAAGTGAAAATGGCGTGTTAGGTATGGGACCATTTCCTTTTGAAGGAGAAGAAGACGCTGATATTATTAACGCTGGAAAACAAACCATTACTACATTGCCCGGAGCAAGTTTTTTCGACTCTGCTATGAGTTTTTCCATGATTAGAGGTAAACATGTTGATTTAACTATTTTAGGTGCCATGGAAGTTTCTGAAAACGGCGATATAGCCAATTGGAAAATTCCTGGACACATGGTTAAAGGCATGGGTGGTGCAATGGATTTAGTTGCGAGTGCCGAAAATATTATTGTTGCCATGATGCATACAAATAAAGCAGGAGAATCTAAATTACTTAAAAAATTGCTCACTTCCCTTAACAGGTGTTGGTTGTGTAAAAAAAATTGTTACCAATTTAGCGGTTCTTGAAGTTACTAATAAAGGTTTCAAATTATTAGAACGTGCTCCAGGAATTTCAGTTGAAGAAATAAAAAATGCTACAGAAGGCACTTTAATTATTGAAGGAAATATTCCAGAAATGGAAATCTAATAATAATTCTTATAGATCGAAAAATATCAAATAATCGATGAAATGTTAAATAAAAAGACATTTCATCGATTATTTTTGTTTTATAACTGAAAAACTAAAAATATTTTTGATATTAGTAATCCCAAAATAAACCAATCAAAATAACTAGATTTCCCCAAATCTACCATAAACTCGACGCTTATGAATTTTACAACAAATCTACATGAACAACCTACATTTAATGACAGTAAATTCAAAGAAACACTTCGATCGAATTTACGATTTATCAAAAGTTTACTTTATTTAACAAAAAAATTATTTATGCTATAATCCTTTTGGGATAGCGTCAATTAATTTTTTTGTATAGACTGTTTTGGGCGATGCATATATAACATCTGCATCGTCCAATTCTTCTATTTTTCCTTTACTCATTACCAATAATTGGTCACTCATATATTTTACCACTGCCAAATCGTGGGATATAAAAATATAGGTAAAGCCAAAAGTCTCTTTAAGCGTGTTTAGTAGATTTAATACTTGTGCTTGAACAGAAATATCTAAAGCAGAAACCGATTCATCACAAACAATTAATTTTGGTTGTAAAGCAATAGTTCTAGCAATACCAATTCGTTGTCGTTGTCCGCCAGAAAACTCATGTGGATAACGGTTAAAATAATCTTCAGATAACCCTACTTTATTTAAAATCTCAATCGTTTTTTCTTTGCGTTCATCATCAGAATTATAAAGGTTATGAACTATCATGGGTTCCATAATAGCCTCACCTACAGGTATTCTTGGATTTAATGATGAATAAGGGTCTTGAAAAATTATTTGAATGTCTTTTCGAAGTTTTTTGATTTCAGAATTTGAAAGTTTAGTGATATCAACTCCTTGATAAAGAATTTTTCCTGCCGTGGCTTTATCCAATTGTAAGAATGGCATTTCCTAAAGTTGATTTTCCACATCCAGACTCCCCTACCAATCCTAAAGTTTCGCCTTCATACAATTTAAAACTCACATCATTCACTGCTTTAAAAGATTGTGGTTTTGAAAACCAACCTGATTTTGAAAAATACTCCTTTTCAACGTTGATTACTTCTAATAAAGGCGGTTTGCTATATAGTGTTTTGTGTTTTTGTTGTCTTTGCTCAGAAGTGATAATCTCAGTTTTAGTGGTATTGTTTAAGTAATCCTGAATGGTTGGCAATGTTTTTAAGCGTGTTTTTAAAGATGGGCGCGAATTTATAAGCGCTTTGGTATAAATGTGCTCCGGTGTTTTAAAAATGCTTGAGACTTCGCCTTGTTCAACAATCTCGCCTTTATACATCACTAAAACCCTGTTTGCTATTTCAGAAATTAAAGACAAATCGTGTGTAATAAAAATAACACTCATTTGGTTTTCAACCTGTAAGTCTTTTATAAGTTCTATGATGTTTTTTTGTACTGTTACATCTAAAGCTGTTGTAGGTTCGTCTGCAATTAAAATATCGGGTTTACAGCTAATTGCCATGGCAATCATAACCCGTTGTTTTTGACCGCCAGAAATTTCGTGAGGATAAGCATTATAAACACGTTCAGCATCAGGAAGTTTTACTTTTTCAAAAAGTGAAAGTGTTTCTGTTTTTGCTTCCTGTTTCGATAAATTAGTATGTTGTAATAAAATTTCCTGAACTTGTTTTCCGCAGGTCATGGACGGATTTAAAGAACTCATAGGTTCTTGAAATATCATCGCAATTTTTTTTCCTCGTATATTTTGAAATGCTTTTGATGAAAGCGTTGTTAAATCAATATCGTTAAAAACAATACTACCGGAGGTTATTTTTGAAATTTTCTTTGGAAGTAAGCCTAAAATAGCCAAAGAAGAAACCGATTTACCAGAACCCGATTCGCCAACAATTCCTAATATTTCATTTTGATTTAAATGATATGAAATATTTCGAATAACTTCAGATTCTTTTTTATTTGAAAAAAAACTGATTGCTAGGTTTTCTATTTTTAGTATTACAGTATTTGGCATAAGTAAATATAGCTACTTTCTTAATTGTACCTAAAAAATATTAACAAAAAAAAGGAGACGGATGGAATTAATGGCGTGTTTATTTTCTTATAATTAACGAGATGTCTACACGCCTCGCTTTTTCGTCAGTAGCTGCTTCATAATCAATACCATGGTATACAGTTAAAACTCTAATTGGGGGAACACCTTTTTCAATTAAACTAATTTTAATAGTCTCTGCACGTTGCATGGATAAGTTCTGGTTATAAATGGCGCTTCCTTTTTTACTGGCAAAACCTTTAATTAAAACGTCAATATTTTCGTTTTCTTTTAAAATAGTAACTAATTCATTTAATTTTTCTGCTTGAGCAGTATCAATCGACTTAGAATTATTTTCAAAATATAATTCTCGCTTATAACTATTATATTTTTTTGAAAGTAAAGTGTAGTCTGAGGGAGCTGTTTTATTGACAGCCATTTCATTTTGAAGGGCTACAATTTTCTTTTTTATTGTGATTAAACTATCATTATAGTTTATTCTAGGAGATTCTGAAACTGGAATCTTGTTTAAAGTTGTTTTTATTGAATCTGATTTAACCAAATGGTTTTGCCTTTTAATTTCATTTACTTTCACTGCGTTAATCTTATCCGGAGATTTTTGAATTTCAGATTTATGTTCAACAATAATTTTTGAAGAGGGATTGTTATTCTGTTCACGAATCAACCTATTCATTTTATCAATTTTCTTTTGTAAATCTTCAATTTCATTTCTTAAATACAACTTTTTGTCCGCACTAATTATCGGGCGAGATTTTACAGAATTTGTATTATTAAGTTGCCTTTTTAACTGTGCTAATTCTTGATTTAAATAATCAATTTCTAAATTATCAGATAAAGTTTCATGAGTCTTAATCGCTGTTAGCGTATCATTTAAAAGGTTTTTTTGGGCATCTAATTTTTTATGCTTTGCTTCAACTATTCTTGATACAATCGAGCTTAAGTCTTTTTCAGATATTCTTATTACACTCTTGTTTAGTGAATCGTTTTGTGCACAAACCGTTATTGTAATAAGGTATATTAAAGCTAACAATTTATTATTCACGGTAATTATATTATTTGATTATAATGTAGTATCTTAATACTTAAGACTTAGAAAATATTTTTAAGTCACTTTTTGTATAAAAATAGTGACTTTTTTTAAAATGTTAAGTCATAATAATAGAATAACAAATTAAACTAATTAATTATCCATAATTATGAAAACAAATTTTATCCCTTTAATCTTTTTTGCCTTAGTAATTTTTAATTGCACTAATGGCGAAACAAAAGCAGATCAATCTTTAATTGACGCTGCTGAATCAAAAACTATTTTAGAATCTAACAAAGTAAGTCAGGATTCATTAAGTTTTTATAACTCAAAACTTAGTTTTTTAAGCGCTCAAAAGGATGCTAAAGCAAAACTCATTAATCAAGTATCTAAGCAAAGAGACTCTTTGAACGGATTATTAGCACAATTAGAGAACTCTGTGAAAGCTATTAATGACAAAAAACTTAATCCTGGAATACAAGGAGTTCATAATAAATTAGATCAATTAAAAGGACAAAAAGAAAATTTAGAAGAGCAGACTTCATTGCAAAAAAAGGAAGTGGCTCTGGCCGCTAAAAAAATTGAAATTTTAAACGAAGAGAAAAGTGTTTACTTAGAACAAAAAAAAGCACTGTATGATAAGGGAGCACCACCAACTGCGTTTGCCGTAGTAGACTCTTTATTAAGTGGCATTAATTCAAAAACGTTAATACAAAATGATGTTGTTAAAAACATTAATAGAAATATTGCGGATGCTGAAGAACAAGTTATTAGAATAACAGGTCAAAGAGATGAATTAAGCAAGAAAATTAGAACTAATTACGATACACAGCTAATTTTAAGCGAGTTTAATGTTGACGAAAAAAGCAGACTTGAAGACCAATTAGCTAAGGTAAATGAAAATTTAAATGGCTTATTAAGTGAAGGAGCAAATCTAGATACAGATTATAAATTATTAGCTTCAAAATTAGCTAATTTAGAGACCCCATTTTCAGACGTCGCTTCAACAGAAAACGCCATTGATGAGAACGAAAATATTGAAGAAGAATCTAATAAAACATCGATAGCTTTAATTGTAATAATAGTTTTAGGCGCTATAATGGCATTATTTTATATCGTAGGAAAAAGAAGAAAAGACAAGAAAACTAACATAAAAAAATAAAAAATGGCAACAACTAAAAAAGCTGCAACTAAAAAAGCAACAACAAAGAAAGTTTCAAAAGTAGAAACTAAAGAAAAAAGCAAAAAAAGTTTTTTTAAATCATTAATAGAAAATGTTACTGGAAAAATAGAAGATGTCTCAGAAAATGTTGCAGAGGGCGCGTCATTTGTTTCAGAAAAAGTTAAAGAAACTACGGCAAAAGCTTATGTGGCAGGTGCAGAATTTGTTGAAGAGACAAATGAAAAGATTCACCAATTTACCGACAAACAGTCATTACTAAAAGAAAAGAAAAGACTAGAAGAAGAGCAAGCTGAGTTAACTTCTAATTTTGGAGAAATTACGCTGATGCATTATCTAAAAAATGACTCATTACACAAGACTTTTTTAAATACAAAAGCGGTGAACGATTTAGTTTTAGAATATAAGGCTAGCGATAAACAATTAATTAGCGTTAAAAAAGCGTTGAAAAAACTAGAACAATAGTTTGAATTTTAACATTTATAGTTAATTAAGTGAACAAATATTAAAACATATAAATTCGCTGACATTATTAGTGTTATGTCTAACTTTTTAAAAAAACAGCCCGCCATTAAGGCGGGCAATAAAAACAACTTATGAAATATATAATAATATACATTTATGTAGCAATTAATATCTTTTTATTGATATTAAACTGGAATTTGTTTTCTACATCTATTAATATTGATTTGGGGTTTGGTGTTTTTTATTTACCGCCACTAATTCTAATTCAAATTATTGGTTTAGTAGCATTAATTGTTTTTGCTGTACTTGATGCTGTTAAGGATTTGAAAAGAGAAGTTTTAGTTTCAGAACTTCAAAAGCAAATTTTAAGTCTTGAAAAAGATTCAATTATAAATGTCCTTAAGGATAAAATTAAAAGCAAAACGGAACCAGAGAAAATCGAAAATTCCAAAACGGAAATCGTAAAATAATTTAATTCAATTATTAATTATCATATCATGCATTTAATGTGTGCATCTATGTGTATTTATTAACTACATAAAAGAAGTATCATGAAAAATATAAATATAATGTTATTCATTTTCTTTCTGTCATCAACTACAATTTTTGGTCAGGTAAAAGATATAAGTGTAACATTATCGCCAGCTGCAGAGTATACGTTTTGGGACGATATGTCTGGTCTCGAAGATGGCGTGTTACTTGGGGGAAAAGTAGGTTTTGGATTTGGAGAATATGTAGAAATTCGAGCTACGTACATGCAAGCCTTAGATTTAAAAACAAATTTTAAAGATTTTGGCTTAGTAAATTATTCAGACGCTTTATTTACTGCAAGAGATGTTAAACTAACCCGAATGGGCGGCGAATTTAAGGCGAATTTTGGAACGAAAACAAAATTAAACCCATATTTCACCTTAGGAACTGGTGTACAGACCATACAGTTAGAAAGTCAAGATGAACAGGAGCAAATATTTGCGACTGCTGGTTTAGGTGCTAAATTTAATTTGGGAAAACGTATTGTTTTTGCTCTTGAAGCAAAAAATACCGTGTATAATTTTAATCCAGGTTCGCAATTACTTACAGATGCAGATAAAACAACATTTGGTGTTTCAGATACCGATTTTAAGATAGAACGTTTAAGTAACTGGTCTGCAATGGCATCGTTGGAATTTTATTTAGGCGGGCGCAAACCAGGAAATTTAACAGAATTAGACAGAGCTTTTTTAAACGGTCTAAGCGGTTTAAAACTGGTAATAGAACCAGGTTTAGCTAATATTAAATTTGATAGTGATTCTAACTTTAGAGATACTTGGATGTTGGGTGGTTATCTTGGTTTAGACTTCAATGATTATGTTGGAATACGAGGTTTTTATTATCAGTCTACAAAAGACGAACAGATTTCTACAGATTTTGACGAACTATCTATGTATGGAATGGAGTTTAGAGCCCGTTTAAACGATGGGAATGGTGTAGTTCCTTATTTAGCATTAGGAGGGGGATATATTAATACAACAAGTGATTATTTAGGGAAAGATGGATTACCAGTAAGTGGAAGTTATTTTGCATCAGGTGGCTTAGGATTAAATATTCCATTAGGAAAAGGATTTTTAGCTTATGGAGGGATAAGAGCTTTATTAACTTCAGATACCGATGAAGCGGATATTCAAACCCCAAACCAAATTCAAACGCATACCATGTATAATTTTGGTCTGAAAATAGCATTTGGAAAAAAAGCGAATTCGGCGAGTTCTGTTTATAACGAAAAGTTAAGTAATGCCTTAACCGAACAACAGGCTATGAATGATGCCAAATTAGCAAACTTAAAAACGGAGTATAAGGCTAATATCGCGCAATTGGAATTGGACTTAAAAGCGGCGAATGAAAATAATGATGTTGACAAGGCAGTTGAAATTTTAGAAAACAAAAAGGCTATAACCGAGGCACTAAAAGAAGTAGAAGCTACAGAAGTTACTGCATCAAAATTTAAAGCAATACCACAAGAAGAGGTTGTTAAAAATCAATTAGAGCAAACGATCGTGCCTGTAAAAACACAACCAAAGGTAGAAAAAGAGGCGATGGTTCAAATGACTCCAGTAGAATTTGAATTGTTAATTCAACGTATTTTAAGAGAAGTTGAATATAATTCGTTGGCTCCGGCTGAACAACAAAAGGTTTTAAGAACGGATAAAGATGAACAAATACTTCACTTAAATCAAAGATTAGAAAATTTAGAAAAATTGCTTTTACAAATGAATAGCAACAATTTAAATAAAGATCTAATCGATTCTAAACAGTTATTAGAAAAAGATGTAAAAAGTGATAATTCTAGTCAAATTATTGACAAGTTGGATGAATTAAATAGAAGTATCGATCGTAGTACAGACAAAATCGAAAAGCGTGAATTATATGATACCACTCCAACGATTATTGTAAAACCGACTCCAGTAGAGGCAGAATTTAATCAAGTTGATAAAACTGAAAATGCGCCTATTTTAGATGAGCCGGTAAAAGAAGAAGAAGTGAAAGCATACGATTCTAAGCTAGAATTTCAGGATGCTTCGGTTTTAGGAGGTGTTATGTTTGGAGATGAAACATTACCCGTTCTTGGAGTGCGATTAAACTTTGGAATTGAAAACTCTAAAATATTGTTTGTACCAGAATTATTTTTCGCATTTTCTAGTCCTATTTCTTTAGGGCTTTCAGGAAATGGCGTTTTGCCAATAAACATAGAAAACTCAATACTAAAACCTTATGTTGGTGCTGGTTTAGGTTTTATGAGTCTTGAAGGAAATGCAAAATTTAATACAAATATTATTTTAGGAACTTATGCCAATGTATTAAATGGTAAACTGTTTATTGATTTTACTACAAGAAATTTTTTAGACTATAATCAAGTTTCAATTGGGTATTCATTTAAATTAAGAAATAGTCAAAACTAATAACAAAAAGTTTACTACTAATTATCACCAACAATTATATTAAAATGTTATAATTGTTGGTGATTTTATTATATATGAATAATTTCGTCGTTGGTTAAAAGGTCTTCACCACGAAGTCTTAAAAATATTTGAGCTACGGCAATCGTATCTTTTTCACAATAAATGATAATACGGTCTATTTCATTTTCCTCATAAAAAACGCGATAAACCTCACTACCATCAATATCATCTTTTGGTGAAGGAATGCCTAATACGTTGGTTAATAATTTCAAAGAAGTATAGGTTTTATAATCACCGAATTTCCATAATTCTAGGGTGTCTAAATGAGGCACTTCCCATGGTTTTTTTCCGAAGAGATTGAGCTTATAAGGCAACTCAATATTATTAATTATCATGCGACGTGCTATATACGGAAAATCAAATTCCTTACCGTTATGTGCACAAAGCAAATGTTTGGTTTCGCTAAAATGTGAAATAAGTAAGTTTTTAAAATCTTTTAAAATTTTAATTTCATTGCCATAAAAAGATGTCACTCTAAACTGTCTTACATCCCCTTTAAAGGTAAAATATCCAACCGAAATACATACTATTTTACCGAATTCTGCCCAAATTCCAGCGCGTTCATAAAATGCTTCGGCAGATTCGTCTTCCTTTCTTTGGTATTTCGATTTATGTTCCCAAAGCGCTTGTTTAGTTTCGTCCAAATCAGAAAAATATTGAACTTCCGGAACGGTTTCAATATCTAGAAATAATATGTTTTCTAAATCGAGTTTTGAAATCATTTGTCAAGCATCTTATAAGCTTCATTGATATAAGTAGTAATATCTTCAGTAAAAGACGCAACTTCTACATTTGAGCCTTTAGAATGCCCTAAACGCACAATTATAACATTGTCATTAGGCTCAACAATTACATATTGCCCAAGATGCCCGCGCATCATAAAGAAACTTTTTCCATTTTGTTGTTTTAACCACCAGCCGTAGCCATATTCCGGACTTTCTTTAAAACGAGGTGTTATAGATTTTGCGACAAATGCAGAATCTAAAATTTGTTTACCATTCCATTTGCCGTGGTCTTTAAATAGTTTCCCATAACGAGCAAAATCTTTGGCATTACTGGCAATACAACAATATGCTTTTACTAAATCGTGATTTTCACTATCAACCTGCCATAAGGTTTCATTTTCACAACCTAAAGGTTTCCAAAAGCTTTCTTCTAAATACTTATACATTTTTTTACCTGTAGCTTTTTCTATAACCATGGCAAGCATTTGTGTGTCACCACTGGCATATTTGTAGACTTTTCCTGGTTCATTTACCATTTTTAGTCCTAGCATCACTTTTTCCAAATCGTCGTCAAAATAGGCTCGCGTAGTTATGGATAATGGAGAGTAATATTTTTCATCCCAGTTAGTTCCAGACGCCATACTCGATAAATCGCCCACCGTCATTTTAGCTGCCAAACCTTGATTAAAAGTTGGTAAAAAATCGCTAACAGGCTGGTCTAAACTTTTTATATAACCTTCTTCAATGGCTTTTCCCATAAGGCCAGAAACGTAACTTTTAGCCATCGAGAAGGAATTGGTTTTAGAATTTTCATCATAACCATCATAATAGTTTTCAAACCAAATACTGTCATTTTTTATTATGACATAGGCAATGGTTCCATTCTCTTTATTTATTTTGTTAAGAGCATCTGTTTCTTTAGCAATGTTGTAATCTTTATGATTTGGCCAAGGCTGTGATTCTCCGTTTTCTACTGGTTCATTGTCAAACTCTTTATAATCGTCTAAATAGGCGGTTGTATAGCCTTTTAGATAGATGGTTCTTACGGCTTTAATTAAATAGTCTGTATCGGTAACGTATAGCGTAATAATTATTAAACCAATCAGAATTACAACCCATTTGAGGAGATTTTTTAGAAATTTCATTTATTTTCTTTTAATGTAGAAAATAAAGATAATGAATTTGTATTAATAAAAACAAGGGCAAAAATTTCTATTTTTTGGAGCTTTTAAGTTTTTGTTTTTCTTTATAAAAAGTCTTGTTTGCAATATATATAGTCTTGCTTATTTCGGCGAAAACAACATCTTTTGAATTTACAATATTGAATGTTTTTACTAAGTGAAATTCTTTATTGTCTAAAACTTTCAATTTAATATCATTTATTTCTTTATGTGAAAAAGTAAACTCTGCATAAACGTTTTCTTTTGCTGGACGCTTATATTTTATGGTGGCATCCTTGTCCCAAACTATGTAATCGTCTTTTAGAATATTCATTAATTGAATCATATAAATAGGATCGGTGGCTGAAAACAGACTCCCGCCAAAAATAGAGCCTACAAAATTTTTGTTTTTTATGCTTATTGGAATTTTAACCTTTACATAAAGCAAATCATCAGAAACTTCAACAACTTTCCCTGTTGAACGTCTGTACATGGGTGACCAGTTAAAACCATGTTTGTAAATCTGAGCGTCTGTTAAAAACGTTTTTAAAAGTTTGGTTAGCGTTCTATACATAGTCTAAAAAAGCGATTGTTGTTTATAGGGACTTTCATGCTCCAGCAACCATTGCTTACGGTGTAAACCACCAGCATAACCTGTTAAACTTCCATCACTACCTATAACCCGATGGCAGGGAACAATAATCCATAACGGATTTTTACCATTCGCATTTGCTACTGCTCTAATTGCCTTTACATCGCCCAATTGTTTTGATAATTCTAAATAAGAAATGGTTTTACCATACGGAATTTGCTCTAGTAATTTCCATACTTTCTTTTGAAACTCGGTGCCTTCAGGATTTAATTTTAGGTCGAATTGTTTGCGATCACCTTCAAAGTATTCATTGAGCTGAATCACGCAATCTTCCAATTCATCAGGAATAATATCGGTTTCTTTTTCTTCGGAATTAAGTACAATTACAGAAATAATACCATCTTCATCACCAACAATTTTTGTATACCCTAATGGGGACTTGATGATGCATTCTTCCATTATTTAAAATTATTTTTTTTCATCAATTATTCCTAAACGTTTTGCTCGGTCTTCCCAGTTTTTTCTAGCAAGGAATTGCAAATCGGAAACATTATCGCTTTCATCCATTATTTCTAGACCCAAAAGTGTTTCAATAACATCTTCCATAGTTACAATACCGTTAACAGAACCAAACTCATCGACCACCAAAGCCATATGGTTTTTGCTATCTATTAATTGTTGAAATAATTCTGGGATAGGCATACTTCGATTTACAATAATTATGTTTCGCTTTAAATCTTCTAAAGTTTTGTTGTCATTATCTAAAGCCATTTCTTTAAAAACATCATCTTTTAAAACCAGACCAACGATGTTATCCTGATGCTCGGAATATATTGGAATTCTTGAAAATCTAATATTGGAATTTTCATTAAAAAATGCAGCAATCGTCATGGTTTCGTTTTCTGTTTTAATAACAGTTCTTGGGGTCATGATGTCTTTAGCTCGAATTTTTTTAAAGTTAAGAAGGTTTTTAATTATTTTACTTTCGTTTTCTTCAAAAACACCTTCTTCATGTGCGATTTCTGTCATGGTAACAAATCCTTCACGGCTTAAGATACTTCCGTGCGATTTTCCGCCAATTAATTTAGTTGTTAGTTGTAAAAGCCAAAGCAGTCCGGTCCATTTTAATGGAAATATAAGCATCTTTAAACTTAGGGCGGTAAAACTTCCCAAATGTTTCCAATAAGTAGCTCCTATTGTTTTAGGAATAATTTCTGAGGTTACTAATATTAATATTGTCATTATAGTTGAAACAATTCCAACCATAACATCTTCGGTAAAAGCATATCCTAAAAACGACTTTTTTCCAACACCATAAATTTCTGCATAGGCTGTTTTTGCTTGAACACCAACCATAATTGCTCCGACAGTATGTGCAATAGTATTGAAGGTTAATATAGCTATAAGTGGTTTATCTATATCTTTTTTTAATAACTCCAGATAGACAGCAAACGATTTTCCTTCTTTTTTATTAATATTAAGATAGGTGGATGTTACACTTAGTAGAACAGCTTCTAAAATAGAACACCAAAATGAAAAAATTATTGCAAAAGCAGCATAAAACAGAAGTAATCCCATAAAACTTAATTAAGTTTATTAAAATTAAGAAATTAATTTAACAACATCTTTTGCAAAATAGCTTGCAATTACATCGGCACCGGCTCGTTTAATGGCTGTAATTTGTTCCATCATAACGGCATCGTGATCTAGCCAGCCTTTTTCTGAAGCGGCTTTTATCATGGCGTATTCACCAGATACTTGATACACCGCCACAGGTACATCCACAGCATTTTTTATTTCACGAACAATGTCTAAATAAGCGATATCCTGGTTTAACCATCACAATATCGGCACCTTCATCTATATCCATTTCGGTTTCTCGAATAGCTTCAAAACGATTGGCATAATCCATCTGATAGGTTTTTTTATCTTTTGGAATATCTTTCATATTAACTGGAGCAGAATCTAAAGCATCTCTAAACGGACCGTAAAACGCCGAAGCATATTTAGCCGAATAACTCATTATTCCTGTGTTGATAAATCCTTCGTCTTCTAAAGCTTCACGAATGGTTAGTATTCGACCATCCATCATATCGCTGGGTGCGACAAAATCGGCACCTGCCTTAGCATGAGAAATGCTCATTTCTGCTAAAAAATCGGCAGTTGCATCATTTACAATAATGCCGTTTTCAACAATACCATCGTGCCCGTAAGCTGAATACGGGTCAAGCGCCACATCGGTCATTACCAACATATCAGGGCAGGCATTTTTTACGGTTTTAATAGCACGTTGCATCAACCCTTTTGGATTTAAAGCTTCCTTACCTTTATTGTCTTTTAATTTGTCTGGTACTTTCACAAACAGTAAAACAGATTTTAAACCCAAACTCCAAAGTTCTTTAACTTCTTTTTCAAGCAAATCTAGACTATAACGATAGTAATTTGGCATCGATGGGATTTCATCTTTTACACCTTTACCTTCCACTACAAAAAGCGGCACTAAAAAATCGTTAGGTGTTATGATGGTTTCTCTAACTAAACTTCTAATGGCTTCGTTAGTTCTTAATCGTCGGTTTCTTCTAAGTGGGTACATGGTTCTATATTTTTTAATTACTTATTCCTAAGTATTTCCAATAATAATTTTCTTTTGTAAAGGTAGATTTTTCATGAATAACATCTATTTTTCCGTTTTCGTAAAAATAAGCATTAAATGTAACAGTACCTTCGATGTCGTTTTGTGCGCCTTTAGACGATTCTAAAACTTCTAGTTTAATCCATTGAACAGATTTTGCCCAGGCTACAATGGCCTTTTTAACTTTTAATGGTCTCGTTTTTGTGTGATGGGTTTCCATTAAATAATCGCCGTTTGCCAAAACAAATGCACTATAACGGGAACGCATTAACTGTTGTGCAGTTTCGGTTTTGCCACCGTTTTTATGATAAACCTCACAGCAATTTTGATACGTGATATTATTTCCGCAATAACAATTCATATTACACCCAATCTTTAGGATTTTGTAAAACTTCAATTAAATTTGCTTCCTCGCTTCCAGCTTCTGGTTGATGGTCGTAAACCCATTGCACATGCGGTGGTAAACTCATTAAAATACTTTCAATGCGCCCGTTTGTTTTAAGTCCGAATAAGGTGCCTTTATCGTGTACCAAATTGAATTCTACATAACGACCTCGACGTATTTCCTGCCAGTCTCTTTGTACTTTAGAATACGGTAAATTTTTGCGCTTTATAACAATAGGCACGTAGCCTTCAAGAAAACTATTACCAACTTCGGTTACAAAATTATACCAGTTTTCCATAGACATAGATTCAGTAGCTTTACAGTAATCGAAAAATAGACCACCAATACCACGACCTTCGTTACGATGCGTATTGTAAAAATATTCGTCGCAACGTTTTTTGTAGATTTCGTAAAATTCTGGGTTATGTTTGTCGCATGCTGTTTTACAGACTTGATGAAAATGTTTGGCATCTTCATAAAACAAATAATAGGGCGTTAAATCTTGTCCGCCACCAAACCAACTATCAATTATATTACCTTTTTTATCATACATTTCGAAGTAACGCCAATTTGCATGAACTGTTGGCACCATCGGATTTTTTGGATGCAACACTAAACTTAAACCGCAGGCAAAAAAGTCGACTTCGCCCACATTAAAATAGGATTGCATTGATTTTGGTAATTTACCATGAACCCCTGAAATATTAACACCTCCTTTTTCGAAAACATTGCCATTTTCAATAACACGTGTGCGTCCACCACCACCTTCAGGTCGTTCCCAAATGTCTTCTTTAAATTGTGCTTTACCGTCTACGGCTTCTAGTTTTGAAGTGATGTTGTCTTGTAAAGTTTGTATATATTTATAGAATTTATTTTTCATTTTCATTTTTCATTTGAAGTGCTTCAATAGTTTTTAAAGAAGCGGCAGTTACCGAAAGTGGTAAAACCAAGATAACTCCAATAATAGGAATTAATAAAAACAGCATAAATACAATACCATTACCAATAGCTATTCCGCGATGCTGTTTTACAAATTGAATGCTTTCGTTGTATTTAAAATGACGCTCTAACGTATAATCCATATTACCAAATCCTGCATAATAGGCTTGCACTAAAAACAATAAAACAGTTGAAAAAAGACCAATTATTGGAATAAAACCGAGCAGTAGAATGGGAATAGTGAGTAACAACTCCATACCAAGGTTTCTTATATTAATGCGTATCCCTCGGAATAGCTGTTGTGAGAAACTTGTAATTCTGTGATTATGATTGGCGTTTGAGGTTAAATAGCTTTCTATTTTCTCGGAAACCGGACTCATAAATGGTGCTGAAAGTGCCATTATAATGTGTTTATAAAGAATGAGTCCAAGGATTATAATAAATAAACCACCAATAATATTTCCAATGGTTGTAAAGGTTTCTTTCCCCCATTGCCAAACCCAAATCTTAGATATATAATGGCCAATATTATCTGAAAGAGCATATGCTGAAACGCCAATAAGAACTGCAATTAAAACGCTAATAAGCATAGGAATAGCAAAAAATTTCCAGAGCTTTAGTTTTGAAATTAAACTAAATGCTCCGAAATATGCTTTTATTCCTAAGGCTATGTTTTTAATCATAAAGCTCCTTTTGCGTTAGCGATTGAGCAATTGTTGGGGCACCTCGCAGAGTGCGAATTGCTAAATATTTGTATTCATGAGTTCCATAATTTAAAATAGTACTACGAATAAAGCGCGACCCTTGTGGTAACGCCCAAAATTTAACTTTTATACTCTTTTACTGCATCAACAAATGCTTTGGCATTATCTAATGGAATGTTCGGTAAAATACCATGGCCAAGGTTTACTATATATTTATCTTTGCCAAACTCATTAATCATTTCGTGCACCATTTTTTTGATCACAGCTGGTGGCGATAATAAACGTGATGGGTCAAAATTACCTTGAAGCGTAATATTGCCACCGGTTAAATAGCGTGCATTGCGTGGAGAACACGTCCAATCTACTCCTAATGCAGAGGCGCCAGATTTAGCCATGTCGTTTAGTGCAAACCAGCAGCCTTTACCAAAGGCAATTACAGGTGCATCGTCTTTTAATGCATCAATAATTTGTTGGATATATTGCCAAGAAAATTCTTGATAATCTACCGGAGAAAGCATGCCTCCCCAAGAATCAAACACTTGCACTGCATTACAACCAGCTTTCACCTTTTCTTTTAAATATGCAATAGTCGTGTCTGTAATTTTTTGCAGTAACAAATGCGCTGCAATGGGGTTTGTAAAACAGAATTCTTTGGCCTTATCAAAGTTTTTACTGCCTTGACCTTGTACGCAATAGCAAAGAATGGTCCATGGAGATCCAGCAAAACCTATTAACGGAATATCATCATTCAACAGTTCTTTGGTGGCTTTTATAGCTTGATATACATAATCTAAAGCCTCTTTAGCGTCGGGCACAATCACATTCGCAACATCTTTAGAGGTGCGAATAGGATTTGGAAGATACGGACCAAAATTTGGTTTCATTTGCACCTCAATATTCATAGCCTGTGGTATTACCAAAATATCACTGAATAAAATAGCGGCATCCATACCGTAACGTCTTATTGGTTGCACGGTAATTTCGCTCGCAATTTCTGGTGTTTGGCAGCGTGTAAAGAAATCGTATTTCTCACGTAGTGCTATAAATTCTGGTAAATATCGACCTGCTTGACGCATCATCCAAACTGGTGGGCGATCAACAGTTTCTCCTTTTAATGCTCTTAAAAATAAATCGTTTTTAATCATTTTAAATATTTTTATTTCTTAAATCGTACTCTTCTTCCCCAAGGCAATATTTTTCAATATCTTTATTATTGCCAAAAACGACTAGGATGTCATCATTTAAAACCACTGTTTCGGGCGATGTACGACCTAAAGTTTCTTTTACAATCGTTTTTTTACCCATTAAATTCTTTTTTTCAATATTACGAATAATTGTAATTAAAGTTAAGCGGTATGTGTCTATAGTGTCTAATTCCCGTAATGTTTTACCAAAAAATTCTTTTTTCGCTTTTACTTCGGAAATCGTATAATTATGATCTAGTTGATAGTTTTCTAGAGTAGATTTGAAGTTAATTTGTTTAGTAAGTCGGTCGGCTGATTCTTGTTCAGGATGAATAATACTATGAATACCCATGGCTTCTAAAACCGTATCATGAATAGGAGAAAGTGCGCGACTAATAATTTTAGCGTCGCATAATTTTTTAATAATAGCAGTTGTTATAATGGCTGCACCTTCGTTTTCGCCAATGGCAACAACCACTTTATCGGCATCTTTTAAAGGAACGGCTTCGTAAGCAAGTTCGTTGGTGGAATCCATACAAATGGCATGCGAAATTTTATCTTTTACAAGATTAATTTTATCCATTTGTTTGTCAATAGCAATCACTTCATTGCCTGTTTCGGTTAAGCTTAAAGATAAAGCCATACCGAAATTCCCAAGTCCGAAAACAATTATTTTCATGATTTAATTTAAACTTTAATTTATCAAAATATTTTCTTTAGGTAACTCATAAAACTGATGGTTAATTTGACGCATTAAACCTATCATTAAATTAAGCATTCCGATTCTTCCTATAAACATAACTGCAATAAGAACGTATTTACTAGCATCAGAAAGTGTTGGTGTAAAATTTAAACTCAAACCCACTGTACTGTATGCAGAAAAACATTCGAAAACTACAGAAAGCAGTGGTGTGTCCTGGGGTTCAAAAATTAATAACGCCATAATCGCCAAACCTATAATTATTAATGAAATGGATAAAATAGCGAATGCTCTAGAGGTTGATTCTGCAGTAAATCGTCTTCCAAAAATTTGTATTCTACTTTTTCCTCTTGCAATGGAATAAATATTTAAAGTTGCCAATGCAAAGGTACTGGTTTTTATACCACCACCGGTAGATGCTGGTGAAGCACCAATCCACATTAAAAAGATCACGAAAAGCAACGACGGTACTGTCATTGATGAATAATCTACTACATTAAAACCTGCCGTTCGGGGTGTTACAGATCCAAATGCGGCATTGGTGAGTTTTCCAAATAATGTTTTATGGTCTAATAAAGTATGGTTGTATTCTGAAATAAATAAGAACCCCCATCCTAAAAAAAGTAATATGAACGTTGTGTAAATAACTATTTTGGAATTCAGTGTTATTATTGGCACACGTTTATGAATGAATTTTTTGCGGAATATTTCTACAACATAAGTTTTTAGGTACTTGTAAAAATTAAAAATGATGTGATGCCCAAGTCCGCCTAAAATAATAAGAATCATTATAATCCATTGAAAAATATAATTGAAACGAATACTATTATCAAATAAACCAGCCGAAAAAATTGAAAAACCAGCATTACAATATGCCGATATGGAATGAAAAACTGAAAAGAATAATTTATTGTGTGTGGCGAGATTATTTGTAATTGAAAAATAGATAAATAGGGCGCCAATTATTTCGATGGTGACAGTAAATACAACAACATTTAATGCCACTCTATAAATATCTTTTAATCCTTCGTGAGCAAGAAAATCTTTTGTATTTAAACCTTCCTTAAATGACGAACTACCTCTAAAGAAAAAGGCAAAGAACGATGTAAACGTTAAAATCCCAATACCACCAAGTTGTATAAGTACTAAAATAATAGATTGACCCACTATGGTAAAGGCAGAACTTGTATCTAAAACAGCCAATCCAGTAACGCAAACAGCACTGGTAGAAGTAAACAAAGCATTGATAAAACTTATTCCGTTTGTGGTGGCACTTGGGAGCATAAGCAAAAAAGCGCCTGCCAATGCCAGAATTACAAAACTACCAACAAAAACGATAGCAGGATTAAAGTATACATCGTAAATATGTCTTACTAAAACCAATAACCTTAAAAGAAAATATAGTATTAATCCGCCTTCAAGGATAGGTTTAATTTTTTGTGAAATGTAATGATAATCGTAACCAAAATGAGTTAAAGAAACAATGATAGATACAAGAAGTAAAACAGAAATAATTATAACGTTTACTAGAGCTACTTTTTTCGTGTTTTTGTGTTTAAAAATATAAAATTTTAAAACATTAAAAATCAATAATAAAATTGAAAGAAAAATTAAGCCAGTAACGTGCGGAGTTGTAAAGTTTTCGGTAAAATCATAGCCAAAATCGAAAACAATAAATGAAAGTACAATGATATCAAAAAAACGATAAACATAATTGAGCAAAGATTCTCTTTTCATTTTAATAAATTAATTCAATTTAGGATTTATAAAATTTTTTATAAAATGAAGTTTTTGAAATACTGTAAACAAAATTATAGCAAATATCTAAATATTTGTAGATAGTTAGTTTAAATATAATGTTCATTTACCAACTCAATAACACTCTCAACTGTTGGAACCTTTGCAATCCTAACATCTTTAAAGTGTTTTTTAGCTTCTTTTGCAGTAGTTTCTCCAATGCAAAACGCAATGACATCGCCATTGTTTTTTTGAATAAAACTTTCTACCGTTGAAGGGCTATAAAACATGATGCCTTCTACAGAGTCATCTACTTTTATGCCATCGTATTTAGTTTGATACGCTTCTATTTCGGTTACTTTTATGTTGTTTTTTTCTAATATAGTAGGTAAATCGTCTAATCTTAAATTACTGCAAAAATAAGTTACTTCAGAGCCGTCCATATAATTTACCAGGTACTCAGCAAGTTTTTTAGCACTGTTTTCAGCGTGCTTTACTTTGCCAATTTTAGACTCCACTAATTTTTTAGTGCGTCGACCCACACAGTAAATATTTTTAAATTGAAGTTCGATTGCAGAATAATTTGTAATCAGCGATTCCACAGCATTTTTACTAGTAATTACTACATTTTGAATTTCGTTTTTAAAGAATCGCGGATGAATTCTATTCAAACTTATTTTTATAAAATCGGTACTTTCAACTTTTACTTTTTCATGAAATAACAAACGCTGATCTTCGGTAAACGATTTAGAAGAATATACATTTGTTTTTCTATTGGATTGTTTAATGGAATCCATTAAGCGTTTGCCACCGCGATCAATAACAAATTCGGCACAAAAATTAGCAATATCATGGTGTTCTCCTAATTTTTTAACTCGGGTAACATCAATTCTCTTAGTTCCATCTACACTCAATAAAGTACCTTTAAAATTTACTTCTTCGTTTTTTATATAGGCAAGAGCACCAATTGGGGCGGTACAACCACCTTCTAGTTTGTTTAAAAATGCTCGTTCGATGGTAGTGCAAATTTCGGTTTCTTCATGATTTAATTCTTTACACGCAGTAAGAACAAAATCATCTTCAGCTAAAGCGGTAATCATTATAGCGCCTTGCGCTGGAGCCGGAATCATCCAATCTAAATTAATGGCTTCTTCAGGTCTTATACCAATTCTACCAATACCTGCTGCTGCAAAAATAGCACCATTCCAATCTTCATTATCTTCAAGTTTTTGCAAACGCGAATTCACATTTCCTCTTAAATCTACAATAGTGTGGGTTGGGAATCTGTTTAGCCATTGTGCTCGTCTGCGTAAACTTCCAGTAGCAATTACGGCATTTTTAGAACCTAAAAACTCTTCATTTTTTTTAAAAACTAAAGTGTCATTTACATTACCGCGTTTTAAAACTGCTGCCTGTACAATGCCTTTAGGTAAAACTGTTGGCACATCTTTTAAAGAGTGTACTGCAATATCAATGTCATGATTTAACATCGCAATATCTAATGTGCGTGTAAAAATGCCTGTGATACCTAATTCATAAAGCGGTTTGTCTAAAACTAAATCGCCTGTAGATTTTACAGGTACGAGAAGTGTTTTATGACCTAAGTTTTCAAGGAGACTTTGTACTATTTTGGCTTGCCATAACGCTAATTCGCTATCGCGTGTGCCAATTCTTATAATTTTAGACATGTGTTGTTGGTTCTAACTGAAACACTTTTTTTATAAGTTCCAGACTCTCATCGGTAGAAATTCCATCATCTTTTAAATGATGTGCAAAGTGATTGGTTATTTTTTGTATGATATTATTACTGATTAATTCAGCTTGAGCTTCGTTAAAATCGACATGTTTTTTACGTTGCGTTTCCAATTCGGCCACAGCAAAATCGTGCAATTTGTTTTTGAGCGCTTTTATTGTTGGAGCAAATTTTCTGGTTTCTAACCAGTCATTAAATTCTCCTTTTATTTCTTCAATTATAGCTTCGGCAAAAGGAATATGTGCTTTTCTAGCTTCTAAATTCTTATCTGTTATTTGCGATAAATGATCTAAATGCACAAGCGTTACATTATCCAACTCTTCAACATTAGCATCTACATTCTTAGGAATTGAAAGGTCTAAAATTAAAAGCGGTTTATGTGTTTGAATGATGTGTTTATCAATAGTTGGACGTTGCGCACCTGTTGCAACAATTAAAATATCCGATTCATGAATTTCCTCTTGTAAATTCGCGTAATCTTTTACAACTAAATTAAATTTTCCAGCAATTTGTTCAGCTTTTGTTTTAGTTCTGTTAACTAAAGTAATTTGATCATTTTTGGTATGTTTTACCAAGTTTTCACAAGTGTTTCTACCTATTTTTCCGGTCCCAAAAAGCAATATGTTTTTATTCGAAATGTCTTCAACAGTGTTCAAAATATATTGAACGGAAGCAAATGAAACTGAGGTGGCACCAGATGAAATTTCTGTTTCTGTTTTTATACGTTTACTTGCTTGAATAACCGCATTAACCAAGCGTTCGGTAAAATGATTAAGTAAATCGAATTTTTTCGAAATACGTACACTCGTTTTTAGCTGGCTTATAATTTCAAAATCACCAAGAATCTGACTATCTAAGCCAGAACCCACGCGAAACATATGAGCAATGGCGTCTTTGTTTTTATAAATGTAAGCCACCTTTTGAAATTCTTCAACGGTTCCTCTGGTGTTTTCGCATAACAATTGAATAAGTTGAAATGGGTGCTGTGCGAAGCCATAAATTTCTGTTCGATTGCAAGTAGAAGTTACTACTAAGCTTTCAATATCATTGTCTTTTGCTTGTTTTAGTAAAGCTAACCTTGCATTATCATCTAAACTAAAATGCCCTCTTATATCGGCATCGGCTTTTTTATAACTTAAGCCAATAGCATAAAAAGAACTACTTTTAGATATGTTGTATTGCTGCATGGTGCGATTTCAAAAAATTTATCAAGCAAATGTATGTGGATGAAACTTAAAAAAGTAACGCAGAAAGAACTTTTAGTGTCGTTTGTGGTTTTTTAGTAGAATTTTGATTCAAAATATGATAAATGTCATATTTTTGCTGTAGAATCAATGATTTTTCATTATTTAATTTAGAACCAATCTAATCAAGCATGATAAATAGCGAGAAAAGAATAAAAAAAAATATCGCTCAAAGTACTTTTGATGAGACGATAGTGGATGACGGTTTTTTGATATTGACTCATAAAAATGATGAAAATGAAACGCAAAACCTTGTTAAAGAAATAAATAGCGATTACATTCAATTTCATTATTGTTTAAAAGGTTCAAGTAATTTTGTTTTTAATGAAGGACGTTATCTGCTAAATATTCTAGAAGAAAACTCGTTGTTGTTGTACAATCCACAGCAGGATTTACCAATCAATCTTCAGATAAGTCCAAATTCTTGGATGGTTTCCATATTAATTTCCATAAAAAAGTTTCATGGTTTATTTTCGCAGGAAGCAGATTATATATCATTTTTAAAAGAAGACAATAAGGATAAAAAATATTATAAAGATGGCAGAATTACACCATCAATGGCTATTGTTTTGAATCAATTAATTAACTTCAACCTGAATCAGTCTATAAAAGATTTATATTTTAAAGGAAAAGCCTACGAGCTATTAAGCTTGTATTTTAATAGAAGCGAAGATGCTAATATTGAACAATGTCCTTTTTTAGTAGATGAAACCAATGTAATAAAAATTAGAAAGGCGAAAGATATTATTGTTGCTCGTATGTCAGAGCCGCCAAGTTTACAAGAATTAGCCGATGAAATTGGATTGAGCCTTAAAAAACTAAAAGAAGGGTTTAAACAAATTTATGGCGATTCGGTTTTTAGTTTTTTATTCGAATATAAAATGGAAGTTGCTAGAAAACTGTTAGAATCTGGCGAAAATAATGTGAACGAAGTAGGCTTAAGAGTAGGATACAGTACTTCAAGTCATTTTATTGCAGCGTTTAAAAAGAAATATGGTACAACGCCAAAAAAATATGTAATGTCTTTGAGTTAGATTCGAAGAATTTTAAAACTATAAAAAATTATAATATGAAATATTTAACCCCAGAAATTGAAGCATTATCTAAAACTGCGAACACAAAATCTTTAGCACGATCTAGCACCTCGTGTGGTATTTTTCAAGATTGTGATTATAATGAAGAACGTCCTAAATTATATCATCAACAAAAAGTTGAAAACAGCAAGGGTTAATTAATAAATTATAAGTGCATTGAATTTTAAAAAGTAATATAAATTTCAAAGAAATATTTTTAATGTAATTATCTTCGTAAAAAGAAAAATTGTTAATGAAAAAAGGAATCTTACTTGTAAATCTCGGCTCTCCCGATAGCCCTACTCCAAAAGACGTAAAAAAATATTTAGGCGAGTTTTTAATGGACGAGCGTGTTATCGACATCCCTTTTATTGCTAGAACCGCTCTTGTAAAAGGTATTATATTAAAAACCCGCCCAAAACAATCGGCTGCGGCTTATAAAAAAATATGGTGGGACGAAGGATCTCCACTAATTGTATTGTCTGAAAGACTTCAAAAGAAACTCCAAAAACAGGTCGAAATACCAGTTGCTTTAGCAATGCGTTATGGTAGCATGACCATTAAAAAAGGACTTCAAGAATTAGTTGATAAAGGCGTCGATGAGGTATTATTGTTCCCGTTATACCCACAATTTGCCATGGCTACTACCGAAACTATTACCGTTTTAGCAGAAGAGCTTCGTCAGCAATACTTTCCGAATTTAAGAATAGAATCGGTTCCTGCATTTTATAACAAACCCGATTATATCGAAGTACTTTCAAATTCTATTAAAAAACATTTAGAAGGCAAAAAATTCGAGCATTTATTATTTTCATATCATGGGGTTCCAGAAAGACATATTCGAAAAAGCGATGTTACGAAATCACATTGTAAAATTGATGGCAGTTGTTGCGTAACACCAAGTAAAGCACACGAATTTTGTTATAAACACCAATGTTTAGAGGTTACCCGTTTGGTGGCCGAAAAACTTCAATTTAAAGAAGGATCTTATTCTACTTCTTTTCAATCACGACTAGGTTTCGACCCATGGTTGCAACCATACACAGACCGAACCATTGAACGTTTAGGAAAAAACGGCATTAAAAACATGGCTATAGTTACACCTGCTTTTGTGAGCGATTGTTTAGAAACGCTAGAAGAAATAGCCATGGAAGGGCAAGAAATATTTCATGAAATGGGAGGAAAAGACTTCGCAACCATCCCATGTTTAAATGATGATGATGAGTGGGTTGCTTTACTTAAAAAATGGGTTAGCCAATGGGCAACTGATGAAAAAGTAAAGATTTAATGGCTAAAATTTCATCACAAGATTTAGGCTCACTACCCATAGGAAAAATTTTAATTAAACAGGCTGTTCCTGCTTCCATTGGTATTTTGGTGATGTCGCTGAATATTTTGGTGGATACCATTTTTGTTGGCCATTGGATAGGTTCAACAGCTATTGCCGCCATAAATGTGGTGTTACCAGTATCATTTTTTATTGCAGCTTTAGGAATGGCAATTGGTATTGGTGGGTCTTCCATAATTTCGAGAGCATTAGGGGCTGAAAGTAAAGATAAAGCTCTTAAAACCTTTGGAAATCAAATTACACTTACCATTTTACTCACAGTAAGTTTAGCTGTTATTGGATTAATTTATAGTGATGCAATCATATTAGCTTTTGGTGGTAAAGGTGCCATTTTTGAGCCAGCTAAAATTTACTATACCATCGTGTTGTACGGTGTGCCGTTTTTGGCGTTAAGTATGATGGGAAACACGGTTATAAGGGCCGAGGGCAAACCTAAATTCGCCATGTATGCCATGATGATTCCGTCGGTGAGTAATTTACTTTTAGACTATATTTTTATTAATGTTTTAGATTTTGGAATGGAAGGTGCTGCATGGGCTACTTCCTTATCTTATATTTTGTGTTTTATTTATATATGGTGGTTTTTTATTTCAAAACATTCAGAATTAAAAATAGATTTATCTCATTTCGGATTACAAACAGCAATCGTTTCAGAAATAGGTTCGTTAGGTTTTGTAACACTTGCAAGACAAGCCGTAGTTAGTATAACCTATTTGTTTATGAATAATATTTTATACGATTTAGGCGGAGAAACCTCTGTGACTGCTTATGCCATTGTGGGTCGAATGCTCATGTTTGCGATGTTCCCGGTTTTAGGTGTTACGCAAGGCTTTTTGCCTATTGCAGGATTCAATTATGGAGCTCAAAATTACGATAGGGTAAGGCAAACCATCAACATTGCTATAAAATATGCGGCGGTGCTTTCAACAGGGATTTTTATCATTTTAATGCTTTTCCCAGAAGCTATAACACGTATGTTTACGACCGATTTGAGCGTTATTGAGCAAACCCCAAACGATATGCGCTGGGTATTTGCAGCAACGCCAATTATAGCCGTACAACTTATAGGAGCTGCCTATTTTCAGGCTATCGGAAAAGCAATTCCAGCATTATTATTAACCTTAACACGTCAAGGATTTTTCTTTATTCCTTTAATTTTAATATTGCCAAAATATTATGGCGAATTAGGGGTCTGGATATCATTTCCTATTTCAGACGTGCTTTCAACTATTGTAACAGCTTACTTTCTAAATAAGGAAGTAAGGGCTACTTTATTAGTTAATAAAACTCCCATCTAGCTATGGAATATTACAACTATATTAAATCGTTTCATCTCATTTTTGTCATTACCTGGTTTGCTGGGTTATTTTATATTCCGCGTCTATTTGTGTATCAA
Source organism: uncultured Flavobacteriaceae bacterium (assembly GCA_963698455.1). GTDB lineage: Bacteria > Bacteroidota > Bacteroidia > Flavobacteriales > Flavobacteriaceae > Mariniflexile. The sequence goes on along the minus strand of CAVOQU010000002.1, from coordinate 326,434 downwards.
ATTGAAGCGTTTCATAAACCATCGCCCGACAAAGAAATTCTTGGGAAACAACTAAAAATCATGGCAAAACGTCTGTGGTTTATCATTACATGGCCATCTGCAGTTTTAGCAACCATTTTCGCCATTTGGTTACTCATTTTACAACCATATTGGTTACAGTTACCGTGGATGCACGTAAAATTGGCATTTGTAATATTACTTTTTATCTATCATTTAAAAACCCATCAATATTACAAACAACTTCAAAACGACGAGGTAAAAAAATCATCCAGTTTTATGCGCATCTGGAACGAAGGCGCCACTTTTATTCTGTTTGCTGTTGTGTTTTTAGTAGTATTAAAAAGCGCCATCAATTGGGTTTGGGGCATTGTTGGTATTTTGGTGCTAGGTGTTTTAATTATGCTTGGGTTCAAAATATATAAAAATATTCGCGATAAAAACCCGGATGCTTAATTTTTTTTGGGCGTTACCACAAGGGTCGGGCTTTCAGCTATATCTTTTGGTTTTTTTAAAAAAACCAAAAGGATGCCGCATTAATCCCTAACGCAACCTAAAAACTAACTTCAAGTTTACAAATTAATTTAGAACCTTTGGTTCAATTATTGCTATATTTAATGCGTTCTTTGTTTGAATGAAACTTCAATAACGAGCTTTCGATACATAAAAGAATTATTAAATGGAAGCTACATGTGACCTCTAAAAAACAATGAAAAAAGACACATGAAATTAAAAAAACTCTCTTTACGCGCCCGTATTTTTGTAGCTATGATACTCTTGGTATTATTGGCCTCCGTACTTATATCGGCAGTAGCCATTTACCAGTATAAAGAGCAAAGTGAAGATTACCATACGGAAAGATTAACACGTAAAGAAGAAAATATTCAAACACACCTTAAGCGGGTTTTAAATGGCCGACAAAATACGTGGGAAGTTAAAACCGTAAACATTCCTTTAATATTTAAAGAAGAGATTTATAACATTGCCGATATTCATAAACTTCAAATTAATTTATACGATTTAGAAGGATCGATATTAATTTCTTCGAAAGCGGGTTTACAAAATAACGATATCGATCAATGTATAAATCCAGAAATTTTAAACGATTTATCTAATACTGCAGCGCACAGATTTGTAGATAAACGTATAGAAAATGGTGAAACATTTCAATCGTCCTACACCTATCTTTTAGATCAAAAATCTAAGGAATTAGCCATTTTAAACATTCCATATTTAGAAAAAGACGATTTTCTTACGAAAGAACTTTTGGAGTTTTTAAAAAGAATTGCTTTTGCATTTATGTTTGTGCTATTAATGGCTATTGTATTGGCATTTCTTTTGTCAAAATATATTACAAAATCTTTAAAAACGATAAGCGATAAAATAAACACAACCCGTTTAGAAAAGCGCAACCAAAAAATTGAAGTAGATGACACGAGTGAAGAAATTTCAACTTTGGTTACATCTTATAATAGTATGATTGACGAACTTGAAGAAAGTGCGGTAAAATTGGCACGAGGCGAGCGAGAACAGGCATGGCGAGAAATGGCGAAACAGGTCGCACATGAAATAAAAAACCCTTTAACACCTATGCGTTTAACGGTTCAAAATTTTCAACGTAAGTTTAATCCGGAAGATGAAAACATCCATGCAAAATTAGATGAATACAGCAAAACCTTAATACAGCAAATAGATACCATGAGCTCAATAGCTTCGGCGTTTTCAAATTTTGCAAAAATGCCAGCGCAACAAAACGAAACATTAAATGTAGTGTATATTGTAAAGTTGGCTCTGGAAATATTTAATGAAGATTATATTGTATTTACTACCGAAAAAGAAGAAATAATAGCAAAATTAGATAGAACACAATTAATACGTGTGGTAACAAATTTGGTTAAAAACGCTATTCAGGCTATGCCAGAAAATAAAAGCCCGAAAATTAATATTAATGTTTCTACAAATAATGGCAATGTGATTATTACGGTAGCTGATAATGGTTCTGGAGTGTCAGATGAAAATATTGATAAAGTTTTTGAACCTAAGTTTACAACCAAAACAAGCGGCATGGGACTTGGGTTAGCTATGGTAAAAAATATAGTAGAAACCTATAAAGGGACCATTACTTTTAAAACAGAAAAAGATAAAGGCACGGTTTTTAAAGTGACGTTGCCTAAAGAGTAAAAATGATGAAACAGTTATTTTTTATTATGTGTTTTTTTGTTTGTAGCCATGTTTTTTCACAAGCTGGAATCTATGTAATTGATCATACTCATGATAGTTCAGATGTGACAAAATTGAAGTGGAAACTAACTTTAAATTCCGACAAAACTTTTTTGTATCATTTCTATAGAGATATAGTTGGCGAAATGAATCCTGAAGAAAATTTTTATGGCAAAGGGACTTGGAAAGCTGAAGGAAATCTTGTTTTTTTCTATACAGATAAAAAAATAGATATTGATAAAACGTATAAAATCAATTTCACAAATTCCAAAGCACGATATATTACAAAATTGCCTAGAGATAAATCAGATAAAATAGTGAAAACAGCATTACGCTTTTATAATCATACCTATTTTATATAAAAGGATTAGAATTATTTAAAGAATAAATTATGAGTTACAAAAACATTTTAATTGAGGAAAACAATGGCATTACAACCATAATAATAAATCGCCCCAATAAATTAAACGCCTTAAATAAGGAAACTATTGAAGAGTTACACGAAGCGTTTAAGGATGAGGAAGACGATGATGATACCAAAGTTATTATATTAACAGGAAGTGGTGAAAAAGCTTTTGTTGCTGGCGCAGATATAAGTGAATTTGCCGATTTTGATGTTGAAGAAGGATCTGTTTTAGCGGCAAAAGGTCAAACTATATTGTTTGACTTTGTTGAGAATATGTCGAAGCCTGTCATAGCCGCTGTAAATGGTTTTGCACTTGGCGGCGGACTGGAATTAGCTATGGCCTGCCACTTTAGAATTGCCAGCGATAATGCTAAAATGGGACTTCCAGAAGTGTCACTTGGTGTCATTCCGGGCTATGGTGGTACGCAGCGCTTACCACAATTAATAGGTAAAGGGCGAGCCATGGAATTAATTATGACTGCTAGTATGATTGATGCAAATCAGGCATTAAATTACGGATTAGTGAACCATGTAACTACTCAAGAAGAATTATTACCACTTTGCGAGAAAATAGCAACTAAAATTTCTAATAATTCGTTGGTGGCTATTAGTGGAGCAATCAAAGCAATTAACGCCAATTATAAAGATGGAATTAATGGGTTTAATGTTGAAATTCAAGAATTTGGCAATTGTTTTGGTACCGAAGATTTTAAAGAAGGCACCACAGCGTTTTTACAAAAGCGTAAGGCTAATTTTCCTGGAAAATAAATGCTTTTCCAAACAAGATAAAAGCTTAAATGAAATACAAAAAGTGGGCAATTTGCCCACTTTTTTAATTAAAATAGAATTATAATGGTTAGTTACTAATTTCTTTTGTGAATACTCTACCTTCGGTAGTATACACGAACTTATAAGTTCCTTTGCCTAAACCAGTTAATCTATACACTTTATTAATGTTTGTAGTGCTTTTAACGGTTTCGGAGTAAACTAACTCATTTCCTGTAGAATCTAATGAATTAAAATAAATTTCAATCTTCATTGGCTCCTCATTAAGAGATAGTTTAGAAACAACTGCTACATTTCCTTTAACTTTTGTGTAAGGCTTAAAAGTTGTTTTCTCAAGTTCTTTGTTAAAAGTAACTTCATTCGAATTTACCATAAAAGGAATAGAGTTTATTTCTAAATCTTTATCTAATTCAAAAACATAGCCTCCATCAGGTAGGGTTGTTAAATCGAATGCTTTAGTGTAAGCTCCAGATTTCTGAATTAATTCCTTATATAGTATGATACCATTATTGTCTATAATGGATAGTAGATTTCCTTCCTTTACATTGTTTAAAGTAAGTGAGGTTCTGTTTGCATCATTTTTAATTGAATAAAAAGATACTTCATTTGCGAAACTTAACAAGGTAGCAAACATGGTTACCATTAAGATTCCTTTTTTTGTGTTTTTAATTACGTTTTTCATGATTTGGTTTTTTAACGTTTCTATAAGACAAAGATAATACAGGTTTGTAGTTTATAAAACATTGATATTGACGTATTTATGTGCTATTTTATCTATTATCATTACATCAAGACAATGTTAAATTAAAATAGAATATAATATGGGTAATTGGGTATAATGAATAAAAATTGGACTAAATATGATTCCAATTTAAAAGTTGAATCTTAGTTTATTTTGCGTTAGGGGTTGTAGTGAAAATCCTTTTTAAAAAATTGAAAACACGTTTACATTAAATAAAGAATTACTCTAGTAAATATAATTTCGCTTTGGAATGATCTATTAATTTTTTTAAAAGATTGAAACGGAAAACCCGACCCTTGTGGTAACGCCCAAACTAGTATAAGGAATTGGGATATTTAGAAAAAAGGCAATAAAAAAGTGGGCCACCACAGCCCACTTTACCAACTAAACTAAATAAGACATTAAACTAATTATTAATGAATTTTGTAAACTCCTGGTTGTTAGAGTTGAAAACGATTTTGTATTTTCCTTTTTCTAATTTATATACACGTTCTACAGTTTGTACACCTTCAATCTTTTCTGAGTGCAACAATTCGTAATCATTATTATTATCTGCGTAAACTCTAATATTTACAGTTTCAAAATTTGGAGATAATTTGCTAATAAATGCTAAGTTATTTTTTTGATTTACTAAAGGTTTAAAAGCGGTTGATTCCTTATTATATACTACTTTATTAGCATTTACAGTAAAAGGTATTGTTAGAATTTCAAGATCTTTATCTACTTCGAAGAAATAAGATCCATTTGGAAGTGCTGTTAAATCAAATCCTTTTTTATATGTTCCTGAAGAATTGATTAGTTCTTTATATAGTGTAACACCAGAATAATCTTTTATTGTTAGAAGATTTCCCTCTTTAACATTGTTAAGTGTTAATGCAGTTTTGGTTAGTTCTTCTTTTACTAGTTTAGATTTCGAAATTTCAGTTGCACTTGTTAGCATACTAGTAAACACGGTTACTATTAATATGCATTTTTTTAATGTTTTAATTGCGTTTTTCATGATTTGGATTTTTATAACGTTCTACGGTGCAAAGATATAAGAGAAGGGAAGTTCTGAAAACATCAAATTTAGCCAGTTTATATGCTATATTAACTGTTAATTAAATGTTAAGGTCTTGTAAAGTTAATATAGCATAGAATTAGGTTAAAAGAAGCTATGTTTGCATAATATTATCTTGTAATTTTGCTATAAATTAAATTGTGATGATTAATAAAAAACCAACTTTTAAGAAACTTACCCCAAGTTTCGGAAGTTCTATATTAGTTAAACAACATGTAGACACGGTAGATAAGAACGCAGCTTACTGGCATTTTCATCCAGAGCTGGAACTTATATATATAAACAAAGGGCAAGGTAAAACACACATAGGTAATCATTTATCCTATTTTAATAATAGTCAGTTAATACTTATTGGATCTAATTTACCACATAATGGGTTTACAGATAGGTTAACTGCTAGCGGAACAGAGACAGCAATACAGTTTAAGACCAACTTTTTGGGAGACGATTTTTTAAACGTTCCAGAAATGGCAGCTATAGTTTCATTATTTGAAAGGGCTAAACAAGGGATTCGATTTAAAGTTGATACCAAAAAGAAAATAGGCCCTAAAATAGAGAAATTATTAGAACATGATGGCTTAAAGCGGGTATTGAAATTTTTAGAAATATTAAATTTTTTAGCTGCAACAGATGATTATACGCTGTTAAATGCCGATGGTTTTGCTTTTGTAACGGAGCCACAAGACAGCGCTAAAATTGATATTATCTTTAAATACATTAATAAAAATTTCCAGAATCACATTACTTTAGATGAAATAGCCGATAAAGTAAGTATGACGGTTCCTGCATTTTGTCGATACTTTAAAAAAGCTACTGGAAAAACCTTTACAGAACTGGTTAACGAGTATAGAGTGGTACATGCTACCAAATTACTTAACGAAAGCCAAATGAGTATAGCAGATGTTTGTTTTGAATGCGGTTTTAATAATTTCTCACATTTCAATAAACAGTTTAATGAAATAACTGGTAAGAGTGCTTCAAATTACAGGAAGGAAATAAAATTGATTATTCAATAGTGAATTATGGATGAAAATAAAATTGATAAAACAATAGAATATTATAATGTAAAAATTCATGAAATATTAAATTTTATAAATTCTAACAATAATTTGACTGTTGAACAGATTATAGATAGTGGTGAAAAGTTATCTATTTTAGAATACAAACTGACTGCGTTAGAAGTTGCTAAAGAAAACTAATGTATTTGATAGTTACTTTATTACCTACCATTCTTTATGAAAATTAGTTTAAACTAATGCTGTATTAATGGAGTGTTTTTGTATACGGAAAAATAAGTGCTTTATTCTATTATAAGCTTAACTCTTTTTTGTTTAAGCCCTTTATTAGTATTAATAGTGAATAGTCCAAAAATAATTTGACCACGCATCGCTTTTAATTCTTTTAAGTTTATATTAATAGAATTGTTCCCTGCATTAAAATTAAAATCAGACTGTATTGGGATTATTTCTCTACCCAAAATATCAAAAAATGCAGCTTTTAAATTACCTGATAATCTAGATTGAAAATCTAGATAAATAAAATCTGTTACTGGATTTGGATAAACTTTTAGATTAAAATTTTCACTAATCTCCATATCTGTTATACCTAACGATGCAGTTATACATGCTGTGACATCAATATTTTTATTTAATACTTTATTGAATAAAATATTATGACCACTATTATTTAAATGAATGCCATCCGCATAACTCAATAAAGGAAGAATTTTATCATCCACTCCAGTAATGTCAGTCCAAAAGTCTATGGCTTTATCTGCATAAAAAGAAGTAATGGCGTCTCTAACATCTTTTTGAGTTTGTACTTCAGCTGCATCAAAAGCATCTCTAGGCTGTGGCGTCGCAATCCATAAACCCACCGAACGATTATTAGCTTCAGTATTTAATATGCTATAGTTGTCTAACTGAGCAGTAACCGTATAGCCATTATCTGTATCATTTGAAGGCATGTTAATTATTATGGCTACAGGATTGTATGATAAGGCTTTTGTTATATTTTTATTTATATCTATGGTAGGTACACCACTGGGAAGTACAGTTCCAGTAGGAAGAATGTGATAGGTAGTATATCCTGAAGCACTCAAATTTACAACGTTGAGTTTTGTGTTTTTCTGAAAAATTGCTGATGAAAACAAATTTACCCAAGAATTTGTTATTATTGGATTTGCACCAGTACCTAAAGACGTAGAAGATCCTAAAACAACAATGGTGCAAGATGAAGTATCATCAGAAATTTCAAAAACAGCATCACCACTATCACTCACAGTACCTGATGTAGCACGCACTATGCATTGTTGAGAGATGTTGTTTGGAACTATCCACGCATAACTTTTTTGAGTACTAGAAACTGTAGTAATTGGCAACCAAGAGCTACCATTATTTATTGAGTACTCTAAAGTAATAGAAGCTGCTAATTCTAAGCTTTCCCAAATAATATTTGGTGTTTTTCCAACCTGCCAAAATTCACCTCCGTTAGGAGATGTTATTGTTAATGATGGAGTCACATTGTCTTCATCTTTTATCGCTTCAACATAAGCGAGCTCGTCACTAATAAATGTATTAGAATTTTTGTTTATATCATTATTTGAATATGGTACATCATTACTAACTAGCTTAGTGTGATATATTGATGCAAATAAATTACTGCTTAAAAAGTATATACTTAACAGTAATATAATGGAGTGTCTGAAAGAAATCTTTTGGGGCATATGAAAATTTAACCTTAACTAGAGGGCAAATTTAATCTTAAATAATTAATAATGAAATAAATTAGATATAGGGTTGGATTATAACTTTTAACGGGAGCTATAATTAAAATGAATGATTTTTAATATTACAGTTTTCCTTCCCATTCCGAAAAAAACTGCGCCAAAAACTGCTCCATAAATTGGTGTCTTTCTAAAGCAATCTTTTCACCAGTTTTGGTGTTCATTTTGTCTTTTAACAGCAGTAGTTTTTCGTAAAAATGATTTATAGTAGGAGTATTAGATGTTTTGTATTCTTCTTTACTCATATTAAGGTTTGGCTTAATATCTGGGTTATAAAGCCCTCTATTTTTAAAACCTCCATAATTAAAACATCGTGCAATGCCAATAGCGCCAATAGCATCTAGTCTATCGGCATCTTGAATAACATCTAATTCGGGAGAGCGAAATTTTTGAACTTCATTTCCGCCTTTAAAAGAAATGTTTTCGATAATATGTATCACATGTTCAATAACTTTCGAATCCACATTTTGTTCAAATAAAAACTTGCGGGCTAATTGTGGTCCTACAGTTTCATCACCATTATGAAATTTACTATCGGCAATATCATGTAATAAAGCACCTAGCGAAACAATAAACGTGTCTACAGTTTCATTTTTAGCAATAAGTAAGGCATTTTTATAAACACGTTCAATATGAAACCAATCGTGTCCACCTTCTGCATCAGCTAATTGTTCTTTTACAAAAGTGATGGTATTATTTATTGTTTTTTCTGGAGTCATAATAGGTTAAAAATAAAAATTCCTTTCGGTTTTGAAAGGAATTTTTATTGATTTTTATTTTATAATAGCCGGCTCAACCCATTTAAATTGAAATGAGTTTTCGGGAATTTTAACACGATCTGCTAATCGATACATTCTAGATGGTAAATTCATTAAATAATCTCTGGCTTTTTCAGCTTCATCATTAAGCCCCGTTATTTTATCTATTTCCCAACGTTTAATTAATTTATCTAAAATATCAACATAATCGGTAGATGTGTAAACTCCTATACGTTGTGCTGTGTTAGAAAACTCTTCAAAAGCAGAACTAATTTGATTACCCGATTCTCTTAGAAAATGTGCCGGCATTGTAATTTTGAGTTTCATCATATCATGAAACGCCATCATCATTTGGCTAGGATCAACCTTGAAAATGCGTTCAACAAATTCAGAGTAAGCGTGGTGGTGTCTCATTTCATCCCCTGAAATTATCTTACACATTTTACCTAACTGTTTATTACCACTTTGTGTTGCTATTTTTGCAACCCGGTTATGCGAAATATAAGTTGCTAACTCCTGAAAGCTGGTGTAAACGAAATTTTTGTACGGGTCTCTATCGGTTCCTATATCAAAACCATCAGCAATAAGGTGTTGCGTGGTTTTTTCAATTTCGCGCATATTTACACGCCCAGATAGGTATAAGTATTTATTAAGCACATCACCATGTCGGTTTTCTTCACCCGTCCAATGGCGTACCCATTTAGCCCAACTATTTTCTCTGTCTACATTGTCTACACCTTCCACATCCATTAGCCATGATTCGTAAGTAGGTAATGCTTCTTCCGTAATCATATCGCCTACTAAAACCACCCAAAAATCATAAGGCAATTCTTTTGAAAGTTCTCTTATTTCACGAACATCTTCAAAAAAGCCATCGCCTTCAGAATTCGGTAAAAAGTCTGTTGGCTGCCATATTTTTTCAACTGGAATTAGATATTTTTCTATAAGAGATTCTACGTCTTTTTCCAAAAACTGCATCACTTCTAATCTAACATTCTTCAACGACATATTTAAATATTAAGGGTGAATTTCACTTTTTATAGTAGATTCTATTCTACTTATAAGAGCATCTCTATCTACAAATGTAGACAATTTTATGGGCTCATGCACAAAAAATGTAATATGTGAGCCAATTCCCATAGGGAATTTGCCATATTTATACATTTTCCACGAGTTATTTATTGAAATAGGAACAATTAAAGCTGACGGTATTTTTTTAAATAATATTTCCAACCCTTTAGTTTGAAACGGTTTTGGTTCACCGTTTTTACTTCTGGTTCCTTCTGGAAAAATGACAGCGGCACGCTTATTTTCTTCAATATACTCGCCAAACTTCATAAGTGCCGGTAATGATTGCCTCGGGTTTTTTCTATCAATTAATGCAGCACCACCATGACGTAAATTATAAGATACACTTGGTATGCCTTTACCTAATTCTATTTTACTAATAAATTTCGGATGGTGTTTTCGCATATACCAGGTTATAGGGTATATGTCGTGTAAACTTTGGTGATTTGCAACGATTATTAATGGTTGGTTTGTGTCTATATTATGTGGATTGGTAAATGTATACCTTGTACCTAAAACATTTCCACAACGCATTAAAGTCCATTGCAATAAATCAACACTCTTTTTATGGGGCTGATACCCAAAAAGATTAAAACACACCCATTGGATTGGGTGAAAAATTACCAATGCTATAAAAAAGCAAAGGAGATGAATAACGGTTAATGGGTAAGCGATTAATTTTTGCATGCCTCAAAAATAAGTAAAAACTTAGTTTTAATAAACAGCAACACATTTGTTATTTTCACAAATCATACTTGTAGGTGGTAAAACAAAGGAACAATCTGAAATCACACCCCATTTTAAGTTAAAAGCAGCTTCATTTTTATTGTAATCTTCAACCATACCTTCAAGTTTGGTTACATCAATAGAAGTAGAATATACTAAATAACCCCACGGTCCACCACAGGGCTTACTGCCTAATGCTATAAATTTGCATTCGGCACTCTCATTACAAATTGCAGTGGCAGCAATATCCTCAATAATTATTTTGCTCTCATTTAATGCTTCTTGCTCCTTTTCCATAGTTGGCCTAGAATTATCTTCACATTGAAATACCATTAAAGATAATGACATGGTAAAAATAAAGACGCTATAAAATCTACTTTTCATAAGTTCGAAGTGATTTTTAAAGAGATGACTTTTATATTAAAAGGTTGCGTTATAGAACAAAAAAAACCCACAACTAAATTATGGGTTTTTTTATTTCTTCTTTGAGCTTATGTCAATACTAGCAAAATGCGTTATAAGCATCTTTAAGGTTTTCAGCAATTAATTCTGCTGGTCTGCCTTCAATATGATGACGCTCTAACATGTGCACCAATTCACCATCTTTAAATAATGCCATACTTGGCGAACTTGGCGGAAAAGGAATCATATAGCCACGAGCTGCATCAACAGCTTCTTTGTCAACCCCTGCAAAAACAGTTACTATATGGTCTGGATGTTTAACATTTTGCAAACTCATTCTAGCCCCTGGGCGTGCATTAGCTGCAGCACAACCGCAAACCGAATTAACCACAACTAACGTAGTTCCTTCTTTCGCTAAAGCCGCATCTACGGCTTGGGCTGTATGTAATTCTTCAAAACCAACTTTGGTTAAATCTTCACGCATTGGTTTTACTAATTCTGCTGGATACATATCTTTTAAATTTAAATTTTAGTATTAATAATGTACAAAGTTAATCAAAAATCATGCAATATGTGTTATGGCGTTCCCTTATCACACTTATGGTGTCATAAGGTCAGGCTATCCGCTATATCTTTTTTGCTTTTAATGGCAAAAAAGGATAGAGTTTATCCTGAGCAAAGACGAAGGGCTACTATCCTTAACGCGGGTCCAACCCATGTTAACATCACAAAAATCAACTGGCGCTTCCTTCAATGGTCTATTAAAAAGTTTTTGTAACAATATCGACATAACCATCACTAACCATTAAGGCAACTATATAACCACATTTCTTCTTTTAAAAGAAATAATTTATATGTAGGTTTGACGAGAAACAATATTTATACTTACATGAATTTTTCAAAATGGATTGGAGCAGCGTTAGGATGGTCATTTGGCGGTCCTATAGGTGCTATTTTAGGATTGGCATTAGGCAGTCTGGTAGACGGCATGTCTAACGGCATCGGAAGTACAGTTTACAAAGATAATCGACAACAACGAGCGCAAACACAACCTGGTGATTTTGAAGTGAGTTTGCTCATTTTAGCGTCTATCGTTATAAAAGCAGATGGGAAACAAGACCAGCGTGAGCTCGATTTTGTTCGTAATCAGTTTGTAAATATGTATGGGAAAGAGCGTGCAAACCATGCTTTTAAACTTTTTAAAGAAATAAATAAGCAACAAAATATTTCTACACGTCAAGTTTGCTTGCAAATCAGGCAAATGATGCAACATGCATCACGCTTACAACTTATTCACTTTTTATTCGGAATTGCAAAGGCAGATGGATTGGTTACTGACAAGGAAGAGCATCAAATTCAATCCATTGCAGGTTATTTAGGTATAAGCCATAACGATTACGAAAGTATTAAAGCCATGTTTTATAACAGTAGTGATAGTGCTTATAAAATTTTGGAGATTGACAAAACAGCCACCAACGATGAGATTAAGAAAGCTTACCGAACCATGGCCAAAAAATACCACCCCGATAAGGTTATTCACTTAGGAAAAGAACACCAAAAAGGGGCAGAAGAAAAGTTTAAACAAGTACAAGAAGCATACGAAAAATTACAAAAGGAGCGGGCGTTTTAAGTTATTTTTTTAATTTTATGCAGCTATTATTAAATATTTGAAATACCATGATAAACATCTTCAACCTAAACGAAGCGAACACTGTTATACAACGAATTAACAATCTCAAATCAGACGCATCACCGATTTGGGGCGAAATGAGTGTAGAAAAAATGTTGGCACATTGTAATGTAGCCTACGAAATGGCATTAGAAAATATGCATCCAAAACCAAGTGGTTTTAAAAAAATCATGCTAAAATTATTTGTTAAACCCATAGTTGTAAGCAAAAAACCTTATAGTCGAAATAGCAGAACGTCGCCAGAATTTTTAATCACCGATGAAAAACATTTTGAACTGGAAAAAGTAAGACTGACAAATTATGTTTTAAAGACTATCGAATTAGGCGAAGATTATTTTGATAATCGTGAATCTCATTCTTTTGGAAAACTCAAAAAAACAGAATGGAATAATATGTTTTACAAACATTTAGATCATCATTTAAGTCAGTTTGGGGTATAAAACCAAAAAAGCCAACCAAAATAGTTTTGGTTGGCTTTAAAAAATTATTTGTAAGTAATTTATTTACTTAAATATATTTTATCATTATCACCTTTCGAAAAAACGTAAACAAGTTTTTCTTCAGAGTTTATGTAGGTTGCTTTTAATTCCCAACCTTCATTTTTTGAAGTTTCCAAAAGGCATTTGCGTACATCTGGATTGTATAGGTTTAAATCTGAATTGATAATAGTGTCGGCATTCACATTTATACTCAGTAAAATCATAAATGCTGCGATTAATAATTGTAATTTTTTCTTCATTTGGGTCTGTTTTAAAAGATTATTTAAATAATACAGCAAATTTATGGCATAAATTAATGTTACTTTAATAAAATAGACGATTGACCGATATTATTGGTTGTATCAATCATTTGTCTCAAAACGACTGTGCTGTTATCGCTTTTTACTTGCAGTAATCGTATTAACAACCATTGAGAAATACTATTTTAATAGTGCATTTAATAAATACAAACTCTTTAATTACTTTTGCAGCAAATCGCATCAAAATGGTTAAACACCTTTCGTTTTTCTTGGTAGTATTATGTCTTGGCCTTGTTTCATCATGTGGTTCCAAGCAAAGTTTATTTACGCAAAAACCCGAAGCCGAAGAAGCAAAGGAATTGGTGTACGATAATGTACCTTCTTTCATAAATTTTCCAGTTAACATTAAATTAAAAGACATTGAAAATCAAACCAATACAATTTTAAAGGGTGTGATTTATGAAGACAAAACCATTGAAGACGATGATATTGAAATAATAATTTGGAAACAAGCACCTATTACCATTCGTAATGATAATGCGTCAAATAGTAAAATAGAAACCATCCTTCCTTTAAAAGCCATTATAAAATACCGAGTTGGTACCGAGGCTATGGGCCTTAAATTATACAAAACAAATGAGTTTTATTTAAATGGTGTGTTAACGCTTACAAGTGTGGTTAGTCTGTCTAATTGGAAACTTAAATCCAGAACCACTTTAAAAGATTTGGAATGGAACGAAAGCCCTTCCATGGTGGTTTATGGTAAAAGTTTACCTGTTACTTATCTTGTAAATCCAGCCATTAAGATTTTTAGAGCAGATATTGAAAAAAGTATAGATGATGCTATTGAAGCGTCTATGGATTTTAAACCAAACGTTTTGGCAGCCATCGAAAAATTAACCGTACCTTTTAAAATGAGTGATGATTATGAAAGTTGGCTTAGAATTGTTCCTGTTGAAATTTATAGCACCGATGCCATTTTAAAAAAAGACAATGTATTGCTCAATATGGGAATGAAATGCCAGATGGAATCCTTAATTGGCAAACAACCCGAATCTAAATTTGATGCTAAAAACATCCTATTAAAGCCGGTAACTAAAATGCCAAATAATGTTACTACTAACATCATAGCGATATCAACATATAACGATGCTTCAAAAATAATGACCAAAAATTTCTCGGGGCAAGAATTTGGAGAGGGTTCTAAAAAAGTGACCGTTAAAAAAGTAGACATCTGGCACAAAGACGGTAAAATGGTTATTGCATTAGATTTAGAAGGATCTGTAAATGGCACGATATATCTACAAGGGATTCCATTTTATGATAGTGCTAACAAAGAAATCTATTTTGCCGATTTAGATTATGTTTTAGATACAAAAAGCCAACTTATTAGAACTGCAAACTGGTTGGCAAAAGGAGCCATATTAAAAAAAATCAAAGAAAGTTGCCGTTATTCTATACAACCTAATTTAGATGAAGGCAAACAAACCATGCTAAATTACTTAAACAATTATTCACCAATTCCTGGTGTTTTTGTTAACGGAAAAATGGAGGAAATAGATTTTCAAAGAATACAATTAACCAATAACGCGATTCTGGCATTTTTAAAAATTAACGGAGAAATAAGTGTTACTGTTGATGGATTGAGATAATTTACTTTTCAAAAATAATGGTAGATTGATTTTTATCCACGTTTATCTGAACTGTTCTGCCAAAAATCATCGCTCTATTATCTTTTTCATGTCCTGCCGGCATATTAAATGCTATTGGAAAACTGTATTCTGAAAGCGCATCTACAATTAATTGTTCCACAGAAGTTCCCCAGGCGGTAGTATTTCGTCTAACTTTTGTTATATCACCAACAATAATGCCTTTACAATTATCAAAATAACCAGCTCGTTTTAAACTTTGCAACATACGGTCTATATGGTATTCGTATTCGCCAATTTCTTCAATAAAAAGTATTTTCCCAGAGGTGCTTATACTTGTTTTAGAACCTAACATAGTATGTAAAATCGTTAAATTACCTCCAACTAATTGCCCAGAAGTATTACCTGCTCTATTATTTTTAGATCCAGTTAAAGTATAGGTCAATGGCTTGCCAAAAATGGCATCTTTAAACGTGGATATCGTTTCTTTAATTATCTCATTTTCATCTTGTAAGCTTGTACACATCATGGCGTGTATGCTTTCAAATCCCTCAATGTTTAATTGATTGTGTAGTGTCGTAATATCAGAATAACCAATAATCCATTTTGGGTCTTTTTTAAACTTGGTGTAGTTTAATTTGTCTAATATACGAACTGCTCCATAGCCACCTCTAGCACACCAAATCGCACTAATCTTTGGATCGTCCATGGCGTTTTGGAAATCCTCACGACGTTCTTCATCAGATCCAGCAAAATGATATGCTTGATTAAAAACGTTTTTTCCAACAACGGTGTTTAATCCCCAGCTTTCAAGTAAATTCTTAGCTTTGGTTATTTCGGATGTTCTGTTTCTTAAAACACCCGATGGTGCAACAATGGCAACGGTGTCGCCTGCTTTTAAATATGGAGGTCGTATCAATGTATTCGTTTTATTTAATGATAAATTTTGTGCTGGCAGAATCATATTTCCGCTAAAAAAAACAGCGCATAACGCCATAGTAAGTAATGAGATTTTAGACATAATGTAAATGTACATTTTTTTTCTAAATCGCTCTCAAAATGTGTACTTTTGTGGCTGCAAATAAAGAATACTAACATATTTTTGTCCCTTCGAGCGCAGTCGAGAGGTTTTAAATTAGGTCTCGACTGCGCTCGACCAGAAATTACTTTACAAAAAAGATGAACAAACCAAAAAGATATACCATCACTTCGGCACTGCCTTATACAAACGGACCCATTCATATTGGGCATTTAGCAGGCGTTTATGTGCCCGCAGATATTTATGCGCGTTATTTACGATTAACTGGAAATGATGTGGTTTTTATTGGGGGTAGTGATGAACATGGTGTGCCAATTACCATAAAAGCAAAAAAAGAGGGCGTTTCTCCGCAAGATGTGGTAGATAAATATCATGCAATTATTAAAAAATCGTTTGAAGAGTTTGGTATTTCATTTGATAACTATTCGCGTACTTCAGCAAAAATTCATCATGAAACCGCTTCAGAATTCTTTAAAATCCTGTATGATAAAGGTGATTTTATTGAAGAAACTACCGAGCAATTGTACGATGCAAAAGCAAATCAGTTTTTGGCAGATAGGTTTGTTACTGGTACCTGTCCGAAATGTGGCAACGAAGAAGCGTACGGCGATCAATGTGAAAGTTGCGGCAGTAGTTTAAATGCGACCGATTTAATCAATCCGAAATCTGCTTTAACAGGAAATGTGCCGACATTAAAGCAAACAAAACACTGGTTTCTGCCTTTAGATAAACACGAAGCGTTTTTACGAGAATGGATATTAGAAGGACACAAGAAGGATTGGAAACCGAATGTTTATGGACAAGTAAAATCGTGGATAGATGATGGTTTGCGCCCTCGTGCTGTAACCCGCGATTTAGATTGGGGCATTCCCGTACCAGTTGAAGGTGCTGAGGGAAAAGTTCTTTATGTTTGGTTTGATGCGCCTATTGGTTATATCTCATCTACCAAAGAATGGGCTGCTCGTGTTGGTAAAGATTGGGAACCTTATTGGAAAGACAAAGACACCAAATTGGTGCATTTTATAGGAAAAGATAATATTGTGTTTCACTGCATTATTTTCCCGGCCATGTTAAAAGCCGAGGGAAGTTATATTTTACCTGATAACGTACCCGCGAACGAGTTTTTAAATTTAGAAGGCAACAAACTATCAACGTCTAAAAATTGGGCGGTATGGTTGCCAGATTATTTATTAGAATTTCCGGATCAGCAAGATGTATTACGATATGCGTTAACAGCCAACGCACCAGAAACTAAGGATAACGATTTTACCTGGAAAGATTTTCAAGCACGAAATAATAACGAATTGGTTGCGATTTTTGGAAATTTCATTAATCGTGTTGTTGTGTTAACTCATAAATTTTATGAAGGTATTGTGCCTTCAGCAAATGCTTTTTCTCAAGTAGATGAAGAAACATTGGCAGCAATTAAAGCATATCCGGAAGTTATTTCTAGTTCTATTGAGCGCTACCGTTTTAGAGAAGCACAACAGGAATTAATGAATCTCGCACGACTTGGGAATAAATACTTAGCCGATGAAGAACCTTGGAAAGTCGTAAAATATGATGAGCCACGTACCCAAACCATAATGTATGTCGCTTTACAAATAGCTTCATCTTTAGCAACCTTAAGCGAGCCTTTTTTACCGTTTACTTCCATAAAACTTAAATCTATCCTAGGGTTACGTCATAACGAGGAGCATAGCGACGTGGTTATCTCTTCAAAGGAACAGATTGCCACGACTCATAAAAATGAGTCTCGCAATGACGATTTGACTTGGAACGATATTTCATCAAAAGAAGTATTGCTTCCTGCCGGCCACCAAATAGGAAAAGCTGAATTATTGTTTTCAAAAATAGAAGATGAAACTATTCAATTTCAAATGGATAAATTAATTGCGAGTAAAAAAGCAAACGAAGCCGCTAATAAAGTAGTGGAGCCACAAAAGGACACCATTACATTCGATGATTTCACAAAATTAGATATTCGAGTAGGCACAATTTTAGAAGCCGAAAAAATGCCAAAAGCTAAAAAGCTATTGGTTTTAAAAGTAGATACCGGTATTGATGTGCGTACCATCGTATCTGGAATAGCGGAGAGTTTTACTGCGGAAGAAGTTGTTGGAAAACGAGTAACGGTATTGGTAAATTTGGCAACTAGAGATTTACGTGGTGTGGAAAGTCAAGGCATGATTTTAATGACCGAAACTGCAGAAGGCAAATTGGTTTTTGTAAATCCTGATGATGCTTCTGTCGCTAATGGGTTGCAGATTAGTTAGAATTATTAATGTCTTAGATTTATTCGGTTCTTTTTAGTCCGTTGCTTGAATTATATATGTTTCAATCCCAAATTATGTTTCAAGAATTTTTAAGACTATTTAGAACTATTATAGGCGTCTAACTATAAAATCATTACGTATATACAACGAAAAATGCATCGCATTTAAATGCAATCAATAATTTAAAATAACTAGCACCATTCATTTACTATTATTTCCCAATGGAAATTATGTAATCAAAAAAAACAATCTTATAAATTAATAGCATCAAAGGTGTTGCATCTTTGTATCAAACATAAAACATTTAATTATGAAAAGAGTTATTTTATTATTATTGGCAATTGGGTTAATCGGTTGTGGTTCTTCAAAAACAGTCAGAGATTCAAAAAAAGTTATCAAAGGCGATTGGACCTTAAGCACAGTAACATATAGTAAAACAGGAAAATATAATGTCACGTTGCTTAACGACACGTCGAAAGATTGTTTTGAAGGCAGTACATGGCAGTTTATTCCAAATAATAACACAGGAACTTATTCCATCAATGAGTCTAGTTGTTCAACTGGTGTGAGAAACTTTGTATTTACTATTCAAGAAGTTGATCCACAATCAGGTCTTTATGATTTTCTATTAAAACCTACAAACGAAAAAAATAAATCGGAGACCAATCAAGGATTCAGATTAAAATTAACAGCTCTGTCCGATACAAACAT
Organism: uncultured Flavobacteriaceae bacterium; assembly: GCA_963698455.1. Lineage (GTDB taxonomy): Bacteria > Bacteroidota > Bacteroidia > Flavobacteriales > Flavobacteriaceae > Mariniflexile. The sequence goes on along the minus strand of CAVOQU010000002.1, from coordinate 307,380 downwards.
GCAATGGCAACAAACTGTTATGGCAGACGGAATACCGTTTATAATCAATATGAATTTCGCAAAACTTTAAACACATGAAAACACAATTAAATAAATTTGGACTTATACTGTTCACAATCATTTTAACGATTAGTTTAACTAACTGTAAAGCAGTTCAAAACGCAAATAATAAACAAAAAGGAGCTGTAATTGGCGCCACTGGTGGTGCTATTTTAGGAGCTATTATTGGTAACAATGTTGGTAAAGGAGGTAATGGCGAATTAGGGGCTGTTATAGGTGGTGTTGTTGGTGGAGGTGCTGGTGTTCTAATTGGTAACAAAATGGACAAACAAGCACAAAAAATTGAAGAAGAAATACCAGGTGCTCAAGTAGAACGTGTGGACGACGGTATTGTGGTAACTTTTGATGAAGGCAGTGGTGTGTATTTTGATACTGCCAAATTTAACATTAATACCGCATCTCAAACGAATCTTAATAAATTGATAAACGTTTTTAAAGAATATCCAGATACTAATATTTTAGTGGTTGGACATACAGATAGTGTAGGTTCAGAGGAGTCTAATATGACGCTTTCTAAGAACAGAGCCTATGCAGTAACCAATTATTTAACGCAAAATGGAATTAGTACAGGACGTTTAACAACTAATTGGTTTGGAGAAACACAACCAATGCATAATAATGCCACAGCAGATGGACGTGCAAAAAACAGACGTGTAAACGTTGCTATTTTGCCAAATGAAAAAATGATTCAAGACGCCAAGACTCAAGCAGGAAATTAATTATTCTGAATATAAATTTACATAAATCTCGTTTTCAAGTAACATTGAAAACGAGATTTTTTTTGACAAAAAAATGATGTTCTTTTCCGAATTTCTATCTCTTTTCGTGAAGTCAGTATTTATCGAACTAGCAATCCTGATTAAGTAAATTTTAAAAAGGTGGTTGTACTTTCTAAACTAAAAATTCATCAGTAGTTACATCAAAAACAACATGATGTTTATGCGTAATAATAATAGTACAACGTAGTCTGAAAAAAGGATAATTAATTATAACAATATCTACTATTTCTTTAAAAGAATCTGTAACTTTACAAAAAGTCAATATTATGTTATCAAAAGTTATAGAAAAAGCCCTTAATGACCAAGTTAGAATTGAAGCTGAATCTTCTCAAATTTATCTGGCAATGGCTTGTTGGGCAGAAGTAAAAGGATTGGAAGGAGTTGCAGGTTTTATGTTCGATCAGTCGGACGAAGAACGCGAACACATGTTAAAACTTGTTAAGTTTGTAAACGAACGTGGTGGGCATGCTCATATTTCAGAATTAAAAGCGCCGAACGTAGCATTCAATTCAATTAAAGAGATGTTCGAAATGCTTTTTAAACATGAAGTTTTTGTGTCTAAAAGTATTAATGAATTAGTGCATATTTCACTACAGGAAAAAGATTATGCAACACATAATTTCTTACAATGGTATGTGGCTGAGCAAATAGAAGAAGAAGCGGTAGCAAGAACGATTCTAGATAAAATAAACCTTATTGGAGATGATAAAGGAGGACTTTATTTATTTGATAGAGACATTCAACAACTTACGGTAAATTCTGCTTCGGCCGAAAACCCTCAATAATTTTAACACGAACCTTATTTAGATTAATTAAAAATAAGCTATATTTACCTTATTATTAATTATGTGTATTTGTTTTGGGCAAGAAGAAAAAACAGAAAAAGGCAATAAAAAAATTACAAAAGGCAGGAATAATTATTGCTGATAATGTAAAAGATTGTTGCTGCAAAAAATACAAAAAAAAGGAAAGCAAGCGTTGTTCTAAATGCCCGCGCTTAGATGTATTTGAAAGAAGTTGCATAAGTTTTCTTGAAATCTATTTTAAACTTTAGATTGTTTTATAAATTGCAGTGATTTTCATAAGAACGTATGCAACTTTTACAATATATAATCTCCCACACCCAACTTTCAGAAGTTTCTGTAAAAAACACGGTTCAATTATTAAATGAAGATTGCACCATTCCTTTTATATCGCGATATAGAAAAGAGCGAACAGGAAATTTAGATGAGGTTCAAATAGGTGATATTGTAAAATACAAAGAACTATTCGAAGCCTTAGAAAAACGAAAAATCGCTATTTTAAAAGCGCTTGAAGAACAAGAGGTATTAACTTCAGAATTAAAAGCTAAAAATAGACGCTGCTCAAGACATTACAACACTTGAAGATATTTACTTGCCTTATAAAAAAAGCAGAAAAACAAAAGCAGAAACAGCAAGAAAAAACGGTTTAGAACCATTGGCTAAAATAATTATGAGCCAAAATGCGAATGATGTAGAATCTTTAGCATTTAAATACATAAAGGGTGAAGTAAATTCGGTTGAAGACGCTTTGGAAGGCGCGAGGCATATAATGGCGGAATGGATTAATGAGCGCACCGATGTTAGAAATAATATTCGCAATCAATTAGAACGCTTTGCAATGATTTCCACGAAAGTGGTAAAGGCTAAAGAAGCTGACGAAAATGCTCAAAAATTCAGAGATTATTTTGAATGGGAAGAGTCTTTAAGTCGTATTCCATCACATAGATTATTAGCCATTTTAAGAGCAGAAAATGAAGGGTTCATCAAATCAAAAATTGAAATTGATGATGACAAAGCCTTGGCAAAAATTGAAGATAGAATTATTCGTTCTAACAATGAGTGTTCTGAACAAATTCAAATAGCTATAAAAGATGCTTACAAGCGGTTGTTGTTTCCATCATTAAGTAACGAAGCATTACAAATTGCAAAAGCTAAAGCCGATGAATCGGCCATTTCAGTTTTTGCAAAAAATTTAAAGCAATTGTTATTAGGATCTCCTTTAGGTGAAAAGCGTGTATTGGCAATCGACCCTGGATTTAAATCAGGATGTAAAGTAGTATGTTTAGATGCTCAAGGGCAATTAAAATATAACGAAACTATATATCCGCATCCACCAAAAAGTGATACAATTGGTGCCATGAAAAAAATTAGCTCGTTAACCGAAGCTTACCAAATTGAAGCGATTGCCATTGGAAACGGAACAGCATCACGTGAAACGGAAGCTTTTATAAGAAAAATTCATTTTAAAAATGATATTCAGGTATTTGTGGTGAGTGAAGCAGGCGCCAGTATTTATTCGGCATCTAAAATAGCGAGAGAAGAATTTCCAAATTATGATGTGACAGTGAGAGGTTCAGTATCTATTGGTCGTCGTTTACAAGACCCATTAGCAGAACTTGTAAAAATCGACGCAAAATCTATTGGTGTTGGGCAATATCAACATGATGTTGATCAAACCAATCTTCAAAAATCTTTAGATGTTGTGGTTGAAAATTGTGTAAATTCTGTTGGTGTAAACATTAATACAGCGAGTAAAAGTTTGTTAAGTTATGTTTCTGGAATTGGCCCAAAACTTGCTGAAAATATTTTTAAGTATAGAAATGAACATGGGGTATTCTCTTCACGAAACGACATAAAGAAAGTTTCCAGATTAGGCGATAAAGCTTTTGAACAAGGTGCAGCATTTTTAAGGATTAAAGAAGCTAAAAACCCCTTAGATGATTCTGCGGTGCATCCTGAAAGTTATGCGATTGTTGAAAAAATGGCAAAAGATTTGGGCAAGAAAGTTTCAGATTTAATCGGTAATTCAGAATTACTTCAAAAACTAGATTTAAAAAAATATTGTACCGATTCAATTGGATTTCCTACACTTCAGGATATTGTTAAAGAGCTTGAAAAACCAGGTTTAGATATTAGAGAGCAGGCCAAAGTGTTTACTTTTAATCAAAATATAAAAACGATAGTTGATTTAAAAGCAGGACAACTGCTTCCAGGAATTGTAAACAACATTACCAATTTTGGATGTTTTGTTGATGTTGGCATCAAAGAAAGCGGATTAATTCATGTGTCAAATTTATCTGATAGTTTTGTGAGCGACGTCAATGCGCATGTTAGTTTACACCAACAAATCATCGTAAAGGTTTTAGAGGTTGACATTCCTCGAAAGCGTATTCAACTTAAATTGCATAAATAAAAAAAATGCGAACTAAAATGTTCGCATTTTTTTATATCTAAAAACGTGTTTGTATAAGCAATTAAATTTATACGTTGTTGGCAATTGATTTTATTCAGTTCTTTTGATTTTGATATTGATACATCAATTTAATTGAAACAAAAATATAAAAACAGCATTGTATTTTAATAAACAACTCTAAACTTTAGTAATAATTTTTTTAGCAATAAAAATAAAAATGGAGTAAGTGTAACTAATATGAGACAAATAAAGATTAGACCATAGTTGTTTTTAACCCATTCTATCTCTCCAACAAAAAAGCCAACCAATAGAAATAGTGACACCCATATGATAGCTCCAATAATAGTATTCCTAATAAATAAAACCCTTTTCATCTTTACAAATCCCGCAAAAAATGGAATATATGTCCTAATAATAGGGAAAAATCGACCTAAAATTATTGCGTTTCCACCATGTTTATCATAGAATTCTTGAGTTCGTTGAATATGTTTTATTATATATTTTTTTATAAAATAATTATCACTTTGTTTTATTTTATTGCCAAGCAACGTTCCTGCTGAATAATTCATAATATTTCCTAGAATTGCAGCTATTATAAGCAGAACAAGTAATATCCAAACATTTAAATCAGTAGAAGCCGCAACTACTCCTGCTGAAAACAATAAACCATCTCCAGGTAAAAAGGGAAATACGATTAACCCAGTTTCCAGTAAAATAATGAAAAAAAGTAAGAGATAAGCGTTTAAAATATTTTCAGCTACAATGGTCAATAAAACATCATCAGTATGTAATATTATTTCTATTAATTCATTCATATTACATACTGATTATATTTTATAGGGTCATTGTTCAGCGTGTTGCCAACAAAGTTTATGAAGCTAATTTTAATACAGACTGTAATGGGATGGCTTTTAATATTAAATTATGCCATTTTTCAATACGTTGTAATTCAAAATCTTCAATTAGGTCGTCGTCAATATTAAAAAACGTAATTGTTAGATTTTTATTAACCGGCAATTTATAAATAAGTTCTAATTCTAAACTTTGTAAGAGTACTACTTTGTTTTTATCATTATAATAATGCTTAATAATATTACATTGTTTTAAGTCTTCTAATTTTATATTGCTGATAGAAGCTTGCTCGCCGTTCATATTTATATAAGTTAATATTTTATTATCGTTGCTTATACCAATAAAATTTTTACGCCATATTTCTTTTACGCTATAAACTATGCCATTATCTTTTATTAAAGAAGCAATCTGTTTTTTTGTGCTTGATGTATTTTTTGTGCCATTATAAATAAATAATAAAAAGGGAAGAAACACGCTTAATATTAAAATGGTCGAAATAACTACTATTGAAATTTTCATCTTGTATATTTTTAAAATTAATTTTTATTGAATTGTTAAAACCCTCAAATAATCATTTAAAATGACCGAGTTTTATGGATAAATAAAGTAAAAATTAATGCTTTACAGGAAGGAATGAAACGGGAAGATTATTTCGTGAATTGTTAAATTTAAATCTAAGAAATCACTTGATTTTAAATAGCTAGAATTATTTTCAACAAGTACTTTATTGCTAGCTTTAAACGATTCTAAATAATTTATTTGGTTTTGCTTTTTTTGTTTTTCAAAACTTAATAATTCTAAAAAAGAATTATTTGTTGAAATAGCAGATGTATTAAATGATTGGTCAATTTTAATATCATGTGAATGATTGACCGTTTTAAATGCTAAATCGCTTTCTGTTTTAAGCAGAAATAACGAGAAGAAACTTAACGTAACCGTTAAAAGTAAACAGTTAATTTTTAGCATTTAATAATCAATTTGAAAGTGTAAATGTAAAATAATATTTGATTTAAAAAAATAAAATATTTTCAGGATGATTTAAAAAAAAATATGAACCGTTTAGCTCATATTTTTGAATAGTCTAAAAGAGATAATTTACTATCTATTCATATTTTTAATTTCTTGTAAAAAAGTATCCAAATCAACACCGTTATGTACCAAAGTTAAAGCCTTATCAACAATGTACCTTACGTTCACGGCATGAAATCCTAATCCAACACCAATTTTATTTAAAAGTTTGTGTTCAGAGTCCCCTTTAATCTGATCTACATGCACCATTCGCACTAAATCATATAAACGTTCTAAACGATGGTCGTAAGATATGGGTGGATTAATTGGGTGTGATTGATAGTCTTTTAAAATGTTTTTATACTCAACTTCACTAATTTCTAAATTACGAGCTAGTCGGTTTAAGAACGCTTTTTCTTCATCTGTAATAACACCATCATCCATTGCTACACGCACTATGGCAGCAAAATGGTCTTCATTTCTTTTTTTAAATCCACTATCAAATAAATCAGAAAACGACATATATTTTTATATTTTGTGGTGCAAACCTACATATTTTTTTCAGTTTTTTATTAAAAACAAAACCGAAAAGTTTATTTTTTTGGGCATTTCCCCACTATAGTGGGGTCGGGCTTTTCGCTAAATCTTTATTAAGCTTAATGGCTTAATAAAGGATATCACTGCAATCCCTAATGCAATTTAAAGGTACTAAAAAACACTCAAATTCTATTCATATTTATTACTTAAAAACACTTGCAAAATGTATCTTTGCAATCTTAAAAACAAAATGTTAGGTGAGTAAAGCCATATTGTCTCAAACCTATGTACAGACTTTGCAAATGCAAAATCTGCAAAATGCTATTGCCCAACCCCAAAGTAGAACCCATTTAAAAGGACTTGTTGGGTCTTCGTTTTCTTTTGTTATTTCAGCTGTTTTTAGCCAAAACGAATTACCTTTTTTACTAGTTTTTAACGATAAAGAAGAAGCTGCATTCTATTTAAACGATTTAGAACAACTTTGTGGCGATAAAGATGTGCTGTTTTATCCGGGGAGTTACCGCAGACCTTACCAGATTGAAGAAACCGATAATGCCAATGTGTTATTGCGTGCGGAGGTTTTAAATCGAATTAATTCCAGAAAAAAACCGGCAATCATAGTTACGTATCCCGATGCTTTATTCGAACAGGTTGTAACAAGAAAAGAGTTAGAACGCAATACTTTAAAAGTTTCGGTTAGCGATAAACTATCTATCGATTTTGTTAACGAAGTATTATTCGAATATCAGTTTAAACGTGTCGATTTTGTAACCGAACCTGGTGAATTTTCCGTGCGTGGTGGGATAGTAGATGTGTTTTCGTTTTCAAATGATGAACCATACCGTATTGAATTTTTTGGCGATGAGGTAGATAGTATCAGAACTTTCGATGTTGAAACGCAACTTTCTATTGAGCAGATTAAAAAAATAAACATTATTCCCAATGTTGCCAATAAATTGCTGCAAGACAGCAGACAAAGTTTTTTGGAATATATGGCTCAAAAAACGGTTTTGTGCTTTAAAAATGTCGATTTATGCTTATCAAGAATTGACGATTTTTATAGCAAAGCAGAAGAAGCTTTTAAAACGCTTTCTTCCGATATTAAACATGCACAACCGCATGAACTGTTTTGTAATTCAACAGCATTAAAAAAACAATTACTCGATTTTTCTATTGTTGAATTTGGGTCTACCGCAGTTTTTAAAACGAATGTCATTGCGAGAGAAACGAAGCAATCTGTTTCTAATGACGAGATTACTTCGTCTAAAACAACTCGTAATAACGAAATAATTTTCAACACGACACCCCAACCATCCTTTAACAAACAATTCGATTTATTAATTGAAGATTTAAACAGTAATTTCGATAAAGGTTACACTAATTATATTGCCTGTGTTAGCGAACAACAAGCGAAACGCTTTCATGATATTTTTGATGATTCGCACCTCGAAGTTAAGCCTTATAAAACCATTACATTATCGTTACATCAGGGTTTTATAGACCACGACAACCAAATTGTTTGTTACACAGATCATCAAATATTTGAGCGTTACCATAAGTTTCATGTAAAAAATGGCTACGCTAAAAAACAAGCCATTACTTTAAAAGAACTTACCAATTTAGAAATTGGCGACTACGTAACCCATATCGACCATGGCATTGGGCGTTTTGGTGGTTTGCAGAAAATTGATGTTGAAGGCAAAAAACAAGAGGCCATTAAATTGGTTTATGGCGAACGCGACATATTGTATTTAAGCATTCATTCATTGCATAAAATAACTAAGTTTAATGGTAAAGACGGGAAACCACCTAAAATTTATAAACTTGGTACTACCGCTTGGAAAACGCTTAAAGAGAAAACAAAATCCAGAGTTAAGCATATAGCGTTCAACCTTATTAAACTTTACGCGAAACGTAAAACTGAAAAAGGCTATCAATACAATCCCGATAGTTATATGCAACATGAGTTGGAAGCGTCTTTTATTTATGAAGATACGCCCGACCAAAGTACAGCTACCGCAGATATTAAAGCCGATATGGAAAGCGAACGCCCCATGGACCGCTTGGTATGTGGCGATGTAGGGTTTGGTAAAACCGAAGTTGCTATTCGAGCTGCGTTTAAAGCCGTTGATAATGGCAAACAAGTAGCCGTTTTAGTGCCAACCACTATATTGGCATATCAGCATTCCAGAACATTTAAAGACCGCTTAAAAGATTTTCCTGTAACCGTAGATTATGTAAACCGTTTTAGAACTGCTAAAGAAAAACGCGAAACGCTCGAAGGTTTAGAAAGTGGTAGAGTGGATATTATTATTGGCACCCATCAATTAGTCAATAAAAATGTAAAATTTAAAGATTTAGGATTGCTTATTGTAGACGAGGAACAAAAATTCGGCGTAGCTGTAAAAGAAAAATTAAAAACTTTAAAAGATAATGTAGATGTGTTAACATTAACCGCTACACCTATCCCCAGAACGCTTCAGTTTAGTTTAATGGCAGCGCGCGATTTATCGGTTATCACTACGCCGCCACCAAATCGGTACCCTATTGAAAGCCATGTCATTCGTTTTAATGAAGAAACTATTCGTGATGCGGTGAGTTATGAAATTGAACGTGGCGGACAAATATTTTTCATTCATAACCGAATAGAAAACATTAAAGAAGTTGCGGGCATGATTCAGCGTCTGGTTCCCGATGCAAAAATAGGAATTGGTCATGGGCAATTGGATGGCAAAAAGTTAGAAGAACTGATGCTTGCGTTTATAAATGGTGCTTTTGATGTATTGGTTAGTACTACGATTGTAGAAAGCGGTCTTGATGTGCCTAACGCCAACACCATTTTTATAAATAATGCTAATAATTTCGGATTGAGTGATTTACACCAAATGCGCGGTCGTGTAGGGCGTAGCAATAAAAAGGCATTTTGTTATTTAATTACCCCAGAATACTCTGCAATGACCGATGATGCCCGAAAGCGTATCACAGCATTAGAACAATTTACAGATCTTGGTAGCGGCTTTAATATCGCGATGAAGGATTTAGAAATACGTGGCGCGGGCGATTTATTAGGAGGGGAGCAGAGTGGATTTATAAATGAAATTGGCTTCGATACCTATCAAAAAATATTAAATGAAGCAATTGAAGAACTCAAGGAAACTGAATTTAAAGATTTATATCAGGAAAATATAGTTGATAAAGTCTACGTTAAAGACGTGACGATTGATTCTGATTTTGAATTGTTGTTTCCTGATGATTATGTAAATAACATTACTGAACGCTTAAGTTTATACACGAAACTTAATGAACTAAAGAATGATGCAGAATTACAGAAATTTGAAACTGAATTAATAGACCGTTTTGGTGAGTTACCTAAGCAAGTTACCGATTTGCTTAATAGTGTTCAAATAAAATGGATTGCAACCAAAGCTGGTTTCGAAAAAATTGTCATGAAACAAGGCAAGCTTATAGGTTATTTTATTAACGATCAACATAGTAGTTTTTATCAAAGTAGTAACTTTACAAAAGTGTTGCAGTTTGTACAATCTAATCCCAATGCATGCAAAATGAAAGAAAAGCAAACGCGTAACGGATTACGACTTTTACTAACTTTCGAACACATTAAATCTGTTAAACAAGCATTAAACGCACTTAAACCTATTGTGGTGTAAAAAATGTATTTGGATAAATTATATTAAAAACATGTTATTAAGAATTATTGCTTTATTTGTTTTATTACCAAACTTTCTTTTGGCCCAACATACTATTTCAGGTGTGTTTTCACCAGCAAAAGATTACAAGGTAGCATTGCTATATAAAGTAACGCCCACGGTATCAGAGTATATCTCTAATACCGAAGTGCAAAAAGATGGAAGCTTTCAATTTCATTTGGATTCGGCTGCGTCAAGTGGTATGTATAGAATTGTTTATGCGGTACCACAAGAAGACTATAATTTTGATGTAATTTTTAATGGAAAAGAAGACATTGTGCTTTCGTTTAACACTGAAACTGGCGTTGAATTTAAGTCGTCTGCTGAAAATAAATTATTAAAATCTTATACCAATAGTATGTCGGCCGTTACTCAAAGTATTAGTAAGTATTTTAGGGAAAACAAGAAAGACACACTTGCATTAAATGCTATTTTTAAAACACAAAGGGAAGCGCAGTCTAATTTTGAAAAATTAGCAGAAAAAACAATTGCGTTGCAATTTATAAAAGCCAATAAGTCATATATTCCCACGAAGTATGAAGATGTAAAAACATATGTAAACAATTTAAAAAAGTATTATTTTAATAATGTAGATTTCAATAACAAAACACTACAAAGTTCCAGTTTTTTAGAAGAACGTATGAATAATTATGTTTTTGGAATGTCTTCTGATAAGGTAGATGAAATTACCAATTATAAAAATAATATCGATGTGTTTTGTAATGCCATGAAACAGGCTCCTGCAACTATTAAACGTATTTTGCTTGTAAGTTTATGGCAGCAAATGGCAGATTTAGATTATGAAGATGTTGCGAATTATATTTCTAATAAATATTTGATTGAGATTGCTAAATCTTTAAAAGATAAGGAGCTTGTTGATGCTTTATCTCAGTATAAAAACCTTTCTACAGGAAGTAAAGCTCCTGATTTTTCTTTTGTAATCGAAAAAGATAATAAAAAGTTTTCTAAAAAGTTAAGTGAGTTGAATAGCGGGCAAAAGTATATTATTATTTTTTGGAATAGTGGCTGTTCACATTGCCTTGACGAAATACCAAAAGTTCAAAACTTTATAAAATCTTATAAAAAACAGCGAATAAAAGTTATTGCAGTTGGGTTAGAGGACGAAAGTAAAATGTGGAAAGAAAAGATTAAAAGTTACCCTGAATTTATAAATGTGCTTGGTTTAGGTAAGTGGAATAACGAAATTGGCAACAAATACGGTGTTAAAGAAACACCAACTTATTTTGTGCTGGATAAAGACAAAAGGATTATTGCTAAACCTGAAGATTTTGATGCGCTAAAAGCTTTCTTTATGAATTAGAAATGATAAAAAGCATTCTCTAAATGCTCTATATTAAATCTAGTACCTTCCTTTACAATGGCTATTATATCAAAGCGAACTTCTACTTCTAATCCGTTAACAGTTACATATTCGTCTACCGCTTTTACCAAACGCTGAATTTGCTTGGGTTTTACAAAATCTTGAGGATTGCCAAAATCTGCCGTCGAGCGGGTTTTTACTTCAACTATGGCTAATATGCTATCTTTTTTAGCGATGATATCAACTTCCGCTTTATCAAATCGGTAATTGCGTTCTACAATTTCATAATTGTTTTTCAAAAGAAAATCAACCGCCAATTGCTCCCCTTTTTTACCGAGTTCGTTGTGTTTTGCCATAGTTACTTCCTGTAAAATCAGGAATTTTAAACTAAAATACATAAAATATAATTCATTTTTTATTTTTAGTCTTGTCTAAAAAAATATTTACTTGTATATAAAAAATTGGTATCTTTGTAAGCTAAAGTTGAAGTATGACTACGTTATCCGAAGAAAATTATTTAAAAGCTATTTACCATTTGGGCAAACAAGGCACCGAAGCTGTAAGCACAAATGCCATCGCTGAAAAAATTGACTCCAAAGCGTCATCTGTTACCGATATGGTTAAAAAGTTAGCTGATAAAAATCTAGCGCACTACATTAAATATCAAGGCGTTAGTTTAACAAATGAGGGAAGGTTAGCAGCGGCGTCTGTTATAAGAAAACATAGACTATGGGAAGTGTTTTTAGTAGAAAAACTTAACTTTTCGTGGGATGAGGTGCATGATGTGGCAGAACAATTAGAACACATTAAATCTATAAAATTAGTAAACGAATTAGAAGCTTTTTTAGGTTTTCCGACGCATGACCCCCATGGAGATCCCATCCCAGACAAGGAAGGTAACTATGCTTTGAGAAAAAGTGTTAATATTTTAGAAATGGAAGCTGGAAATGAAGGTGTTTTGGCGCAAGTTAAAGATTCGTCAGATATGTTTTTAAAATATTTAAACAAAAATGAAATGGCTTTAGGAGATAGTATTAAAGTATTAGATTTTGAACCTTTTGATGATTCGGTGACTATTCAAACGAAAACCAAACAAATTATTATTTCGAAAGAAGTTGCTAAAAATTTATACTTAAGTCAATAACATGAACACTTATAATCCCATAAATGCGTTAGTCCTGTTTTTTATAATAGCCGGCATTTTATTTGTGCTTTTTAGACCCACAAAAGGATGGTTCTGGATTATTAGAAACAATTTTAAAGGCAACGAAAAAGTAGTTATCGAAGACATATTAAAACAGTTGTATCATTTCGAAAATTCAGGAAACAAAGTGGACACCAAAACACTGGTTCAGGTTTTAAAATTCAATAACAATCAAATTATTGAAGTCATAAAAAAAATGACTATTAATAATTTGATTTATTTTGATAAGGATGTATTGAAATTAACCGAAGCTGGACGAGATTACGCTTTAAGAATTGTACGTATTCATAGGCTATGGGAACGTTATCTGGCAGATAAAACGGGCTTTAGCAAAGAAGAATGGCACGACAGGGCAGAAATGATGGAGCATAAGCTAAGTCATGATGAAACCAATACTTTAGCTGCTCGATTAGGAAACCCGAAATTTGACCCGCATGGCGACCCAATTCCAACTAAAACGGGTAAAATGGCAAAAGTTAATGGGGTAGAGTTACCACTATTGCCTGTAAATTCTATTGGAAGAATTACCCATATTGAAGACGAACCCGAAATTATTTATAAACAGATTTTAGCTGAAAACATTCATATTGGGTCACTTATAAGAGTCATAGAAAATAACGCGACTAGAATTGTATTTCAGTCGGAAGGTGAAGAGTTTAAACTAGCTCCTATTGTAGCTGCCAACTTAACAGTAGCTGCAATTGAAAAAGAAGTAGTTATTGAAGATAATGTTGCTAGATTATCAAGTTTAAAAGAATATGAATCCGCAAAAATAATAGGGATTTCTAGAGAAAGTCGTGGCGAAAGCAGAAGACGTTTGCTCGATTTAGGATTTGTAAAAGGAGCTGACATCAAAATAGATTTAATGAATCCGTTAGGAGAACCAAATGCCTATTTAATAAAAGGAACTTCTATTGCTTTACGAAAAGATCAGGCGGCAAAAATTCTTATTAAAAGAGATTAAATTATGGATAATAAAGTTAAAAGTGCTTGCGATACCTGTGCTCATTTTAATGCCGATGGCTTAAAAAAACTCGGCATCAATACCACTAATTTTGATTTTGTAGTGGCATTAGCGGGCAACCCCAATACTGGAAAAAGTACGGTTTTTAATTCGTTAACTGGCTTGCGTCAACATACAGGAAACTGGCCAGGAAAAACAGTAACGAGAGCCGAAGGTGGCTTTGAGTACAACAAGCAAAAGTTCAAATTAGTTGATTTACCTGGCACGTATTCATTGCTTTCTACTTCTGAAGATGAAGAGGCTGCTAGAGATTTTATACTTTTCGGGAAACCTGATGTTACTGTTATTGTTGCCGATGCGAACCGATTGGAACGCAACTTAAATTTGGTGCTTCAAATTCTTGAAATCACCGATAAAGCTGTGTTGTGTTTGAATTTAATGGACGAAGCAAAACGTAACCACATCACCATTGACGAAAGAACTTTGGCGCGTGATTTAGGAATTCCCGTTGTTCCAACAAGTGCCAGATTCAATGAAGGTATTCCAGAGTTGATTCATACCATAAGCGAAATTGCCAATGGTAATATTGTTTGCAAACCACATAAAATTAAAAATGTACCTAGCAATATTGAAAATGCAGTTAAAACACTTTCTGCTGAAATTGAAAAAGAGTTTCCAAACATTCCAAATAGCAGATGGATTGCCTTTAGATTATTAGAAGGCGACACGCATATTATTAATGCCTTAAGAAATGGCGAATTAGTTTAAAATTTAATATGGCAAATAAAAACATAGATCATATTTTGGAATTATCAAACGAATTGCGCTGGCAAATTGGTGATGATTTTCATGATAATTTAACCGAAGGTATTTATGCCGATGCCGCTCAAATAGTGAGCGATACGGTGCAAGTAGATAATTCTAAAAAACGTTTCCGATTAGATAGACAAATTGATAAAATAGTAACGAGTAAAATATTTGGTTTTCCTATTATGTTTTTAATCTTAGCTACCGTATTGTGGCTAACTATAATTGGAGCGAACTACCCTTCTTCATTATTAGCACAACTATTACTGGATAATGTGCATCCTTTATTAAAAACTCTTGCAGCAAGTATAAGTATGCCTTGGTGGTTAGATGGCTTTTTAATTGATGGCGTTTATTTAGCTGTGGCTTGGGTTATTGCAGTTATGCTTCCACCCATGGCTATATTTTTCCCCATGTTTACCCTATTAGAAGATTTTGGTTATTTACCACGTGTTGCTTTTAATTTAGATAGTTTATTTAAAAAATCTGGCGCACATGGAAAACAAGCATTAACCATGAGTATGGGTTTTGGTTGTAATGCTGCTGGCGTTGTTGCAACCCGAATAATTGATAGTCCAAGAGAACGTTTAATAGCCATTATTACCAATAATTTTTCGTTATGTAATGGGCGTTGGCCAACTCAAATATTAATCGCTACTATTTTTATTGGTGCCGTTGTACCGCCTGCATTTTCTAGTTTCGCATCGTTATTAGCCGTTATTGGTATTGCTGTTTTAGGTATGGCATTTATGTTTGGTGTAAGTTGGGCATTAACAAAAACAGTATTAAAAGGAGAGGTTTCGACCTTTAATTTGGAATTGCCACCCTATCGTCCGCCGCGTTTTTGGAAAACCTTATATACTTCGTTAATTGATAGAACTGCCATCGTTTTATGGCGTGCTATCGTGTTTGCCGCACCAGCTGGTGCTGTAATTTGGCTGATTTCAAATATTTATATCGGAAATGAAAGTGTTGCCGCCTGGACCATTGATTCTTTAGATGGATTCGGATTTCTTCTAGGCTTAAATGGTGTGATTTTGTTAGCATATATTGTTGCAATTCCTGCGAACGAAATTGTGATTCCAACTATATTAATGCTAACCGTTTTAGTTACAGGTATTGCTGGAGGTTCTGGCGCAGGTGTTATGTTCGAACTAGATTCTGTAAATGCAACAGGAGATATTTTAAGAGCAGGCGGCTGGACATTATTAACTGCTATAAATTTGATGCTTTTCAGTTTATTACATAATCCATGCAGCACGACCATTTATACCATTTACAAAGAAACAAAGAGTGTGAAATGGACTGTCTTTGCTTCCATAATGCCTGTAGTTTTAGGGTTTGTGGTAACATTTTTAGTTGCTCAAGTTTGGAGAATAATATTTTAAATGGAGAAATTAAATTATTTAACTTTAGTGCTGTGCTTATCAGCCTGTACAGTACTTTCACAAACTATTATAACCGATAGACCAGACCAAACCGAAAGTTCTTCAACCATTGAAAAGGGTAGTTTACAAATAGAAACTGGTATTTTATTAGGTTTTTCTGAAAATGACTTTACATCAGAAAGACAACTTCTAGCACCAACAACCTTATTCAGATATGGTATTACGAAAGGAATAGAGTTACGTGTTTTGAGCCAGTTTGAAAGGTTAAAAGACGAAAATTCATCTCAAAAGGTAAGTGGCATCAGTGATTTGGAAATAGGGACAAAAGTTCAAGTTTTCAAAAAGGAAAATGTAAATATAGAAATTGCTTTTCTTTCACATCTTATTCTTCCAACTGGTTCAAATGGGTTAACCAACAACAAATTTGGAACGATTAATAAACTTTCTATTGCTCATGACTTAAGTGATGTAATGAGTATCGGTTACAATGTTGGCTACGATTATTTTGGAGAAGGTAGCGGCAATTTAACGTATTCGGTAGCTTTAGGAATATCTATTACAGAGTCCTTTGGATTATTTATTGAACCCTATGGAAATTTAATTGAATTTGAAACATACGAAGCGAATTTTGATACGGGAATCACTTATTTACTAAAAGACAATGTGCAGTTAGATTTCTCTTTTGGTACTGGCATAAATTATACTATGAATTATCTTTCTGTGGGATGTAGCATTAACATCTCAAAAGCGAAGACGAATTAATGACATCCACAACCATCATCTCCACCACACGATTTTTTTGAAGATGGTTTCTTCCAAAAGAATTTTTTAATCAGAAAAACTAAAGCTAATCCTAATGCCGAAAAAACAAGTATGTTTTGAAGTATGGTATTCATGTTTTTTTAGTCGATATTATTCTTATTTCATTTCGTGAATTAAGATTCCTTTTAAAGTTTGTCTAAAGCCAAAACGAAAGTCAGGCACCTATTATTTCAAAAATTGAAAAGCAATTAAAGCTACAATATAAGCAAAACTACTCATAATGATAAGTTGCAAAATTGGCCATTTCCAGCTATTAGTTTCTCGTTTTACTATGGCTAAGGTACTCATACACTGCATGGCAAAAGCATAAAATAGAAGTAAGGAAATACCAGAAGCAAAGGTAAATAACGGACCGCCCAGAATTGGATTCACTTCTGCTGCCATGCGGTTTTTAATTGTAGCTTCATCATCATTTCCAACGCTATAAATAGTGGCTAACGTACCCACAAAAACTTCCCGAGCCGCAAAGCTACTCACAATGGCAATACCAATTTTCCAATCGTAACCTAATGGTCTAATAGCGGGTTCAATAGCACGACCTGTTATCCCTATAAACGAATATTCTAATTTATGTGAAGCGATTTTTTGCTGTAATTCTTCTAGCGATAAATTCTCTGATGCGTATTGAGTTTCAACAATATTTTCAGCATTATTAAATTGGTCCCCTGGGCCATAAGAAGCTAAAAACCATAGGATAATTGAGATGGCAAGAATAATTTTACCAGCACCAAAAACAAAAGATTTTGTTTTTTCCAGAACCGTAAGCGCCACATTTTTAAACATAGGAAGCTTATAGTTAGGCATTTCCACCACAAAAAATGTTTTACTTTTAATTTTTAATATCTTATTTAAAATATAAGCTGAAAAAACAGCGGTTACAAATCCTAAAAGATAAAGAAACATTAAAGTTAATGCTTGATAGCCCAGCCCAAGAAAACGACCTTCTGGAATAATTAGCGAGATAATTATTAAATATACGGGCAGTCGAGCAGAACAAGTAGTAAACGGAGTAACCAGTATGGTTATTAAACGTTCTTTCCAACTTTCAATGTTACGTGTCGCCATAATTGCGGGAATTGCACAAGCGGTACCAGAAATTAGTGGCACAACACTTTTGCCGCTTAATCCGAATTGGCGCATAATTCTGTCCATCAAAAACACCACGCGACTCATATAACCGCTTTCTTCAAGCATCGAAATAAACAAGAATAAGAAGGCTATTTGAGGTATAAAAATAACGATGCCACCTAATCCGGGGATAATCCCTTCAGCCAATAAACTTGTAAAAGCACCAGATGGCAATTGATTTTTAGTCCATTCACTTAAAGAAGCAAATGTGCTATCAATTAAATCCATTGGCACACTGGACCAATCGTAAATAGCTTGGAAAATGGTTAATAAAATAACAAAGAAAATAAGATATCCCAAAATTTTATGGGTCAAAATTCTATCGAGTATACCTCGTAAATCTTTAGCCTTAGAAGCATCGATAGTTTGTCCTTCTTTAAGCACATTATTTATAAACTGATAGCGTTTTATGGTTTCTTTTTGCTGTAACCTCTTTAAATCGGCTTTACTTTTAGTTTTAAAATTGGCTACTGCATCAATTTCTTTCCGGTCCGTTTTTCCAAAGTTTACGTCCTGAGTGATAACCAGCCAGAGTTTATATAACAATTGATTTGGGAATGCTTTTTGTAAATTTTTAAAATAATCTTTATCAATCTCCGAAGCGTTAATACAAGGCGTTATAGAAATGTCTTTATAGTTTGAAATAAGATTTTTTAAAGCATCAATCCCTTCATTCTTTCGGGTGCTAATAAGTGCTATTTTAGTTTTAAGATGTTCTTCTAAATAATCAATATCCAACGAAATGCCTTTGTAGCGCATTCTATCGGCCATATTAATGACTAAAATGGTTGGTATTTCTAAATCTTTAATTTGGGTAAAAAGTAGAAGGTTTCGCTTTAAATTTTCAACATCACTAACTACAACGGCTATATCAGGGAAATCTTTATCGTTTTTATTTAAAAGCAACTCAATAACCACATTTTCATCAAGCGACGACGCGTTTAAACTGTAAGTTCCAGGTAAATCTATAATATGTGCCTTAACACCTCGTGGTAATTTACAAATTCCTTCTTTTTTTTCAACCGTAATACCAGGATAGTTTCCAACTTGTTGGTTTAACCCGGTAAGTGCGTTAAAAACAGAGGTTTTTCCAGTATTGGGATTTCCAATTAAGGCAACATTTATTTGTTTACTCATACTTCTTTTTCAATTAAAATATGAATAGCAGTTTCTTTTCTAATCGCTAAATGCGTCCCGTTAATATTTAAATACATAGGATCTTGAAAGGGTGCTAACTGAACAAGTTCGACAGAATTACCCGGTAAACACCCCATTTCTAGAAGTTTTAATGGGATATGAATAGAAGAAACATCCAATATTATGGCGCGTTCCCCCCGTTTTAAATCTGCTAATGTGTATTGCACTCTTATTTAGATTGATTTTAAAGAAGCAAAAGTAACATAAAAGTTTAAAAGGAAAAAGTTTATAACTTTTTAATATATAAATAATTATTTGGGCGTTAGCCAAGGGTTGGGCTTGTAGTTTACCCTGAGCTCAGTTAAAGGGGACAAGTCCTTTGCGTATCTGGTAATTATCGGAACTCACTGTGGGCTATCCATTTCAATGCCTAACGCAACTATTCGCTAACCTATTAACATATATTAACACTAATAACCCTGTTTAAGAGACTTTAGGGTTAATATAGCATATAAACAGGTAAAATCTGTTGTTTTCTATTGACTATTAGGGACTTAAATTTGCACCCCAATTTAAAAGGAATAAAAATAATTAAATTATGAGTACAAGTAATCGAGTAGTAGTAGAAAGTAAAGCAGGAACAAAAACAAAAAATTTTAGAAATGCAAGTTCATTAGTCTGGAATGCAAAAAGACGTTTCAAATAAATAAAAATATTTTATAAAAAAAAGGCTGTTCTGAAAAGACCGCCTTTTTTTTGAGCTAAACTTATTGTTTATATTCTTGCTTTAAATGTTTAATGTCTTTTAGAAGTCTGTCAATATCTTCTGAATTTGTGCCGTCATAAAACCCACGAATTTGACGTTTTTTATCAATAAGCATAAAATTTTCTGTATGAATCATATCAAATGGTCCGCCATCACCAAAGTCTTTCACCGCTAAATAACTCTTTCTTGCTAGCTCGTAAATTTGTTTTTTATCGCCAGTAACTAAATTCCATTTTGCATCATTTACACCTTTCTCTAGGGCATACTTTTTTAGTTGAGCAACCGAATCTATTTCTGGCGTAACTGAATGCGAAAGTAACAGTACGTCTTTATCATTGGCTAATTCATTTTGAATTTGAGCCATGTGGTCGGTCATAATGGGGCAAATAGTTAAGCAGGTAGTAAAAAAGAAATCGGCAACGTAAATTTTATCTTTATAATCCTTTTGGGTAATGGTTTTACCATTCTGATTAATAAGTGCAAAATCCGCTATCTTATGATACTTTTTTTGATATTGAATGGTACTATCGACCAACTCGGTACTCACCATTGCTGGTTGATAAATGGGTAGTGGCTGGTATACATTTAAGGTGTTATAAATAATCGAAACAATAATAATCGATATAATTAAAAATACAATTGCGAAGCGTTTATAATCTTTAAAAAAGGAAAGCATTTCTTATAATTTAAGGCTTATTTGTAAGAATGAAGTACAAAAATACGACACATCGGTAAGAATTGGGTATTTTTAACACTCAAAATTGGTTTAAAAACATCAATACATGAAAAAACTGCTTCCATTTATATTTTGTTTATTCACTTTAAGTTTTTTTGGACAAGATTATAATAAATCGTTCAACGAAATTCAAAAAGCTGAAGCTAAATCAGCCTTAAAAAAAATGCTTCAAAAAGCAAATGCAAACACAGGAAATTACGATGTGAAATACCATCGTTTGGAGTTTACAGTAGATCCGTCGGTAGCTTTTATAGCGGGGGCTGTTACCACTTATTTTGAAGCCAAATCAAATTTAAACCAAGTTACTTTCGATTTAGCAAATAACATGACCGTTTCGCAAGTATTGCAACGCGGTAATACACTTTCATTTATCCAAAACACCAATGATGAATTGGTAATTACTTTACCCACAATACAAAACACAGGTGTTTTAGACTCGTTAACTATTTCCTATTCTGGAAATCCTGTAAGTTCAGGTTTTGGTTCTTTTGAGCAAAATCAGCATGCGGGAGACCCTGTAATCTGGACACTTTCAGAGCCTTATGGGGCAAAAGGATGGTGGCCATGTAAACAAGATTTAAATGATAAAGTAGATGCTATTGATGTGTTTATTACGACACCAAGATTCAATCCATCTAACGAAGAATACATTGCGGTTTCTAACGGTTTAGAACAAAGTCAGGTTGTAAATGGCAGCAATAAAACCACACATTTTAAACATCAATATCCTATTCCTGCATATTTAATTGCTATTGCAGTTACAAATTATTCCGTGTATTCACACACAGTAACTAATAACGGGAATCCTTTTGATATTGTAAATTATGTATATCCAGAAAATTTAGCATCAGCACAATCTAGTACACCTATTACCGTAAATATCATGAATTTATTTGCTGATTTATTTGAAGAATATCCATTTTCAAATGAAAAATATGGGCATGCACAATTTGGCTGGGGTGGTGGTATGGAGCATACCACAGTATCTTTTATGGGCAGTTTTGGCAGAAATTTAATTGCACACGAATTAGCACACCAATGGTTTGGTAATAAAGTTACCTGTGGTAGTTGGAAGGATATATGGCTAAATGAAGGTTTTGCAACCTATTTATCAGGGTTGGTAATAGAAAATTTAGATGGAAATGCCTCATTTAAAACATGGAAACAGAGCTTAAACAATTCTATAACGTCTTTACCAAATGGAGCTGTTTATCTTTCAGATACAGACACTACCAGTGTAAATAGAATTTTTAATGGTCGATTAAGCTACAATAAAGGTGCGATGGTATTACATATGCTAAGAAAGAAAATTGGTGATGTCGATTTTTTTCAAGGTGTAAAAAATTATTTAAATGATGCGAATCATGCTTACGCTTATGCGAAAACAGAAGATTTTATTCCTATCATGGAAGCTGCCAGTGGTGAAAGTTTAACTGAGTTTTTTAATGATTGGCTATATAATCAAGGATATCCTAGTTATAGTATTTTATGGAATCAACCTTCTGCTAATCAAGTTCATGTTCAAGTTTCACAAATACAAAGTGATGGGTCTGTTTCTTATTTTGAAGCTCCTATACCTATAAGGATTATCGGGACTTTAGGTGAAACTTTAGATATTGTGCTGAATAATACAGTAGATCAGGAAGTTTTTAGTAATTCGGTTAATTTTACTGTTGCTTCTATTGAATTCGACCCGGAAGCTGATTTAATTTCTAAAAATAATAACGTTTTTATTACTTCAAATAATTTAGATATAAACGGAAGTTTTAAAATATTTCCGAACCCAGCTAATAATGAACTAACACTCGTTAAACCAGATACTTTAGAAGTATCAGAAATTCTAATTTTTAATGCACTAGGCCAGTTGTTATATCAATCTAATTGGGCCCCGGTAATTAGCGTTAAATCTTTTTCTTCAGGAATACTTTTTATTAAATTGCACACAAATGAAGGCGTAATTAATAAATCTGTGTTAAAAAACTAAGTAAAATTAACATTAGTTTTCAAAATGATGTTAAAAGCTTACTTTTGTGCGATTATAAAAAAACCCCTAATACATGTCAGAATTTTTTATTAAAGCGGCTCAACTATTATTAAGCCTTTCCATATTAGTCGTTTTGCACGAATTGGGGCATTTTATCCCTGCAAAACTATTTAAAACCCGAGTAGAAAAATTCTATTTATTTTTCGATGTAAAGTTCTCTCTTTTCAAAAAGAAAATTGGCGATACCGTTTATGGTATTGGCTGGTTGCCTTTAGGCGGCTATGTTAAAATATCTGGAATGATAGACGAAAGTATGGATACAGAGCAAATGGCATTACCGCCACAACCTTGGGAATTCCGTTCTAAACCGGCATGGCAACGCTTAATTATTATGCTTGGTGGGGTTACGGTAAATTTTTTACTAGGATTTTTTATTTACATGATGATATTGTTTGTTTGGGGAAGAGATTACCAAAATACTGATGATATTACAAATGGTTATGGTGTAACTAAAACCATGGAACAATATGGATTTAAAGATGGTGATAAGATAGTATCTATAGACGGAATTCCATTTGCTGAATCAGATAATTTGTCTGCACATTTAATGTTTAGAAAAACAGAAAATATAAGAGTAAAAAGAATTGATGGAACTGTTGAAGATTTAAAATTACCTGAAGACATTGGAACGCAGCTTTTTGAAGCAGGTGATATACCAGCATTAGAACCTAGACAAGCATTTATAATTGATTCTATAACACCAGATTCTCCAGCATCTAAAGCAGGACTGAAGGAAACTGATAAAATTTTAAGTGTAGACGGAAAGGAAATAGAGTATTTTACTGATTTTTCATATGCATTAAAAAACAGAAAAGATTCAAGTATTAGTTTGAATGTTGAAAGAGATTCAGCGATTAAAACGTTGTCGATAACGCCTAATGAAGACAGTAAAATAGGAATTGTTGTTAAAAGAACAGATCTTTCTTCA
This sequence comes from uncultured Flavobacteriaceae bacterium, assembly GCA_963698455.1. GTDB lineage: Bacteria > Bacteroidota > Bacteroidia > Flavobacteriales > Flavobacteriaceae > Mariniflexile. The sequence goes on along the minus strand of CAVOQU010000002.1, from coordinate 283,976 downwards.
ATGGTGATTCAACACAGAGATTATTCATTTGGAGAAAGCATTGTAAGTGGATTTTCTGTAGGTTACTGGTCTGTTAAAGATTATTTGGCACAGTTTAAATATATATTTACTAAAAAGGGTGCGGAACAAATAGGTGGATTTGCTGCCATCGGTAAAATGTTTCCGTCTACATGGAACTGGCCTCAATTTTGGCAATTAACGGCCTTTTTATCAATTATGCTTGCTGTTTTAAACCTGTTACCTATACCTGCTTTAGATGGCGGTCATGTTATGTTTTTACTATATGAAATGGTTTCTGGAAGAAAGCCTGGAGACAAGTTTATGGAATACGCACAAATGATAGGGTTCTTTATATTAATAGCCTTAGTTTTATTTGCAAATGGTAACGATATTTTCAAAGCCATTTTTAATTAAATTTTTTAAATATATTGTTTGCGATAAATAAAAATATATCTATATTTGCGCTCGCTTAGGCGAAAAAAGATAACACTCCTCCTTAGCTCAGTTGGTTAGAGCATTTGACTGTTAATCAAAGGGTCCTTGGTTCGAGCCCAAGAGGGGGAGCAAGTTACAAATGAAAAGACTTTACAGAAATGTAAAGTCTTTTTTGGTTTTATACTTTATTAACTATTAACGGCATTGTGTGCTTTTTCTTCTAAATGTCTATTTGCCAACATATTATTTAAAAAAAGGCACACGATTAGGCAGCCAAAACTTTTTCAAGGCACCCTAAAATTTTAAAAACTATAAAATCACGAAAATAACACAGGACAGTTATAGCAAAGTGGTGTAGAAAAATTAGAGCATTGATTTTCTTATAATTACGTATTTAATTATTGAGTTCCAATTGCAATTTCGAGCAATAGAAGGCGTAAAACTAAAAATCCAACTTATTTTTACAAGTTGGATTTTTTCGTTAAATAACTTTACTTTTTGGTGACCGACAAGTTAATTAATATGGCCATAAGCAGCCAAATTATAAAAGTTTCTCCATTAGTCATTTCATAGGTAGATCCGGCTAACCGGGCAGCTCCTAGTACAAGATAAACAACAACAGGTGATAAAAGTAAGCTAACTACCAGAAGAATAATTGATTTTTTATAATCCATAAGACACTAATTTATTTGGTTAATAGTTTGTGTTTCTTTTATAAGTTGGGAAAATCGGATCTTATAGAGATTCTATAATACCTAGTTAAATATAGTAAATTTTATCTTCTATACTTATTCGGAATTTTTTTAAAATATTATTTAAGCATAAGTTTTCTTAGTATCTTTCTTTTATAAAAGATTAAACTATTACATATGATGTTTCTTTATGCATTATCAAGTATTTTAATATGTGTAATAATTCTATGGGTTATTAGTATACCATTAAGAAATGTTAGTATAGTAGATATTTTTTGGGGTTTGGGTTTTGTAATAGTAAACGGAGTTTACTTCTATTTCTCTGAAGAGGTTTTTTTACGCCATATATTAATATTTCTTTTAGTAACTATTTGGGGAATACGACTGTCATTATATCTTGCTCATAGAAATATAGGTAAGGGAGAAGATTTTAGATATCAGGAATTCAGAAAGCATTATGGGGAACATCGATATTGGTGGTTTAGCTTTTTTCAAGTATTTCTATTACAAGGTTTTTTGATAGTTGATAGTATCTTTACCATTATTTGGGGTTAATTTTTATACCAGATCTAATGCGTTAATTTGGTTGGATTTTTTAGCATTAACGGTTTGGATTATAGGGTTTATTTTTGAAACTCTCGGAGATTTTCAATTGGCAAAATTTAAAATGAATCCAGATAACAAAGGAAAAGTTTTAGATAAAGGGCTATGGAAGTACACGCGCCATCCTAATTACTTTGGAGATACTTTAATTTGGTGGTCTTACGCGTTATTTTCGATGGCTGCTGGTGGTTATTGGTGTATTTTGGGAGCTGTTCTAATGACGTTTTTAATTGTTAAAGTATCTGGTGTGGCACTATTAGAAGAGACCTTAAAAGATAAAAAACCAGAATATCAGGATTATATTAGAAAGACAAATTCTTTTTTTCCTTGGAAACCAAAAAAATAAGAGATGTTAAGTTATATAAATGATAATTTTTGGTTTATTCTGTTTATTCTGTGGGGCCTCCCACTAACACATTATAGAAGTAAATTCAGAAAAATTGTTTACCAAACCGAAAGTTGGACAATCAATATTAAGCCAGTATTTCTTAAGGAAATTAGGGCCTTGTTTGGTAATATGTACCCAAATAATCCAGAATATAAAAGATTAAGGAACTTTTACCTATTCTATTTAGGTGTTTATCTCGTGTTGTTTATGCTGTATTTAAAATTTAGTAACACTTAGGAACCCAATATAATCATTGGAAGGTTGGGATATTATATAACTCCTAAAAACTTTCATTTATATTGTTAATTACCTTTTAAAACGCCTTTTTTATTTTAGGGATTAAGCTAATTCTCAATAGAGTTTTCTGCTATTCTAACCATTTGCCAATATGGTGGGAGGTAACCATTCGTTTTTTCAAAAGTTTTTATTTTTAATTCTGTTTCCAGTTTGCGTTTTTGAAATTTATCTACAAAATAATTATTTTTCAAAGCAGTTTCAGCTGCCATACCTTCTGGAATAACACCTTCCTTGCCCATTGTAGTAAGAATAAATGAATATGCCTTTATAACTCTTGCAATCGGTAATAACCACATGTTATAATCTAACTTTTTACCATTATTTGCCTGAGTTATCAAGGCATCCATAACCGCGTTATCTAAATGATCTTGAAAAAGAGTTTCTTTATTCCGCCATTCCGCAACAATACTTAGCATAGGGTCATATTCAAGATCGGAAGGCATTTGGGTTACAAAATTTTCTACACCAAAAGCATTCAGCCAATTACTGATGCCATTTGAAGAAATAGTAGACTTAAACTCCCAGAGTTTAATGCCATATTGCTTATATGCATACGATCCTACTTCTGAACAGAACATTTCGGAAGAATCGTAATAATTCATTTTGAAGTCGTAAGGAATATGTTTTTGTTGCGCTTCATTGAAAATATATAAAGAAGCATCGTATGGAAGCATAGGGTTTTTTATCAATGCAGCTAAATCTGCTCTGGGTCTCATAACCATAAACCTGAGTTTTTTATCTTGTAAATAGTGTTCTAATGTTGCTATGGCTACCCCTTTTTCAATATGTGCTTCTACAAAGTATGGTTTGTTAGTTTCTTTGTCAATATGAATAATGGCTACATGCGAAAAATTTCCAGGGAAATCATTTCCTCTGGAAATAAAGGCTGAAACTTCTGCACCACCTCGACTAACAAGCAAATCGCCACTATGCACTTTTATTCCCAATACATCAACATAAGGAGTTGCTGATGGTTCATCTTCAACAAACATGGTGGAAACAAATTCGTCGTCGCTTGATTGTAATAAGATCTCTTCTACTGTGGCCCTCATGCCATAGAGTAAACGATAGGTTGTATTTCTTGCAATGGGAGTACTCATATCCCAAAATTTAGAATCAAGTTTGACCTTTTTTCTTATTCGGTTGTAAAAATCAATATACCAATTAGACTTGTTTTTTTGTGCTGCAATATAAGGGGCAATTTTATAAAATTTATTCTCAAGTATTAAGAATAAACTGTCGTCAGGTTTTAGAGTTTTATCTTCAAAACCATTCATTAAATTGTCAGTTTCAGCAATCATTTTATTTACAGTTGAATCTAATTCTTGCGAAGGAAATTTTCTAGCCTGCTTAAAATTTATTTCTAACTGATTCCAAAGTTTATCATTATTCCAGAAAAAGGGTGTTTTGGATGCTTTTTCAGGATTGTCCTTAAAATTTGGCACAGGAATTAGAAGCAAGAAATAGATACCCACAATCATTAATAAAATCTTCAAAAATGTCTTCATATTGTTTGTAATTTGTATGGGTCGAACTATATTAGAGTTAAATATAGGCCATTGACATTTAAACGTAGTATTTTATAAAATTGCCTTAATATTAAATAGGAATTAATTTAATGGCTCCATAGTTCAAGGGATAGAACAAAAGTTTCCTAAACTTTAGATCCAAGTTCGAATCTTGGTGGAGTCACAATTTAAATTTATAAGGCTTTTTTTGCAGCCTCAACGCTGCTTTTAGAATTTCCTATAAAAATAGCATCTTCAATAATAATTACCGGGCGACTTAAAAAGGTGTAATGATCTAATATGTAGTGTTTATAATCGCGCTCTTCAAGTTTTTGGTTTTTTAACCCCATTTCCTTATAAAGTTTAGAACGCTTACTAAAAAGAGCTTCATAGCTCCCAGCTAAGGCTTTCATTTCGTCTAATTGCTTTACTGTTATTTCTTCAGTTTTAATGTCCTGCAAAATAAAAGTGGACGGTAGGTTTAATTCTTTTAAAATTCTAATACAGGTGCTACACGTTTTTAAATAATATACTTTTTTCATATTTGTCATATATTTATAACCAAAATAAGCAAAGTTATACTCATAAAAAAAAACAACCTCATGCATTTTACATTAGAAGTATTGCCAAACACGAGAAAATCATTTAATAAAATTATTGAAAGTATTTCTTTAGAAGACTTAAATAAAATTCCAAATGGATTTAATAATAACATTATTTGGAACATAGGTCATATAGTAGTTACTCAACAATTATTGGTTTATAAATTATCCGGGCTTCCTATGATGGTAAGCGATGAATTGGTTGGGAAATACAGCAAGGATTCTAAACCAGAAGGAGCAATAACAAAGGAAGAAGTAAACGAAATAAAAGACCTGTTATTTACTACAATTGATAAAACTAAAGTTGATTATAGTAATAAAATGTTTAAAAATTATACCGCATATACAGTTTCCACAACCGGAAATACTTTAAATAATATTGAGGAGGCCTTTGAATTTGTATTATTTCATGAAGGCATTCATTTAGGTTATGTTTTGGCGTTACTGAGAACCCTTAAAAACTAAAATCGAACTTATTTTTTCAAACGGAATTATAAAATCTATAATTCCTGTGGAATAGGGTGCAATTTCATAGGTATTGTAAAGCAAAATAATGCCTTCTTCGTTATAACCTATGTTAGCAGGTAATTTAAAATTATCAGGTTCAAAAATAATATCGTCTTCATTTAAAGCGGCTTCAAAGTAAGGCTTTGCAGCGTCTTTAAAAGCGGCTTCATTTTTAAACAGTTTTTCGTTTGGAATGCGTTTTCCTGTAGCTGCGTCAAAATTTATGAAGGAAATGTTTGTTATACCATGAGCACCACCTGTATTCATATAGGAGGTAATGGCTATACTAATAATTTCTGAAGATTGAAAAAGTATCTCACCATCTATTTGGACTTCCCAGGGGGCGGTACTGTCTGGAAAATCAGTATTAAAAGCATTGTACTCGTCATTAAATAAAGTAATGCTTTCTTCTATAGATTTTGACGTACTGGTATCTGTCTCTCCAACATGTAATTCGGTTATGACTAGCTTACTAATTTCAGAATTTATATTGGCAGAAATCAAATCGGTCCCAATGGCATTTGGGATGTTTATTTCAACTAATTTGTTGTTATCGGTAGTTATATTAATCTCAATAAAGGTAGTTTTTAACTCTTCACTACAAGATAATAGGACGAAAAAAGAAACAATAAATAAAAGTGATTTTTTGTAAAACATGTATATTTAATTAACCTACCTTAAAGGTAATTATTGCATTTGAATACAACGAATAAAAAATGATTTATGTAAAGAATTTTAGTCTAAATAATAAATATAACCCACATTTAGCCAAAGTAACCAGTCGTTATACTTATTAGATGCTAATTGATGGTCCAGTCCGTCTACGCTATCATTAAAATAATATTGCCATCTCAAGTTTAACATTAAATCGGAGAGTTTATTAAGTTTATATCTAACGCCAACACTAGTTACTAAAGAAAAAGTGCTTCCAGGAGAAGCATCAACAGATCCTGGTTCCCATAATGAGTAAAAATTACTTGGATCGGTTACATCGCCAACAGCTGTTGGGTCTGGATTTGCATAGGTAGTGCTTACTTTAGGACTAAAAGAAGTATAATGCACTCCTAAACTTATAAATGGCGCATAATTATAAGCAAATGTTTCAAAAGAATGTATTTCAAGAGGAAAAAACTCAAGTTCGGTTCCTAAATCTAAATTCGTTGCTTTGCCTTCATGTCCTCTTAATCTTTTCGCATCTTCAGAGGTTTTTGAGGGATCAACCCATCTGCCAAAATGATTTAAAGTAATCTTATTAAAGGAAATTTCATTTCGTATTTTAAAGTGCTCGTCAAAATAGGTGTTGGGACGTCTAAAATTATAGTTGCGTTTGTATGAAAAGTTCATATAATGAACAATACCTATACCAAAACCGGAATTGCCAAAATTTGTTGTTGTATTATCTCTAACCCCATAATCTGACCTAAATTCAACAGGTCCAGCAACAACGCCTATTCCATGAGAAAAGCCTTTTTGAGAGAAAGCTGTTTGATAAATAACAAACAAGCATAAAAAAGAAGCTAACCGTTTAAAGTTTAGCATAATATGGTTTTGTTTTTTGAGGCATTATTAATAACAAATATAGAAAAACTAGATTAACAAACAAATATTTATAATTTGTGAGAAACCTCACAAAATTATTTGTTGCGAAATTCAAAAAAAAACAATGTTTTTTTTAAAGATAACGTATCTTTGTAGTCGTTAATTGTGTATTTGATAAAAACGATGCAATTTTATACTAAAAATAAGACGTTTCGTTTACATTAAATTTCAGTTAAAAACACGAATTTGACAATTTTTATATAATTAAATACTTACATATGAAAAGTGATATTGAAGCTTTTTTAGATCTTGTAAAAGTTAGAAATGGTAATGAACCAGAATTTTTGCAAGCGGTTGAGGAAGTCGCTGAAACAGTACTTCCTTACATAATTCAACACGATATTTATTACGGTAAAAACATTTTATTAAGAATGGTTGAGCCAGAACGTGTTATTTCATTCAGAGTATGCTGGGTCGATGATTCAGGTGAAATTCAGGTAAATAGAGGTTATAGAATTCAAATGAATTCTGCTATTGGACCATATAAAGGAGGGTTGCGTTTTCATCCAACTGTAAACTTGAGCATTTTAAAGTTTTTAGCGTTTGAACAAGTGTTTAAAAATAGTTTAACCACATTGCCTATGGGTGGCGGAAAAGGAGGAAGTGATTTTGATCCTAAAGGGAAAAGTGATGGTGAAATTATGCGTTTTTGCCATTCTTTTATGAGTGAATTATCCAAACATATTGGGTCTAATACAGATGTGCCGGCGGGTGATATTGGAGTTGGTGGAAGAGAAATTGGATTCTTATTCGGCATGTATAAAAAATTAAGAAATGAATTTACCGGTGTGTTAACCGGGAAAGGTCTTTCTTGGGGAGGATCATTAATTCGTCCCGAGGCTACCGGTTATGGGACTGTTTATTTTGCTGAAAAAATGTTAGACACCAAAGGCCTTAATTTTAAAGGAAAAAATGTGGTTGTATCAGGTTCTGGTAATGTGGCTCAATATGCGGTTGAGAAAAGTATTCAGTTAGGAGCAAAGGTATTAACTATGTCTGATTCATCAGGGTATATTTATGATGCAGAAGGGATAAATGCTAAGAAATTAGCGCTTGTTATGGAACTTAAAAATGTAAAAAGAGCCAGAATTAGTGAGTATCTAGAGTCTTATCCAAAAGCAAAATTTGTTAAAGATAAAACACCGTGGGAAGTAAAATGTGATATAGCCTTACCATGTGCTACACAAAATGAACTTCATATTGAAGATGCTAAAATGCTTATAAAAAACGGATGTATTTGTGTAAGTGAAGGCGCTAATATGCCATCAACCATTAATGCCGTTCATGAATTTCAAAAAGCAAGAATATTGTATGCTCCAGGAAAGGCCTCTAATGCAGGTGGTGTAGCAACTTCTGGATTAGAAATGACTCAAAATTCATTAAGATTTAATTGGACAAGAGAAGAAGTTGATTTAAAATTAAAAGAAATTATGTCTAACATACATAATTCTTGTATTGAATACGGAAAAGAAAAAGATGGCTATATTAATTACGTAAAAGGAGCAAATATAGCAGGATTTGTTAAAGTGGCAGATGCTATGTTAGCACAAGGAGTTGTTTAATATTATAAACATCTTAATATATTTAAAAGGGTTGCTATTTAGCAACCCTTTTTGCTATGTTTTTTGGATAAAAAAGCCTTAAAAGTTCTATCTTGCAATAGAAATAATGGTTATAAAAAATGATTAGAAATCCCTTACCAGATTTAAAAAACTACGAATTTGAAGAAGTTGCATTTAATGAATTAATGCAAAACAGAATTAATAAAATTCTTATAGTTTGTTCTAACTATGATTATTATATGTTAGAAGAAGATGGGAGAATAGATGAGCGAATATTTAATGAATACACAGATTTAAATTTAAGATACCCTCCGAATTTTATACACGCAAACTCTGCAAAAAGAGCCATAAAATTAATGGATGAGGTTAAAGTTGACCTGGTCATAACATGGCTTGATATTGGAAATTATAATGCTTTTGAAACTTCCAAAGAAATCAAGGAAGCGTATCCAGATGTTCCAATAGCGGCATTGAGTTTTTACTCCTCTGAATTGAGAACTAAATTGCAAAAAGGGAATAAAGGGATTATCGACTTTGTTTTTCATTGGAATGGGAATGTTGATATTTTCTTGGCAATTATTAAATTGACCGAAGACCGGATGAATGCCAACAGAGATATCAATCAAATTGGTGTAAAAGCTATTTTAATGGTTGAAGATTCATTAAAATTCTATTCAAGGTATTTGCCCATTATGTATAAGATTATTTTAAAACAAACACATGCTTTTATGTCGGAAGGCCTAAATGAACATAGAAGTATGATGGTTATGAGAGGGCGCCCAAAAATTTTATTGGCAACTACTTACGAAGAAGGATTATCGCTTTTTGAAAAATACAAAAGCAATCTCTTAGGTGTCATTTCAGATGTTAATTATTTTAAAGATGGAAAGCGAGATCCGAATGCCGGGTTTGAATTATTAAAATATGTGAGAAGCTCACAACGCTATTTTCCTTTTTTAATTCAATCTTCTGACATTAATAACGAGAAAATAGCTATAAAATTAAAGGGTAAATTTTTATACAAACATTCAGAAACATTAGGCACAGATTTAAAAAATTACATTAACAAATATTTTTCTTTTGGTGATTTTGAATTCTGGGATCCCGAACAAATGAAAGTTTTAGCGGTTGCTAAAAATTTGAGTGAATTCCAAAAAGCATTAAAAACGGTTTCTAAAGAATCTATTGCGTACCACTCCAAACGAAGCGAATATTCTAAGTGGTTAAAATCGAGAGCCTTATTTCCATTAGCCAATCTATTTAGTAATGTTGAGTATGAAGACTTTGAAGATGTCGAGCAGATTAGGCGATTCTTGATAGATGCTATAAGTGTATACAGAATTTACCGTTCACGAGGTGTTATTGTAAAATTTGATAAAGAAAGGTATGATGAATATTTGGGGTTTGCAAGAATAGGAGAGGGTTCTCTTGGAGGAAAAGGACGTGGATTAGCATTTATAGATTCATTTTTAAAACGCCATAAACTTTTTAGAAAATTCGATAATGTTCACATTTCTATTCCACGCACGGTTGTTATTAGTACCGAGGTTTTTGATGAATTTATGGAGCAACATGATTTAATTAGGTTTGTGGCTAAAGTAAATGATGACGAGGAAATATTAAATAAATTTATTTCAAAACCTTTGCCTAAATGGGTGTTAGAAGATGTTCAGGCATTTTTAAATGTTGTTAAAAGACCAATAGCTGTTCGTTCTTCAAGTGTTTTGGAGGATTCTCATTTTCAGCCTTTTGCAGGGATATTTGCAACTTACATGATTCCAAATACTAACAATAGTGATATGTTAGAAATGGTGTCCAATGCCATAAAATCGGTTATGGCATCCGCTTTTTTTCAAGGAAGTAAAGTCTATTTAAAGGCAACCTCACATACTATTGAAGAAGATAAAATGGCGGTTATTCTTCAAGAACTAACGGGAAAACAATACGACGACGTATATTATCCAAACATATCTGGTGTTGCCCGCTCTATTAATTTCTATCCTATAGGAAACGAAAAACCAAATGAGGGTATTGCTAATATTGCTTTAGGTTTAGGAGAAATTATAGTAGGTGGCGGACGCAGTTTACGATTTTCTCCAAGTCATCCAAAAAAAGTCTTACAATTATCATCTCCAGACTCAACTCAACGAGATACACAAAAGTATTTTTATGGATTAGATTTAGATCCTAAAAGCTATAAAGTTTCAACCAGCGAGGCAATCAATAAAAAGAAGATTACCATGAGGGCTGCTAAAAATCACCCTTCTTTAAAATTTGTAGCTTCCACGTACGATTTACAAAATAATATTATCAGACCAGGTGTTTTACATGATGGAATACGAGTGGTGACTTTTGATAATGTTTTAAAATACAACACATTTCCACTTCCCGAAATTTTACAGGATTTACTGCGCATCGGACAGCGCGAAATGCGAAATCCCATTGAAATAGAGTTTGCGGTAAATTTAGATGTTCCTAAAGGGCAACCTAGAATATTTAGCTTTTTGCAAATAAGACCTATTGTTGAAAGTATTGAATCAAAAAATGAATTGCCAGAAAATTTCGATATGGCAGACACCATTATTTACTCAAAATCGGCTTTAGGAAATGGTACTTACGATCATATAAGAAATTTTGTTTATGTAAAACCAGAAACATTCAATCCAGCTAACACAAGAGAAATTGCAGCGGCTGTAGAACAAATAAATAAAAAGTTTTCAGATCAAGATCAGCAATACATTTTAGTTGGTCCAGGGAGATGGGGATCAAGTGATCCCTGGTTAGGCATCCCCGTAATTTGGCCACAAATTTCTTCAGCAAAAATAATTGTAGAAGCGGGTCTAAATGATTTTAGAATAGATCCAAGTCAGGGCACTCATTTCTTCCAAAATCTAACCTCTTTTAAAGTAGGCTATTTTACTATTAATCCATTTATGGATGACGGTTTTTTTGATTTAGATTATTTAAATAAACAAGAAGCTTGTTATGAAGACGAGTATCTGAGACATATTTGTTTTAAAGAACCATTAACCATTATCATTGAAGGGAAAAGCAATAAGGCAGCTATTTATAAAGCGGGTTTTAAAATTAATAACCATTTAGAATCCTTAGAAAATTCAATAAATGATTTACCTCCCGAAGGGTTTATGTAATAGCAAAAATGTAAAAACCAATGGTTTTCAGCCATTTGTTTTTTAAGTACAATGAGAGTTCTTTTTAAAGAATATTTTTATTATTAAATTCATAAAAAATAGCCTCATAAATTAAATATTATTGAATTAAATAGCGGTATTTTTGTAGTATATTTTTAACACTTTTATATTTAAATATTATGAATGTAAAAAACATTTTAACAAACCTTGAAACTAAACACCCAGGTGAAAAGGAATACTTGCAAGCGGTTCATGAAGTATTGGAATCCATTGAAACTATTTACAATGAAAATCCTCAATATGAAGCAGCTAAAATCATTGAACGATTAGTTGAACCAGATCGTATTTTAACGTTTAGGATTTCTTGGTTGGATGATGAAGGTCAAGTTAATGTTAATCTGGGTCACAGAATACAGTTTAACAACGCAATTGGACCTTACAAAGGAGGGATTCGATTACATCCTAGTGTAAATTTAAGTATTCTTAAATTTTTAGGATTTGAGCAAACTTTTAAAAATGCCTTAACAACATTGCCTTTAGGAGGCGCCAAAGGAGGTTCGGATTTTAATCCAAAAGGAAAATCAGACACTGAAATTATGCGTTTCTGTCAAGCTTTTATGTTAGAATTATGGCGTGTGATAGGTCCTAATACTGACGTGCCTGCAGGAGATATAGGTACTGGTGGTAGAGAAATTGGGTATCTGTACGGGATGTATAAAAAGCTTCGGTTTGAAAATACGGGAGTTTTCACCGGTAAAGGTCTTAATTGGGGAGGAAGTTTAATAAGACCCGAAGCTACTGGCTTTGGAGCTACTTATTTTACTCATGAAATGTTGGTAGCCAATAATGATTCATTTAAGGATAAAATAGTTTGTGTTTCAGGTTTTGGTAACGTGGCTTGGGGTGTAGCTTTAAAAGTAACTGAATTGGGTGGTAAAGTAGTTACCATTTCTGGTCCTGATGGCTATATTTATGATGAAAAAGGATTGGATGCCGATAAAATTGATTATTTATTAGCTCTTAGAGCATCTAATAATGATATTGTTGCGCCTTATGCAGAAGAGTTTCCCGAAGCTAAATTTATTGCAGATAAAAAACCTTGGGAAGTAAAATGTGATATCGCAATGCCAAGTGCTACTCAAAATGAATTAGACGGTGAAGACGCCGTTATGTTAATAGCTAATGGTGTTAAATATGTTGCAGAAGTTTCTAATATGGGTTGTACTCCAGAAGCTGTTGAAGCTTTACATCATGCACAAATACCTTTTGGTCCTGGTAAAGCAGTAAATGCCGGAGGTGTAGGTGTTTCTGGTTTAGAAATGTCACAAAATGCCATGAAATTAAATTGGACAGCCGAAGAAGTGGATGCAAAATTACATCTTATGATGTCTTCAATACATGCGGCTTGTATTAAATTTGGCACTCAGGATGATGGGTATATAAACTATGTAAAAGGGGCTAATATTGCTGGATTTATTAAAGTAGCAGATGCTATGTTAGATCAAGGAGTTGTATAACAATTTTAATAAATAGATTAAAAAAAGCTTTCTAATGTATTAGGAAGCTTTTTTGTTTTGTAGTTAACTTTAATTAATGCTAGTAAACGAGTACATCTTTAATTTTACCTTCTTCTTGATATTCGGTATCCGTATTTATATCCCATAAGTCAATCGAGCTATTTCCCGTTATTTTTTCGGCAGCCATAAGTCCCATAAAAATGGAATGGTCTTGATTGTTATATTTAAAAGAACCATATCGCCCAATAGGTAATAAATTTTCAATGGTTTTTAAATAATCTATAATAATATTTAAATTTTCTTGATACCCTGTTTCGTAAACGGGATAGCATTTAGGAACTCTAATTACTTTAGAATTAATAATGTTAATTTCTTTTTTAGAAAGTTTAATGTTTAAAAGTTCGCTTTTTGCTAAAGTTATAATATCGTCATCATTTTGTGACCACATGGGGTCTTCCTTAAAGCACCAATATTCTAAAGCAAGTATCGTAGTTTCTTTTCCTTTGTTTAAAGTGGGACACCAATTTCTAAAGTTAGTAATTCTCCCTAATTTAACATCAGGGGAGTGAATATAAAGCCAATTATCTTCAAATAATTCCTTTTCTTCTACTTCAAAATAAACTAAAATAGTATTTCTAAAATAAAGTAAATTGCTTGCCGTTTTTACACTTGCAGGCGTATTATTAAAACCTTTAATTAATGTAGTTAATGGCATTGTTGAAACCACAAAATCTGCCTCAACCATAGAGCCATCATTTAATTCAACTCCACAAGCTTTGTTGTTATCCGGATTAAGTAATACTCTTTTTATTGGTGTATTAAATAGAACACTACCTTTATTATTTTCAATTGAGTTAGCCGCTCGCTCATACAAGGTTCCCGAACCATTGTGTGGATATGCAAACTGATCTACTAAAGTTTTATGTTTTTTACCTTTATTCTTAAATATGGCAGAAATTACAGCCTGAATTAAGGATAATGTTTTAATTCTTTGTGCCGCCCAGTCCGCATCAATTTGTGTGCATGGTACACCCCAAAGTTTTTCACTATAATGCTTAAAAAAAATAGTATAAAGCTTTTTGCCAAAGCGGTTGCTTATCCATTCTTCTAAATTTTTAGGATTTTTTATAGGATGAATAGTTTGTATTAAATAATCCCAAAGAATTTGAAATATAGTAATCAAAGACAAATTTTGTAAAACATTTCCAAATTTTAATGGATAATGAAAGTATTTTCCATTGTAAAATATACGTGTTTGCCTGTCTACTAGAGTATAATCATCCTTTATTAATTCTTTAAAAAAAGTATTAATTTCTTTTTGTTTTGAGAAAAAACGATGTGGGCCTAAATCAACTCTTTGCCCCCATAAATCAAAACTTCTTGCCATACCCCCAACATGATTGCTGGCTTCAAAAACTGTAACTTCAACCCCTCTTTTGCTTAGTTCATATGCACAACTAAGTCCTGCTGGACCAGCTCCAATAACTATAACTTTTTTCATATGTTGTTTTTTTTGACAAGCCTAAAGTTGCAAATAAAATATACATAGGCAATATAGGTACTAAAAATCTTGAAGAGCCAATTAACCCCGATAAAGCGGTAATATAAATTATAACGAATAACATAAACCAAAATATCATAGGAGTTGTTTTGTAATTATACAACCAAAATCTTGCAAATCCAATTAACTTCAAAATATTAAACAATAGTATAATAGGAATTACTAAAAGAATTAATAATGGTTGTTTTTTAAAATATTCTAATGCTCCAAAAATCCCATTTTTGTTTAAATGGTGTAAAAACCCAACCTCGGTATTATTTTTATATTCTAAAAAGTTGTACACATCAAATCTACCTGGATCTAAAAACATTCTAAAACTCCCCTTTATGTGTGTTGTGAAATAGCTAAACCAGTCTTTTTTTATATAGCCAATAGATTTTTCTTTAATTTCGTTTTGTATTTCTACATAGGTGCTTTTAGTGCTGGCAAGATTCGATATTTTTGCGTCAACTGTTTTGGCGTACGCTTCACCGTATTTGTTTAAATTGAAATAATATAAATTGTAATTTTTCAAGTTTATATTTTGAATACTTGAAAAGTCATAACTCCCAGTTCTTGAATAGTTCCAATTCATGTAAAAAGCACATACAATAATTGGTATTAAAGAAAATAAATATGCTTTTTTAATGTGTTTTGTAAACCAAATACATAGAAATATATTAGGCACAATAAATAGATAAAAAACTGGTTTAGTTAGAAAAAGCAGGATGATAATAATTTGAAAGTAAAGGAGTTGGTAAATGGTTTTCTTCGTAACTGTTTGATGAAAAAAATAGCACAAAAGCACAATTAAAAACTGAAATAACATTTCACTCATTAAATAATTGGCATAAATAAACTGACTTATTGAGCTGGTAATTAAAACAAGTAAAAGTTTTTTATTTATGTCTTTATAATATTTTTCAAAAAGTCTTAGACATATAAAAACACTCGCAATAGACAAGATGTTTTGGAAAACTAAAACACTGATATTTGAATTTAGAAAAAAAGAAAATATCAGAATAAAAATCGCATAAATAGGGGGCCTTTTTGTATAATTTTCAAATTGTATTACCGAGTTAATATCAGCCGAGTAAAACTCAAAACTATTTTTTATATTATTGGCTAAATGATAGTATTCAAACGAATCCTCAAGAAAAAAATTTCCAAGAAATATTTTTGTGGTAAAAAACAAACAATGTAAAATGATTATAGTTAAGACTAATTGATGCTTTTTAATAAAAAAGAACAAGGAATATTTCAAAAGATTCTTAAAATTTAGAGAACAAAACTAATTGAATTACCATTGATTAAGAAATATATTTTAGGTTTTACTTAAATCATTAAATAAATAATTTCAAACATTTGTCGTTAGTTATAAATATATTTGAATACTGAAAATTTAAAAATGATTAAGAGACTTATTGTATTTGTAATTTATCTTTTCCCTTTAATCCAATTTGGACAAGATTTCTCGGCACTTTGGAAAGGACATTTCTCTTATAATAGTATAAAACAAGTTACACAAGGTAATGGTAAAATTTATGCAGCTGCTGAAAATGCCATTTTTAGTGTGGATATGGTTTCAAACGATATTAAAGAACTTAATACGGTTAACGGACTATCAGGGGAAACTATTTCAACAATTTATTATAGTGAAGCGTATGAGTTGCTAGTTATTGGTTATGAAAACGGTCTTATTGAAATTGCTTTTGACAATGATGATAAAATTTTAACGGTTGTAGATATTATTGATAAACCAACGATCCAGTCTACGAACAAGAGAATAAACCATATTAATAGTTACGATAATGTAATTTACATATCAACGAATTACGGAATTTCGGTTTTTAACTTAGAAAGGCTAGAGTTTGGCGACACCTATTTTATTGGCGATGGTGGTAGCCAAATAAAAGTTGAACAAACGACGGTTTTTGGAGACTATATCTATGCTGCATGTTCAGGAGGTAATGGCGTACTTAAAGCGCTGGTTTCAAGTTCAAATTTAATTAACTATCAAAACTGGCAAACGGTAACGACAGGAGATTTCGTTGCCATTGAAGCTGTTAATGATCAACTTTATGCAGTGAATACAAATAGACAAATATTTCGTGTCACAAATGATGTTTTTAATACGTTGTTTCAATACAGTACGGTTCCCTTAGATGTTAAAAGTGTTGATAATAATTTATTAATTTCAACCTCTGATAACGTGTTTGTTTACGATAGTAATTTTAATATAATTTCTCAGATCGCCGTAATTTCAGAATTTAATACAATTTATACATCGGCAACGGTAGACGCTAATTTTATTTACATTGGAACAACCGATTTTGGTGTGTTAAAAACACAATCTACTGCTCCAAGTATTTTTGATGAAATACATCCGGAAGGACCTCTATTAAATATACCATTTTCACTTCAGGTAGAACCAAACGGATTGTGGGTCACATTTGGAGAGTACACTGTGTATTATAATCCTTATCCGCTAAATAGCAGGGGATTTAGTCATTTAATAGATGATAAATGGATAAATACACAATATAGTGAAGTTTTTGAAGCAAAATGTTTAAATGCTATAACGGTTAATCCTTCAAATAATAATCAAGTATTTATTAGTTCTTTTTTTAACGGTTTGTTGGAAGTAAACGATGGGCTTCCGTCGATTTTATATAACGAAAACAACAGCGGATTAGAATCGCTCATTGTACCCAACGACCCTAATTATATCGATATTAGAGTAGGTGCGTCATCATTTGATGGAAACGGGCTTTTATGGACTACCACTGGATTTGTTAATAATCTAAAATCTTATAATCCTTCAAACAAACAGTGGAAATCATATTCTTTAAATGCCGTAATACCAAATGCTTCGGATAACTCTGGTTTTGCCGATATAGTTATTGGAAATGATGCCACAAAATGGCTAGCTGCAAGTTTTGGTAATGGCTTAATTGGTTTTAATGAGAATAATGGAAATCCGTTAATTAAAAAAATATATAAGGAAGATGAAAATATGCCAACTTCGTTTGTGACGGCTTTGGCTATGGATAAAAGAAACCAACTGTGGATAGGTACTTTTAAAGGATTGCGTGTTTTATATAACACATCCAATTTTTTTGAAGATGCGAATGTAACTGTTGATGAAATAATAATTTTAGAAGATGGTATCGCAAAAGAACTTTTGTATCAGCAATATATAACCGATATCAAAGTAGATGGTTCTAATAATAAATGGATAGGAACAGCCGATTCAGGTTTATTCTATTTGTCTTCAGATGGACAAAAAACCATTTACCATTTTACAAAAGACAATTCACCTTTACCTTCAAACAGTGTTCGGGATATTTCTATAGATGAATCCAATGGGACTGTTTACATAGCTACTGATAAAGGATTGGTTTCTTTCCGTTCAGGCAGTTCCGGTGCTTTTGAAAATTTAGCCAGTGCTTATGTGTATCCAAACCCCGTACGTCCTAATTTTGATATTGTAGACCAGAAGGTAAAAATTAAAGATATCTCTGAGAATGTGAATATAAAAATTACCGATATAGAAGGTAATTTGGTTGCCGAAGCGCAATCCAAAACCAACCAGCGTTATAGTGGTTACAACCTGGAAATTGATGGCGGAACAGCCTATTGGAACGGAAAAAACCTTGCTAACCGTGTAGTCGCTTCGGGAGTATATCTTGTTATGCTGTCCGATTTAGATACCTACGAAACCAAAGTGTTAAAAATAATGGTTATCAGATAATGCTAATCTCTACAAATGCCATTGTTCTTTCTAAATTAAAATACAACGACAACGATTTAATTGTTCGCTGTTATACGCAACAATTAGGCGTTGTTAGTTTTTTACTGCGAGGGGTTTTAAAAAGTAAAAAATCTAATACCAAAGCGGCATACTTTCAACCACTGTCGCAATTGCAGTTAATAATCGATTATAAAAGCAATCGCACACTGCATACCATTAAAGAAACCAAACTTAATCATCATTATTTAAGTCTTCATACGCATGTGTTAAAAAGCGCCATCGTTATGTTTTTGTCTGAAGTATTATCAAGTACATTAAAGGAAGAAGAAGAAAACGAAACACTGTACAGCTATTTAGAAACGGCACTTTTATGGTTAGATGAGCAATCAGAATATTCAAATTTTCATTTACTTTTTCTGTTAAACCTGTCTAAGTATTTAGGGTTTTATCCAGACACCAGATCTATTGACGACCCTTATTTTAATTTAAACGAAGGCAAGTTCGAAACCCATCAGCAAAATAAATATAGTATTTCAGGCGAAAATTTAATCCTCTTGAAGCAGCTGTTAGGCACAACATTTGATGCCTTATCTACAGTTAAAATTAATTCGAAACAAAGACAGTCGTTTTTAAATATGATGTTGCTTTATTTTGAATTACATTTGGGGAGTTTTAAGCCTCCCAAATCGCTGCAAATATTTAATCAAGTTTTTAATTAAAACATGAAGGTTTTTTACACTTTTTATTTCTTTTTATTTGCGTCCGTTCTATTACATGCTCAAAATATTAAAGTACTTAACAGTGTTACCAAAGAGCCCATTTTTGGAGTTGCTATCTATAATGTAGATAAATCTAAATCTGAAGTTACAAATTTTTTAGGTGAGGCTTCTTTAGATAAATTTTCACAAACCGAAACCATTTATTTTAAGCATTTATCGCATGTTTTAAAAGAAATTACCAAACTTAGGTTAGCAGGTTCAAACCGCGTGTATTTACAATCGAATACCCAGGGGTTAGAAGAAATTGTAATTTCGGCGTCTAAATTTGAACAAAGTAAGCGCGATATTCCTCAAAAAATCATCAGTATAAGTGCCGAAAACGTTCAGTTTGTAAATCCGCAAACCAGTGCCGATTTACTGGAAAGTACCGGGCAGGTATATATTCAAAAAAGTCAGTTGGGTGGCGGAAGCCCTATGATTAGAGGTTTTTCTACCAACAGATTATTAATTACGGTAGACGGTGTTAGAATGAACAACGCCATTTTTAGAGGGGGCAATTTGCAGAATGTTATTTCTATCGACCCGCTTTCAATACAAAACACAGAAGTAACCTTAGGTGCCGGTTCCATTATTTATGGAAGCGATGCTATTGGTGGTGTTATGAGTTTTTACACCCAAATCCCAACTATTTCGCGTACCGACTCCCTTTTGTTTAAGTCGAATGCCATTGTAAGATATGCGACAGCGAGCGATGAAAAAACGGGACATTTCGATTTTAATATGGGTTATAAAAAATGGGCTTTTTTAACCAATGTCAGTTATTCAGATTTTGGCGATTTACGCATGGGTAGCCATGGTCCCGATGAATATTTAAGACCCGAATTTGCTTTAGTAACCAATACTGGCGACCTTGTTATTAAAAACAACGACCCACGGGTTCAAAAAGTAACAGGTTATAATCAGTTAAATTTAATGCAAAAGGCGCATTACGAGCCTTATGAATCACTAAGTTTCGATTTAGGGCTGTTCTATACCACAACATCCGATTATTCCAGATACGACCGTTTAATTCGTTATAGAAATGGCACATTGCGTTCGGCAGAATGGAATTACGGACCGCAGCAATGGTTTATGTCGAACTTACAGGTTACCAAATTAAGTAGCAATTCTAATTTGTACGATAAAGTAAAAGCTACGATAGCCTACCAGAATTTTCAGGAAAGCCGAAGCGACAGAGATTTTAATTCCAGCATCAGGAACCTGCGTGATGAAGCCGTTGATGCCTATTCGTTTAATTTAGATTTCGAGAATAAATTAAGTCTAAAAACCGAATTCTTTTACGGGGTAGAATATATTTACAACAAAGTGATGTCTCATGGCGAAGAAGAAAATATAGTTACCAATACCTTAATTCCAACCGTATCGCGCTATCCAAATGGCGCCAGCTGGCAATCGGCAGCCGCTTATTCAAGTATTAAATACAAACCCAATTCTAAATTTGTTTTTCAGTCTGGGTTACGTTTTAATCATATTATTTCTAATGCCGATTTTACTGCCAATAATGTCTATTTAAATTTACCGTTCAGTAATTCTAAAAACAATGCCAGTGCCCTTACAGGAACGGCGGGTATTCGCTGGTCGCCAAATAGCATTATACAATGGAAATTAAATGCTTCATCCGCTTTTAGAGCACCGAATATAGATGATATTGGGAAAGTGTTCGATTCTGCTCCAGGATCGGTGGTGGTGCCAAACGAAAATTTAAGGCCCGAATATGCCTATGGTGGCGAGTTAGGTTTAAAACTCGATTTTAACAATAAACTGGTTTTAGATATGAGTACCTATTACACGTATTTAGACAATGCCTTGGTACGACGTGATTTTACATTAAATGGCGAAACCGAAATTATGTACGATGGGCAGTTAAGCACGGTACAAGCGATACAAAATGCTTCGAAAGCATGGATTTATGGATTTGAAGTAGGATTAAAACTAATGTTTACCAAACAATTAAAATTAACGTCTCAATATAGTGTCATTGGAGGCACCGAAGTAGAAGGTGACGTTGAGGTTCCTGTAAGACATGCAGTGCCAAATTTTGGAAATACACATTTGGTTTATGCGAATGATAACTTTAAGTTTGATGTGTATGCAAACTATAATAACGAATTATCTTTTAATCAATTAGCGCCTACCGAGATTGAGAAAGATTATATATACGCGAAAGATGCCAACGGAAACCCGTACAGCCCGTCATGGTACACGCTAAATTTTAGAACGCAGTATCAAATAAGCGATTCTACAACCATTACTGCCGGTTTAGAAAACATTACAGACCAGCGTTATAAAACCTATTCTTCTGGTATTGCAGCGGCAGGTAGAAATTTTATTTTGTCTTTAAAGTATAGTTTATAGCTATAAAAAAAGGCGACCAGTTTTAAGTGAGGGCGCCTTAATATTTTGAAGCAATTACATTGCTTTTTCACTGCTTTAGGGGCGGTGGAACCTACTTCAATCAATATGAGATAAATCTCATTAATTAATTTATCTGTGGATAGCATAAGCAGCTGCATTAGCATGCTCCTTTATATCTTTGATAAATAATCTGATTTTAAGAATAATTTTTTTTAAGAGTGTAGTTTTTTTCATGATTTTTTTTTTAAAATTAGTAGACTTTAAAACTGAGGGGAGTTTTATATTTTAAATTAAATTGCTTTAATTTATTTATCTATGAATGGCATAAGCAGCCGCAATAGCGTGCTCTTTTATATCTTTCATAAATAATTTGATCTTTTGTGTAATGTTCTTCATGTTGCTATTATTTTAATTAGTATTCCTTTATCGGGGTTTTTTACATGGTTTTCCTCTTTATCCATGTTTTGTGTAATTTTTTTCAGTTTATCGTTATTTTATGCATTTCAACATATTGACAATCAACTACTTAACAAATATACAATGCTATGTCGACTACTTCAAAAAAACGGGTTTAAAGGTGTATATTTTTGATGAATGGCAGAAAAAAACATGAAGTAGGAAAAATCGGGAAAGCCTTGTGTTTATTGGGGTTTTGGACTCCTGGTCTTGAATTTAGAGCATGTGTTTTTATAAGACATTCATTGTTAGGGAAGTATGACTAATACAATTTCACTTTTTATTTAAAACGAACCGTCATTGCGGGACAGAGCGTAAAGAAAATGTATAGTATACATTTTTAGTGAATGGGCCAGATGGCGCGGTGTGAAACGACTGAAGCAATCTCATTAATAGGAGTTATAGATATTATAAGGAAAACGATAGACAGATTGCTTCGTACCTCGCAATGACGTTTTTACGACAATCTTATAATACCGTCATTGCGAAGGAAGCATGACTGAAGCAATCTCATTAATTGGAGTTATAGATATTATTAGGATAAACGATAGACAGATTGCTTCGTGCCTCGCAATGACGTTTTTACAGACAATCTTATAAGTATCCGTCATTGCGAAGGAAGCATGACTGAAGCAATCTCACTATTTGGAGTTATAGATATTATAAGGAAAACGATAGACAGATTGCTTCGTACCTCGCAATGACGTTTTTACGACAATCTTATAATACCGTCATTGCGAAGGAAGCATGACTGAAGCAATCTCATTAATTGGAGTTATACATATTATTAGGATAAACGATAGACAGATTGCTTCGTACCTCGCAATGACGTTTTTACGACAATCTTATAATACCGTCATTGCGAAGGAAGCATGACTGAAGCAATCTCTTAATTGGAAGTTCTAGATATTATAAGGTAAACGATAGACAGATTGCTTCGTGCCTCGCAATGACGTTAGCCATTAACAGATTGCTTCGTACCTCGCAAAGACCTTACTTTTTCACCGCCTTTTTAGTAACCACAGTACCATCAGACAAGGCAACTTTAGCAATATAAACCGTGTTATTTAAGTTAGAAAGTCTGTAAGTCTCTGCTAGGTGTTTTCACCTTTAAACTGGTATAAGGCTCTACCTAATAAATCGTAGATATTAACCGCTTTAATAGTTAAATTATTATTGGTATTAAACTGTACCAAATCGTCTTGTAGCTCTACAATTTTAAAGGCCTTGGTATTTAATTGCACATCGTTTACAGACAGAGCTTTGTTAGTAAATGCAATTTCGAAACGACTGTTAAACTCACCAACTTCACTGGTAAAGGTATAATCGCAAACCGATAAATCATGCGCTTTATTAAGTAAATTATCTATTAAATAAATAGGGCTGTCTGTTAAAAAGTCGCCTTCTAATTGCGCAATAGATAGTTTGTATAAAGTTGGAACATCTATTGTAGATTTAAAACCAAGATTGATAATCTCGTCTTCGTTAATACTGTTTACATCTTTACCTTGAATAGCAAATTTTTTGTTTGAATCTTCAATGGTGGAATATAAATGTGCAGCAGTTCCTGAAGATAAATTTTTTGGAGCATCATAAGACATACCATCATCATAATTAGTTGCTCCATCTACATAGCCAACTACAGTTTGGTTAAACACACCATTATCTGAAGTTAAATTAACCCATAATTTTATTATCGACAGAAGTATTGGTTTTACCTTTAGTATTTGTGTTTTTAAAGAATTGACTATTATTTGTTGCGCCTTTAACTCGCATGGCATTATTAAAAATAACAGTGCCTGTACTTGTTGGTCTTGATTGTGAAAAAGACACAAAAAAGCCTTGACCAGAAGGAATAAAACCTGTTGGGATTAAGCCATCACCGCCGGCAGCTCCAGCAGTGCCATTGTATGTAGCATAATCTGAAGTAGCAAAATTATAAGTTTGATTACCATTAGCTGTACCAGATAGGTGGTGTGTTTTGAGACCAATAATAAACAGCTCCTGCAAGTGTGCCAGCCGTATTAGTTGCCGCATTGTAATTATTCTGAGTGAAAAATGCTGAAGCACTAATCGCTGAAGGATAAGGATTTCCAATAAAATTCCAGTTATTATCTGCATGCAGAACCATCATTTCTATAAACTGGTACATTAATTATTCCGTATTAAAACGACCTTCAAAAGTATAATCATATCGCTACATTTGGAACAGGAAAAAAGAGAGGGTCATGCGTTGAAGCATATCCAACTCCTGGTTGCATTACAGTTGCGCCGCTTATCCATTGCCAATCATCTACCATTATCATCAATATCATCTTGTCCGGGAACTGTTCCGCCATCATTTCCAGTTTCGGCAGTGGCATCTAAGAAATTAAGCGCGTTAAAAGAATATCTTCTGCTGGCATTAGCCTCAAAAAGACCGTTGCCAATGGTTTCACCATAAACAGGAGAACTCCAATACGTATATTCTAATGCCACTGCCATTGGCGCTGTTTTTTTAGTAACTGACATGGCTACCATTATTATGTAACAGTTCCAGAATTATCTATTTGAACAACATGCTCCATAAGGTTGTACCTGAAATGTACTACCAGCATCAACTGTTATATCATTTTGAACCTCAACATAAGTATTATCTGCTAACATTTAAAGTCGCATTATTAGTAACCGTTAAACTACAAGCACTAAAACTATCCATACTGCTGCACTTGTATTATAATTATCCATTAATAACTACAGCTGTTGTTAATGTTGGTACAGCCATTATACCATGCTACTACCATTCCAAGTTACGGTTAGTATGGATTGCAGAGATACACATGTAAATGCAAATCGTTAAGTACTTGAAGTACCATGCCTATAACATACTTGCTCAGATATAAATTAGCTAAATAGTTATTAAATCTGCCAATAAGTATTGTTGATCAGTGCAGAAGTGCTCGCATTAATCATGGAATTCCATGGAATATCTGTAGCAGGAGCGATCTTGTACTATGGTGATAAGCTATAGCTATCCACATAAATTAATGAAATTAGTTCAGCTAAGTTGGACACCTATATTTGAAAAGCTAAAACTTCTGATCTCCAGTTTACTACAGAAAATGCAAAATTACCTAGTTCGTAACCTGAAAGCTTGTTCCGTGTAAGTAAATTCTATTCACATAATCAGTATAATTATAAGCTGAATCCAGATGCTAATCGTGAATTATATAATAATGCCTTCATATTGTACCTGAAGTTATTCCACTATGCATTATAGCTATCATTTTCAGAAACATAATTATCAGTTCCAGTACCTGCCTAATGTCTAGTTCTTAATACAAAGAGTAAAACTCCTCAATTATCAGTATTAACGCCAATTATTGCTAATATCTCGGTTATCTAAAGTACGTCTGCCCAAACCCAAAATTCACAGCACAAAAAAGCGCTATAAAAAAAGTGAGTTGTTTTACGAAAGTAATTTTTTTCATAATTGTTAAGTTTAAAAACGATACGTAGCCTAAGCTTTGTATCGCAGATTTGGTTTTTTATATTTTTTTACAAATAATTACTATTTCTATTGTTATTTTTGGGAAACTATGCAGCAAACCAAAAAAACATATACCGTACAAGAAGCTACCAAAAAACTGGAGCATTATTGTGCGTACCAAGAACGTTGCCATAAAGAAGTTGTGCAGAAACTTACAGGTATGTATATGATACCTGAAGCGATAGATGTGATTGTGGTACACCTGTTACAGCATAACTTTCTAAACGAAGAACGTTTTGCCAAAACATTTGTAAGCGGTAAGTTCAGAATAAAGGCTTGGGGCCGTCGTCGATTAACTTTCGAATTAAAGCAAAAGGACATTAGCAAAGTTAATATAAATCAGGCACTTGCAACGATTTCGGATGAGGAGTATAACGACTTTTTTAACGATTTAGCCGAAAAAAGAGCGAATTTACTTAAGGGCACCGACAAATTTAAGAAACGTAAGACCTTTATCGACTATTTTTTATACCGAGGTTGGGAGAGCCATTTGGTGTACGAAAAGGCTAATGAACTTATAAAATAGCTCGTCATTGCGAGGAGGCACGACGAAGTAATCTCATTATATAAGATGAACCGTCATTGCGAAGGAGGCACGACTGAAGCAATCTCATCAATTGGAGTCCTACATATTCTTAGGTAAACGATAAACAGATTGCTTCGTTCCTCGCAATGACGGTAATCGATTGACAGATTGCCACGACTTTTAAACAAAAGTCTCGCAATGACGTTTTAACGCAAACATAATAACCTTACGTCATTGCGAAGGAGGCACGACTGAAGCAATCTCATCAATTGGAGTTCTGCATATTCTTAGGTAAACGATAGGCAGATTGCTTCGTTCCTCGCAATGACGGAAATGATTCGCAATGACTTTTAATCAAAGTAAAAAAGCCAGCCTTCAGAAAGATCATTCCATTCTGGATTCAAACTATTAATTAAATCTTCCTTTCTTTTTCTGTTTCCTGCCTTTAGTTGTTTTTCTCTTGTAATCGCTTGATTTATATCGGTAAACTCTTCAATGTAAACCAATTTATCACAATTATATTTTGTTGCGAAAGCCGATTTATACTTTTTGGTTTTATGCTCATAAACTCGCTTTAGTAGGTTTGCAGTCACACCAATATAAATGGCAGAGTTGTTTTTATTGGTCATGAAATATATATGCGATTTTTCCATAAAATAAATATAATAAATTCACGTCATTACGGGACAGAGCGTAAAGAAAATGTATAGCATACATTTTTAGTGAATGTGCCAGATGGCGTGGTGTGATTCGACCGAAGTAATCTTTCCAATTGAATCGTCATTACGAGGAGGCACGACGAAGTAATCTCATTAAATGGAGTTCTGCATATTCTTAGGTAAACGAGAGACAGATTGCTTTGTCGGTTCCTCCTCGCAATGACGTTTAACGCAAACATAATAATCTTACGTCATTACGAGGGAAGCATGACCGAAGTAATCTCATTAAATGGAGTTCTGCATATTCTTAGGTAAACGAGAGACAGATTGCTTCGTCGTGCCTCCTCGCAATGACGGAAATGATTCGCAATGACGGTAAAGAGAGACAGATTGCTTCAGTCGTGCCTCCTTCGCAATGACGGTAAACAAAAAAAAGCGGAAATAACATCTGCTATTTCCGCTTTTAACTTTATATAAGTATGTTTTTATAAATTGAAAGAAACACCAACGTTAACGGTGAACTGATTGAATAGTTCTTCGCCCGGCGATAAAACATCGGTATTGTATTTTGCAAAAGGCGCGTTAAATTCGGTATACAGACCAAAACCGTCTGAGAAAAAATATCGCATTCCTAAATGGCCACCAAAATTTTTAAGGCTTAAGCTTAATCCTGGATAAAAATCAAATTTTTCGTCAAGATTAATCACATTACCTAAGTTGGCGCTAAAACGTGCTTTAATATCGAAACGATCGGTAGTATCTACCCCAAGTTCTATATCCTTGTTAAGGCCTAAGGCGTAAGAAGAAGAGATACCTACAGACATGTTCTCGCCAATACCATAATCGTAAGACACATTAATGCCCGTAGCATTGTTTTGTAAAGTGGTACCTACCTGAAATTTGTTATCGTTAATACCTTTAAATGCCTGTGCATTAATAAGTGAAACACTAAGTATGGTTACTAATAAAATAAATTTTTGCATTTGATTTGAGTTTAAATTTATGAGGCAAAGATATTACAAGTTTTGTAATAAATTACTTTTTTATGCATGTTTATCGGCTCTAATTACCGCTTGCCGATTTTTGTAATCTATCCATTTTTGCCCTTTTACTCGCCGCATGGCGTTATCAAAATGCCGCATTATAAAAAAATTATACAAGGCTTTGCTAAAGTTTTTTGGGTTTCGGGCAATGGCGCGTAAACTCATAGAAAACCCCGGGGTTATATAGCGCATATAGTGCCAGTAACCTTCGGGCATATACAAAACCTCGCCATGATTGAGCTCCGTTTTATAGCCTTGGGCTTTTTTAAGCAGGGGCCATTTCTCAAAATCGGGGTTAGCAAAATCGATGTCTTCGCGGGTTATTAAAGAGTGTGGTACTTTATACAGGTATTTATTTTGTTGCTGGTCGAACAGAATAATTTCTTTTTTTCCTTCAAAATGAAAATGAAAAATGTTTGCTAAATCGAGGTCGTAATGCATAAACGTATACGAATCGCGACCTCCAAAAAACAGCATGGGGATGCCTTTCATGAGTTTTAAGCCAAAATCTGGGAACGAGAAATCGTTTTGTAACTGCGGAATTTCTTTAATGGCGTTCCATAAAAAAATACGGTATCTGGTAGGTTCTCGTTTTAGTAAATCTACATAATCGCCGAGTTTCATTTTGGCGTGTGGTTCGTTAAAACCATCTTTATGGTGTACCGGCCTATCGTCGTAAAGCGGAATGGTTATGTGGCCACCAACAGCCTTCATATAGTCTAAATTCCATTTGGTGTAGGCAGGCCAGTCTTCTATAAATCGTTCAATAACCACAGGTTTCTGCGGTTTGAAATAATGCTTTAAAAAATCCTCTTTGCTAATGGTTTTTACACGAGGAATGTCTTGCAGATTTAGCTTCAACAGTTAAAAATTTAGAATTCCAAAGTTAAGTAAATCATATGGAATTTGGAATGGTATTTTGGGCGTTTCCTTTCAGGTCGCGCTTTCCACTTTATCTTTTTTAATTTAGGGCTGGTAATTTGAAATAGTTAGTTTAAAAAAGGATGTCGTTTCAATCGCTAACGCAAATCCAACTCAAAAACATATAAATTATTTAATATCAAAAAAGGTGTCAAAAAGCGCATAAAACTTTTCTACTTCCTCTAAATATGGGTTGTGTCCACTTTGTTCAAACATCACAAATTGTGCTTGTGGCATAAATGTTTTATACTGGATATTAAATTCTGGAGTCGAAACACCATCATATCTACCGGCAACAATTAATGTTTTAGCAGTAACATTTTTTAGCTGTTGTCTGTAATCCTGATTAATCATACTGCCACTAACATCAAAATCGCCATCAATGCCAATAATGGTCGCATAAACATCATCTGCCCAGTTTCTGTAGGGTTCTTTAGGTTCATTTCCTTTTATTGCTGTATTGTGATAATACACATATTTGGTTGGAAAACTGGCGTACAAAGTTTTTAATGGTTCCTGGCTAGACACATATCCTAAAGTTCTTAAAGAATCAACCTGTTTCCATTTTTCAGGGAAATGAGTTTTTGCATAATGGTTATAACTATCACAATTGGCCTGCCACATGGCACCACCATGAAAACCACTTATCAGCATTAATTTATTAACTTGATTCGGGTATTTTATAGCATAGGCTTGCGCCGGAACGGTACCGTAAGAATGCCCAACAATAGAAATTTTATCAAATTTTAAAAGCCGACGTAAGTTTTCAATAAGTGCCACATCATTTTCTACAGAATATTCAGATTTGTCTTTGGCGTCGTCACTTTTTCCTCTTCCTAAAAAATCAAAAAACACCACAGTATTGGTTTTGAAATACTGTCCAAAGTTGGCTTGCATATAGTCATGAGAATTACCTGGTCCGCCAGGTAAAAAGAAAATAGGGTCGCCAGTACCTTTAACTTCTACATTAATTTTATAGCCATCAATTTCGTAGAACTTAGACTCAAATTTACTGAAAATGTCTGGGTCTTTTTGAGAAAATGAGCTTAAAGTAATAAGAATTAAGACGAGGCTTAGGAGTGCTTTTAACTGTTTCATTTGTTGAATATTTAGTATAAAAATACTTAATTTCATCTAGCTAACAACATAACATTTGCCACCTTCTTTTACAAACAGGACTATTTTTAGTTAAAATTATAACGTAACCCGAATAGCACATTGCTTTTTGGCATGGGCACTAAATTGGTTTCGGTATATTCTGCGTTAAAAATGTTATTGGCCGTCGCTGTTATTTCGAATTGTTTTAAGCTTAAAATAATCGATGCATCCCAAACATTATAGCTTTCGCCATTGGTTCTTTCGGCATATTTATAGACTATATTCTGGCGGATATTTTTAAACAACTGCGTACTAAAACGCCCTGTAACTTGTTGTTTTAACGAATTAATGGCGTAACGCGAAAAGTTAACGTTCAGACTTTTTACTTCATCTTCTAAAAAGGTATAACCTAATGCCAATTGCTGATTGAAATCGCCAATTTTAAAGGAATATGCGCTGTTAAACTCCAGTCCTTTCGTATTTAAATCTCTAATGTTTGTAGCCTGCCATTTATCGGTTTCATTTTCTTTTACAAAATCGATTAGTTTGCTCGCATCGCGATTAAAAAGTGCAACGGTAGCTGTAAATGTTGGTGTAAAATATTTTATTCCTATTTCTTGAGCAAAGGCTTCTTCCGGTTTTAAATTCGGATCGCCATTGGTTGATGGATCGGTATAATACAAATCGGTATAAGTTGGTATTCTGTAGGTATAACCCATATTTCCGTAGGCTTTTAAATTGTCGGTTAAGCGGTAACCAACATCAATTCCCGGAAAGGCATGAAATTTAAAATCTGAAAAATAAGTAACGGCAACGCCGGGAGTGATATCCAGCTTATCGTTCGCCAGTTTAAATAAATGTTCTAAAAACAGGTTGGTCATAAAACGGTTGCGTTCACCTAAATTATTACTTCGCAGGTAAATTTTAGACATATCGATACCAAAACCAGTAATACCGGCACTCGATGTGTACGATGCGTTTACTTCCACCCCTATTTTATCTGTAATATGAACATTTCTGTAAACAGTAGGGTTGTTACGAACATAAATATATTCGTCTTGGTTACGTTTCCAGTAAACGCGTGGTTTAATGCTTAGTTTTTCGGTTGCAAATTGCGATGAAAAACTAATTAAGCTATTTTGAGTTTCTTCGTATTGATTAACAGCCGTTGGGTTTGCATAAAAACCATTGGCACCAAATTTACGCTCAGAAAATGACGAAATCATCTCAATCGCTTTGGCTTTTTTGTTAAAAGTGCTTTTTATAAAATAATTCTGATTGTCGTAATCGGTATTAAAACGATAACCTTCGGATGTATTGCGGCTCGCGTGAATAATATGCGACGAGTTTTCTAAATCGGAACCAACAGTAACCGATGCGTTTAACTGATGAAACGAACCGCCTTCTACATTTGCAGAAACGGCATCTTTAGTATCTTTTTTGGTTACTATATTAATAGCCCCGGTAAAGGCATTTTGCCCGAAAACACGGGCAGCAGGGCCTTTTATAATTTCAATACGTTCTATAACTTCAAGTGGTAGTGCCGCATTCATGGTATGATGTCCTGTTTGTAGCATCGTCCATTTTTATACCATCAATAAGTACAAGGGTCTGGTCGAAACTTCCCCCACGAATGTATAAATCGGCTTGCATTCCGGCAGTTCCACGTCGTCTAACATCAATTCCTGCTTCTTGCTGTAGCAAATCAACCAGATTGGTAGCAGCGCTATTTTTAATTTCTGCAGATGATATGATAGAAATGGTTCTTGAATTCTCCGGAAATGGTAAATTTATTCGTGTTGAGGTTATTATTACTTCACCAAGTGCCGTTGTATCTTGTTGTTTAATGGGCTCGTTTTGAGCATTTACAATGACAGAAACTAGAATGGTTAAAGCTAAAAAACAGTTGTTTTTCATAATAAGTAATTGAATTTATTTTTGCGCTGCAAAATTCGTAACTTTCTGGACTAGTTAAGTAGTCCAGTTTTAAAATAATGAATAGTCCGGTTAGTAAACTTTTAAAGCAATTAATTCATCTTGAAAAAGCGAATGCAACAGCCATTTATATTCAAGCTGCGCAACAAATTATTAATGCCATTCAACGTGGGTACTTAATCGAGGGCGTTTGGTTGCCAGGGACGCGTACTTTTGGTCAGTTATTTAGCATTAACAGAAATACGGTTGTTGCTATTTACGACGAATTAGCGTCGCAGGGTTGGGTTGAAATTGTACCAAATAAAGGGACTTGTGTTTTAGTTCCGGAACAAAAAACGGCAGCCATTAAAGCTGCTTCGCAGCGTATTGATCAAGTACACAAATATGCGAGAACAACCGGTTTTCCTTTTCGGCCATCTTTTAATTTAGCTTCTACGCGGGAACAGAATCAGGAAAAATACAGTATTAACGACGGACAACCAGATTTAAGATTGCACCCTACGCATCAGTTCTCAAAATGGTATAGTGCTTCCATGAAGCGAAAATCTTTAATTTCTAAATGGAATCAAACGTCATTATCTTCATATTCTGCGTTCGAAATTCAATTATGTAATTATTTAAATGCCACACGCGGATTTCATATTAAGTCACGCAACTTGATGAGTACAAGGAGTATAGAAATGAGTTTGTATATTGTTTCTCAGGTATTGTTACAACCCAAGGATCTTGTTTTAGTTGGCGATTTAAGTAACTATGCTGCCAATATGATTTTTCAGCAGGCGGGCGCCATTATTAGAACCATCCCTATAGACGATGACGGTATAGATGTAGAATATATCAGGAAGCATTTTATAAAAGATTCCATTCGGTGTATTTATGTATGTGCCCATCGGCATTACCCAACCACCAGAGCGCTTAGTGCCGAACGACGATTACAATTAATGCAACTCGCTAAAGACTACCAGTTCGCCATTATTGAAGACGATTTCGATTACGATTTTCAGTTTGATGGTTCTGCCATGTTACCTATGGCAAGTTCAGATGCCAACGGAGTTATTATTTATTTGGGTAAACTGGGACAATCTTTATTTCCAAGTTTTCAGACAGGTTTTGTAATAGCGCCAGAAAATTTAATATCAGAAGCTAAAAATTATTTAAAAATATTAGATAGCCAGGGCGATTTAATTCAGGAACAAATGTTGTCCGAACTTATTTATGAAGGGGAAATACATCGTTTAATTAAGAAAAACATCATAATTTATAAGCAAAGGCGCGATTTTTTATGTGAATGCCTTACAGAACATTTTAAGGAACACGTTTTTTGGGAAAAACCTTCGGGAGGTTTAGCACTGTGGTTGCGCTTTGATCCTAAAATATCTTTAGTGAAATTAGCGCATCAAGCCCAGAGTATGGATTTATTTCTACCAAAAAGAATACTTTATCAAGACAAAAACACCTGTTGTATTCGTTTCGGATTTGGAGATTTAAACGAAGAAGAAATTGAAATTATAGTAAAGAAATTACGGGCTGCCTACAATTTAGTTTTGAATGCTTAACAATTTATGTTGAAAGTGTTAAGTTGAGCCACGATATTAGTTTAAAATAAATATTTAATTAAATTCCGTTTTACATTCGTTACAGATATTTTTTGATTTTTCAAAAAAAGGGAATAGCATGTAAAGAACGTTTTTTCGATTTGGTGGCGCCATTAATATTCTGTTTGAATTACAGCTCGGACAGTGTAAATCGTTGCCATTTGCATCCTTACGGTAGGGCCTGATATCGTTATATATTTCCGTGGCTTTTTCAAAATCGTTATTGTGTACAAGAAGTTTAACACCACCTATAGCCAGACTAATAAGCGGGTCTGAATCGATTGTTTTTTCATCAGCCAGCATCGTTTTAATGTTTTCTGAATCTAACTTAGACTTGTAAGTTTGTGCTTCTGTTGAGTATTCAAAAACAGCTAACACGGTATAATTATCATTCATCTGTTTATTTTTGTAACACAAAAGTAGTGAACAATCGAAATACTACTGCCTTCTATTTGCTAATAAAGGTGGTGGTTCGCCATTAAAAGGATTCCACCGGCTAATACTTTTGGCCTCCATACCTGCAGCATTTATTACAACTCTATCGCCATACCGTTCCCGCATTTTGTCAATGGCCAGACTTAGATTTAGAAAACGCTCATGGTCATCAAATAAATTAATCTGGTGTCCACCTTCAACCAAATGACTAAATTTCACACCAATAAGTCGCACCAATAAACGGCGGTTATAAAGCTTTTGAAAGAGGTCTAAAACCACCGGAATAATGTTATGGTCCATGGCACTATACCCAATACTTTGTTGTTGGGTGTAGGTTTGAAAATCGGAATATCTGATTTTAAAAGTAACACAGGCGGTTAACTTGTTGCCTCGGCGCAGTTGGTATGCTAAATTTTCGGCCATGGCAATAATGATACCTTTAAGTTTTGCAACATCGGTGGTGTCTTTATTAAACGTGCGCTCGGTTGAAATAGACTTGCGTTCGTGGTATTGCATTACAGGACTGTTGTCGATGCCATTTGCTTTTTTCCAGATGACTAACCCATTTTTTCCAAGCACACGGTGCATGAGTTCCATGGGCATTTCTTGTACGGTTTGAATGCGTTTCACACCTAAATCGCATAAGGATTTATAGGTGACTTCGCCCACCATCGGGATTTTTCTAACGGATAAAGGGGCTAAAAACGGTTTTTCGGTGCCCGATAAAATGCGTATTTCATTATTAGGCTTCGCTTCGCCAGTAGCAATTTTTGAAACGGTTTTGTTGATGGATAATCCAAATGAAATGGGCAATCCCGTTTCTTTGATGATGCGTTGGCGTAATTCGGAAGCCAGTTTATGGCATCCAAAAAACTTGTCCATGCCCGTTAAATCGATATAAAACTCGTCGATAGAAGATTTTTCGTAAATAGGGACACTTTCTTTAATAACATCGGTAACATCTTTTGAAAAATTGGTATAAATACCCGAATTACCACGGAGTACAATAGCTTCCGGACACAGCATTTTTGCCATACGCATAGGCATTGCCGAATGCACACCAAACTTACGGGCTTCATAACTGCAGGATGCCACAACACCTCTGTCAGACGTACCGCCAATAAGTACCGGTTTGCCAATTAAGCGATTATCGAGCAGGCGTTCGCAAGACACAAAAAAAGTATCTAAATCCATATGAACAATAGAGCGGTTATCAGACATTATACAGCCATGGTTTTCGGGGTATCTGAATATCTGGGGTCTTCAATAACGGCGAGTTTGTACATGGAAATCACTTCAATATTAATACAATCAAACTCTTCTAAAATTTTGCCTGTTATCGCATAAACGCCTCGGCCTCTAAATGGGAATTTACGGGCTATGGGTGGAAAATGAACCGTGTCTACAAAATAGCCTTCCCGATCAATAAAGGTTCCGAAATACATCATTTGCTGATTTTTTGTAACCGTGTTTTTGGTTGTAATTAAATACCCTTCAATACTCACCACTTTGTTTACATAGTCTGGTAACTGGGTTGCTTTTAGTGGGTGTTTGGATGGGTTTTGCAATAAATCAAAGGGATTGCATAGCGGAAAATCGAGTAATTCAATGTCATCAAACGCATTTTCTAAAAACGTACTAGAGAGTTTGGGTGTTTTATAATTTATTTTTTCGGTTTTAAACAAGGTCATAATGTGTTCTTCAAACGAAACTTTACTAATTTTTAAATGGGCTTCCCACAATAATTCCCGTTTATTAACACCTGTAAACCGAAAGGCATTCGTTTTTATAAGAATGGATATTTGTTCTATGGAAATAGGCACACGATCAATAAAATCATCTAAACTTTTAAAATGCCCGTGGTTTTGCCGTTCGATAAGAAGTCGTTTAACCATTTTTGATTCTAAGGCATTCAGAAACATAAATCCTAAATAAATGGTTTTGTCTTTTATGTAGGCTTCATTAAAACTGGTGTTTATACAAGGCGCTTCTATAGTAGCACCATGCATTCTGGCTTCGTGTACGTAGAGTTCGGTTCGGTAAAATCCGCCAAAATTATTAATGGTAGCCACCATATATTCCAAAGGGTAATAAGCCTTTAAAAACAGACTTTGATAACTCTCTACCGCATAAGATGCCGAATGCCCTTTGGCAAAAGCATAGCCAGCAAAACTTTCTATTTGTCGCCACACATCTTCGGTTAAAGCTTCGGGCTCTCCTTTTTGTTTGCAATTATCAAAAAAGAGTTGCTTTACCTGTAAAAATTCTTCACGTGACCGAAACTTTCCCGACATGCCCCGGCGTAATTTATCGGCTTCTGCCAGGGTTAAACCACCAAAATAATGCGCCACTTTAATAACATCTTCCTGATAGACCATAACGCCATAGGTTTCGGGCATGATACTAAGCAGAACAGGATGCGCATCTTTTCGACGTTCAGGAAAACGATAACGCAAAATATATTCGCGCATCATCCCTGATTTTGCAACCCCGGGACGGATAATAGAACTGGCAGCTACCAAACCTAAATAATTATCAACCTGTAGTTTTTTAAGCAGCATACGCATCGCGGGAGATTCTACATAAAAGCAACCAATCGCTTTGGCATTTCTGAGGATGTGTTTTATATTTTCATCTTGTTTAAACCGCTTAATATCATGAATATCTATAGGTTCTTTTTCAGGATGATTGTAGGCGACAATCGCTACGGTATCTTTAATTTTTCCTAGTCCACGCTGACTTAAAATATCGAATTTATACAGACCGATATCTTCGGCAACCACCATATCAAACTGTGTAGTTGGGAAGTTTTTTGGAGGTAAAAACGTAGCCGTATAATAATGAATGGGCTTTTCTGAAATAATAATACCACTCGAATGAATCCCCAAATAGTTTGGAAATCCTTGAATGTATTTGCTGTATTTAATAACCAGCTGCGATAATGTATCGAGTTGATTTATTTGATATTTCCCTCGGGTAAGCAGATCCATTTCAGATTTTGGCAACCCAAAAACCTTTCCCAATTCCCGTACCGAAGCTCTGAATTTAAAAGTGTTGTAAACAGTTAAGAGCGCTGTGTTTTTAAAGGTTTTAAAAATGAATTCGGTAATATCATCTCTATCGGTCCAAGAAAAATCGATATCAAAATCTGGCGGATTTTTTCGGTATAGGTTAATAAATCGTTCAAAATAAAGGTCTAATTCAATAGGATCTACATCTGTAATGCGTAATAAATAAGCAACAATACTGTTGGCTCCACTGCCTCGGCCTACATAAAAATAGTTTTTGCTACGGGCATATTCTATTATGCGCCAGTTAATAAGAAAGTAGGACACAAAGCCTTTTTCTTTTATGATAGCCAACTCTTTTTCTATACGATTGTAAATAACATCGTCGGGGTTTTCATAACGATAGGCTAAACCATTATAAGTCAGTTTTTTTAATAATTCATAGTCTTCAGCTTCGCTTTTGGTGTATGATTTTTGATTGTTTGGTATTTCTTGCGAAAAATCAAAAGCAATATCACAATCATCTAAAATAGTTTCTGTGTTTTTTAAAAGTTCTGGAAATTCCTGATAGGTTTCGCACAACTCATTATAAGGCAACATTACGTCGGTTTCTTGCCCTTGT
Organism: uncultured Flavobacteriaceae bacterium; assembly: GCA_963698455.1. Lineage (GTDB taxonomy): Bacteria > Bacteroidota > Bacteroidia > Flavobacteriales > Flavobacteriaceae > Mariniflexile. The sequence continues at coordinate 246,859 of CAVOQU010000002.1, read as the reverse complement.
TCGCTTTTTGGAAGCTTACTTAATAAGGTGTTATTATCGATGGCGCGTAATAAGCGATGGGTATTAAATCCTTTTTTATTTTCGAATGAAACCGTTTTTAATACTACCAATTTACTTCTGAAATTATTCCATTTTGAAAATTTAAGTTTATTGAGGTCTTGTGGTTTTATACCTAAAAACTCGTTGTCTTTAAGCGCATCGTCACTTTGATTTTTATACGGATAAATAACAAAAGTATCTTCCAGCTGAGGTGCTTTTTCAGGAATTTTTAAATCGCTATCGTGAAGAAATGTAGAAAGATAACTATTGATGTTTTCAAACCCGTTATTGTTTTTAGCCAATAAAATAAATTGTTGCTGTGCACCATTTCTAAAATCGACTCCCAGCACAGGTTTGATTTCATATTTTTCAGAAAGTCGCACAAAATCTAAACTAGCCGAGGTGCTATTAATATCAGTCAATGCCAAAGTTTGTATGCCGTTTTTTGAGGTGATGGCAAGCAATTGCTCAGGCTTTATAGTGCCATAGCGCAAACTGTAATATGAGTGACAATTTAGATACATAGGTTCAAAACTATTTCTTCAGACAAATCACCCAATTAAAACGCCCTTTTTTGCGCTAGCCTTCAAAAGAAAAATAAATCGTAGCGATTACTATGCTTGATTTTTATTTTTTGTCTAACACAAAAAATCATCATTTTCTTTTTGTATGATTTAGTCGGAGAAATAGTTTAACAAAATTAGCTACATAATGTAGTTTTTGTTGCTTATATTTGTAGCAAATAATGTTAAATATGAAATAGCCATTAGTTATAAGGGACTAACCAGATGAAATACTTAGAAGGACATGAGATCTGACATTAAAAAAAATAACTATTAACAGATGAAATATATACAAACAAACATAAAACATTTGCGTGCTTTAAAACAGTTTTCTCAGGAACGTTTTGCAGATGAATTAAATTGGACGCGGTCTATGGTTGGGTCTTATGAAGAAGGGCGTTCAGAACCACCTATAGACCGATTGATAGAGTTTTCTAACTACTTTAATATTCCTATAGATATTCTGGTAAAGAACGATCTGCGGACAGCAAGAGATACCTCGTTTATCGAAGTAGGGAATAAGCGTGTGCTATTTCCTATTACAGTTAATGAAGCTAATGAAGATCTTATCGAAATAATTCCCATAAAAGCCACAGCAGGCTATCTTCAGGGTTATGCAGACCCTGAGTATATAGAGCAATTGCAAAAAATAAAACTTCCTTTTTTACCTACTGGAACACACAGAGCGTTTCCCATAAGTGGCGATTCTATGCTTCCTGTAAAAGATGGTTCGTTTGTGGTCGCTAAATTTGTGGATGATATAAAGGATGTGAAAAATGGCAGAACCTATATTGTTTTAACAAAAGAAGACGGATTGGTTTATAAACGTGTGTATAATAAAATAGAAGAAAGAAACTGTTTAGAATTACATTCGGATAATAAAACGTATACATCTTATGATGTGCATATGGAACAGGTTATTGAGCTTTGGGAATTTACCTGTTGTATTAATACGCAGGAGTATAGTGAAAACGAGCTGAAATTAAGCAGTATCGTAAATATGTTTCAGCAACTTAATGTGGAGTTGAAATCGATTAAAAATTTAGATAAAGCTCTGGAATAAAGGTTAAGCACAAAAAAAACGCGAAGCATGTGCTTCGCGTTTTTTTATATGTTGTTTTAAAATAAAATTTAATCTGCTAAAACAATTATTTTATTGTCTTTCATTTCAAGAGTACCAGAGTTAATTTTTAGTAAGGTGGTATTTTTGTCACCTTTGGTAAATTTGTCTTTAACAGCTTCATTCAATTCTATATTTCCTGAAATTTTTATGTAACCTTCTTTTAATAAAGAAACAATAGGAGCATGGTTATTCAACATTTCGAAACCTCCATTAACTCCGGGAACATTAACACTAGTTACTTCTCCGCTAAATAAAGTTGCTTCAGGTGATACAATTTCTAAATACATATGTTTCAATTAAGAATTAAGAATTAAGAATTAGGAATTCAGAATTAATTTAGGACAATATCCATAATTCTACATTCATAATTCATAATTTGTTTACACTTCAGCTAACATTTTATCTCCAGCTTCAATAGCTTCTTCAATGGTTCCTTTAAGGTTAAATGCTGCTTCTGGTAAGCGATCTAATTCACCATCCATAATCATGTTAAAACCTTTAATAGTTTCTTTAATATCAACTAATACACCAGGAATACCAGTAAACTGCTCAGCTACGTGGAATGGTTGAGATAAGAAACGTTGTACACGTCTTGCGCGACCTACAGCCAATTTATCTTCTTCAGATAATTCTTCCATACCAAGAATAGCAATAATATCTTGTAATTCTTTATAGCGTTGTAATAACTCTTTTACGCGTTGTGCACAATCGTAATGCTCTTTTCCTAAAATATCGGCAGTTAAAATTCTTGAAGTAGAATCCAATGGATCTACCGCAGGATAAATACCTAACTCAGCAATTTTACGAGACAATACCGTTGTTGCATCTAAATGCGCAAATGTTGTAGCAGGTGCAGGATCCGTTAAATCATCCGCAGGGACGTAAACCGCTTGTACAGATGTAATAGAACCTCTTTTAGTTGAAGTAATACGCTCTTGCATCGCACCCATCTCTGTTGCTAATGTAGGCTGGTAACCTACCGCAGATGGCATACGACCCAATAATGCAGATACCTCAGAACCAGCTTGTGTAAAACGGAAAATGTTATCTACGAAGAAAAGCACATCTTTCCCTTGTCCTTCACCAGCACCATCACGGAAATATTCAGCAATAGTTAAACCAGATAGCGCCACACGTGCACGTGCTCCAGGTGGCTCGTTCATTTGTCCGAATACGAAAGTCGCTTTAGATTCTTTCATTTTAGCTTTATCTACTTTAGATAAATCCCATCCGCCTTCTTCCATAGAATGCATAAAATCATCACCGTAGCGAATAATTCCAGACTCTAACATCTCTCTTAAAAGGTCATTTCCTTCACGAGTTCTTTCTCCAACACCAGCAAATACTGATAAACCACCGTGACCTTTTGCTATATTGTTAATCAACTCCTGAATTAATACAGTTTTACCAACACCAGCACCACCAAATAATCCAATTTTACCACCTTTTGCATAAGGCTCGATAAGATCGATTACTTTAATACCAGTAAATAAAACTTCAGTAGAAGTTGATAAATCTTCAAATTTAGGTGCTTGACGGTGAATTGGTAACCCAGCTTTTCCAGCTTTAGGTAAATCTCCCAGACCATCAATAGCATCTCCAATAACATTAAACAAACGTCCGTAAACATCTTCACCAATTGGCATTTGTATTGGCGCTCCGGTAGCAGTAACAACAGTGCCTCTACTTAAACCATCTGATGAGTCCATAGCAATTGTACGCACAGAATCTTCACCAATGTGAGATTGTACTTCTAATACTAATAAAGAACCATCAGGTCTTTTAATTTCTAATGAATCGTAAATTCTTGGAAGCTCTGAACCAGCACCGAATTGAACATCGATAACCGGACCTACTATTTGTGCAACTTTACCTGTAACTTTAGACATTACTTATATGTTTAATATTATGCGATTTAATTGTATGAAAACAATTTAAGTTTTCGCGTGCAAAGATATACCTTTTAATTTAAAATAAAAGTGGTTTATTAGTTTTTTGCAATAAAAAAGCACCCTCAAATGGAAGGTGCTTTTTTATATTTATATACCAATTATTATCTTAAAGCGGGATTATAATTTGTTGGATAATCTCCGGCTAATGCCACATTACCAGATACAACAAAGTTAGAGCCATATTTTGCATCTATTGCTTTTAAAAATTCATTAGCCATAACAGCATAACCTCTGGAAGTTAAATGTACACCATCTAAACTTACTAAGCCTCCTGTAACCAAATTCGTTTTTAATATGAAAGGGTTAGTAACTATACCGGTGGTTGCACCGGTTTCTAATATGGCACTAAAATCCACCACTGCCAATCCTTTAGCAGTAGCAACATTATTGATAGTTACATTATAAGCATCTACAGCATTTTTTACAGCTAATTGCTCGCTTGGTAACAATACCCATTTATCAGCTAAAGGATTGGTAACACCTTCAACCGAAAACTGACCTGCAAGACTAGCTGGTAATCCGGCTAGTAACAAATTGGAATAAGTAGTTGTATTAACAGTACCTATTACAGAACTACTAGGTAATACAAGTAAATCTGTCGCAGTAGCCTGTCTTGTTTGTCCATAAATGGTTCCAAATAAATTAGCTACAAGCGGTGCTGCTGCAGATGGTAAGCCAAAACTTTGTACAAACGCTGGAAATGTAGGACTCGCATTTAAAACACCTTCAATTTGAGCTGAAATATTAGCTAACGTTTCATCTTTTATAACTACTGCGCTAGCCGCTGTGGTTGAAAAAACAATGGAGCGTGCTGTTGCATTAGAAATTGCGCCTACTGATTGTAAATAAGCATAAACTTGATTAAGCTGCCCGAAAACACCGTTTAATGTTGGGATAAGCGGACCAAAACTTGGATTTGCAGGACTCAGCGGTTTAAATGGAACTGTTGTAAAGTAGGGTAATCTTGTGATATAAGGCACCGTACCTACAGCACCTTTAGCGCCACCTGCTGTTAAACCGTCTACAATACCCGTAAATACTTGTCCGAAAACAGTTGGGTCTGTAATATCTGATTGACCATACAACGCTGGATTAAAATTACCTGTTTGGTCTACACCAACTCCACCACCTGTGGCATAAGCTAGCACATCGTTGCCTCCTATTTCTGATAAAGTAAAGAATGAAGGACTTTCAGACATAGCGTCTCCTAGCATGCTAGAAGCTGGAGTTTTAGCCATTCTTCCAAAATACGGATTTAAAGCACCGTAACCGGCAATGGTTAGATGAAAACTTTTCGCTCCAGGCACTCCGATATTATTAAAAGGCCCATTTGATAATACTGTAGATTGATTTGTAGTTGATGTTGCAGGTAATAATGCCGGACCTGTTCCATTAAAATACAATCTAGGCAAATAAGATGTCGATTGAACACCGCCAGATAAAAAACCACCAATATTATCATTCATTAAAGGTTGTGTAAACGCACCGCCACCAACTTTGGCAAATTCTTTAGCCATGATATTTGGGAATGAATTTTCTTGACCTTTAATAAATAACGCATTATCGGTAAAACCAGCAGTAAAAGAAGCGCCGACGGCAACATATTTTGAAAAATCGACTGATCCTGAAGTCAATTCAGGTAGCTCCATAACGGGGTCAATTCTGTCTACATCTTCAAGTTCACTACACGCTGATAATCCTAAGAAGATTAATAACAGCCATATATATTTTGTATTCATTATTTTATTTTTCATTTTATAAGTTATTAATTGTCCAAGAAACATAATACATAGAACCAATATACCCGGTACCAAAAGCGGTAGTATATTCTTTTCCAGTCAAATTGGTAGCTCCTGCCTTAAATATAGACTTCATACTAGGAACTATTAAGTTAATTTGTGCATCAACCACATGGTATTCTGGTACAACACCATCACCAAATGTAGCTTCCCAGTAGTAATCATCACTAAATCTGTACGACACATTAAATCCGAAGTTTTTAAACAACTCCGTATTACCAAATGATGCTTTAAATTTGTGTTCAGGTGTATTAAAATTAGTTACAAAACTAGGATATGCCTCTTGATCAAAATCAAGTTTAGCATAAGTATAACTTCCACTTAAATCAAAATTACCTAATACTTTTGTAGACAATCCAATAGAAGCACCATACGATTTAACATCGGCCTCGGCGTTTGTATAAGTTCCATAGATTTGATAATCTCTATTCTTAATTGCATCAAAAGCTAAAGTTGAAGAATTGTCACCAACCGTACCATATAATGGAGAAATAACACGTCCTTGAGATATGAAATCTTTGTATTTATTATAGTAAGCGCTAAAATCTACTACTAAGTTGCTGAATTTACCTCTATAACCAACTTCGGCAGAACTTATCTGCTCTGGTTTTATGATACCAGGATTAGCAACTACTAAAAGTGACGCGTTATTGGTAGCGGCAGCTGCTAGGGCTGAACTTGCAGTATATGAATTAATATAGCCAGCACGCCCCGTTTGTGTAATACTTGCTGGTTGGCCTAACAACTGACCTGAAGCACTAACATTATAATCTCTAGAAAAACGATCTAAGTTATCTGGAGCTGAACCCACTAAAACATAAGCTCCTGTATCTAAGCCTATAAACAAATCTTGTGTCGTTGGGTTTCTAAATCCTGTTTGAACAGATGCACGAATATTGTGGTTTCTGTTTACCGTTAAGCCAGCAGATATTCTAGGAGAAAGGAAACCATCAAAGAATTCTGATTTATCATAACGAACAGAACCCGTTAATTTTAAATCTAAGCCTTCGCTTAATTCTAAATTTTTCTGAATTTGAGTATAAACACCAAATTCTGAATAATCAATAGGGCCATCGCTATCAGTATAAATAGTACCGGATGAGTTTAAACTATATTTTCTATAAGAACCACCAATTTGAATATCAGCAACATCAGTTAAATGGCTAAAGTTATAATTACCATCTGTATGATAGTATTTAGAAGCGTCTTGAAATTTAGACCCTGTCACTAAATTTGGATCATTTATACTTTTATTGTAGGCTGCAACAAATCCAGGACTACCTGGTTCAAAACGACCAGTTTCAGCCGCTGCTCTAGCCGCAGCATGAGCTTGCGCTTCTGTAGCACCTCCAAAAGTAGCGCCAACATAGGTGTTAATATAATCACCAAACCACTGTGTATCACCTTTCCAAGCTCGGTTAATTTGAATAGCGGTAGCCTCCATATCATAAGAGTCTCCAGCTTTATCCCCAACCATATAAGTTCTTAAAAAGAAGTTTTTATTTTTTATTTCAAGTTTATGTTGTTCCTGGAAGAATCCGTCGATATGATATCTGTTAGTTCCTTGGTAAATAGTAGAACCTGTACCGGCTTTACCAACATATGATATTTCAAAGTCATTTTCAAACGGTCTATAGTATAATCCCCAATCTGCTTTAACGCTTTCGGCATTATAATTTGTTAAGTCACTTTCGTTATATCCTGTTCTACTTACATTTACATTAGGTACAATGCCTAATCCGCCTGAAGCGGCTCTAATATTGGTAAAAACAATATCGCCGTAGACGTTAACTCCATTGTAATTAACATTTGTGGCTCTCGTGCCACCCACCATATTTTTATCTACTTCACTATTGGCTGCCCAATCGGTTCCTTTTAAGTAACCAAAGTTCACTTTTGCTGCAAATTTATTGCTAAATTTATATGCTGCACGAATTCCGAAGTCAGTATATGTATTATCGCCTGCCGCTTTTTGAGATGTTATACCTTGCTTATAATAAGCGCTAATACCAGCATGATCGAACGGGTTTTTACTTTGCATAAATAAAATACCATTAAAAGCATTCGCACCATATAATGCCGAAGACGCTCCCGGTAATAATTCAACACTTTGCACATCGGTTTCAATCATACCTACTAGATTTCCAATAGGAAAGTTTAATGCTGGTGTGGAGTTATCCATACCATCAACCAATTGCATAAAACGGTTGTTTGCAAAAGTTGCAAAACCGCGCGTATTAACAGATTTAAATGTTAAACTATTCGTGTTTACATCTACACCCTTTAGGTTTTCTAAACCATCGTAAAAATCGACTGCGGTTGTACTTTTAATATCTTTAAGCCCCATACGTTCAACGGTTACGGGCGACTCAAAAATACGTTCTGGAGTTCTGGATGCAGAGATAACCACTTCATCGAGTGATGTTCCACCTTCTGCAAGAACAATCTTTAAAGTTTGGTTATTCGAAGTAATTTGAACTTTGATAGTTTCAAATCCAATACTACTGGCTTGAACACTAAAAGGAGGGTTTTGATTGACAGTCATTGAAAAACGACCATCAAAATCTGTAACTGTTCCTGTTGATGTTCCTAGCACAATAATGTTTGCTCCAGGTATGGGTTGACTATTGTCATCAACTACAGAGCCCGAAATTTTTGTTTGTGCGTACATTGTACCACATAAAAATAACAGTAAGAATGGGAGAATTGTTTTCATTTAGAATTAATTAGTTATAGTTTTAGCTGAGCAATATAAAGATATTAAATATTACTTAGGAATAAAAATTCAAAAAAAGCATGCATGCATAGTATAATTTAACAAAAAACTATATAAAAAACTGATGTATTTGTAAAAAAACGCTTAAAAAACAAGAAAACGTCATAATTAATATTTTAATTATGACGTTTTTATTTTTACTGATGACGTTTTTTTTACTATTCTACAGTTACAGATTTTGCTAAGTTACGTGGTTGATCTACATTTTTTCCTAATAAAACAGCAATATGATATGATAATAATTGTAGCGGTATTGTAGTTAATAAAGGCGATAAAGCTTCCAAAGATTCTGGAACCTCAATAACGTGGTCTGCTAATTCCTTTACTTGGGTATCTCCTTCGGTAACAATAGCAATAATTTTACCTTTTCTAGCCTTTATTTCTTGAATGTTACTTACAACCTTATCATAATGTCCTTTTTTAGTTGCGATAACAACAATAGGCATGTTTTCATCTATTAAAGCAATAGGGCCATGCTTCATTTCTGCAGCAGGGTAACCTTCCGCATGAATATAAGATATCTCTTTTAATTTTAAAGCACCTTCAAGAGCTACCGGGAAATTGTACCCTCTTCCTAAATACAAGCAATTACGGGTGTCTTTATAAATTTCAGCAATCATTTTAATATGTGCATCCGATTGCAGTGCTTTTTCTACTTTAGCTGGAATCATTTCTAGCTCAAGTAAGTGCTGACGAAAGTCTGAACTACTTATAGTGCCCTTAGCTCTTGCTAAACGTAAGGCTATTAAAGTTAAAACGGTAATTTGAGTAGTAAAGGCTTTAGTTGAAGCAACACCAATTTCTGGTCCTGCGTGGGTATATGCTCCTGCATCTGCTTCTCTGGCAATAGATGAGCCAACGACGTTACAAACACCAAAAACAAATGCGCCTTTAGATTTTGCTAATTTAATAGCAGCTAATGTATCTGCTGTTTCTCCAGATTGCGAAATGGCAATCACGATGTCATTTTCATTTATTACCGGATTTCTATATCTGAATTCTGATGCATATTCAACTTCCACCGGTATTCTGGCTAAATCTTCAAAAATGTATTCTGCTACCAATCCTGCATGCCAGGAAGTACCACAAGCTACAATGATAATACGATTGGCATTAAGAAATTTTTTCATGTTGTCTTCAACACCAGACATTTTTATAATGGCTTCGTTTCGCAATAGTCTACCTCTATAAGTATCTGTTATAGCTTTTGGTTGCTCAAATATTTCTTTAAGCATAAAATGATTATAACCCCCTTTTTCAATTTGCTCCAAATTCATTTGAAGTTCTTGAATATAAGGGTCTACTAAAGAATCATCTTTAATTTTTCGTATTTTTATTTCTTTATGAAATCGTATAATGGCCATTTCTTCATCTTCAAGATAAATGGCATTTTTGGTGTATTCTAAAAATGGAGACGCGTCACTGGCAATAAAAAATTCGTCTTCGCCAACTCCAACAGCTAAAGGGCTTCCTAATCGAGCAACAACAATTTCTTCAGGTTTGGTTTTATCGAAAACGGCAATTGCGTAAGCTCCATGAACTTGATTAAGAGCAATTTGCACTGCTTTTCCAAGTTTAACATTTTCTTGTTTTTTAACGTCTTCAATTAAATTGATTAGAACTTCGGTATCTGTATCTGACTGAAATGTATAGCCTCTGTTAATTAATTCTTTTTTAAGCGATTCATAATTTTCAATGATACCGTTATGAATTAACACTAATTCGCCAGAATTAGAAAGATGTGGATGTGAATTAACATCGTTTGGCACACCATGAGTTGCCCATCTTGTATGGCCTATACCTAGATTTCCAAATTTGGTAATTTCATTGTCGGCACGCGCTTCTAAATCGGAAACTTTACCTTTTGTTTTACAAACTTTAAGATCTGTACCGTCAAACAAGGCTATACCTGCACTGTCGTATCCTCTATATTCCAGTCTTTTAAGACCTTCCATAATAATTGGGTAAGCATCTCTTGGTCCTATATATCCTACTATTCCACACATAATTTAATTGTTTTGATCTGGGTATTATTTATAATTCGGACAAATATGTTAAATATATACCCGTGAAAGAAAAATATTATACAAAGTTGTTATTTTATACGATGAAATTCCCTTTTTATTAAAAAAATGAAGCAATTATGATTAATTAAATTAATTGTTTCTTTAAAAAAGGATTTATTTCGGTGATGTATAATATACTTCCAATTTTATTTTTTTATTCTCTGGAACTGTTGCATTTGTTCCGTATAAAATAGTTCCTCTTGGTGTTATAACAGATGCTGATGGAACACCAGTAACTTCGTCAGTACTATTTAATATTTTTGAATTTCCAGTTTGATTAACATTAGATGATATAACTAAGCCTATTTTAGTATTTGTAGAATCTTTAACCAATATGTTAGTTAAATGTTCCGTTAACCGAATTTTATATTTTGATACGCTAGTAACATCGTCGGTAGTTCTAAGACCTAAATGCGTGTATTTTGAGAAGTAAGGCGTTGTGGTATTAGATGTTGGGTCCACGAAATAGTCAATAATACTTGAGTTATTTTCTATGTCATAAGCATAAATTCTATCGTATTTATGATAATCTGTATTGCCACCAGTTACTATAGTTTCATCTTCATAAACTGTTAATTGCGCATCATTTATTAGGCGTTTTAAAATATAATCGCCCGTAATTTCATTTTTAACATAATCGCCATTACTATCCGTTTTTCTATATGTTTTCTTAAAATATTCCAATGCAGAAATTGTGGTAGTAACATTATTTACGGTATAATCTTTTACACCGGCAAACAAATCTACAACAGCTGAAGAACCTTCTGCACCTTTTAAATATAGTTTTTCATCTCCAGTGGTTGTATTTATATTCTCTAAAGCTGTCTTATAAGTAGGGTTATAATTATTGATAAACGTGTTTAAAATATTACCAGCAAATTTTAAGACGTATGTTGCTTGAACACGTTCGGTCGCAACCGTTGAATCTTTAGAATAATAAATGATAATACTGGCGTTGGCAGCGGTTAAATTTAGTAAAATCATATTACCTTCTCCACCTATCGCTTCAGCTTTAAAATATAAGCCTCTAAAATAATTGTTAAAATTGTTGGTGTTACTTAATACCGCATCACCTTCTTTGTCTATAATGGCCAATTTCCAAAAATCAATATCAAGTTTGGTTCTTAATGCAGGGGTTAAATATTCTGTAGTACTTATAGTGCCTTCAGAATCGAAAGTATATAGTTTTATTCTTTTATTGCTAGGAGTAAAATCGAGATTATTATAAATTAAATCACTTTTATGCTCATCAAAATTTATTAATGTCGTTCCATTAGTCGAAAAATTGTCTGTTAAATTTACAGAACCGTCTGCTTTTGAATAATAGCGTTGTGTTTGACCAATGGTAGTACCAGGATCGAAATCTCTTAAGAAATAATTGTTTCTATAAATTGATAAATTAATTTTAGAACTCCCGTATAAAGAATCGCTGATAGTGTAGGTGGAATCTGTAATTGCTCTGTAATAATACGGAATCTGTAAAACAACAGAATCTATTACCGTATTGTCTCCAAAATCTGGAGCTATAGTCGACGGTGTTAATTGAGTAATAAAACTTGCGGTAGTTTGCCCAAACGCGGGGTCGTTATAAACACCTAATAGGGTTGAAGCTTAATCCGTTAATTTGAATTGAATTTAGTTTTTTATTGTATGCCGATATTTGAAAAAATTCTTTATCGGTATTGAAATTTGAATTTTCTTTTCCAAGCACATCACTTTCAAGAACTGTAAAATCTTTATCGCAGGCTAAAAAAAATGTAACGAGTCCTAATAAAACGATAGAAAATTTAAGGGCTTTAATTGTCTTTCTCATATAATAATTGAAATGAATAAATAGGTTAGCTTAAAACGCTATTATTAAAAAATGTTGTGTAAGCTTCACCAAATTCATCTTTACTTGTGTAATCTAAAATTGGCTTTTTAGATGTTTTTAAATAGTTATCTAAATCGGCAGGGATGTTTTCAGATCCCACAATAAGTGCATCTGAATAATCAATAGCAATTTTCATTAGGTTAACATATGTTGGCTCTTCAAGAACTTTAATAGCATCTTCATTAATGTTGTCAAATTTAACCTTATTAACCATATCTTTATTTAAGGTATTGTTAAAACTTTGATTGTAAACAGAAGTTACAATTTTGCTATCACTAAATAATGGCTCGTCTTTATAATATTCCTTAAGGTAAAGAGGTAATAATGATGCCAACCAACCATGAACATGAATAATATCGGGAGCCCAGTTTAGTTTTTTAACGGTTTCTATAACACCTTTAGCAAAGAAAATAGCACGCTCATCGTTATCGCTAAATAAATTTCCATCTTCATCGGTTAACGTCGCTTTTCTTTTAAAGTATTCGTCGTTATCAATAAAATAGACTTGAATACGCTCTTTAGGTATAGATGCCACTTTAATAATTAGGGGCATATCTAAATCGTTTATCACTAAATTTATTCCAGAAAGTCTTATAACTTCATGTAATTGGTGTCTTCTTTCATTTATATTGCCGTATCGAGGCATGAAAATTCTAATTTGACCACCTTGTTGATTTACTAACCTTGGTGCTTCAAAAGACATTGAAGAAATTTCAGTTTCTGGTAAATAAGGCACTACTTCAGATGATACGTATAATATCCTCTTATCTTTCATGTGTTTTTATTTAATGCTTTTATGGCCGAATGAAACGTTAAATGCAATATTTCTAATTAAAAAGAATATTAAAAATCGTCTCATTTGTGTCTTTTTTTTGAAGATTCAAAATAAAAAACACGCAAAAGTACAAAATTTTATGCAGATTGGTTGTAAAATCTTAAGTTTGCACGCGTTAATTTTATATTAAAAAGTGAAAATATTTTCTGAAAAAGAACAAATTATAGCAAGTATTGATGCTTTAAAGGCTAACAATTCAACTTTAGGGTTAGTGCCTACTATGGGAGCATTACATAATGGGCATTTAGCATTGGTAAAAAAAGCCTTGGAAGAAAACGATAAAGTGGTAGTTAGTATTTTTGTAAATCCAACCCAATTTGATAATCAGGAAGATTTAAAAAAATACCCCAGAACTTTAGAAAGCGATGTTGAATTATTAAAAACCGTAAGTGATTTAAATATTTTGGTTTATGCACCAACGGTTGATGATATTTATGAAGGAAAGACAGTTTCAGAAAAATTTGAATTTGACGGATTGGAGTTTGAAATGGAAGGTAAATTTCGCCATGGTCATTTTGACGGTGTAGGTACGATTGTTAAACGGTTATTTGAGATAATAAAACCAGATAACGCCTATTTTGGAGAAAAAGATTTTCAGCAATTACAAATTATAAAGAAACTGGTTGAAAAACATAAGATGCCTTTAAATATTATTGGCTGTCCTATACATAGAGAAACATCTGGATTAGCAATGAGTTCCAGAAATACCAGATTAAAACCAGAATATAAAAAGGAAGCTCCTTTTATTTATAAAACATTAAAAACTGCCAAAATATATTTTGGCACAAAAAGTGCGGTTAAAGTTTCGCAATGGGTTGAAAAACAGTTTGAAAGCCATAAGCTTTTAGACTTAGAATATTTTATAATAGCAGAAGAATCAACCTTAAAAACAGTAAAACGAAAAACTAATAACAAAAAATATAGAGCATTTATAGCTGTTTATGCTGATGATATTAGACTAATAGATAATATCGCTCTAAATTAATTATCTTTGCCACATGCAAATACAAGTAGTAAAATCTAAAATTCACAGAGTAAAATGCACCGGTGCAGAACTAAACTACATTGGGAGTATTACTATTGATGAAGATTTAATGGAAGCCGCTAATATTATTCAAGGAGAAAAAGTTCAAATTGTTAATAACGATAATGGCGAACGTTTAGAAACTTATGTCATTCCAGGACCACGAAATACTGGTGAAATTACGCTAAATGGTGCCGCTGCCAGAAAAGTATCTGTTGGGGATACTTTAATTTTAATTACTTATGCTTTTATGGATATTGAAGAAGCAAAAGTTTTTAAACCTTCGTTGGTGTTTCCAGATGAAGCTACAAACCTGTTAAAATAAATTTTTGAATCAAAAAGTAAAGACCATATTAAAAATTACACTCCCATTATTATTGGGAGTTTTTTTAGTTTGGTATTCTTTGCAAGATGTTCCATTGTCCGTTATTATAGAACATTGGCATAATGCCGATAAATGGTGGATATTATTTGGGGTCTTTCTTGGCTTATTAAGTCATTTATCCAGAGCATACCGTTGGCGATTTCAATTAGAACCTATGGGGTACAACGTTAGGTTCGGGAATAGCGTGATGGCGGTATTTGCCACTTACTTAATTAATTATACCATACCAAGAGCTGGCGAAGTTGCCAGAGCATCTATACTAGCTAATTACGAAAATGTGCCTTTCGAAAAAGGGATTGGTACTATTGTTTCCGAACGTATTGCCGATGTACTGGTTGTAATTGGTATTATAATTATCACACTTTTTCTTCAATTCGACTTTATTTATGGGTTTTTTATTGAAAAATTTAATCCTATAAAAATTATGATTATTTTAGGGATTCTGGCTTTTGGGGTCTTAATATTTTCTACATATATAAAGAAAAGCAAATCTAAATTTGCAGTAAAAATTAAAAACTTTGTAAATGGTTTAATAGAAGGTGCTTTAAGTATTTTTAAAATGAAAAATAAATGGGCATTTATATTTCATACACTTTTTATTTGGAGCATGTATGTCCTCATGTTTTATGTTACCGCATTAGCTATTAAGGATTTGGAAGGCATTTCAATTGGAGCCATTTTACTTGGGTTTATTTCAGCAAGTTTTAGTATAGCCGCAACCAATGGTGGCATAGGTTCTTATCCCATTGCTGTTTTTGCAGCCTTTTCTGTTTTCGGAATCGATAAAGATCCCAGTTATGCCTTTGGATGGATTATGTGGGCATCACAAACCTTAATGATTATCGTTTTTGGCGGGTTATCTTTAATTTATTTGCCTATTTTTAATAGAAAGAAGCGTTTAAAATAAATTCATTTTTATTGCTTTTTAATCTTTCACTTAATTGCTTATCTTGGCGGTATTAAATCTCAAATTTTCACAAGAAATGAAAAATATATTTTTTGGCTTATTAGTATTTTGTTCAGTTAATTATACCCTTGCACAGGTGAAGTATGAAACTATTCAATCTTCAAAACTGGGAGAGTCCAGAGAAATAAAAATTCAATTACCCAGAGGATACGATGCTAGTCAAGAGAAAAGATATCCATTATTTATTGTTTTAGATGGTGATTATTTATTTGAAGCCGTAGCTGGAAATGTAGATTATTATGGGTATTGGGAAGATATGCCCGGAGCCATAGTTGTTGGAATCAATCAGTTTGACAAACGCTACAATGATTGCATGTATTCAGAACAAAACTCACTGCCTATTGATAGTGGTTCTAATTTTTTTGAGTTTATCGGAATCGAACTCCTTCCGTATATCGAAAAAAAATATAACACAACGAATTTTAGAGTGGCCGTTGGTCATGGAGAAACAGCCAATTTTATTAATTACTTTTTGCTAAAACCACAGCCATTGTTTAAAGGGTATATTGCTGTTAGTCCCGAATTAGCACCTAAAATGATTAATTATTTACCAGATGTATTAAGTAAAATGCCTTCTAAAACATTTTATTATTTAGCCAATACAAATAACGATTCGGACTCAATAAAACAGATGACACAAGCTTTAAACACCGATATTTCAGCGTTAGATAATAAAAACATCTTTTATAAATTTGATAGTTTCGAGAAGCCAACGCATTATTCGGTTCCTACACATGCCATACCTAATGCGATTGAATATATTTTTAAAGTATTTCAACCAATTAGTAAGGAAGAGTATAAAGAAATCATTCTAAATTTAGAAACATCTCCCGTACAATATCTGGAGGAAAAATATAAAACCATTAATGAGTTGTTTGGTATAAAAAAACAAATTCTTATTAATGATTTTAAAGCCATTTCGGCAGCAATTGAAAAAACACAAAAATTTGAATATTACGAAGCTTTAGGAAAATTAGGGCGTGATGAATATCCAAAAACGATGCTTGGAAATTATTATCTGGCACGTTTTTATGAAGAATCTGGCGATTCTAAAAAAGCCATGAGAACCTATCAATCTGCTTTTGCTTTAGATGAAATAGGAGGTATTACCAAAGATTTAGTGTTGGAAAAATCAGATGCCATTAAAGCGGATTTTGGATACTAATGGCTAAAGTAAAAACCACTTTTTTTTGTCAGAACTGCGGCTCGCAATATGCAAAATGGCAAGGGCAATGTACTGCTTGTAAAGAATGGAATACCATTGTTGAAGAAGTGATTCAAACGCCGGAAAAAAGTGATTGGAAATCGCCAACAGCTTCTGTAAAAAAAGCGGCAGTGCCATTACGAATTAAAGATATTGATGCTTCAAAAGAAGCAAGATTAGATACTTTTGATGGTGAATTTAATCGTGTTTTAGGAGGTGGTATTGTGCCTGGGTCTTTAACACTTTTAGGTGGCGAACCTGGAATTGGAAAAAGTACCTTATTACTTCAAATTTCATTAAAATTACCTTATAAAACCTTATATGTTTCGGGTGAAGAAAGCCAGAAACAAATAAAAATGCGTGCAGAACGCATTAATCCTAAATAACAATTGTTATATTCTTACCGAAACCAAAACTCAAAATATTTTCAAACAAATTGAAGCTTTAGAACCAGATATTGTAATTATTGATTCTATTCAAACACTTACATAGCGATTATATTGAATCGTCTTCTGGAAGTATTTCACAAATAAAAGAATGCACTACAGAACTTATTAAATTTGCAAAAGAAACGCAACTCCGGTTGTTTTAATTGGTCATATTACTAAAGATGGTGACATTGCAGGTCCAAAAATTTTAGAACATATGGTCGATACGGTTTTGCAATTTGAAGGCGATCGAAACCATGTATTTAGAATTTTAAGAGCACAAAAAAACCGTTTTGGTTCTACCAATGAATTGGGTATTTATGAAATGCAAGGTTCTGGTTTACGTGAAGTTTCTAATCCATCTGAAATTTTAATTTCTAAAAAAGACGAAGAACTTTCGGGTAATGCCATTGCTGCCACATTAGAAGGTATGCGCCCTTTAATGATTGAAGTTCAAGCTTTGGTAAGTACAGCTGTTTATGGTACACCACAACGCAGTGCCACAGGTTTTAATGCCAAACGACTTAATATGTTATTGGCAGTTTTAGAAAAACGAGCAGGTTTTCGATTAGGAGCAAAAGATGTGTTTTTAAATATTACTGGAGGTATTAATGTTGATGATCCTGCCATTGATTTGGCAGTTGTTGCTGCTATTTTATCTTCAAATGAAGATGTGGCATTACAAAAAGATATTTGTTTTGCTGCCGAAGTTGGTTTGTCTGGTGAAATTCGCCCGGTTCAACGTGTGGAACAACGCATTTTAGAAGCTGAAAAATTAGGGTTTTCAACCATTTTTGTATCTAAATACAATAAAATTTCTTTAAAAAATACAGCCATTAAAATTCAATTGATTTCTAAAATTGAAGATTTGGTGACGATGTTGGTTTAATCAAAACACCTCTTTTTTTAATATCCTGAAAACTATATTGTTGTAAATGAATAGGTTAAACGACATTTAATATGGGAAATAACGTACATAAATTAAGATTTTTATATCGATTTTTTGTGTATTTCATCTTTTTACATAAGCGATTCATCCGATATATATTACGTTTCATCGAAAAAAATCACAATTTTATTAGTTCATATGCGAAGATTGTGCTAATATTGTGTTGTTATATATAAGTGTAGCCCTTAATCATGCATTATTACTAACAAAGTCTCTCACAATTCTTAATCCATTTTACTATAGTATAATTTAAGTTGGTATTCGTAATCAATCAGAATAGCTATAAACTATTTTTTAATTACGTTTCCACAAAAAGGCGGTAATGCTTTTTAAACATAAGTTATTTCAGTACAAATTAATTGAAATGAATAACATGTTTATGATAAAATCATTACGTTCAATGGAAACAAATTTTAAAAAAGTTGAGACTGCTTTTCTTAAAAGGTATTTGCCTTATTTATTTGTTATTGTAGTTGGTTTATGTTACAATAATGCTAAAGCCCAAATAGCCGTTGATAATACTGCAACAGGCAGTGTTAAAAATTCAAAAAATTTAGCTTTTAATCATACAGTATCTACAGGATTGTCAAATTCCGTAGTGGTCGTGTCTTTATTGATAAATGAAAATTTGAATAAAATAAACACTTTAACTTATGGAGGTGTAGCTTTAACCGAGGTTGAGACTACAAAAAGAGGACAAGTAACCTTAGCCATTTATACTTTGGTAAATCCTTCTTCTGGAACCAATGTTTTATCAATTAACACAAGCAAAAACGCCGATATTACTTTAGCAGTTACTAGTTTTAGTAACGTAAATCAAAGCAATATTTTTTCATCCATACAAAAGGAAAGTGGAAATTCAGGAAATGTATCAAAAACGATTAGTTGTGATGCCAATAGTTTTGGTTTGGACTTTTTATCATTAGATGATAAAACCGCTACTGTGGGGACTGGGCAAACCGTTTTATTTAATAAATTAAATGCAAATGGCGCTGATAGATTATATAGCTCTTATAAAATAGCTTCAGCTGGAACTGATAATTTAAGCTGGAATTTTTCTTCTACAAATTACAATTACATTTGGGGTTGTTTAAATGCTGTTCCAGGTAAAGATACCGATGGTGATGGAATATTAGATTCTGTTGATTTGGATGATGACAACGATGGTATTTTAGATACAGTTGAAAATATATCGGGAACTAACAATGTTGCGTTATTGGGTACTGTTACATCAAGTTCTGTTGGTTGGGGCGGGGTAATGACTCGAATAAATGATAATAATACAGATGGATCATATTTTAGTTCTAATTCTGTTGCGCATACTCTTGGCTCATCTCAATATGATTGGATAGATATAGATTTACAAAGTTTAAAGAACATTGATAATATTGTAGTTTGGAATAGAACGGATTGTTGTTCAGATAGGCTACAAAACGTTTTTTTAATGGTTTCATCTACACCATTTCCTTCCAATTATAATTTAGCGGCAGCGCAAGCAAATGCAGAATTTATACATCAATTTGGAGTTACTAATAATGTCGTTTCTTTAGACACAGCTATTGAAAAAAAGGGAAGATATATTAGAATACAAAAGTCTGGAAATAATATAACGAACTATTTAAATATAGCAGAAATACAAGTTTTTAATTTTAGCGATTATGATAGTGATGGTGTTCCAAATTATTTAGATTTAGATAGTGATGGTGATGGCATTCCTGATAACGTAGAAGCACAAACAACTATAGGTTATATAGCACCTTCGGGGACTGTAAATTCATTTGGTGTTGATACTAACTACGCTGCAGGATTAAATCCAGTAAATACGGATGGTACAGATAATCCTGATTATTTAGATTTAGATTCGGATAACGAAGGCGGAAATGATACTGTTGAGGCAGGATTAACACTTTCAGGTCTTGATGCTGATAATGATGGTTTAGACGATAATATAGATACAACTACTGGATATACCGATGTTAATGGTTCTATAAATAATCCAAGTTTGTTACCAGATACCGACAGCGATGTTAGTACTGGTGGCGATGTAGATTTTAGAGATGCTATTTTCAATGCACCACCCGTTCCTATGGTAGATTTTGATGGCGTAAATGACTATTTATCCAGACCATCTATTTTAAATGGATTAAATAATGTTACTATAATGGCTTGGGTAAAGTCTGACAGTAATAATTCTTCCAATAAGGTTATTTTAGGTGAAGATTCAGGTTGTAGATTATGGTTTCAAAACGGGAATAAGCCTATGTTTACTATTAAGACAGCAGGTAACGCAGAAAAATCTGTAAGTTGTGCTGATATCAAATTAAATGAATGGCATCACATTGCAGGTAGCTATAGCAGTGCAACGGGTATAATGAAATTATATGTAGATGGAGAAATGGTTGGATCTGCCAGTGTTGGAAGTACAGGAGCCGTAATCCAGAATACTAGTTCAGCTTTAGGGACTTTTGAAATTGGACGATTATCAAGTAGCGTTCCTAATAAACAATATTTTAAAGGTGCTATTGATGAAGTTAGGGTTTTCGATAGTGCTTTAACCGATTCACAATTACAACAAATAGTTTATCAAGAAATTGAGAATAATAGTGGGAACGTTAGAGGTGAAATTATTCCAAGAGATGTTTCAGATATTGACACAAAAGCTGTTTTGCCATGGAGTAATCTCAAATTATACTACAAAATGGGAACCGACTTTACCACCGATAATAAGGTTAAAGATTATTCCGCATACGGAAATCACGCCTCTATTTTTAACATTACAACACAGCAACAAGAAAATGCGCCAATACCTTTTGTGACTAATAGTGATGGTGATTGGGATTCTACGTCGATATGGGCTAATGGAGATGTTTGGGATGTAAAAGATAAGTCGAAGATTAAAAACTATAGTATCATTAGAATATCAAGCAATGTTACAATTAATGGGTCATTATTTACAACTGCTTTAATAATTGACAGCGGTAAAACTTTAACAGTAAACGGTGATAACGAAATTAGAAACAATTGGTATTTAGAATTAAACGGTACACTAGATTTAAAGAACGATTCGCAATTAGTACAAACTAGTACCAGTGATTTGGTAACTTCTGCAACGGGTAAACTTTTAAGACGCCAAGAAGGAGACATCAAATGTTTTTAGATATAATTATTGGTCATCCCAGTTGGAATTAATAGGATGCTACCAGTTTAATAGATAATAACGCAACAACCAATAATCCTAACAATTCTGACTTTAAATTAAATATGTTAAAAGATGAATCTGGATTTGATATGTCTTTTACTTCCGCTTATAATCAAGTCGGTAAAATCAGCACCTATTGGTTGTATACTTTTAAAAACGGTGTAACTTATTGGGATTGGGCATTATTAAATCCAAACGGCAACACTCACTCCAGGTGTAGGCTACACTCAAAAAGGCACCGGAAATGCAGGTTTACAACAACAATATATTTTTGAAGGCAAGCCAAATAACGGTACTATTTTAGTAAATGTAACCGACAAAGGAGGACCAGGTTCTGTAACTTCTGTATCTAAAACAGAGTATTTGCTTGGGAAACCCCTATCCATCAGCACTTAGATATTCATAAATTTATTGATGATAACGTAGGTATAATTGGCGGTACGTTACAATTATGGCAACAATGGGCTGGCGATTCACATTATTTAGATGAATATAAAGGAGGTTATGCTCAAGTAAACAAATTAGGATGCAGTAAGAGCTTCTCAGTTTGTTGGAATTTATGGAGCAACAACAGGTGGTTTAGAAGGCACATTGGCTCCTTCAAAATATCTTCCTGTAGGACAAGGTTTTATTGCGGAAATTATAGCAAGTGGTACTGTAAAATTTAATAATAGTCAACGTGTATTTATAAAAGAAGCTGATGCTGATGGGACTTATAATAATGGTTCTACGTTTTTTAAATCATCAAATACAAAATCGAAAAGCACAAGCACAACAGAAGAGCAGCAAACAAGCACGATGCAAAAAATTCGTTTAGAGTTTAACTCGATTGTTGGACCTAAAATCAAGAAGAGAATTGCTTTTAGGATTTAGTGATTTTACAACCGATGGTTATGATTATGGTTATGATGCGGAATGTGGTGATTCAAATAACAACGATTTTAATTTGAGTTTAGAAGGAAAAAACATGAATATGCAAGCATATAGTTCCATTACAACCGATAAAGTTATTCCGTTAAATTTTAAATCATCGGGCAAGCAATACTTTTGAAATTAAAGCTACAGATTTTGAAAATATTGATGATAATCAGGAAGTTTATTTAAGAGATAATGTAACAGGTACTTATTTTGATTTAAAACAAAACGCAGCATATAGATTTTACTTCTGCACAAGGAAAATTTAATAACAGATTTGAAATGGTATTTCAATCAGAACAACAAAACTATTAGGTATTGAAGAATCTAAAGTAGATGAAAATTTTATTTACTATCAAAATACAACGAAAACCTTGTTTGGTAAAAAGTTGAATACTTCTATCGATAAATTGGCAATTGTAAATATGAACGGGCAAACGGTTCAGGAGTTTAACAATGTATCACAAGAAACCTTAAGCAACGGAATAAAATTAAATAACGTGGCATCAGGTGCTTATGTAGCTTGGTTTAAAACGGAAACTGGTCAAGTTATTACAAAAAAAATAATTGTTAATTAACTTTTAAGATTATTTGAGTTAGTCATAAAAAAAGCCTAAATATATTAGTTTAGGCTTTTTTTATGCTCTAATTTCACCTGGATTGATAAATTCAAAACAGATGAAAAATATTAGGTTTTATAGTGCTATTGCTAATCGTTTTTTCTTGTGGAACTAAAACAAAATTAAGCACAGATGCTGCTGTTGCTGAAACAGATAAAGACAACGTCCAAAATTGATGCGAATAAAAATTTAAAAGAAACCCTAACAGAAGGTGCTTTAACAGATAAAGAAGGGTTTAATGACATTGGGACTTTTAAATATTATGTGTTTTTTGATGAAAATAGCCATGAATTATCGAAAATAAAAAACATCGAAATTATTAATAAAACAATTTCTGAAACCTATTATTTCTCTGATAATAAATTGATTTCTATAACTTCAGAAACGGCAAATACGCCCATTAAAAAAATCTACATTCAAAATAAAAAAGTCGTTTCAAAAGAGCATGTTAATGCTGAAGATGAAAAACTACTTTTAGATAAAGCAAAACGTTTTCAAAAAGCATTTAAAAAGGAACATTAATTTAAATTCATAATATTTAAAATCGAATAAAGGTTTTTAGTTATTTAAACACGCTATTTTATCAAAATTCCTTAATTTCGCACCTCGAAAAGAAATTTGATATAATGAGTGCTAAATTTCCTGAATATAAAGGACTTGACTTACCAAAAGTAGCAGAAGAAATTCTTAACTATTGGCAAGAAAACAACATTTTTGAAAAAAGTGTTTCTACAAGAGAAGACAACGAATCATTTGTGTTTTTTGAAGGACCACCTTCTGCAAATGGATTTCCTGGTGTTCACCATGTTTTAGCACGTGCTATTAAAGATATTTTTCCGCGTTACAAAACCATGAAAGGTTTTCAAGTAAAGCGTAAAGCTGGTTGGGATACGCATGGTTTGCCTATTGAATTGGGTGTTGAAAAAGAATTAGGAATTACCAAAGAAGATATTGGTAAAACCATTTCGGTTGAAGATTATAACGCAGCTTGTAGAAAAGCAGTAATGCGTTATACAGATGTTTGGAATGACCTAACCCAAAAAATGGGTTATTGGGTAGATATGGACGATCCATATATTACCTACGAACCAAAATACATGGAATCGTGTTTGGTGGTTGTTAAAACAAATTTACAATAAGAATTTATTGTATAAAGGCTATACCATTCAGCCTTATTCACCAAAAGCAGGAACAGGTTTAAGTTCGCATGAGTTAAACCAACCAGGAACCTATCAAGATGTTACAGATACAACAGTTGTTGCTCAATTTAAAGCAAATGCAAAATTCATTACCAGACTTTTTACAAAACGAAGGAGATATTCATTTTTTAGCTTGGACAACCACACCTTGGACCTTGCCAAGTAATACAGCATTAACTGTTGGGTCAAAAATTGATTATGTATTAGTTGAAACTTATAATCAATATACGTTTCGACCAATTAAATGTGATTTTAGCTAAAAAATTAGTCAACTATCAATTTGCTGGAAAGTTTAATGAAGTTGAAGATAAAGCAGAATTGTTTGCATATAAATCAGATGATAAAAAAATTCCATTTTTCATTGTAAAAGAATTTAAAGGTAAAGATTTAGTAGGAATCACCTACGAACAATTATTGCCATATGCACTTACCAAATGATAATCCTGAAAATGCATTTAGAGTTATTTCTGGAGATTTTGTAACCACTGAAGATGGAACAGGAATTGTACACACAGCACCAACTTTTGGAGCAGATGATGCTTTGGTTGCAAAACAAGCAACACCAGAAGTACCACCAATGTTGGTAAAAGATGAAAATGGAAATTTAGTTCCTTTAGTAGATTTACAAGGGAAATTCAGACCAGAAATGGGTGAATTTGCAGGTAAATATGTAAAGAATGAATATTATAATGATGGTGAAGCACCAGAACGTTCGGTAGATGTTGAAATTGCCATTAAATTAAAAGAAGAAAATAAAGCCTTTAAGGTTGAAAAATATAAACACAGTTATCCGAATTGTTGGAGAACCGATAAACCAATTTTATACTATCCATTAGATTCTTGGTTTATAAAAGTAACCGATGTTAAAGATCGCATGTTCGAATTAAACGATACCATAAACTGGAAACCAAAATCTACAGGAACAGGTCGTTTTGGAAATTGGTTAGCAAATGCCAACGATTGGAATTTATCACGTTCCCGTTATTGGGGAATTCCATTACCAATTTGGAGAACAGAAGATGGAAAAGAAGAAATTTGTATTGGTTCTGTTGAAGAATTAAAAGCTGAAATGCAAAGCGCTGTTAAAGCAGGTGTTTTAGCAAAAGATATTTTTGAAGATTTTGAAGTTGGAAATAATTCCGAAGAAAACTATGCTAAAATAGATCTTCATAAAAATATAGTTGATGAAATTGTTTTAGTGTCTCCATACAGGACAAACAATGAAACGCGAAAGCGATTTAATTGATGTGTGGTTCGATTCTGGTTCTATGCCTTATGCACAATGGCATTATCCGTTTGAAAATAAAGATTTAATTGATAAAGGAACAGCTTATCCAGCCGATTTTATTGCAGAAGGTGTTGATCAAACTCGTGGTTGGTTTTATACACTTCATGCTATTGGAACTATGGTTTTTGATTCGGTTGCCTATAAAAATGTAGTGTCTAATGGATTGGTGTTAGATAAAAACGGACAAAAAATGTCCAAACGTTTAGGAAATGCTGTTGATCCTTTTGAAACCTTATCAACTTATGGTGCAGATGCCACACGTTGGTATATGATTAGCAATGCAAATCCTTGGGATAATTTAAAGTTTGATTTAGAAGGTATTGAAGAAGTAAAACGTAAGTTTTTCGGAACACTTTATAATACCTATTCGTTCTTTCAGTTATATGCCAATTTAGATAATTTCACCTATTCTGAAGCTGATATTCCTTTAAATGAACGACCAGAAATAGACCGTTGGATTCTTTCAGAATTAAATACATTAATTCAAGAAAGTTGATGAATTTTATGCTGATTATGAACCAACAAAAGCAGCACGTGCTATTTCAGATTTTACACAAGATTATTTAAGTAACTGGTATGTGCGTTTAAGCAGAAGACGTTTCTGGAAAGGCGATTATCAGCAAGATAAAATTTCAGCTTATCAAACACTTTATACGTGTATGGTAACCATTGCCAAAGTTAGGTGCACCAATTGCACCATTCTTTATGGATAGATTGTATTTAGATTTAAATTCAGTAACTAAAAAAGAAACTTTTGAAAGTGTACATTTAGCTAATTTCCCAGAATTTGATGAAGCTTTTGTTGATAAGAGTTTAGAACGTAAAATGGAAGCGGCACAAACCATATCGTCTTTAGTATTGTCGTTAAGAGCTAAAGAAAAGATAAAAGTACGTCAGCCACTTCAAAAAATAATGATTCCTGTTGCTAGTAAACAACAAAAGGAAGAAATTTTAGCAGTTTCAGATTTGATAAAACATGAAGTAAATGTAAAAGAAATTGAACTTTTAGAAGATGCTTCAGATATTTTGGTAAAACAAATAAAACCCAATTTTAAAACCTTAGGACCACGTTTTGGAAAAGATATGAAAGCTATTGCTGAAGTAGTTAATAACTTTACATCAGAAGATATTAAAAAAATAGAACAAAATGGGGTTTTAGATATTGAAATTAATGGAAAAAATATTACTTTAGCGCTCGATGATGTAGAAATTACATCACAAGATATTGAAGGATGGTTAGTTGCAAATGAAGGCAATTTAACAGTAGCTTTAGATGTTACAATTACTGATGATTTACGAAGAGAAGGAATTGCTAGAGAACTTGTAAATAGTATTCAAAATTTACGTAAAGATTCTGGGTTTGAAGTAACAGATAGAATAGATGTTAAATTTCAAAAAGATGAACAAATTAATACGGCTATTAATACAAATATTTCGTATATTAAAGCAGAAACATTAACCGAAGAGTTTGAAATTATTGACAAATTAGAAAATGGTATAGAAATTGCCTTTGATGATGTAAATACCAAATTATTTATTCAAAAACATTAAAATTATGAGTTTAGATATTAAATGTAAGATATTCAGATAAAGATTTAGCAGAATTTAAAGAACTAATACAAGAAAAAATAGAAAAAGCACAACACGATTTAGAGCTTATAAAAAGTGCGTATATGAATAACCATAAGCAATGGTACAGAAGATACATCTCCAACTTTTAAAGCCTTTGATGAAGGTAGTGAAGTAATGAGTAAAGAATCTAATTCTGCTTTGGCCATTAGACAAGAAAAATTTATTCGCGATTTAAAAAATGCTTTAATTAGAATTGAAAATAAAACCTATGGTGTTTGTAGAGTTACAGGAAAATTAATTGGTAAAGAGCGATTAAAATTAGTGCCTCATGCAACCTTAAGTATTGAAGCAAAAAACATGCAATAATATTATTTAATTATATATTTGAAACGTCTCAATTTTTTGAGGCGTTTTTTATTTTAAGACTTGTCGCACAGAATCAGTCGAAATGCCTCAATAAAACATTAATAAATGTCTTTAAAAAAATCAATCTTTCTAATAATCATTATTTTACTAATTGATCAAATAAGTAAAATTTATATAAAAACACATTTTAAACTTCAGGAAAATGTTGAAGTATTTAATTGGTTTCAAATTTATTTTATTGAAAACGATGGGATGGCCTGGGGAACAAAAATTAGCGATTTTGTGTCTTTTATTTCTGAGAGAAATGCAAAAGTAGCTTTAACATTGTTTAGAGTATTGGCTATTTTCGGAATTGGATATTGGCTATATGATGCCACTAAAAAGAAAGCATCAAGAATATTAATTTTAGCTATTTCATTAATTTTTGCAGGCGCTTTGGGTAATATTATAGATTCTGTTTTTTATGGTGTTTTGTTTGATGATAGTTTTAATCAAGTAGCCACCTTTTTACCTGAAGCTGGAGGATACGATTCTTTATTACATGGCCGTGTGGTAGATATGTTATATTTTCCTTTGTTTGAAATAGATTTACCAAAATGGTTTCCAATTAATGCAGGCAAAAGATTTAACTTTTTCGAACCCGTTTTTAATATTGCCGATATGGCAATAAGTACAGGCTTTATTATGCTAATTGTGTTTAATAAAAAAGCGTTTCCTAAGAATTAGCTGATTAATCAAAATTAAAGATAAGTAAGTATTTTCTACTTTAATTGTAATTGTTATCTTTAGGTTTTTAATACAATTAACTTAAGATTAATGAAAATCAGATACTTTTTCACCATCACTTTTTTATTCAGTTTAAATATATTTTTTGCTCAAAACACTTTCGACATTGTTTTTCCAGGAAATAATAGAGACCAGATATGCCACGAGTGTTTTCAAATTTTTAACCAAAAACCTAAAGAGGTTCGATTTTCAATTAAAAGAGAGAACAACAACTTGTATTTTCATATAAATGACAAAAACTGGTTTAATCTTTTATTTAAAAATTCAGGAGATGGTATTGCTATAGATGTCGTTGACAAAGACGTGTTTGGATGCTATGAGTTATCCGTTGAAAAGAAACAAATTAAAGGGCAACTTTTAGAACCAATGTATGCTCAAAAACTAAAAAGTGGATTAAAACCTTTTGGACAAAATTCTTTTAAGGTGCTAATTGGTAAAGTGCCTGATGCCTTTTTAAATAAGGAGTTAGAGTATAATATCTTGTTTCTAAGCAATAAAAACCTATGCCGATATTATGTGATTTATGACTTAGAATCTTACCCTTGGGATTTGTTAGATATGGGGATGTATTTAGATTCATTAACCTATAATATTAAAAAAATCAAGCCGATTAATCAAGATGCCTACGAACTAAGAAATAAAACTTTAAAATTTAAAATTCCTTTTGAAAAGAATAAATCTGAGTATTCTCAAGCAGATATTAAACCTATTTATGATTCTTTAAGATTAACAGATTTTAATATTACAAGCATTAAAATAAAAGCTTACGCGTCTGTTGAAGGAAGTTTAGATCGAAATATAGAACTTCAAGAACAGCGTGCAAATAGTATTGTTATGGCTTTACAATCTTTTCAAAAGCCTACCATTAAAACCGAAGTTTCTTCATCTGAAAATTGGGTTGAATTCTTAAATGATATTCAAAACACCAAACATGCAAGTTTATCTAAACTGTCAAAGAATCAAGTTAAAGCTTCTTTAGTAGGCGCGGTATCTACAGAATTGGAACCTATTTTAAAAAATCATAGAAAAGCTATTTTAGAACTTGAGTTACAAAAAAAAGAAAAGTATAGCATGACGGCCGATGAACTTTTAGCAAAGTTTAATGCAAAAATAAGTACTGGGGATGTAAATGAAGCTTTGGAAATTCAAAATTCTATTTTTGATAAAATCAAGGATAAAACGATTTCACCTGATTTTTTAAAAAAAATGAATATTCCGAAACAGGACAAATTTGTCAAAATATTTAATAAGAATTCGGCATATCGATATATGTTAGATGTAAGGCAAGCTTTAATTGTTTATAATGAATTATTAGAATTGGAAAAACTTGCTCCAAAGGATGCCGAAGTAAAATACAATATAGTATCTATTAAAATTAGGCTTTGGCGTTTTAATGCATTAGATATTGATGATGTGAAACTTAAAAACCAAATAAACGCCTTAAGAAACTACGGTATAGATAGCTCACTTATAGCAAGAATGATGGTTAATTTTCATATAATTAGTTCTGAGAATTTAATGAGAAAGAGAGACTATGCAAACAAAGATAAATCTGTGGACTATATTAATAATAACTACAAAAATATTTCACTTTCAGATTACGACTATTTAAGTTTAGCACAATTTTTTTCGTACTATGCAAACCTTGACATGGCTGTGAAACTTTTAGAAAAGAAAGTTAAGAGTATTGATATTGACGAAGATTTGTTGTTTTATTATCTAAACTTAACTTTAGTAAATAAAGAGTTAACTCAAGATGATAATTACAGAACAATTATGCTTAACGCAGTTAATTTAAATAAAGAGCGTTTTTGTAAATTATTTAATGCGGTGGAGAAAGGCGGTGTTACGTTTCAGTTGTTAAATGATGAATACTTGAGAGAAACCTATTGTGAGAATTGTGTGAATCAAAACCCATAAACCTGTTTAGGTGTCACGCAATAATCCAGTTTTACATCACTTTCAAAAACGTCTGTAATTTCAGTTTCAGCTTCAAAAAAAGAGAGTCCAATTTTAATGGTTTCTGGTTTACATTCAGCTAAAAACCGATCGTAAAACCCTTTGCCATAACCTATGCGGTTTCCTTGTGTATCAAAAGCTAAAAGCGGAATAAAAACCACCTCTATTTTATCGTTTAAGATTTCAATACCATCAACTGGTTCTGGAATATTATAACTGTTTTTTTTAATTTTTGTGTTATCGGTTAAAAGAAAATGAGACATTAAACCCGATTTAAAATCACTTTTAGAAATGACTATATTTTTGTCCTTTCCCGATAAGATATTCAAGATATAATCGGTGTTCACTTCTTTTTGTTCTTCAATAGCTAAAAAAATGTGATAAAAGGAAAATCCCCAAACAGGTAATTGCAGGAGTTGATTGGCAACAGACATACTTAAATCGTCAATCTGCGCGATTGATAATGTATTACGAAGGGATTTATATTTTTTTCGTAATTCAGATTTAGTCATGCTTTAATCTTTTAATTTCGTTGTAATATGTAATAGGGCATCACCTTGATAAATTAAACAAGCTTCATTTACATTAATAATATAGCCATCATATTTAGATTTTACTTCATGGTATATTTTACCAAAAGGATCTGTTATTTGACCAACAATATCACCCACTGAAATTTTTGAGTTTACAGCGACTTTAGACTTAAACATCCCCGAATGTTTGGCGCGTATCCATTTGCTTTCTTCAACAAAAATTGGAAGCGCTTTTGGTGGAGTCACTTTAAATTTTGGGTTTAACATGTCAAAATTAGATAAAATGCGTTTTACGCCTTCAACACCTATTTTTGAAATGGTATCATCCACATAAAATGATTTGCCTCCTTCAAACAATACGATGGGCTTATTTAGTTGAAAACATGAATTTCTGAACGATTTGTTTATATTTTTAGAATGAAGAACAAAAGGAGCTCCAAAGATATTCGCGAGGTCTTTTAATTCTTCATGATCTTTAATTATTCTTACCTGTGCCGCATTAAATCTGCTAGCGCCACCTGTATGAAAATCGATAATCATATCTACGTCAGGAATAATGTCGTTAATTATTTTATAAGCTACTCTACTGGCCAATGACCCTTTTTGCGACCCTGGAAATACACGGTTTAAATCGCGCCCATCAGGAAAGGTTCTTGAACTATTCAGAAACCCAAAAATATTAAGGATTGGCATACAAATAATGGTGCCTCTTTTAGGTTTATTGATACCTTTTGAGATAATTTGTCTTACTATATCAATCCCATTTATTTCATCGCCGTGCAAACCCGCGGTAATTAAAATAGTAGGCCCTGGTTTTTTTGAACGATGAATAATTACAGGTACTTCAATTTTTGTTGATGAATGAAGTTTTGCAATATTGAAATTTATTTCCCTTGATTTTCCTAAAGGAATTTCTTCCCCTAAAATGGTGATAATATCTTTATAATTTGTAGTCATACAGATTAAACATTTCGCTCTATATAACGAATAATAATATTAGCAATGTCTTTTTTGGTGGCAGATTCAATACCTTCTAGTCCAGGTGAAGAATTAACTTCAAGAATTAATGGACCTCTGGCAGATTGTAACATATCTACACCACAAATACCTAAACCAAGAGATTTAGCAGCTTTTAAAGCAGCATTTTCTTCTTCGTCTGTAAGTTGAATGATATTTGCACTTCCGCCTCTGTGTAAGTTAGATCTAAATTCACCTTCTTTTCCCTGCCTTTTCATGGCGCCTACCACATGGCCATCGACTACAAAAGCTCTTATGTCAGCGCCTTTAGCTTCTTTTATAAATTCCTGAACAATTACTCGAGCCTGTAAACCATTAAATGCCTCTAAAACAGACTCAGCAGCATTTTTAGTTTCAGCCAAAACAACACCAAGACCCTGAGTCCCTTCAAGTAATTTAATCACTAAAGGTGCGCCACCAACATATTCAATAACTTCAGCGACATCTTTTGTGTAGTTTGAAAACACCGTTTTTGGCATCCCTAATCCGGCTCTAGAAAGCACTTGTAAGCTACGAAGTTTATCACGTGATCTTACCAATGCCTGCGACTCCACGGTTGAAAACACTTTCATCATTTCAAACTGTCTAACCACGGCGGTTCCATAAAACGTTACCGACGCACCAATACGAGGAATTATGGCGTCAACATTGTTTAATACTCTTCCTTTATATAAAATAGCTGGATTTTTCTTTTCTATAATGATTTCACATTTTA
The DNA here is from genome assembly GCA_963698455.1 of uncultured Flavobacteriaceae bacterium. Classification (GTDB taxonomy): domain Bacteria; phylum Bacteroidota; class Bacteroidia; order Flavobacteriales; family Flavobacteriaceae; genus Mariniflexile. The sequence continues at coordinate 214,707 of CAVOQU010000002.1, read as the reverse complement.
AGGGATCGATGACTTCTACAGTATGTTTGCGTTTTATTGCAGCTTCAACGAGCCTTTTGGTAGAATATAAATGAGGGTTTCTTGATAAAATTACAATGTTCATTTTGTGAGTTATAGTGTTTAATTAAAATTAATAATTTGGGGATTTGTATAAAAGAAGTTTTAAACGGGTTTGTTTTTTGCTAAAAAAGATACATCTTTTTCGTTAACATCTACAATAAATTTTTTTAAGAGAAATTTACGCCCAATTAAAACAGGATATTTCATACTTTTTCTTGTGCTAAGTGTTAAGTTTATGCTATACTTTTTGTTAAATAAAATAATGGTTGTTTTTACTTTATATCTTTCTTGAATAATACCATTACTGCTTTTTACCTTGGCAGTTTTAAAAGAATTAAATACAACTTCTTTACCTGTAAAATGCGGGTGTCCTTTTTCATAAAACAAGCATCTAAGCGATTCATTCTCTACAATTACTTTATGGCAATGTATAGAAGACGTGTAAGCTCCGGTGTCTATTTTTATAGGAAAATCGTATAAATCTAGTAACGGAAAGTCAGCTTTATCTATTCTACCAATAATTTTTTTAGGCATTAAATTGCATTATTATTCGTCCCGCAAGGTAATAAAAATTAAGACTTTTAAAGAAGTTTCTAAAATGCTTTAAAATGTAATAAATTTCTATATATATAGTATATTTGAAACTATGAGTCACCCAACTTTAGAAATTCAGATTCAAACCTTACCAAACCAACCAGGTGTATACCAGTATTATGATGCCGATGGCAACATTATTTATGTTGGAAAAGCCAAAAATTTAAAGAAAAGGGTTAGTTCGTATTTTACGAAAACGCAGGATAATGGTAAAACGCGTGTATTGGTAAAAAAAATAGCCATTATAAAACATATTGTGGTAGATACCGAGACGGATGCTTTATTATTAGAAAACAACCTGATAAAGAAGTATCAACCAAAGTATAATGTGATGTTGAAAGACGACAAATCTTACCCATGGATTTGCGTAAAGAACGAACGTTTTCCTAGGGTATTTTCTACACGTCGTGTTTTTAAAGATGGTTCGGAGTATTTCGGACCTTACACAAGTATGAAAACGGTTCATACGCTGTTAGATTTAATAAAAGGCTTATACCAGTTACGGAATTGCAATTTTGATTTATCTGAAGCTAAAATTGAAGCAGGCAAGTATAAAGTTTGTTTAGAATATCATTTAGGAAACTGTAAAGGTGCTTGTGAAGGTTTGGAAACCGAAGCATCATACAGTGAAAATATAAAGGCTATCAAAGAAATTTTAAAGGGAAATTTTAAAGATTCATTGTATCAGTTTAAAAACCAAATGAAACTGTTGGCTGAAGACATGCACTTTGAAGAAGCTCAAAAAATTAAAGAAAAGATTGAAGTTTTAGAAAATTATCAGTCAAAATCTACCATTGTAAATCCTAAAATCAGCAATGTAGATGTGTTTTCAATTATGAGTGACGAAAGTTATGGCTATGTGAATTTTTTGCAGCTGTCTTATGGGTCAATTATTAGGTCGCACACCTTAGAAATTAAAAAGAAATTAGATGAAACCGATGTGACATTATTAGAACTGGCGATTACCGAAATTCGACAGCGATTTCATTCAAAATCAAAAGAAATTTATGTACCTTTTAAAGTTGAGATAGGCGAAGATATTAAAGTAACAGTTCCACAATTAGGTGACAAAAAACACATCTTAGATTTATCGCTTAGAAATGCTAAATATTACCGAATGGAGCGGTTTAAGCAAGACAAAATTGTAGATCCCGACCGTCATGCCAATAGAATAATGGCACAAATGAAAGCCGATTTAAGGTTGCACGAAGAACCGAGACATATCGAGTGTTTCGATAACTCAAACATTCAAGGCACACATCCTGTGGCAGCTTGTGTAGTTTTTAAAAATGGGAAACCAAGTAAAAAAGAGTATCGCCATTTTAACATTAAAACGGTAGAAGGTCCAGACGATTTTGCATCTATGGAAGAAGTGGTTTATCGTCGTTACAAACGGATGTTGGAAGAAGAGCAAACATTGCCGCAACTCATCATCATTGATGGTGGAAAAGGGCAGTTATCGTCGGCATTAAAAAGTTTAGATGTGCTGAATTTACGGGGTAAAATTGCAATCATCGGAATTGCGAAACGTTTAGAAGAATTATTTTATCCAAACGATCCAATTCCGTTATATTTAGATAAAAAAAGTGAAACGCTTAAAGTTATTCAACAATTGCGTAACGAGGCGCATCGTTTTGGTATAGAACATCACAGAAATAAACGAAGTAAAAGCGCTTTAAATACAGAGTTGGAAACAATTGCTGGTATCGGTGAAAAAACCGTCGTGGAGTTGTTAAAACATTTTAAATCTGCTAAACGGGTTGCCAATGCCAAGTTAGATGAGTTAGAACCTGTTGTTGGAGTTTCTAGAGCTGAAAAAATATATAATTATTACCATAACAAATGAAACATTCATAATTCGAATTTTAATTAAAAATAAGAATAACGTTTTGAATGTTCTATTTGACCATTAAAAAACAATTTGAAGTAACAAATGAAGTATTTTTTAACATGTATTCTTTTTATAGTTTGTCTTACTGGGTTTTCTCAGGAAACAGAAAAGGATGATATGAAAATTGGGTTGGTTTTAAGTGGTGGTGGTGCCAAAGGATTAGCTCACATTGGCGTATTAAAAGTTATTGACAGCTTGGGCATAAAAATAGATTATGTTGCTGGAACTAGTATGGGCGCTATAATAGGGGCGCTTTATGCATCTGGATATACAGGGCATCAACTCGATTCTATTTTTCATGAAATTGATTTTGACAATCTTATTAGTGACGATTTGCCAAGAGCATCTAAAGCATTTTATGAACGAACTAATTCTGAAAAATATGCCGTGACCTTACCATTTGAAAATTTTAAATTAAAATTACCATCAGCACTTTCCAGAGGGCAGAACACATTTAGTTTATTTTCAAGATTAACATTGCACGTAAATGAAATAAAAGATTTTAGTAAATTACCTATTCCATTTTTTTGTATTGCCACAAATGTTGAAACAGGTGTCCAAGTGATACTCGATAAGGGTAATTTAACGCAGTCCATTCTGGCAAGTGGGGCACTGCCATCATTGTTTCAGCCGGTAAATATTGAAGATCAAATATTAATTGATGGAGGCGTGATAAATAATTATCCAATAGACGAGTTAAAGGCAAAAGGAATGGGTGTTATTATTGGTATAGATGTTCAGGACGGGTTGTCGCTACGTGAAGATTTAACATCTGCTCTCGATGTTTTATCACAAATAAATAATTTCCGGACTATTAATGATATGAAACTAAAGGTTAAAAAAACCGATATTTATATAAAACCAGATATTAAAGATTATTCGGTTGTTTCATTTAAAGAAGGCACAAAAATCATCGAAAACGGTAAACATGCAGCTATGTTGAAAATGGATTTATTAAAAAAATTACCTCATGATGAAACCAATAAAAGACAACCAATAATTAAAATTATAACACGGGATAGCATCACTATAAACAACATTGTTGTGATGGGAAATGAAAAATATACACGGGCTTATGTGTTAGGAAAACTCAAATTGAAAAACAATCAAAAAATAAGTTATGAATCTTTTAATAAAGGCATTAATAATTTAGTTGGCACCAATAACTTTGATTCATTTGAATACGAATTAAAAAGTAACGAAACCAATGATGGATTTGATCTCATAGCCAAATTAAAAGAAACAAAAACAACCACTTTTTTGAAATTAGGAATTCATTTTGATGATTTATACAAAAGCGCAGCACTTATAAATTTAACAAAAAAAAGTTGGTTGATTGATAACGATGTGGCTTCAATAGATGTTATTTTAGGAGATAATGTCCGTTATAATTTTGAATATTATATCGATAGAGGTTTTTACTGGAGTGTAGGATTAAAATCCCGGTATCATCAATTTAATAAAAATATAAATGCTCAGTTAATTCTAGATGATGCGCAAATAACGGGCACAGGTTTAAATAAAGTGGATGCAGAGTTGCAAGATCAGACCAATCAAATGTATGTACAAACTTTATTTAGAAAAGATTTTTCCCTGAGTATTGGGGCAGAACATAAACGATTAGAAATAAAAACAGAAACACTTGCAACTAATATTCAATCCAATGAATTTGTTTTTGAGAAGACCAATTACTTGAGTGTTTTTGGAGGCTTAAAACTTGATACCTACGACAATAAATATTTCCCTAAAAAAGGCGTGTATTTTAGTGGTGATTTCCATAATTATTTTTATGCCTCAAGTTTTAATACCGATTTTAAAAATTTTTCAATTGCCAAGGCAGATATGGGATATGCCTTTAGTGCCTCAAACAAATTAGCATTTAACTTACAAACCAGCGGAGGTTTTAAATTAGGGGACAAATCGACAAGAACATTAGATTTTGCACTTGGTGGATTTGGTAATAATTTAATAAATAACTTTATTCCATTTTTAGGGTATGATTTTATTTCGCTTACTGGAAATAGCTATGTAAAAGCATATTTTAGTGCAGATTATGAGATTTTTAGAAAACAGCATATAATCCTTGAGGGCAATTGGGCCAATATAGATGACGATATTTTTGAAACTGGTGAATGGTTTACACTTCCAGATTATCGGGGTTATGCCATTGGGTATGGTATAGATACATATATTGGGCCTATACAAATAAAATACAGTTACTCTCCTGAGCAAAAACAAAGTAATTGGTTTTTTAATGTAGGTTTTTGGTTTTAAAATCATTTTTTTTCAATTTCCATACAGACCGAAATCTTAAGAAATTATGACTATAAATCATTATATTTGTTAAGTTATGCAGCATTTTTGGAAAGACTTATTATTATTACTACACTACCTCATTAAGAGAAATCCAGAATGAGTGTACTTTATTGTATCTTTATATATAATTGATTTATAGTGCATTGTCACCCATGACACCATAGTAGGGGGCAACTTTTAATTTTATACATTTAACATTTAACTTTTACAAAATATGCCTTTTTATCATAAATTAGGAAGTATTCCACCTAAACGTCATACCCAATTTAGAAAACCAGATGGTAGTTTGTATTCCGAACAGTTATTTGGCACCATTGGGTTCGATGGTATGTATACAAACAGCTATCACGAACAGCGACCAACACAGGTAAAGGAAATAAAAAATCAGTATAGTGTTGCACCTAAAATTGCGAAGGCAAATAATATTAAATCGTATCGATTAAAAGGCTTTCAGGTTAAACCAGAACAAGATTATTTAAATAGCCGAAAAACAGTTCTTATAAATAAAGATTGCGCTATCATATTGGCGGCACCACAGCAATCTACCCAAGAGTATTTTTATAAAAATACCGATGCCGACGAGTTAATTTTTATTCATAAAGGATCAGGAAAATTGCGCACCATGTTGGGAAATCTCGATTTTAAATATGGCGATTACTTATTAGTTCCACGAGGAATTATTTATAAAATTGATTTTGATACGGAAGACAACCGACTGTTTATAGTAGAATCTCGCCGACCCATTTATACCCCAAAACGTTACAGAAATTGGTTTGGTCAACTTCTTGGAACACGCGCCTTATTGCGAACGCGATATTCGAAAACCACAAGAATTAGAAACCTATAATGAAACTGGAGATTTTTTAATAAAAGTTAAAAAGCAGGATGATATTATAGAAATGGTGTACGCTTCGCATCCCTTTGATGTAGTTGGGTACGATGGTTACAACTATCCGTATGCCTTTTCAATTCACGATTTCGAGCCTATTACAGGCCGCATTCATCAACCACCTCCAGTACATCAAACATTCGAAACCGATGCCTTTGTGATATGTAGTTTTGTGCCGCGTTTGTACGATTACCACCCGCTATCTATTCCTGCACCGTACAATCATAGCAATATAGACAGTGATGAGGTGTTGTATTATGTAGACGGCGATTTTATGAGTAGAAACGATGTGGAAGCTGGTCATATCTCATTGCATCCGGCAGGGATTCCTCATGGGCCACATCCAGGAGCAACAGAGCGGAGTATTGGCAAAACAAAAACAGATGAATTAGCAGTTATGGTCGACACTTTTAAACCGTTAATGGTTACCGAAGAAGGTATGAAAATAGCCGATGACGATTATCATAAATCGTGGCTTGAGTAAATAGAATACAGAAACTAGAAGAGAGAAAAGAGAATGACTATTAGGAAAAGGCATAATTACAAGAATCTTAAAATTTGGAAGATAGGTATAGAAATTGTAGAAGATGTTTTTGATGTAGTAGGTTCATTCCTAAGGATGAAAAATATGGATTAGCATCTTAAATTAGCAGGTGTTCTATTTCTATACCAAGTAATATAGCAGAAGGATCTTCTAGAACGGATAAATCATTTTCTCATTTTATTGATATATCACTTGGTTCTTCATTTGAACTTGAAACACAATTAATTATAGCTTTCAAAAGAAACTATATAACAAAAGAAGTATTAACAAAATTTGAAGAAAAAATAGAGAAATTTCAAAAAATGACAATGAGTTTTCAAAACAGACTTTAGTAATCTTTTTTCTCTATTCTAACTTCTCTATTCAAAATTAAACATTATGAGTAAAAACATAAAATCAGTAAACTACGGTTTAGAAAAAATATTTGAAGGAGCGCAAGATTTTTTACCCCTTTTAGGAACAGACTATGTAGAATTTTATGTAGGTAACGCAAAACAAGCAGCACACTTTTATAAAACAGCATTTGGGTTTCAATCGCACGCTTATAAAGGCTTAGAAACAGGTTCGAAAGACTCAGTTAGTTATGTGTTAAAACAAGACAAAATCCGTTTGGTTTTAACAACACCACTAAATAGTAAATCGCCTATAAATGAGCATATAGTAAAACATGGCGATGGTGTAAAAGTGATAGCGCTATGGGTAGAAGATGCCAGAAAAGCCTATCAGGAAACGACCAGCAGAGGTGCTAAATCATACATGGAACCTATTGTCGAAAAAGATGAATTTGGCGAAGTAGTTCGCGCAGGAATTTACACCTATGGTGAAACCGTGCACATATTTGTAGAACGAAAAAACTATAAAGGCGCATTTTTACCAGGGTTCAGGAAATGGGAATCAGATTATAACCCAACGCCTGTTGGCTTAAAATATATAGACCATATGGTTGGCAATGTAGGTTGGGGACAAATGAATACCTGGGTAAAATGGTACGAAGATGTTATGGGATTCGAAAACTTTTTATCCTTTGATGATAAACAAATCCATACAGAATACTCCGCATTAATGAGTAAAGTAATGAGTAATGGTAACGGACGCATCAAATTCCCAATAAACGAACCAGCAAAAGGAAAAAAACGTTCTCAAATTGAAGAATATCTCGATTTTTACGAAGGTGCAGGTGTACAACACATCGCTGTTGCAACAGACGATATAATTCTTGCAGTTAGTCAATTAAAGGCAAGAGGTATTGAGTTTTTATCGACACCTCCAGAGGCATATTATAAGGCAGTTCCAGAAAGATTACACGAACATAATCATGAATTGCGAGAAGATATTGAAACCCTTAAAAGCTTGGGTATTATGATTGATGCCGATGAAGAAGGTTATTTATTACAAATATTTACAAAACCTATAGAAGACAGACCTACGTTATTCTTCGAAATTATTCAGCGTATGGGAGCCAGAGGTTTTGGAGCTGGAAACTTTAAGGCACTTTTTGAATCCATTGAACGAGAACAAGCAAACAGAGGGACGCTTTAGCTAAGAATATTGAATTATATTTAAGCTCTATTAAAATTATTTTGATAGAGTTTTTTTATAAGGTGTAACAAATAAACGTTAAGGACTTCTTATTATACCAAACGTATGAGTAATTTTTATATTTTTGGAACAGTAATTGCAAAATCTAACTTATAACATAAATGTAAGTTTAAAAATTACGTTTCAATTACCCAATAATCGATGAAAAATATACTACTTATTATAATTACCATATTTACCATTCAAACGGCATTCCCACAAAGTGAATCGTCTTTTGGCGGTGGCGAATGGATTAAATTCAGGATGAGTTATAGTGGATTTTTAAAAGCTGGAAATGCCACTTTATCGGTAAGTGAAACGAGACTAAATGGCAAAGAAGTGTTTCATGTAGTTGGCAAAGGTTGGACATCTGGCATGATAAAATGGTTTTTTAAAGTCAAAGATCAATATGAAAGTTATTTTGATAAAAACACCATAATACCTTACAAGTTTATTAGAAAAATTGATGAGGGTGGTTATACCAAAGACATTGAAGTTAATTTCGATCAAAAAACAAATGTGGCCTACGTTAATGATAAAAAGCACAATACAAATAAAGAATTTAGTACGCCGGCAAATATTCAAGATATGGTTTCAACCTATTACTATTTGCGTAATTCTATAGATGTAGATAAGCTGAAAATTGGAGATGAATTCAAAACAATTATGTTTTTTGATGATGAGAATTATGGCTTTAAATTAAAATATTTAGGTGTTGAAACTATTGATACAGATTTTGGTGATGTTGTAGCGCTTAAATTCAGACCTTCGGTAATGTCTGGACGCGTGTTTAAAGAAGAAGAAAGTTTAACGCTTTGGGTTTCAAAAGACAAAAATAAAGTACCTTTGCGTATCAAAGCCGATTTAAGAGTAGGCTCTTTGCGTGCCGATTTAGAAGCTTTTAAAGGCTTAAAACATCCATTTAGTATTGTGGTCCCTAATTAATTAAAAATTGAAATCTAAAATCAACGACCAACTTCAAGAAAAATACAAGGCAATTGACCAAGATGTCGAGGATTATTTAGAAGGACTATTACACAGCAAACCTATTAATTATTGGGATTACATCCAAACAGACGCTTTGTTAAATCTTCAAATACAACGTACTGTTTTTCCAGATGAGATGGTGTTTATTATGTACCATCAAATAAACGAATTATTGTTTAAAATGATACTTGTTGAAATAGAACAAGTAGCAAAAAGTGATGCACTAAACACGGCATTATTTACTTCTAAATTAATGCGAATTAGCAGGTATTTCGATATGCTAACATCCTCGTTTAGTATCATGAAAGATGGTATGGACGTAGATCAATATAACAAATTCAGAAAAACATTGACACCTGCAAGTGGATTTCAAAGTGCTCAATACAGAAAAATTGAATTCGCTTCAACAGAACTGATAAACCTAATAGATAAAAGGTTTAGAGATTCTATAGATAGAAATTCATCATACGAAAATGCTTTCGAACACCTGTATTGGCAGGCAGCTGGTAAAGATTACAAAACAGGCAAAAAAAGTTACACATTAACAGTTTTTGAAGAAAAATATAAAAACGAATTTATTAGATTTGCAGAGTTTTATAGCACAAACAATCTATACTCTAAATTTAAGTCGCTTCCTATGGAAGACAGAGAAAACAAAGAGTTAGTAAAAGCCATGCGCCATTTCGATTATACAGTTAATATTACCTGGGTCATGGCACATTATAATACGGCAAATCATTATTTAAATATTGGCGGAAAAACTGCCGATGCAACAGGAGGAAGTGAATGGGTAAAATACATGCATCCAAAATATCAAAAGAGAATATTTTTTCCAAGTTTATGGACAAAACAAGAATTAGAAGAATGGGGAACAAATATTTAATATTACTTTTAGTAGCATTAGTTTTTATAAGTTGTAAAGAGAAAGAGCATGTACAAGAAATGGAAGTTGCTGAAGAACTACCTGCCGATATTTACGAGTTTGGATTTAATTTAAGCGATTTCGTTGTTAAAAGAGATACCATTAGAAGTGGTGATAGTTTCGGTGCTATTTTAGATCGCTATAAAATTGAGTATCCTAAAATATTTTCTATAGCTGAAAAAGCAAGAGATACGTTCGATATAAGACGTCTTCAAATTGGCAAACCATATACGTTATTATGTTCTAAAGATTCTTTAGAAACGTCCAAAATGTTTTATTTATCAACCAAATATGGAAGAGTATGTGGTTATTAGTTTTCAAGACTCTATTCACGCCTATACCAGTAGAAAACCAATAAAATATGTTGAAAAAACAGTAACAGGTGTTTTAACCACCAGTATTTCTGAAACTTTAGACAAAAAAGGCATTAGTCCAATTTTAACAAATATGCTGGCAGAACAAATTTATGCTTGGACCATAGATTTTACACGTCTTCAAAAAGGAGATACTTTTAAAGTTATTTACACAGATAAATATATTGACGATACTATTTATGCAGGTGTACAAAATGTTAAAGCAGCGTATTTTAATCATAAAAAGACACCCTATTATGCTTTTAGGTTTAAAACAGATTCTGTAAAAAATATTTATGAGTATTATAATGAAGCTGCCAAAGATTTACGTCGGGCATTCTTAAAAGCACCAGTTCAATTTAGTAGAATATCTTCAAAATATAATTTAAACAGACGCATTGCTTACTACGGTTTTGCACTACGTCCGCATAAAGGAACCGATTTTGCTGCAGCTATTGGCACGCCTATTTTGGCAACCGCAAATGGTACAGTTACCGAATCTAGGTACAAAGGAGGAAATGGAAATTATGTAAAAATAAGGCATAATGCTACCTACGAAACGCAATACCTCCATATGCAAAGAACGAAAGGTAAATGTTGGGCAGAATGTTAAACAAGGTGATGTTATTGGCTGGATAGGTATGACGGGAAACACAGGCGGTCCACACGTTTGCTACCGTTTTTGGAAAAACGGAAAACAAGTAGACCCATTAAGGGAAAAATTATCGCAATCTGAACCAATTAAAGAATCTTTGAAACCAAAATTTTTGGAATTTATTAAACCATTAAAATTGCAATTAGACGCTCTACCAGTTTTTGAAGATATAGATAGTAACGCAAGCAAAATTCAAACCATTCAACAAAAGTAATTATGGCACTACCAAGCATTAAACCAACAACAACAGATTCTTGGAAAAAACTTCAAGAACATTTTAACGAGGTTAATAATTTACACATGAAAGATATGTTTGCTCAAGATAAGGAAAGAGCAAATAAATTTACAATTAAATGGGAGGATTTTTATGTGGATTTTTCAAAAAACAGAATCACCGAAGATACTTTAAAATACTTACTTGAATTAGCAAAAGAAGTAAAATTAAAAGAAGCTATTGAAAGTCAGTTTTCTGGGGAGATTATAAATCAAACTGAAGATAGAGCGGTATTACACACAGCTTTACGTGCGCCAAAGTCGGCTATATTTAAAGTGGACGGTGTAAATGTTATGCCAGAAATATATCAAGTAAAACAAAAAATTGAAGCTTTTACCAATGAAGTTGTAAATGGCCAAAGAAAAGGTTTTACAGGTAAAGCATTTACCGATGTTGTAAACATTGGTATTGGAGGTTCAGACCTTGGTCCTGCCATGGTGGTTGACTCCCTTCAGTTTTATAAAAATCATTTAACAACGCATTTTGTAAGTAACATTGATGGTGACCATGTTAATGAAATTATTAAAAAACTAAACCCAGAAACCACCTTATTTGTAATCGTTTCTAAAACATTTACAACACAAGAAACACTTTCAAATGCCAATACCATAAAAGCATGGTTTTTAAAATCTGGAAATGAAGCGGCGATAGCAAAACATTTTGTTGCCGTTTCTACAAATATCAAAAATGTAAGTGCATTTGGAATAGACGAAAATAATATTTTCCCAATGTGGGATTGGGTTGGTGGCCGTTTTTCATTATGGAGTGCAGTTGGATTAACTATTAGTTTAGCCGTAGGGTACAAGAATTTTGATAGTCTTTTACAAGGCGCTAATAAAATGGATAATCATTTTAAAAATGAAGATTTCAAAACCAATATCCCAGTTCTATTAGCTTTAATAAGTGTGTGGTACAACAACTTTTTTAAAGCAGAAAGTGAAGCTATTATACCATATTCACAATACTTAAATCAGTTTGCAACCTATTTGCAACAAGGTATTATGGAGAGCAACGGTAAAAGCGTTGACAGAAAAGGAAACCCAATAGATTATCAAACAGGTACTATTATTTGGGGAGAGCCAGGAACCAATTCGCAACACGCCTTTTTCCAATTAATACACCAAGGGACTAAATTAATTCCTGTAGATTTTATTGGATTTGTGCAACCATTGCACGGTAATAAAGACCATCAGGATAAATTAATGTCTAATTTTTTAGCGCAAACCGAAGCGCTTTTAAATGGTAAAACCGAAGCAGAGGTTAAAGCAGAAGGCGCAACAGGAGATTTAGTACCGTTTAAAGTATTTCAAGGAAACAAACCAACAAATACCATTTTTATAGACAAGTTAACACCTGAAAGTTTAGGTAAACTAATAGCCATGTACGAACATAAAATATTTGTACAGGGCATCATTTGGAACATCTTTAGTTACGACCAGTTTGGGGTCGAGTTAGGGAAACAATTAGCGAGCAAAATTTTAAAGGAATTTAGTCAGGATTCAATTAATGAACATGACTCGTCTACTTCAAATTTGTTAAATTATTATAAGCAATATTCGCTAATAAGCAATAGAATTATAATCGAATTGCAATAAAAGGCATCAATTATTCAAAATTGAGGCCTTTTGTTTTTATTGATAACTTGTTAAAATTGTTAACATTTACGTAATAATTTTAAATTAATTATACCTATTTTTGCTCCGACTAATTCACTTAATTAATTCTTTATTATGAAAAAAACTACTCAATTTTTATTCTTAACTGTTGTTTTTTTATGGACAACCGTTATTATGGCACAAAGCACTGTAACAGGTACAGTAATGGAAGCTGGAAACAACATGCCACTTCCTGGGGCTAACGTTATTGAAAAAGGAAAATCGAATGGCGTAATTACTGATTTCGATGGAAATTTTACAATAAAGACTAAGTCTTCTTCTGGCGAAATTGTATTTACTTATGTTGGTTATACATCAAAAACGATTTCTTTTTCTGGTGACACTAGTTTAGGAATTATTATGCTTGAATCAAACCAAGTTGGTTTAGATGAAGTTCAAATTATTGCATCTGTTGCAGTTGATAGAAAAACGCCTGTTGCAGTTTCTACAATAAAATCGGCTGATATAGAGCTGAAATTAGGTACTCAAGAATTCCCGGAAATATTAAATTCAACACCTGGGATTTATACCACAAAAACTGGAGGTGGTTATGGTGATGCTAAGACTAGGATTAGAGGGTTTCAATCAGAAAATGTAGCTGTAATGATAAATGGTATTCCTGTAAATGACATGGAAAATGGAGCTGTTTATTGGTCTAACTGGGCTGGCCTGGGAGATGTTACATCTACAATGCAAGTGCAAAGAGGCTTGGGTGCATCTAAAGTAGCAGTGCCATCTATTGGCGGTACAATTAACGTTATTACTAAAACGGCAGATGTAGAAGCAGGCGGAAATGTAATTACATCTATAGCTAATGATGGTTATGAGAAATTTGGGCTTACATATTCTACAGGTTTAAGCGAAAAAGGTTTTGCAGCAACAGTATCAGTTGCTAAAACAGAAGGAAATGGTTACGTAGACGGTACTGAGTTTAGTGGAGTATCATATTTTGTAAATCTTACAAAGGAAATTAATGACGCTCATACATTGGCATTCACTGCGTTTGGATCAAAACAACGTCACGGACAAAGACAAAATAGACAACTTATTCAAACTTTCGAAAAAAGTGAAAGAGGTAGAAAATTTAACGCAGATTGGGGTTATAAAAATGGTCAAGTAACTTTTCAAGAAGACAATTTTTATAATAAACCACAAATGTCTTTGAATCATTATTGGAATTTAAACGATCATACAAGTATATCTACAGTTGCTTATGCATCATTTGGTTCTGGCGGCGGCGGCGGTTTTGCAGGAGCATACAAATTTGGATATGATGCTGATGGAGTAGGTGAATATAGAGATGGATTATATGGTCCAATCAATTTCGACAAAATTGTTGATGAAAATATCGCGGCTGGTGCTAATGGCTCTGAGACTATTTTAAGAGCATCACGTAACGACCATAATTGGTATGGAGTATTATCTACATTAAAAACAAATTTATCAGATGATTTAGTTTTATTAACAGGAATAGATTATAGAAATTATAAAGGAATTCATTTTACAGAACTTACAGATTTGTTAGGTGGTCAATATTATTTGGATAATAGCGATGAAAACAATCCTAATGCAGCTGTTAAAGTAGGTGATAAGTATAGCTATTTTAACGATGGTTTAGTAGGATGGTTAGGTGCATTTGGTCAGTTAGAATATGACGTAAATAACGATTTAAATACGTTTATATCACTTGCGGCTTCTAATACATCTTATAAAAGAGTAGATTACTTTAACTATCTTGATAGTGATCCCTTACAAGAAACAGATCGCTATAATTTCTTTGGTTTTAGTGCTAAAGGTGGAGCGAATTATAGAATTGATAATAATCATAATGTTTTTGCAAACATAGGATACTTTGAAAAAGCAGCTAATTTTGATGCTGTTTTTCAAAATTTCAACAATGAGAATATTAATGAAAATGCTGAAAATCAAAAAATCACTAGTTTCGAGCTAGGATATGGATACCGTAGTGAGAAATTAACGGCAAACGTAAATTTATATAGAACAGCTTGGAATGATAGAACAGAGACTGTACGTTTTCAACAGCCAGGTGGAGAAGTAGCTTTTGCAAATATATTAGGAGTAAACGCGATACACCAAGGTATTGAATTAGATTTTATATATAAAGCAACTGAAAAATTAAAAGTTACAGGTATGTTGTCTTTAGGTGATTGGAGATGGGCTAGCGATGTTACTGGTGTTGAAATTCGTGATGAAAACCAAGATTTAATTACTACAGTAGATCTTTACATAAAAGATTTGCATGTTGGAGATGCTGCTCAAACTACTTTAGCATTAGGTACAAATTATAAGATTACGCCAAAAACAACATTTATATTAGATTACAACTATTATGGAAATCTTTATGCAGATTTTGATCCAAGCGATAGAGGAACACCAGGTACAGGAGATGCTTGGAAATTGCCTGAATATGGTTTGTTTGATGCCGTGATTAGTCATGGTTTTGATTTTGGGCTATTCGATGCTACATTGACTGCACGAATAAATAATATATTTGACACTGAATATGTTACAGATGCTTTTGATGGTACAGCCAATACTGCTTTAGTATATTATGGTTTTGGAAGAACGTTTAGTGTTGGAGCCAAACTTAATTTTTAAAAAAATTTAAAAGATGAAAAAAATAATTTATTGTATAGCAATTTTAGGAACAATCTTTACTGGTTGTAATCCTTTAGAGGATATCACTAACGATATAAATGAAATAAGTAATCCAATTGTTGGGGACGTGATTTATGCACTTTCTGATGAGGACTATGATGATTTAAATAAAACATTTGGAAATTTTGATTCAGAAGACGAGGCAAAAACACTAATTCCTGGATTATTAACAGATAAATATCCAGTATGGGGTGAAGGATCTTCTGCTTTAATTACATTTAAAATTTATTCACCTAAAAGAGAAGAAAGAAGTTTAATAAGATACACTGTTTCTAGTCAAGATTATACTGACCAAGGGCATACTTTCGGGAATTATGATAGTGCTTCTGATATTCAAGGCTTTTTGGAATGGAAATATCCAACCCCAGCAGATAGAACTTTGGTGTCTTTAACATATAAATATTATAGTGGAAGCGTTTTAACATTAAATAATGGATTTTTGTATATTAATGGTGCTTGGGAAACTATTTTAGGATTTACTGATAGTGAGTATACTATTATGGGAGAAGGCTTTCCTAATTTCACTAATGAAGATGAAGCCATTGAGAAAATACCAGTTTTCCTAAAGGATAAATTTAAATACGAACCAAAAGCTGCAGGTTATATTTTAGCAACAATGTATAAATTATATACAACGGATGTTAATGACGTTGATGGTGACGGAAGAACAGATGATAGTACAACTTTAAGCTTTGTGAAGTATTTTATTTATGACGGTGCTAATTGGTCTGAATATAATGATGTACTAGATGTAACACTTCAGTTTGGGCATGATGGTACAACATGGGTGCCAGATAACACTATCAAATACACATTTATAAGTGCTGATGTGGCATTTATATCTAATGCTCTTATAGGAACGTATCCGGGGCCAGCTGATAATGTTGGATTTTTTGGTAGTTTTGACAGAAGGTCAAGTAGTGCTAACTATTGGACTAATGAAATGCTTTTAGAAGCTTTTAATTTACTTTTAGACAATAAAAACCCTACTGCTGAAGAAGGTCAAAAGTATGTATTAACTTATGTTATTTATAACGGAGCAACAACTAATGAAATTAAGAGTGTTATTAAAACTGGCGGTGTTTGGGTTTACCAATAAATTTAAAGTTTAAATAAAATAAAAACCTCTTATCTTTATTGACAAGAGGTTTTTTTATAATTTCATAAAATGAAAAAAATAATATTTATTTTAACAATTGGTTGCTCTATACTAATTGGATGTAGCTCAGGTGGAGACGATTCTCCAAACCCAACACCTACAAACCCAACAGAAGATGGAACCCCAATTGCAGTTAATGATGTAGCTACAACTATTGAGGATGTAGAGCTTATTTTACAAGGATTACTTAATAACGATACTGTTATTGATAATGCTAGAATAACTTCCTTTGATACAAATACAACTCATGGAGGTACAGTTATTGACAACAGAAATGGCACTTATACTTTTACACCAAAAAATGGATTTTCAGGCTCAGATACTTTTACCTATAATTTATGTGATGATGATAGTCCAGCAAATTGCTCTACCGCTACTGTAACAATTACTGTAACAGACGAAGGCAATCCAACAGCTGTAAATGATAATGTTAATGTTTTACAAAACATTGGAAAAACTATTTCAAATCTTTTAGATAATGATCAAATTATAGATGGAGCTATTATAACGTCAATAGATAATTCACAAACTAATGGAACAATTGTTTTAAGTAATAACAAAACTGTTTTATATACACCACAAAGCGGGTTTTTAGGTAATGATACGTTTACGTATACAATATGTGATGATGATTCACCAATTAATTCTTGTTCAACAGCCACAGTAACAATCACTGTTATTCAACAATTAAGCTTTAATATCCCTACAGGATTAACGGATTATTATAGTAATGTAGTTTTTTCAAATGATACAGAATTAATGTTTAATGAACTTTCAGAGCACACTATAACTAAACACGCAACAATTCTGTCTTATGGAGAAAGACATCAATATTTGTATAATGCAGATGAAGACCAAAATAATACAGATAATGTTATATTAATGTATTCAGGTGAAAGTAGATATTGGGAAGAATATACTTCTGGAACTAATTCATATTCCCCGCAAACTTTTAACACAGAACACATTTATCCACAATCTTTATTAAGTTCCACTGATGCCGTAACCGATTTGCATCATTTAAGAACATGTGCAGATAATGTTAACAGTTTAAGGCTTAACTATCCATATACTGATGGAAGTGGAACATATAAGCTTGTTAACAATAATAAGTGGTTTCCAGGTGATGATTGGCGTGGCGATGTTGCAAGAATGGTTATGTATTTGAATATTCGATATGGAGAAATTTTTAGTAAAGTTGGTACAATAGAATTGTTTTTGCAATGGAATATTGCAGATCCTGTGTCTGCTTTTGAAATTCAACGAAATAATGTTATTGAAGGTGCTCAAGGAAATAGAAATCCGTTTATTGATAATCCATATTTGGCAACTTTAATATGGGGAGGTAATCCGGCAGAAAATAAGTGGAATTAAAAAAAACATATTCAAAATCATATTATTTAAAACCGCTTCTAATAGATGCGGTTTTTTTATGTTTATAATTATTACATTTGTTTTATTAATCTAAAAAATAATTACATGTACAATGTTATAAAAAATCTACATTCATATTGGGCATACCTGGTGTTGTTTGTACTGATTATTGCAGTAGTAAATGCCTTGATTAAAACGTTTGGCGATAAAGAATATACAGCTAAAGATTTTAGAATATCACTTTTTACGCTCATCATATCACATATTCAATTACTAATAGGTTTGGTATTGTACTTTGTGTCTCCAAGATTTGATTTATGGAGTGAACTGGGTGGCGAAGTCATGAAAAATTCATTAGCAAGGTTATATCTTGTTGAGCATCCTTTAGTTAATATTATTGCCGTTGTGTTAATCACCATTGGGTATTCTAAACATAAAAAGAAATTAACTTCTCAATTTAAATTAAAAACATTGGCTATATATTATAGTCTTGCTTTGGTATTGCTTTTATCAAGAATTCCCTGGAGTGATTGGTTAAGTTAGAAAACAAAAAAAGCAACTTTAAAGTTGCTTTTTTTGTTTTAATAAATCGTATTATTCATTAGTAACTTCCTTAATTACATAAACGTAAACAGGAAAATGGTCGCTAAAACCATCGGTAAATCCACTATAGGAAAAGCTTCGCTTCGGGTAACCCTTAAAAGTCCCAGATTTATCTATTAAATAATTTTTATTGTAAATATTGGCTTTATAAAAGCGAAACGAAGTAAAATCTTTTTCAAGTAAGGGTTTAGTCAGCATTATTTGGTCAAATAAACTCCAGGCATCTCTGTAAGCCGTAGTACCCAAACCATCTTTAAAGTAATTCTCATAAGGATTGTAAATACCTTTTAATCCCATTTTCTTTCTGTTCTTTTCAGTTTTTAAACCATTTTTAATACTCGTATCGGTTGGGTTATCATTTAAATCGCCCAAGATAAAAACTTTGGCGTATGGATCGATTGTTTGTAACGAATCTACCAAATGCTTACTTAATTTAGCAGCTGCTATTCGGTTGGGTGCACTCTTTTCTTCACCACCGCTTCTGGAGGGCCAGTGATTTACAATAATATGGATAAGATCGCCTTCCAATTCGCCACTTACTAATAATTGGTCTCGGGTGTAAATTCGATTTCTGGAACTTAAATCATAAATTTTCAACTCATGACTGCTGGTACTAATGGGTTTAAATAGCTTTTTTTGATACAATAAAGCCACATCAATACCTCTAATATCTGGTGAATGGTAATGAACAATACCATAGTTTTTATCACGCAATAATGAATCATTTATAACATCTTCAATCACTTCGCGGTTTTCAACTTCGCAGATACCAAGTATGGCAGGGCATTGTTTGTAACTTCCAATCCAATATCGGCAATAACGCGTGCCATGTTTTTCACCTTCTTTTTATAAATTTCTTCGCGATTTGTTTTTAATTCCATAATCGGGCTCGACTCATCAAATTTATTAGGGTCGTTTATGGTATCAAACAAGTTTTCTAAGTTGTAAAATGCTATGGTATGTATTTTATATAATTTTTTTTCTTGTGCATGTCAGACTCATGAGCGAACATGAAAATAGCATTAAGATTAAAAATTTTGAGGTGTTCATTTAAAAATGTATTAAGGTGTCCATTATTTTCTTACAAAAGTTAATCCAAAAATAAATATTAATTAGAAAAAAATGTAAATTAGTTTATTTATACTAATAAATTAAGTATCAGTTAAATTTAAGTATTGAGTATGAACATACTAAGAAAATTATTGTTTTTTTTATTCGGGATTTTCCCTATTGTAACAGTCTTTGCACAACAAACCATTATAAAAGGAAGTGTTAAAGACGGAGTTTCTTTTGAATCTATTGCAGGGGTTACTATTACCATTGAAGAAACAAATCAATCTACTCAAACAAATACCGATGGTGCATTTATATTTCAAGTAAATGTTCCATTAGGTGAACAAATTTTAAGAATTTCAAAAGAAGGATTTATTACCAAAAGATATCCCATTATTGTCAATGAATTTAAAACAGTTGATATTATCGGATATGACTTTAGAAGAAGACCTTGTCGGAATCTCATGATTTGTTTACCATTATGCTCTCGGACGATGAATTGGATGATGATATTGGTGGTATCGATAATATTTCAGGAATATTACAATCGTCGCTCGACCTGTTTCAACGAACGGCAGCTTTCGAGTTTAGTTCGTCATTTTTTAGAATGCGTGGGTTAGATTCCGATAATGGTTCTGTTTTAATTAACGGCATCGAAATGAATAAACTGTTTAACGGACGGCCACAGTGGAGTAATTGGGGTGGATTAAACGATGTGTTACGAAACCAAGAACTCACCTCAGGATTAACACCTTCAAATTATAATTTTGGAGGGATTTTAGGTTCCACTAATATTAGTACCAGAGCATCAGATTACCGAAGTGGGAGCCGCATCACCTATTCATCGTCTAATAGAAGTTATACAAACCGATTGATGGCAAGTTATGCATCGGGGTTATTGAAAAACGATTGGGCATTCGCCATTTCTTTGGGCAGACGTTGGGGTAATGAAGGCTATCAAGATGCGACACTTTACGAATCTAATTCGTTTTTTGCTTCCGTAGAAAAGAAAATTAATGATAAACATAGTATCAATTTTACAGGTATTTATGCACCTAACAGACGCGGTAAGTCATCACCAAACACTCAAGAAGTTTACGATTTAAAAGGGATTAAGTATAATGAATATTGGGGTTGGCAAGAAGGTGAAAAGCGAAATTCCAGAATGAAAGAAGTTGACGAGCCTATTATGATTTTAAGTCATTATTGGGATATCAATAAAAAAACATCGCTAACAAACACCGTCGCTTACCAATTCGGAAAACATGGAAATAGCCGATTGGATTATAATGGTACCGATTTAGTAAATGGCTTATCCAGAAGGTGGAGGCTCTAACCCGAGTGCTACCTATTATCAAAAACTACCAAGTTATTTTGAGCGCAATTTTCCAAACGATTTAGGGTTTGCTTATATAGCACAACAGGAATTTTTAAATAACGGACAAATTAACTGGAACGATTTATACACTGCCAATATTAATAATGCAGTAAATGGAGGTAATGCTATTTATGCTCTGTACGAAGACCGTGTAGATGATAAACAAATCACGTTTAATTCTACATTAAATTCTCAAATAAGCGATCATGTCATTATTAATGCATCTGTAAATTATAAAATATTAACGTCTGAAAACTATGCAAAGGTTCTTGATTTATTGGGTGCCAGCGGTTATTTAGATGTTGATGGATATGCTAACGATTTTGTAAATAACCCAGATGCCATTCAAAACGATTTGTTAAATCCGAATAGAATTGTTGGCGTTGGCGACACTTTTAAGTACAATTACAATCTTAATGCAGATGTGATTAGTGGATATGCCCAGTCGCAATTTAAATATAATAAGATGGATTTTTATGTTGCCGGAAGTGTCACCAATACAAGTTATCAAAGAGATGGTATTTTTGAAAACGGCTCGTTTCCAGGAACAGAATCATTCGGAAAAGGTAAAAACATGAACTTTTTAGGTTTCGGTGTTAAAGCAGGTTTGACTTATAAAATATCAGGCAAACACGTGTTTGATGTTAATCTTGGATACATTTCGAAAGCACCTTCTATTCAAAATACGTATTCCAATTCAAGAGAAAACCATAATATGGTTCCTAATATTTCCGAAGAAAAAATAAGCAGTATGGATGCCAGTTATATTTTTAGGTCGTCCATAGTGAAAGCAAAGCTTACAGGTTATTACACACAAATAAAAGATGCCAACGAAATCTCATTTTTCTTTGCCGATGGTATTGGCGCTATCAATGCGTTTACAGAAAACGGGTTTAACGAAGAAGCTAATTTTGTGCAAGAGATTCTTCAAGGAATTAAAAAGAAGCATTTTGGTGCAGAATTGGGTGTAGAGGCCCAAGTAACCACAAGCATTAAACTAAAAGGGGCTTTGGCCATGGGTCAATTCACGTATGATAATAACCCCGACTTATATTTATCGTCTGAAGATTTCACGAATGTATTTTTAGGGAAATCTAATTTAAAAAACTATAAGCTCGCTGCGGGTCCACAAACGGCTTATTCTATAGGTTTTGAATACCGCGACCCCGATTATTGGTGGTTCGGTGCTACGGCAAACTTTTTTAGTAAAACGTATATTGATATTAGTCCATTAACCAGAAGTTCAAATTTTAACACGGATGCAGATGGACAACCTTTTAATGATTATGATGAAACACTTGCTAAAGAGTTATTAAAACAAGAACGGTTCGACGATTACGTGGTTATAAACCTTACGGGAGGTAAATCGTGGCGTATAAAAGGGAAGTATATTGGGTTATTTGTCAGCATAAATAATCTGTTAGATGAAGTATATAAAACTGGTGGATTTGAGCAATCCAGAAACGCTAATTTTAGAGAATTAAGAGACGACAAAGCATTGAACAAACCTGTTTTCGGTTCAAAATATTGGTATGGCAGAGGCGCAACCTATTTTGTAAATGTGAATTATAGATTTTAAAACAACGGTATTATGAGTAACATAAATAAATTTGTAGTAGCTTTTCTAATAGCCATCAGCTATATAGCCTGTGTACAAGACGATGACTATTCAGTTCCAGATACAAGCATTAAAGAACCTAATATTCCCGCAAGTAGCATCACCACTTTTAAAGCGATTGTAGAGCGTTATGAACAAGCGGTTAATGGTGGAAATGCCACTGTTTTAATTAGAGATGAACAAGATTTATACATTGAAGGCTACGTGATTTCCAGTGATAAAGGTGGTAATTTTTTTGAAGAATTAATCATTCAGAATAAAATAGATGACAGCAACCCAGATAACGACCCACGATTAGGACTTAAAATCGAAATAAATACGAGTAGTCTTTATAATACTTATGAAGTTGGAAGAAAAGTGTATATTAAAATGAATGGTTTAACTATTGGTTTGTCAAATGGAGTAATTGCTATTGGAAAAGGCGATTCCAATACTATAAAACAAATTCAAGCGTCAGAATATCGAGCTATTATTTTAAGAGGAACAGAGGTTGCAACATTAGCACCAAAAGTAGCCAACATACAAGATTTAACTGATAAAGACGAAAACACTTTAATACAACTAAATAATATGCAAGTCAATCGGTTTGATTTGGGGTCTACCTATGCAGGTGAATCTACCGATGAGTTTGATGGGTTTCGCATTTTAGAAAGTTGCGATTCTGGTGTATCGATATTGATGCAAACCAGTACGTTTGCCGATTTTAAATCACTACCTGTACCGCAAGGAAAAGGCACTATACAAGGCATTTTTGGTAGAGATTATGGCGACGATTTTAATGTGCTTATGATTAATAGTACTACGGATATTAATTTTGATAATCCACAACGCTGCGACCCACTGGAATTGAATTGCGGATTAGCTGCAACTTACGGAACCACCAATTTATTTTATGAAAATTTTGAATCTCAAGTCAATAATAGAATAATTTCGGGCAACGGATGGACCAATTATATAGAAGCTGGAACCGAAGGTTGGGAAGCTTTTTCCTCTACGTCGTCAAATGCGTCTTTAGGGCGTTCGGCACGCGTGCAATCTGCCAGTTCTGGCGATGTTAGTAATATTACATGGTTAATAACACCAGCTATTAATTTAACTGATAAAAATGGTGTAACACTTAGGTTTAAAACATCAAACAGTTTAGCCGATAGCAGTTTTATGGAGGTTTTATATTCATTAGATTGGGATGGCACTGAAGCTAATATTACATCTGCTACTTGGGGCGTGTTATCTGCAGCTTATATTGTGAAAGATTCCGATTCTTTTGTGCCTTGGTTTAATTCTGGTAATGTCGATTTAACCTGTGCTACCGGAACCATGCACATTGCTTTTAAATATACAGGAAGCGGACAAGAATCCTTTGATGGGGTTTACGAATTGGATGAGGTTAGTATTGATTATACGCCTTAATTTGTTTAGGCTATAAAGGGAATACTAAGTAATGCTATCCCGAAATATTAATGTGATTTCGAGTATATTTATCTTTATGAAATAAGCTACATCTAACTTTCTTGCAAAAAATCCTAATACACAAAAACGGCTACATTACATTTACAAATATGTTCATGTATATTTGGAAAAAAATCTAGGTACTTAAAATCGAATTAATGGAACCAAATAAAACAGTTAAATATGGAAGAGTAATTTTCATCATTGAATTGTTGATGATGGGGATTTGGTTTTACTATGTGAAGCCTCATTCAAGTACTGCATTTAGTGTTTTGCAAATTGTTTTACTCTTATTTGGAATAAACCTTATTTTAGCACTTATTCTTTATTTTTTTAAAAAAGCATTCGCCACATTGTTTTTAGCTAATGCAATAATTTGTCCTTTTATTTTTTATGCGCTCTGGATTATGTGGTTTTCTTATTGGGCTAAATAATCGGATTTATGGAAAAGAACAGAAAAACGAAGAAACAAACTGGAAGGACTTAGAAACAGTAGGCAACAAAGAATTGAGCTAATAAAAAACCAAAAATGAACACTTTCGACATCCTATTTTATAACATTTTCACCTATTTCAAACCTAAATACAAGCAAAAATCAAACTCAGTATGCCATTACATATGTGTCCGTATTGCAATGCACCTTATTATTGCTTTTGGGCGTTTTCTTTGCAAAGTTTTTTAATCAAATGAACATGAATACCATGTCTACAGAAAAAGCATGGACTCTTTTTGTTTTAGCTTCGGGATTTGTGTTTTTTAAAAACTGGATTCAGTACACGGGCAAAAAGCGCATGATGATACATACTAAAATGAATAAAAGATCAAACTGGAAGTATAATATTTGGTTGCTTTTGCTGTTGCCAATTATTGTTTTGGGCTTGGCTTTTATTCTTTTTCAGGCGGTTTAAAACATACCACAATCTGAATTCGTCATTACGAGAAGTGAGGCACGAACGACGAAGTAATCTTTTAAATTGAAGTTAAAATATTTTCGTAAACAGATAAACCGATGGCTTCTTTCCTTGCAAAGATGTCGCAACGAATAGATTGGCACAGTCGTTCCTCCTTCGCAATGACGTAAACATCACTTCTTAAATATAGCATACACAGGAAAATGATCGCTAAAACCACCATTGTATGTATTGCCCCCATAAGGTTCTAAAAGGCGCACCTTTAAATTTTCCTTTAAAAATCTTTAAAAAATCTTCATCAAAAATATTAGCTGTTTCATATTCAAATTGGGTAGTAGAGTTTATAAAAAAGTTAGTGGAAATTATTATCTGGTCAAATAAATTCCATTGCCGGTTATGGTATGTTGTGCCTCTGCTAAAAGAACGCAGCGTTTCCATAGGGTTATATAAATTAGAATTTTCAACCATACTTTTAATGCTATTGTTAGAAGGGTTGTCGTTAAAATCGCCCATAACAATAATTTTAGCATCTGTATTTTCTAAGCGTAAACTGTGTAATAATTTCGGTAACTTTATTGGACGAAACCATGCGTTTTGGCTCAGATTCTTTTTCACCTTCACGTCTGGAAGACCAGTGATTTACTAAAACATGAATTTGTTCGCCGTCAAGAAATCCGGTAACTAAAAGAATATCTCTGGTATAATCGGTTTCGCCATCTTCATTGGTTAAATCGATTTTAAAAATTTCAGAATGCAAAACATTAAATGCTGTTGAATCATATAATAACGCCACATCAATGCCACGTTCATCTAAAGAATCATAATGAATAAAACTATAATTGCAATCTTTTAAATGATTGGTGGAAATTAAATCTTCAATGACTTTTGCGTTTTCAACTTCTGCCAATCCAACCAATGCAGGATGTTTTCCGGTTTCTTTTTTTCCAATATTAGAAATAGCAAAACCTAATTTATGAAGTTTATTTTCATAACGTTTTGGCGTCCATTTTTTTACATTAATAGGGGTGAAAGTCATTGTCATAAGTGCGGGAATCATCATAAATATCAAATAAATTTTCAAGATTATAAAATGCCACAGTTTGCAAATCGTGTCGTATTAAAATGTCTTCAAAAGAATCTGTCATAGTTTAAAATTGTGACTAAAAATATAAAAATTAAAATGGCTGCAATTATGTAACTTTGCATATTAAATTTTTTTATGTTAGAAAAGAAAGATGTCTCTTTAGAAAAGGCCGTTTTAATAGGCGTAATTACTAAAGATCAGGACGAAGTTAAGTCTGAAGAGTATTTAGATGAATTAGAATTTTTAACCTTTACCGCTGGTGGAGAGGTTATGAAACGATTCACGCAGAAAATGGAAATGCCAAATCCTAAAACGTTTTTAGGAACTGGTAAAATGGAAGAAGTGCGTAAATATATTGAAGAAAATGAAGTTGGAACCGCCATTTTTGATGACGAATTATCTTCGTCACAAGAACGTAACATAAGTAAAATATTAAATTGTAAAGTACTTGATAGAACCAATTTAATACTTGATATTTTTGCACAACGTGCTCAAACCAGTTATGCAAGAACACAGGTTGAATTGGCGCAATGCCAATATTTGTTACCACGATTAAGAGGTATGTGGACGCATCTTGAGCGTCAAAAAGGGGGTATTGGTATGCGTGGACCGGGTGAAACCGAAATTGAAACAGATAGACGTATTGTTCGGGATAAAATAGCTTTATTAAAGGAGAAGATAAAAACGATAGACAAGCAAATGTCTGTACAACGTGGTAATCGTGGCGCTATGGTTAGAGTGGCACTAGTTGGTTATACGAATGTTGGGAAATCTACGTTAATGAATGTAATAAGCAAAAGCGACGTTTTTGCTGAAAACAAATTGTTCGCAACTTTAGATACCACCGTTAGAAAAGTGGTTATTCAAAATCTGCCTTTTTTATTGAGTGATACGGTTGGGTTTATACGAAAGCTGCCAACGCAATTGGTTGAGAGTTTTAAAAGTACGTTAGATGAGGTTAGAGAAGCAGATTTGCTTTTGCATGTGGTTGATATTTCCCATCGAAATTTTGAAGAACATATAGAATCTGTAAATAAGATTTTAGGTGAAATAAAAAGTTCGGACAAACCAACTATTATGGTGTTTAATAAGATTGATGCTTATAAAGCGGAACCGTTAGATGATGATGATTTGGAAACTGAAAGAACCTCGATACATTACTCTTTAGACGAATGGAAAAGATCTTGGATGAGTAAAGTTGGTAAAGACAATGCGCTGTTTGTTTCTGCAATAAGTAAAGAGAATTTAGAACACTTTAAAAAACGTGTTTACGATGAAGTTCGCGAAATACATGTAACCCGTTTTCCTTATAATAAATTTTTGTACCCCGATTACGAAGAAATGAACTAGATAAAACCAAATATGGATCTTATTAAAAGCATGTTGAAAAAAAAATGGCTAAAATGGGGATTCATCGCTTTTGTTTCAATTTTACTTTTCTTTCTTGCGCTTTATATTAGTATTTATTTAGGGGTATTTGGAAAAGTGCCAACTACCAAAGAGCTAAGTTCCATTAAACAAGAAGAAGCAACTCAAGTTCTTGATAAAGACGGAGAATTAATAGGTAAATATTATATTTATGACAGGCAACCTTTACACTACCAAGATTTTCCTAAACACCTTATTGATGCTTTAGTCGCCACCGAAGATGTCCGCTTTTTTGAACATGATGGCATTGATAATGTGAGTCTTTTACGAGTATTTGTAAAAAGCATTATTCTAAGAAATAAATCT
Organism: uncultured Flavobacteriaceae bacterium; assembly: GCA_963698455.1. Taxonomy (GTDB): domain Bacteria; phylum Bacteroidota; class Bacteroidia; order Flavobacteriales; family Flavobacteriaceae; genus Mariniflexile. Next base: position 186,947 of record CAVOQU010000002.1, on the reverse strand, counting down.
GCAGGGGGAGGAAGTACTATTACTTTACAATTGGCTAAAAATCTTTTTGGAAGAACCAATTATAGGTCTTTCAGTATGGTCATTAATAAATTCCGGGAATCTATTATAGCCAAACGTATTGAATCTATTTATTCAAAGGAAGAAATTCTTACCATGTACCTTAACACGGTTCCTTTTTCTGATAATACTTATGGTATTGAAAGTGCTTCCCGTAAATTTTTTAACAAACCTGCCAATCAACTTACAAAGGCAGAAGCCGCAACATTGGTTGGTACATTAAAAGCTAATAATTTTTACAACCCAAGATTACATCCCCAAAGAAGTTTAGAACGACGTAATGTCGTGCTTAAACAAATGGTGAAATATGGTAATATATCTCAAGATTCTGTCAATTTTTATACAAAAAAAGCCTTAGGGATAGATTATAAATCGTTTAATCATGATGTGGGTATCGCACCTTATTTTAGAGAACAGGTTAAAAAGGAATTGGCGGCTATATTAGACACCATTAAAAACACAAATGGTGAGCCATATGATTTATATCGAGACGGACTCATTGTTCACACCACCCTAGATGTTGGCATGCAACTAATGGCTGAAGAAGCCATGAAAGAACATCTCACCGTTTTACAAAAGGATTATGAAACATCGTATGGCAATCAAGCGCCATGGCGAACCAATAAAAAGCTCATTGACGCACCACTTAAAGCGTTACCAAGATATAAGTTATATAAGAAGGCCGGTTTAACGGATGCTCAAATACAGGATTCACTTTCCGTTAAGGATAATATGGAATTGTTTGAATGGAAAGGCGATACCATTAAAAAAATGAGTGTTTTAGATAGCTTACAACATTATCTAAAGTTTTTAAATACAGGTATGTTAAGTGTCGAACCAAAAACGGGTGCTATTAGAACCTATATTGGCGGGATTGATTACCGCTATTTTAAATACGACCACGTGTCACAAAGTGAACGACAAGTGGGGTCAACATTTAAACCTTTTGTTTATACGGCCGCTATCGAAAATGGCATGAAACCATGCACCTATTTTACCTTAGCTCCGGTAACTTATAGTAATTATGATAATTGGACGCCAACTAATGCTGGAGGAGAAACAGAAGACCCCAATCTTAATTATAACCTTGAAATGGCTTTAAGCAATTCGGTAAATACGATTGCGGTTAAAGTGTTGAATGAAGTGGGAATTGACAATGTTTTAAAGCAGGCTAGTAAAATGGGTATTACAACAGAATTACCAAAACTGCCTTCTATAGCTTTGGGAGTTACAGAGATAAATTTAAAAGAACTTACAGGTGCTTATGCCAGTTATGTAAACCAGAGTATGCCAGTAAAACCTTTTTGTATTACCAAGGTAACAGACAAAAACGGACGTGTTATAGCATCATTTGAACCTAAAAAAACAGAACCGGCATTCGGTGATTATACCAGACAAGTAATGCTTGAAATTATGAAATCGACGGTTAACCAAGGAACCGCGGCTAGATTAAGAACTGCCTATAATCTAGAAAATGATATTGCGGGAAAAACGGGCACAACACAAAATAACAAAGACGGTTGGTTTGTAGGGATTACACCAAATTTAGTAACGGTAACTTGGGTAGGAAACGATAACCATAGTATAGGTTTTAAAACCACAGGAATAGGGCAAGGTGCGAATTCCGCATTGCCGATTTTTGCTAATTTTTATAAGAAATTAAATACTGATACTAAATATAATTACATAACAAAAAGCCTTTTTGAAACGCCTACAGATGAAGTTATTTCAGATTTAAATTGTGAAGAAACCAAACGCGATGGCTTTTTAAAGCGATTGTTCACGAAGAAGAATAAAACAAAAAAGTTTAAAGGGAAAAAGTAAAATACAAAGCAATAAAAATGCGCTCCGTTTAGGAAGCGCATTTTTTATATAAATGAGAATTCTTAAATTAAAACTTATAGCTTAAACCAACGGTATAATAAGTTTGTAATTTGTTATCTACAGTACCAAAAGTTTCTGCAGGATTACCACCATCGACTACAGGTAAAGTTTGTATATAATTTAAAGCTTCCTGTTTGTTGCTTCTTAAGCCAAAATCAAAACCAACACCAATCATTTTCCATAGGGTGTAACCAAATGAGTTAGTCCATGTAAAGTTAGATAAGTCGCCACTTTTATAGCTTTGGAACGTAGAGAAGTTAGTTTTAAAATTAACAGCTCCAATTTGTCTTGTATAGTCTGCAACAATTTTTGCTCCCAAAGATGATTGAAAAACAGCATCATTATCAGCAAAAACAAAGTTGTAGTTTAATGGATGAATAACCACAATTAAATTATCAATTGGTGTCCAGGTTGCTCCCACTCCAAAATCTAAATAGCCAGGGTTATTAAAATTGTTTAACAGTGTTGTTCTGTATTCCATTAAACCAGAAGCCGCTAATGATTTAGTAATATTTCGTCCGTATAAAGAGGACACATTAAATACATCAGTCGTTGCTTTAAAGCTGTCGTCGTCAAGAGGATTGTCTTTATTATCTAATTTTACCCAGTTTAAATTGGTAGATAATGAATTTCTCCAAAAGAATTTTTCCTCAATTAAATTAGCATAGCCATTTAATGTAAAACCAATATTTCCTGAAGCGTTGTTTGGTGCTCCTTGAGAATACCAATTATTAAAGTTTGATAAACTACCGCCAATAGTACCAAAAGCACCTTTTCTCCAACCAGGAAGCGCATTAATTTGTGCTTGCAATGCATTGGCTTCTGCTTGTAAGGCATCTGCAGCAGCTTGTTTTTCAGATTTTTGAGCTTGTAATTCTTGTTTTGTTTGGGCATTTAATGTTGAAATGCCAATAAATAAGGTAAGTAATAATAATATTTTTTTCATGTTTTAAATTTTGTTAAAATTTTTTGCAAATATAACCTTTTGACACATTTTTTATAATGAGGTCACATATTTTGTAAGAATTATGTGTTTTTGTATAAAGGCACAGAAGAACATGCTTCGCCATACATAATAGATTTGGCTACAGGTTTTAATTTATTTGCTAACATGATGTAAGCATTTTGTGGAACTGGTTTTTTTGAGCAGCCTTTTATAATAATAGGGCTATTTTTATATGTTGAAATATCGAGATTGGTAATAATATCTTGGTAAATAGAAGTTTCTAAAGTTTCTAAATCGCCAATAACTATATGTTTTGCATAAGGTTCCAGTTCAATACTAATCAGCATGAATGCCCATCCAGGAATAATGGCATCCGTACTGCAGATTAAAGCAACGTAGTTATCTTGATATTGAGACCAATCAAATTCGGCAACATGTTTTCTAAAATCTTTTTCACGTAATACGAAGCCTTCATATAACCAGTCTTTGATATCAAATAGTACACGCTTTCCTTTAGGATAGTAATCCTCAAGGTCTAGTGTTACTAATTTGCTATTCGCTACGCGATTTATAATTTCGTCTTCCACAAATGTTTGTAGTTTAGGTGTTTGTTGTTAAGTTGTAAAACGGCTAAACAGCTTCACGACTTAACAACTAACAACATTAAAGCATTCCCAATTCTAATTTCGCTTCTTCACTCATTAAATCTTGTGTCCACGGTGGGTCGAAAGTAATTTCTACGATGGCAGATTTAACTTCGTTTAGTGATTTTACTTTTTCCTCAACTTCCAAAGGTAATGTTTCTGCTACCGGACAGTTGGGGGTTGTTAATGTCATTAATATTTTTACGTCGTAATCTTCATTTACAAATACGTCATATATTAATCCTAATTCATAAATGTCCACAGGAATTTCCGGATCATATATAGTTTTTAATACATTAACTATTTTTTCGCCCAATACGGTGGTATCAATTGTTTCGCTCATCTTTTTTCTAATGTTTGTTGTTAAGTTGTTTGTTGTTAAGGTGTTCGTCAACTAAACGACTCCACAAATAACAACTTTACTATTTAAGCTGTGTTTGGTATGCAATGGCATACATTTTTAATTGTTTTATCATGCTTACTAAACCGTTGGCTCTGGTAGGTGATAAATGTTCTTTTAAGCCAATTTTATCAATAAAATCCATATCGGCATTAATAATATCTTTTGGGTGCTGATTTGAAAACACACGTATTAAAATAGCAATAATGCCTTTGGTGATAATCGCATCACTATCGGCAGTAAATTCTATTTTATCGTCTTTCATTTCGGCATGTACCCAAACTTTACTTTGGCAACCTTTTATAATGTTGCTGTCGGTTTTATATTGGTCGTCAATTAAGGGTAAATCTTTCCCTAAATCAATCATATATTGGTAACGTTCTTCCCAATCTTCAAACATTGAGAATTCGTCTATTATTTCATTTTGTATTTCTTCAATAGTCACAGGTATAAATTTAATTTGTGTCACCTCGAGCGCAGTCGAGAGGTTTTTATAAGTAGAACTTAATTTTAAGGTCTCGACTGCGCTTGACTGACACAGGTTTATTAAAAATGTATACAAAAATACAATAAGAATTTTTGCTATTCAATATTTTCTGAAATAGATACCATTTCTTTAACAAGTTCGGCTATTTCTGTTGGTGGATTTCCATGGTCGAAACTTGGTGTTTCGTAGGTTTTTCCGTTGTAAATGATTTTTAAGTTTGCAATGGCAGCACCATCATAAAATCGTTTTTCTGAAGGGGCTTCTAAATTCGGAATATTTGCAACATCAACAGGTTTTAAAGCTTTTAAAAGTGCATCCCAATTTGATTCATTACAAGTTTTTATAATTGGAGATTCCCCTCTTTTATTTTCGATGGAAATCTGTTTTTTATTGACAATAATATGCTTGTAAGTACCTCTTGAATGTGCGGAATATTCGATTGAGATGGTATCTTGATTTTTTTTTGACTGAGAACAACTATGGTCTACAGAAATCAATGATAATAATATAATTAAGAATTTCATTTGTATTTTGTATTAAAGTTCTAATGATAATATTACAAAAAAGACGCCAAAGTTGGCGTCTTTTAATATTTTAATGAAATGAATTATTTTAATTTCCAGCCATAGTAGCTCTTGCTCCACCTGACGTAAAAATGGCACGCATTCTATTGCGTTGACCATCGGTAAACATATACATACAACCATCATCGGTATAATCCATGTAATTCATGGTCATGTCTGTCGAACTACAATTAATTGTTGGATAGGATGGACAACCGTAATTAGCGCCATCAGATGAAGGTGTATCGGTAACAAAATCATCTTGTTTGCATCTGCCATCTCCCCAGATATGGCGTAAGTTTAAATAATGTCCAACTTCATGGGTTGCGGTTCTTCCTTGATTGTAAGGAACTGCAGACCCGCCTGGTAAGCTGGAATGTAATAAAACAACCCCATCTGTAAGTGAATTACCTCCAGGGAATTGTGCATATCCTAAAATGCCACCACCAATGTTACACACCCATATATTTAAATGAGATTGAGGTGTAATAGGAGGATAAGCTGCTTTTACTGCATTATTGGTTCCCCAAGAGGCTGTATTATCGTTATATCGATAGGTGCCAGCCAAAGTGAAATTAATGTCAGTAATAGTGGCGTCATTAACAAAGTTGCTGGCACCAGAAGGTAATTGATTAGTGTTTCGGCTATTAAAATCGCTAATTAATACATTTAATTGCGATTGTATTTGAGAATTTGAAACATCATTTGCGTTTGGTAATACAATATGAAAGTATACTGGAATATTAATGGTTCCTAAACCATCTTCAATTGGCAATACATCTATATCTTCTTCACCACCGCTGCCACTTCCACCACCACCTGGAGTTCCCCCCGGTTTTCCTTTGGCAGCTAAAAATTTTCTGGTATGAAATTCAATATCATACATTTTTTTTTCTAAACCTGGATTTAAACTAAGCTCTTTGTTTAGCACATCCATGGTGTAACAAGTTTTGTAAGACTCTTTAGAATTTACGGATTTAGAACTTAAATCGTCATTAAAATCTGTGTGAACATAAAAGTCACTCATGTCAATTTGTTGTTCTTGTAAAACGACTTCTTTTGAATCGTCGCTACATGCTGTAAATAATAAGGCTACAGTAGCCATTCCTAATAGTACTCTTTTCATATTTTAGATATATTTGAATTAGTAGAGCTGAATATAAAAAGTTTTTTTAGAAAACTTACATTTTTAGCAATAAAATTGTTAATAATTCGACAAAACACACAGTTTTGTTAAATAATCAACAATAATTAACTTGAAAAAGTCAGATATAAGATGAAATATAATGAATTAGGAAAGCATCATTTTAGCTTTTTTAACACCAGCAACCAAAGTATCAATTTCGGCTTTAGTGTTATAAAATGCGAAGGAAGCACGAACCGTTCCAGGAATTTTAAAATAATCCATAATTGGTTGTGCGCAGTGGTGACCTGTGCGAACTGCAATACCTAATTTATCTAGAATAGTACCAACATCATATGGATGGATGCCTTCTAGATTAAATGAAATTACTGAGGTTTTATGTTTTGAAGTGCCGTAGATTTTTAAACCTTCTATTTGCAATAGTTGGTTGGTGGCGTATTCTAAAAGTTCATTTTCGTATTTTGAGATAGCTTCGAAACCTATGGCATTCATATAGTCGATGGCTGCTCCAAAAGCGATGCCACCACATATATTTGGTGTTCCGGCCTCAAATTTATGAGGTAAATCGGCGTAAGTTGTTTTTTCGAAAGTCACTTCGGCTATCATTTCCCCTCCTCCTTGATAAGGCGGTAGTTTTTTTAACCAACTTTCTTTACCATATAGCATACCTTCACCTGTTGGTCCACACATTTTATGCGCTGAGGCTACATAAAAATCGACATCTAATGCTTGTACATCTGGTTTGATATGTGGACAGGCTTGGGCGCCATCAATTAAAACTGCTGCTCCAACTTGGTGTGCTTTTTCTATGATATATTCGATAGGATTGATGGTTCCTAAAGCATTTGAAATATGATTTACAAAAACAAGTTTTGTGTTTTTTGAAAGAAGTTTGTCATATTCTGCCATAACCAATTCGCCTTCCTGGTTCATGGGAATGACTTTTAAAATGGCTTCTGTGCGTTCGCATAACATTTGCCAAGGCACAATATTGCTATGATGCTCTAAAGCAGAAACAATAATTTCGTCTCCTTTTTTTAAAAGTGATGCGAATCCATTTGCGACTAAATTAATACTATGAGTTGTACCCGATGTAAATATAATTTCGTGGGCAAATTTGGCGTTGAAATGGGTTTGTATTTTATGACGTGCTTGTTCGTATTTATCGGTAGCTTCCTGACTTAAAGTATGTACACCGCGGTGAATGTTAGCGTTGTAATTTGAATAATAATCTACAATAACATCAATAACCTGTTGTGGAGTTTGTGAGGTTGCCGCATTATCTAAATATACTAATGGTTTGCCATTTACTTTACGAGAAAGAATGGGGAAGTCTTTTCGAATGGTTTCTACGTTGAACATAGCTTTATGTTTAGCCCCGATAGTAGCGGCATCCTTTTTTTGATTGACCTTTCGATTGCGCTGAGGTGACATAAAAAAAGATAGAGCGGATAGCGGGAATAGCTTCAAATTATAATTTTAGTTTATTTCATAAGATTCCCTCCTTCGAGGGAATGACAAATCCTCTACAAGTCGAATCCAAGATTAACACCTAATTTATCAGCAATAATTTTAGTAATACGTTGTTTAATTTCAGGAATTTTAACCGAACTTAAAACGTTATTACTAAAGGCGTACATTAAAAGTGCCTTGGCTTCTTTTTCTGGAATACCGCGCGAACGCATATAAAACATGGCACTTTCGTCTAGTTGACCAATAGTACAGCCGTGAGAACACTTCACATCATCAGCAAAAATTTCCAGTTGAGGTTTGGTGTTTATAGTCGCTTTATCGCTTATTAGAATATTGTTATTAGCTTGAAATGCATTGGTTTTTTGCGCTTCTTTATTAACAATAATTTTACCGTTAAATACACCAGTTGAGTTTTCGCCGAAAATACCTTTATAATCTTGATGGCTTTCGCAATTTGGCTCTATATGATGAACTAATGTGTTGTGATCTACATGTTGTTTATCTCCAATAATGGTAATGCCTTTTAGTGTAGATTCGATACGCTCTCCTGTTTGGTAGAAATTCAAATTGTTGCGCACTAATTTACCACCAAAAGAAAAAGTATGTACCGAAGCAACACTTTCTTGTTTTTGTTTAACAAAGGTATTGTCTATAAGGGTGGCGTTTAAATTGTCGTTTTGAATTTTGTAATAATCGACAATAGCACGTTTGTTGGTAAAAATTTCTGTGACACTATTAGTTAAAACAGGATTGTCGGTTAAGCTTTGGTGACGTTCAATAATTTGAACATGCGAATTCTCATCTACCACAATTAAATTGCGTGGTTGTAACATAGTTGCCGATTCGTTACCTGTTGAAAAGTAAATAATTTGAATAGGCTTTTGTACCAATTTGTTTTTTGGAATATGAATATAAACACCTTCGCTTGAAAAAGCAGTATTTAAAGAAGCCAAACTATCTTTTGTAGCTGCTTTGTTAAAATAGTTTTCTACAATTAAACGGTATTTTGGTTTTGTTAATGCCGAAGACATTAAGCAAACATCCAGACCATCGTGTGTAGTTTGCGATAAGTGTGATGAATATTTTCCGTCTATAAAAACAACTTTAAAAGTGTCAATATCGTGAATGAAATATTTTTTTACATCATTGTATTCTATAGTATTTTCCTGATTAGGAAAAACACTGTAATCATCTTTTAAAACACTGTTCAAAGAGGTGTATTTCCAAGCTTCTTCCTTTTTTGTTGGGAAGCCTTTTTCTTCAAATATTTTGATAGCTTCATTTCTAACATTATGAATAAACGTGTCTGTATCGACTTCGTTTTCGAATGCTAAAAAGGATGATATTAATTTTTCTTTTAAATCCATTTTTTTGAGTTGAAATGTTTAAAAGTTTGAAAGTAAAAAGTTGATTTGATGTAACTTTTAAACTTTATGAACTTTTTACTTTTTAACTGATTTTTTACGCGTTCACTTCTTCTTTAATCCAGTCGTATCCTTTTTCTTCAAGTTCGTGTGCTAATTCTTTTCCGCCAGATTTAACAATGCGTCCATTATACAATACATGTACAAAATCTGGAACTATATACTCTAACAATCGTTGGTAATGTGTAATAACAATAACTGCGTTGTCTTTACTTTTTAGTTTGTTAACACCATTAGCAACAATACGCAACGCATCAATATCTAAACCAGAATCGGTTTCATCAAGAATAGCTAATTTAGGTTCCAACATAGCCATTTGAAAAATCTCGTTACGTTTCTTTTCACCACCAGAAAACCCTTCGTTTAAGGATCGAGATAAAAATTTTCTATCAATTTCTAATAACTCAGATTTTTCGCGGATTAACTTCAGCATATCTTTTGCCGGCATATCATCCAATCCTTTAGCTTTACGAGTTTCGTTAATAGCTGTTTTCATGAAATTTGTAACCGATACTCCAGGAATTTCAACAGGATATTGAAATGATAAAAACACGCCTTTATGTGCGCGTTCTTCAGCAGCTAATTCATTGATATCTTCATTATCAAATAAGATGCTTCCTTCCGTAACTTCATATTCTTCTTTTCCAGCAATAACTGAAGCTAAAGTGCTCTTTCCAGAACCATTTGGTCCCATAATAGCATGTACTTCACCTGCTTTTACTTCTAAATTTACACCTCTTAATATACCTTTATCTTCAATACTTGCGTGTAAGTTGTTTATTTTTAACATGTTGCTAATTTTATACTTTTTAAATAATTTATCCTACTGAGCCTTCTAAACTTATTTCTAAAAATTTTTGAGCTTCCACTGCAAATTCCATTGGGAGTTTATTTAACACCTCTTTGCTAAATCCGTTTACAATAAGCGCAATGGCTTTTTCAGTATTTATGCCACGTTGGTTGCAATAGAAAATTTGGTCTTCGCCAATTTTACTAGTTGTTGCTTCGTGTTCTATTTTTGCTGTTTTATTTTTTGCTTCTATATATGGGAAGGTGTGTGCTCCACATTCATTTCCCATAAGTAAACTATCACATTGTGAAAAATTACGGGCATTATCTGCATTCGGACTAATTTTAACCAATCCGCGGTAACTGTTTTGAGATTTTCCTGCTGAAATACCTTTTGAAATAATAGTCGATTTGGTGTTTTTTCCCAAATGAATCATTTTAGTTCCCGTATCAGCTTGTTGATAGTTGTTCGTTACTGCAATTGAGTAAAATTCCCCAACCGAATTATCACCTTTTAATACGCATGACGGATATTTCCAAGTAACGGCACTTCCTGTTTCAACTTGTGTCCATGAAATTTTAGCATTTTTTTCGCATAAACCACGTTTGGTTACAAAATTGTAAACACCACCTTTACCTTCTGCATTTCCTGGATACCAGTTTTGTACGGTTGAATATTTTATTTCAGCATCGTCTAAAGCAATTAATTCAACCACAGCGGCGTGTAATTGATTTTCATCACGGCTTGGTGCCGTACAACCTTCCAAATAACTTACATAACTGCCTTCATCAGCGATAACAAGTGTTCTTTCAAACTGTCCCGTTCCTGCTTGGTTAATTCTAAAATAAGTTGAAAGTTCCATTGGGCAACGAACACCTTTTGGAATGTAACAGAAACTACCATCGCTAAAAACAGCTGAGTTTAAAGCAGCATAGAAATTATCTTTTTGAGGTACTATAGTACCTATGTATTTTTTCACTAATTCAGGATGCTCGCGCAATGCTTCAGAAATTGAGCAGAAAATAATGCCTTTTTCACCTAAGTGTTTTCTTAAATGTTGTAGCTACAGAAACTGAATCTACCACCACATCCATGGCGACATTAGATAGTTTTTTTTGCTCATCAATAGAAATTCCAAGTTTTGCAAATGTTGCCAATAATTCTGGGTCAACTTCATCTAAACTATTGTATTTAGGCTTGCTGTTTGGTGCAGAATAATACGAAATAGCTTGAAAATCTGGTTTTTTATAATGCACATTTGCCCATTCTGGTTCAATCATTTCCTTCCAAGCGCGAAATGCTTCCAATCGCCATTCGGTCATCCATTCTGGTTCTTCTTTTTTAAGAGAAATTGCACGAACAATATCTTCATTTAAACCAATAGGAAATGTATCAGACTCTATATCGGTATAAAATCCGTATTCGTATTCTTTGGTTTTAAGCTCTTCCCTTAAATCGTCTTCTGTATATTTATTCATAATTTTTTTACTAGTTGAATGTTCCTTTTCTTTGGAAAGGTTGGGATAGTGTTAAAGTGAAAACGATTCGCCACAACCACAAGTGCGATTGGCATTTGGGTTGTTAAACACAAAACCGGTTCCGTTTAAACCTCCAGAATATTCTAAAGTAGTTCCAATCAAGTACAGGAAGCTTTTTTTGTCAACAATAATTTTAACATCATTATCAACAAAGACTTTATCGCCATCTTGATTTTCTTTATCAAACTTTAAATCGTAAGATAACCCAGAACAACCGCCACTTTTTACACCTACGCGCACATAGTCGTTGGTAGGGTTAAAGCCATCATCTGTCATAAGTTCTATAACTTTTTTCTTAGCTGTTTCAGAAACTTTTATCATATTTTTGGTATTAAATTTAGCCTTATCCTAGTACTATTTTTATTAAGACAGTTTCTAAATAGGGTACAAATATACAATATAAGTCACGTATTTCCATATAACCTAACATTATATTAGCATATAGTTTTATAGGTTTTTCTTATATCATAAAATTTATGAATGTTTAAGAGAGATTTATAGTTTTAAGTTAAATAAATTGAGCTTTTATTACTTAAACCATAATCGTTTATATAAATAAGCTTCTTATTTTTGCAGCATGATAGAAGATAAAAATCAACAACGTACTCAATTAAGTGATTTAGGGGAATTTGGACTGATAGACCATTTAACTAAAAATTTTAAAATTAATCATAAATCGACTATAAAAGGAATTGGCGATGATGCGGCTGTTTTAGAATTTAAGAATAAAAAAATTGTTGTTACTACCGATTTGTTAATTGAAGGCGTACATTTTGATTTAAGTTATATGCCATTAAAGCATCTTGGTTATAAAGCCGTTATTGTAAATTTATCGGATGTGTATGCAATGAATGCAAGTCCTACACAAATCACTGTTTCAATTGCAGTTTCAAACAGATTTCCACTAGAAGCGCTTGAAGATTTATATGCAGGTATTGAAACAGCTGCCAATTTATATAATATAGATGTTGTTGGTGGCGATACGACATCTTCTAATACAGGACTTTTAATTTCTGTGACGGCTATTGGTGAAGTTAAAGAAGAAGTTTATAGAAATGGGGCAAAACCAAGTGATTTATTAGTGGTGTCGGGAGATTTAGGTGGCGCTTATATGGGATTACAGGTTTTAGAAAGAGAAAAAGAAGTGTATAAAGTGAACCCAAATAGTCAACCAGATTTAACACCATATACTTATATAATTGAACGCCAATTAAAACCTGAAGCCAGAAAAGATATTATTAAATTGTTAAAAGATTTGGATGTGAAACCTACTTCTATGATTGATATTAGTGATGGTTTATCTTCTGAAATTATACATTTATGTAAACAAAGTAATGTTGGATGTGATTTGTATGAAGATAAAATTCCATTAGATCCGCAAGTTATTTCTACATGTGAAGAATTTAATATAGATAGTACAACGGTTGCTTTAAATGGAGGTGAAGATTATGAACTTTTATTTACTATTTCTCAGGATGATTTTCCAAAAATAAAAGCGAATCCTAATTTTAGTATTATTGGCTTTATGAAAGATGCAAGTGAAGGCATGCATTTAATAACGCGCGGTGAAACTAAAATTCCGATTAAGGCACAAGGATGGAAAAATTTTAATGCTTAAAAACCAATAATTTTTCAGTATGAATAGTCGGTTGATACTCTTTTTCGCTAGATTTCATATGTCGTTTTATATAAATCCGCTCTAAAACATCATTAATTTCTTTAAACTTTGGTGTTAGTTCAATAAGGTGACCGTTTCCGTTGGTTGTAAGTTGTTTTTTGCAGTTTTTGCACGCGAATTCTTTGACATGATTGGTAACATTACGTGTTACTTCAAAATCATGCCCAAAGACAAGGCACTGAATGTTTTTCATTTAAATACTTAATTAGCTTAGTTATAGGGGCGATTAAGATATGAAAATGAACTTTAAGTTATTAACAATTTGTTAATAAATCGACGAAAGGACTTTTTTATCCTTTGAACGTTCCATTCTTGATTGATGTATTCGCTCTAAGATGGCATTTATCTCTTTAAATTTTGGAGTGAGCTCTATCAACGATCCATTACTGTTGGTTGTTAATTGTTTTTTACAATGTGAGCAGGTGTATTCCTTAACGTGATAAGTAACGTTTTTGGTTACTTCAAAATCATGTCCAAAAATTTGGCAGTACATTTTAGGAATTAAAGTAGGTTTGTTGGTTGTAATTTTCATGGTTTGAGCATATTAAGTCTATAAATATAAATATAAAATTTAAATAAAGCGACAAAACGCTAAATAAATTCGACGAAATACATCATTTGTAATATAAATTCCTTATTATTTTCAATATGAGTCATATGTCCGTCAGGAAATTCCACTATTTTTATATCCGTGTTTTTTGTCTGGGCTATCGTAGATTTATATTCTAGAGCAGGGTCCCTTTTACTTATAATCATCATTTTTTTAAACGATGAAGATTGCAAAACATGTTCTCTGTTTTCTCTTATTTTCATACCTTCTAATGCGGCAATTATACCTTGTAAAGGCGTTTCTAAAGCACTGTTGATAACCTCGTTTATTTTATCATTAAATAATATACGGTTTTTTGGTCTGAATAGATTTTTAATAGCGATTCTTACAAAGGTTTTATAGTTTTGTTTAACAGCAACAACAGCTCTGTCTCTATTTTGTTTTTTCTCCTCAGTGTCTGCAAGTGCAGTAGAATTCATTAAGCATAAGCTTTTTACGCTTTTTGGGTTTTTTTCTGCGAAAGCAAGCGCCACATATCCTCCCATAGAATGCCCAATAATAATGGCTTCTTTTATTTTTAAATGCTTAAGAATAACTTCAACTGCTTCGGCCATTAATTCCATGGTGTGAACATACCCTAGGCAAGGCGTTTTTCCATGGCCTAATAAATCAATACAAATCACTCGGTTTTTCTTAGATATTTCTGGAACTAAGTCTTTCCACATAGTCGAGTTTTCTAAAAAACCATGCAATAATACTACAGGGTTTCCCTCACCTTGGTCTGTATAAAATAAGTCTATGCCTTTAAATACTTGTGTCATATATAATTAAAATTCTAAGCTTTAACCTTTTTAATGGCCGTAAATGCTTTATCTACATACTCATCTTCCACCAGAATAGTAAATTCGTTGGTTGTTGAAATTACTTCGTAAAGCACAATACCTTCCCATGCTAAACGCTTAAAGAATTGATAATATAATCCCGCAATTTTTGAATTGTCTTGTGGAAGATTTATGCTTATTGCCGAAAGTCCATCCTGTACAGCAAGAAAACTTTCGTTTTTTAAATTCTCTTTTATAAATTCGTCTAAACTACTTGAAATTATAATGTTACTTTCATGAATCCCTCTTGTAAACGTGTAAAATAATTTAGATTCTTGGTTAATGCGTTCCAATATTTTCGCGTGATTATCAATAATTGTTTCAGAATTTTTTATGGTGAAATCGGTTAAGTTTGAACGTACCGTTATATCACCTAAATTCTGCATAAATTTTTTCATTTTTACAGAATTTGATAATGCTGGTGGCGGATTGTAGCGTCTTAAAGCCATCATAATAGCGCCCGGTTTCACTTCTTTTTTAAGCATTTTACTTATTGGCTCTGTAAGTTCGATAGCCAGTGCGCTGAAATTTATAATGTTTCTTGAAAGCGCTTCTTCTAAATATGGTTGCGTAATTAAAATATCTTCAACACAGTTTGATACGGTTCTCATGTAATAGAGTTTATTATTTCTAAGTGGTTATAATCAATGCGTAATGAATTATCAGTGGTAATGTGTAATGTTAATTATTTAACAATATGTGCAAAAATAAACATATTTTTTAATAAATATCTTTTTTAGGCTAAAGAGTTATAGTTTAGCACCTTAATTTGATTAATAAAGCTGAGAATAAATTGATTATTGCAGTAAAAATTAGTCGGGACTAAAATATTAAAGCATTAAGTATAAGATATGAAAGTATTAAAATTTGGTGGGACTTCGGTTGGATCGGTTGAAAACATATGTAATGTTAAAAACATTATTAACGATGGCGAAAAAAAGATTGTTGTTTTGTCTGCTATGTCTGGCACAACCAATCAATTAGTTGCTATAGCAAATCATATTGCGGATAATGAATCTAATGAAGCCATAGAAAAGATTAATAAATTACATGAAACGTTATTTTACTGTAATTGATAATCTAATTAAAGGATGTCTTTTTAAATAAAGAAGTTAAAGAATACGTTTCAGGAATTTTTAATTTGTTAGTTCAGTGCTACATATAAGCCTTTTTCAATTGACTTAGAAAATCGAAATTGTTGCTCAAGGTGAGTTGCTTTCAACTTATATGGTTAATAGTTATTTAAATCAAGAAGGCATAAGTTCGGCTTTACTTCCTGCTTTAGATTTTATGCGCATAGATGCTGCGAAGGATCCAGACATGGACTATATAAAAGCAAAATTTAAAACGACGTTTATTAAAGCTGAAGAGTCTGAAATTTATATTACACAAGGTTTTATTTGTTTAGACGATAAAGGAAAAATTTCTAATCTTCAACGAGGAGGAAGCGACTATACAGCGACCATTATTGGAGCTGCAATGAATGCTGAAGAAGTTCAGATTTGGACAGATATTGATGGGATGCATAATAACGACCCAAGGTATGTTGAAAACACCAGACCTATTTCTAATTTATCATTTGAAGAAGCAGCAGAATTGGCTTATTTCGGAGCAAAAATATTACATCCGCAAACTGTTACTCCGGTAAGAGCTCTTAATATTCCAGTACGTTTAAAAAACACCATGAATCCGGATGCTTATGGCACTTTAATAAACGACGATCATTCTGAAAGCGGGGTAAAAGCCATGGCTGCAAAAGATGGGATTACCGCCATTAAAATAAAATCTGGCAGAATGTTACAAGCACACGGATTTTTGAAAAAAGTGTTTGAAATATTTGAAATTTATGAAACGTCTATAGACATGATTACCACTTCGGAAGTTGCGGTATCGCTAACTATTGACGATGATAAAAATCTTGATAAAATTTTAACCGAATTAGAAAAATTCGCAACTATTGAAGTAGATAAAAACCAAAGTATTATTTGTTTGGTTGGGCATTCCGTTGTGAATCATTCAGAAACATATAAGTTATTCCAAATATTACAAGATGTAAAAATTAGAATGATTTCTTATGGTGGAAGCAACAATAATATTTCATTGTTGGTAGATACCAAAAACAAAATAAACACGCTGCAAAAACTAAACGATTATTTATTTGAATTAGTCACTCTATAAATTACAATATTTTAGTAATGCTAGCAAAAAGGGTCGTTTTTTAACGACCCTTTTTTTATTTTATGAATTCATTAAATCTTCAATTTCATCGGCTTCAATAGGAATATTGCGCATTAAATTAAATGGCTCGCCCGTTTTTTGAATTACAACATCGTCTTCTAACCTAATACCAAATCCTTCTTTTGGGATATAAATACCAGGTTCTACAGTAAACACCATATTGGCTTGCATAGGTTCGGTTAAAATTCCATAATCATGTGTGTCTAAACCCATATGATGACTAGTTCCATGCATAAAATACTTTTTGTAAGCCGGCCATTCTTTGTCTTCCTTTTGAACATCTGCCTTATCTAAAAGTTTTAAATCTAAGTAATTCCGAAGTCATAAGTTTTCCAACTTCAATATGATATGCAGCCCAGTCTGTTCCTGGTAAAAGCATTTTTGTTGCTTCGTTTTTTACCCGATTTACAGCATTATATACCTCTTTTTGGCGTTTTGTGAATTTTCCAGAAACAGGAATTGTTCGAGTCATATCACTGGAATAATTGGCATATTCTGCGCCAACGTCCAATAAAATTAAATCGCCGGTTTTACATTGTTGATTGTTTTCTATGTAGTGTAAAACATTGGCATTGTTCCCAGAAGCCACAATAGGCGTATACGCAAACTTTTTAGAACGATTTCTTAAAAATTCATGCATAAATTCAGCCTCAATTTCGAATTCCCAAACATTGGGTTTTACAAAGTTTAAAACGCGTCGAAAACCTTTCTCAGTAATATCACAGGCCTGCTGGATTAGGTCTAGTTCAATTTTACTTTTAACGGAGCGTAACCGTTGTAAAATAGGTGCGCTTTTGGCTACTGCGTGCGCAGGGTACTTTTCTCTTAGCCACTTTGTAAATCGGTCTTCTCGTGTTTGTGTTTCAACATTGGCTCTGTAATGTTCATTGGTGTTTATATAAACCGTGTCGCATTGTGTCATTAGTTCGAACATGATTTTTTCCATCTCCTGAAGCCAATACACTGTTTTAATGCCACTGCCTTTAAAAGCCGCTTCCTTGGTTAATTTTTCACCTTCCCAAATAGCAATGTGGTCGTTAGTTTCTTTTAAAAATAAAATTTCACGATGTTTTTCTTTTGGGCAATCGGGAAACATGACCAAAATGCTTTCTTCTTGGTCTACACCACTTAAATAAAAAATATCGCGATGTTGTTCAAAAGGTAAGGTGCTATCAGCACTTACAGGATAAGTGTCGTTTGAGTTAAAAACAGCTAAACTTTTGGGCTTCATTTTAGAAGTAAAGTTTTTTCTGTTATTGATAAATAGCGTTGTGTTTATTGGAAAGTATTTCATGAGATAATATTTGTTTTTTTTTAATATATTATGCAAGTAGCTATAAATCAATTCAGTAAATGATTATCTTCTTAGCATATTTATGATTAACTGTTTAAATATTTGCTAAGCTAAAAGTAATAAAACAAAATTTATCCTAAGCAATAATTTGTTATATTTGGTATCACCCCATTTTGAAATTGCTTTAAAGTGTTATAATGCTATGAAAAAACGCCATAATCAGATTACGCTTATTTTGTTGCTTTTTGCCATAAGTTGGAGTAATATATATGGCCAAATACTACTTAGAGAAGTATCACTAAAACAGCAAATTGAGAATTCCAGTTTAGTTGTTGAAGGAAGAGTAATTTCAAAACAATCATTTTGGGATGCAGAAAATAAAAATATTTATACAGCTAATATTATTGAAGTTTATAAAGTTTTTAAAGGTGAGCAGATTGCGCAAGTATGAAATTATTACTAAAGGAGGATCTGTGGGCGAGCGTATGGAAATGGTTACTCCTAGTTTACAATTCCAAAAAAATGCAACAGGTATTTTTATGTTGAAGAATTCAAATGTTCAAATGCCTTATGCTAAAGGGGTTTCCCAAAATTTTTCGGCATATAGTGGTATTCAAGGGTTTTACAAGTATAATATTTCTTTGAACAAAGTTGCCAACGTGTTTAAATCTTATAATGGCATAGAAGATGTTTTTTATAATACTCTTAAAGAAACAACTAAAGTCGGTTATAAAGAAGTATTACAAAAAAGCTTTGGAAAAAAGAAGTCATCTAACTTAACAAATAAAGCTTTAGCAGTAAGTATAAGCAGTATTTCTCCAACTACTATTACGGCCGGTACAAAATCTGTATTATAACAATAAATGGTAATGGTTTTGGAAGTACTCCAGGGGTAAGTTAGGTTTACCGATGCAGATTATGGAGATTTAAATACTTTTTATGATGCCTTAAGTACACAAATTAAAAGTTGGAGTGATATAAAGATTGAAGTTGAAGTGCCAGCCAATGCAGGATCTGGGTATGTTGAGGTAGAAAATAGTGCGTCTGAAACAAACATCGCAGCACAAATTTTAACTGTTTCTTATTCTGAAATTAATTCGGTTTCAGATTTTTTAACAACAGGTACTGACTATGCGTTTCAGACCCAACTTATAATGATAATCGAAGCGGTGGTTATACTTGGCAAATGTATACAGATTTTAATGCTGATACACAATATCCTGGTGCAAAAACTGCCTTTATGAGAGCCTTTAACAATTGGAAAGCTAAAACAGGTGTAAATTGGAAAATTGGAACACCTACAACTGTACAACGCAGTCTGCTTTTGATAATATAAACCTTATTAGATTTGATAACCTTGATCATCTTCCTGATGGTACATTTAGGCCAACTTGTTCTTATTATTTTGGTGGTTGTGATAATTTCGGTGTGCTAAGTTAGTGGTTTGACATTGAATTTGCTGAATGTTAATGACCCAGATACTCCTGGATATGAAACAATTGGAATTTTAGCACAAATTTACCTGAATTAATGAATATGATTTTGAAAGTACTGCATTGCATGAATTAGGTCATGGGCACAATTAGGACATGTGATAAACACCGAAGTGTCATGCATTATAACATAAAAATTGCAGAATATCAAGAGAATTAAATCCTGAGGATATAAATGCAGCTTATTTGTACAAAACAGAAGTATAAACACACAGCTTTGTGGCCGACCTTCAATGCAAAATGCGGCTTGCCCATTAAGCATCGAAGAAGAAGAATTAAAAGAAGCGATAAGCATCTATCCAAATCCTACCAAAGGAATGTTTAATATTAAAAATTCATCTTTATTAAGCTTAGATAAAGTTGTTATTTATGATATAAGAGGCCGACTTATTTCTGAATATGATATGAGAAATTCAGCAAGAATAAAAACAATTAATCTTTACGGAGCTTCAAAAGGGATGTATTTTGTGAATATTCATTCTGAAAGAGCAATGATTACTAAAAAGTTGGTTTTAGATTAATTAACAAAATAGATTAAAAAGGGCGCCTAAAAGATAGGTATCTTTTTTTGTATGATATTAGTTTCGTTTAAAATCATTCTAAATAGTAAAAACATACAATTGTTTGTTGTCTAAAACCTTTGCCTAACTTACATTTGTAATCACATAAATAAATTCAATATAATGGGCGGATTTTTTAATTCTTCAATAGGAAGAAAAGTAGCCATGGCGCTTTCAGCTTTTTTCCTCATGTTTTTCTTAATTATTCATTTAGCGGTTAACATAACTTCTGTTTTTAGTGCAGATGTTTTTAATGAATTGTCTCATTTCATGGGAACCAATCCTTTAATTCAATTTGCATTACAACCGGTATTAATCTTTGGTGTTGTATTTCATTTTGTAATGGGTTTTGTTTTAGAAGTGAAAAACAAAAAAGCAAACGGTGTTAGCTACGCTAGAAATAATGGAGCGGCAAATTCCACTTGGATGAGCAGAAATATGATATACAGCGGGCTTGCAATTTTGGCCTTTATTGTATTACATTTTATAGATTTCTGGTTTCCGGAATTAAATACTAAATACATTCAAGGCGATTGGTCTGGAATACACGAAGGTGTTGAAGGCTATCGATATTTCCATGAATTACAAGAAAAATTTGTGCCTATATGGAGAGTTGCAGCATATGTGGTAGCCTTCATTTTACTAGGGTTGCATTTAGCACATGGTTTTACTTCGGCATTCCAATCTATGGGAGTTACTGCAGGAAGAAAGAAAACATTAACATCATTAGGTAAAGTTTACTCAATTGTAATTCCTTTAGGGTTTATTGTAGTTGCACTTTTTCATCATTTAAATCACCATTAATCTCAGATATATGGCATTAGATTCAAAAGTACCACAAGGTTCCATTCAAAATAAATGGACAGATTATAAAAATCACATCAACCTGGTAAATCCAGCAAATAAACGTCATATCGATATTATTGTTGTAGGAACAGGTTTAGCAGGAGGTTCTGCTGCTGCAACTTTAGCAGAATTAGGATACAATGTAAAAGCATTTGCTTATCAAGATTCACCTCGAAGAGCCCATTCTATTGCAGCTCAAGGTGGCATTAATGCTGCTAAAAATTACATGGGTGATGGCGATTCAACATACAGATTATTTTATGATACCGTAAAAGGTGGCGATTATAGATCTCGTGAAGCAAACGTATATCGTTTAGCTGAGGTGTCTGGTAATATTATTGACCAATGTGTTGCTCAAGGTGTTCCTTTTGCACGTGATTATGGTGGACTTTTAGATAATCGTTCATTTGGTGGTGTGTTGGTTTCAAGAACTTTTTACGCAAAAGGACAAACAGGACAGCAATTATTGTTAGGATGTTATTCTGCAATGAACAGACAGATTGCTCGTGGTAAAATAGAAATGTTTAACCGCCACGAAATGCTGGATGTTGTTAAAATAGATGGAAAAGCAAGAGGTATTATAGCACGTAATTTAATTACTGGAGAGATTGAAAGACACTCTGCTCATGCGGTAGTTATTGCTACTGGAGGTTACGGAAATGTTTATTTCTTATCAACCAACGCGATGGGAAGTAATGCAACTGCTGCTTGGAAAATACATAAAAAAGGAGCTTTTTTTGCAAATCCTTGTTTTACACAAATTCACCCAACATGTATTCCACGTTCAGGTGATTATCAGTCTAAATTAACTTTGATGTCTGAATCGTTACGTAACGACGGACGTATTTGGGTGCCTAAAAACATTGAAGATGCTAAAGCAATTCAGCAACGAAAAATGAAACCAACAGAAATTGCTGAAGAAAACAGAGATTATTTCTTAGAGCGTCGTTATCCTGCTTTTGGTAACTTAGTACCTCGTGATGTTGCTTCAAGAGCTGCAAAAGAGCGTTGTGATGCTGGTTATGGTGTGAATGCTACAGGTGAAGCTGTGTATTTAGATTTTGCAGATGCTATAAGTCGCTATGGTAAAACACAAGCTAAAATTCATAATATAGATAATGCATCACCTGAAAAAATCTACGATTTAGGACGCGCTATTATCGAAGAAAAATACGGAAACTTATTCCAGATGTATGAGAAAATCGTTGATGAGAATCCATACAAAACACCAATGATGATTTACCCGGCGACTCACTATACAATGGGTGGAATTTGGGTAGATTACAATTTAATGACTAACGTTGATGGTTTATATTGTATTGGTGAAGCCAACTTCTCAGATCACGGTGCAAACAGACTTGGAGCTTCAGCTTTAATGCAAGGTTTGGCAGATGGATATTTTGTATTGCCTTATACTATTGGTGATTATTTATCGAATGACATTAGAACAGGAAAAATTCCAACAAATACAGCGGAGTTTGATGAAGCTGAAAAGGCAGTAAAAGATCAAATAGATTTCTTCATTAACAATAAAGGAACAAAATCTGTTGATTATTTTCACAAACGACTTGGAAAAGTAATGTGGGATAAAGTAGGAATGGCCCGAAATGAAAAAGGTTTAAAAGAAGCTATGGCTGAAATTAAGCAAATTCGTGAAGAATTCTGGAAAGAAGTGATGGTTCCAGGTTCGGCAAACGAAATGAATCCTGAATTAGAAAAAGCCGGACGTGTTGCAGACTTTTTAGAGTTAGGTGAATTGTTTGCTAAAGATGCATTAAGTAGAAATGAATCATGTGGAGGTCACTTTAGAGAAGAATCTGCCGAAACAGATGGTCCTCAAAAAGGAGAGGCAAAACGTAATGATAAAGATTATGCTTATGTAGCGGCATGGGAATATAAAGGAGAACCAGCCGATGCGGTTTTACACAAAGAACAATTAGAATTTAAAGATATTGAACTAAAACAACGTTCATATAAGTAATATAGTCACTAGGCAATAGCCATTAGATGAGTGAAATTAGAACATATAAAGATTTATTGATTTGGCAAAAAGGTATTGAAATCGTAAAGGAAACTTACTTGTTATGTAAAGAAATACCAAGCGACGAAATATTTGGATTACAAAGTCAAATTAAGCGGTCTTCAATTTCAATTCCATCTAATATTGCAGAAGGTTGGGGACGAAATTATACTAAGAATTATTTGCAATTCTTAAAATATTCAAGAGGGTCTTTACTAGAATTAGAGACTCAAATTATAATAGCAAAAGAATTAAATTTTATTTCAACAGAAAGTTTTAATAAAATTCAAAATTTAATAACGGAAGAAAGTAAAATGTTAAATGCCTTTATAAAATCAATCGATAAATAGTTTTTACTATTCACTTTTGGCTTTTGGCTAATAAACTATAAAATGAATCTAACACTTAAAATTTGGAGACAGAAAGACTCAAAATCAAAGGGTCAAATGGTCGATTATAAAGTAACTGATATTTCAGAACATATGTCTTTTTTAGAAATGATGGATGTTTTGAACGAGCAATTAGTTAACTCTGGAGAAGAGCCTGTAGCCTTCGATCATGATTGTCGTGAGGGTATATGTGGCATGTGTTCACTGTACATTAATGGGGAAGCACACGGACCCGATAGAGCTATAACTACTTGTCAATTACATATGAGGTCGTTTAAGGATGGTGATACCATTACCATTGAGCCATTTAGAGCAGCAGCTTTTCCAGTTATAAAAGATTTAGTAGTAGACAGAATGGCTTTCGAGCGTATTCAACAGGCAGGCGGATATATTTCAGTAAATACCTCTGGAAATACTCAAGATGCCAACTCCATTCCAATTTCTAAACATGCTGCCGATGAAGCGATGGATGCAGCAACCTGTATTGGTTGTGGTGCATGTGTTGCAACTTGTAAAAACTCAAGTGCCATGTTATTTGTTGGTGCTAAAGTGTCTCAATTTGCATTATTACCTCAAGGCCAAGTGGAGGCTGCAGATCGTGTGAGAAACATGGTGGCACAAATGGACTTAGAAGGATTTGGTAACTGTACAAATACAGGCGCTTGCGAAATTGAATGTCCTAAGGGCATTTCTTTAGATAATATTGCAAGAATGAACAGAGAGTTAATGAAAGCGAGTTTATCATAATAATTTCCTTTCATCGATAATTTATAAAACCCAAGCTTTTGCTTGGGTTTTTTGTTTAGTTTTAGCCACTAAATTTAAATGATGAAAAAAATACTTCTACTAAGTATTCTTTGTTTTGTGTTTTGTAGCTATACGCAAGGACAAACACAAGTTAATAATGATTCTGTTAATACAGTATTGTTTAGTGAGTCGTCATTACTTTTACATGTAGAAACCTTATCTTCTGATGCTTTTGAAGGGCGAAGAACAGGAACAAAAGGCGCTTTAAAAACAGAAAAATACATAGTGAACCAATTTGTTTCAAGTAATGTTTTACCATTAGGAATAAATTACACCCAACCATTTTTATTTAAAAATGAAGGAAAGAATTACAGTGGCGTAAATATTTTAGGATTAATTAAAGGGACATTATATCCAGATAATTTCATTGTATTAAGCGCACATTACGACCATGAAGGGGTAAAAAACGGACACATATATAATGGAGCAGATGACAATGCTTCAGGTATTTGTGCTTTGTTTAGTTTTATTGAATATTTTAAAAATAATCCACCCAAACATTCGGTTATTTTGGCTGCCTTTGATGCCGAAGAACTAGGATTGCAGGGGTCTGAATATTTTGTGAATCATTCCATCATTCCATTAAAACAAATAATGGTGAATCTTAATATGGACATGATTAGCCGCAGCGATAAAAATGAATTATTTGCTGTTGGCACCGTTTTTAATAAAACGCTTGAAGATGTAATTTCTAGTCAGGAATATTCAAATACAATAAAACTCTTAAAAGGCCACGATCAGGGCAATTGGAAAGAGAATTGGACATACTCTTCAGACCATGCTTCATTTCATAAAAGAAGCATTCCCTTTTTATATTTTGGAGTTGAAGATCATAAAGATTACCATCAACCTACCGATGATTACGAGAATATTCAACCAGATTTTTATATTGAAGCTGTCAAGGTTATTATGTCTGTTTTCGAAAATATAGATTCGCTTCAATTTTAAAAGCCGCAGTTTTAATCTTACTGTCCACCTTCTCCCTCACTAAGTAACATATAACCTCCTTTTATTAAAATATCTTTATCCGTTAATCCAGCGCTGTTTAATACACTGGCATAGGTTTCGGTTTGTTTTCCAAGCTCAATTTTAATTTTCTCAAAATAGTAACTGTCGTTTAGTTTTTTATCTAAAACCAGCACGAAATAATCATCGTTAATTTCTAATATGGCATCAATAGGCAAAGCTAAATTGTTTATGTTATCGGTTATAATATTGGCTTCTACAAACATGCCGACTATAAAATTCGTTTGGTCTTCGTTAATTATATGGGCATGTACTTTTACAGTTCTGTTGGTTTCATCAATGGTTGTACCAACCAAATGTACTTCTGCTTCAAAGATTTCGCTAGAAGCTTCGGGAATTTTAAATAGTATTTTTTGGCCTTTTTTTATTTTTAATATATCCTTTTCAAATACAGATAACTCAATATGAATATGGTCTGTATCTACAATTTCCAAAATAACGTCGGAAGGTGAAACAAATACACCATTACTAATATTTACTTTAGTAACGAAACCGTTAATTGGCGAATATAAATTAATTGTTGAGGTTACTTGTCCTTGTTCAACAGTTGATGGATTAATGTTCATCATGGTTAATTTTTTACGTAAACCATTGTACTGCGCTAAACTACTTTTATAAGTGCTTTCTGATTTTAAAAAGTTTTTTTCTGAAGTTATTTTTTCATTATAAAGTGTTTGTTGACGCTTAAATTCCGATTTTAAGTAATTAAGTTGTTCGGCAATTTCTAAATATTGTTGTTGAATTTCTACAAATTCGGGGTTTTCTAGGGTTACCAAAAGTTGTCCTTTTTTTACTTTATCGCCAATAAGCAAAGGTGTTCTGGTTATAAAACCACCAACAAATGAGCTAACCGAAGCTTTGTTGTGGGGCGGGACATCTATCATGCCGCTGGTTTTTACAGTTTCATTAAATACTTGATTTTCAAGTTTACCCAATTGCATTTTTTCACCTTCAAACTGTTGTTTAGTTATAATAATTTGATTAGCGTTTGATGATTCTTCAACTGCAGAGTCATTCCTTTTTTCTGAATTTCCGCAGGCCACTAAAACGAGCGGAAAGTATTAAGCTATATATGTATTTCATGATATGTAAATTTATAACATTAAGTAGTTTATTGTAATAATAGTTTGGTTGTATGCATTCAAATTGTCTAAATAAGATAACTCAATATGGCTTGCCGTTTCTATGCTTTGTATGTATTGAAAGAAGTCAATTTCTCCTTCTTTCAAACTACGTTCGGCAGTTTTTATAATTTCTTCAGAAAGGGTTTTCCCTTCGTTATTATAATAGTTAATGGCTTCGTTATATTGCTCAAGTTTGGCAAGTAATGAGTCATATTCACTTTGCAACTTTATTTTATAATCTTGCTTTTCGGCTTCGGAAGCTTCTTCAGCAATTTTCGAAGCTTTTATTTTCGAAGCATTTCCGCTAAAAAACAAAGGTATTTTCACACCCAATTGATACCCATTTATTGTGTTGTTTAAAGCGTTGTTTGTGCCTTGAAAATATTCTACATTTAAATCGGGTAACAGGTTTTGTTTTTCTAGCTGATTTAATGATTTATAATACGCTTTAGAATCTTCATAATACAAAAGTCCAGTATTATTTTCTATGGAAATACTTTGTAATTCAAGCTGTTTCAAAGGTTCGTTTAAAATATGGATGCTATCAACTTGTACCAGCTTTTTTAATTGCTCGGTTGCTAATACAATCTCTTGTTGCGATTGTTTAAAAGTCGTTTCCATTTGTTTTCGTTTGGACTTTGCACTTATCATCTCCAAATAATTAGTTTCGCCCAATTCAAATCGACGTTCTGCAGCACTTGCGAAATTTTTATACAAACTATCTAAATATTGAAACATTTGTGATTTATTTTTGGCATAAACCAGATTATTATACGCTAAATGAACATGTCGTTTTAAAGTTTCTAAGTTTATATTGTAATGCGTTTTCTGAAGCCTGTATTTAGCCTTATTTACTTTTTTATCGGCAAAATAAACCGTTGGAAATTTAAAGTCCTGCGATACGCCAAACACTTTTAATGGCTCGCCATTAATTGCTATATTATTTTCGTCGTAATTATAATACACCGATGTTTTATCAAAACTAAAGGCACTTCCAATAAGTGCTTTTGCTTCATTGGTTTTTAAAGAGGATGCTTTTAAACCAGCATTATTTTCTATTGCAAGAAGGATAGTTTCTTCAACAGATAATGGTTTGTTTTGCGCTTGAATGTTTAACGATACTAGGATTAAAACTATAGATGTTACTATTTTTTTATTCATTTTGATTTCTTTTTTTTCTTCAAACCAGGCATATAACACCGGTAATACAATAAGTGTTAAAAAGGTAGCGGAAACTAAACCGCCAATAACAACGGTAGCTAGTGGACGTTGTACTTCGGCACCAGCATTGGTAGAAATTGCCATAGGTAAAAAGCCTAAAGCGGCGGCAGCGGCAGTTAATAAAACGGGACGTAAGCGTTCTGAAGTACCCCGTTTTATGAGTTCTTCAATGTCTGTGACGCCTTCTGCTTTAAGCTCCTTGAAATGTTCAATTAAAACAATACCATTTAACACCGCAATACCAAAAAGTGCTATAAAACCAACACCTGCCGAAATGCTAAAAGGCATATCTCTAAGCCATAAAAGCAATATGCCTCCAACCGCTGAAAGTGGAATGGCAGAATACACCATAAAGGCTTCTTTTATAGACCCAAACGCAAAATGCAGAAGAATGAAAATAAGGATTAATGCTACGGGGACAGCAATCATTAATCGTGCTTTGGCACTTTGAAGGTTTTCAAATTGTCCTCCATATGTTATACTGTACCCAACGGGAAGTTTAACTTTACTTTCAATAATGTTTCTAACATCGTTTACAACAGATTGTAAGTCTCTGTTTCTAACATTAATACCAACAACAATTCGACGTTTGGTGTCGTCCCTCGAAATTTTTGCAGGACCCGTAGTATATTTTATCTCAGCTAATTCACTTAATGGAATTTTTAAACCGCTAGGGGTATCTACATATAAATTTTGAAGGTTTTCGATGTTCATTCGGTGGGCTTGATCTAAACGGATAACCATGTCAAATCGCTTTTCGCCTTCAAAAACAGTTCCTACCGTTGTCCCTGCAAAACCCATAGAAATGAGTTGGTTAATATCTGATATATTCAAGCCATAGCGCGCAATTTTACTTCGGTCGTAGGTGACATTCATTTGTGGTAAACCTTCGACTTTTTCAATAATAATATCCGATGCACCTTCCACATTTTGAATAAGCGATTTAATTTCGTTCGCTTTGTTTGCCAAAACGGATAAATCTTCACCAAAAATCTTAACGGCAACATCGGCTCGAACACCTGTAATAAGTTCGTTAAAACGCATTTCAATAGGTTGGGTAAATTCTACCTCCATCCCTGGAATTATCGCAAGAGCTTCTTTAAATTTATCGGCTAATTCATCTTTGCTTTCTGCAGAAACCCATTCTTTTTTTGGTTTTAGTTTGATAATCACATCACTTTCTTCCATACTCATGGGGTCTGTTGGTACTTCGGCAGCCCCAATTCTACTTACAACCTGATCCACTTCGGGAAAGTTATCTAACAGTATTTTTTCAATTTTTGTGGTAATTTCAATGGTTTTTCCCAAGGAAGTTCCGGTTTTTAACACGGGCTGAATAACGAAGTCTCCTTCATCTAAAGTAGGTACAAATTCACCACCCATGGTACTAAAAATCCAAAAGCTTACGGCTAGTAAAAGTCCGGCAAGCGAAACCACTATTTTTTTATTTTCTAGAGCCCAATGAATTGATGGTTTGTAAAGTTTGTTTAGGAATTTCATTAACCTTACAGATATGTTTTTGTCGCTCTGTTTGTTAGGTTTTAAAAATAAGGATGAAATTACAGGCACATAGGTTAAGACAAAAAATCATGGCGCCTATTAAGTGCAAAACTAAAAGTTAAGGCCATGGGTTTAAACATTTTGCCTTCCACACTGCTTAAAGTTAAAATTGGAATAAACACAATAAGTATAATAAATTGTCCAAATATGGCAGAATTCATCATTTTTGAAGCGCTTTTAGATGTTATGCGATCTATATCTGCTTGCTGATCTTCCTTAGATAATGCCATTATTTTATCGCTTTGAGCCGTAATTTGAAAAGCAATAAATTCGACAATAATAACGGCACCGTCTATGATAATTCCAAAATCAATCGCACCTAAACTCATTAAGTTGGCATCAATTCCAAAAACATTCATTAACGAAATAGCGAACAATAAGCTCAACGGAATTACCGAGGCCACCACCAAGCCAGAGCGTAAATTTCCTAATAATAAAACCACAACAAAAATCACAATAAGAGAACCTAAAATTAAATTTTCGGCTACAGTAAATGTTGTTTTGTTAATAAGCTCACTTCGTTCTAAAAAACCATTGATATATACGCCTTCGGGTAATGAACTTTGAATAGATGCAACGCGCTCTTTAACGGCATCAATTACTTGTTTTGAGTTACCGTCTTTAAGCATCATAACTTGCCCCAGTACTTTTTCGCCTTCGCCATTTCCCGTAATGGCTCCAAAACGAGTAGCACTGCCAAACCCTACATTCGCAATATCTTTGATGTATACTGGCAACCCTTCATTTTTAATTACAATATTCTCAATGTCTGTTAACGTGGTTACTAAACCTTCGCCACGAATAAAAAAGGCTTTGTTGGTTTTTTCAATATAACCACCACCGGCAACACTGTTATTTTTTTCTAAAGCATTAAAAACATCCATGTAATTAATGTTCATTGCTTTAAGTTTTTGCGGATTTATGGCAACTTCATATTGTTTTAAATAACCACCCCATGTATTAACTTCTACAACACCAGGGATGCCAGAAAGTTGGCGTTTAACTATCCAATCTTGGACGGTGCGTAAATCGGTTGCAGAATATTGACCTTTAAATTCTGGTTTTACATCTAAAATATATTGATAGATTTCTCCTAAACCTGTTGTGATTGGACCCATTTCGGGTGTGCCAAATCCTTGTGGAATTTTTTCTGAAGCAGATTTTATTTTTTCAGCAATCAACTGCCTCGGAAGATAGGTTCCAAGATTATCTTTAAAAACAATAGTGACTACAGATAATCCAAATTTTGAAATTGAACGAATTTCTACGACTCCAGGAAGATTTGCCATTTCAAGCTCAACGGGATACGTAATAAATTGCTCGACATCTTGCGTTGAGAGGTTTCTTGATGTTGTTATAACTTGTACTTGATTATTGGTAATATCTGGTACGGCACCGATGGGAATTTGAGTTAACGAAAAAATTCCGAAGCCTATAACAGAGCCTATAAACAGTAGGATAACAAGCTTATTTTTTAAGCTGAATTTAATTATGGTTTCTAGCATAATTCTTTTTAATAAAGTTAATAAATGCTATTCAATTTAGAGTCATTGAATAGTTTTTAAAAGAAAATATTGAAATAGAATTACGCTACTTTTGGAGGCTGAAAAACGGACGGTTTTTCGAAAGAAGAGAAAGGTTCTTTGTAGAAAAAATTCACAGGTTTTTCTGTAAATTCTTGATGATTAGCTGTGTAAATGGATTGTGGAGTTAGAATAAAAGATGTGTTTATATGACTAACCACATGGTGATGATCCTTGAAAGGTAATTTTTCATGATCACTGTGTTTATTTTCATGAGAAGCCATTTCATTACCGTAATGTTCTGATAAAAATGTAATAAAATTATCGCCGTAAATTTCTTTATGGTATTTCGCGTGTTCCAATAAGGTATTGAACTTTGAAAGATCTTCAATGTTAATGTTGAAACTTTGAATAAGAATCAAAAAAGAATATATTACAGCAATTAATTTACTCATACCGAGAACAATATTACAAAAAAAATGAAGACGAAGTTATTAACTAATAATTAAAAATAAGCTTTTAATTGCACGGTTCCTGTGTGAATGGTTTTACTGGTTTCGGTTTTTCTTCCAAAGTAACTTAGGTTTAAATCTAAAAAAGCTGTCAATTTTTTCTGTGCCAGTAAACTCCATGTAAAGTTTTTTCCTGACTGTAAACCTTCCAACATTTGATAAGAAACTGGCGTATTAGAATTGCCGTTAAACGTATTCGAAATAAAATTAAACTCACCGATAACAGAATTTTTTTGACTGCTTGAAAAGGTAAAGGAAGTCCCGTATTTTTGTTGTTTTAAAGTTTCTAAACCGCCAATAGTATTCTCTTTACTGGCATACTGGTAGAAGATGTCGAAACGCGAATTATCATTAAATAAATAAGATAATTTTGGGTTCAAACGCGTTTCATCAAATTTATAATTTTTACTAACAAAATTTTCACTTAAACTTTCATTGTTTTCAAAATAAGATTGAAGGGTTATTAACCAACTTTCGACAATTTTATGATTAAAATTAAACTGATGACTATTCAATCCATTTTCAATAAACCCAATTGACAGAATATTACGTGTTTTGTTTGAAAGGTACGTGTATGAGGTTGTGTAATGCTGTTTTCCTCGATTAAAAAATAATACATTTCGAAAGTTTAGCTGAAGACCTAATTGGTTTTCTTCCCCACTTTCAAATGGATTTAAGTTAAAACCACCGCCATCGCGTTTTAATTTTCTATCAACCAAATAACTGGTTTGATTATAAAAATGAGACCAGAATTTTTGTGATTTATTCTCACTCACTGCCCATTTCGAAGGATTAATTGTTAGTGTTTGACTTAGTCTGTTTTGATGTGTTTTTATAAAAACCTGATTGGGTAATAACACCCGAATATATTTACCTTGATCTTGAAATTGAGCAATTTCAAATTCCTCTAATTCTTGAATACCGTTTGCATTATAATCAATCCATGTGTAAGTGCCTTGTCCGGGTTCTACTTCAACATAGGTAAAATCTTGTTGGGGTAAGGTTCCTGAGTTAGTTTCAAATAAGGTATTCCACTGCACTAATTGTTTAAAAAGTTTTTGGTTGAATTGAAGTCTGGAGTTTATTGATTGTTCATCATTAATAGTTTCATCTACACTTTTTAAAGTTCTGTAATTAGCATACAAAGATAAATTTGTGTTTGTGTTTTGAATGAGTCTGGTTTTTAAATAATAGGTGTTTGAGGTATTTACTTTTTGTAATTGATTGTTTCGAATACTATCATTTACTCTGTTTTTATAACCTATTTCAGTGAAAACCTTAGTACTGTCTCCAACGCCAAAAAACAACTCATACGATTTGAATTTCTGACTTAAAGGCGTTAATTCTTGTGTAGAAATAGCTTTTTGTTCATTATCTTCTATAGCTAATTTTGTGCCAACCCAACTTTTATTCATGCTGTAAGTAATTCTGTTCGAAGACCTTAAAAATGATGAGTTATTGGTGTTTGAAGTGGCATTTAAAAAACTGGAATAGGATGTAATTCTAAATTTATTAAGCATCAAATAAGCGTTAAAAACATGCCTGTTTCCATTAAAATTTTCAGAATAGCCTAAATGTTCAAATTGATAAGTAGCAGTTCCTTTTTCTGGGTGATTCAATCTTAAACCCGAAACAATCAAATTTTGATTACCAAAATTAATGGTTGAAAGATTTACCGAACCGTCATCTAAATTCCAATCTCTATTAAATTCAGCATTATACAAACGCTCGATGGTTTTAAAATTTTTCTGAATAAAATCGGCATCTGCAAAAACTTTCAAACTCCATAAACTATCATTTTTAATCAGATTTTGAGAAATTTTTAGTTTTCCTGCGAAACCGTTATTATTTGAGTCGTCCAAATTTGAAAACAAATTCAAATCGTTTTTACTTGCGGCTATTTCAAATCCTAAATCCGTTTTTTCGGTTGGCGTATAATTTCCATTCACAACCGCTATTTGAAGTTTTGTAGGCGCAATCAGTTGAACTATTGGGGCATAATTACCTTGTAAGACACCCGCAAATTCATAAATATTATTAATGGCATTTGTGCTGCCTAAAATATAATCGCCTTGGTTGGCGCCCACTTGTGAAAATGTAACTCGATACAAGGTGTCATCAGGGTTATTTGAAAACACAAAAGCTTCAACACTGTTAATAAGTTCTTTTTTATATAAAATTCTGTTTTCATTGATGCTTTCTTCCACTTCTGATGGTGCGACCATTTGCGTTCTATCATCACCAGCATCTGAAAGTATTTGAACTTGTGCTTCCGATAAATTTTGTTGTAAAGGTTGATTTTTGGCATCATTTTCAGAATAGACAGAAACTCCTATATTTAATTTTTTGCTTTCAAATCGGCTGCCTCCGTATGCTACTAAACGTGAATAATTTCGTTCACTATATTGATAATCGACTGTAATACGCATTTCGGAAGTAATCGGAAAAGTTGAATTAAAAATAATTTCACCTGCATTATAATCGATAATATAATCTTTGTCCTCGCCTCGTTGTGCTGTAACACCATTCACATAAACAGTTTCACTCCCAGAAACAATAAGCACAAACAATTCACCATTTTGCCCTTGTAGTTTATACGGACCTTGATTGCCTTCTTGTGCTTTAAACTGACTTCTAGTAAATTGCCCGCGCACCAAAGCGCCTGCGGCAAACACATTGGTTTGAGAATCTTCTGCTCCAAGTTTCGCATTTATCGATAATCCTTGTACCCGTTTAGAAAAATTCGCAAAATAGGAGTGCGTATTTTGTAAATCGATATCGCCTGCTCGAATATTCCAACGCTCGCTGTACAATTCAATAAAAACCTGATCAAATTCATCTAATCGTCTGGCTATAACCACTTTCTTGTAATGGAATATTAGCATCTTGAATGGAGGCTCTAAGAGATACTTTATCACTCAGTTTTCCTGAAATTTGAAGGTCTAATTCACTGTTTAAAACCGAGTTTTGATTGTTCCCAACAGTAACCCCGCGCGAAATACTTCCAGAGGTTGTTAAGCCATCAAAAGGAATGTAATCTTTAGTGTCGTTAGGTTGAGAAAGTTGGTAAAGTTTTTGAAGATTATCGGTGTTTTCAACAATAATTGCATCATCTAATTGTTTATAGGTTTTAGTTAAAAAATCAGGAAATTTCAAATAGTTGATGATTATAGAATCAGTTTCAATAGGCTTTATAAATCTTAAAGTAGCTTTTCCAAAATCAACTGTATAAAAGGTAGAATCAATAACTGTATTTTGTTTTGTTTTAATTGAAAAGTAGTTAGAATTAATGCTAACACTTTCAATCATAATAGTAGTCGTTTACAGCAACTTTTTTAGTTCTATAATTAGAATTTTGGTCTTGAGCCAATGCACAAAACCCAATAAGAAAGAGAATAAGAAAGGTTATAAACTTCATCTGATACTTAAACTGAAAATAGTTTAAAATATTTTGTTAATACTTTTTGTTAAAAGTGCCATAAAATAATAGTGTAAAAGTAACGCATTATTTATTTTAGCTGAAATTAACATACATCATAAAATATTCTGAGTTATTCTGATGAAAATCAGAAATTAATCAGTGCAAAAATAATTTAAATGAAGATAATCTCGTATAACGTAAATGGTATTAGAGCAGCAATAAATAAAGGATTTATAGAGTGGTTAAAAAGTGCCAATCCAGATGTTATTTGTTTACAAGAAATTAAAGCAATGGAAGAACAATTAGATTTAGATCTTTTTGTCGAAGCTGGTTACAAATATAACTATTGGTATAGTGCTCAAAAAAAAGGTTATAGCGGTGTTGCAATTTTAAGTAAAATAGAACCAAATCATGTAGAATATGGTACAGGAATTGCGTCGATGGATTTTGAAGGCAGAAACCTAAGAGCAGATTTTGATGGAGTTTCGGTAATGAGTTTGTATTTGCCTTCTGGAACTAACGACGCTAGATTAGACCATAAATTTGAATATATGGATATGTTTCAAGATTATATAAATAAACTAAAAAAAGACATTCCTAATTTAATTATTTGTGGCGATTATAATATTTGTCACGAAGAAATTGATATTCATAATCCAAAAGGATTAAGTAAAGTTTCTGGATTTTTACCTTCAGAGCGGAAATGGATTGGTGGCTTTATTAATAAAGGATTTATAGATTCATTCAGACATTTAAATAAAGAACCAGACAACTACACGTGGTGGAGTTACCGAGCTAATTCAAGAGCCAATAACAAAGGTTGGCGATTAGATTATGCCATGGTTTCAAATGCTATGCAAGAAAAGATAAAAAGAGCCGTTATATTGTCGGATGCTGTTCATAGCGATCATTGTCCCATTTTAGTTGAAATAGAAAATTAAATACCAAAACCCTAAATACAATTTGAAAATGATTAAAAGAATCACTTTAGTTACCTTAGCATTAGTCCTTATTTCTTCTTGCGTATCTCCTAAAATTTATAAAGATTTAGAATCGAAATACGCCAATTTAAAACAGGCAAACAGAAAACTTACAGACGAAAATGAAGATTTGCTTTTCGATAAAACAAAAGCTGAAAACGAGTTAAAACAACTTAAAACAGATTACGCACAAGTTCTTGCTCAGCGTAACAGACTACAAGGTGATTACGATGCAAACAAAGCAAATTTTGACGCACTAAAAGTCGTCTTACGATGCTTTAGAGAAAAACAGTTCTGCTTCCATCGCTGCAAATTCAGAAAAGAATAGAGAATTATTAGCACAGTTAGAAGCTAAAGAACAAGCTTTGGCAGATGAGAACCAGCGTTTAGAAAAACTTAAAAAAGAATTGCAAGACCGTTCGAATCGAGTTGCCGAACTTGAAAAAGTTATTTCAGATAAAGATGCCGCTATGACTGCTTTAAAAGATGCTATTTCTAAAGCCTTAACCGATTTTGAAGGTAAAGGATTAACTATAGAACAACGCGATGGCAAAGTATATGTTTCTATGGAAAACAAATTATTATTCAGTTCAGGAAGTTGGGCAGTAGGAACCGAAGGTAGAAGAGCTGTGCAGCAATTAGGAACGGTTTTAGCTAAAAATCCAGATATTGCGGTGTTGATTGAAGGTCATACCGATAATGTGCCGTATCAAAGTAGCGGGCAAATTGTGGGTAACTGGGATTTATCAACCAAACGCGCTACGGCAATCGTTACTATTTTAAGAGAAAATGCGTCTATTAATGCCGAAAATTTAACCGCTGCAGGTCGTGGTGAGTTTGCTCCAATTGCAACCAACGACACTCCAGAAGGAAAAGCAAAAAACAGACGTATAGAAGTTATTTTAACCCCTAAGTTAGACGAGCTTTCTAGGTTGTTGAAAGATAATTAGTATTTGGGCGTTACCACAAGGGTCGCGCTTTACGCTATATCTTTTTTGCTTTTTATTGGCAAAAAAGGATGCCGCTTCAATCGCTAACGTATTTAAAACCTTTCAAAGTTGTAATAACTTTGAAAGGTTTTTTTATCTTTAACGCACAATTAAATATGTCATTCCCGCGAAGGCGGGAATCTTATTAATTGAAACTTATCTAAAAATGGATTCCCGCCTTCGCGGGAATGACAGAAATAATTTTCTATGAAATACACAACATTACCAAACACCAATATAAAAGTGAGTAAAATTTGTCTGGGTTCGATGACCTGGGGAAACCAAAATACCGAAGCAGAAGGGCATGCACAATTAGATTATGCCTTCGATAAAGGTGTCAATTTTATTGATACGGCCGAAGCATATCCGGTACCAGCTTCTGCAGATACTCAAGGGAATACCAGTAAAATTATTGGTACATGGTTACAAAAAACAGGCCATAGAGATAAAGTGGTATTGGCTTCAAAAATTGCAGGTTCTGGTGACTATACAGCACACATTCGAACTACAGGGTTTAGTAAAAGTGCTATAAATGATGCTGTAAACAATGAATTAAAAAGATTGCAAACAGATTATATCGATTTGTTTCAATTGCATTGGCCAGAGCGCGACACTAACAGGTTTGGTGATAGAAATTTTAAACTAGATACCCGTTGGAAAGATAATTTTAATGACATACTCCATTCTTTAGGCGAGCAAATTAAATCGGGTAAAATTCGAAATATAGGGATCTCTAACGAAAATTCTTGGGGCACCATGCGTTATTTGGAAGAATCTAAGCACCATAACTTACCAAGAATGGCCACTATTCAAAACGCGTATTCGTTATTAAACCGTGTTTTCGAAACAGATTTGGCAGAAGTATCTTTACGTGAAAATATTGGTTTATTGGCATATTCGCCCATGGCTTTTGGTGTGCTTTCAGGAAAATACATAAA
The DNA here is from genome assembly GCA_963698455.1 of uncultured Flavobacteriaceae bacterium. Taxonomy (GTDB): domain Bacteria; phylum Bacteroidota; class Bacteroidia; order Flavobacteriales; family Flavobacteriaceae; genus Mariniflexile. The sequence goes on along the minus strand of CAVOQU010000002.1, from coordinate 149,547 downwards.
AGGCATTGCAGGAGAGAACACCAGACTTAAATTATTTCCCAGATTTTCAAGGTACAGTGGAGTACAATGTACCGAAGCCACAAAAAAATATTTAAAAATAGCTGAAGCTAATAACATGACCTTAGCACAAATGAGTTTAGCATTTGTAACCCAACAACCTTTTTTAACCAGTAATATTATTGGCGCCACCAATTTAGAACAACTTAAAGAAAATATTGGAAGTATTGATGTTAATTTAAATGATGAGGTGTTGGCCCAAATTAATGAAGTACATAGTTTGATTCCTAATCCAGCAACTTAAATTCCTGCGAAAGTAGGATTCTTGTTATTTCAATTTTACAGTCACTACCTTTAAACTCTTACCTAATGGCAGTAAGAGTAAGTTGAAACCAATTTTTGTGAAGTATTTTGACATGGAATTCTACACTCCGCAATAGCGATTGCAGCGGCATCCTTTTTAAAAACAAATGGGCTATATTTTTGGAAGAGGTTAAAATTGACAGATTACTTCGTCGCTCACTCCTCGTAATGACGTTTTAAAAAGATATAGCGGAAAGCGCGGTGCTTTGGCAATTGCCCAACTTCATCATATAATATGCAGATTGCTTCGTCGTGCCTCCTCCGCGCAATGACGTTTTAAAAACAAAAAAACCCTTACTAAATAAATAGTAAGGGTTTTTTTTAATTATTTAATTTGATTACCATCTTTATCGAAAAAATGATATTCTAAATACGTGTAAGCATCTCTTGGTAAAACTTTAACCCATTTTTTGTGTTCTAAAAACCATTTAGAACGTGTTGATGGAAAACCTTTTGTTAAAAAGGCTGCTATAAAAGGATGTGTGTTTAAAGTCAGCTTTTTATAGTCTTTTTTTAATAGTTGTTCTAGGTCGTGATTTATTTTTTGCACGATTCCTATTGGTGCTTCAACCTCAGAGCCATTAATTACTTCATCAGGATTTTCTTCCTTAGTTTTAATGTTCATTTCTGGGCGAACGCGTTGTCTTGTAATTTGTATCAAACCAAATTTACTTGGTGGCAATATTTTGTGTTTAGCTCTATCATCGCTCATTTCATCGCGAAGGTGGTTAAACAGTTTTTGCCTATTTTCAGCACTTTTCATGTCAATAAAATCTACTACGATAATGCCACCCATATCACGTAAACGTAATTGGCGAGCCATTTCGGTAGCAGCTATTAAATTAACTTCTAATGCTGTATCCTCTTGGTTATTTGCTTTGTTAGACCGGTTTCCGCTATTTACATCTATAACGTGTAGTGCTTCGGTGTGTTCTATAATTAGATACGCACCTTTTGCCATAGAAACGGTTTTTCCAAACGAGGTTTTTATTTGTCTTTCAATCCCGAATTTTTCAAAAATTGGAACATTAGACTGATACAATTTAACTATTGATTCTTTGTTTGGTGCAATTTCTTGCACGTAATCTTTAATTTGAATAATAAAGCGCTTCATCATCAACATGAATACTTGTAAAGGTGTCATTGAATATATCTCGTAAAATTGACGAGGCTTTATTCATTTCTCCTAATACTTTACTGGGATGATGTGCTTTGTGTAGCTTTTTACACATTGCCGTCCAACGACTAAGCAAATTTTGTAAATCTCTATCTAGTTCTGCTACTTTTTTGCCTTGTGCTACAGTGCGTACAATAATGCCAAACCCCGGTGGCGTAATGCTTTTTACCAATCGTTTTAGTCGGTCTTTTTCTTCTTTGTCTTCTATTTTTTGAGAAATAGAAATACGGCTAGAAAAAGGTACTAAAACAATATATCTACCAGCAATAGAAAGCTCGGAGCTTATTCTAGGGCCTTTAGTTGATATGGGTTCTTTTACTATTTGTACCAATAGCGATTGATTTGATTTTAAGACGTCAGTAATTTTGCCGTCTTTATCAATATCTTTTTCAAATGGGAAATTTTTTAAAGAAAAATCTTTTAGTTTACCTGTGCTTACACTTTTTGTGAATTTTAAAAGCGAAGGTAGTTTTGGTCCTAAATCATGATAATGCAAAAATGCATCTTTTTCATAACCTACATTAACAAATGCAGCATTTAGTCCAGGAACAGCTTTTCTTATTTTGGCTATAAACACATCGCCAACCGAAAAGTTATTACTATCTTCATCTTTCTGTAATTCAATAAGTTTTCCATCTTTTAATAAGGCAAAATCAACGTGCTCGGAACTAGATCGAATAATCAATTCTTTATCCATTTAGTTAATTTTTATCCATACAATTAAGTACAGATGGATTATACATTATTTATCTATCAATGGATTATACAATATTTTTCACAGGATTTTTAAATCCGTGGAGTTCATAAAAGCACTTAAAAGTGTCTAAAAATTTAATGAACTCATTTCAAAGAACGTTTTTGTTTTAAACCGAAAAAAGTAGTTTATATAACTACTTTTTAGGGTTTATTTTTTCTTTTTGTGACGATTAGCGCGTCTACGTTTTTTACGCTTGTGCGTTGCAACCTTATGTCTCTTACGTTTTTTACCACTTGGCATAAATAGTGTCTTTTAAATTAATAATTTATTTTAATGTTTTATTTAACGTCTACATTTGTTTTAACGCCTTCAACAAAAACTTTTGCTGGCTTAAATGCAGGGATATTATGAGATGGTATTTTAATGGTAGTGTTTTTTGAAATGTTTCTACCAGTTTTTTCAGCTCTTGTTTTAATAATAAAGCTACCAAATCCTCTAAGGTATACATTATCACCACTTTCTAAAGAAGATTTTACTTCTTCCATAAATGTCTCAACAGTTGCTTGAACATCACCTTTTTCAATTCCTAATTTATCAGAAATTTTTGCTACTATATCAGCCTTCGTCATTTTTAATATATTGTTTTAAGTTACTATAAATTCTAAAAGGGATGCAAATATAGGAATTTAAAATTCAATATTTCAAACCTAATTCATTAAAATTTAAGATTATAAACGTTTATTTTTGCATCGTCTATTAAATTGATTAATGTTATTCTCGAAAAAACTAAAACACTGGTACTCAAACAATAAACGCGAGCTTCCTTGGAGGCAAACTAAAGACCCATATTTTATTTGGCTATCAGAAATTATTTTACAACAAACACAAGTGAATCAAGGCTTACCATATTATGTCAGATTCACCGAAAAATTTCCAACTATTTTTCATTTAGCAAGTGCCGATGAAAGTGATGTTTTAAAATTATGGCAGGGGTTAGGGTATTATTCCAGAGCCAGAAATCTGCATACTACAGCAAAATATATTGCAAATGAATTGAATGGTAAATTTCCTGATAACTATAAAGACTTATTAAAACTTAAAGGCATTGGCGATTATACAGCTAGTGCTATTGCTTCTATTTGTTTTAATGAAGCAGCCGCAGTGGTTGATGGTAATGTTTATAGAGTGTTTCACGCTATTTTGGCATTGATACACCAATAAATTCATCAAAAGGTGCAAAAGAGTTTAAACAATTGGCGCAAGAGTTAATTGATTTAAAAGAACCTGCAACTTTTAATCAGGCCATTATGGAGTTTGGAGCCACACAATGTAAGCCACAAAACCCTGATTGTTTTATTTGTCCTTTTAATGATAGTTGTATAGCATTTGCTGAAAACAGAATTAATGAATTACCAGTTAAAATAAAATCCGCTAAAGCGAAAAAAAAGTATTTTAATTTTTTGGTTTTAGTTTCTTCTGATGAAAAAACTATTTTAGAAAAACGAGAAGGTAAAGGCATATGGCAAAATTTATATCAGTTTCCTTTAATTGAAACAAACGAAGGATTAACTTATGAAGCTTTTAAATACATTAGCCGAAAGCCATGCCTTTATTAAAAGATAAGTCATTTGAATTGTCATTATATAATGAAGAAGATATAGTTCATAAATTATCACACCAACATTTATATACTAAATTTTGGATTGTAAAAGTTGATGGTATTGTAGAAAAAGGGATTCCTATTAATAAGATAAAAAAGTATGCAGTCCCTATATTAATTGGAAATTTTATTGAAAGTTTTAATTTTAATTAGTTTAACGGGTGCAATCGAAATATTTATTAATTTTAAAAAAACAGAAATCAAGTCTTTAAAATGCAAAGCAATTCTGTAATTTTGCTAATCGATAAAAACAAAAATTATGTCTGGAACGTTAAATAAAGTGATGCTAATTGGGCATTTGGGTGATGAAGTTAAAATGCATTATTTTGAAGGTGGTGGTTGTATTGGGCGTTTTCCTTTGGCAACAAATGAAACTTATACCAGCAAACAGACTAATGAGCGTGTTACAAATACCGAATGGCATAATATTGTTGTTAGAAATAAAGGTGCCGAAATTTGCGAAAAGTATTTAAGTAAAGGCGACAAAGTATATATTGAAGGCCGATTGAAAACAAGAAAATGGCAAGATGAAGCTGGAAATGAGCGTTATTCAACCGAAATTCAATGTACCGATTTCACCTTTTTATCGACTAAAAAAGAAAGTGAAAGCAACGCATCAAATACGGCTACACCAGCAAAACCTGTCGTAAAACAACCTGAAGCTCCAGAAGCTATTGGAGAAGAGGATGACGATTTACCTTTTTAATAAATAATGTTCTCAAAAATAATGAGAATACTAAGTGTAACTAAAACAAACATATTTGGATCCTGACCCCACGAGTTTTAAAAGTTTAATAATGGCAATTGATGTTTCAGTTGTTTTTGGTTTTGTTTTATTGTTTTTGCTTCTGTTGTTTTCAGCGCTTATTTCTGGTGCTGAAGTAGCTTTGTTTTCACTTACGAGAACAGATATAGAAAAAAGATTAGATGCCAAATCTAAACGTATACTTATTATTTTAAGTCTATTGGAACGCCCTAAAAAATTATTAGCAACCATATTAGTGGCTAATAATTTTATAAACATTGGTATCGTTATTTTGTTTGCCTATTTAAGTAGCGATTTATTTTCAGGAGTCAAGTCACCCGTTCTAAAATTTACAATAGAAGTAGTTATTGTAACCTTCTTAATTTTATTATTTGGCGAAATTCTTCCAAAAATTTATGCCAGCAGAAACAATTTAAAATTTGCCATTTTTATGGCGTATCCACTAAAGGTTTTAGATATTTTGTTGTCGCCTATAAGTTTGCCAATGCGAAGTATAACTATAGGGATTCACAATAAACTAGGAAAGCAGAAATCGAATTTAAATGTAGATTATCTTTCGCAAGCTCTGGAACTTACAAGCGAAGAAGATACTACCAGAGAAGAACATAAAATATTGCAAGGTATTGTCTCGTTTGGAAACACGGATACCAAACAAGTAATGCGACCTCGAATAGATATTTTTGCATTAAATATAGAGCTAAAATATATCGAAATTTTACCGGAAATTGTAAAGAATGGTTATTCCCGAATTCCTGTTTATAAAGACAATATAGACAGTATTAAAGGTATTCTTGTATGCAAAAGATTTATTACCTTATTTAGAAAGAAAACAATTCGATTGGACTAGCTTAATTAGAGAACCTTTTTTTGTGCCAGAGAACAAAAAGCTAGATGATTTAATGTTAGAATTTCAAGATAAAAAAGTGCATTTAGCAGTGGTTGTTGATGAATATGGAGGTACTTCTGGTCTTATTTCGTTGGAAGATATTATTGAAGAAATTGTAGGCGATATTAGTGATGAGTTTGATGATGAAGATTTAACATATTCTAAATTAGATGATAATAATTTTGTATTTGAAGGAAAAACAGCCTTAAAAGATTTTTATAAAATTATTAAAATTGAAGATGAGGATTCTTTTGAAGAAAACAAAGGAGAAGCCGAAACCGTTGCGGGTTTTGTTTTAGAAATTTCGGGAAGTTTTCCAAAGTTAAACAGTAATATAAATTTTAAAAATTACGTTTTTAAAATTGAAGCTTTAGATAAAAAACGCATCAAACTTGTAAAATTCACTATCACATAATGAAGTATCATTTTTTATTTATAGCTGTTGTGATCATGTGTTTTTCTTGTAATCAGGATTACACCCCAAAACCGAAGGCCTATTTAAGCCTTAATTATCCGCAGGCAGAATATACAAATTTAGTTTCTGAAGCACCTTTTACTTTTGAAACCAATGTATTGGCAGCTAATATAAAGTTGAAGAAACTTAAGGCTACAACTGAAAGTTATGGTGTTAACATAGAATATCCAACATTAAAAGGCACTATCTTTTTAACTTATAAAGCTATTAATGGCGATCAAAAGAATCTAACAGATTTTTTACGAGATGCTCAAAAATTCACTTTGGAGCATACAGTTAAAGCAGAAGAAATGCCATTTTTTCCTTATGAAAATAAAGAAAGAAAAGTATATGGGGTGTTTTCTGAAGTAAAAGGAAATGTGGCTTCTCCAGCCCAGTTTTACGTAACCGATAGTGTGAAGCATTTTTTAACTGGTTCGTTGTATTTTAATGCAAAGCCTAATTACGATTCAATTTTACCAGCAGCAAATTATTTACAAAAGGACATTATACATATTATGGAGTCGCTTCACTGGAAATAAAAAAGCCTCTTAATTTTTAAACTAAGAAGCTTTTTTATGAAAGTAATAAGACTATTAAGCTTTTGCTTTTTCGGCACAACAAGCTTTTTTCATGTCGTTAGATGCCATGGCACAACAAGCCTTTTTGCAAGCAGCTTTTTCAGCTTCAGTTTTACCTTCGCAACCCGTTTTATCACATTCTTTTTTACAAGATGTAGAATTACCAACGGTTTTCATGTTGCTTACTGTGTATGAATCTCCAACTTTAGCAACAGTTTCTATTAGGCTGTTTGGAGTTACTTTAGCCTCGTTATATTCAACCATAGCTAATTTTTTGTCAAAATCTACTTTAGCAGATTTTACACCTTCCATTTTTCCTAATTTGCTTTCAATAGTTTTTGCACATCCAACAGCACATGTCATACCATCAATAGTAAATTCAGCTTTCGCATAAGTTGCATTTGGGTCTGTTGTTTTTGCAGCGATTGTTTCTACTTCAACAGTTTTTACCTCTGGTTTAGCTTCGTTTTTGCAGTTCAATGCAAAAAGGGTAATTGCTAAAACAAAAAATATGTTTTTTATTATTTTCATTTTTTATAAGTATTTAAATTTTTAGTAAAAGTACTAAATAAAGTGGTTAAATTAAAAAATCGTAATCGGTGTTTTTAAAATTTTAATATGCAATATTCAAACGGCTTCAAATTTAAAAAAGGGCATTAAATTATTTTAATTCACAATTTTTTACGAAATTTAAATTTGTTTTTTAATATTTACGTAGGAATTAAGTTAAATAATATTAAGTAAAAGCACTGAATATTAATACATTGCATTTGTAATATTGATTTATAAAAATAAAAGCATATGAAAAAATTATCACTTCCATTAAGGTACGGTCTAGTTACAAGTGCCGTATTAATTGCCTATTTTTTGGTTTTAGCATTATTTAATAATCATATTCATCCTGCTTTTAGTTTTTTTAATGCCGTAATAACAGCCTGCGGAATATTTGAAGCTATACGAATAGCTAAGCTTGAAAACGAAGAGGCTTTTTCGTATGGTGAAGGTTTTAAAACAGGAATAATTACCGGGTTTGTAGCAGCACTTTTGTTTACTATATTTTTCTTGTTTTATGCCACAGAATTCAATGTAGATTTTTTACCAGAATTACTTAAAACAATACGAGGCGGTTTAGATGCAGATGTTGGGATGGTAACATTTGTTGTATTTATTATGGGTCTGGCAACCACGGTTATTTCTACGCTCGTAGTTATGCAGTTATTTAAAAAATAAAAGAAATATTTCTCAAATTAAATAAAACGTTTGTAGATTAATTAATTAGCAGTATATTTGCACTCATTTTTGAACAAAATTAATTAATAAAAACGTTACGCTATGTACGCAATTGTAGAGATAGCAGGGCAACAATTTAAAGTTGTTAAAGATCAAAAGGTCTTTGTACACCGTTTACAAACAGAAGAAGGAAAGCAAGTTGCTTTCGATAATGTTCTTCTAATTGGTGATGGTGACAAAGTTACTGTTGGCGCCCCAGCTATAGACGGAGCTCAAGTAGGAGCAAAAGTCTTAAAGCACCTTAAAGGTGATAAAGTTATAGTTTTCAAAAAGAAAAGACGTAAAGGTTATCGTAAGAAAAACGGTCACCGTCAGTCTTTAACTGAAATTATAATTGAAAGTATTGCTGCTTCGGGAGCTAAAAAAGCTGCCAAAGTTGAAAAGGAAGTAGCTAAAAAAGCTGCACCGGTTAAAGCAGAGAAAAAAGTAGAAGTTAAAGCTGAAGTTGCTGCACCAAAAGCAGAAGCGAAACCAGTAGCTAAAAAAGCAACTGCAAAAGCTGATGATTTGAAAAAAGTTGAAGGTATCGGACCAAAAATTGCTGAAACTTTAATAGCTGCAGGGATTACAACTTTTGCTGAATTAGCAAAATTAAAAGCTGATAAAATTTCTGATATCATCGCTGATGTTCGTGGTAATCACGTTACTGACACTTGGCCAAAACAAGCTAAATTAGCTGCTGAAGGTAAGTGGGATGAGTTAAAAAAATGGCAAGACGAATTAAATGGTGGGAAAGCGTAATAGCTAACCGTTAAGTTTAACAATATAAAAACTTAAGACAATGGCACATAAAAAAGGAGTCGGAAGTTCGAAGAATGGTAGAGAATCAGAATCAAAACGTTTAGGCGTTAAGATTTTTGGTGGTCAAGCTGCTATAGCTGGAAACATTATCGTAAGACAAAGAGGAAATACACATCACCCAGGTGAAAATGTATATTCTTCAAAAGATCATACATTACACGCCTATGTTGATGGTGTTGTAAAATTCACAAAGAAAAAAGATAATAAATCTTATGTTTCTATTGAGCCTTTTGAGGTTTAATAAACACTTTCTATTTAAAACATTAAACCCTTTCTGGTAACAGAAAGGGTTTTTTTATTGACTTTATTGAAATTATTTAGTAACTTATGCTACTGCTCTTACTATTAAACTATTGTTTCACTAAATAATACAGATTATGATACCTCCTTTTAGATCTGAAATTAGAAATTCTCCGAATGAACAGACCATTAAGATTTATTTAAGTGATGAATCTTTAGATAATAAAATTAAAAAACATCTTGAAAATTTTACTGAGATTGACCTTATTGAAATAAATGAAACCGTTGAACAAGATCGTGCAGATGAAAGTCTTACTGTTTTTATAAATCAAGTTGTTGATATTAATAGGATTAAGGCAACTATTGATTCCAGCTTATGGTGGTATTTTGAGGAGGATTTGGTTGATTAACCTGCCATTTATTAACGTAATAAATGTGCAATAACGATTGAAGTGGCATACTTTTTTGCCATTAAAGGTATTAAAAAATATAGACGGAAAGCGTGGTGCTTTAGCAATTGCCAAAAAAATAAAATCCCAAACAAATAATTGCTTGGGATTTTTTTATAATGTGATGCTAAAATAAGTTCAGCAAAACTTTTAATATCTGTAATATTCTGGTTTAAATGGACCTTCAACGGCAACACCAATATAATCTGCTTGGTCTTTACGTAATTCGGTAAGCTCTACACCAATTTTTGCAAGGTGTAATTGTGCTACTTTTTCATCTAAATGTTTTGGTAACATATACACATCGTTTTCGTAAGCATCACTGTTATGTCCAAAGTTCTAATTGTGCCAAAGTTTGGTTAGTAAAGGAGTTACTCATTACAAAACTTGGGTGACCTGTAGCGCAACCTAAATTTACTAAACGACCTTCGGCAAGTATAATAATATCTTTTCCATTAATAGTATATTTATCTACCTGAGGTTTGATGGTGTTTTTGGTATGCCCGTGGTTTTTGTTTAACCAAGCCATATCAATTTCGTTATCGAAATGCCCAATGTTACAAATAATAGTTTTGTCTTTTACAGCTTCAAAATGACGCGCTTGTACGATATCTTTATTTCCTGTGGTGGTAATAATAATATCGGCAGTTGCGATAACGGTTTCTAGTTTTTTAACTTCAAAACCATCCATAGCAGCTTGTAGTGCACAGATAGGATCTATTTCTGTAACCGTTACAATACTTCCAGCGCCTTTAAAAGAGGCTGCGGTTCCTTTACCAACATCGCCATAACCACAAACAATTACACGTTTTCCAGCAAGCATTAAATCGGTAGCGCGACGAATAGCATCTACAGCAGATTCTTTACATCCGTATTTATTATCGAATTTCGATTTTGTAACCGAGTCGTTAACATTTATTGCGGGCATTGGTAATGTACCGTTTTTTACACGTTCGTATAAGTCTGTGAACACCTGTGGTGGTTTCTTCACTTAACCCTTTTATTCCAGATACTAATTCTGGGTAACGGTCTAAAACCATATTAGTTAAATCGCCACCATCATCAAGAATCATGTTAAGTGGTTTTCTGTCTTCACCAAAGAAAAGTGTTTGTTCAATACACCAGTCGAAAGCTTCTTCGGTCATATCTTTCCAAGCGTAAACCGATGTTCCTGCGGCAGCAATAGCAGCAGCAGCTTGGTCTTGTGTTGAGAAAATATTACATGAACTCCAAGTAACTTCGGCTCCTAAAGCTTGTAATGTTTCGATTAAAACAGCTGTTTGAATTGTCATGTGTAAACATCCAGCAATTCTAGCACCTTTAAGCGGTTGTAGAGTTGCCGTATTCTTCACGTAAACTCATAAGACCTGGCATTTCTGCTTCAGCTAATTCTATTTCTTTTCGTCCCCAAGCTGCAAGCGATATATCTTTCACTTTATTAGCCACGTAAGGAATTGTTTTTGTACTCATATCAATTTTTCTTTTTGTTTTTAAAACCAAACACTCTTGAAATTTGAACTTAAATAGTTAAATTCGCTTGTCAAAAAAAATGTTTTCAATTTAAGCTGTGCAAAGATAACTAATAACTTTCAGAATATTAAATGCCTCTTTACAAAACCATTACTCCAAATTCACAAACAACTGTTAAAATCTGGAAGATTACAGAATCTTTTGATGAGTTAATGCAACCCGTTTCACTAAAACCTAAAAGTTTAGAACGTGTTTTAGGTATGAAAAGTGATTTGCATCAACGTGGGTTTTTAAGTGTTCGTCATTTGTTAGCAGCGTTTGGGTATGAAGATGCTGATTTGTTTTATGATGAAAATGGAAAACCTCATTTAAAAGATGGTAAACATATTTCTATTACACATTCGTTTAATTTTTCGGCAGTAATAGTAAGTGATTTAATTATCGGGATTGATATTGAAAAGCAACGAGATAAAATTACCATTATAGCGCATAAATTCATCGATTATGAGTTTAATTATCTTGATGAAATATGAACTGATGATTTCATTAGGAAATTAACAATTATTTGGTGTGTTAAAGAATCTCTATACAAGCTTTTTGCAACACCAGGATTGAGTTTTAAAAAGCATTGTTTGGTAATACCTTTTTCATGTGGTGATGATGAAACCATAGCTTGGATTGACTATAAAAACAAAAAATGCCGTTACAATATTCACTTTTTGGAGTTTGAAGGATTTACTTGTGCTTATGCGATAGCCTAAATGAAAGATATTTATAATAACATACAGACCTCTGTTTTAAAAGCCGAAAAACTTTTAGCAGTTTTAATAGATCCTGATAAAACTCAAATTAAAAGGGTATCTATAATTATAAAGAAAATAAACCAATCGATAGCTACCCATATTTTTGTTGGAGGCAGTACTGTTGAAGAAAATGTTACAGACGTTTTGGTTACCGAAATAAAAAAATTCACAAAACTTCCAGTAGTATTATTTCCAGGTGATATTACTCAAATTACAAATAAAGCGGATGCTATTTTATTTTTGTCATTGATTTCGGGTAGAAATCCAGAGTATTTAATTGGTAAACACGTAGAATCTATTTCAAAATTAAAAAACACAAACTTAGAAGTCATTTCAACAGGTTACCTTTTAATTGAAAGCGGGAAAAGAACAGCGGTTGAAAGCGTAACAGAAACGAAGCCGATGTTAAGGGATGATATTCAGAAAATTGTTGATACCGCAAAAGCTGGTGAGTTATTAGGAATGAAACTTATGTATTTGGAAGCAGGTAGCGGTGCCATTAAGCCTGTTTCTAAAAACATTATAAGTTTAGTCAAACAGGAATTACTTATTCCATTGATTGTTGGTGGCGGTATTAGAAATAAACAACAAATAGAAAAAGCGTATCTATCAGGAGCAGATATGGTAGTAATCGGAACAGCTTTTGAAGAAAATGAGGCGTTTTTTGAAGAATTAAAAAGCCCCATTGATCCGCTGAATATTTCCCGCATAAGGAAAAATAGGATGGGCGAATAAAAAATTATATAATTAGTTTAACAAAACAGTTTCCTCCTTTAGGGGAGATTTAAAGAATACTTATGAAAGTATCAATAGACCTAACATTATCACCATTGCAAAACGATTACGAAACACACGTAATTAATTTTATTAAGGCTTTAAGAAATTCAGATTTCACTGTTTTAGAAAACCCTTTAAGCACTCAAATTTATGGCGATTATGATACTTTGATGCCTTTTTTAAACGAGCAAATAAAAACATCTTTTGAAAATCAAAATATTTGTGTTTTAACCATGAAGATTGTAAAAACAGACAGAAGCGATTATGAACCACATTTTTGATTTCTTTATAGAAGCCTATCATGAAACGCCAACCCTTCAAATAGTATTAGAAGCCATAGCGTTTGTATTCGGTATTTTGAGTGTATGGTATGCCAAAAATGAAAATATTCTAGTGTATCCAACGGGTATAATATGTACCGTTATAACTGTTTATTTGCTTTATGTAAATGAATATTTCGGAGATATGATGATGAATTTTTATTATTCCATAATGAGTATTTATGGTTGGTGGAATTGGTCCAGAAAAAGAGAAAATAAACCGATAGTTCCAATTTCAAGAACATCTTTCAGAGAAAAACAAATAGGAATATTACTATTTATATTAACTATGATCCTTACGTATTTCGTTTATAAAGGATTTAATTACAAATTAGAAATTCCTAATTATATTGATATAGTAACGTCTGGTATTTTCTTTACTGCTATGTGGTATATGGCCATTAAAAAACTCGAAAACTGGACCCTTTGGATTATAGGCGATTTAATTACTATTCCACTTTATGCTTATAGAGGATTGGGAATGTTGTCGCTTCAGTATATAATCTTTACTATATTAGCAATTCAAGGATATATGGCATGGAAGAAAAGTATAAACAACAACCTTCAAACTGTGTAAAAGTTGTTTTATTTGGTCCCGAATCTACTGGAAAAACAACCTTGTCAAGACATTTGGCAAGACACTACAATTCGGTTTGGGTGCCAGAATATGCGCGTGAGTATCTTCAAAACAAATGGAATAATGAACGTAAAACTTGTGAGCCAGACGATTTATTACCCATCGCAAAAGGGCAAATAAAACTGGAAAACAAACTGGCTCAAAAAACAGATACAGTATTAATTTGCGATACCGATTTGCTAGAAACTAAAGTGTATTCTGAAACATATTATTTAGGAACCTGTGATCCAATTCTTGAAAAATATGCTCGTGAAAATACTTACGATTTGTATTTTTTAACTTATATTGATACACCCTGGGAGGCAGACGATTTACGGGACAAACCAGAAGAAAGAGAAGCCATGTTTAAGGCTTTTGAAAAAGCATTAATTATAAATAAACGACCTTATGTTTTGCTTAAAGGAGATAAAAAAACACGTTTAGAAACGGCAGTAAAACATATTGACATACTATTAAAAAATCGGAAGTAATGTTTAAAGAAAAAGATATTCAGCAAATAACTGGTTGCGGTTTAACTATGCAAAAAGTAGAATCACAAATTGAACTAATGAAGTCTGGAATGTCCTATGCGAATTTAGTGGAAGCTGCGATTATAGGTAATGGCGTTCTTAAAATTGGAGGCGAAAAACAACAGGAATTCATTAATTTGTTCGATAACAAACGGAACGAAATATCAATTGTTAAATTTGTTCCAGCATCAGGAGCTGCAACTCGAATGTTTAAATTTTTGTTTCAGTTTTTAAAAGATTTTGATATAAAAAATGAAACCCTCGAAACATATGTTGAAAGGAATAAAGATATCGCAGTGTTTTTAAATGGTTTGGAAAAGCTTCCGTTTTTTGAAGATGTTGTTTTTAAAATTCATGAAATTGTTCCCAATTTTAACAATTTACCTTTTGGTGAACGAAGTGTTGAGTTTGTTAAAACCATGCTCGACGAAAACAGATTGAATTATAGTTTTTACCCTAAAGGATTATTGCCGTTTCATAAATACCCAACACAAGTTTCCACAGCTTTTGAGGAACATTTAATGGAAGCAAGTTTATATGCTTCTTCTAACAATACAGCGAATTTGCATTTTACGATTTCAGATAATCATGCTAAAATGTTTATTGATGAACTGAAGCATATTAATGAAGATGTAGAAGAAAGAACCAACACTAATTTTAATGTGTCATTTTCGTTTCAAAGTCAATCTACAAACACAATTGCCATTACTTCAAAAGACGAATTATATAGAGATGAAGTTGGTAATTTATTATTTAGGCCATCGGGTCATGGGGCATTAATTCAAAATTTAAACGCTTTAGATTTTGACCTTATTTTTATAAAAAACATAGACAATGTTGTAGTTTTTGAGCAAAACAAAAAAGCATCAGAATATAAAAAACTGTTAGCCGGTGTGCTATTAAAAACTCAGCAACAGATTTTTAAATATTTGAGAAGACTGGAAGATGATTCTATTTTAGAAGATGAGATTAGTAATATCGAATTGTTTGCTGTAAACAGAATAAATATAGAATTAAACGAAGCCTATCGCTATTTTAATTTAAACGAAAAGGCAATCTTTTTGCAGAATAAACTCAACAGGCCCATTAGAGTTTGCGGAATGGTCAAAAATGAAGGAGAACCCGGAGGCGGACCGTTTTGGGTAAAAGACGAAAACGGACATCTGTCATTGCAAATTATTGAGTTTGCACAAATTGATTTCGAAAATGAACAACAAAAAGAAATTGCTAAGAATGCTTCACATTTTAATCCAACAGATTTGGTTTGTGGTATTAAAAACTATAAAGGAGAAAAGTTTGATTTAACGCAATTTGTGGACCCTAAAGCAGCATTTATAACCATGAAATCACAAAATGGTGTGGATATTAAGGCTTTAGAACTTCCAGGATTATGGAATGGAAGTATGGCCTATTGGAATTCTATTTTTGTCGAAATTCCTGTTTCTACTTTCAATCCTGTAAAAACCGTAAACGATTTACTAAAACCTGCTCATCAAGCATAGTTATGTTCGATAAACACGCATTATTATTAGAGTTAACTTTTAAAGCTATTAGAAGTTCGGGTGCTGGAGGGCAGCACGTAAATAAAGTATCTTCAAAAATTGAACTCACTTTTAATATTCATGAATCTTTTGTTTTTGATGATGAACAAAAGGAGCGCCTTTTAAAAAAGCTTGAAACTAAATTCACTAAAGAAGGAGTTCTTATTATGCAATGTGACGAAACCAGAAGTCAGCATAAAAACAAAGAACTTGTAACTAAACGTTTTATTGAACTGTTGGAAAGCGGATTATATGTACCTAAAAAGCGAATTCCGACAAAAATTCCCAAAGCAGCAGTAAAAAAGCGATTAAAAAAGAAAAAAACTATTTCGGAAAAAAAGGTGAACAGGCAAAAACCAGATTTAGAATAAAAAAAACCTCAATTAGTGATTGATAATTGACAATTGATAATTACATTTGTAGCGTTCTCAAAAAAGGGGTGCCAATAATCGGCTGAGATCATACCCATTGAACCTGAGCAGGTAATGCTGCTAAGGAAGGCGATAGTCGCCGTTTTAATTAATATTAACAAGAATAATTACCTCTTTTTATTCGATTATAAACATCATAATCGTATGAAAAATTTATTCGTATTTTTAGCGTTCCTGCGCAGGCAGGAATCTCGCCAAAAGAACGCATTAAGCTTATTTGCTTTTTTAATTCTATTTAGTGTAAACGCGCAAGAAAATCAAATTCAAAAAGATTCAACAAAAGTTGAGCAGTTAAATGAAGTCCTTTTGTCGGCTACACGAGCAAAAGACAAAACACCAGTTGCATTTTCCAACATTACAAAAAAAGATTTGGAGTCCACTAATTTAGGGCAAGACTTACCCATTCTACTGGACCAAATGCCATCGGTAGTTACAACTAGTGACGCGGGTGCTGGTGTTGGGTATACAGGAATTCGTGTTCGAGGTACCGATGCTACACGTGTAAACGTTACAATTAATGGAATTCCTTATAACGATTCAGAAAGCCAAGGAACCTATTGGGTGAATATGCCAGATTTCGTTTCTTCTGTAGAAGATATTCAACTACAACGTGGTGTTGGAACCAGCACAAATGGTTCGAGCGCCTTTGGAGCCAGTTTAAATATTATGACTTTAGAACCTTCCGAAAAAGGGTATGCCACAACAGCGCATACAATTGGTTCTTATGGAACACGAAAACATAATATTAGTTTGGGTTCTGGGTTGAATAATAACTTTTATGCGGAAGCGCGTATGTCTAAAATTATGAGTGATGGTTATATTGATAGAGCAACTTCAGATTTGTCTTCGTATTATGTTGAAACCGGGTTTTTAAATGAAAAAACTTCTGTAAAAGCCATTGTTTTTGGAGGAAAAGAAAAAACATATCAATCTTGGTATGGTACGCCAGAAGCAGTTGTTAATGGTGATGGACCAGGTATTCAGGCGTTTATTGATAGAAACTACCCGTCGCAGGCAGAGGAAGATAATCTTTTAAATTCTGGACGCACTTATAATTATTACACCTATGATAATGAAGTAGATAACTACGAGCAAACACATTATCAATTACATCTGTCACATCAATTTAGTAATAGTTTTTCAGCAAATATTTCTGGAAATTACACCCGTGGAAAAGGTTATTTTGAGCAATATAAAGATGAAGAAGAAGTAGGGGATTATTTCCCGGATAGTGCAGATGCCGATGAAGAAGGCGATGTTATAAGAAGACGTTGGTTAGATAACGATTTTTATGCGTTTGTGTATTCTATGAATTACAAAAAAAATAATCTAAACTTTTACTTAGGAGGTGGTTATAATAAATATGATGGACAGCATTTTGGAGAATTAATTTGGGATTCGTTCCCTGTTTCTGTGCCAATAAGAACAAATTATTATAACAGTGTTGGAGAAAAAAGTGATTATAATAGCTATTTTAAGGCAGAATATACCATTAATTCTAAATGGTTTGCTTTTGGAGATATTCAATACAGGCATGTAAATTATAAAACAAATGGATTAAGTTCTGATTTGTTAGACATAGCAGTTAATGAAAGCTATAATTTTTTCAACCCAAAGGCAGGTGTCACCTTTACTATTAATAATTTTAATTCGGTTTATGGATCTTTAGCGGTTGCTAACAGAGAACCAAACAGAGACGATTTATCCAAAAATCCTGTATTGCCAAAATCAGAACTTTTATACGATTATGAGTTTGGATATAAGCTTAAAACACCGCAGTATTATGCCATAGCAAATCTTTATTATATGAATTATAAAGATCAGTTGGTTTTAACGGGCGATTTAGATGATGTTGGCGACCCAATTCGTGAAAATGTAGAAAAAAGTTTCAGGGCAGGTATTGAATTGCAATTAGGATATAAACTTTCAGATGCTTTTAGAGTAGATGCCAATGCCACCTTTAGTCAAAACAAGATAAAATCCTTTAATTATGTGGTTTATGATGCGCAGTACGACCCAAACACCTACGACACCGTAGTTTACGAAGCCGTTACAACAGCGTATCAAGATACAGACATATCGTTTTCACCAAATGTAATTGCTGGCGGAACTTTAAGCTATTCGCCTGTGGAAAATTTGAATTTAGGATTTATTTCTAAGTATGTTGGAAAACAATATTTAGATAACACTTCAAGTGATAGCAAAAGTATGGATGCCTATTTTGTAAATAATTTAAGTGCTTCATACAAATATCAACCTTCGTGGATAAAGGAAATCTCTTTTAACCTGTTAGTCAATAATATTTTTAATTCTGAATATGTGTCAAACGGTTACACATATAGCTATTATTACAGACCAGTAGGTTCAACGGATGATGCGATAACAGAAAATTTTTATTATCCGCAGGCAACAACAAACTTTTTAGTAGGGATTACATTGAAGTTTTAAAGTTTTTCTCAAAACAAATTAGGAAAGCGGCACTTTTTTAGGTGTCGCTTTTTTATTGATTAGAAATATAAAGAGTATTTCCAGTTTTTTGAACCCGATAGTTTCTTAAACTACATGGAAGTGGATTACTCCCTAAAGCTTGACCGGTAACTAAACTATAAGTGTTTTTATCATCGCAACCACAAGTAGCTTCTAAACCAGAATTTACAAGAATGGAACATGAGGTTTGCGCATGATTTGGGTCTCTGGCATCCCAGGCAAGAAAATCGGCACCTGTACTAGCAATGATAATGCCTCCGTTGCCAACGTTTGGAACATATATTGAGTTACCTGCAAATTGCAATTGGCTGTATTGTGGTAAACTTAAATTTAGAGGTATGTTGAAATTTATATTTAAAAGAAATTTACAATTTTCATTTTCTGTATTGCCGCCACAACCAACTAAAAAAATAAAGCAAATAGTATATAAAAATGATTTCATTTATAGAATTATATTGATTTTCAATTTACAACATTAATTAAAATGAGCTAAATATTTTGTATATTTGTTATTCAATCTCGTATTAACGGGATTTTTTTTATGCTGAACTCGTTTCAGCATTTTATTATTAATAAAACGATGAAGTTATGAGTAAAGTATCATACTATACACCTGAAGGATTAAAAAAATTAAGAGACGAGCTAAAGCAATTAAAAGATGTAGAACGTGTAAAAGCGTCAAGAGCTATTGCTGAAGCTAGAGATAAAGGCGATTTAAGTGAAAACGCCGAATACGATGCTGCTAAAGAAGCACAAGGCATGTTAGAAATGCGAATTGCTAAATTGGAAGACGCCTTGGCAGGTGCACGTATTATTGACGAATCGCAAATGGATAATTCTAAAGCATTGGTATTATCTAAAGTGAAAATAAAAAACCAAACCAATGGTATGGAAATGAATTACACGTTGGTTGCCGATGGTGAAGCAGATTTGGCTTCAGGTAAAATCTCTGTAAACTCTCCTATTGGGAAAGGTTTGTTGGGAAAATCGGTTGGTGATGTTGCAGAAATTCAAGTACCAAATGGTGTTATGAAATTTGATATTATAGAAATTTCGAGATAATTACTACCCCTATGAAGGCAGAAATCTTCCGAGTTTTAACTAATATTTAATTTGATTTCAGACTCAATAATAAACTATATAAAAGATTCCTAATTATTTTAATTAGGAATCTTTTATATTTACAGTTATTCACATACTCTCTAAAAACTTTATGGCTACAATTTTCACTAAAATAGTAAATGGCGAAATACCATGTTATAAGATTGCCGAAACCGATGATTTTTTAGCATTTTTAGATGTTAATCCGAACGCAAAAGGGCATACGCTTTGTATTCCTAAAAAAGAAGTTGATAAAATTTTCGATTTAGATGAAGCTAAATACATAGGTTTAATGCAATTTTCCAGACAAATTGCTAAAGCCATCGAAAAAGCGATTCCATGTAAAAGAGTTGGTGTTACCGTCATTGGGCTGGAAGTACCTCATGCGCATGTGCATTTAATACCGTTGCATACTATGGAAGATGCACGTTTTATTCAAAAAGTAAAACTTTCAGCTGAAGAATTTCAAGAAGTTGCCAAAAGCATCAAAGCTTATTTATAATTTCAGGTAGATTACTGTCGAAGCAATAATTAGCATAATCAGTAAAGCTGAAGATACTAATATCCAGGTTAGTTTTTTTAAAGTAGTTGAAGCCTTTTTTGAGCTAAGTGCTTTTGTTTGATATTCAACAACACGCTCAATTTCTTCTGTCCATCGTTCCGGATAAATGGTTGTTTTGCAGTTTTTACATAAAATGTCGTAATTAATGGTATCTGTAATAGATTTATAAAATGGAGTTTCAACAAACTTTTGCTTAAAAATAATTTTCATCCCTGTATTATTAAAGCACTCCGGACAGTTGTTGTTTATGGGGACTTCCTTAAGTGTAATAAATGACTCTTCCATATTTAATGTGCGCGTTTTAAAATGATTTGAAACGTAGTTCCTTTGTTTATTTCAGATTGGAGTACTTTTATTTTACCGTCATGAAAATCTTCGATGATGCGTTTGGTAAGCGATAAACCCAATCCCCAACCACGCTTTTTAGTGGTATAACCTGGTTCAAATATTTTATTAAAATTCTTTTTTGCAAGGCCTTTTCCAGTATCACTTACACTTACCATTATGGTGTCTTCTAGTTGAGAAATTTCAACGATAAGTTTTCCACGGCCTTTCATGGCATCAATCGCATTTTTTACCAAATTCTCAATGGTCCAACTATATAGTTGTTTGTTTAAATTTACTAAAATTTCTCCTTCTGGAATAATAATTTCAAAATCTATTAAGTTTGAAGACCTTGTTTTTAAATAATCGTAAGAATTGATGGTTTCGGAAATTATATCAGCTACTTCTAAAGTAGGAATAGAGCCTATTTTGCTAAAACGTTCCGTAATGGTTTGCAATCGGTCAACATCTTTTTCAATTTCAGTAATATAATCAGGGTTTACATTTTCAGATTTTAAAATTTCGGTCCAACCAATTAATGACGATAAGGGTGTACCAATTTGGTGTGCCGTTTCTTTAGCCATACCCGACCACAATTTATTTTGAGTTGCATTTTTGTTACTTCGGTAAAAAAAGAAAATGACTGCCCCAAAAAGAAAAACGATAAGTAATAAAGCGAGTGGATAGTATTTTAGTTTGTTTAATAATTCGGAATTCCCATAATAAATGACGCTAACAATGCTGTCACCTAATTTCACAGGAATTGGTTTGTTTTCGGCTTCAAACTTTAAAATTAATTTTTTAACATAAATTGAGTCTGAAATTTTAATTTCGTCAATATTATTAAAACTTACTAAATCGCCATCTTCATTAATAACGAGCATGGGAGTTGTTTTGTTACTGTTTAGTATTTTTAGAGTTAAGTCTAAATTTTCATTGGTATCAGAATTTATAAAATCGGTTTGTGCAAACGACCAGTTTTCCATTTTGGTGCGTTCTTCTTCTTTAAAATGCTGAAAAAACTCATATGTTTTCCATAAAATAAGAGACACAATAGCAAAAGAAGCGGCAATAATAAACCAGCGGAGGGTATTACTATATTTTGTAAAAATCATTATCAATTTATTAATTATGTAATATAATGCAAATCTGTTAATATTATTGTGCTAGTTGTTAGTAAATTGGTTTTTAGTTATAGATAGATTAGTTACATTTGCTAGAATAGTTTATGTACTAATCGAAAATAGCATTAATATTTAATGAATATAAATTGTTAGTTTTGTTAAAATTGAAACACTAAATGCCATCATTCGATCCAAAAAGCTTATCAACCAGTAAATTACATGGTTTATTATTAAGTGCGGTGTCTCCAAGACCTATAGCATTTGCAAGTACTGTAGATATTAATGGAAATGCAAATTTGTCTCCATTTAGTTTTTTTAATGTGTTTAGTGCGAATCCGCCCATTTTGGTATTTTCGCCCGCACGTCGTGTAAAAGACAATTCGATAAAGGACACTTTAAAAAATGTTATGGCTACCAAAGAAGTGGTTATTAATGTGGTTAATTTTGATATGGTTCATCAAGTATCTTTGAGCAGTACAGAATATCCGGAAGGCGTAAATGAATTTGAAAAAGCAGGATTAACAATGCTTAAGTCGGAAGTTGTAAAACCCTATCGCGTCGCAGAATCGCCCGTGCAGTTTGAATGTAAAGTGAACGATATTATTGAATTGGGGAATGAAGGTGGCGCTGGAAATTTAATTATTTGTGAAATCGTAAAATTTCATATAGATGAGGATGTTTTAAATGAAGATGGTTCTATAAACCAAGTAAAATTAGATTTGGTGGCCAGAGCAGGAGGCAGTTATTACAGTCGTGCAAAAAAAGGTTTTTTTGAAATACCAAAACCGTTGTCTACTTTAGGCATTGGCGTTGATAATTTCCCTGAGGAAATTAGAAACAGCATGGTATTAACTGGAAATGATTTAGGCATGTTGGGTAATGTTGAAACTTTACCAACCGAAGCAGAGGTAAATGCTTTTATTAATGATATTAGTGACCGATATCCAAAAATAAAAACATCAACACACAGACAAAAACATAAATTGGCACGCAATTATTTAAGTTTTGGAGATGTAGAAAGTGCGTGGAAAGTATTATTAAGTTAGAATAATTAGTAATTAATAGATAAATAAATGGAAGTTCAAGGAAGAATTAAAATGGTAGGCGAAACTCAAACTTTTGGAGGGAATGGGTTTAGAAAAAGAGAAGTTGTAGTAACTACAGAAGAGCAATATCCACAACACATTATGGTTGAGTTTGTTCAAGATAAATGCGATTTACTTAACAGCTATAAAGAAGGACAACAAGTAAAAATAAGCATTAATTTACGTGGACGCGAATGGGTGAATCCTCAAGGAGAAACTAAATATTTTAACTCAATTCAAGGCTGGAGAATTGAAGCTTTACAAGGAGATGCTTCAGGAGGAAATATGCCACCAGTTCCACCAGCAGATGCTTTTGAGCCAGCTGGAGATTTAAACGAAGATGATCACGACGATTTACCGTTTTAAATAATAAATGTGTCATTCCTGCGAAGACGGGAATCTCATAATAATAACTTTTAAAGCCTCGATATTTATTATAATGTTGAGGTTTTTTATTTTTATAGAATTATAAACACCAATGAACGTATTAAACCAAGACATATGGTTTCCTGACGTAACCAAAGCCACCAAAGAAGGATTGCTGGCGATTGGTGGCGATTTGTCCCTGCCACGTTTAGTGTATGCATACAGACATGGTATTTTTCCTTGGTTTAATGCAGGAGAACCTATTTTATGGTGGTCTCCAAATCCTCGCTTTGTACTGTTTCCCAGAAAATTGAAAGTTTCAAAAAGCATGAAACAAGTATTGAGAAAAGGCGATTACACAGTAACTGTCAATAAAGATTTTAGGAGTGTAATTAAAGAATGTTCTAAAATTAAAGCGCGATGGGCAGTTTGATACTTGGATTACAAATGAGATGTTAGAAGCATATGTGAATCTTCACGAATTAGGCTATGCAAAATCTGTTGAGGTTTGGAGAGATAATGAATTAGTAGCAGGACTTTATGGTGTAGATTTAAATAATGGCGTATTTTGTGGTGAAAGTATGTTTACTAAAGAAAGTAATGCCAGTAAAGTTGGTTTTATAACCTTTATTCAAAACACCAATTACAAACTTATAGATTGTCAGGTTTATACCAATCATTTGGAAAGTTTAGGAGCTGAAGATATTTCTAGAGAAACTTTTTTGAAGTACTTAAGTGATTAAGTTGAGTTGATTTTGTTATAAAAATCAGCTATTTTCGTTGAACGGTTTATTTAGTAAATTGAAGCCAACCATATTTTAGAGTCACCATGCATTCACATAATAGTATTTTATGATTATATCTGATTTCCTTATAACACTAGTTCCTTTCACTAACGATGAACTAAACGATATACTCTCCCATTTTGAAAAAGAATATGTTCAAAAAAATCAGGTTTTAATAAATCAAGGTCAGATTTGTCATAAATTATATTTTATTGAACAGGGCATGGGGAGAAGTTATTACCTCAAAGAGGATGGAAAGGAAGTAACGCAATGGTTCTTTGGAGTTGGTCAATTTATGTCTAGCGCAGATAGCTTCTTTAAGCAAAGCTCTAGTTTTTACTATTTGGATGTTTTAGAAGATTCAATTTTATACAGTATATCTTATGAAAAAATGGACATATTGTTAGTTAAATACCATAAAATGGAAAAATTTACGAGGTTGCTAACCATAGAGATACTTACAAAAATTGCCCATAAACTAAATGCTATCCAATTTCAGACTGCAAGAGAACGGTATGATTATATGCTTTCTGAATACCCAGACATTGCGCATCGTGTGCCTTTAGGGCATATTGCTTCTTATCTTGGAATGACACAAGAAACTCTAAGTCGAATAAGAAGAAATGATTCCTTTAAATGATTTAAAATATCACTTTTTGACATAGGTCAAAAAATAATCTTCATTTCATTCACACCTTTGCATTGTAAAATTAAAATTAGTTACAATGCAAATAAAAAAATCAAGACGAAGCATCTTTTTGATTGCCTTATCATGGTTTATTCCTTTAATATCCATCTCTCAAGAATTAAATCCTGATCTTAAAAATCTAATTAGAAAAGGATTGGATTTAAGCCACAGTGTTAAAATTAATAATTTTGATATTGAAAAGGCAAAAGTAGATCAAAAGTTAGCAAAGTCGGTATTCTTACCTAAGTTGACAATCAATGGGAGCTACACCAGATTGAATGATGACATCTCTTTTGATGATGACACTAATAATCTTCTGATTGCAACACAAAAGCTCTTGATTAAAGAAGCAGCTGGAATTCCTTTTAACAATGCTTTTCCCGAAAATATCCCGTTAGCGGAGATTTCTAATCTTCAAGATAAGAATATTCTAAAATCAAATATAGATTTGGACTGGGTATTGTTTAGTGGACTTGAGGCTAGTTATGCATTAAAAGCTAGTAAGCATAAAGAAGCTTCCTTGACTTACGCTGGAATGGCAGAAAAGGATAAACTAGTTTTAAAAATAATAGAAGTATATGACGAACTCGCCTTGGTTTATGCGTCAAAAAATGTATTATCTGTTTCTGAGAAATATTTAAACGAACAAGAATTTTATGTAAAGAAGGCTATCGAAAATGGTTTGGCTACACCCATAAGCCGTAAGAAAATCGAATTAGCACAGCAACAACTGAAAGCTAAGCAATTGGATTTTGATCATAATAAAACCCTACTCATAGAGGTTTTGCATCAACTTACCAAAGAAAGCAAGGAGGGTTTGCGCCTGCTTAATCCACAACTAATTTCATTTATAGCCGATACTTCTTTGATCGCTCATGAGCGAAGTGAAATTAAAGCGTTAGAGGAAGCGGAAAAAGCAGCACTGTACAAGGCTAAAATGGAAAAAAGCAATTTCATTCCTAAGCTGGCTTTAAAAGGGCATTATGAATTTATTGAAGATGATTTATCGCTATTCGATCCGAAATGGTACATAGGTGCAGGTATTAAATGGAATGTGTTCGATGGCAATCAATCACATTTAAAAAGTAAAAAATCTAAAATTGAGAGTCAAATCTATAGTGAACGCTTAGAAGATACCAAAGAAATGGTTTCACTCAGCATTATCAAGGCTGAATTAACCTATGAATCATCCCTTCAAAACACCAAAATAGTTCTGAAAGAAATTGAGCTGGCTAGTGATACTTATGATATGATTGATAAACAATACAAAAATAATCTAGCATCCATTAGCGAAGTACTTGATGCTTTAAAAGATTTAGAAAAAGCCAATTTTAAATTACAAGAATCCTATTTCAATGAGCGAAGAGCGGTTACCGATTTACTATATGCCAAAGGAGTTTTAAACTACTAATCAGATAAAAGAAATATAGAAAATGAAATTATATAGAAATATATTTATTGGATTTATCGCAATTTTAACTTTAAGTTCTTGCGGTAACAATAACTCGATTACCCCATTTAGGGGACAGGTAAAGTTTGAAACCATTTCAGTAAGTAGCAAGCTTGCTGGACGCATTAGCAAGATTTATGTTGATGAAGGACGAGCAGTAAAAAAAGGAGATACATTAGCGTTGTTGGATATACCTGAGGTGATTACAAAAATAATTCAGGCAGAAGGAGCAGTAACATCTGCGAAAGGTCAATTAGACATGGCTTTTAATGGCGCTACAGTAGAACAATTAAACCAAATTAGAGGTCAAATTGATTCAGGAAAGGCGCAATTGGATTTTGCACAAGAATCCTATAATCGGTTAAAGGCCATGTATCAAGATTCACTGGTTAGTTTACAGCAATTGGATGAAGTAAAAATGAAGCGTGACATGGCGAAGGCACAGGTTGCCGCTTTGGAAGCTAAACGAAAAGAGGTAAACCAAAGTGCCAGAACCGAACAAATAGACCAAGCCAAAGGACAATTAAATAGAGCTATTGGAGCTAAACAAGAAGTGCTTGTGGCAGCTAATGAAAAATACATGATTGCCCCTGCGGATATGTCTATTGAAACCATTAGCTTGGAAGTAGGTGAACTGCTTACTCCTGGATATGCGTTGTTTAATGGATATAAAAAAGATAGTGTATATTTTCGATTTACTATACCTGAATCAAAAATATATGACTTTGAAGTAGGCAAACCACTTACACTTATCAACCCATTTACAAAAGAGGAAATCATTTCGAAAATTGCAGTTGTTAAACAACTGGCGCAGTACGCCGATATTACAAGTACCGCACCTTTATATGAACTATCAGAATCTATCTATGAGTTAAAGGTTATTCCAAATTCAGATATTTCCAAGCAAAAATTTTATATAAATGCCACTTTTCTAATTAAATAACTAAGCGCATGGAAAACTTTTTGAAATTACTCCGAATTGAGTTTGAGCGTATTTTTTCGAACGATGTACTGCTAGCTATTTTTATAGGCGCGCCTATTTTTTACGGGGTCTTATTTGGTTATGTTTATGAACAAGCAAAGGTGATAAATTTACCAATTGTGATTATAGATCAAGACCACAGTCCAACTTCAGATAAAATTATCGATGCTTTTAAAGATAATGAAGTTTTGCTAGTAAGTGATGTTCGTTATGATTCCGGCAACATCATGGGCGAAATGCCAGTAAAACAATATGATGCAGTGGTTACATTGCCAGCTAATTTTGAAGCTGATATACTTCAAAAAAGACATCCCGAAATAAGGGTTGACTTGAATATGGCGAACATATTAAATGCAAATACGGCCAGCAAAAACATTCAATCGGTATTAATGACTTTAAATGCTGGAATTGAAATAGAAGGACTCAAAAAAAGTGGTCTACATCACACTCAGGCATTAGCAACCTTCGAAAGTTTTAAAATCAATTTTAATAAGCTCTATAATTCTACTGGGAATTATGTGACTTTTATGCTGCCTGGGTTACTTGCTGCTATTATGCAACAAGTTATTTTTTTAGCCATGGCATTGGTTTTTGCAAGGGATTTTGAAGATGGTCATTTTGGAAAACTTGTTAAAGAAAGTAAGTTTTCCTTATATCATATCGCACTTAAGTCGACTCCATTTTTGCTAATGATACCAATATTGTGGTTGTTCGTAAGCTTATTGATTCCTTACTTTCAAATTGACATTGATATATTTAATTTTCCAATGCTGGTTTTAGTAACGCTATTAACTTTTGCCTCCATGTGTATAGGAATGTTGTTTTCTATTGCCATTCCAAGTCAATTAAAAGCTACAGAACTATTGATGGTAATTTCTACGCCTGCTTTTATACTTAGTGGGTTTACATGGCCAACACTTGCATTTCCCGATGCCATTGCAACTTTTGCCCAATATATTCCATCGACACAATTTTTAAGTGGATTAAGGAAAGTAGCTTTTTACGGAGGGGATTTATCAACCGTTAAATCTGAGATTAACACTTTGCTGGTTATAACTATTGTAGCTTTCGTTAGTATGATTCTCCTGCTTCAGTTTAAAATATTCTCATTCAATAAAAAACAAATTGCAATTCAATAAATATCACGTTCGATTTTTGTTAAAACTATGATTAGAGTAATATTCGTCTCTTTTTATGTTAACAATTTTTCAGTTTCTATGTGGCTGTTTTTTAGTTGGATGGCGTACAAACTAAGCCAAGTGATAACATATTTTGTAGGTGTGGATAGCTTGATTTAATTCGAAAAATGTAACGCATTTCTTTGTTTTATAATGTATTTAAAATTATCTCTATTAAACATATAGGAATAATAGAAATAAATTATATTTGCGTCTAAATTTATTTAGCCAAGCATGAAATTTAAAATTATTACTCCGATTTTAATTATTTTTTGTTTCTTAACAACGCCATTAAATGCTCAGAAAAATATCGAAACGCAAAACTTTTTATGGCTTCGGTATAATTTAAAATTAAAAATAAATACAAACTATCAAATTCGACAAGAAATTGAAGAACGTATATTTTGGTTTCCATCGCGTCAACATCAATTTGTTTCCAGAACGCTTTTAGATCGTAAATTAGGTAACGGTTGGAGTGGAGCAATTGGTTTTACCTATTTAGAACAGGCATTACCTCAAAGTTCCAGCATAAAAAATTTTAAAAACAATACAGAAGTCAGGCCGCAAATTGAAATTGCGAACAATCAGAAGATTTCGAGTACATTTAGTTTAAATCATCGCTATTGGACAGATTTTAGATTTTTTGAGCAACCGGACGGTTCTTTCGATTATGGCAATATTAGAACACGGTATAAACTGGAACTAAGTTACAAGGCAACAAATCAATTAACTCTAAAGGCTTTTGATGAAATCCTTTTAAATGTAGGAAATAAAATTGTGAATAATATTTTCGACCAAAACAGATATGGTACTGGTATTCAATACATGCCAAAGGAAAATTTTGGTTTTGAACTTGGGTATCTTAATTCGTTTCAACAACGTGCATCTGGCGTGGATTTTTATAACCGAAATATAATAAGACTCACTTTTCATCAATCTTTCAACTTAAAAAGTCCTAAAAATTAAAGTCATGTCCGAATTAATTAATGTCTTAACTATTCCATTTTTATTAGCTATGTTTTTAGCAGTGACTATGGGAGGAAGCGGTACTGCTCCGGCATTTTCGGCAGCCTATGGGGCCAATGTTATAAAGAGAATCTATGATTCCAGGATTGTTTGGAATTATGGTATTGGCTGGAGCTTTGTTAGCTGGAAAACAAGTATCATTAACCTTGGGAAATGGACTGCTGGAACAATCTTACTTTACCCCATTCAATACTTCAATTATTTTATTGTCCATTGCTTTATCGTTACTATTTTCTAATCTGTTGGGGGTACCACAATCTACAAGTCAATCAACTGTATTATCTATTGCCGGGGCTGCGACAGCTATTGGAGGATTAAATACGCACAAATTATTTTACGAAATAATTCCGACTTGGGTAATTTTGCCCGTAGTATCTTTTTTTATAATGATTGCTCTTACAAAATGGGTTTTTCCATTTATGAAGAAAAGGGTCTTTACAGATGATTATTCACATTTAAAGGAGCATAAAGGATTAAAAATAGTATTGATTTTATCTTCTTTATATGTGGCATTTTCTATTGGCGCTAATAATGTTGCTAATGCGGCAGCACCTATTGCGTCTTTAACCGCTAATGAAATTGGGCAAGATACGATTCAAAATTTTCTTCCAATAATAATATTATCTGTATTAATTGTAGCGCCTTGCTTTGCTATCGGGAGTTCACTATTAGGACATAAAGTTACAGAGTCGACCGGTAAAGATATTGTGGGAGTAAGTCCTTTTTATGCCACCATAATTGCTTTTATTGTTGCGAGTCTGTTAATATTTGCCTCGATTGTAAAGGGAATTCCAACATCTTTGGTGCAATTAAACGGGGCTTGTTTTATTGCCTTAAGCATAAGTGAAAATGGTTTCAAAAACACCTTTAGTAATAAAACGGTAAAAAGATTTTTTACTGTTTGGGGAATTGCCCCCATATTTGCTTTTATATTAACATATGTATTAATAACGTTATTCAAATAAATTAATCAAACCTCACCATACCTAAAACAACTTTCAATATGGTCGTTTACCATGCCTGTTGCTTGCATATGGGCATAAATAACGGTAGATCCCACAAATTTAAAACCACGCTTTTTTAAATCTTTACTTAAAGCATCGCTAATTTGGAGATGTTGCCGGAACATCTTTCATAGTTTTGCAATTGTTTTTTATAGGTTTTCCATTAACAAAACCCCAAATGTATTTACTGAAACTACCATACTCGTCCTGAATTTTCATGAATAATTGGGCATTTGTAACGGTAGCATTTACTTTTAGTTTGTTTCGTATAATGCCCGCATCTTGAAGTAATGCATCAATTTTATTCTGATCGTAATTGGCTATTTTTTTATAGTCAAAACCATCAAATGCCGCCCTAAAATTTTCTCGTTTCCGCAAAATGGTAATCCAACTTAAACCTGCCTGAAAGGTTTCTAAAATTAAAAATTCAAAAATGGTAGCATCATCATAGACAGGAACTCCCCATTCCTGGTCATGATAAGTTTCATATAAATCATCACCCAAACACCAAGCACATCTATGTTTTTTCATTTTAAAATTTGTAAAATTGAAGTACTACGAATATAATCTTTTACAACAAATCAATCAACATTTTTAAGATAGTCGGCTATTGATTGTAAGGAAATTAAGTACAGCATGACAAATATCATCTTATTTAAAATATTCACAGTCTAAATTTGCCTCATTATAATTTGAGTTATTTAAAAAAAAACATCATGAATTCGATTATTAGTAATAGTTTAAAACGTAGCACTTCGTATCAAGAATATAGAGAATTGGTTAAAAAATTATCTGATGAAAACTCAACCACAGGAAATGAGAAAACTGATGATATGGCAGGTTTTACAAAGTTAAATGATAAGCGTATGAAACGTTGGGATAAAACCTTAAAAGTTTCTACAGCAGCACAAAATATAATTACAGAATTTGAACATGAAATTACGTGGTTAGTAATTATTGAAAGCTGGTGTGGGGATGGTGCGCATATGTTACCTGTGTTGAATAAACTGGCAGAATTAAATAATCACATTAATTTAAGAATTGTTTTGCGTGATGAAAATCCCGAGTTAATGGATTTATTTTTAACTTTTGGAAGTCGTTCGGTTCCTAAATTAATTATGATAGATAATGAAACAGGTGAGGTCATTAATTCATATGGTCCACGCCCAAGTGAAGCTACGAGCTTTGTAAACCGTTACAAAGCCATGAATGGCGCGTTAACTCCAGAATTTAAAGAAGATTTGCAGCATTGGTACAATAATGATAAAGGACAGAATATTATTAAAGACGTTATAGAAATACTTTGTAAATTCGAACCTAATGTTTGCCAATAAAACTAAAGGTAATAGAGCCTACCTGTGTTTTTTTAGATGGATCGGAACTAAAGCGCGAGTCTTTAGCGTATTGTAATGCATGTTCAATTAAACATTCGTTTGAAGATGTTGAAGAGGTATTAACATCGGTTTCGATCACTTTACCTTGCTCGTTTACTTTAATGGTTATTACAATTTTTCCGTTTTCTTCACATAAATAAACAGGAATAGGGATAGATACTTTTTTTCTGTCCACTAATGAAAAACTGACTGTACTTTTAGTATTAACTCCTGCGTTTTGTTGGTTTTTAATTAAATCGTTTACCTTATTAAACGATGACAGCGTTTCTTTATTTATGGCAGGTTTCAGAGGTTTTTTCTCCTTTATGTTATTAGAGCCTTCATCGGCACCATCACTCTCTTCGCTAGTAGCAGGAACATAATCTTCTGGGGGTGCAATTTGTTGATATGCTTGAGCAAATTGTTTGCTTTTCTCAGTTTCGTTAAATGCACTATTGGTTTCGGCTTTAGTTGCGTTTATTTTTTCTAACGCTTCGAGAATTTTTACTTCTTCCTGCGTTAATTCTTTTTCTGGCTCAATTTCATAATAGCTTTCAGTAGCTAATTCATCGTGTGTTTTTATGCTTAAATTAAACACGCATAGAATTACCGTTCCTGATAGTAGGAGCGTGATTAGTTGGGCTTTATGTTTATCTGAGAGATTCAAATAGCTTCTTAAAAATTCAAAATAGTATTATATATACGACAAAATAAGATAAAAAGATTAAAAAAGCATAAATTCTAGGAAAATAGATACACTCGACAAGCCTTCCAAGGTTCTATACCCAAAGCGTTTTCTTGAGAAATCTAATCCTATTAATATGGAATTATTGTTTTCGAGTACACCTTGATAACCAATACCTAGCTTATACATATTTCCCTTTTCAAAGGATTTCCCCATGCCTAAAAGCGTACCGTAGCCACCACGAATAAACAGGTTGTCATCACCTGCAATTAAATTGTATTGTAAACTCAAATAAGCAGGAAAAAAATGTAACCCTTGTTTAGAATGCCAATCGTATTCAAGGTTCAAACCTAATAACGACCGTCTGTCAAATTGATAACCAATAGTGTTATTTACAAAAAGTGCACTTGGTTCCAGAAGCGTACTTGAATCATCATCGTCAAAAGCGACATAATCTTCATTAATGGTTAATGTTGTCGCTAGGGAGATTTTATAAAAAATACCACTCGTTTTATCTAGTTGTTGTTGTGCGAAAGCAAAGTGAAGAGGGAGCAAAAATAAATACAGAAGAAATTTTAATTGCCTCATAATGTTTGTATTAATAAAGTAAATATAATATCAAATATTATTCCGAAACTAGATTCTTGATAAAAGTTTCAATGGAGACACTATTATCAACATGAAAGTCTCCAATTTTAGTACGTCTTAGGGCCGACAGATGTGCACCAGATTGTAACGATTTTCCAAAATCGTTGGCCAAAGAACGTATGTAAGTGCCTTTGCTACATACGACTCTAAAATCAATATGTAAATCATCGATTTTTGTGATTTCAAATTCTGAAATAGTAACAGTTCGTGATTTAATTTCTACTTCTTCACCAGCTCTTGCAAATTCATAAAGTCGTTTGCCATCTTTTTTTATGGCTGAAAAAACCGGTGGAATTTGTTGTATTTCTCCTATAAATTGTTTGGTTGTTTCTTTAATTAAATCCTTTGTAATATGGCTTGTTGGGAACGTTTCGTTCACTTCAGTTTCCAAATCAAAAGAAGGCGTGGTACTTCCTAAAACAATGGTGCCGGTATATTCCTTTATTTGCGCTTGAAAGGTGTCTATTTGTTTTGTCATTTTCCCCGTGCAAATTACTAACAATCCTGTAGCAAGTGGGTCTAAAGTACCCGCGTGACCAACTTTTATTTTTTTAATATGGAATGCTTGCCGAATTTCCCATCGTAGTTTGTTAACTACTTGAAAGGAAGTCCAATGCAGTGGTTTGTCAATTAATAATACTTGACCAGATAGGTAGTCTTCAACAGTCATTAAATGATGGTTAGTTTTTGAATGAAGAAATGAATTAATAGGACGACTACACCAGCAACAATTCTATAATAACCAAATATTTTAAACCCGTGTTTGCTTAAGTATGTTATGAATGATTTTATCGCAATTAAAGCTACAATAAACCCAACAACATTACCAATAATTAAAAGATTAATCTGATCGTGTGTTAATTCGAATCCAGCTTTATAATAGTCATAACTTTTTTTAACGGTGGCACCAAGCATGGTTGGAACTGCTAAGAAAAACGAAAATTCTGCAGCGACGGTACGTGATAATTTTTGGGTCATACCACCAACAATACTCGCGCCACTTCTTGAAACCCCGGGAATCATGGCAAGACATTGAAAAAAGCCAATTTTTAAAGCTGTTAAGTACGATATTTCGGCTACCTTCTTCATTACCAAACCAATCGTCAACTTTCAATAATAAAACACCACCAATAATTAAAGAAACCGCTACGGTTATTGGGTTTTCAAGTAAATCATCGATAGCATCACTAAAAAGTAAACCTAAAACCACCGCAGGAATAAAGGCCACCAAAAGTTTAAAATAAAAATCTAAACTTTGAAAAAATCGCTTAAAATAAAGAACAATTACCGACATAATGGTTCCTAATTGAATAACAATGGTAAATAGTTTTGTGAAATCTTCGTGTGCAATTCCGAAAAAGGACGAGGCAACAATCATGTGTCCTGTGGACGACACGGGTAAAAACTCTGTAATACCTTCTATAATGGCTAAAATAATGGCTTCAATATAATTCATTCGGCAAATGTATTAAAATACATAAATTAATAGTAAAATATTGAATCGAATTTATTGTAATTACTTAACTAGTATAGAAGTTTTTATATTAGCATTAATTTATTCATATGTAATAATGAAAATCAGTTCTCGCACCAGATAAATTTAAAGGATCTTTAACCGGAACACAATTTTGTAATGCTGTAGAAGAAGGTATTCTGGAGGTATTACCCAATTCTGAAATAATAAAACTCCCTCTTGCTGACGGTGGTGATGGTACTATAGATGTTTTAGAATACCATTTAAAAGGAGAACGTATAAAAGTAAGGGTAAATGACCCGTTATTTAGAGACATAGAAGCATCTTATTTGTATATGGATTCTATAAAAACGGCATTTATTGAAATGGCTGAGGCTTCAGGGATGTATCTTTTAAAAAAAGAAGATCAGAATTGTTTTAATACCACCACTTTAGGAACAGGTGAACTTATTTTAGATGCCATTAATAAAGGTGCTAAAACCATTATTTTAGGCATTGGAGGTAGTGCAACAAACGATTGTGGCATGGGTATGGCAACCGCTTTGGGTTATAAGTTTGAAGATGAAAACGGAAAAGAGTTAAACCTATTGGAAAAAATTTATCACAAGTAAAAGTGATTAATAGCAGTTATGTTATAGGCGCTTTAAAATCTATTGATTTTAAAGTAGCCTGTGACGTGACTAATCCTCTGCATGGAAAAGAAGGTGCTGCTTATGTTTATGGACCACAAAAAGGAGCTTCGCCCGATGAAATAAAAGCCTTAGATGAAGGCTTAAAAAACATAGCGAAGTTGTTTGAAAAACAATTTAATATGGATGTTCAGAATATAAAAGGAGCAGGTGCTGCTGGCGGCATGGGAGCAGGGACCTCAGTTTTTTTAAATGCAGAATTGAAATCTGGAAACGATTTAGTAAAAAGTTTAGTGGCTTTTGATGAAAAAATTAAAGGAGCCGATTGGATTATTACAGGCGAAGGGAAATTAGATTCTCAAACGCTTTCTGGAAAAACTATTGACGGGGTTATAACTTCAGCTAAAAAACAAAATATCCCGGTTGCTGCTTTGTGCGGGAGCATATCTCTTTCTAAAAAAGAGGCAGATGCTTTAGGTATTTCGTATACAGATGCGGTAATGGAAAGAGCAAAATCGTTAGATGATGCTATGGCAGAATGGGTATGATTATGTAAAACAGATGGCTATAAATTTTGCCAAAACTATAGCTTAAGACTTCTTGTCTGGATTTAATAAAATAGCATACACTTGAATTCCAAACCCTATAAGCACCAGAGTTGGAGCTAATCTAATACGTCTCCAGTTAAAAATTTCTGGGTTAAAAACATTAGGATCGTCACTACCGCCACCAGACATTAAAATAAATCCTAATGCGATACATGCTAAACCTATAAACATGAATTTATAGTTTTTCTTCCCGAATATAAATACTGGTTTTGAAGCTTCTTTTTGTTTTTTCTCTCCCATGATTATTAAAAAGTAATGCTGCAAATTAACATAAATATTTAAAAACTATACGTTAACTCT
Source organism: uncultured Flavobacteriaceae bacterium (assembly GCA_963698455.1). Lineage (GTDB taxonomy): Bacteria > Bacteroidota > Bacteroidia > Flavobacteriales > Flavobacteriaceae > Mariniflexile. Next base: position 113,819 of record CAVOQU010000002.1, on the reverse strand, counting down.
TTTATAAATTGTTGGTTTATTCTATTAATAGCGATTTGCGTTAGGGGTTGTAGTCGACATCCTTTTTTGCTACTAAAAGCAAAAAAGATATAGCGAAAAACCCGACCCTTTGGGTAACGCCCAAATTAATAATAAAGTTGGTCTGTTTTTAAATTTAAGAATCGTTGTGTTGCTATATGTGTGCTTACCCAAGTAATAATAACGCCTAATGCGAATACAATTGCGAAAAGTAAAACGACTAAAAGCGGACTGTTTAATAAGCCTAATTCTGGGAATGTTTTGTTAATGTAGTACAGAACAATTGCCATGCCTATTAGCGCTATAACAGCGCCAATAATGCCTAAACGAACGCTTTTCCAAACAAATGGGCGACGTATAAATTGTTTGGTGGCACCTACCATTTGCATGGTTTTTATGGTAAATCGTTTGGAGTAAACTGCTAACCTGATGGAGCTGTTAATTAATAAAACAGCAATTATGGTAAAAATGCCACTAATTACCAGTACCCAGAAACTAATTCTTTTAACATTTTCGTTCATGAGGTTTACCAGATCGTTATCGTAATTTACTTCGTCTACAAAGTTTTTTGAAGTGGCTTCTTCCGATATTTTTTCTAAATGTTCTGAGGTTACAAAATCTGCTTTTAAATGAACATCGATGGAGTTTTGCAACGGGTTGTAACCTACAAAATCCATAAAATCTTCACCATTTTCAGCTTTTAAAAATTCGGCAGCTTGTTCTTTGGTTACGTATTCAATAGATTTTACGTAATCTGCCATAGCCAGACTTTTTTCAAGTTGCTTGATTTCAACTTCTTTGGCAGTTTCTTTTAAATATATAGTAACAACAACTTGTTCTTTAAAATGATCGGATACTTTTTTGGCATTTAAAACTAACATACCTAACAGGCCTAGTAAAAATAAAACCAAAGCAATACTTAGTACTACCGAAAAATATGAGGAAATTAGTCGGCGTTTTTGGTCTCTTTCAAAAGATGAACTCATAAAAATAGTGGATTAATGCTGCAAAAATAGTAAAGTCTAACCAATCTCAATTTATTAAACTAAAATATATCTGAAATGTTGTATTAATACTTGAAAACCTAAGCATTTAATGTGTGATGGCTTTAGGTTTTTTGCTTATTAAGTAAACGCCAATAATAACCAAAAAGCAACTTATTATTTTAATAATATTAATATCGCCGCTATATGTTTTATCGTTGTATACTAAAGTTAAAATAATGACTATAATAAAACTAATGGCAGGTTGTGTATAGGTGTAACTGCCAGCGACAGACGGCGAAACTTGTTTGAGGGCATAAATATTAAGCAGAAATGTGCAAAAAGTTGTAAACACGATGATAAAGCCAATAACTAGATAGGTGTTTAAACTAAAAGCCTCATAATTCGTATTATAAATGACATCTTTTAGTCCGAATGGAATCATAAATAGCAATCCGAATAAAAACACCCAACTTATAATGGTTATAAAATGATATTTTGTCATTAATTTTTTTACTACCACTTGGTAAAGAGAAAAGAAGCAAACATTAAGAAAAACCAAAAGGTTACCAATAAACGTACTGCTGCCTTGTGTTACTTGTCCGTACCAGACAAGACTTATGGCACCAATCGCACCAATACTAAGCCCTAATAATTTATAATTAGTAATTTTTTCTTTTAGAACAATGGCACTAAGAACAAAAACAACAGCGGGAGCCGAAGTCATAATAATTGAGGTATCAATAGGCGAGGTTAGGCTTAATCCGTGAAAAAAAACAAGTTGATTGGATGAGGCACCCAATAAACCACACAGCATAAGTCTGAAAAAATCCTTTTTCTCAACCTTCTCTTTAATGAAAAATTTCACGCACCAAAACATAATGCCTGCAAATAGAACTCTAAAAAAAACGAGTGGTGTTGCATTTATTTTTTCGGGCATAATCCCTTTTGCTACAAAATGATTGATGCTATAAATTAAATTTGCTCCGAATAGAGCAAAGTGTGCTTTGTAATTGGATTTAATCAAGAATATGAGCTTGTTTTTAATTAAGCACCCAAAAGTAAGCTAATATTTTATAATGGTTTTAGAAATTCATTTTTTGTGTATTAAGTGTCTATATTTCTATATAAACCTTAAATTTGCGCTTTTAAATTCGTCATTCCGAGCGAAGCATGGGAATCTGTTTAATAATAGTTTCAAGGTGAAAAGATTGCCACAGGCGTACAGCCTTCGCAATGACGTTAATATTTATATATAAAGGATGAAATACGATTTCAATAAAATCGAGAAAAAGTGGCAAGACTATTGGGCCAATAACCAAACGTTTAAAGCTGAAAATAATTCAGAAAAACCAAAATTTTACGTTTTGGATATGTTTCCGTATCCAAGTGGTGCGGGTTTACATGTTGGGCATCCGTTAGGGTATATTGCTTCTGATATTTATGCGCGTTACAAACGCCATAAAGGTTTTAATGTATTGCATCCACAGGGGTACGATAGTTTTGGTTTGCCGGCTGAACAGTATGCGATTCAAACAGGGCAACATCCTGCTTTAACTACTGAAGAAAATATAAAAACATACCGCCGACAGTTAGATCAAATAGGATTTTCGTTTGATTGGTCTCGTGAGGTTCGTACATCAGATCCTAGTTATTACAAATGGACACAGTGGATTTTTATTCAATTGTTCAATTCTTGGTATAATAACGATTCAAATAAAGCTGAAGATATTTCAGAATTAGTAAAAATATTTGCTTCAGAAGGAAATTCAAAAGTAAATGCGGTTTGCGATGATGATATTATTTCTTTTTCTGCGGAAGACTGGAACGCTTTTGATACTGTAAAACAACAACAAATATTATTACAATACAGACTGACTTATTTAGCTGAAACAGAAGTAAACTGGTGTCCTGCTTTAGGAACGGTTTTGGCGAATGATGAAATTGTAAACGGTGTTTCCGAACGTGGTGGACATCCTGTTATCAGAAAAAAAATGACTCAGTGGAGTATGCGAATTTCGGCCTATGCTGAACGTTTACTTCAAGGTTTAGAAAAAATAGACTGGACGGATTCTTTAAAGGAAAGTCAGCGTAACTGGATTGGAAAATCGGTTGGAGCTTCCGCAGAATTCAGAATTCAGAATTCAGAATTCAGAATTTCATGTGTTTACAACACGTCCTGACACCATTTTCGGAGTGTCGTTTCATGACATTGGCTCCAGAACACGAACTCGTTTCAAAAATCACAACTGACAGAACAAAAAGCAGACGTTGAAGCCTACATTTTAGCGACCGCAAAACGTAGCGAACGCGATAGAATGGCCGATGTAAAAACCATTTCAGGTGCTTTTACTGGAGCGTATGCAGAACATCCGTTTACTAAAGAACCCATTCCAGTTTGGATTGGCGATTATGTTTTGGCAGGTTACGGAACAGGAGCAGTGATGTCCGTTCCTTGTGGCGACCAACGCGATTACGATTTTGCAAAACATTTTAATATTCCAATTCCTAATATTTTTGAAGGTGTTGATATTTCTGAAGAAGCCTTTGCTTCCAAAGACAATGTGGTAATTGCTAACAGTGATTTCTTAAATGGTTTATCGTATAAAGAAGCTACTAAAAAAGCCATTACCGAATTAGAAAAAATAGGTCAAGGACAAGGAAAAACTAATTACCGTTTGCGTGATGCTGTATTTTCGCGTCAGCGTTATTGGGGTGAACCTTTCCCAGTGTATTATGTAAATGGCATGCCTCAAATGATTGATGCGAAGCATTTACCAATACGTTTACCCGAAGTTGAAAAATATTTACCAACCGAAACCGGCGAACCACCTTTAGGAAATGCCACAGTTTGGGCTTGGGACCGCCTCAAGGCGGAAGTAGTATCTAATGACCTTATTGACAATGTAAATGTCTTTGCTTTAGAATTGAATACTATGCCAGGGTGGGCAGGAAGTTCGTGGTATTTTAATCGCTATATGGATGCGCACAATACCGAAGAATTCGCTAGTAAAGAAGCGCTTAATTACTGGAAAGATGTCGATTTATACATTGGCGGAAGCGAGCATGCAACTGGGCATTTATTGTACTCTCGTTTTTGGCAAAAATTCTTGTTTGATAAAGGCGTTGTGCCTGTTGATGAGTATGCTAAAAAGCTAATTAACCAAGGAATGATTTTGGGGACTAGTGCTTTTGTTTATAGAGTAGAAGGTGAGAATAAATTTGTATCAAAAGGATTAACTAATGGTTTAAATGTTCAATCAATTCATGCAGATGTTTCCTTTGTGAATTCTTCCGATGAATTAGATATTGAAGCTTTTAAAAACTGGCGTGAAGAGTATAAAGATGCAGAATTTGTTTTAGAAGATGGTGTTTATAAAGTCGGTCGCGATGTCGAAAAAATGTCCAAATCCAAATACAACGTAGTGAATCCAGACCAGATTTGTGTTGATTATGGTGCTGATAGTTTACGTTTATACGAAATGTTTTTAGGTCCGTTAGAGCAATACAAACCTTGGAATACTGCTGGTATTACTGGTGTGCATGGTTTTCTTAAAAAACTATGGAAATTGTATGTTGGTGAAAACGGATTAAATGTAAATGATGCAAAACCTAATGCAGACAATTTAAAAACCCTTCATAAAACCATTAAAAAAGTAGAAGAAGATATTGAGAATTTCTCATTTAATACATCGGTGTCTACCTTTATGATTGCGGTTAATGAGTTAACTGCTCAAAAATGCACGAGCAAGGAAATTTTAGAACCTTTATTAATTGTGTTATCGCCATATGCACCACATATTGCTGAAGAATTATGGAATCAATTAGGACATAATGAATCTATTTCAACAGCTCCATTTCCGAAATTTGATGCAAGTCATTTAGTAGAAAGCAGCAAAAATTACCCGATTTCTTTCAACGGAAAAATGCGTTTTACCTTAGAATTACCAATGGATTTTAACGCACAACAAATAGAAGAAGCGGTAATGGCAAATGAAAAAACACAAGAGCAATTGGCAGGTAGAACACCTAAGAAAGTGATTATTGTTCCTGGGAAAATTGTAAATATTGTTGGGTAATTTATAATTTATGAAAAAGATACTTTTTACCTTAATGTTATTAGGATGTGTCGCCTGTTCAGAAAGCGAAGATGTCGATCCGCGTGAAGCATATTTTCTTGAGAATATTATTGGTTCATGGTCTTACGACACCGTTAAAGTAAATGGTGAGATCTATTTATACCAGCACACTGAAGGCTGCGTGAAAGACCACTTTCAGTTTTATAATTCAGAAGGAAAGGAATTTGATTTTGAAGAAAGAGTAGTTTTAAATTGCTCCAATTGCGCAGAGTGTGCTACATCAGGCACAAACTTAGAATGGGAGTTAAAAGGAGATAAAATAAAACTTTATTTTGGAGAGCAATTAGCGCTAGTTTATAAGATAATTGAAGTAAATGATATTAAATTTACTTATCAGGTGGAAATTGATTATGATGATGATGGAGATAAAGATTTGCTAGAAATTACTGGTATTAGATATGATCCTTATAATGAGTTTAACTAATATAAAACGTAATAATTAATAATTTGTTAGATAATAGCATAAATTATATAGAAATCATTGGTTTTGTTGCTGCAATTCTTACAACTTCGGCGTTTTTACCACAAGTTTATAAAACCTGGAAAACAAAAGATGTTTCCGGGTTTGTCATTACCCATGTTATTAATATTTTTTGCGGGTATTATAGGCTGGTTGGTTTATGGGTACTTTATAAATAGTCCGTCTATGATTATGGCCAATGCCATTACATTGGTCTCTGCATTTTTACTCATCTACTTTAAATTAAAATACAATAAAAAATAGTGTGTTAAATAATTGAAATGATGATTTTTATCATTTTATTGAATTAAATAATAGCGTATTAAACCATCCTAAAATCAATGTATTTTGATGTTTTTTCAATGAATGCAACTTTTCTTCTAAAAAAATTCATAAATATTTGAATATATTCAGATATTCTCAATCTAATATTTTAATTTTGCAGCAGTTTAAAATTAACTATAATATTTTCTATATATGAAATGAGCATGATCTTAAATTGGTCAAAATATCATTCAAGCCATGCGAATTACATATAACTATAGAAAAACTAATAATATCTACATATGAAAATTGGTGTTCCTATTGAAATTAAAAATAATGAAAACAGAGTGGGAATGACACCCTCTGGAGTGTTTGAATTAACAAAAAGAAATCATACCGTTTACGTGCAAAAAAGTGCTGGTTTTGGTAGTGGTTTTTTTGATAAAGATTATGTGAATGCGGGAGCTACTATTCTAGATACTATAGAAGAAGTTTACAAGGCTGCTGATATGATTGTTAAGGTAAAAGAACCTATTGAGGAAGAATATGCTTTAATTAAACCACACCATGTTGTATTTACCTATTTTCATTTTGCTTCTAGCGAGCCACTTACGCATGCTATGATTGCGAGTAACGCCGTTTGTATTGCTTATGAAACGGTTGAGGATGAAAATGGAACTTTACCTTTATTAATCCCAATGTCTGAAGTAGCAGGTAGAATGTCTATTCAACAAGGTGCCAAATATTTAGAAAAACCAATTAAAGGACGTGGTATTTTATTAGGAGGTGTTCCTGGAGTTCCACCAGCACACGTACTGGTTTTAGGGGGTGGTATTGTTGGAATTCAAGCAGCTAAAATGGCTGCAGGATTAGGTGCCAATGTAACAATTATGGATGTTAATATGAAGCAGTTGCGTTATATTTCTGATATTATGCCAGCAAATGTAAATACAGAATTTTCAAGTGAATATAATATTAGAAGACATTTACCTAAAACTGATTTAATTATTGGTGGGGTTTTATTAAGAGGAGCAAAAGCACCAAAGTTAATTACCAGAGATATGTTGAAAATCATGCGTCCAGGAACAGTAATTGTTGATGTAGCGGTAGATCAAGGAGGTTGTTTCGAAACTACCAAACCAACGACACATCAAGACCCAACATATATTATAGATGATGTTGTGCATTATTGTGTTGCCAATATGCCAGGAGCAGTACCTTATACTTCAACAATGGCATTAACAAATGTGACACTTCCTTATGTTATTAAATTAGCAAATGAAGGTTGGGAAAAAGCATGTGTGAACAGTGCGCCACTAAGCAAAAGGATTAAATATTGTAAAAGGTAAGATTGTTTATAGAGAAATTGCAGAAGCATTTGATTTAGAATTTGCTGAATAAAAAAAGCATATTTATACATACTAAAAACTCCTGAAATTAAATTCTTAGGGGTTTTTTGTTTGAAATTATGACTGACATTATTTCATACTTAATAATTGGCGTTATTTTTGTTATATTTATTTCGTAATTAAAATTTAAAAACAATGATTGGATATTATATATTATTAGGTGCTATCGCACTGGTTAGCTGGTTAGTAAGTAGAAAATTAAAGAAAAAGTTTGAAACTTATTCAAAAGTACAGCTAAGGAATGGCATGAGTGGTGCCGAAATTGCTGAAAAAATGTTGGCAGATCATGGTATTACTGATGTTGAGGTTATTTCAACACCAGGACAATTAACAGATCATTACAATCCAAAAAACAAAACGGTTAACTTAAGCGAATCGGTTTATAATCAACGTAATGCTGCTGCGGCTGCTGTTGCTGCACACGAATGTGGTCATGCGGTTCAACATGCACAAGCATACGAATGGTTAAAAATGCGCTCTGCTTTAGTGCCAATTGTTAGTGTAACTTCTGGAATGTCTCAGTGGGTGGTTCTTGGTGGATTGATGTTAGGTGCAGCTGCCGGACTTGGAATTGGCTATTATGTAGCAGTGGCAGGTTTAGCAATGATGGGTTTTGCAACAGCATTTAGTTTTATAACTTTACCTGTAGAATACGATGCGAGTAATCGTGCTTTGGCTTGGTTAAAAAATAAAAACATGGTATCTCAACAAGAATATGCTGGGTCTGAAGATGCACTTAAATGGGCTGCCAGAACTTATTTGGTTGCTGCTATTGGTGCTTTAGCTTCTTTAGCGTATTGGGCAATACAAGTTTTTGGAGGTTCTAGAGATTAAGATCTTTTAAATTATAAAATAAAAGCCCTGAAATTTTTCAGGGCTTTTTTGTTTCTTTACTAATTCAATTAATTTTAATAATGGACAATCCGCTAGCATATTACCAAAAGCATTTAGAAATCTATAAAGTAGAATCACAGAAGTTATATAAAAAAATGACTGCTTTGAGTGTATATCGCCTTTTGGTTTTTGTAATAACGGCTATAGGAATTTATATCACTTTTCAGCAATGGCAAGTCGCCGTATCTTTAGGGATTACAGGTTTTGCTCTTTTTTTATATTTATTATCGAAGTACAATGATATTAAAGCGAAAAAACAATTCAACGAAGCTTTAGTAAACATTAATAAAGATGAAATAAACATTGCTTCTGGCGATTTTCATGATAGAGATGCGGGTTTACCTTTTCAAGATGCCAATCACTTTTATAGTTTAGATATTGATTTATTTGGGCGCGGGTCTTTTTTTCAATTTATTAATAGAACAACTATTAATGAAGGAACTCAAAAATTAGCCGATGCTTTAAAAGCTAATAATATTGAAGACATTGTTTTAAGGCAAGATGCCATTAAAGAATTGAATGGAAAACCACAATGGCGCCAACACTATTCGGCAACATCCAGTTTGGTGTCGGTTGAAACACCAGCAAAACAGATTATTAATTGGTTGCAACAATATCAGTCATTTTTACCTCAAATGGCAAAATGGCTTCCTTTAGGCTTTACCCTTATTTCAATACTCATTTTTGGATTGGGGATTTTTGATATTATTAACGCCATGTTTATAGGCTATTGGTTGCTTTTGGGCTTAGGTATTTCAGGTGTTTATGTAAAAAAAATAAATATACTGTCTTCAAAAACCGATAAGGTTAAAGAAACATTTCGTCAATATGCATCACTTTTGGAGTTGATTGAAAATGAATCGTTTTCTTCAGAATTATTAAAACAAAAGCAACAACAAATTCAACAGGAAGGGAAAAAAGCCTCTGTTATTTTTAAAGAATTTTCAAAGGCTCTGGACGCATTAGATAACCGAAATAATCTTATATCTGCAATTTTTGGAAATGGTTATTTTCTGTCGGATATAAAAAATAGCTATCATATTGAACAATGGATTAAGGAACACGCCAATAAAGTTGCCGATTGGTTTGAAGTAGTTTCTTTTTTCGACGCTTATAATTCCTTAGGTAACTTTGCTTTTAATCACCCCGATTTTGTATTTCCAATCATTGAAGCAAACAGTGCTGTTATAAAAGCCGATAGTTTAGGGCATCCATTATTAAATAAAAACAAGCGTGTGGATAGTGATTTAACCATAAATAACGAACAATTTTTTATAGTTACTGGTGCTAATATGGCAGGAAAAAGCACGTTTTTAAGAACCGTGTCTTTGCATATTGTGATGGCGAATGTTGGATTGCCAGTTTGTGCAAAATCTAGTCAGTTATTCACCTGTAAAATTGATTACCAGTATGCGAACTACCGATTCGTTAACAGATGATAGTTCGTATTTCTTTTCAGAATTAACACGTTTAAAATACATTGTTGATGCCATTGCAAGAAGAACCTTATTTTATTGTTTTAGATGAAATTTTAAAAGGCACCAATAGTACCGATAAAGCTATTGGATCTAGAAAATTTGTTGAAAAACTAGTAGCTTCAAATGCAACAGGAATTATTGCAACACACGATTTAAGTTTATGTGAGATTGAAAAAGAATTAGAAGATGTAAAAAACTACTATTTTGATGCCGAAATTATTAATGATGAACTTCATTTTGATTACACTTTAAAAGAAGGGGTTTGTAAAAATATGAATGCGTCTTTTTTATTGAAAAAGATGAATATTGTTTAACTTTAGCTATGCAACAATTTTCTAAACTTCCAAATGTAGGAACAACGATTTTCTCAGTAATGAGTGGTTTGGCAAATAAGCACCATGCGATTAATTTATCTCAGGGTTTTCCAGATTTTGATAGCGATCAAAAACTAATCGATTTGGTTAGTAAAGCAATGAATTCTGGTTACAACCAATATGCACCAATGTTGGGAAATTTGGAACTTCGTGAAACTATCGCCAAGAAATTCGATTTGCTTTATCATACAAGTTATCATCCAGAAAATGAAATCACTATTACTGCCGGCGCAACACAGGCTATTTTTACTATTATAACAACTTTTATAAAGCCTCATGATGAGGTCATTATTTTTAGACCAGCCTATGATAGTTATCAACCCGCCATTGAGTTAAATGGAGGTAAAGCCGTCTCTGTACAATTAGAAGCATATAATAATTTTAAAGTAGATTGGAATGATGTTAAGGGAAAGATAAATAGTCAAACAAAAATGATTATCATCAATACGCCTCATAACCCAACAGGTTCTGTGTTTTCAAAAGAAGACATGCTTCAATTAGAAAATCTAACCAGAGGCACCAATATTATTGTGTTGAGTGATGAAGTTTACGAACACATGATTTATGATAACGAAAAGCACCAGAGTGCTTGTTTATTTCCCGATTTAAAATCGCGTAGTTTTGTGGTGGCATCTTTCTGTAAAACCTTTCATAATACAGGTTGGCGCGTTGGTTATTGTTGTGCACCCAAAGAATTAATGCAAGAGTTTGTGAAAGTGCATCAGTTTAATGTTTTTTGTATTCATCACCCAACTCAAAAGGGAATTGCAGACTATATGCAAGAGCCAAAACATTATTTAGAATTATCAGATTTTTACGAAAAGAAACGAAATTTATTCTTAAATTTAATAGAGGATTCTAAGTTTAAATTTACGCCTTCAAAAGGCACCTATTTTCAAGTGTTAGATTATTCAAATATAACCAATGAAAATGATGTCAATTTTGCGAAACAATTAACCATTGAATCTGGAATTGCATCTATCCCGTTATCAGTTTTTAACAGTGATGGTTTAGATAATAAGGTGCTAAGATTTTGTTTTGCAAAAACAGACGACACCTTAAAAAAGGCAACAGATATTTTGAACCGCATTTAAAGTGACTTTTTGATTAATATGAGGTCTAAAAAGTATTAACAATTTAAATTAACAATTATGAAATTTTTGGTAGTAATAGTATTGATTTTCGCGATGACTTTAAGTGCTCAGGCTCAAGAAGTTGATTATAACGGAACAACTTATAAAGTAAAAGGAAAAAGTATTTCACAAAATGGAGCAGATGTCACAGGTTCGCTTTCTGTCAATGAACAAATTGGAATTAGAGAAGCTTTAAGACAGCAAAAAGCTATTGATGAACAACAACAAAAAGCTGAAAAAGCTTTAATCGCAGAACGAAAAAGAGCAGATAAAGCTTTAGATGAAGAACGAAAAAGAGCAGAAAGAGTTGTGAAGAAGGCTGAAAACGATTTAAAAACTGCCGAAAAGAAGCAGAAAAAAGCTGAAAAAGAATTAAAAGCAAGAGATAAAGCCCAATCAAATTATAAAAAAGCTGGTGATAAGTATAATGATGCTATTAATAAATATGAGAAGCTAAAAAGAAAAGGCAAATTATCGCCAAATGATGAAGCAAAATGGTTAGAAAAAATTGATAGATTGAATGAGGATATAGATAAAGCTAAAAGAAAACTTTAGTATCGAAAATAGATGATGCAAGACCAGCTTAAAGTAGCAATAATTCAATCCGATTTAGAATGGGAAAACCCAAAAAAAAATCGTGATAATTTTTCTGAAAAAATAGACAGTATCGTAAATCCGGTAGATTTAATCATTTTACCAGAAATGTTTGCAACCGGATTTACCATGCAAGCGGAAAAAGTTGCTGAAGCTATGGATGGTAAAACCGTAGAATGGATGCAAAAAAAAGCTTTAAAAACAGGCGCAGCCATTGTTGGAAGTCTTATAATAAATGAAGCTGGAAAATTTTATAATCGTCTCCTTTTTGTCGAACCTTCAGGAGCCATAATTACCTACGACAAGAGACATACATTTACGCTTGCCGGAGAACAAAAGGTTTTTTCAGCCGGTAATAAAAAAGTAATTATTGAATATAAAGGTTGGAAGATTTGCCCATTAGTTTGTTACGATTTGCGATTTCCTGTTTGGGCAAGAAACACAGAAAATTATGATGCTTTAATATATGTGGCTAATTGGCCAAAACCAAGAATTTTGGCATGGGATATCTTATTAAAAGCCCGAGCTATAGAAAACATGTGTTATACCATTGGTGTGAATCGAGTTGGATTAGATGAAGCTGAAATCGAATATTCTGGAAACTCTGCTGTTTACGATGTTTTAGGAAATGCCATAACTTTAGTGAGACCAAATAAAGAGCATATTGAAATTGCGATTTTAGACCGCCATCAAATCAATTTTTATCGTAATAAACTTAAATTTTTAGACGATAAAGATTCGTTTATTCTGACGTAAATTCCAGCGTTTCAGGATATCCCCAATCTGCTCTTACTTCAACTTCTTTAAAGTGACTAACGCGTTCTGGTTGTATTTTTTTTAGGTAATTTCCTGTGTCATATTTCCCATTTCCATTGGTGTCATGAATTACCCTAATATAATAGGTGCTAGCGTCCAGATTTAAGAAATCTAAAATTTCAGGTTTGGTGGTATATTGTTCTACTTTTACTTCGCCTTTTTCGTTTGTTAATTGAATAATTAGTGGATATGTAGCATTTACCAACGTAAATCGAACAAAACCAAATTCAGATCCTTTTCGTGTGCTTAATCCATATCTTAAAGTGTCATTTTCTTTATCGTAAAAATCGACTAGCGCACCTGGTAAAAGCATTAAAATATATTTGCTGTCTTCTTTCTTTTTAAAGTTGATGGCATATGTATTATTTAACGTGTCAAATTTAGTGGTGAAGTCAATTTTGGTAGAATCTTTATCAATTAACTTAATTTTTGCCACATCAAATTGATCAAAAGGGATGGTCCCTCTAAAGTTTACGGGGTCATCAATTCCAATGACTCCTGTTGGATTAACATTAAGAGTTAAGGAATCTTTTTTTTGTTTTTTAATTTTGGCCGTAAAATCTTTTTCGTAATTAAGATGTGTTACTTTAAAATTAAGCGAATCGACTTCTAATTTAGGTTTATACCAATAATAAAGGGTGTCTGCTTTTTCGTCTTTGGTAACGCGATAACTAAAATCTTCAGGGATTTCAGATATTATATTAATTTTCATTTTAGTATAATCGCCTTCAAAACCAAAGGCTATTTTTTCACTTGCCACAATCTGTGGTCTGGTAGCACTAAAATCTCTTTCTTCAGTGAATAATTTTAGTGTATATAGAGTGTCCGTAGGTACATTAATAAAGCTTTTATAAAATGCGATTTGATCCGCCTTCTGTTGAAATTTATTGTCGTTATTACCATCTTTTAATGCCATTAACATATATTTTCCAGCTTTAATGTTATCTACTGAAAATGTGGTAAGACTGTCTAATGTGTTTGTTATGTATTTTGGTGGTTTTTTATAGATAATAGAGTCGTTAAATGTAGAATCTACTTCGTATAATGCGACCGTTACAAAAGTTTCCGGTTTCCTTTTTACAGCATCAATGATAGTGCCTTTTACACTCAACGAATCGATATAATCCCCCGTTGAAAACACATATCGGTAATAAGGGTATGGATTTCCTTCATTGTTATCAACGATACTATTTCCAAAATTAAAGGCATAGGTAGTATTTTGTTGAAGCGTATCATGGATTTTAATTGTAATGTATTTACTAGCACTACCAAGTGGCGTAATTTCTGGTTGGGTATTCATTGGTGGCGAAATAACCAACTGTTTTTGCAGGTCCTTAACTTTTACGTATTCATCAAAATAAATCTTAATAACTTTTCCTTTAAAATTAGTGGTATAATTTTTTGGAATTTCATTTACTAATTTAGGAGGTGTTTCATCTTTTGGGCCACCTTCGGGAGTGCCTCGGTTTGCACAATTTACAATTAAAAGACCTATAAATACAAGTAAAATAAAATTTGAAAGGGTTTTGTTCATTACCAAATTTAAATATTTTGCAAACCTACATAAATTTAAAGATATAACGGTTAACTGTTTAAGCTATTGCCATAGTAGCGATACTAATTTTTATATTTTTTGCTTTACTTAATACAGAGATGCAAGCTTCTAAAGTGGCTCCTGTTGTTATTAAATCATCCACTAAAAGTACATGTTTGTTTTCAATCGTATCTGCATTTTTCATAGTGAATAATTCATCTGTATTGTTCCAGCGGGTAAATCTGTTTTTAGTAGTTTGCGATGTTGTATTCGTTATTTTCACAAGTACATCATCTTCATAATGGGCATTTAAAGCGACTGCGATTTGCTGCCCAAATTTAGCAACCTGATTATATCCTCTTTTTTTAAGTTTGTTTTTATGCAACGGCACAGGTATCACTATATCAATAGACTTATAACCATCTAAATCTTTTAATTCACCACCCAGCCAATTTCCTAAAGAATAGCCAATGGTTTCGTAACCTTTGTATTTAAGTCCGTGTATAAGTTGTTGCACCAAACCTTTTTTTTCAAACCGAAAAAGTGCTGTGCCGTTTTCAATTTTCGCACGGCCATAAAGCACTTTTGCAACAGAATCGTCATTATCAAAATGAAAATTGGTAACAGGTAAATCGTGCCTGCAATCTACACAAATAGTCTTCTCATTATCGTTCAATAAATTCAGGCATGCATAACATACTTTAGGAAATAATAAGTCAACAATGGGTTTCAGCATAAATTAAAAAATCACGTTCTGTAAATTTAATTAAAAATGACCAAATTATAATACTAATTTCTTGGGCGTTACCACAAGGGTCGGGCTTTACGCTACAATTTTTTTTAAGGTAAAAACCTTAAAAAAGGATTTCCACTGCAATCCCTAACGCAAAAACCATACTAAAATATAAAATAAACAAGATGAACATTTAATTTTTAACAAAGTACACCTTTAGTTTGATGCGGTTTTTTATTTTTGCACCATGGCAAATAATGAAGATCAATTTAAAAAAGTAATCTCTCACGCAAAGGAGTATGGTTACGTGTTTCAAAGTAGTGAAATCTACGATGGATTAAGTGCAGTTTACGACTACGCACAAAACGGTGCAGAACTAAAGAAAAACATTCGCGACTACTGGTGGAAAGCCATGGTGCAGATGAATGATAATATTGTAGGTATTGATGCCGCAATTTTTATGCATCCAACTACTTGGAAAGCGTCTGGTCACGTTGATGCTTTTAACGACCCTTTAATTGATAATAAAGATTCGAAAAAGCGTTATAGAGCTGATGTATTGATTGAAGACTATTGCGCTAAAATAGAAGCTAAAATTGATAAAGAAGTTGATAAAGCAGCAAAACGTTTTGGTGATGCTTTTAATAAAGAAGAATTTGTTACAACTAACACACGTGTTGTAGAATATCAGGAAAAAATAAATGCAACGCTTACTCGAATGGCAAAATCTTTAGAAAATGAAGATTTAGCCGATGTTAAAGCGCTAATTGAAGAATTAGAAATTGCCGACCCGTTAACTGGTTCTAGAAACTGGACAGATGTTAAGCAATTTAATTTAATGTTTGGAACAAAACTAGGTGCATCTGCTGAAAATGCGATGGATTTATATCTTACGTCCGGAAACAGCACAAGGTATTTTTGTAAACTTTTTAAATGTTCAAAAAACAAGTCGATTAAAAATTCCTTTTGGTATTGCACAAACAGGAAAAGCCTTTAGAAATGAAATTGTTGCAAGACAATTTATTTTTAGAATGCGTGAGTTTGAACAAATGGAAATGCAATTTTTTATAAAACCAGGAACGCAAAAAGAATGGTTTGAGCACTGGAAAGAAACCAGAATGAAATGGCATTTATCATTAGGAATGGGAGCTGAAAATTACCGTTTTCACGATCATGAAAAATTAGCACATTATGCAGATGCTGCTACTGATATTGAATTTAAATTTCCATTTGGATTTAAAGAATTAGAAGGTATTCATTCACGTACAGATTTCGATTTATCTCAACATGAAAAATTTTCAGGTAAAAAATTACAGTATTTCGACCATGAAACAATGCCAGCTATACGCCTTATGTTTTAGAAACATCTATTGGGTTAGACCGTATGTTTTTAGCCGTATTTTCAAATGCATTAGTTGAAGAAGAATTAGAAAACAATACAACACGAACCGTTTTAAAACTACCAGCAGTTTTAGCACCTGTTAAAGCAGCGGTTTTACCATTGGTTAAAAAAGATGGCTTACCAGAAATAGCAAAACAAATTGTAGAAGAATTGAAATGGGATTTCAATGTAGATTACGATGAAAAGGATGCAGTTGGAAGACGTTACAGAAGACAAGATGCCAACGGAACACCATTTTGTATTACTGTAGATCATGATACTCTAGAAAATAATACTGTTACTATTCGTCATAGAGATTCAATGGAACAAGAACGCGTTAAAATTGAAGATTTAAGAGACATTATTAAGCAAGCTGTAGATGTGCGTACTTGGTTAATGAAAATGTAAAATTCCTGCGAAAGCAGGAATCTCATAAAAACATAAAACCCAAGTATTTGCTTGGGTTTTATGTTTTATAAATAGTAATTTTATTAAAATCTATAACCTAAATTTATACCGCCTTTACCTATTATTTCATAATCAGTACCGTTATTATTAAATAGGTTTCTTCCAATACCTCCAAATAATTCTACACTAAAACCTCTTTTGGTTACCCACTTGCCTCCAACAGCGAACCCTAATGCAAAATCTGTTCTAAAATCTTCTTCTATCTTCAAAAATATCAAAATTTCGATTTGTAGAATTTAACATCCCAAAACCTTCCACAAAAAAACCGGCAGCATATTTCTCACCAAAGTAGAAACGGTAATAGGGTGATATGTTATATTTAATATCATTGCTCACATCATTGTCAATGGGAAGAAATACAGATATTCCTATAGCAGATTCTTCATTTAAAGTTCTTTCATAAGTAACTTCTAACGCCCCAATAACTAGAAATAATCCGTTTAATTTTAATTCATTAAAATTTTTAGTTGTTTCGATTGCGGTTGTTTCTTGTGCAAATAACAGATGATGATACTAAGAATGTAACTAGCAGGAATAATATAGATTTTTTCATAAATTATGTTTATTTAAATGAGATGCAAAATTATTAAAAATAGTTAGTTTTAAATACTTGTTTTTCCATACAGCCAATGTTGAAGTTTTGTTTTTCATTTAGGTTTGTTTTTTAATACATAAATGAACTAAAATGAATTTATTTGAAATTAATACTGCGTTAAGGATTGAAGTGAAAGCCCACAGTGAGGTACGAGCGAGGACTTGCAGCGTAAAGCCTGACCCTATAGGGAAACGCCCAAACTTCAATTATTTAAAGGATTGTAACCCAAATAAGGAACTTCTTTTTCGTTAAATGTGATACCAAAGGTTTTTAACTCGTTTAAAATGGGCTGATATATCTCTTTAATGACAGGAATTTGAACTCCGGTTGCAGCTATTTTTTTATTTAAAATGGCCAATGTAGCTATTGCTACTGGATAACCTACGGTTTTTGCCATGGCGGTATAGGTTTGGTCTTCACCCAAAACAACCATACTTGCATCTATTTGGTATTGCTTGCCGTTTTTTTCGTATCCGAATTTATGGTACATGACTATCATGTCTTTGTCGGTTTTATCGAGTGTCCAGCTATCCATTAATATTTTTTGAAGAATCTGGGCTGGAGTTGCTTTTTTAAGGGCCACCGGTTTTTTGGCATTGAAAATATCGAGCTCTATAAGTTTGTCCCAAACAATATCATCCTGATCAATTTTAAGTTGATGTCTTAGTTTTAACTCTACAGAATCGGAAGGGCTGTAAGGTAAAAAAGCATTAACAAAATCGCGGTAGCTCATGTTTTCGCTATCATCTATGGTGTAGCTATCGTCGGTCATTCCTAAGTTTACAAAAATATTCCATGCTCGACAAAAGCCAACACGTCTTATGGTGCCTCGGTATAATGTTTGTACTTTATTTAATCCATAAACACTTTGATATTTAAGCGAGTCTCTGTTGGCATAGACCTCAAAGCGACCAAATCCATCAATATCTAAAAATTCGGTTCTCCTGAATAATCGGTTATACGGAATGTATTTATAGGTACCTTCTTGCAGAAATTTTGCTGCACCACCTTGCCCTGCAGTTACAACATTTCTTGGGTTCCAGGTAAATTTGTAATTCCAGAGATTGTTATCGCTTTCGGGAGCTATCAAACCACCAGTGAACGATTCGAATAGTATTACATTTCCTCCTTCATCTCGAATACGGTCTAAAACCTGCATAGCACTCATGTGGTCAACACCAGGATCTACGCCAATTTCATTCAAAAACACAAGTCCTTTTGCTTTCGCTAAATCATTTAAGGCTTGCATTTCGGGACTGACATACGATGCTGTAACCATGTTCTTTTCATACAAAATACAATCTTTTGCAATCTCGATATGTAAACTCGCCGGTAACATAGAAACAACGATATCGGCATCTTTAATGGCAATTTTACGAGAATCCTCATTAAAAATGTCTAGCAATATAGCTTCAGCATTTTTATGATTTCCTATCAGTTTTTTTGCGGTTTCAATATTTAAATCGCCAACAGTAATAAACAAGTTTTCTAAAGTTGATTTGTCTAATAAGTATTTTATAAGATAAGAAGCAGATTTACCGGAGCCAATAAGTAAAATCTTTCGCATAGTGAGATTTGTTAAGTAATTTTGTAACGACTAATTTAGTAAATACAAAAAGCATTAATGACTAAAACAGCATATTAATATGAACAAAAAAATATTAATTACGGCATCAATATTAGGTGTAATAGGGATTATTTTAGGTGCGTTTGGAGCACATATTTTGAAAGAATTAATTACGGTTGAAGCGTTACAAACCTTCGAAACCGGTGTACGATACCAAATGTATCACGCTCTTTTTCTGCTATTTGTGGGAGGGACAAATCTTGTTAGACATAGAATTAAAAGGATAGTTTACTATTTAACTGTAGTTGGTGTTATATTGTTTTCGGGGTCTATTTACGGATTAGCAACAAACATGTTAACAACTTTCGATTTTAAAATTATTGGTTTTGTTACCCCAGTAGGCGGAGCGTTACTCATAATTTCCTGGATATGTATATTTATTAATTTCGTAAAAATGAAATAATAAAATAACAAAAAAGTAAAAATATTGTCATAATTTTGCATAATATATAATTTACATTGAATTTATGACAAAGTACAAACACATAGCGCAAACGATTTCGCTAGATAAATATGGAATAAAAAATGCAAATATTAGGTATCAATTAGAACCAGAACAGCTTCATGATATTGCCATAGAAAAGGGACAGGGTGTTGAGACCTCTTCTGGAGCTTTGGCTGTAAATACAGGAGAATTTACGGGACGCTCACCACAAGATCGATTTATTGTTAGAGATGCTATTACCGAAGATAAAGTTTGGTGGAGTCATATTAATATTACCCTTTGAGATTGATAAGTTTGATAGTTTATATAATAAGGTAGTCGATTATTTATCGAATAAGGAAGTTTTTGTTAGAGATTGTTACGCTTGTGCCGACGATAATTATAAATTAAATATTCGTGTTGTAAATGAATACCCTTGGAGCAATCAATTTGCATATAACATGTTTTTACGTCCAACTAAAGAAGAATTGAAAAACTTTGAGTCTGAATGGACAGTAATTAATGCGCCTGGTTTTATGGCAAATCCTGAAGTTGACGGCACGCGTCAACATAATTTTGCTATTTTAAACTTTACAAAAAAAATCGCACTAATTGGAGGAACTGGTTATACAGGTGAAATAAAAAAGGGAATCTTTTCTGCATTAAATTTTATTCTACCAGTATATAAAAATACGCTACCAATGCATTGCAGTGCTAATGTGGGTAAAGACGGGGATACAGCAATTTTCTTCGGGTTATCAGGTACAGGAAAAACAACCCTCTCCACCGATCCTAATAGAAGCTTAATAGGTGATGATGAACATGGGTGGACTGCCGAAAATACTGTATTTAATTTTGAAGGTGGTTGCTATGCAAAAGTGATTAACCTTTCAAGAGAGCATGAGCCCGAAATTTATGACGCAATTAAAAAAGGAGCCATACTTGAGAATGTTATATTAGACAAGAATGGTAATGTGAAATTTGAAGACACCTCAATCACTCAAAATACTCGAGTTAGTTACCCGATTGATCATATCGAAAATATTCAAATTCCATCTATTGGAAAGAATCCAAAAAATATTTTCTTTTTAACGGCAGATGCTTTTGGGGTATTGCCTCCAATTTCTAAATTAACACCTAGTCAGGCTGCATACCATTTTATTTCGGGTTATACGGCTAAAGTTGCAGGAACCGAAGCTGGTGTTTTAGAGCCAACGCCAAATTTTTCTGCATGTTTTGGTGCGCCCTTTATGCCATTACACCCTACTAAATATGCAGAAATGTTAAGTCAGAAAATGAAAGATTCGGGTGTAAATGTTTGGTTAGTAAATACAGGATGGACAGGTGGTCCTTATGGAGTTGGAACCAGAATGAAATTAAAATATACGCGCGCCATGATAAATGCTGTATTAAATGGCGATTTAGGTTTGTATGAATACGATAAATATCATATCCACTCTGTTTTTGGAGTAGCACAACCAAGAGAATGTCCGGGAGTTCCAACGAGTGTTTTAAGTCCCAGAGCAACTTGGAATAATGACGAAGCATATTATACAACGGCGTTTAAACTTACCAATGCTTTTAGGGAAAATTTCAAAAAATTTGAAGCTAATGCAAGTGAAGAAATTAGGCGAGGTGGACCGCAGCGTTATGCATTTTAAATAAAAAAGGGGAAGATTTTAAAATCTTCCCCTTTTTTATTATAGCAATAATAAAACTTATTTAGCTTTATTTACTTTTTCAATATACTTTTCTAAAGCCATTGTCATAGATGGTGTTTCTGCAGTTGGAGCTGCTATATCAACACGTAACCCTTTTTCTTCGACAGCTTTAATAGTGGTATCTCCAAAAACAGCAATACGGGTTTCGTTTTGCTTAAAATCTGGAAAATTTTGAAACAAAGAATCGATTCCAGATGGACTAAAAAACACTAAAATATCGTAGTATACATCAGCCAAATCAGTTAAATCACTTATTACAGTTTTGTAAAAAGTAGCTTGTTTCCAATTAACCCCTAAAGCGTCTAATGTATTTGGAACTTCGTCTTTAACTTTATCTGTATTTGGTAATAAAAATTTTTCGTCTTTATATTTTTTAATTAAAGGTGTAAGCTCAGAAAAATTTCGTTTTCCTACATAAATTTTACGCTTTCTATAAACAACATATTTCTGTAAATAAAACGCAACTGCTTCAGACTGACAGAAATATTTCATTGAATCAGGCACTTTAAATCGCATTTCTTCTGCAACTCTAAAAAAGTGATCCACAGCATTCCTGCTGGTTAAAATGATGGCAGTATAATTATGTAAGTCAACTTTTTGCTGCCTAACATCTTTTGCCGAAACACCTTCTACATGAATGAAAGGCCTGAAATCTATTTTTACTTTTTGTTTTTCTATTAAATCGAAGTATGGCGAGTTTTCTATTTTAGGTTCTGGTTGAGATACTAAAATGGTTTTCACTTTCATATGCGTAGGTAGTTATTTCTTTTATTTCAAAATGAACACCTTATATAATATAATAAAAGGCGCGATTTCGAGAGTGCAAAGATACAAAATAAAATAAAAAAGATTGTGTTTTATTAAAGATTGATGTGATTTAAGTGAAGTTATTAATCCTATAATAATTACTATAAATAACAATGCAAAAGTTATATAAAAAAACAATAAAGTTGGGCTAAAACTAAATATTAAGAAGGCGTTGATTGGGATTAATAAAATTCCTAAAAAATTTTTATAACTTATCTTTTGAAAAAGATACTGGTCTATGGCCGAATCAATTTCCAGAAGGCTTCCAATCAAACGTTCAAAAAGCACTTTTATTAATATAAAAACACAAATACCAAAAGAAATTTTTATCATTAAATCTATCGATATTGTATTTGTTTTTGTAAAAAATTGATACATTATAAAACTAAAAAGTGATGTAGAAAGAATTAAATTAGTAAATAATAAAGCATCAAATTTGTCTAAAAACTTCTGTTCTCGGGAGTAAATCTTTATGTATTTTGAATTTCCTAATACAGAAACAAAATCGTCAAAGCGCTTAGGAGAAGTTAATTTTGCCATTGCAATAATTAATATCCCTAAAACGAGTATAATGGTATAAAAATCATACGATATCGTTTCTCTAATCATAGTGTAAAATTATTATAAATATTTCAGAAGATAGCCTAATTATTAAGGAATATTTAAAATAAATATTAGGTTAATGGTGTACATTTGCTTAAAATTTTATGAGATTCTTTAAAATAAAAGAATGACAGATACTATTGTAATAATACCAACGTACAATGAAATTGAAAATATTGAAGCTATTATAAGAGCAGTATTTTCTCAATCTAAAGATATTCATGTACTTATTGTTGATGATAGTTCACCAGATTTAACAGGTTTAAAAGTAAAAGAATTACAAAACGAATTTCCTGAAAAATTATTTTTAGAAATTAGAAAAGAGAAATCTGGATTGGGTACCGCATACATTCATGGTTTTAAATGGTGTTTAAAAAAACACTATCAATATATTTTTGAAATGGATGCCGATTTTTCACACGATCCAAAAGATTTGGTAAAACTGCATCATGCCTGCCATTTTGATGGTGCCGATGTAGCAATTGGATCCAGATATATTAAAGGAGTCAATGTAGTAAATTGGCCAATGGCCCGTGTGCTTATGTCTTATTTTGCTTCCAGATATGTACGTGTCATAACGGGTATGAAAATACACGATACTACAGCGGGATTTGTATGTTATAAGCGCAAAGTTTTAGAGTCCATTAATTTGGATAAAGTTAAGTTTATCGGTTATGCGTTTCAAATTGAAATGAAATTTAAGGCTTATTTAAAAAAATTTAATATTATAGAAATACCTGTAATTTTTACAGACAGAACTCAAGGTGTGTCAAAACTTAGTTCTGGCATTATTTCTGAAGCTATTTTTGGCGTTATTGCCATGAGAATTAAGAGTCTATTTAAAAGGTAGATAAAGATTATGAAACTAAAAACAACACTAATTAAAAATGCCAACATCGTAAATGATAAGGTGATTTTTAAGGGCGATATATTAATAGAGGGTGAATACATTAAAGAAATTAGTGATTCTATAAGTGCAAAATCCTCAGACGTACATATTATTGATGCTGAAGGGAAATACCTGTTACCTGGTGTTATAGACGATCAAGTTCATTTTAGAGAACCTGGATTGACAAAAAAGGCTACCATTGAAACAGAATCTAAGGCGGCCATTGCTGGAGGTATTACATCGTTTATTGAAATGCCTAATACAAATCCGCAAACTACCACTATAGAAAAATTAGAACAAAAATTTGAAATTGCCGATAAATCGTCGTTTGCAAATTATTCGTTTATGTTTGGTGGTACTAATGATAATCTAGAAGAAATTTTAAAAGTAGATCCCAAAACTGTCGCAGGTTTAAAAATATTTTTGGGATCTTCAACGGGTAATATGCTGGTTGATGATCCTGAGGTACTGGAGAAAATATTTAAAAGTACCAAGCTACTTATATCTGTTCATTGTGAAGATGAAGCTACAATTAAAAAGAATTTTCAGGAACATTTAGAAACTTATGGTGAGGATATTCCAGTAAAATATCATCCCATAATTAGAAGCGAAGAGGCTTGTTATTTATCATCTTCCACTGCCATAAAATTAGCTGTAAAAACAGGCGCGCGTTTACATGTTTTTCATCTTTCAACAGGAAAAGAAACGAGTTTATTTGGAAATAAACTTCCTTTAAAAGATAAAAAAATCACTGCCGAAGTTTGTATTCATCATTTATGGTTTTCAGATGCTGATTACGATAAAAAAGGGACATTTATAAAATGGAATCCTGCTGTAAAAACCAAAGAAGACAGAGAACAATTATGGGAGGCCTTGTTAGATGACAGAATTGATGTTATCGCAACAGACCACGCGCCGCATACATTAGAAGAGAAGAATGATATTTATACCAAAGCACCTTCTGGAGGTCCTTTAGTACAACATGCTTTACCGGCGATGTTAGAAATGTATCATAAAGGCAAAATTTCAATTGAAAAAATTGTTGAAAAAATGTGCCATAATCCGGCTATTTTATTTCAAATTGAAAAAAGAGGCTATATTAAAGAAGGTTATTTTGCCGATTTAGTGTTAGTGGATTTAAACAACCCCTGGACGGTAAATAAAGATAATATTCTGTATAAATGTGGTTGGTCGCCTTTTGAAGGCACCACCTTTAAGTCAAGAATAACACATACCTTTGTAAACGGCAGTTTAGCTTATCAAAATGCCAAATTTAATAACATAAAATCTGCAAAGCGATTAACTTTTAATAGATAATGCTAAAAAAATTTATAGTATATATCATCATTATTTTAACGATTACTTCGTGTAATTTAGGCGCTCCAAAAAAGCCAAAGAATTTAATTTCTAAGGCTAAAATGGTGAATATTTTAATCGATGCGAGACTAATTGGTTCTGCAACTTTTATAAACAAAGGTATCATGCAACAAAATGGTATAAAGCTAGAGAGTTATGTTTTTGAAAAGCATGGGATAGATAGTTTGCAATTTGCATTAAGCAACGAATATTATGCCTATTACATTAAAGATTATGAAGAAATTTACGATAGGGTTACAGACAGTTTAGAGAAATTAAAAGTTACTTTTAAAGAACAAGAATTGAAAGAAAAAAGAGAAAAGGAAAAGCGAGAAAAAGATTCTTTAAGTAATTTAGTAAAAGTAAAAGACTCGTTAAGCAATATTAAAACAAGAGACTCCTTAAAATTGAAAATATCCAAGGATTCTTTATCTGAAATTTTACGGAAAGGTAAAAACAAAATAGATAAAGAGGTATTGATTAGCCCTGTTTCAGAAACAAACCCCCGACCTCGTAAATAGTCTTATTTATATCTTTAAAATTGTATTTTAAAGTAGATTTTATCTTCGAACTATTATAATTAGTTTCAGTTGATAATGACTTTGTAATTTGTTTTGTTAACTGTCGGCGTTTACCAGTTAATTTGTGTTTTAACCAATCCAATTTCCAACCTAAATATAATAGCCAAGTTTGTGCTAGCTTATTAGGAGGTTTTACATTCACAGATTGTGCTAAAGTTTGTAAAAAGTCTTTATAAGTCCAGTTTTCAGCTACTAATACAAATCGTTCATTAGTAATGTTACTTTTCATTAAAGTGATCATTATAGCTGTAACGTCTTCAATAGCTATGAGTCCTATAGTCCCGGAAGTATAATATTTTAAACCTTTATGCGCTTTTTTAAATAAACTACCTGATCCATATTTCCAGATACCAGCACCTAAAATAACACCCGGGTTAACTACAACTGCGTTTAATCCTTCTTGTGTTCCCCGCCACACTTCCATTTCTGCACCATATTTTGTAATGGCATAAACGCTATTATCGTCTTCCGGATTCCAACTAGTTTCTTCATTAATCAATTTATTATTCAGCGGTTTGCCTAATGTAGCGATCGAGCTGACGTAGCATAATTTTTTAATCTTCCCCGATAGACAAAGGTTTACGATATTGGCAGTACCTTCAATATTTATTTTTCTTAATAAATGATATTTATCGGGTTCAAACGATACAAAAGCAGCACAATGATAGACATACGAAACATCTCTAAAAGCTTCAGATAATGCTGGAATATCTATAATATCGGCCTGTACCCAATCAATAGATTCAAAAAGGGTTTTATAATCGTTGGTGTAAGTGGCAAAAACATGTTTTACATGCTCTAATTTATGTTCACTTCTATAAATAGCCTTAACTTTTTCCTTGTTGCACATAAGTTTATAAAGCAAATGCGCACCAACTAAACCTGTACCTCCGGTAACTAAAATCATAGGTCTAAAATAGTGAATATTTATTATTGGTAATCGTTTTAAGATGCCATTTCTTTTAAACATTAAAACTTTCAACTTTAAACCTAAGTAATTATGCATTGATTTTTATCTTTGCCCTAGTTTTGTGAAAAATGATAAAAATGAAAAAGAATTTTGTAGAAGAATTAACGTGGCGAGGTATGATACAAGATAGCATGCCAGGAACCGAAGAACATTTGATGGAGGCTATGCGTTTGGCGTATGTAGGTATTGATCCAACTGCCGATTCGTTGCATATTGGTCATTTAGTTGGCGTAATGGGACTTAAACATTTTCAATTGGCAGGACATAAACCAGTGGCACTTGTAGGAGGTGCGACAGGAATGATTGGTGATCCATCAGGAAAATCGTCGGAACGTAACTTGCTAGATGAGAAAACATTAAGACATAATCAAGATGCGCTTAGGGGGCAGTTGTCGCGCTTTTTGGATTTTGATAGTGATGTGGAAAACGCGGCTATTATTGTGAATAATTACGATTGGATGAAAAACTTTTCGTTTTTAGATTTTATTCGCGATGTTGGTAAACACATTACCGTAAATTATATGATGGCTAAAGATTCGGTTAAAAAACGATTGTCATCTGAGTCTTCAGTAGGAATGAGTTTTACCGAATTTACATACCAATTGGTACAAGGATACGATTTTTTACATCTGTACCGAGATAAGCAATGCACGCTACAAATGGGCGGAAGTGACCAATGGGGTAATATCACCACGGGGACCGAATTAATTCGTCGTATTGAGGCAGGAAAAGGATATGCCCTAACCTGGCCATTAATTACAAAAGCCGATGGAACCAAATTTGGTAAAACGGAAGGCGGAAATATTTGGTTGGATACAGAAAGAACGTCACCGTATAAATTTTATCAATATTGGTTAAATACCAGCGATGTTGATGCTGAAAAATACATTAAAATATTTACCTTTTTAACTCGCGAAGAAATAGAAGGTTTAATTACAGAACATAGTGAAGCGCCACATTTACGTGTGTTACAAAAACGTTTGGCAGAAGAAATAACCACGATGGTACATTCTCAAGACGATTTAGATAATGCCATTAAAGCGAGTGAAATTCTTTTTGGAAATTCAACTGGAGATGATTTAAAGAAACTTAATGAACAAACATTTTTAGATGTTTTTGATGGCGTTCCATTAACTGAAATAGCTCGAGCAGATATCGAATCTGGATTAGATATTATTGCAGCATTGGCAGAAAAAGGTGGCTTTTTAAAATCGAACGGAGAAGCGCGTCGTGCTTTAAAAGAAAACTCTATTTCTGTAAACAAAGAAAAAGTTCAAGACGATTACATTGTAGGTTCAAAGGACTTAATAAACAATAAATTTGTGCTACTACAACGCGGTAAAAAGAATTATTTCGTTTTAAGAATTGTGTAAAAGAACAATAAAGCCTGATTTTTCAATCAGGCTTTATACTAACCAATAAAACTAAAATTAATCCTTCTTTTTCAGAATTTAAGTTTTAGACGTAATACTTTTTTAAAACTTACATTAAAATAAAAATATTTTTATAATACCATAAGGTTACATCCTCGAATATCAGAATTATCAAAACGCCCAATAATTTCAAAGGTGGTGTCTTTGTAAACTCTTCCTAAATCTTGAGTGGCAATAAACGAACAAGAATTTATATTTGCTAAATCTATAACATTAATGCCACCAGCAATTCCTGCCGGGTTTATGGTTAACGCATCTTCGGTGTCTCGGGTTAAAATACGCATCCAAATTGGGGTTTTAAACAGGCCATTTCCTTTAGAATATGCCTGACTCAATAATTCGGTCATACCGTATTCACTGTGAATGGTATCTACACCAAAACCTTGAATTAATTGCTTGTGTAATTCATCTCGAATTAATTCTTTTCTGCGTCCTTTCATCCCGCCAGTTTCCATAACAATGGTGTTTTTAAGATTGAATTGATACGTTTCAACTAAATCTAAAAGCGCAAAAGAAACACCAATAAGCAGCACCTTTTTACCTTCAGAATCTAATCTAGTAAGCTTGTTTTTTAAATCGGAAAAATTATTCAAATAAAATCCACTTTCTGGATGCTTAGATTGTTTAATTAGCGCATCAACCATATAAATTAAAGAAGAACCTTCCCGTTCCAAATACGATGGTAATAAGGCTAAAACCACATAATCTTCAATATTGCCATAAAACTGTTGAAATCCTTTATTGAAGCTACCTTCATAGAGTTCTAAATTAGTAACCATATGTTTGCTGGTCAGACTTCCAGTAGTTCCAGAACTGGAAAAAGTGGATTGTATGGGGTCTTTTGAGCTTAAAATCTCATGACTTTTAAAAAATTGAATAGGTAAAAATGGGATGTCCAATATAGTTTTTACATCACTTGGATGTTTATAAAGTAAATCGCAAAACGAACGATAAACACGGTTGTTTTCAAACTGAAATTTAAAAATTTGTAAAGCCAAATCTTCAAATTGTGCATCTGTTTGTATATTAAAAATGGCGTTTGTGTTTATCATGAAACAAAAGTAGATAAAATAAAAAAGCGCTACCAATTGGTAACGCTTTAAATATTTATAACTTGAATTAAATTATTTTATAACTAATTTCCTGGTTTCGCTTATATTGTTTTCAGTTATCTTTAAAATATAAACACCTTTACTTAAGGTTGAAATATTTAGTTCTTTTCCTGTTAATTGCGTTGAATATATTTGTTTGCCTAAAACATCAAAAAAATCAACTTTCTTCGCTGAATTTTGTTTTGAAGATATGTAGATAAACACTTTACCGTTGGTAACAGGATTTGGGTATATAGATAAATCCTCTATATTTTGGGTCACAACATTTGCGTTAACATTATTTTGAGCAAATCCTTTTTGGGAGATGAAAAATGTTAAGGCAAAGAATAAAAATAAAAAGTATTTTTTTTTCATAGGTTCAATTTGGTGATGTAAAGGTAGTTAATAAGAACAAATTTGATGCCAAAAATCTGTTAAAGATTTAGTTGTTTGGTCGAAAGTTAAATTTATGTACCTTGTTTGTTACCTTAATGTTATTAATTTTATGGGATCAGTAAATTCTTGTTATTAGTTTTATCTTTACAGTTATAAAAGAGTTTTATTTGTTTTAAAATGAAGAAAAAAGACATTAAAATATTATTAGTAGATGACGAACCAGATATTTTAGAAATTGTTGGTTATAATTTAAAAAATGAAGGCTATCAGGTAATTACTGCCGAAAATGGGCAAGAAGCTGTTAAAAAAGCTAAAAAAGAATTTCCTCATTTAATAATTTTAGATGTGATGATGCCAGAAATGGATGGTATTGAAGCTTGTGAACTAATTAGGAAAAATCCTGACTTACAAAACACACTTATTGTTTTTTTAACAGCAAGAGGTGAAGATTATTCTCAGGTAGCTGGTTTTGATGCTGGTGCCGATGATTATATTACAAAACCAATCAAACCAAAAGTATTAGTAAGTAAAGTAAAAGCACTTCTTAGACGTTTTAAAGAAGAAGATGTTGCCGATACCCTAAGTATTGGAAGCTTAATTATAAATAGAGACGAATACAAAATAACTTCAAAAGGCAAGGAAATTATTTTGCCTAGAAAAGAATTTGAATTACTATCTTTACTAGCATCTAAACCAGGAAAAGTTTTTAAACGTGACGAAATTTTAGATTCCGTGTGGGGAAGTGAAGTTATTGTTGGTGGCAGAACCATTGATGTACATATTCGTAAACTACGTGAAAAAATTGGTGATGATAGCTTTAAAACAATAAAAGGTGTAGGCTATAAGTTTGTTGATTAATGCAATTAAAATTTAAAAAATCTTATAAATTTGCGGTTAAAACATCGCTCTATATAACATTATTTATAACGCTCTTATGGAGTGTTTTTTTATATGTTTTTCATACCTTAAATTTTTGGTTGCTATTACCTTTTTTAGTAATTGTTTTTATGTTTTCTTTCCTAATTGTTCAATTTAGGGTCGAACGTTTTATATATAAACGTGTAAAAAAAATATATGATGATTTAACAATTCTAGAATCATCTAATATTAGTAAGCGGCTCAATTACCACCGATATGCGAACCTTACCGAAGAGATAGATAAATTTGCCCGAGACAAAAAAATAGAAATTGAAACACTTAAAGTTAGGGAAGAATATAGAAAAGAATTTTTAGGCAATGTATCGCACGAGTTAAAAACCCCATTATTTACTGTTCAAGGGTATATTTTAACATTGTTTGATGGTGCTATGAACGATAAAAATCTGAGAGAAAAATATTTAGAAAGAGCCAGTAAAGCTATAGAAAGACTTGGTTATATAGTTAAAGATTTAGATATGATTACCAAATTAGAAGTGGGTGATTTAAGTTTAAATCTTGAAGTTTTTGATATGGTTGAACTTATAAAGAATGTGTTTGAAATGCTTGAAATGAAAGCTTCAAAAAAGAACATTACACTTACATTTGATACAGATTATTTTAAACCAATAATGGTCTATGCCGATAAAGAACGTATGCAACAAGTTGTGATTAATTTAATAGTAAACTCTATAAAGTATGGCAGTGAAAAAGGTACTACCGAAGTAAGTATTGAAAACTTAATAAAAAATAAAGTTATTGTTAGAATTACCGATAATGGTGAAGGCATTGAAAAGAAGCATATTAGCGCGTTTATTTGAACGTTTTTATAGAGTCGATAAAAGTGGTTCTCGAAAAGAAGGTGGTTCCGGACTTGGGCTTTCAATTGTTAAGCATATTATTGAAGCGCATAACGAAAAAATATATGTTGAAAGTGAATTTGGTGTAGGTAGCGAATTTTCATTCACCATGGAAAAGGCTAAATAAGGTCTTTAAAATCTGTTTTAAAATCAATGGATGTTAAGCCTTTATAATAATTAATATCTTTAATTTTTTCAATAGAAAATTCGTCTTGCTTACAACTTGGAACGAAACCTAATTCAGTTAGTCTATTCGCTAAATATTCTTGTTCAAATTGCCCGGGAGTTGGTATAAAAAATGCTTTTTTATTTAGTTTTGCTAAATCCATCACGGTAGTGTAACCAGATCTGCAAATTATTAAATCACTCTCATTTATAGTTTTCCCTAATAAACCAGAAGTCATAAAATTATATATAGTTATATTTCCCTTAATTTGTATGGTTTGTTCCCTTTCCATAACACCTTTTACAAAAACAACTTTACCTTCATAATTTTTTAATTCTAATAAAAGTTTTTCTTCAAAGTAAACCTCGTTGTGGTTCAGGACCAGAAAGTAAAACCATTATGTCATATACTGTTTTTGAGTTCCATTTGTTTAACCGACTTAAAGGGCCAATATATTTTGTTTCAACTTCAAAGGTATCTGTGTGACCCAATTTGCCACTTAAATTCACATCGCCATCAGCATCAGGAACCCAGCATGTATCAAATTTTTTAATGAATTTTTCATGAATTTTAGTGCTTAACCAGGTCGTTGCTCCACTTAAAACATTTAATTGATGGGTTATAAAAACCGAAGGAATATTTTTATTATAAACTCCCAATCGGTTATCAGAAATAATGCCAGCAATCTTGTGTGTTTCAACTATATTTTTCACTGTTTTTTTCTCTCTTTTAATTGCTTTAAGAACTTTGGGAGAGTCGGTAAGAAGTTTTAATTTTAAGAATTTACCATTTTTTGTATAGCTAATATTGTACGATGGTAATTCTATAGACGAAAGCTTTGGGAACTCCTTCTGTAAAAGTGTAAGTGCGGCACCATCACTTGCTATAATTGGTTGAAATCCCTCTTCAATTAAAGCATTTATAACAGGAATACTTCGGGTAGCATGACCAAGTCCCCAATTTAACGGTGCCACTAAAATTCTTTTTTTCTTCATGTATTTTGGGCGTGCCCACAAGGGTCGGGCTTTACGCTATATCTTTTTTGTAAAAACAAAAAAGGATGTCACTCCAATCCCTCACGCAGCGATTTTTTACTAAAAACAAAGGTAAGAATAATTAGGCTTTCTTACTATTTCCTTAATTTTACCAAATTATTATAAAACTAAAACTATCCGTGGGAAGTAAAAATAAATTAAAAAGATTTAAAGAAAATGAGACTTTTGGCAATGTATTTCAACCAACCAGAGACGAGTTAGTAAATAATTCATTTACCTTAAAAGGTAAGTGGAATGCATCTGTTTTTAAAAATAAAAACCCATTAGTTTTAGAATTAGGTTGTGGTAAAGGTGAATATTCGGTAGCATTAGCAAAAAAATATCCCGAATAAAAATTTTATAGGAATTGATATTAAAGGCGCTCGGTTTTGGAGAGGTGCTAAAACAGCTGTAGAAGAAAATATTTCAAATGTGGCATTTTTACGAACCCAAATAGAACTTATAGATCATGCTTTTGCTAAAAATGAAGTAGATGAAATCTGGATAACTTTTCCAGATCCGCAAATAAAATATAAGCGTACCAAACACCGAATGACTAATGCTGAGTTTTTAAAACGTTATAAAACCATTTTAAAACCAGAAGGTGTAGTAAACTTAAAAACCGATAGTGAATTTATGCATGGTTATACACTTGGTTTATTTCATGGTGCAGGACATGAAGTTCTGTATGCCAATCATAATGTTTATAAACAAGAAGGCAGTCCTGAAGAAGTTACAAGCATTCAAACCTTTTATGAATCTCAATATTTAGAACAAAACAAACCAATTACGTATATTCGGTTTAAAATAAAATAGTTTGAACATAACCATTATCTTCTTTTTAGGATTAATAATTGCATTAATTGGTGTTATTCCACCAGGGTTGTTAAATATGACAGCTGCTAAAATAAGCTTAAAAGAAGGTCATGTTAGAGGGGTTATGTTTTCAATTGGTGTTTGTGTAATAGTTTTAATTCAAACCTATTTGGCGGCTATTTTTGCACGATAATTAAGTAATCATACAGAAGTGGTTGAGATTCTTCAGCGTGTTGCTTTTGTAATTTTTGTTCTTATTACCATTTATTTTTTACTTATAGCAAAAGAACAACCGCCACAAGTTGTTGAGCCTCGAATAAGAAGTAAACATAGTCGTTTTTTTCAAGGTGTATTTTTATCAGCTATTAATGTATTTCCTATTCCTTATCATGCCTACATGACCATAACTTTGGCATCGTTTGGATGGTTAGATTTTAGTCAGTTTAGTATCATATCATATGTTGCAGGAGCTGCCATGGGTACATTTGTAATGCTTTATTTGTATATATTCTTTTTCGATAAAATCAAGAATAAATCATTGAGTTCACAAAAAAGCATGAATTATTTAATTGGAGGCATAACCGGTGTTATTTCTATAGTTACTTTAATTAATATTATTAAAGAAATGTAATTTATGCAGCAGGAAACGTTGAATTTTTTTGATAAAGTTTATGAAGTTGCAAATAAAATACCATTTGGAAGGGTTACAAGTTATGGTGCCATTGCGAATTATTTAGGAGCTGCAAGAAGTGCACGTATGGTTGGTTATGCTATGAATGGTTCTCATAATAAAGATGTGCCAGCACATAGGGTTGTAAACAGAAAAGGCTTGCTAACCGGAAAGCATCATTTTGAAGGCACAAATTTAATGCAACAGCTATTAGAAAGTGAAGGAATTGAGGTGATTGATCTTCAAATTCAAAATTTTGAAAAAGTGTTTTGGAATCCTATAAACGAATTATAGAAAAACATCATACCAGCATAAATCATTTCGATAAAAGCGCTTTAAATTCTAAACAATTCAGTGTATATTTGCATATTAGAATGATTCTTAATAATTAAAAATATTACAGGAAACAGAAGTAAAAAGTTAAACTTTAATCATCTGTTTTCTATTATCTCAATAACATGAAACTTAACAAACAAGACATACTTAAAGCACTTGA
Organism: uncultured Flavobacteriaceae bacterium; assembly: GCA_963698455.1. Taxonomy (GTDB): domain Bacteria; phylum Bacteroidota; class Bacteroidia; order Flavobacteriales; family Flavobacteriaceae; genus Mariniflexile. Next base: position 79,691 of record CAVOQU010000002.1, on the reverse strand, counting down.
AACCATTACAGTTGCAGGTGAAGGAGGAAATATGGTTGAAAGTGGTGCCGTAACCAATGTAGTAACTTTTGGCGATGAGGTCATTGTAGATATTACTATCACCAACCCAAGCTTACAAGCAAAAAAACGCACCGAAGTAGATATTTTAAAAACGATACATGATCTGGTTTACGAAAAAGCCAAAATCACTGTAAATGTAAAGGTTGATGCGCCAGCAAAACCAAAAGTAAATGTGATTAAAGGAAAACCGATTCCTGGAATTCAAAATATTGTTGCTGTTGCTTCAGGAAAAGGTGGTGTGGGAAAATCTACAGTAACCTCTAATTTAGCAGTGACTTTAGCTAAAATGGGTTTTAAAGTCGGTGTTTTAGATGCAGATATTTACGGACCATCAATTCCTATTATGTTTGATGTGGAAAAAGAAAGACCTTTAGCTGTTAATATTGATGGGAATTCAAAAATGAAACCTGTTGAAAATTACGGAGTTAAAGTATTATCAATTGGGTTTTTTACACAACCAGATCAAGCCGTTGTTTGGCGTGGGCCTATGGCCGCTAAAGCTTTAAATCAAATGATTTTTGATGCACATTGGGGAGAAATAGATTTTTTGTTAATTGATTTACCTCCGGGAACTGGTGATATTCATTTAAGTATTATGCAATCATTACCTTTAACTGGGGCTGTTGTTGTTAGTACACCGCAACATGTTGCTCTGGCTGATGCTAAAAAAGGGGTAGCGATGTTTCAACAAGAAAGTATTGATGTACCTGTATTAGGAATTATTGAAAATATGGCCTATTTTACACCTGAGGAATTACCAAATAATAAATATTATATTTTTGGTAAAGAAGGAGCAAGAAATTTAGCAGAAGATTTAAAAGTACCATTTTTAGGAGAAATACCATTAGTACAAAGTATAAGAGAAGCTGGAGATATTGGTCGTCCGGCAGCTTTACAAACAGGAACACTATTAGAAAAAGCATTTGAAAAATTAGCACAAAATGTGGTACAGGAAGTAGTAAGACGTAATGAAAATTTACCTCCTACTGAAGCAATAAAAATCACGACCATGGCTGGGTGTTCAGCAGTTAAGAAATAATAATTCGTTTTTTTTTAGAAGCACGCGCTGAACGCAGACGTGGTATAGAGGGAATGGTGAAGAATAAAAAATAAATGACTACAGAAGAACTTAGATTAAATGTTGAAAAAGCTTTAGACGAAATCCGTCCTTTTTTGCAAAGTGATGGCGGTGATATTTCGTTATTGTCTATAGAAGAGAATGATACCTTAGTTAAGGTTCAGTTACAAGGTGCTTGCGTTGGGTGTAGTGTAAATCAAATGACATTAAAGTCTGGTGTAGAAATGACCATAAAAAAGTACGCGCCTCAAATAGAGCGCGTACTTAATATTCAAGCCTAGTTTTTAAAAGACTAAAAAATAGTGTGTTTAGTTAGATAACTTTTTGCTGTCTTAAAAATGTATCTAGGCTATCGGCAATATCAAAACAATTGCTAACTTTAGAAACGTCATTACAAAATCTAGTTTCGGTATCTAGAGCTTTACAGTCAAAACCAGTTAAGTTTACTTTTTCAAATTCTTTGTTAATCAATTTACATTGATTATAAAGACTCTCGATTGTTTTATATTCAGTAGGGTCAATATCCTTTTTCAAAAGATAACCTTTTAAATAATTTTCAATGGCAAATTGCGAATTCTTGCAAACTAAAAAAGACACAATATTTTCTTCTGGTTTGAAAAGTTCTTGATTGGCCTGATTTAATTTCTGAGCAGCATTTAAAAAATATTTATTGGCGTCATTTTCCATAATAAATAAAATTTATATTTAAGTACTAGTATTTAAATTCTCCATGCAATAAATTTTAGCATGGAGAATTTAATTTTAAAATTATTAATCAATTCCAAATAATTACATATCTCTGTAAAGTTCTAAACGTTCCCATTTAGAATGAACTTCATCTTGAGCTTGATCTAATAATTGGGCCCCTAACTCTGCATTTTCTTTAACTACTCTTGTAAAACGAGCTTCGTTATACATAAAGTCTTTTAAAGGAATACTTGGAGCTTTAGAGTCTATACTAAATCGTTTCCCTTGTGGTTTAGAAGGATTGAATCTAAATAATGGCCAGTATCCAGAATCGATAGCTTTTTCTTGTTGTGAAATAGCATGTTTCAATTCATAGCCATGTTCACCACAATGCGAATAAGCAATAATTAATGATGGTCCTGGGTATTCTGCAGCTTCTTGAATGGCTTTTAGAGATTGTGTATCTTTGGCTCCCATTGCAATTTGAGCAACATATACATTTCCATAAGAAATTGCTTGTAAAGCCATACTTTTCTTACTAGTTCTTTTGCCACCAATAGTAAATTTAGCACTTGCTCCAAGAGGCGTAGATTTAGATGCTTGTCCTCCGGTGTTCGAATAAACTTCGGTATCCATTACCAAGATATTAATATCTTCTCCGGTTGATAAAACGTGATCTACACCACCATAACCAATATCGTAAGCCCATCCGTCACCACCAAATATCCAAACCGCTTTTTTACGTAGATACTCAGTTAATTGACTTAACTTAACGGCATCTTCGCTATTGATGATTTCTAAAGTTTTCTTAAGCTCTAAGATGTCGGCATGTTTTTTTGCTTTTTCGGTTTCAGTTTTTTCTGGATTATTTAAAATGGCATCTACAAGTTCGCTACCTACTAACAGCTCTAAAGATTTTAATAAATCTACAGCAATTTCTTCTTTTTTAGTAAGTGCTAATTTCATACCTAAACCAAATTCAGCATTGTCTTCAAACAGTGAGTTTGCCCAAGCTGGACCTCTACCAAATTCATTCTTTTTGTAAGGAGTCGTTGGTAAATTTCCACCATAAATAGATGAACATCCTGTGGCATTGGCAATCATAATACTATCGCCATACAACTGAGTAATCATTTTAATATATGGAGTCTCACCACATCCAGAACAAGCTCCAGAAAATTCAAATAATGGTTCTAAGAATTGCGATCCTTTTAAGTTAGTAATTTGCAATGCGGTTCTGTCGTAATAAGGTAAGGTAAGGAAGTGATTCCAATTAATATTTTCTTCCACATCAACCTCAATTTTCTTATGCATATTAATAGCTCTGAAGTTGTCTTTTTCTTTAGAAATGGCAGGACAAACAACTACACAAAGATCGCAACCTGTACAATCTTCTGGTGAAACTTGTAAAATATAAGATTCATTTTCTTTAGAAAAAGGTCTGCCTATTGCTGGTGCACTTTTTAATGAAGTTGGGAAGCTCGCTATATCTTCGTTAGAAACTACTTTAGATCGAATGGCTGCGTGAGGGCAAATGGCGATACATTTATTACATTGTGTACATAAATTTTCGTCGTCCCAAACTGGAATAAAATCGGCAATGCCACTTTTTTCGTATTGCGTTGTTCCTGTAGGGAATGTTCCGTCTACAGTAAATGCACTTACTGGAAGTTCATCTCCAAATCCAGCTAATATTTTTTCTAAAACATCAGTAACAAAACCTTCAGGAGCACCTCTCATCGCTGACAACATAGCAGTTTCGCTGGTAATTACTTTTGGATAATCTACCTGGAATAAATTTTCTAATGCTTTATCAACGGCGTTAAAATTCATTTTCACCACTTTTTCTCCTTTGTGTGAATACGATTTTACGATGGCATCTTTAATTTTTTGAATAGCCTCTTCTCTTGGTAAAATTCCAGAAATAGCGAAGAAACAAGTTTGCAACACCGTGTTAGCACGTTTACCAAGTTTTGCATCATGAGCCACTTGAGTAGCATCAATCACATAAAACTTAACTTCTTTTTTAATAATTCCCTTTTGAATTTGAATTGGTAATTTATCCCAAATTTCATCTTTCGAATAAGGGGAGTTCAATAAGAAAGTACCTCCATGTTTTAATTCGGCAATCATATCAAATTTTTCAATAAAATTAAATTTATGACTGGCGATGAAATCTGCTTTATCTATTAAATAGGTAGAGTGAATTGGCTCTGGACCAAAACGCAAATGCGAAATAGTTTGTGCACCTGCTTTTTTAGAATCATATACAAAGTATCCTTGTACATAATTATCAGTAGTTTCTCCAATAATTTTAATGGAGTTTTTGTTCGCTCCTACAGTACCATCAGCACCTAAACCATAAAACATACAGTTAATGGTTGAAGTTTTAGTTTCAAATGATGGATCGTAATATAAACTTGAAAAAGTCACATCATCATTAATACCAATAGTGAAGTGGTTTTTAGGTTTTTTGTTTGATAATTCGTCATAAATTCCTTTTACCATTGCTGGTGTAAATTCTTTTGACGATAATCCGTAACGACCTGCAACTACAGTTGGCATTTCTCTGTTGCTTTCAACAAGAGCCGATATAATATCTAAGTAAAGAGGATCGCCAATGCTTCCAGGTTCTTTAGTTCTATCTAAAACCGCTATTTTGGTAACTGTTTTTGGTAAAGAATCGACAAAAGCGGCAATAGAAAATGGTTTAAATAAACGAACAAAAATAACACCTACTTTTTCTCCATCAGCCAACATAACATTGAGTGCTTCTCTTACTGAACCTTCGGCAGAACCCATTATAATAATAACCCGTTCTGCTTCTGGATGACCAACATAATCGAACAAATTGTATCTACGCCCAGTGTTTTCATAAAATTCGTCCATAGTTTTTTGAACGATTGCAGGGACTTTGTCATAAAATAAATTACAAGCTTCTCTGGCTTGGAAAAATACATCAGGATTTTGAGAAGTACCTCTAATCACTGGTGAATCTGGGTCTAATGATCTTTTTCTATGCTCCATCACCTTATCTTCTGGCATCATTGCTTTGATGGTTTTGTCTGAAATTCCATCTATTTTAGAAATTTCATGGGAAGTTCTAAATCCATCAAAAATATTCATAAATGGCACTCTAGATTTGAGTGTAGCCACCTGAGAAATTAATGCAAAATCATGCGCTTCTTGAACGGAACCACCAAATAACATAGCAAATCCTGTTTGACGACACGCCATAACATCTGAGTGATCTCCAAAAATAGACAAGGCATGTGTCGCAACAGTTCTGGCTGCCACGTGTATAACGCTTGGTAATAATTCCCCTGCAATTTTATACATATTAGGAATCATTAACAATAAGCCTTGTGAGGCTGTAAAAGTAGTAGTTAAAGCACCAGCCTGTAAAGAACCATGAACCGCTCCTGCAGCACCACCCTCACTTTGCATTTCAACAATTCGGGGAATATTATCCCAGATATTTTTTTTCCCTTTTGAACTAAAAAGTTCTGCATGTTCCCCCATCGGTGAAGAAGGAGTAATTGGGTAAATAGCACACACTTCATTTGTTTTATGTGCTATTCTTGCCACAGCTTCATTTGCGTCGCATATGAGCTTTTCAAATTCTTTTTCCATAATAGATATATTTAATTAATATCATACTTTATATATTATCGATGTGAAATTATAAACAATCTAAACTAAATTCTATGACATATGTCAGGTATCAAAATTTTAACAATAAAGTGGTTAACCACTTCATTGTCGAAGGGTTATGAAATTAAAGTTTTTTTATAAAGAAAAATGGCACCAATTAACATATGTTAATTGGTGCCATTTTAAAAGTTAATATTTATTAACTTCTAATTTATAATGAATAGAAAAAAATTATTTTTATAATTCTATTTTTATTCACCGTGTAACCAAGCTTTCTTTGCAAGTAAAACCTCTTCAGTTTCTACATGATTAGTATCAGGGATACAACAATCTACCGGACAAACAGAAGCACATTGAGGCTCATCGTGGAAACCTTTACACTCAGTACACTTATCTGGTACAATAAAATAAAATTCGTCTGAAATAGGGTCGTTTTCTGCATCAGCATCAACTTCGCCACCTTTAGGAAGTTTTACCATGCCTTTTAATGCTGTTTCATCTGCATAAGCCCATGCTTGATCTGGTTCGTAAATTGCATTGTTAGGACACTCAGCTACACAGGCATCACAGTTTATGCATTCGTCAGTAATAATTATTGCCATAATTTAAATATTTTTAAAAAGTAAATGATTGTAAAAATATAGTTCCTTTTAGAGTTTTAATGTGACAAATGTCATATTTCAAATTAAAAAGTGAAATTATCTTTAGCGAGTATAAATATAAAAACATTAAATCAATTTTTTATAAATTAATAAGGTATAATTATGCTTACAGATAAAATGAAACTTCAGCCAGAAGTTGTAGAAGCGGTAGTAATAAGGTTTGTTGGAGATTCAGGAGACGGTATGCAATTAACTGGTACACAATTTACAGATACATCGGCCATGTTTGGTAACGATATTGCAACTTTTCCAAATTATCCATCTGAAATTAGAGCGCCTCAAGGTAGTTTATACGGAGTTTCTGGATTTCAAGTTCATATAGGGAGTGTTGAAGTAAGCACCCCTGGAGACAATCTAGATTTACTGGTTGCTATGAATCCAGCAGGTTTAAAAACGAATCTATACGCCTTAAAACCTGGACACACTATTATTGTTGATACAGATGCTTTTTCAAAAAAGAATTTAGAAAAAGCGCAATATGCAACAAATCCTTTAGAAGATGGAAGCCTTGAAAACTATCGAGTTATTCAAGTAGATATGAGTTCCTTAACAAAAGAATCTTTAAAAGGAGTTGAAGGACTTGATAATAAATCAATTACTCGAAGTAAAAACATGTTTGCACTCGGAATGGTTTATTGGATGTATGGAAGATCTAAGGAACATACCATTGATTTTTTTAATAAAAAATTTAAAAAAGAACCTCATTTAATAGAAGCGAATACAAAAGTTTTAAATGCTGGTTATTATTTTGCCGAAACATTAGAATTAATACCAAACGCATATACCATTTCTCCTGCAAAAATGACCCCTGGGACTTATAGAGTTATTATGGGTAACACGGCAACTGCTTGGGGGTTTTTGGCTGCTGCTGAAAAAGCTGGTTTGGAATTATTTTTAGGCTCATATCCTATTACACCAGCTACAGATATTTTACATGAATTAGTAAAACATAAACATTTTGGTGTGAAAGCTTTTCAAGCTGAAGATGAAATTGCAGGTATTGCCTCTGCAATTGGAGCTTCATTTGCAGGTGATTTAGCCATTACTACAACCTCTGGACCTGGATTAGCATTAAAAGGAGAAGCACTAGGATTAGCTATGATTATTGAATTACCTTTGGTTGTCGTTAACGTTCAACGTGGAGGACCTTCAACAGGTTTGCCTACAAAAACAGAACAATCAGATTTATTGCAAGCCATGTACGGTAGAAATGGCGAAAGCCCGGTAATTGTAATTGCTGCAAGTACACCCTGCTAACTGTTTTAATTTTGCTTTTGAAGCATCTAAACTTGCATTAGAACATATGACTCCGGTTATTTTATTAACAGATGGTTATATTGCCAACGGTTCGGCTCCTTGGAAAATACAAAGCGTAGACGATTTACCTGAAATTAAAAATAGAATGACCAAAGTAGCACCAGAGGGAGTTTGGCATCCTTACACAAGAGATGTAGAGACTTTAGCGCGTAATTGGGGAATTCCTGGAACACCAGGTTTAGAACATAGAGTTGGTGGATTAGAAAAAGATAGCGTTACCGGTAATGTGAATCAAGCTCCCGAAAATCATCAAAAAATGACTGAAATTAGAGCTGAGAAAATTAAACGAGTTCAAAATAATATTCCAGAAATTGAAACAGAATTTGCTGAATCTGGTGATTTATTGGTAATTGGTTGGGGAGGAACTTATGGCTCTTTACATTCATCTGTTAAACAAATTAATAAAGAAGGTTATAAAAATATTGGTTTAGCACATTTCAACTATATAAATCCGCTGCCTAAAAATACAGAAGAAGTATTAAAAAAATTCAAAAAAATTATTGTTTGTGAATTGAACGCAGGACAATTCGTTAAAATTTTACGAATTAATTTTGAAGGATTTAAGTTTTTACAGTATAATAAGATACAAGGATTGCCTTTTGGGAACAATGAATTGATAGAAGAATTTAAAAAATTAGTAGACTAATTATGGAAGCAACTACAGAACAAAAATACACATTTAAGGATTTTGCAAGTGACCAAGAAGTAAGATGGTGCCCTGGATGTGATGACTACGTTATTTTACGCTCTATGCAAAAAGCTCTGCCAGATATGGGAGTTAAAAAAGAAGACGTTGTGTTTATTTCAGGAATTGGATGTTCATCACGTTTTCCATATTACATGGATACCTACGGCATGCATTCTATACATGGAAGAGCACCTGGAATAGCTTCGGGCGTAAAATTAGCAAACCCTAATTTAAGTGTTTGGGTTATGACTGGGGATGGTGATGCTATGGCTATTGGAGGAAATCATTTCATTCATGTTCTAAGAAGAAATATCGATTTAAATATTGTACTCTTCAATAATGAAATTTATGGTTTAACAAAAGGACAGTTCTCACCAACTTCATTAGTGGGTCAAAAAACAAAATCATCTCCTTATGGAAATACGCAGCCACCTTTTACTCCTGGAGAATTAGCACTTGGAGCTGGCGCACGTTTCTTTGGTAGAATTGGTGGTAATGTACCAAAAGACATTACGCAAATGTTAATTGATGCGCACAAATTTAAAGGAACGTCATTAATTGAAGTTTTACAAAACTGTGTCATTTTTAATGATGGCTGCTTCAATAATATTACAGATAAAAACGTAAAAGAAGACAAACAAATTTTCTTGGAACATGGAAAACCGATGATTTTTGGTAAAGACCGTGACAAGGGATTAGTACTAAATAAATTAAAATTAGAAGTTGTTACTATAGGTGAAAATGGTATAACACAAGAAGATCTTTTGGTTCATGATGCAAAAGAAAAAGACCCAACCTTACACCAAATGTTGGTAAGACTAGCACACCCAGTAGCAACAGGAATTATTAGAAGTTTTGAGGATGTTACACTTGAAGAGCGGGAAGATGCTTTAACAAAGCAAGTAAAAGCAAATTCAAAATTCAAGAAAACAGACGATTTATTTTTCTCCGGAGAAACTTATGTTGTTAAATAAAATAATTAAACGCTTTAAACTAATGCTGTAAATCCTAAAAAGGCTAAGGATAAAAGTCCAGCAACTAGTAAATTAATTGGAACTCCTTTCATACCTTTTGGTATGTCTGCGAGTTCTAATTGTTCACGGATACTAGCAAATACTATTAAAGCTAAGGCAAAACCTATAGAATTTGAAATTGCAAAAAACACGGCTTTTAGTAAACTGCTGTTTTCTAATCCCAGAGCTAAAATAGCGACCCCTAAAACAGCACAGTTAGTTGTGATTAAAGGAAGAAAAACACCCAATGCCTGATATAATGGTGGGCTCACTTTTTTCAAAATAATTTCTACCATTTGTACTAAAGCCGCTATAACTAAAATAAATGCGATAGTTCTTAAATAATCTAAACCAGCAGGAATTAAAACATATTGATAAAGTAAATAAGTAACTGTAGTAGCAATAGTCATTACAAATAAAACAGCTCCAGACATTCCTACAGAGGTGGATATTTTATTGGAAACGCCTAAAAATGGACAAATTCCTAAAAACTGAGATAATACAATATTATTTACAAAAACAGCTGCTATTAAAATAATTATATAGTCCATTATGAAGTTGCTTTAGAGGTGATTTTATTAAATAATACAGTTAAATACGCCAATGCAATAAAAGCGCCCGGGGGTAAAATAAATAGGATAAATGTACTGGCATCGTCTGAAACAAATTTAAAACCGAACAAACTTCCACTTCCTAGAATTTCTCTCACAGCTCCTAACACCGTTAAGGCTAGTAAAAAGCCTAATCCCATTCCTAAGGCGTCCACAGCAGAAGAAAGCACATTGTTTTTGGAAGCAAATGCTTCAGCTCTTCCTAGGATAATGCAGTTTACTACAATTAATGGAATAAAAATCCCCAATTGTTCATATAAAAAAGGAACAAACGCTTCTAAAATCATTTCAACAATAGTAACAAATGAAGCTATAATGATTATAAATGCCGGAATACGAACTTTTGCTGGTATAAAGTTTTTAAACAACGATACCACAACGTTAGACATTAATAGTACAAAGGCAGTTGCTACTCCCATACCCAAACCATTAAATGCAGATGATGTTACTCCTAATGTAGGGCACATACCTAGCAGCATAACGAATATTGGGTTGTCCTTTACAATTCCTTTTAAAAAATTTTGCGTTTGAGTTATTTGTTCCGCCATTATTATTAATGTTTTAATTCAATATATGAACTGTTATTTTTTATAAAAGCATCATATGCCATCTGAGTCGCATCGCAAAAAGCTCGCGTAGAAATTGTAGCACCAGTCAACGCGTCTACGTCGCCGCCATCTTTTTTTACGTTTAAATTAAATGCTGAAATATCTATTCCTCGAAATTGCTTTAAAAAAGCATCTTCTTTCAACTTTGTTCCTAAACCAGGCGTTTCTTTTTGTTCCAGAACCGCTATATTTTCAATTTCGCCAGAAGGTTTAAAACCAACCATAATTTTAATTATACCACTAAATCCTTTATCGGTTGAACCTATAACTGCCGCTCCAACAAATTGGTTATTTAAATAGGCTGGATAAATTTCAACACTATCTAAAACTTTTTCAGACTTCACAAGTGTTATATCTTCTACTGGATTATTGTCAAAAGGCGGCAATACTAATTTTAAAGCATTAACCTTTTTTTCTAGTTTAGCTTTCGCTTTTGGACCTACCGTTAGATCATTTACATAACCTAAAGACAATCCGGATACTAAAGTGATTACCAAAAGAGATATTACCATGCCTAAAAACGATGATTCTTTCTTGCTCATAATTACACGATTTTAGCTTTTATTTTAGAACCAAATCTTCGTGGTTTAAAATATTTATTGATTAGCGGAACAAAGGCATTCATTATTAAAATCGCAAATGAAATACCTTCAGGATAAGCACCGAAAAGTCTAATAACTACTGTTATGATACCGATGCCGATAGCAAAAATGACCATGCCTTTTTTGGTCATCGGACTTGTAACAAGATCGGTTGCCATAAAAAATGCACCAATTAAAGCACCACCAGATAAAATATGTATTAATGGACTGGCGTAATGTTCTGGGTTTATTACCCAAAAAATCCCTGTCATAATAGCCATTGTGGCAAGTACAGTTACTGGAATATGCCAGGAAATAACTTTTCTAAATATTAAAAACATACCACCTAGAAGTAATGCTAGGGCAGATATTTCACCAATGGAACCACCTGTAAATCCTATAAGCATATCTATGGTTGTAGGGATTTTGCTACTTATTTGCGTCATGGTTTCACCATACAATAAACCTTCTTTTATCACACCAAGCGAAGTGGCACCGGTAGCAACATCAACTACCGCAGTGTTATTTACAATAGCTGTTGGCCACATGGTCATTTGAACCGGGAACGCCACCAGTAAAAATACACGTCCTACCAAAGCAGGATTGAATATATTAAAACCTAAGCCACCAAAGGATAGTTTTGCGACTCCTATCGCCACCAAACTACCTGAAATAATCATCCAGATAGGTAAGCTTGAGGGTAAATTGAAAGCTAATAAAATTCCGGTTATTAATGCAGACCCATCGGTTATAGTAACCTCCGTTTTTAATAAATATTTTTGAATGACATATTCAAACAGAATACATGAAATAACTGCTACAGAAGTCACTATTAAAGCACCAATTCCAAAAACATAAAGCGACACTAAAAAAGCAGGGATTAATGCAATTACTACATCGTACATGAGTTTTTTAGATGTTCTGTCTGAATGAACATGCGGAGAAGCAGATACAATTATTGGTTGATTAATCATATTTAATTTTTAGCAGTATTTAACTTTTTAATAATATTTTTTCCGAACCTGATGTAGTCTAATAAGGGTCTATGTGAAGGACATACATAGCTGCAAGAGCCACACTCAATACAGGTCATTATGTCTTCGTCTGATGCTTTTTCAAACAGGCCTTTTTCAGATAGATTCATTAACAGATGCGGTTCTAATCCCATGGGGCAAACATCTACACATTCGCCACAACGAATACAGTTTTTTTGTTCGCCTCTGCTGGCTTCATCTTCAGAAATAACCAAAATTCCCGAAGTGCCTTTTGTTACGGGAACATCGGTGTTTTTAATAGCTTTTCCCATCATAGGTCCGCCATTAACAATTTTTCGGGTACCTTCTGGTAAACCGCCCACTTCATTTACTAAATCTGTAATGGGAGTGCCGATTTTTACCCAATAATTAGAAGGGTTTTCCAGTTTTTTTCCGGTAACGGTTACAACACGTTCTATTAATGGTTTGTTATGTTGAATAGCTTCATATATGGCGTAAATGGTGCCAACATTATGCACAATGACTCCTACATCAAGAGGTAATCCGTTTTTAGGAACTTCTCTGTTCAATAAGGCTCTTACCAATTGTTTTTCGCCCCCTTGTGGATATTTTACTTTTAAAGCGGCGACTTTTATACCATTTTCATTTGCGATAAGTTTTTTGAAAATATCGATGGCATCTTTCTTGTTATTTTCAATACCGATAATAGCTTTATCTATATGTAAAGCATACATTAAAATTTTAATCCCAACAATAATCTCTTCAGCTTTTTCCAGCATTAAGCGATGATCGGCGGTTAGGTAAGGTTCGCATTCAACACCATTAATAATTATATGATCTAAAGTTGTACCTTCTTTTACGCTCAATTTTACATGCGATGGAAACGTGGCCCCTCCAAGACCAACAATACCAAAGTCGTTTATTTTTTTTAAAATGTCTTTAGGTTCTAAATCAATGTCTTTTTTTAAAGGAAATACTATTTCCTCAAAATTAGCTTCGTTTTTTGCATCAGTTCGTATAACAATACATTGTTTTTTATAACCCGATGTATCTATTATTTTATCTAGTTTAGTTACGGTGCCTGCAACGGGTGAATGAATGTTAGAAGATACAAATCCGCCAGATTTGGCAATTACTTGTCCAATGGCTACTTGTTCCTTTACTTCAACAATAATTTCTGAAGGAATACCTATATGCTGTGAAATGGGTACATACACAACTTTAGGAACCGACATCCTTTTTATAGATTTTGTTGAGGTTATTTTATTTTCTGGTGGATGAATACCGCCTTTTGGAAATGTTTTAAGCATCGGTGTTTAAGTTTACAGATTCAACATTTGCTTCAACTACTACCTCAACTTTTTTTACTTTTTTTGGAGGAAAATTGGTTTCAATAATAGAATGCGTAGGACATACTTCCACGCATTTTCTGCAAAGCGTACAAATTACGGGATCTATATAGGCGACATTGTTTGCCATTGTTACGGCGTCTTTAGGGCAAATATCTAAACATTTTGAGCAGCCAATACATGCCACATCGCAGGCTTTTTTCGCAATTCCTGCTTTATCTTGATTTAAACATCCAACAAATATTTTTAAATCTCTTTTGTGTTTTGGATGCATTTCAATAATGTCTCGAGGGCAAGCTTCAACACAGGCTCCACAAGATGTACATTTATCTGTAATGATAACTGGCAATCCGGTTGATTCATCCATATACATGGCATCAAACTTACATACAGTAACACAATCACCATCGCCTAAACACCCATATTGGCAATCGGTTTCACCGCTATAGATTATCGATGAAATGGCACACGATTTTGGTCCTTGATATTCTGTTGTTTTTGGACGAACATCACAAGCACCCTGGCATCTTAGTACAGCTACTGTCGGGTCTTTTTCAGCAACTTCTTTTCCTAAAACCTGCGATACAAGTTTCATAACATCATTGCCACCAACCGGACAAAATAATGATGAGATATCTTCAGAATTCACTAATTTTTCTGCAAATGCTTTACAACCGGGAGAACCGCAACCTCCGCAATTGGCAGCAGGTAAAATATCTTCAACTTCAGCTATTAATGGGTCTTCATATACATAGAATTTTTTAGAAACTATATATAAAATAATAGCGGCGATTATCCCTAAAGAGGTTAATAAAAAAACGCTATTTAAAATGGAGTCTGTCATTTTTATTTAGATTTTTAATATGGAAATTTCAAACACTTTTTTAAACGTATTTTTTAAAAAATACAGTAATATGTAATAAGGAATTAGAACAAAAAGGGACACTAAACCCGCAATCCATTCTTCTGTAAAAATTGAAGCTATTATTAATGTTGTAAACATTAAAACAAAAGGAAATACATAAGCCCAAAACACCGCTTTTAATCCTAACGCTTTTTTTAGAACGACATTTACAGGCTCGTTAATATTGAATGAATCTTTGGAATTTAATATTTCAACTTCTTTGTTTTCAGAATCTGAAACACCACAGGAACCTTTTGCATGACATGCTTCGCAATGTATATTTTGTTCTAAAGTAACGGTAACGGAGTCGCCTTTTATTCTCGAAATAACTCCGGAATGAACAAATGTATTTTTAGTGCTTAGGTGTGAATTCATGATTAATTTCAAAAAATTTAACAATCGATGCATAGTAATCGCTTGTTGTATTATTTAAAAAAGTAAAATTAGTAAAACTGGTTAACCAATTTTATGACTTATGTCAGGTTTAGAAATTTGAGACCACTTTAATTGTCAAGAAAGGAATAAATAAGTAAAATGAATTTATTATCTTTAAATAAGACTTGGTTGTTTAATCGAACTTTTTTATTTAAAATTAAATTAACCTGACAAATGTCAGTAAACATCTTAAATAATCATATTAATTTTAACACCAAACTAAAAAAGTGGTTAAATGGGTTCAGAAGCCATCATTGTATTTTTAATAGCGGGTATTGTATTAGTTGCAGGCGCTAATTTTTTATCAAATTTAATATCACCAAAGTCAGACAATCTGCAAAAACGCGAACCATATGAAAGTGGTATGGTAACCAAAGGGCCAACATGGGTTCAATTTAAAGTGGGTTATTATTTGTTCGCCATTCTATTCTTAATATTTGATGTTGAGGTGGCATTTTTAATTCCTTGGGCAGTTGTGTTTAAGGATGTTGGATTTGTGGCATTAATTGAAATATTCATATTTCTATTTATTTTAGGATTAGGATTATTGTATGCGTGGAAAAAAGGAGCATTAAAATGGGAGTAGAAGACAAAAAAAGATACCTCTCTGAAGTTCAAGACAGAGATCATAAATTTCCAGAAGATTTCCCCGGAAAAGTTATTCCGGCAGGAAATGGAGCTAACGTGATTGTTACTTCATTGGATCAGATAATCAATTGGGGCCGATCAAATTCACTTTGGTCGCTTTATTTTGGTACCAGTTGCTGTGCTATCGAAATGATGCAAACAGGAGCTGCGCGCCATGATTATTCCCGATTTGGTTTTGAAGTCGCAAGACCTTCACCAAGACAAGCAGATTTAATAATTATTGCCGGAACTATTGTTAATAAAATGGCACCGGTATTACGCCGTTTATACGACCAGATGGCAGAGCCAAAATATGTGATTGCTATGGGTGCTTGTGCTATTTCTGGAGGACCATTTTTTTATAATACGTATTCGGTAGTAAAAGGTGCAGACCATGTAATTCCAGTTGATGTTTATGTTCCTGGCTGTCCGCCAAGACCAGAAGCTTTATTACAAGGTATGTTGATGCTTCAGGATAAGATTAGAACAGAAAGTATGAAGCATAAAGAAAATCCTATCGACGGATTTGATGAAGGACTTTAAATAGAAAGCTATGACTAACGAAGCATTACAAAATTTAATAAGTAGCTGGATTCCTGAATTAGAGTTTTCTGAAGAAGCATCTCAATTTTTAAATATAACGGTTCAACCCGAACAACTGCATCAACTCATGTTGAAATTAAAAACGAATGACGACACTTATTTCGATTATTTGTTTTGTTTAAGTGGTGTTGATTGGGAACCGGAATTAGGTGTTGTTTATCATTTAGAGTCAACACAACACAGACATATGGTAGTTGTAAAAGTAAAAACTAGCGACAGAGAAAATCCAACACTTGATTCGGTTTGTGATATCTGGAAAACTGCC
Source organism: uncultured Flavobacteriaceae bacterium (assembly GCA_963698455.1). GTDB lineage: Bacteria > Bacteroidota > Bacteroidia > Flavobacteriales > Flavobacteriaceae > Mariniflexile. The sequence continues at coordinate 63,554 of CAVOQU010000002.1, read as the reverse complement.
GAATTTCACGAGCGTGAAGTGTTTGACTTTTTCGGAATAAAATTCAATAATCATCCTAATTTGAAACGTTTGTTTTTAACAGATGAATGGGAAGGTTTCCCATTAAGAAAAGATTATGTAGATGAAATTAATATGGTTATTAAATAGGTGATTATGGAAAAAGTACTGGTTAATAACAACTTTAAATCGGAAGAGTATTTTATAAATATGGGGCCACAACATCCTGCAACGCACGGTGTTTTACGTCTTATATTGACTATAGATGGTGAAATAATTAAAAAAGTGGAGCCAGATTTAGGTTATATACATCGTTCTATTGAAAAAATGAGTGAACGTGATAGCTATCAGCAAATAGTTCATTTAACAGATAGAATGGATTATTTATCTTCTCACATTAATAACGAAGCGGTTTGTTTAACCGTTGAAAACGCCCTTCAGTTAGAAATTCCAGATCGCGTAAAAGTAATTAGAACGATACTTGGCGAGCTTACCAGAATTGCATCACACACTTTGTGGTGGGGTGTTATGGGTATGGATGTTGGTGCGCTTACAACCTATTTTTATGGGTTTAGAGATCGTGAATTGATTAATGATATTTTTGAAGAAACCTGTGGGGCACGATTAACCATGAACTATAATATTCCTGGGGGATTGATGTTCGATATTCATCCTAATTTTGTAAAAAGAACCAAAGAATTTATAGCACATTTTAGAACAAAACTTCCTGAATACGATAGGCTTTTAACCGGAAATGTCATTTTTCAGAAACGTATGAAAGGCGTAGGAATGTTATCAAAAGAAGACGCTATTTCATTTGGAGCTTCGGGTCCTGTGGGTCGAGGTTCTGGTTATTCATGTGATGTTCGAAAACACCATCCGTATAGTGCGTATGATAAAGTTACATTTAATGAAATTTTGAAAACTGAAGGCGATAGTTTCGCTCGATATCAAGTTAGAATAGAGGAAATGTGGGAATCCATGGCAATCATTGAGCAATTAATTGATAACATTCCGGAAGGAGATTTTCAAGTAACAACCAATGCCGTAATTAAGTTGCCAAAAGGGGAGTTTTATCAAAAAGTTGAAACCGCAAGAGGCGAATTGGGAGTTTATGTTATTAGTACAGGAACTAAAAATCCACATCGTATAAAATTCCGTTCTCCAGGGTTTTCAAATTTGTCACTTCTAAATCACATTGCAGTAGGCGGTAAAATAGGAGATTTAGTGGCGAGTATGGCGACATTAGACCTCGTAATACCAGATATTGATAGATAATATGAATACTATGAATATAGCTTTAAATATAACACAAACAATTCAGGATTGGCTAGTTGGCATGATGCCGGAAAGTGTTGCCAGTATTGTTACCATGGTTGTGATTGCTTTAATTTATTTGATAATTTTTGCTGTCGCCGGATTGTATTTAGTCTTACTAGAACGTAAAGTTGCCGCATGGTTTCAATTGCGAATTGGACCTAACCGAGTTGGTTATTGGGGCTTGTTACAAACCATGGCAGATGCTCTAAAACTAGTTTCAAAAGAATTAACAGGAACTGAAAAAGCAGATAAATTTTTATACAATTTAGCACCTTATTTTGTCATTGTAACATCATTGATGGCGTTGGCATTGTTTCCGTTTACACAAGGTTTTCAGGCGTTCGATATTAATATTGGAATCTTCTTTTTAATTGCTATTTCATCCATTGGTGTAATAGGAATTCTTTTAGGAGGTTGGGCGAGTAACAACAAATTTGCGCTAATTGGGGCGATGCGTAGTGGGGTTCAAACCATAAGTTATGAACTTTCAATTGGGTTGTCCCTTTTAACAATGGTATTAATTACAGGGACTTTGCAACTTTCAGAAATTATTGAAGTCCAAAAAAGTGGCTGGTTAATTGTTCAAGGACATATTCCTGCAGTAATCGCATTTATGATTTATATGATTGCCGGAACAGCCGAAACAAACAGAGCACCTTTCGATATGGTAGAAGCCGAATCGGAACTTGGGGCTGGTTTTCATACAGAATATTCAGGGATGAAATTTGCCTATTTCTTTTTAGCGGAATTTATTAATATGTTCATTATTGCTGCAATCGCAACCACCATATTTTTTGGAGGCTGGTTATCACCTTTCGGAATTACAGATTCTATTCCATGGTTAGGCATTTTCTGGTTCTTAGGAAAAACATTGGTGTTAGTGTTTTTAATGATGTGGTTCAGATGGACGTTTCCAAGACTAAGAATAGACCAATTACTGACTTTAGAATGGAAATATTTATTGCCAATTAATCTGGTAAATATTGTAATAATGGCCATAATTGTTTGGTTGAACTTAACAATTAAATTTTAAAACGCATGAGCTATTTTTCAGATATATATAAAGGAATTAAAACACTGCTAACTGGTATGAGTGTTACCGGAAAGTACTTTTTGCATTCGCGGAAAGGCGTCATCACTCAACAATACCCAGACAATAGAGAAACTTTAAAAATGTTTGAACGTTTTCGTGGTGAAGTAGTTATGCCTCATGATGAAAACAACGAACATCAATGCACCGGTTGTCAGAAATGTGAAATTGCTTGTCCTAACGGAAGTATTGAAATTATTTGGGATAGAGGCATTGATGAAGAAACCGGCAAAAAGAAAAAGTTTATAGATAAACATGTGTATCATTTAGGACTCTGTACTATGTGCGGATTATGTATTGAAGCATGCCCTACCGATGCCATTGTTTGGGCACAAAATTATGAGAATTCAGTGTACGATAGAACCAAATTAACACGTGTTTTAAACAGACCAGGATCTAAAGTTAAAGCAGGAATAGAAGATTAGCGTATGGAAAAATATATATTTTACATTTTGGCCTTTATAATGATTGTATTCGCCATAGCTTCTGTAACAAGCAGAAAAATGTTACGTTCTGTGATTTATTTATTATTCACACTTTGCGCCATTGCGGGACTTTACTTTTTAATAGATTATAACTTTTTAGCAGCCATTCAACTAACAGTTTATGCCGGGGGCATTATTGTATTAATCATATTCTCAGTATTGCTGGTTCATCATATTGAAATGGAACTTGAAATAGCAAAACTATCAAAACAAATACTTACTTCTGTAGCGTGTTTAATTGGATTAGGAGTCTTTTTATATACTATTTATAATCATAATTTTATATGTCATTGAAGCTGCAAAAACTACTACTGTTGCCGATATCGGACTCTTATTATTAAGCTATGATGCTGGCGGATTTATTTTGCCTTTTGAAGTGATTAGTATTTTATTATTAGCAGCAATGATAGGAGCCATTGTTATTGCAAAAGGAAATAAACTAACCAATAAAAATGAAACCTTATGATTTTTGGAGTTAGCATTTATGAACTATTAACCGTGACATCAATCTTATTTTTTATTGGTGTTTATGGTTTCATTACACGAAAAAATTTAATATCAATTTTAATTTCCATAGAACTCATTTTAAATGCGTCTGTTATAAATTTTGTTGTCATCAATAAATATTTATATCCAGATATGTTACAAGGGGTTATATTCTCCATTTTTATAATTGCAGTAGCTGCAGCCGAAACTGCTTTGGCAGTATCAATCATTATAAATCTGTACAGACAAATAAGTTCTGTTGAAGTTAAAGACACTGAAATTATGAAGTATTAATATTTTGATTATGAATTTAACTTATATCATATTAATTCCGTTAATTCCTCTTTTAGTTTTCTTGCTATTAGGGATTTTTAATCAGAAAATTAAACCTGCAATTTCAGGGTATATTGGTGTTTTGGGGTTAACAGCTTCTACAATACTGTCTTTCTATACAGCCTATAAATACTTTTTTCAAATTGGAAAGACGGATGGTGTTTTTCAACCTTTATTGGCGAAAACAACCTGGATGAATTTTACCGATACCTTAAGTATCGATATGGGTGTTTTAATAGATCCCATATCGGTCATGATGCTAATTGTGGTGTCTATAGTATCCTTAATGGTGCATATTTATAGTAGAGGTTACATGAAAGGCGACGATGGGTATACTAAATTCTTTGCATTTTTAGGGCTCTTTTCATTTTCAATGTTTGGGTTAGTATTGGCGACAAACTTATTTCAAATTTATATTTTCTGGGAATTAGTTGGTGTGTCATCATATTTATTAATAGGATATTATTACACAAAACCATCAGCAGTATCAGCTGCTAAAAAAGCATTTATTGTCACCCGTTTTGCAGATTTAGGATTCTTAATCGGAATTCTAATTATAGGCTATTATACAGGAACCTATGATTTTGAAACACTTAATAACCCGGAAGGAGCTGCTATTTTAAGTTGGGCATCCACTTCATTTATGGGATTATCGGTTTTAACCTGGGCATTAATTCTGATTTTTGTTGGTGGTGCAGGAAAATCTGCCATGTTTCCATTACACATTTGGTTACCAGATGCTATGGAAGGTCCAACACCTGTTTCAGCATTAATACATGCTGCGACTATGGTTGTTGCCGGCGTGTATTTGGTAGCAAGATTGTTTCCTATGTATTATTTTGTAGAAGATGGATTTGCACTTAACATCGTTGCTTATGTTGGCGCTTTTTCGGCACTATTTGCCGCTATAATTGCCGTTACTCAAACCGATATAAAACGTGTTTTAGCATTTTCTACCATGTCACAATTAGGTTATATGATGCTGGCTTTAGGTGTTTCAGGTTACGATGGTCATGAAGGTGTTGGTTATATGGCATCGATGTTCCATTTGTTTACACATGCCATGTTTAAAGCCTTATTGTTTTTAGGAGCCGGCTCTGTTATTCATGCGGTTCATAGTAATTTAATTTCCGATATGGGCAATTTGCGTAAATACATGCCTATTACAAATATCACTTTTTTAATTGCTGCGCTCGCCATTGCCGGCGTTCCACCCTTTGCAGGATTTTGGAGTAAAGATGAAATTTTAGTGGCTGCTTACGAACATAATAAATTAATATATTTTGTTGGAGTTTTTGTAGCAGGACTAACAGCATTTTATATGTTTAGATTATACTTCGGTATTTTCTGGGGAAAAGAGACAACATACAAACATGCACCTCATGAATCGCCATTGTCAATGACGTTTCCTTTGATGGTTTTAGCTTTATTAAGTATCGTTGGTGGTTTTATTCCTTTTAGTGAATTCGTTACTGCCGATGGCGCAGGATTTGAAGCTCATTTAAATTATCCGCTTGCAGCTGTTGCAGTTGGAGTAGGGTTGATAGGAATTATTCTTGCCTGGGTTTTCTATAAAAAAGAAAATAGTTTGTCAGACCGATTCGCAAATGGTTTTGGAGTCTTTTATAAATGGTCTTTTGATAAGTTTTACTTTGATGAAATTTATCTTTTCGTCACAAAGAAGATATTATTTAAAGGCGTTTCAGCTTCTGCCGCGTGGTTCGATAGAAATGTTGTTGATGCCACCATGAATTTAATTGGAAATTCAACAGTTTCAGCTGCAAATAAAATGAAAGGTTTACAATCTGGAAAAGTGCAGGATTATGCATTTGCCTTTATTTCCGGGGTTGTAGTTATTGCTATAGTGTTTATTTATTTATGGACAGATTAATCTAATTATATGGATATATTATCACTTTTTGTTACTCTACCAGTAATCACCATTTTAGTTTTGGTGTTTGCAAAAGGTTTAAAACAAGCACGACAAATCGCAATGGTTGGGAGTTTTATTCAACTGGGAATGGCGATCAATTTAGTTTTTGCCTATTTCAGGGAAAGAGCAATAAATGATGGCATCATGGTTTTTACCAAAGATTTAGTTTGGTTTAAAGAATTCAATATTCATTATAATATAGGGGTTGATGGCATTTCGGTGGCGCTTATTTTATTAACCGCTATCGTAGTTTTGGCAGGTGTTTTCATTTCATGGAAAATGGAAGAACTTCCTAAAGAATTCTTTATTTCACTGATAGTGCTTTCAACAGGTGTTTATGGATTTTTTATCTCAATTGATTTGTTCACCATGTTTGTGTTTTACGAAATTGCGGTAATTCCTATGTATTTACTCATAGGTATATGGGGTAGTGGACCAAAGGAGTATTCAGCAATGAAATTAACGCTTATGCTTATGGGAGCATCGGCAGTATTGTTAGTTGGGATTTTAGGAATCTACTTTAATTCAAATGCCGATGGTGGTCCTTTAACATTTAATATTTTAGAAATTGCTCAAGTAAATATTCCATTCGAAGCTCAAAAATTATTTTTCCCATTAACCTTTATTGGTTTTGCAGTCATAGGTGCTTTATTTCCATTTCATACTTGGTCACCAGATGGACATGCTTCAGCACCAACAGCTGTATCGATGTTACACGCTGGGGTTTTAATGAAATTAGGTGGTTATGGTGTATTTAGAGTAGCTATGTTTTTATTACCTGCGGGTGCGATGCATTGGTCTTGGTTTTTTATAATTCTATCAGCTATTGGTGTTATATATGGTGCTTTTGCAGCAATCAAACAAACCGACTTAAAATACATTAATGCATATTCATCAGTAAGTCATTTAGGTATGGTGATGTTCGCATTATTAATGTTGAATAAAACCGCTTGGAACGGCGCCATTTTACAATCGCTTTCTCACGGATTTATGACAGCCTTATTCTTTGCATTAATTGGGATGATTTATGGACGAACACATACTCGAGACATTACAAAACTTGGAGGGTTACTTAAGGTGATTCCTTTCATTTCAGTGATTTATGTAATTGCTGGATTAGCATCTTTAGGGTTGCCTGGTTTTAGCGGATTTGTTGCCGAAATGAACATTTTTGTGGGTGCTTTTCAACACGACAATATGTTTTACAGAGTGGCAACAATTATATCTGTTTCAGCTATTGTGGTAACTGCGGTTTATATTTTAAGAGTGGTAGGAACCATGTTAATGGGGCCGGTTAAAAACGAGGCTTATTTAGAATTACCTGGAGCCACATGGTATGAAAAAGCTGGAATATTTTTATTGCTAATTCCAATTGTTGGAATTGGTGTGGCACCTTTATGGTTAAGCGATATGATTATGGCAAGTTTGCAACCTTTTATTCAAGGAGTTTTATAATTTAAAAGAACAACTAAAATGAATTTTAGTAATTTTTTATTGATGCGGCATGAAATTCTACTCTTAGTAATTACTATGGTATTACTAATTGCTGAAATATTTATACACAAGGACAAGAAAAGTAGTATTGTGCATTTGGCCATTTTCCTATTCGGAATACATACTGCCATTGGGTTTTTTCCAGTGGAAGAAAATCATTTATTTGGGGGAATGTTTCATACAAATGCTATGATTCATTTCTTTAAAAACATATTGAATGTTGGTGTTTTAATCTTGTTATTACAATCGGCAGATTGGTTAAATGAAAAGATTGTGGGCGAAAACCGTGGAAGTGAATTCTTTATTCTACTATTCTCTTCGTTATTAGGAATGTATTTTATGATTTCCGCAGGCGATTTCTTGATGTTTTATATTGGTTTAGAATTATCAACCTTACCTGTTGCAGCATTAGCGGCTTACGAAACTAACAAGCGCATATCAAGTGAAGCAGGTATTAAATTAATATTATCTGCTGGTTTAGCTTCTGGAGTGTCTTTATTTGGTATATCCATGTTATATGCCACATCAGGTTCTATTTATTTCGATAGTATCGCAGAAGTCATTACTTCAAGTAATTTGACCATCTTAGGTATGCTGTTATTCTTTGCAGGTTTAGCATTTAAAATATCACTGGTACCATTTCATTTCTGGACAGCCGATGTTTATGAAGGTGCTCCAATTAGCGTCGCATCTTATCTGTCAGTTATTTCAAAAGGAGCTGCCGTTTTTATTTTAATGATTTTACTTTTCACCGTGTTAAAACCCTTAATGCATGTTTGGGAAAACCTAGTGTATGTTGTCGCTATTGCTACTATGTTTATGGGTAATTTATTTGCCTTGCGTCAACAAAACATGAAACGATTTTTAGCATTTTCATCGATCGCACAAGCAGGATTTATCCTTTTAGGATTAATTACCGGCACGCAATTGGGAACCGCAACGATAGTGTATTTCGTGATGATTTATATTTTTTCTAATCTGGCGGCATTTGGTGTTGTTCAGGCGATTTCTTTGCAAACAGGAAAGGAAAATATGGACGATTATGAAGGCTTGTACAGAACCAATCCTAACCTAAGTTTGGTAATGATGCTGGCGCTGTTTTCGTTAGCAGGAATCCCTCCGGTTGCAGGATTTTTTGGTAAGTTCTTCTTATTTACCGCCGCTGCAAGTAAAGGTTATTATTTATTAGTGTTTTTAGCAGTAGTTAACGTTACTATTTCATTATACTATTATTTATTGGTAATCAGAGCCATGTTTTTGCGTAAAAGCGATCATGCCATACCATATTTTAAAAATAAGTTATACATGCGTTTAGGATTAATAATGACGGTTATTGGTATTTTGGTTTTAGGATTATATAGTCCGTTGTATGATTATATTTATGAATTAAGCAGCGTATTTAATTAAGAAATTATGGGTTTATCAGGGAAACATAGCTTTGGAAGTATCGGCGAAACGAGAGTCACTTTTGTTGAAAAAGGTGTTGATGAAAATCGACGCGATTTCCTAACAAAATTGTTGGAGCATAATGGTCTAGAAGTTATTATTGAAGAGGACAAGAAAAAAACAGAAGAAGAGCCTCAGTTATATACCGTAGCCGTAACCGATATGGTTTTTAACCCAACCATTTGGGTTTTCGAACGCAAACTAAAAACCTTCGACGGACATAAAGTAACCCAGGATTATTGGAATCAAACATCTGAAAGCACCAATCCACTCTATTGGAATAATGGTGATAGGAAGTAGTCTTAGTATTGTAAAATAAATTGTTCAATCATTTTATAAAATTCACGGAACGCAATAATAATGCGGTTTTCCGTGTGTTTGAATTTGAAATCCTATTAATCCTATAAAAATAATAGGAAATAGATTTGGTTTTAAAAAATATAGTATTAATTTTGCTGCTCTTTCTTTTAAATTTTTAAAAGAGATGAACTTATAATACTAAAAGACCATATTTGCATAGTAGGATGATAGATATAAAAATAAACATCACAGATAGAAACGGAAATAAACATGAAATTTCAGCTCCAACAGATATGGCTATGAACCTAATGGAAGTAGTTCGGTCTTATGAGCTTGCTCCCGAAGGTACCATTGGTGTTTGTGGTGGCATGGCTATGTGTGCATCTTGTCAATGTTATGTGCTAAGCAATACTGAATTGCCAGATATGTCAGACGATGAAGAGGCCATGCTTTCTGAAGCTTTTGATGTTAAAGTAAATAGTCGCTTAGGATGTCAAATTCAAATGACTCCAAATTTGAACGGACTCGAAGTTCAGTTAGCACCCGAGTGCTAAATTCGTAAAAGAAATATTTTATATTAAATTTTTTTGGCGTTACCACACCCTTCGACTCCGCTCAGGGCAGGCGGTCGGGCTGTACGCTATATCTTTTTTGCTTTTATTGGCAAAAAAGGATGCCGCTTCCATCCCTAACGCAAAAGGCTTCACAGCAAGAAACTCAGATTATTTATTAATTAGGCTAATCTTACCATTAACTTTATCCATAAAATCATGGAGATAAGTTGGGACATTCATTTTCATTTGATCGATTCTCCAACTTTTAACAACGTCATTTTTAGAATATTCAATATAAAGTCCGCCACCATCTGCGCAATCCGGACAACCAATAATACTTTCTTTTTCAGTTAATAATTTTTCAGGAAAATAATTCATTAAGTCTTTAACTTGTTCAAATTTATCACGACCCAATTCCTCAAAATTAAAAGGCTCCATGGTATAATTATCGTTCGAATCTTCATATAATTTATCATTGGTTAGCTTAAATATTTCCACACAACTTTCTCCAACACAAAATCCATAAAAATGACCAAATATTAAATAATCACCTTCATTTAAGGCAGTTTCATCCTGAGTAGTACAAGCAGAAATTAAAATTAATAAGAGAAAAGAGAAAATCGATTTTTGCATATTCCTTGTTTCTTTTAAGATACTAAAACAGCAATTTGGTTGCGTTTAGTTAGTCTTATATTCAATTAATTTTCTTGGACCTTCAAGTAAAACTCTCACTATCTGCAATACGCCGTCATCATTGGTGTCTATGTGCCATTTAATTAAAGAAATGGCACCATTTTCTATTTCAATCCCGGTAATACTTCGTGGATGTACGCAGCTGCCATCATTAAAAAAAGCAATATCTCCAGGTTCTGGAAAACGAGGACGGTGTGTATGACCAACTATGGTGATTAAGTTGTTGTTTTCAGCAATCCATTTTTTGGTTCTGCGCTCAACTTTTATAAGTTCTTTATAATTTTTAGCGGGACTTGTTGGGTCTGCAATTCCCATAACGTTTAAAGGTTTCCAAAGCACTCTTACCATAAAGCGACTCCATTTCCAGAATAAATAATTCCACCAATCTGCCTGATGTCCGTGTGTTAAAAACACCTCTTGTTCGGTAGCGCGATGTTTTAAAACAATCCCTTCATGGTATTCAATTCCAGGAAATAAGTCAACCTCTATCCCTAATACTTTATCAAAATAAGTAGTTAAATGTTTTTTTACATAATTTGGGTTTTGGTATACCATATCGTGGTTTCCCCATATCATGTGTAGCTCGTTTTCTTTATGGAATAGCTGCATGAGCTTATACACATTTTTATGGGCTTCAAAAATAGGCTCAAACGAAAGGTTCTCCCAAAGTTCGTCACCATCACCAATTTCGCAATATTCAAAACCTTCAGCGTAATAATGCCTTAAAGCATGAAAATAAATGTTTCGGTTGTTGGCAAAATCATCGGCAAAACTGTTGTCGCCTCGGTGGCAATCGCTAAACAATATAAATTTACTTGAATCGTCGAAGTTGATGATTTTAGCATTTTTATAAGCGTTATCTAATCTTTTTATGGATGAAAACATTGAGTAAATGTAAATAAAATAGTTATTAATTTGCAATCACCTTCTTCAGGAATCATGTTTATTATTTAATTTTTTCAATGGCACTTGGTAGAATACGTTGAACAAACCTGGCATAAGCTAATTGTGATGGATGTAAGCCATCTGAAGCTACAAGTTCGTTGTTATCTAATCCCAATCTGGTAATATCGGTAATGTTAATAAAGGTAATATTATTTGAGATACAATAAGTTTTTGCAAACGCATTGTATTTATCAATGTCCTGACTAATTAAAATGCTACCACCACCAAAAGGAGTAAAAGCGTAATCTGGAATTGAAATCACAATGATGTTATTAATGTTTCCTTTTGCTAAACGTTTTGCTGTTTGAAGAAGTTCTGGAAACTCTCGTTCGTATATTGAGAAAGGTTTATTTTGATATTGATTGTTAACACCAATTAACAAGGTAACCAAGTCTTTGTTATCATTCGGATTTTGAGTATTTATAGCGTTTTTTAAATTGGTTGTTGTCCATCCTGTTTGTGCAATTACCTGCAAATTAAACTTGTAATTCGAACCTAAATTTGTGCTTAAACTAGATTTTAATTGTTCAGGAAATTTACAGGTGTCACAGACACTTTGACCAATGGTATAACTGTCACCTAACGATAAAATTTCTATATTTTTTGGAGTTTCGTTATTACCTGTATCAGTTATATCGGTTGTATCTGTTGCATTGCCTGTATCGATAGTTTCAACAGGAATTTCTTGATTAACTTTATTAATTAAATTATCATTTGTGGAGCTACATGCCATTGCAATAAAGCCATAAAACAATAATAAAGGCCATTTACTTTTCATTTTCTTCTTTTTTATAAAGATAAGAAATTGGTGAAACTTGGATTAATAGAAAAATGCTTCCCGTCCTAGAGAAGCATTTATATAGATTTTTTCGAAGAAATTAATTATGCGTAATATGGATGCTTACTTAAAAGCATTCAACCCAGTAATATCTAAACCAGTAATTAATAAGTGAATGTCGTGTGTACCTTCGTAAGTGATAACGCTTTCTAAGTTCATAGAATGGCGCATTATAGAGTATTCGCCTGTTATTCCCATACCGCCTAGCATTTGTCTTGCTTCACGAGCTATATGAATAGCCATATCCACATTATTACGTTTTGCCATCGATATTTGAGCAGATGTTGCTTTGTCTTCATTACGTAAAACACCTAATCTCCATGTTAATAATTGGGCTTTAGTAATCTCAGTTATCATTTCGGCAAGTTTTTTTTGTTGAAGTTGAAACTGACCTATTGGTTTTCCGAATTGCATACGTTCTTTGCTATAGCGAAGAGCTGTATCATAACAATCCATTGCAGCGCCAATGGCACCCCAGGCGATACCATAACGTGCAGAATCTAAGCAACCAAGAGGGGCGCCTAAACCAGATTTATTCGGTAATATATTTTCTTTAGGTACTTTTACATTATCAAAAATAAGTTCCCCAGTTGCTGATGCTCTTAACGACCATTTATTGTGTGTTTCTGGCGTTGTAAAGCCCTCCATGCCACGTTCAACAATCAAACCATGAATACGTCCACTTTCATCTTTTGCCCAAACTACAGCTACCTGTGCAAATGGTGCATTACTAATCCACATTTTAGCACCATTTAATAGATAATGATCTCCTTTATCTTTAAAATTAGTAACCATACCACTTGGGTTGCTTCCATGATCGGGCTCTGTTAAACCAAAACAACCTATCCATTCGCCACTCGCTAATTTTGGTAAGTATTTTTGGCGCTGTGCTTCGTTCCCATATTTCCAAATTGGGTACATCACTAAAGAAGATTGTACCGAAGCGGTACTACGAACACCAGAATCGCCTCTTTCTATTTCCTGCATAATTAAACCATAGCTTATTTGGTCTAATCCTGCGCCACCATATTCCATTGGAATGTATGGGCCAAAAGCGCCAATTTCTGCCAAACCATTAATTATTTGTTTTGGGAATTCTGCTTTTTGTGCGTACTCTTCAATTATAGGAGAAACTTCGCGTTTAACCCACTCGCGGGCAGCAGCACGAACTAATTTGTGCTCTTCTGTAAGGAGTTCATCTAAATTATAATAGTCTGGTGCTTCAAATAAATCTGGTTTCATCTGGTCATTTTATTTTAAATCAATGATAGATGAAAGTACTACCAATTGACATTAATTTTGAGTTTTACGAAGGCTTCAAAAGAAAATAATCAGTAATTGATTAATATTTTTAAGAATTCATCATTTTAATTCATCAAATTTAATTAATTCTTAGTATTCAATCACATTTTTAAATAGAAATCTTTGGTAAGATTTATATATTTTTCGGTGTATTGATGACGCTCGGTTTCAATAATAAGATTGGCCGATTTTATGTCGCTTTTGCGAAAAGAGAATTCGATAAGACTTCGTTTAAATTCTGAAGTAGCATTTCCTTGTACACGAAGTATTCTATTTGGAAAAAGATTGAAGCTTGATGCTAATTCTATAAATGATGTTTCTTCTTTAAAAGGAATTATTACCGAAAAAATACCATCTTCAGATAATAATTTTGAGGCACTTTCAACTAAATGACTGAAAGGCATCGCATCACTAAATCGTGCTAAATCGCGTTGTGAATCATCGGTTTTATAATCTTCAGAATAAAATGGGGGATTTGAAATGATGAGGTCGTAGCGCTCTTCAATCTCGTCAACAAATTGTTCCAGCGATGCATGATAACAAAAGAGTCTGTCACCCCAGGGAGAGGCTTCAAAATTATCAACGCATTGTTCGTAGGCTTGATCATCAATTTCAATGGCATCAATAAGTTCTGCATTGCTGCGTTGAGCAAGCATGAGCGCTAAAATACCAGTGCCAGCACCAATGTCTAAAATAGAAAATGGACGATTTTCAACAGATGTCCAAGCGCCAAGTAAAACGGCGTCTGTCCCAATTTTCATAGCACATTTGCCTTGTTGAATTTCGAATTTTTTAAAAACAAAAGGTTTATGGGAAGTCATACATTTCGATTCTAAATTTTCTTGAAAAAAAGTAAAAAATAGTTAAAGTATGCTAAAGTATGTTAAAATTAATAATTTCTAGTTCTAAACTTAGTTATATAAACGTATATCCTATATGGGAGGGAGCCACAAACTTTAAATAAAATTGACATGAAATCTTCAGAAAAAATTTTAAAGAAACTCAATAATTTGTTGATTCTAAATTATGAGATTGAAACCGTGTATTTAGATGCTCTTGATTTGGCTGCAGATAATCATTTAAAAGCATTTTTTAGAGAAAGAGGATTTGAAAGAAATGAATTTAGCAGACAGTTGCGATCTGAAATTGTAAAACTAAAGAGTAAGCCAAAACAGTTTAAAGGGTTAAGTGCGAATTTTGATAAAATCTGGACGAATTTTAAAGACTTTGTTTTATTAAATAATGAAGCCGATTTAATGGAAATGGTCTATGGACTAAAAAGGTTGAGTATTGAAAAATACAATGAGCTTTTAATGGAAATTAATTTACCATTATCTGTGTGCAAACTATTGGTAAAACATCGCGATAGTATTTATAGTAATATGAATGCGATGAAAAGACACGAAGAATTTGTTGTGTAATACTTGCTAAGTATTATAAATAAAGATCAATCAACCCTTCAGGTGTTTTTACAAAAATGGTTTTCGCTTTTCTATCTATTTTATCAATAAATTCATCATTCATAGGAATTAGAATTTCTTTACCGTCGTTTTCAACTTCAAATAGGGCTTGCGCCGTAGAGTCGTTAATGCTTACTATGGTACCAACCTTTCCATAATTAATATCGATCATTGTAAAGCCAATAACTTCGTGAAAATAGAATTTGTTGCCCTCTAATTTTGGTAAAAATTCTAAAGGTAAATACACGTCGCTTTTTATTAAAGCATCGGCATCGGCTTCATTGGTTACATCTTCAAACCTTACACGTAATAAGTCTGATTTATGTAACTGCGAACTCTCTATAAAAAAAGGAATTAAGGTATTTCGAACTTCAATAAAAATGGCGTCCAAATCTTCATATAATTCTGGCTGGTCGGTATCCAGCTTAATTAAAAGTTCGCCTTTAAAACTATATTTTGACACAATTTTACCTAAGTAAAAACAATCTTCTTTTTTCATTGAAAACCCAGTTTTGTCATTCCCACGAAGGTGGGAATCTATTTTAAATTTATCTTATAACGAATTAGATTCCCATCTTCATGGGAATTATTTAATCAAACTTATTAGAAGTTTGATTAAATAAAAAACTCCGATAGTTATATCGGAGTTTAAAAGTATAAAAAATTATTTTTTTATTCTTCTTTTTTAACTTCTTCAGCAGCTTCAACAGTAGCTTCAGGAGTTTCCTCAACAACATCTTCTGCAGTTTCGGTAGCAACTTCAGTTGTAGCTTCAGCAACTTCTTCAGTTGTAGCTTCAGCAACCTCTTCAGCAGCTTCTTCTTCAACAACAACAGCAGCAGCAATACGAGCTTCATTAGCAGCTTTTTCAGCTTCTAAAGCTTTCGCTTTCGCTTCAGCCTGTACTTTTGCTAAACCATCAGTTTTAGCGCCAACTTTACCTGCTTTTTCGTCTAACCAAGCCGTGAATTTTGCTTCAGCTTGTTCTTCTGTTAAAGCACCTTTTCTAACACCACCTGCAAGGTGATTTTTAAGTAAAGCTCCTTTGTAAGACAAAATTGCTTTAGCTGTGTCAGTAGGTTGTGCACCGTTTTGTAACCATTTTACAGCACCATCAATGTTTAAATCTATAGTTGCTGGGTTGGTGTTTGGATTATAAGCACCTAATTTTTCAAGGTATTTACCATCTCTTTTTGAGCGGGTATCCGCTGCAACGATCCAATAATAAGGTTTCCCTTTTTTACCGTGTCTTTGTAATCTAATTTTTACTGGCATAATAATTAATTATTTGAGGTTCTCGACCTCGGTTATTAATAAGGGCGCAAAGATACTATATTTTTTTAATTATCAATGCTTTATTTTGTTTTGAAACGGAATTATTCGAATAATATTTTAGAACAATAAACAAACCGGAGAAGGGGCTTTAGTATCATCTAAAAAAGCAAGTTTACCAGTGGATGAATCAATACTAAAAACAGAAATATTATGACTCTTTTGGTTGGCAACCAGTAAATATTTACCAGTAGGGTCTAAGGTGAAATTTCTTGGCCAATCGCCGTGAACAGGCATAGTTTGAATTTTTTCAATCGTACCATCTTTTTTATTTCTTTTAAACACTACAATAGAATTTTCACCTCGGTTAGAACCATATAAATAATTTTCATCTTTCGATAAATGAATATCTGCACACGAGTTTTTCCCTTTATAATTTTCGTCTAAAGTAGAGTCGAAATCAATTTGTTCAAAACCATCATCTGTTTTTTTAACCGATGTCACCGAACCACCATATTCATTTATAATATAGATATTTCGTCCGTTCTTGGTCAAAGCAAAATGTCTTGGTCCTGGGTTTCCCGTCATTTTAACAAGATTTTTATTCTCCAGCTGGTATTTATCACCACTTAATTTGTATTGATATACAGAATTTGTGCCCAAATCTGCCACAAATAATTCATCTTTAAAAAACTGCGCTGAATGTGCATGCGATATTTTATCGGGAGTATTGAAATTAAATACCTGAAAGGCCTCATTTAATTTACCGTCGTTTGAAATATTATATAGAGAAGCGCTACCTCCTGTATAATTAGAAACAACAATTTTATCGCCTGCTTTATTCACGGAAACGTGACATGGAGCAGCGCCATTACTTTTTACTTTATTTAAAAAGTGTAATGATCCGGTTTGTTGGATTTTATACGCTGAAACTGAACCACCAGTGTTTTCGCTTACAGCATACAAATATTGTTTATCTGGGGAGTAAGCTATAAACGATGGGTTTTCGGTCGCTACAGCTAATTGTAGATTGCTTAGCTCACCTGTTTTTGTATTAAATTGTAACTGGTATATACCTTCACTTTCACCATCTGTGTAAGTACCAATATATAATGGGGTATTTTGTGCGTTACAATAGAACAGACTTGAGATCAGAGACATTAAAAACAATTTAAATTTCATATTTTTAGTTATTTAAGGACTAAATGTATAATTTTTTAAATTGTTTTATACACACATAATGTGATAAACTAAAAATTTATTAAATTTTTAAAAGAGAAATCTCATCTGAAATTAAGGAGTCTATATCGTTAATTGCTATTGATATTTGATTTTGTGCCATTAATTTTCTCATAACTTGATTGGCCACTAATTTTATCTTGGAGTCCTCTATATTCGTGTCTAATTGCGTTTTAACTTTCTCGTTAACCTTAATTTTAAATTCTGCTAAAAAAGCCCTTAAAGCGGCTCCTTCTAACCATTCGATGTAAGATTCGATTTCTTCATTAATAATAGAATTTACCTCACTGGTTGCCGCAATTCGATGTTCTTTAGTTTCTTCTAATTCAACCGATATGGAGTCTAAGTCATGAAATTTTACATGGGCTTGTTCCGATAAATTTTTACTGATATTACAAGGAACCGCTAAATCAATCAATAGTAATTTATTTTCTGAAACCGGAACGTTTTTAATTAAGTTAGGACAATTGCTCGCAGCACTAATAATAACATCAAAATCATCAAAATAGTTTGAAAGCACTTGTTCCCAAGGATAGGTTTTGCACTTATTGGTTTGTGCGAGAATAATGGCTTTTTCTATACTGCGGTTACTGATGTATATATTATTAAAATTAAATTTTGAATTGTATTTAAACAATTGTTTTACAATATCGCCAGCGCCAATAAATAATATTTTTTTAGATTTTACGGATTCTCTATCGAATGTTTCTCTGGTAACTTTTAAAGCTTTATAAGCTACTGAAGTGGTGCCATCTCTGAAATCAGTTTCATTACTAATGCGTTTGTGAGTTTTAAAAACGGCTTGTAAAGCTCTTTCTAGTAAAGACCCTTGCATTTTACAATGCATTGAAAATAGATGTGCTTTTTTAATTTGTGAAATAATTTCTGCATCACCAAAAACAAGCGATTCTAAACCTGAAGAAACTTCTAATAAATGAACAATAGTTTTTTCAGTGTTATTAGTAAAACAGAATAATGCTTTTTCTTCTTCAGTATTTTCAGTTGATTTATAATCAATTAAAAAATCAAGCATAGAACTAGCTGTAGTTTCTGTAGACTCAAAATAAATCTCAGTTCTGTTACAAGTAGCCAAAAGAAGCAAACCACTTATATCTGTAAAAATTCTACAGATAAGTTGGGTTAAACTTTCTTTTTCCTCTTCAGAAATATGATATTTTTCTCGATGCTCAGTACTTGCCGTTTTATGGGAAATACTTATATAACGGAATGATTTGTTCATAGATGTTTTACGCTATTATAGTAACTAATTAAATAATAAATTAGATATAATATCAAAGGTACTACTAGAACAAAATATAATTAATGACATATGTCATGTTATGTAACAATAGTTACATTATTTTGTCTTAAACTAACATCAACAAAAAATCCAAACAATAATTGTTTGGATTTTAGTTTGGTTGGATATGATATAATTACTCTTTTAAAGTTCTCATGTAATTTACAATTAACCATCTGTCTTCATCGTCTGGCATTTTTTTGGTGTATTCCGGCATATCGTCTCTTCCAAAGCTGGTTTTGTAAAACAATGCCCCGTCAGATTGTTTTTGGTATGCTGCTGATGAAAAATCACCTAAATCACCTTTAAGTCCATCTGCTTTTGGACCATCGCCATAACCTTCTTTGCCATGGCAAGATTTACAATGTTTATCGTACAAAGATTTTCCAATGGCTGCATCTGTTTTTGCAGGAACTGGGTTTTTCATAGTTTGATATTTAGCAGGCACAACCCATTTATCTTGCTCTACTTTTGTGAAAGCTAAAAGTGCAATACTTAAAACTCCAATAATCATTAATAATTTTACTGTTTTCATTTTAATCTTCTGGTTTTAATTCTAATTCTTTTCCTTCTTTTTTAATATTAAACAAGTTTTTAATAGTATATACATAATTTGCCCAAACACCAATTAATAACAGTGATAAGACAATGTACATCCAAATTGGCGCAACATCAGACCACAGTTTATTCGTTTCAGTAGTTATACTTTTATTAATTCCCCATTTAATATTTTTTTTCTGAATGACATTACCATAGTCATCATTATCTATAATTGAAGCAAAAACTTCAATATTACCGTTTTTGTCTCCTGAAATATTTTCTGGAAATTCAAATTCAAAACTTCCATCTACGGTGTAATCCTGCTTTATCGGCATTTTTGAAATCATGCCACCAACAGAAAAGATAATTTCAGTTTCTTCAAGTGGTATTTTAGTTTGTAGACTGTCTAAAGTATAGGCATTAAAAAACACTGTTCTTACACTATCAACTTCTTTTAAGATTAATTCAAGAAACACATCTTTAACAGCAATGTCTGCTTCTTCATAATCTAACCCGTCTGTACCATCAAAAGCAGCCTTAAAATTTATATAACCATTTTCGTCTAATACATATGAATGATTGCTCGGTACAATTAATTGAGCAGTACCTTCTTGATCTGTTTTTGCAGTACCTAAAAGGATTTCTTCATCTGCTGTTACATTATAAAAGTTGATATTAGCATCAAAAATAGGCACTCTATCTTTTCTGTCTTTTTTATGGGCAGCAATATAGCTTACCTCTAAAATGCGTGAATTGTCTGCTTGCTTTGTAGTACTTATGCCAAACCTGATTTTATAGTTTTTCAGATCTGTTTCTTGCGAAAAACTCTTAGTATTTACAAAAGTTAGAGCTACAAAAATTAATAGATATTGAAATATTTTAGTTTTCATAATTTCTAATGATTATTTGATCCTTTTGGTTTTCTTTTTTGTTCTCTTTCATAATCAATTATTCCAGACATTGGAATGATTGGAACAAGTCTCATAATTAAAATAAAGAACAAGATGAATGCCGCAATACCCGCAAAGCTTAAAGCCCATTCAATCCAAGTTGCTGTGTAATGTATAAACTCTGGTCTGCTATCCTGAATTGGTAAATACGGTGATTCTAAAGTAGGAACAATGATTAGATATCTATTCATATACAAGCCTAGAATCGCAACAACGGCAGCAAATGTTATAGTTTTAATAGTTCTGAATTTTTTAAAGAATAGAATGGCCACCGGAACTAAAACTCCTATATAGTTTGCGAAGATAAACTCCCAGAAATATCGAGTAAATAAAGTGTCGAGAAGTTGAATGTCCGAAACTTTATGACTAAACCATCTTGAAAAATATTCACTGAATGTAAAATAACCAAAAAGCAGAGAAATTATTAAAAGGATAGCACCAGCACCCATAAAATGGACTTTTCTAATATAATGGTCTAAGTGATAAAACTTACGTATTAAATACATAGCTATAATAATAACGCTTATACCAGAATAAAGACCTGCAACAATAAAGTATGGAGCAAATATGGAGCTGTTCCATCCAGGTTGCACCGTTAAGCTAAATATCCATGCTAATACAGAATAGGCTATAATTGCTAAGGCAATAATCATAGCAGACATGGTTCTAGTTATTTTATGCAAGGCTTCACGTTGTGTTGGCGTGTCGTAGTATTTAATGGCCAGTGTTTTATATAATTTCTGTCTCCATTTAGGGGCATTTTCACTGTTATCCCGTAATATGGCAAAATCAGGAACAAATGTGAGATATAAATAAATAAAACATCCAATTAAATCAGTAATAATGGCTATAATATCCCAGGTAATTGGTGATTGAATTCTGGGATAAATAAATAAAAAGTGCAATCTATCTAACCTACCAATACACAATAGAATAAAAATAGGCCCAATAATTAATGATAGTACCGTAATAACTTCAACAATTCTAGAGACCGAATTTTTCCATGGTGTTTTAAAAAAATGTAAAATACCAGAAATAAAGGCGCCTGAATAACTGAGGCATACAAAAAATATGAAATTAATGATATAGATTCCCCATACCACATTGTCTCTCATTCCTGTAACGATATGACCTTTTACAGCCTGAATTATAAAGGCAACAAGTCCAACTAATATGATAAATATTAAGAATGAAATCCAAATCTTGGAGGTCTTAGTCGATTTTTCCAACATAGGAGAAAATTCTTTAACTAATTCCGTTTTTCTTTTTACAATGTCCATAATCTAAGATTTTAAGTTAAAGTTTTCCTTGTTCTTTTAAATCCTTAACTATGGGAACATCCTTATAGCGTTCTAGGATTTTTTCATCCACATCAAATCCACGTTCTACAGGAAACTGTCTGTTTACAGCTGGTAAATAATAAACATTAGGTTTAGTACCTAAATGTTCTAAATGTCTGTAACCACCTCTATCTTTAATGAGTTGTGAAAAACTTACGGTTTCAGATCCGTTGGTGACAATGTCTTCATTTTTATCACCAAAATAAATAACTCCCATTGGGCAAGCTGAAGCACAATGTGGCAGTTTGCCTTGTCTTAGCATATCTGGACAGAAATCACATTTCATGACAGTTCCTTCTGCAGCTGGAACCTGCGTTTCCGGAGAGTATGGTTGTGATTTGTCATCAAATTTTTCTTTATGACCCCAATTGAATTGTCTTGCTGAGTAAGGGCAACTTGTAACGCAGAATTTACATCCTATACATCGATCACTGTCAATTAAAACGATGCCGTCATCTCTTTTAAAAGTAGCTCCTGTTGGACATACTGTTACACAAGGAGGTTCATCGCAATGAAAACAAGGTTTTGGTAACCAGTAAGGAGATCCTTCTTCATTGTTCTGAATGAGTTGAATCTTCATAAATTCTTCATGCTCATCAAGTTTATGTGCTTTTTGACAACTTTCAACACAATTTCTAGCATTTTTACATTTAGAAAGGTCAATAACCATTACGAATTTTTTGTCTGGAATTCCTTTTCTAGACTCTGCAGGAGTGATTACGGCTTCTGGATATTTATTAATGCTTTTTGCATCAACCTCAACCATTTTGCCATCTGGCGTTAGTACCCTAATTTTTTCTCCTGAAGGTTCAACATCATCTGATGCTAAATTGGATATCAACGAGGCTGCAGCAACTACACCTGCACTTGACATTAAACCCAAACGTAAAAAATTACGTCTATTATTGCTGCCTTCTTCTGTTTTTTTATCTGCCATAATATTAGCGAATCATATAGGTTATTACATGGGTTAAAATTAGGACTTGGGGCTCTAAAAATTCATGACTAAAATCATATTTTGTAACATATGTTACATATTTATAGAACAAAAAAAAACCGAACAAAATTTGTTCGGTTTTTTAAAGATATTTTTAAGATAATATTACTCTTTTAAGGTTCTCATATAGTTGACAATTAACCATCTGTCTTCGTCATCTGGCATTTTTTTAGTGTATTCTGGCATATCATCTCTACCAAATGAAGTTTTATAGAATAAGGCACCATCAGTTTGTTTTTGGAAGGCTGCCGATGAAAAATCACCTAAGTCACCTTTAAGTCCATCTGCTTTTGGGCCATCACCATAACCTTCTTTTCCGTGGCAAGATTTACAATGCTTGTCATATAAAGATTTTCCAATGGCAGCATCTGTTTTTGCAGGAACAGGGTTTTTCATTGTTACATATTTAGCAGGTACAACCCATTTATCCTGCATTATGGTCGTAAAAGAAAAGAATAGAAATGAAAATATTCCTAAGATGGTAAAAATTTTAATTGTTTTCATGGTTTTTAAATTTAGATTTCGAAATTTTATGTAAGTTAATAATTAAATAAATAATCAATCCCCACATTGTTAAAATTAACAAATTTGGGAAAATGAGCAATAGATATGGTGTTTTATTTCTTGGAGACCACATAGTCCTTTCGTCAAAGGTTGATTCGTCAACTACTGGGGTTCCTAGAGGCGCAGTAACTTCTGCTTTTACGGTTCCGTAATCTTCATTATCCTTAAGAACCACTTCAAAAGTTAACATACCACCTACACCAGGTATTCCTTCTTCTACAGGAACAACAATAGTGCCAAAGTCATCTGTAGTATTAAATTCCGGACCAATTCTTAAAGGCCTAAACAAGCGTTTTACTAGTACAGTTAATATTTGATCACTTAATACACTATCTGTGGCAGTATCTTTCAAAGTTGCTGTAATATAGTTAATACTATCTTTAGTAAATATTTTTGCTTCAATGGTAGCGTCTTTATAACTTAAACTTTTAGAGGCACGTTTATAAGCATCATTGCCTTTAAATGAGATTAATACATTATATAATCCTGTTGAATCTGGTTTTATTAGATTCAAGTCGTTAATTACAAATATACTTTTACCCTCTGAGTCAGTAATGGTACTTCCTAATTTAACGCTATCATCATTATATTCATTAAAAATAGTTAATTCAATATTTGCAACATCTATATTTGATCCATCAACTTTTGAAGAAGCTCTTAAATTAAAAGCTATTTCTTTGTTCATAGTTTTTATATAATCTGCTTTTAACCTAATGCTGTTTTTATGCGTAGTCTGAGCATAATTTTTTTGAGATCCAAAGGCAATTAGCATGAACCCAATTAACAAACAAAAAATATAACGAAAATTGAGTTTATTTTTCATGGGTATCAGTTTTGCTAATTTTAGAATTACCTTTTTCTGTTTCTTCCTGTTCGTCTGCCGTTCTTTGTATGGGAACAACAGGTAAGTATCTTACTAAAAATGTGATGATTAAAAGAGCCATCGCTAATGTGGCAAAAGTAATTATCCACTCATGAAAACTAGGATAGTAATGATGCCAAGATTCTGGAACACCTTGAATCGGTAAAAAGGGCTGTAACAGCGTTGGTGTTACAATTAAAAATCGTTTCCACCAAGAACCAATAACTACCAGCAAACCAACATAAAACATAGGAAGTGGTTTTCTTCCTTTCTTAAAAAACATAATAATTATAGGAATAATGAGTCCGCCAATAATAACGAACCAAAATAATGGGGCATACTGACCCGAATATAAGTGATTTAAATGTGTTATTTCTTCTTTTTTTGATGTGAACTCAGGAATAACATATTCATTTACATTAAAGTATAAATATATTAAACAGGTAAGTACCAATAATTTGCCTAGTTTGTCAAAATGATAGTCTGTAATGTAATCTTCAAGCTTGTTTGCTTTTCTTATGACGTAAACAATGGTTACCAAAGCACCAACACCTGCAACCGAAGCTCCCGAAATAAAATAAGCGCCTAAATTTGTGCTATCCCAACCAACTCTAAATAATGTTGAAAATAACCAGGCATCAACAGTTTGTAGAATAAATCCAGCAGGAATAATTAAAATAGCAATAATATGAATGGATTTAAGTTGAATGGTTTTTTGTATCTCGCTACCAGTCCAATTCAATGATAACTTTCCATACCATTTACTTAGTTTTGGATTTGTTTTACTGAAATGTTTTTTAAGTATTGCTAAATCAGGAAGTAATGGGAAGTACAATAATAAAAAACAAATAACAATATAAGTTGGAATGATAATAACATCCCATATAATAGGCGACTGCATTCTCCCATGAATAAAAAGGTACAACAGCCTATCAGGTCTGCCCATATCAATCATAATAGTCAATCCAGCCATGATTATAGACGCTAATGAGATTATTTCTGCAATTCTAACTACAGGTGTTCGCCATGAATTGTTGGTAAGTCTTAAAACGGCGACGGTAACAGCGCCAACAAAACTAGTTGCAACAAAGAATACAAAATTTGAAATGTAAATGCCCCATAGAGCATAATCATTCATGTTCGTTACTACCTGACCTTTAATGACTTGATCAATATAAGCAATGATGCCGGCAATACTTATTATTATTAAAGAAATGGTCCAGATAACACCCTTCTTTCCAAATTTTTTTGGAACTAAATCGTCGATTAATTTTTGTGAGACCTCCATAAATTAATTAATTTTTTCAACAGAATTATAATTTCTGAAATCATCCAACCCATCTTTAAAATCAACTAATCTATTCACAGGAGGAAGATAAAATACACTTGGTTTTGTACCCAATCCTTCCATGAGCCTATAACCAGATTTATCTCTTAATAATTTGCTTAAACGAAGAGTTTCATCTCCATTAGTAACTGTGTCTTCATATTTATCTCCAAAATAAAATACGCCGTTTGGACACGCTGTGACACAATGTGGTAATTCATTTTCTTTTATGGCGTGTGGGCAAAAATCACATTTATCTACAGTACCTATTTTACTTGGCATTCCCGTAAATTCAATAGAATTATGGGGTTCGTGCGCCATGTTCATATGCATTACAATTTCGCTCGATTCACCATAATCTGGTTCACTCCAATTAAAGACTCTCGTTGAATAGGGGCAAGCAGCCATGCAAAACCGGCATCCAATGCAACGTTCATTGTCAATTAACACTAAACCGTCTCTTCTTTTAAAGGTCGCATCTACAGGACAAACAGTTACACAAGCTGGATGATCACAATGCATACAGGTAGTTGGCATCCAATATGGAGCAGTATCTGCTTCTTCCTGCATTTTGTAGACTTTTAACCAAGCATGTTCCCCGGTAATGTAATGGTGTTTATTGCAGGCATCTTGACATTTTAGGGCATTTTTGCATTTGGCCAAATCAATAACCATAACAAACTTCCTGTTTGGCATACCTTCACGAAGGTTGTATTTTATTTCTTCATCTTGAGAATGGGAAACTTCAATAACCTCAGAGGCATCAACTTCAATGATAGTGCCATCGGTGGTCATCAATTCCATTTTATCACCAGAATTGGTGTCTGTTTTTCCGTAGAGTTTTGAAGCTAGTTTTGATAGACCTATTCCTCCAATTAAAGCTGCCAATCCAAATTTTAATCCATTATCAAGAAAATACCGCCTATTATGTTTATTGCTATTTTCCATACTGATTATATGTATTATTGATTAAACTTTTTTATCTAGCCACTTAAGAAATGAGGTATTGGAAATATTTTTATTAATTACTTTTGAGTTTTTTAAAGCACTTGCTTTTACTTTTACAATGGTTCCGTCTGGTTTTAACAACGTTTGAAAATCTTCTTCATTATTGTTTTTGTCCATTGTTTTTTTTGGTGAAGATTCGCCAAATCCTAAAAGGGGAAGAAAAAAAGAAGACCCTAAAATAGGGAAGAAGCTTCTTCTTGATAATTTCTTCATATTTTTAGAAGGACTTGACATTTAGATGTTTGTTTAAATTAAAAACAGTAAATCAAACAATAATCATTGTTTGACTTACTGTTAGAGCTATTAAAAATTCACTAAAAATTATATTTTCTTGTTATGTTAAACCCAATTAAAGCGCCTCCTTTACCAAAGAAATCATTGGTGTTTTTCATATAGTTTTGTTGTGGTACAATGCCACTATAATTACTTACAAATATTTGAAATGCATGTGCAGAAGTTGAAAATTCTACTCCAAGACTTATTCCAGGATTATTATAACTTAATCCAGTTGTTACATTATCTTCTAATTTTGTCAATGGTTGACTATAATCAAATAATATAGAAGTTTGAGCGACTTATTTTATAGCGTCCACCAAAAGCCAAGGATATACGATCATTTTCATATGAGTAATCTACTGCATTGTAATGAGATAAACTTGGTGCTAATTGTAACGAAAGATTTGAATTAAATCGTTTTGAAATAATTAACTGATGGAAGTAAGAATAACGATCTTGTTTAGTAATAAATATACCATCATTAACACTGCCAGAGCGTCCATCTATCCCAATATTTCCATAATAGGTAAGATTTAAAGGAATTTTTCCGGAACGTGTTTGCTTCAAAAGGCCTACTTTTAAGTTAAAGTCACTGATTCGATTTGTTTTAGTAATACCATAACCAACTGTTACCCAGTCTAAAATTGAATAGGATAAACCAATTCTAATATTGGCAGCTCCATAAATTCCCAAAAGTGAATTTGATTCATCTATTGGTCCAAACCTGTGTTGCATCATCACTTCCAAAGTGTTTTTATTATAGAGCAAGTCGGTTGGATTATCAATAATATTTGAACTTTCAAATGCTGGACGTTCTGGTTTATCTACAATGGAGTCCTTTTCTACATCTTGTGAAAATGTAAATAAGGGCGCAATTAAGAAAATAAACAGTAATATTTTGTAATTTTTCATGTGTAACGTCTTTAAAATTTAGTTGTTTTCGGCACCGTCTTCTATCCACTTTTTTATCAATGCTAGTGATTCAGCATCAATATTTCTGTGACCATCAACAGCCAATTTTGTATACAACTTACTACCGTTTGCGTTTCCTGCTGAAACGTACCCTGGTACTAGAGAAGCATATTCATTTCCTAGAAGTTAAATCTGGATTTTGACCAGATGGTTTATGGCATTGTGCACAGTTGTCTGCTATAAATATTGGTATGATGTCATCTGCAAACGAAACAACCTGTCCTGGTGGAATTACCACTTCTACTTTTTCAGGGAATTCATCATAATAACATGAAAAAAACAACAAAGTGATACTGCTAACGAGAACTATATTTAATAGTTTTTTCATTTTGTTTTATTTTATTTTTGAACTTTAACATTAATTTCTATTAGAAATTAATGTTAACTTTTTTAATTAAATTAATAGTTGTTTAGTATTTAAAAAGCTCAGGATTTAATCTCCTGAGCTTTTATATACCAGCTATTAATTAAGGTTGTAATGCTTCAATTGAATTTTTAAGTAAGGCTTTTGAATATTTTGGATTATGAACACCATTACTCTTATCTTCTTCTAAAGTTTTGTAATTCCAAATGGCCTGAGCATCTTTTACAGGAACTACTAATGGATTAGTACTACTAGCGTTTGACCCACTAGCTCCTAATACACTTCCACTAGCACTTATATATCCTTTAGCAACTAATAAATCGTGTAGGATTGTGAAATCTGCAGCAAAACCAGTAACTGCAGTAGGTACTCCACTTGTATGACAAGCAACACATGACTCTTCAGTAGGAGCCCAAGTGTGTCCGCCTTGAGCTGCGTTTGTAGATTCACCCATATGGCAACCAATACAAGATGTTCCAGTTCTGTGAGCTGAATCTCCATTTGCTCCTGCTCCTGGATATCCAGTTGAACCAACTATATTTGCACCCATAATACCTTCAAAAAGTGTAGATTGTGGACCATGGTGAGGACCAAATCGTGAACTAGTTATTGTGTAATTGCCTGTTCCAGCAGGAATTGGATAACTATTTCTAGGTTGGTGACAAGTAACACATGCATTACTTAAACCTAATGCATCACTACTATTTGCTAAGTTAACATGTATTGTTGGGTCAAGAACCAATTTAACAGGGTCAATGTTTCTTAATGCATAATCATTGCCATCAGTTAGCAAAATCAAACGATCTGTGTGATGTATGGCAACCTGTACAACTAATTGGGTTTGAAACCGCATAACCATCAGGATTAGGAGATGGAATAGGGTCTCCATTTACATCTAGAATTAATTTACCAAAATCAGGACTTGTAGCATCTGTATTTTTTTCAAAAAAGCGTCCTGATAAATAGTCGATGTAACCTTCATTGTTGTGACATTGTGCACAACCTGTACTTGTTCCTCTAGCCCAAGAACTACCTGTGGCATGTCCTGCTGTTGCAAAGGCATTAATAATTGGGTTGCGATGCTGTAGAAGAGTGACATGTAATACATTCGGCGGCATCAGCATTAGAGCCGTTAACACCATCGACACCATCTATACCATCTATTCCGTCTGCTCCGGGAATTGGCATATAATCACTGGTACATTGGAAGAACATAAAACTTGATGCAACAATAATCAAGTTTATTATTAGTTTAAATTTTTTCATAATTAGTGTATTTGATATCTTATTAAAAGTAATGGTATAAAATTATGTAACAATGGTTACACAAAACATGATTTATGTCAGGTTATAAAAAATTATTTTTGAAAGAAAAGAAATTGAGTTGATAAAAACTATTTAACGTATATTTTTTCTTACATTCTGTTTTAAAAAGTGTTTTTTAAATTCATTACGAATTTAAATCCCCGCTATTTCTATGAAAGCCAGCTTATGTTACTAAACGGTGTTAATTTATTGGGGTCATATTTACTGCTATTTTAAAAAAAGTTTGAATAAAGAATGTGTAATCATTATTTTAAAATGAAGATTTAAAAGAATATGTAGAACTATTATACGCCATACTTTTTTGTTTAAAACTCTTGATAACTTTAACTTTTAAAAGTGATATAATTCTGTATTTTTATAAACTACGTTTGAAAATTCTAAACGTCTTAACACCAAACAACTTAACAGAAAAATGTACTTAATTTTCGATACTGAAACCACTGGTTTGCCTAAACGTTGGGACGCACCCATAACCGATACCGATAATTGGCCAAGGTGTATTCAAATTGCATGGCAATTGCATGATGGTTTGGGAAATTGTATCGAGCATCAAGATTATTTGGTACAACCAGACGGGTTTAATATTCCTTATGATGCCGAAAAAATTCATGGTATTTCTACAGAATTAGCCCAGGAACAAGGTATTCCGTTAGCTGAGGTTTTAGAAAAATTTAATGAAGCTTTAAGTAAAACCAAATTTGTTGTTGGACAAAATGTGAAGTTCGACCTTAATATTATGGGTGCCGAATTTGTGAGAGGCGATGTTGCAAATCCGTTACAAGAATTACCAGTTTTAGATACCTGTACCGAACATACGGCTAGTTTATGTCAGATTCCTGGTGGACGGTACGGAAAATTCAAATTACCAACACTTACCGAATTACATGAGTTTTTATTCAATAAACCTTTTTCTGAAGCACATAATGCCACTGCCGATGTGGAAGCAACCACGCGTTGCTTTTTTGAATTGATTCGTTTGGGAGAATTCACCAAAGAACAATTAGATGTTCAACCCGATTATTTTCAAAATTTTAAGGAGACTAATCCAAATGAAATTCAGCTTATAGGATTAAAGCATATCAATCTTAAAAAGGAAAGTGCTAAAATTCGTGAACGCCTAAAAAGTGTTCAGGTTGAAACCATTTCTACCGAAGAAATTAAACAAAATGTTTCTGATTTAAAAGAGGTCGATTTTGTGCATCTGCATAACCATTCGCAATTTTCGGTATTGCAATCCACCATTAGTGTTACCGATTTAGTAGCTGCCGCCGCCGAACATAATATGCCAGCCGTGGCATTAACAGACCATGCAAATATGATGGGTGCTTTTCACTTTGTAAAAGCGGTGAGCAATCATAATAGAATTGTAAAAGCAAAAAATGAGGCTGCAATTAGTAAAGGAGAAACACCACTGCCATAGAAATAAAACCCATAATTGGTTGTGAATTTTTTGTTTGTGAAGATCATGCAGATAAAACCAGAAAAGATAATGGTTACCAAATTGTATTTTTAGCTAAAAACAAAAATGGCTATCATAATTTGGCGAAATTATCGTCTCTTGCTTTTGTTGACGGATTTTATTATTTACCAAGAATTGATAAAAAATTAATTGAACAATATAAAGAAGATTTAATTGTTTTAACAGGAAGTTTATATGGTGAAGTGCCAAGTAAAGTTTTAAATATTGGTGAAAATCAAGCAGAAGAAGCCTTACTTTGGTGGAAAGAACTGTTTGGTGATGATTTGTATATTGAACTCATGCGTCATAATCAGGAAGATGAAAATCGTGTAAATCCTGTATTAATTGAGCTTTCCAAAAAGCATGATGTAAAATTAGTTGCTACCAATAATACCTATTATTGTAAAAAAGAAGATGCTAATGCACACGATATTTTATTATGTGTAAAAGATGGAGAAAAGCAAGCAACACCAATAGGTCGTGGTCGTGGTTATCGTTACGGATTACCAAATCAAGAGTATTATTTTAAGTCGTCAGAAGAGATGAAAGCACTCTTTAAAGATGTTCCAGAAGCCATTAGTAATATTCAGGAAGTGGTTGATAAAATTGAAGCTTACGAGTTAGCTCGTGATGTGTTATTGCCAGCTTTTGATATTCCTGAAGAATTTAAAAATGAAGAAGATGTAGAAGATGGTGGGAAACGTGGTGAAAATGCCTATTTACAGCATTTAGCCTATCAAGGTGCAAAAAAACGATATCCAGATTTAACAGATGAAATTAAAGAACGTATTGATTTTGAATTAAGCGTTATTGAAAATACAGGTTATCCGGGCTATTTTTTAATTGTAGAAGATTTTATTCGCGAAGCCAGAAATATGGATGTTTCGGTTGGTCCGGGACGTGGTTCTGCAGCAGGTTCTGTAGTGGCGTATTGTTTATGGATTACCAATATAGATCCGATTAAGTACGATTTGCTTTTTGAGCGTTTCTTAAATCCAGATCGTGTAAGTATGCCCGATATTGATATTGATTTTGATGATGAAGGGCGAAGCAAGGTTATGGATTATGTTATCAATAAATATGGAAGCAATCAGGTTGCACAAATTATTACCTATGGAACCATGGCTGCAAAATCGTCTATTCGCGATACCGCTCGGGTTTTAGATTTACCATTGTTTGATGCCGATAGAATTGCGAAGTTAATTCCAACCATGTCTAAACTGAATAAAATTTTTGGTTTAAGTGAAAAGGAATTAAGTAGTAAATTCAGGGCAGAAGATTTAGAAAAAGTCAATCAACTTTTAAATATTTCTGAAGGAAGTGATTTAGAAGCAGAAACAGTAAATCTGGCAAGAATACTGGAAGGTTCTGTTAGAAATACAGGAATTCATGCCTGTGGTGTTATTATTACACCAGACGATATTACCAAATTCGTTCCTGTAGCAACAGCTAAAGATTCCGATTTATATGTTACCCAGTTTGATAACTCGGTTGTTGAAGAAGCTGGTTTGTTAAAAATGGATTTCTTGGGGTTAAAAACCTTAACCTTAATTAAAGATACCGTTAAAATTGTAAAAGCAAAACATGATATTTTACTCGATCCAGATACTTTTCCGTTAGATGATGAAAAGACTTATGAGTTATTTCAAAAAGGAGAAACCGTTGGGGTTTTTCAGTATGAATCTCCCGGAATGCAAAAACATCTTAAAGATTTAAAACCTACTGTTTTTGAAGATTTAATTGCCATGAATGCCTTGTATCGTCCGGGACCGATGGAATATATTCCAAGTTTCGTTCGCAGAAAACATGGCGAAGAAGACATTGAATACGATTTACCAGCTATGGAAGAATACCTAAAGGAAACCTACGGTATTACGGTGTATCAAGAGCAGGTGATGTTGTTGTCTCAAAAACTAGCAGGTTTTACAAAAGGTGAAGCCGATGTATTTACGAAAAGCGATGGGTAAAAAGCAAATTGCGGTTCTTGATAAAATGAAACCAAAATTTGTTGAACAGGCAAGTGCTAAAGGACATGATGCAAAAATTCTTGAAAAAATTTGGAAAGATTGGGAAGCTTTTGCGAGTTATGCGTTTAATAAATCGCATTCCACCTGTTATGCTTGGATTGCCTATCAAACGGCTTATTTAAAAGCACATTATCCTGCCGAATATATGGCTGCGGTACTGTCTAATAACATGAACGATATTAAGCAGGTTACTTTCTTTATGGAAGAATGTAAACGTATGAAATTAAATGTTTTAGGGCCAGATGTTAATGAATCGTTACTATAAATTTTCGGTAAATAAAGATAATGCAGTGCGTTTTGGAATGGGAGCCATAAAAGGTGTTGGGCCATGGTGCTGTAATTACCATTGTTGATAACCGTAAAAAAGATGGACATTATAAATCTATTTTCGATTTTGCAAAACGAATTGATTTACGAGCAGCCAATAAAAAAGCATTTGAAAATTTAGCATTAGCAGGTGGATTTGATGGTTTTGGAACAACACACAGAGCGCAATATTTTCATGATGAAGGTGATGGGATTACCTTTTTAGAAAAAGCCATTCGATATGGAGCAAAACATCAAGAAAATGAAAATTCGGCTCAAGTAAGTTTGTTTGGTGATGCCAGCGATGTTCAAATTGCAGAACCAGAAGTGCCACCATGTGAAGAATGGGGTACTATGGAAAAATTAGCTCGCAGAAAAAGAGGTGGTTGGTATTTATATTTCTGGACATCCGTTAGATGATTTTAGAATTGAAATGAATACTTTTTGTAATGCGAGTTTAGCTTTGTTTAGAGATTTAGAAGCTTATGTAAATAGAGAACTTGTTTTTGGAGGCGTGGTTACCGATGTGCAACATCGAGTGAGTAAACAAGGAAAAGGATGGGCAATGTTTACCGTTGAAGATTATACCGATAGTTTTGAGTTTCGCATTTTTGGCGAAGAATATTTAAAATTCCGACACTTTTTAATGCAAAACAATTTTGTGTTTGTTAAATCTTTTATTCGTGAAGGGTGGATAAATAAAGACACTGGTAAAAAAAGTGAACCAAGACTTCAATTTAATAGTTTCCAATTATTGCACGATGTGATGGAAAATTATGCTAAAAAATTGTCCATACAAATAGATATTGACGATTTAAAGGAAGCTAAAATTTTAAGGTTAAAAGAACTTTTGCAAATGCATCCAGGTAGTCAGATGCTTAATTTCGTGATTTACGATAATAAAGAACAAATTAAACTTCAAATGCCTAGTAGAAAACAAAAAATAAAAGTCTCGCAGGAATTGTTGAATGAATTAGAGAATGAAAACGTGATGTTTAAGTTGAATTAATAGCGTGTTTTAATTCTTTAATATTAGAGACTAATTTATTATTTTAGACAAAATAAAAACTATATAAATGAAAATTATCAGAATTAATTTACTCGTTATTTTGTTTGCTGCCTTGTTATTTAATTGTGGCGGCAAAGAAGAGAAAAAGAAAGAAGGCTTTAGTTATGAAAAAACCAGTACTTCTGAAACAAGCGACACAAAATCAGTTGATGCAAAGGAAGCCAGTATTGTAATAACATCCAACGACATTATGCAGTTTAATGTTAAAGAAATAAAAGTAAAAGCAGGCCAAAAGGTAAAACTTACTTTAAGGCATATTGGTAAGTTAGATATAAATATTATGGGGCATAATCTTGTGATCCTAAAACAAGGCGTAAACTTAGCGGAGTTTGCCGCAGAGGCCACCAACTTTAGAGACAATAAATATATACCAACAAATTCTAAAGATATTATAGCGCATACAGATCTTATTGGAGCTGGTCAAACTTCCACAATCGAGTTTGAAGCACCAGAAGCCGGAACTTATGAGTTTTTATGCAGTTTCCCTGGGCATTTCGGTATGATGCAAGGGAAATTTATTGTCGAGTAAATTCTAGTATCGGGCCTTAAATTTCAAATCCCCGAAGTTTATATTTATGATAAACTTCGGGGATTTTGAATTAAATATCTAAACTCCAGCCTTCACGATATTCACGTTTAACAAATTGGTTAGCGGGTTCAAAATTGGTTATTTTCATAGTGGCCCCATCCCAAAGTAGTTTTTTTCGTCCAGGGTAATTGAAGCCATTTTTAGTTTCCTCTCGTAGGTTATAGCTTCTAATAGCTAAATTCCCCATTAAAATAGATTCAGTAAGTGGTCCGGCAATATCGAAAGATGATGTTAATGCTTTATGCTTTTCACTTCCATATCCCGCCTTACAAGCATCAACCCATTTGGAATGATGTCCATTTTCGGGTAACATGTTAGTTTCTTCATTAAGGTTGTTTTCCGGTAATATAACGCCGCCAGTATTCAGGTATATTTTGGGATTTAGACCGTAGGTTCCACAAGTCATAATTCCAACGTCTCCAATCATTATAACACCATTTGCGCTATCTTCATCGCCAATTGGATGATCTGCTGGAATCAGTTCTGGGTGGAATGGACGTAATCCTCCATCGGTCCAATTTAATTTAATCTGAGAAGGATTTTTTTCTGTAGCTTCAAATTTTAGCTGCGTTCTAGATGAAGGCGGGCATGATTCCGGGATAATAATCTGGTGTCCAGTCTTTTGTAAAGATGGCACCAACACTGCTTTCTACTTCAGTTGGGTAACCTAATCCTAAAACTCTAAAAGGAGGATCCATTAAATGGCAGCCCATATCGCCTAGTGCACCGGTTCCGAAATTCCACCAACCACGCCATTTAAATGGATGGTATAGTGGATGGTAATCTACCATTTGTGCAGGTCCAATCCAGGTATCCCAATCTAAATTGTCAAGCATAGCTCGGTTTTTCTGTGGGTGTTTTTATGCCTTGTGGCCAAACAGGTCTATTTGTCCAAACGTCCACTTGATTTACCGTTCCTATTAATCCAGCGTTATACCAATCTATCATTGTTTTAACGCCATTGCCAGACGCGCCTTGATTACCCATTTGGGTTACAATTTTGTATTTATTGGCGGCTTCAGTTAATACTCTGGCCTCATGAATACTATGGGTAAGTGGTTTTTGTACATAAACATGCTTATTTAGTTGCATAGCCGCAAGCGTTATGACGGCATGTGTATGATCTGGTGTTGATACTGTAATAGCATCAATATCTTTAATTTCATCTAATAATTTTCTGTAATCTTTAAACCTTTTTGCTTTTGGAAATTTTTCAAATGCTTGAGCAGCCATATTCCAATCCACATCGCAAATGGCCGAAATATGTGATGCGCCATTATTCCAGACATTTAGTAAATCGGTATAGCCTTTACCTCCGGCACCGACTATGGCAATATTTAATTTATCACTTGGCGCAATAAATCCATTTCCCATAACATGCCGTGGGATAATTGAAATGCCAAAAGTTGTTAATGCTGTATTTTTTATGAATGAACGCCTACTAATTGAAGATTTTTTACTCATTTTAAGATGGTTTATTTTGAAAAAGATTACAATTCCATAATTTCAATATTTCTAAATTCTATAGGATGACTTTCGCTTTGTAATGAAATATAACCACCAGATAATGGTTGGCCATCTTTAGCTTGTATTTCTTTTGAAGTTGCATCTAAAAACTCACCGCCAATTGTTGGATTAGAATAAGTGATAACAGGTTTCCCATCAATAAAATGCGTTATAGTATCCTTATTTACTAAAACTTCAATGGCGATCCATTCTTCGCCATAATAGGTTTTACATTGAGCTGTAATACAATGTTCCGTTATTAATTTTCCATCCATTACCACATGTGTAGCAGGTGTACATAAATTTCCTGAAGGTCTGGGTTCGTTTTCGTTAACACCTCCTAATAACTGCACTTCTAAAGAAAGTGGAAACGCTTGATTTAATAACATGCTTTCTGGAGATTGGCAATGTATCATAATACCACTGTTTTTTTTAGCCCATGCTTCACCACCTTTAACTTGGTCGCCGATAAACCTATATTGCAGTCTTAATTTGTAATTAGTAAATGGCGTTTTGTAAAAAATATGCCCGAACTGATTTGTGAAGTTGTCATAATTATCATAAGATACTTTTAATACACCATTTTCTGCACGAAACGTATTATTGTAATTACGAATTTAATTCATACCCATTAATTTTAACTAACCAGCCATCTAAATTTTTTCCATTAAATAGATCTTTCCATTCTTTTGTTTTTACTGAAATATCCTCAATGTCAACATTTTTATTTTTCTGGGTTTCTTTACAGCTAATAAATATGGTAATTACAATAAGGACACCTAATTTTAAATAGAATTTCATCTGGTAGGTGAATAAGATTTTCCACCAGTTAGATTCTTGCAAATCTCCGCAGTAATACTGTGAAGGGATGGCGTCATAAACCAAAACATTTTTTCCTATTTCTTCTGAATTCACATAGGCGTTAACTGTTAACCATTTAATCATGTTTAAAAATTCTGACTTCGTCATTTCTAAAGATTCAGGATTAGCTTCTCTTTCTTCATCAATATCTTCCTTAATAAGCATATAAGTATCTAATAAAGATTTGTAGTGTTCTTCCGTTAGTTTATCAACACCTTCATCTTCCTTTAAATTAGTTTTTAGAATAGTAACAATGGTATTAAATGCTGTTTTCACTTGTGCTTGACCTTCATCATCATATGTTTCATTTATAAATTTATCAATAAATTGAGGAATATTTAATTCTATTGCCGATGGTAATTTTTCTGTTTTTGGTAATATAATATCAACCATGTTTGTTAAAACAACACCTTGTTCTATACTGATGAATGCTGGAACCCAAGTTTTATCTTCGCTGGTGCAACTTTGTAATAAACTAACAATGGCTGGCGTTGCAACAAAAAAACCTGTAGCAAGACCTAAGTTTTTTAATGCTTCTCTTCTTTTCATGTTTAATAGTTTTTAGGCATTATTTTTTTTAAATTGTTCCGCAGCATGGTTTGCAGCTCTTGCTGTAAATGCCATATAAGTTAATGATGGGATTTTGGCAACCGGCAGAGGTCATAAATGCACCATCGGTTACATATACATTAGTACAAGCATGTACTTGATTATATTCATTTAAAACTGAAGTTTTTGGGTCTCTTCCCATTCTTGCAGTTCCCATTTCATGAATGCCTAATCCCATAGCTCTTCCTTCATTTTCAGTTTCATCATAACCTTCAACATCTTTAAATCCAGCAGCTTCAAGCATTTTTATAGCTTGTTCTTGCATGTCTTTTCGCATAGCTAGTTCGTTTTCGCCAAAATCAGCATCAAAAGTAATGGTTGGTAATCCCCATTCATCTAGTTTGTCATAATCTAAATACATTCGATTGCTATGATCTGGTAGAGTTTCACCAAAAGCCAATAAGATTTACATCCCACTCACCTGGTTTTAAAATGGCTTCTTTTAATTCTGGTCCATATTTTAATTCTGCAACCAATTCAGAAATGCTTATCTCGGTTGCGCCACCTTGATATCCGTAACCTCTTTTAAAATCTTTATGTATCTGTTTTTCCACCAAGATTTCTAAATCTTGGAATATAAATACCATTTGGCTCTTCTTCCTTTTTCATATTTTATCGTCAAAACCTTCTGCTTTTGCCCTGAGCTCCAACATGAAAATGATGATCCATAATATTATGACCTAATTCACCACTATCATTTCCTAATCCGTTTGGAAAACGTTCTGATTTTGATTGTAATAAAATAGAAGCCGATGCAATAGCTGATGCACATAAGAAAATAACTTTTGCTTTATAAATCAATAGTTTCTTTGGTTTCTGCATCAATTACTTTAACTCCTGTTGCTTTTTTTGTAGCATCATCATAAATAACTTCATGAACTATAGAATTTGGTCTTAAAGTCATATTTCCTGTTGCTTCAGCAGTTGGTAGTGTTGATGAATTACTGCTAAAATAAGCGCCAAAAGGGCATCCTCTCATACATCTGTTTCTGATATTGACAAGTACTTCTGCCCATTCCTGGTTTTGTAGCCTTCTGTAATATGTGCTGTTCTTCCAATGGTTAAAATCGACCATCATCAAAATTTTCAGCAATCTTTACTTTTTAAATGTTCTTCAACACAATTAAGATTCATTGGTTTTAATAGTTTTTGATCTGGAAGTTGTTTTAAACCTAAATTTTCTCCACTAACACCAATAAATTCTTCAACTTTATCATACCATGGTTCAATATCTTTATAGCGTACTGGCCAATCAACAGCAATACCATCTTTTTTATTGGCTTCAAAATCAATATCACTTAACCGATAACTTTGTCTTCCCCACATTAAAGAGCGTCCACCAACATGATAACCTCTTATCCAATCAAAACGCCTGTCTTCATTATAAGGATGTTCTAAGATCATCAACAAAAAAATGTTTACGATCTTCTTTTGTCGCATAACCAGTCCTGTGCTTGTTTAAATTTTCTCTCGCGAGTTTCTCTGGTTGGCTCACCTCCATTTGGAAAATCCCAAGGATCTATGTATGAGCAGTTGGATAATCTTCAATATGTTTTACCATTCTTCCTCGTTCAAGGACTAGAGTTTTTAACCCGTTTTCACAAAGTTCTTTTGCTGCCCATCCACCAGAAATACCAGTACCTACAACGATTGCGTCATATTCTACTTGAGTAGAGTTTAGATTGTTTATGCTCATTATTAATAATGTTTGATTAGTTTAATTGCGTTTTTGGTAATTAAATGGTATTAAAATTACACATTTATCGCCAAATTAATTAATTTGCATGTTAAACTTGTTCAATTTTTTTCAGTGAAGATAAATATACAAAAAATTGCCCCTTTTGAAGCAGATGGAATCGTGTACCATGCAGATACTTGTTTGCCTCTTATTGATGCCGTAGAAAGAAAGAAGTTAAAGTTCAAAGCACTTGCAAGATATACCTATCCTGGAGACCGATTAACGGAAGATACAAAAGGTCTTAATAGTGTTGGCTATTGGGATGCCAATGAGCCACAAGACTGGGGTTTAGATTGGCATCGGAACGAAGGTTTGGAAATTCATTTTTTGGAGTCAGGATCTATGCCCTATGCTCAGGGCGATAATCAAATGGAGTTATTGCCAAATTATATGACGATAACAAGGCCATGGGAGGCTCATAAAGTAGGGAGTCCAGCTATAGGAATGGGCAAGTTTCATTGGGTTATTATTGATTTAGATGTAAGAAGACCACATCAAAATTGGGTATGGCCCGATTGGATCTTATTATCGCCAGAAGATCTTGAAAAGCTAACTGTTATTTTACGGCAAAACGAAAAAATTGTTTGGAAAGCCGATAAGCGCGTTAGAGATTGTTTTCAACGTATAGGTAAAGCAGTAGATACAGATATAGATGGCAATAACGCTTCTAGAATAAGATTCTTAATTAATTATTTACTTATATTAATGTTGGATTTACTGGTAGCAGAAGAAGTAGAGTTAAACGAACAATTAACAGATAGTTCCAGAAGTGTACAGCTGTTTTTGAATGAATTAGACAATAATTTATCTGAAAACTGGACTATTGAACAAATGGCACATTCTGCAGGAGTAGGTTTAACAAGATTTACGCATCATTGCAAACAGTTAACTAATTTAACACCTATGCGGTATTTAATGATGAAACGACTCGAAATGTCTAAAGAAATTTTACTTGAAAAAGAAACATCGGAATTGCAGATGTGGCATTTACTTGCGGGTTTTCAACGAGTCAATATTACTCAACAGTTTTTAAAAAACAAGAAAAATGCACACCTGTTGAATACAGGCAAAAACATTTGGTAAAGACCTAATTAGGAGCATAAGAAATTTGTTTAAATTCTTTCACTGAATTATTATAAACAATATTGATATTTCGATTTCCTAATTTTCAGAATGAAATTAAACTAAACAAGAATATGAAAAAATCAGGTTTGTATATAAAAAAAATAGTGCTATTGTTGCTTGCGGGATCCTTTTTAATGTGCTTTTCTTGTAAGAAGGATAAAAAAGAAACACCAACAGAAAACCATATCTCAGGAGGTTGAAAATGAACCTTTTTTTAAATTATCATTAGCACAATGGTCTTTACATAAATTTGTAAATGATGAAAATGGGAGTCCTTTCTATATTTGCCGATACAGGCTAAAGAAATGGGTTTTGAAGGATAGAATATGTAAGTCAGCTATATACTGAAAAAGAAATAGAAAAATTGGGATTTGACAAGGTGATTGATTCTTTAAAAAATGTTAGTAAATCTCAAAATATTACGAAATGTATTAATTATGGTTGATGGTGAAGGAGATTTAGCCGCTCCTAGATTTGAAGAAATAGAAATTAAGCTGTTGAAAATCATAAAAAATGGGTTGATGCGGCTCAAATACTAGGATGTCATGCTATTCGTGTAAATACTTTTGGAACTATGATCCTGAAACTTTGGGTGCAAACTGCGGTTGCCGATGGTTTAAGAAAATTGTCAGAATACGCAGCCACTAAAAATATTAAATGTATTGTGTGAAAATCATGGTTGGTTTTCTTCTGATGCCGCCTAAACTTGTAGAAGCTATTCATTTAGTAAATATGCCTAATTGTGGAACATTACCAGATTTTGGTAATTGGTGTATAAAAGAGAAGGAGGAGTACTTTGGAGGCAGATTGTGAAGAAGAGTATTCAGATAAATATAAAGGTATTGAATTAATGTTGACCTAATGCAAAAGCAGTTAGTGCAAAATCATATGATTTTGATGAAAATGGTAATGAAACAACTTTAGATTATTCCAAGAATTATTCAAATTGGTAAAAGATTCTGGTTATACAAGATTATATTGGTGTAGAATATGAAGGGAGTCGCTTTAGTGAAAAAGAAGGGATTATAGCAACTAAAGATTTGTTATTAAAATCGGCTAAGTCTTTGAATAATTTAAACTACAAACTAACTAAACTTTATATGAAAAAATCAACCCAATTTCAATTATCATTTATGATGTTTCTCGAATTTTTTA
Organism: uncultured Flavobacteriaceae bacterium; assembly: GCA_963698455.1. Lineage (GTDB taxonomy): Bacteria > Bacteroidota > Bacteroidia > Flavobacteriales > Flavobacteriaceae > Mariniflexile. The sequence goes on along the minus strand of CAVOQU010000002.1, from coordinate 22,097 downwards.
TTTGGGGAGGATGGTTTGTTACTTTAGGAACTTTTTTAGGTAATAATTTAAATGCTACTGGTGCAGAAACAGGAATGGCATATTCTACACAATCTTGGGGAGCTATTATTGCACCTTTTATTATTGGTTTAATTGCAGATCGATTTTTTAATGCCGAAAAAATATTAGGAGTTTTACATATTAGTAGGTGCAATATTGATGTATCAAATGTCTCAATCAACAGAATTTGCTACATTTTATCCTTATGTTTTAGGGTATATGATTGCTTATATGCCAACATTAGCCTTGGTAAATTCTGTATCATTTAATCAAATGAAAGATCCTGCAAAACAATTTCCATTATATTAGAGTTTGGGGTACTATTGGTTGGATTTTAGCAGGATTAGCTATTAGTTATGTTTTTCATTGGGATTCAATCCAGAAAATGCAGGTGATAAAGGCATGTTACAAAATACATTTTTAATGGCTGTCAATTGCTTCTGCTAATATTAGGAGTATTTAGTTTTACTTTACCTAAAACACCACCAAATGTTTCAAAAGATGAAAAAGTAACTATCTAAGGATATTCTTGGGTTGGATGCTTTAAAATTATTGAAAGATAGAAACTTTTTAGTATTCTTTTTATCTTCAGTATTAATTTGTATTCCATTAGCTTTTTATTATCAAAATACCAATCCTTTTTTAGCTGAAATAGGAGTTGAAAACCCAACAGGAAAAATGACTTTAGGTCAAATTTCTGAAGTAGGATTTATGTTATTATTACCATTTTTCTTTAAAAAATATGGTTTTAAAAAAACAATTTTATTTGGAATGTTGGCTTGGGCAATACGTTATGTCACTATTTGCTTTTGGAAACTGCTGGCGATTTATTTTTTATGTTGATTAATAGGGATTGCCTTACATGGTATTTGTTATGATTTCTTCTTTGTATCTGGTCAAATTTATACAGATTCTAAAGCAGGTGAAAAAGTTAAAAGTGCTGCACAAGGATTAATTACATTAGCAACTTATGGTGTTGGAATGTTGATAGGTTTTTGGGTTGCAGGAAAAATTGTAGATAAAAATGTTATTAGCTGATGGTACTCATAGTTGGAAAGATATTTGGATAGTTCCCAGCAATTTTTGCAGTTGGAGTTTTTATCTTATTTGCTATCTTATTTAAAAATGAAAAAGTAGAATATAAAGACACATAAAATTAAATGAGTAAAAAAATTAGACTAGGTATTTTAGGTGGTGGTGGTGATTCGTTAATTGGTGTTTTACATAGAGTAGCATCTTCTATGTACGATAAGTACCAAATTGTTGGTGGTGTTTTTAATCCTAATTGGGACGAAAATATTGGTTTTGCAAAAAAAATTGGATTACCAACAAATCGAATTTATAAAGATTTTGACACCTTAATTGAAGAAGAATTAAAATTACCAGAAACTGAAAGAATGCAAGTGGTTTCTATTCTTACACCAAATTTTTTACATTTTCCTATGGCAAATAAGTTATTAGAAAATGGGTTTCATGTTATTTGTGAAAAACCAATGACAACTACTTATGAAGAAGCCAAAATTTTAAATGCAACTTTAAAAAAAGCAAAAACTGTTTTTGCGGTAACTTATACTTATACAGGTTATCCAATGGTGCGCCAAATGCGCGAAATGATTTTAAATGGTGAATTAGGAAAAATTCAAAAAGTAGATGTTCAATATTATCAAGGTTGGATAAATCCAATTATTCACGATAAAGAAAAACGTTCATACAACATGGCGTTTAAATCCTGAAAAATCAGGAATTAGTTGTTGTATTGGAGATATTGGAACACATGCTTTTGATATGATAGAATATGTATCAGGATATAAAGATCAAATCTGTTTTAGCAGATTTAAATTATTTGTATGCAGACAATAAAATGGATATTGATGGTACTGTTTTATTGCGTTGTTCAAACAATGTAAAAGGAGTTATTTGTACAAGTCAAATTGCAACCGGTGAAGAAAATAGTTTTATAGTAAAAGTATATGGTGACAAAGCTGGTTTAAAATGGGAACAGGAAAATCCTAATTATTTGTATTTAATGGAAGATGGTAAACCACTTCAAGTTTTAAAACCAGGACATTCTTATAATTCTGAATTATCTCTAGATGGAACAAAATTACCACCAGGACATCCTGAAGGTATTTTTGATTCAATGGGAAATATTTATAAAGGTGTAGCAAAAGCGATTAATAAAGAACCTTATAATCACGGTGAATTTCCAACAATGATTGATGGTGTTAGAGGTATGAATTTTATTGAAAAAGCTGTCGAATCTCACCAAAAAGGAAATATTTGGGTAAAAATTGAAAACTTAGACGAATGAAAACAATTAAAGGACCAGCCATTTTTTTAGCGCAATTTATGGATGATAAAGCGCCATTTAATTCTTTAGATGGATTATGTAAATGGGCTGCAGATTTAGGCTATAAAGGTATTCAAATTCCAACTTTAGATAAATCGATTAATAGATTTAGATATTGCTGCTGAAAGTCAAACCTATTGCGATGAGTTTAAAGGAAAAATAAATAGTTATGGTTTAGAAATCACTGAACTTTCAACACATATTCAAGGGCAGTTAGTAGCAGTACATCCTGCACATGATATTATGTTTGATGTTTTTGCTCCTGAGCATTTAAAAGGAAAATATAAAGAACGTACCGCTTGGGCAATTGATCAAATGCAAAAAGCAGGAAAAGCAAGTAATCGATTAGGATTTAAAAGCACATGCAACTTTTTCAGGTTCATTACTTTGGCCAATGATGCATCCTTGGCCACAGCAACCCAAAGGGCTTGGTAGAACTTGGGTTTTAAAGAATTAGCAGACCGTTGGAAACCCATTTTAAATACATTTGAAGATAATGGAGTTGCTGTTTGTTATGAAGTGCATCCTGTGGAAGATATTCACGATGGTGATACTTTTGAACGTTTTCTTGAAGCTACAGGGAATCATAAAGCGGTAAATATTTTTTATGATCCATCGCATTTTGTACTTCAACAGTTAGATTATATAAAATATATAGATCATTATCATGAATTTATTAAAGCGTTTCATGTAAAAGATTCAGAATTTAATCCAACAGGTAAAAAAGGAACTTTTGGAGGTTATAACGATTGGAAAGATAGAGCAGGACGCTATCGTTCTCCAGGAGATGGACAAGTAGACTTTAAAAAAGTGTTTTCAAAATTAACCGAATATGGTTGCGATGTTTGGGCGGTTTTAGAATGGGAATGTGTTATTAAAAGCCCAGAACAAGGTGCCAGAGAAGGTGTGGATTTTATTAAAAATCATATTATTGAAGCTACCAATAAACGTTTTGATGATTTTGCTGGAGGAAAGAAATCAGATCAAGAACAACTAAGAAAAATATTAGGATTATAAACTATTTAACTATTTAAAATGAAGAAATTAATTTTATTGGTAATAATTACTACTGTATTTGTAGCATGCAAAGACAAGGAAAAAAAATCAGAAATAAATGAATCCGAAATGAATATGAAACAGGATATAGATAAAGATTCAGAATGGGTTTATCTTTTTGATGGAACTTCTATGAACGGATGGCATATTTATAATAACCCAGAATGTGATTAATCCATGGACGATTGAAGATGGAACATTGTTTTTTCCTGGTAGAGAATCAGGAAGTAAAACGGAATATAATCTTGTAACAGATAATGATTATACAGATTTTAAACTGTCACTAGAATGGAAAATTTCTGAAGCCGGTAATAGTGGTATCATGTGGGGTGTTATTGAGGATATAAAATTTGAGCATCCGTATAATACAGGTCCAGAAATTCAAATTTTAGATAATGAAAGACATCCAGACGCTATAGCAAATCCTAAATTTCATCAGGCTGGTGCGTTGTATGATATGGTACAACCTATCAAGATGTTTGTAAACCAGCAGGTGAATGGAATTTATGTGAAATTGAAATAAATCATAAAACTAACAAAGGTTCGGTGACGCTAAATGGTACAGAAATAGTAACTTTTCCTTTACAAGGTGAGGCTTGGGATGCGCTGGTTGCAAATTCAAAATTTAAAGACTGGAAAGATTTTGGAGTGAGCAAGACTGGAAAAATTTGTTTACAAGACCATGAGAATAAGGTTTGGTTTAAAAATATTAAAATAAAGAATTTATAAAATGGTAGATTAATTTAATTATAAATGTAGTGAGGTGTTGATTTTCTTAAGATTTTTTTTAATAAAAAAGCCTGCTTTCTCAAGTCAAAATCCTTTAATAGCACAAAACAATATGAGTATAAAGAAAACAAATTGTTACATTGTAAGCTTTGGAAAATTTTTTGACTAATTTTGTATAATTAAAATAGAATACAAATTAAAATATAAATATTATGGCATTAGAAATAACAGATGCAACGTTTGAAGAAACAGTATTAAAAAGCGATAAACCAGTATTGGTAGATTTTTGGGCAGCTTGGTGTGGACCATGTAGAATGGTTGGACCAATCATTGAAGAAATAAGCAAAGAATACGAAGGTAAAGCTGTTGTAGGTAAAGTAGATGTTGATGCAAATCAAGAATTTGCTGCAAAATATGGTGTGCGTAACATACCAACAGTTTTGGTATTTCAAAACGGTGAAGTTGTTGGACGTCAAGTTGGTGTTGCTCCTAAAAATGCTTATACAGAAGCTATTGATGCGCTTTTGTAATAGATAATCTAAAAGAAAATGATAAAAGGTTTGCCATTATGGTAAACCTTTTTTTATTTTAGATAAAAATTAAATAATAAGATGAGTGATAAATCAAAAGTGCAAGATGCTAATAGATAGCAAATTATTAGAAGAACGTAAAGTGTTTTTATGGGGACAGGTAGATGATAAATCTGCAAAACACGTTATAGATCGATTAATGTATTTAGATGCCTTAGAAACTAAAGACATTCATTTATATATTAACAGTCCTGGAGGTTACGTAACGTCTGGATTTGCAATTTACGATTGTATTAAATCTTTAAATAGTGATGTATCTACTATTTGTACTGGATTTGCGGCATCTATGGGTTCTATTTTATTATCTGTTGGAACAAAAGGAAAACGTTTTATTCAACCACATGCTCGTGTGATGATTCATCAACCAAGTGGTGGTGCACAGTGGACAAGCCAGTGATATTGAAATTACGGCTCAGGAAATTATTAAAACTAAAGAATTAAGTGCACAAATTTTAGCTGATAATTGCGGACAAACTTTTGAAAAAGTAATGAAAGATTTTAATCGTGACCATTGGATGGGAGCAGAAGAATCTGTTGCTTATGGTATTGTTGATGGGGTAATTTAGATAGTGAAGAGAGAAGAGTAGGAGAACTTTAATTATTGCAGTCTGCTTATTTTAGAGCGAAGCGGTCTAGAATTTTAATAAATGAACTTACAAACGAACTCAATAAAGCAGAAGGATTTAAAAATCTTGAACTACTTGCAAAACAAGTGGTTGAAGGTTTTATTGCTGGAATGCATAAAAGTCCGTTTCATGGGTTTTCTGCAGAATTTGCTGAACATAAAATTTATAATCAAGGAGAAAGCACGCGTCATATCGATTGGAAATTGTTTGCTAAAACAGATAAATTATATACCAAACGTTATGATGATGAAACCAATTTACGTTGTCATATTATTATAGATAATAGTAGTTCGATGCATTATCCTGAAATGAGATGCGTTTTCTATTGATAATTTAAATAAAATTGCATTTTCGGTATTAGCATCTGCGTCTTTAATGCATATTTTAAAAAAGCAACGTGATGCTGTTGGTTTAAGTATTTATAGTGATGCTTATGATTATTATGCGCCAGAAAAAGGAAGTGAACGTCATCATCAAATGTTATTAAATCAATTAAGTGATAGCTGTGGTTTCAAAACCATTAAATAAACAAACAGAAACCTATAAGTATTTACATGAAATAGCAGAAAAAATTCATAGACGTTCTTTGATTTTTTTATTTACTGATATGTTTCAAACTACTGAAGATGAAGCTAAATTATTTGAAGCCTTAAGACATTTAAAATATAATAAACATGAAGTGGTTTTGTTTCATGTGTTTGATAAAGAAAAAGAATTAAATTTTGATTTTGATAATAAACCTAAAGCGTTTTATTGATGTTGAAACAGGTGAATATATTAATTTATATGCTGATACCATTAAAGAAAATTATGAAAATGCTGTTAATGATTATTTTGAAGCATTAAGATTAAAATGTGCACAATACAAAATTAAATATGTTGAAGCAGATATCAATAAAAATTTTAATAACATCCTGACAACCTATATGGTAGAACGACAAAAATTTGTTTAAGATTAAATTATTATTCAAAAAATATGTCAAAAAAAGATTTGAGATATAAAAAAAGCGCGTGTATATTTGCAACCGCAATAATGCAACGGTCTGGTAGTTCAGTTGGTTAGAATGTCGCCCTGTCACGGCGAAGGTCGCGGGTTCGAGTCCCGTCCAGACCGCAAAAATTGCTAAAAAAGCTCTAAGAAATTAGGGCTTTTTTTGGCAATTATAAAGAAGTTGTGTTGTTCTAGAGCATATCGTGAAGTAGTTATACCAAAGTTTAATTTGGTATATCCAATGGAAAGCTTTCCTTTTTTCTTTATAGAAAATTGGGATGCTTTTTTGTTTTATGAGGTTAATAAATTCTAAAAAAAATAAACCCCAATAATTATCAGGGTTTAAATGGATCATTCCTAACTGTTGTGTTTAAGCAAAAATTGAGGTTAATCTGTAAAGGAAGAATGTAAGCTCATTATTTAATAAAAATTATAGAGTCTGTTACCGTAGCACACTCTTTGTATAGTAGCTTATATTCAATAACACTATCTGTTATATACATTTTATTTCCAACTTTAAATACTCCATTTAATAAGGAAAGTTTGTTGTTTTTAGAAATAGCAGTGAAACGTAAAGTGTCAATTGAATTGTCTTGATAACTAACTTGTACGGCATATTTACATTGCTCATATTCTGCACAACTCACTATGATAATTACCAATAAAATAAAGACTAATTTTTTCACCATGGGAAGTTTTAATTACTCCTAAAATTAAAATTATTTACTAGATAAAATATAATAAATGTTAGTTTAAATTAGTTAAACCGATGAGAAGCTTTCCTTTTTTCTTTACAGACGATGGGGATGCTTTTTTGTTTTAGGATAAAATTTTATTAACTCCTATAGTTGAAATTAATTAGTTGATAAAAACAAGCAGTCTAATTTAAATAAAAAAAATAGCGCTAAATTTTTAAGTTTAGCGCTATCTATGAAAAACAAATCAATTTTTTGAACTTACTCAAGGCTCAATTTTTATTAAAATCAACTTTACTTTCTGGAATAGGATCCATATTTTTTTTCTTAAACCTGTAAGTGAGATTGAAGTTTAAAAGATAATCTGCAAAAGCGGCATCGCCTTGGCTATAAACTCCTGTCTCCGCAGTTTTTTGCTTATCAAGATAACTCTGTGTTCTATTTCTTTCTAAAGCTATTGGCACATTTAAACTCAGGGTTAAGTTTTTTGCACTATAGTTAATCCCTGGATCCACTGAAATTACATATCCAGGTCTTCTATACCCAGCACTACCACCTATTAAGTCTGATGCCGGAACTCCTTCTAATCTTCCACCTAAATACAGATTAAGTCCTTTGATATTTGAAAAATACAAAGCACCTAGTTGTGCTGCATATTGATCGGGGACAGAAAATTTACTATTTCCATTACGTGTTAATACACCATTTGTTTCTCTAGGATTAAATAAATAATATAATGTTGTAGTTAACATAAAATGATGTGACAATGTATGGTAACCTTGAATGTTTAAATTAAAACCAACTCCTCCATCACCTGGCTGTATGGATTGATCTACCACTCCGTCAAGATTCATATCTTTATTTGCTCCTTGATTATAAAAGGTGTCTGTGTATGCAAAATCTCCTGTAGGAAGTTTAATACCTGTCCCAATAGCATAATTAAATGGCTTACTGTTGGGTTTATATAACCAATAACCGGCTCCTAAACGGATATCTGCTAAACCACTTGATCTTGTTTTATGTCTAGCATCAAGATTATTACCGCCATGTTCATAAAATGATGATCTAGAATGGGATACAAATGGAATTAAAAAATCGGCATATAGCCTTTCCGTAATGCCATAATTAAAAGTTATATCAACAAAATAGGAATCATTTATTACATTGGTGCCTTCCTCTATTCTATTCACTTCTTCGGTTTTGCCTCTAAAATGACGAAAAGACTCAAAATACCTGAAATTTGTGGCAACAGAAAAATCTCCTTTGCTTAAATTAGCCCCACCATCCATTTGAAGGGCACTACAGGAAGAAAACCCCCGAATAGCTACACATCCTTGGGCTTCTATTTTAGATGCACTAACAACAATCAAAAATATATTTGTAAAAATAATTTGTTTTAAAAGCATCTTTTTTAGTGAGTTTTTTTAAAAAATGGTAATACTGCCATACAAGCTGATTTTAAGAATTAAGTTAAAAAGATTACCTATTTAAACACCTGTTACCCTGTAGTCATCTATAGGATAAATAAATAATAAAGCACTTATAATAACAATGTTTTTAATTATATACTGGCCCACTAACGTAAGTACAAAAGGAGCTTGAGAAAAAGAAATTTCCGGGAAAAACAATACAGGAATAAATGTAAACGTTAAATGTAAAATTGCTGCGATAACAACCTTTTTTACTTGAAAATTAAATGTTAGAAATAGACCAATGGTTACTTCTATTACGGCTAACATTAAAATGCTGACATTTTCAGGAAGTAACCCGATTGTTAAAAAAGTGATGGTTTGTTTTGCTAGTGTATCTGCAGGACTTATACCTGGAAAAAATTTAAGTACCCCAAACCATAAATAAATGATTCCTATGCTTATTGCCAATAATCTGTTTTTATTTATTCTTGATATAAAGCCTGTCATTTATTTTGATATATTAATTTTTAATTTTTTACTAATGCGAAATTAGAAGTAATAACTATTTGGTAAGAGTAAGAAGAAGTTAAAAAGATTAATAAAAGATTAATTAAATTAATAAAGAGTTAAAAAATTTTTCACTTGTTTTTTTTTAGTAATATAGTAGCTGATTTTGAATAAGAGAAAACTATATATAGCCATTTTTGTTACCACTATATTTGCATTTTTTATAGTGCAATATCAGTATCTTAAAATAGGACTTAATTTAGCGAAAGTTAGGTTTAATCAAAATATAGGTATAGTTAGCAAAAATATAAAACAGGATTTATCAACAGAAAATCAGCTATCTTTCCTTGTAGGAAGTGCGATTGTTCATAATGAATCATATTTTGATTTAAGTTTGGATAGTGTTCAAAATGCTTCAAAATATTTCCTCAACGATTTTATTACATACCGCTTATCTGCTGTTGGGATTGATACCGATTTCACGTATAGGCTGTTTACAAGAGACAGTAGTTTTTACTTAAAATCTCCTAATGTCTTTAAACCCAACACAAAGACAGTAAGCTATCCAATTGAACTGGAAGGATATTTGCCTAATTTGGTAAAACGTAATATTATATTAGAATTACAGTTTAAAGACCTTAATTCTTACTTTTTATGGCAATTAAATGGATTAACGATTCCAAGTTTATTATGTATTATAGTGATAATAATCATTTTTATTTGGGTATTGAAATCGGTTTATTGGCAACACAAAGTTATAACGACAACCAATGCATTTATTAATAATTTGACTCACGAACTTAAAACACCTGTTTTTTCAATTGGTTTGGCAACAAAAATTTTAGAAGAAGGTATCGATCCCAAAAAGCAACAATTTTTAAACATTATAAGGCAGCAAATTGAAAGATTGAATACACACATAGATAAAGTTTTAGAGTTGGGAAAACTTGAATTTGAAAAAACCATTTTTAATTTAAAAGCTATTGATTTTAGACCCAATATAATTAAAATTTGTAAAGATTTTGACGCCATGTCTGCGCTTCAAGGAATACAATTCACATATTCTGTTAGTGAAGAAACCATTTTTATAAAAGCAGATGTAAATCATTTAGAAAATACCATCAGTAATATATTGGATAATGCCCAGAAATATTCAGAAACACCTATAATACAATTAAAAACAGTATTATCTAAAAAACAAGTATCTATTGTAATTTCTGATAATGGTATTGGTATTAATAAAAAGGAAAAAAACCTTATATTTAAAAAATACTATCGCGTTTCAAATGGTAACTTGCACAAAGTTAAAGGCTATGGTCTTGGATTAAGTTATGTGAAGGAAGTTATCAATAAGCATAAGGGTAAAGTTAAAATTGATAGTAATCTGGGGCAAGGGACTACGGTTACTATTATTATTCCGTTAGTACATGGCAACCAATAGAAATAAAATAATCCTACTTGAGGACGATGAAACACTGGGATACCTTCTCTCAGAATACCTTACTATGAATGGGTTTGAAATATTTTGGGCCAAAAATGGTGCCGATTGTTTAAAAATGCTTGAACAAAAAATCTATGATTTAGCTATACTGGATGTGATGCTTCCCGATATAGATGGTTTTAATTTGGCTCACAGAATTAATAGTTTATACCCAACACTTCCCTTTATTTTTTTAACGGCGAGATCTCTTAAAGTAGATATTTTAAAGGGATTTTCTTTGGGAGCTATAGATTACTTAAAAAAGCCTATTGATGAAGAAGTCCTTGTGGTAAGAATTAAAACGCTTTTATCTCGTATAGATGAGCCTGAACAAAACAAAAAACTAAATACGAAGTACCAATTGGGTGATTATTTATTCAATTCAGTTAATCAAGAGCTTATTTATAAAGATAATATTGTTGATTTAACAAATAGAGAAAGCCAGTTACTACTATATCTGATTTCTCATGAAAACACCTTATGCACTCACAAAGAAATTTTGACCCAACTATGGGGTCAGAATGATTACTTCAGCAAAAAAAGCCTGAATGTATTTATAACACATTTACGTAATTATTTAAAAAATGATTTGTCTATTAAAATAGAAAATGTTCATAACAGAGGATTTATTTTAAAGATTGGTAAATAAGAGTTAAACTTAATTTTGCTTTCCTTTTTTCTTTTTAGAAAATAGGGATGCTTTTTTGTTTTAAGTGGTTTTGTATTCTTTTACAAAAAATAAGTTTTACACCAAAAAAGGTTTGCTATATGGTGTGTTTTTATCTCTTCAAAAATGCACACCTATTTTTTTAAATAATTTAAAAATCAATCAAATGAATATATATAACATGAAACGGTTGTTTCTATTAGCTAGTAATAGTAGTAACAGAAATACTAAATGTGCTGTCAAATGCAGAATCACATATAATAAAGAACGCAGAGAATTTGTACGGGACAATTTAGAAATCTCAAATTACGGAATAGTAAACAACGAATAGTAGGACCACCAGAACCTGAATCTAAATTACTAGAAATGGAAAAAAATCGTACAGAAAAAGTAATAGAACAACCGAAGTATCGGGGAGGATTTATAGTGAAGCCTGTTGAAATTTAATGTCACAAGGGTTCCCTAATAGATTACTTAATCTAATATGCTATCAGCTCCAATAGAATTACAACTGAAAAGCTTGTCGATTATATCAATAAAATAACGTTTAAATTTATTATTTCTTACCATTAAAATGTATTTTCGCGATAAAATGTAAAATAAACAGACGAAAGGCGTATCGTTAATCGATTTTAACATTTTGTTAACATAAGCTTCAGAAAGGGCTTATAACTTTATGGTGCCAAACCTAATTTTGCTTAACCTATGAAACCATTATCTATAGTACCACTTGTAATATTATTAGCGAGTTTTACGCTTTATTCATGCTTTGCAAATAATTTTGATGATAATTTAGACAATCTAAAAATAGGCTTAGTTGATAGTACAGGCATTAATGAAGATAGTAATGATAATAGTCAATTAGAATATAAAGTCGTTCCTAGTGATTTTGATTGGACCAATATACCTGATAGTTATGCGGGTAGTATTTGGGGAATTAGGTATGATTTCGATTTAGGAGGTTTAGCAGTTAGACTACCTGCTAATGTTATATTACGATTTGAAGGAGGGATCCTTAATAACTATGCCTCTATTTCGGGAACAAATACCAAGATAGATGCAGGGTTAGTTGGGAGTTTGGATGGTGCAGGTGTCTTAGAAGGGACTTGGGATTTGCAAGAAGTGTACCCTGAATGGTTTGGGGCTGTTGGAAATGGTACAACGTTTGATTCTGAATCATTCATTAGTGCAGTAAGTCTCCTAAATTCAATGGGTGGTGGTAATTTAACTCTTTCCAAAGGGAAAAATTATGTGATAGATAAAGAAATTCTCATTTATAGTAATATTCATATACTAGGAAATAGCGCTCATATATCAGTACCGACAACTAACTATAACGTTTCCCCAAATCGAAACTTTGCTATATTCACAACTGTTCACATACCATCAAGACCAATGCATATGGTTAGGCTTTCAAGTGGTTCAATACAATTTTATAACATTCATATCAAGGATATAAACTTTAATATAAATAGGGATGGAAAAACAATGGCACTTGGGTGGATGTTGTCATCCGACTTTAATGCAATACGACTCGTAGATACTCAAGAGGGTATCGTAGAAAACTGTACATTCTTAGATAAGCAAACGTCAACCATTAATATATTAACTGCCGTTGTTAATTTTGACAATTCATTTAATTCTATCGCTCGAAACAATACTTTTAATAAATGCGGCGCGATTAGAACAAATGATGGTTCGGCGAATATTATAGATGGGAATGTAATAAATAATAGTCCCGGTACAGCAATTGAAATTTATCTTGGAACAAATCACCAAATAATTAATAATGAATTGAATAAACAGTGGGTTGATGCAAGTAGTCTTGGTTGTAGTGCAAACTATGCCATTGTTAGGAACAACAGAATAAACTCATCTAATGCAACAGGTATTACTATGGGGCATCCAAACGTGTATGGTTTTCCTCCTTTTGGATCTGATTATTCATTGGTTGAAAGTAACTACATTAAAGGTGGGCCTGTTACTAAAGATTCTAATACTGGGGAAATTCTTACTGGAGGAGTTGGTATTTTGCTTCATAATGGTATTGGGGCAAGAATAATTAACAACGAAATTGAAGGACTATTCAAAGATACTGAATACTCTAAGGATAGTGGCGCTATATTAATTGGTGGTGCCTCAACTGACCAAACTCTGTTTGATGATTTAGTAATTGATGGAAATAAAATTATCGGCGCTACAATTGGAATACATATCAAGGATATGATTAATGTATCTATTTCTAATAATAATATTGACAATGTGTTTGCTGGTATATATGGAGAGTGTGATATTGCCAACTCACCTAACTCAAAAATGATAATAGATAAAAACACAATCAATAATTCAGACCTTGCTCTAAGGTTGAATGGCTCATATAATATAATAACAAATAATACCATAACTACAACAGATGCTGTTGGCCTATTATATAACGGTCATTACATTATAAATAGCAACATAATTAATGAAGGCTTGAAAGGACTAAACTTGTTTCATCCATTAAGTTTTACAATGAAGGATAATTATTTTTATAATACAGATCAACTAGGGGATTTAGCAACAGGCAGTTTAGTAACGTTGACAGCACCTAATATGGATTTAAAAGATTTAATTGTTGAAGGTACTAGAATAGATTTCCCAGCATCAGGAAGGCCTACAACTTGGGCTCTTAGAGCTTATGAACTGAAAGGCTATGTAGGTTCACAATACTTTAAATGAACGATTGCCCCTATATATTACTTGCAATAAAAAAAGCGTGCCATTAGTTACGAGGCTTAAGCCGCTACATTTCGATTATACATTTCTGTATAAAATTCTTTAATAGTTATATGCCTAAAGAAGATACTCTTCTTTTTTTACTATACCAAGTTTCAATACAATTAAAGATTCATAATTTAGCTCGAGAACTTAAATTATTCAGGTATTAGACCAAATATTTTAAATATTATTTGGTCTATTTCTTTATTGGTTATTTCTATTTAAGCCTTTATGGGTAAGGCTATTTGTTTTAATCCAGCAGCCTATTTTTTACTAGATCGAATAATCTGAATAAATTTAATGATAAAAATTATTTTAAGAGTTATTCCTACAACTATTAAATAGATTGGTTTAATCAGGTTTTGTTCTACGCCTCTAAGATACAGGCCTGTAAAAAACAACATCAGTCCCACAGCTAAAATAAAAAGTTCTGTTCCTGGTTTATATTCCCCGTTTCTTGCTTTTAAAACGATGTAAATTAGCTTACATGTAACACCGGTTATAATGGCAGCTAATCCAATGACATCCATTGGGGTCATTTTTTTAATAAGAATACCAACTACTAATAAGAAAATCCCAATAAATAATAATGACTTTGATTTCATGTGTCTTTTGTATTTGTTTTTTATTGGTCACATGGTTCTTCCATTTAGTCATTCATGTGAGTATCACAGTCCAGTTATGGAAGTTTCATAGCATGCCTTTTAAAGGCTAAAATATTATATCCTATAGCTTTTAAGAATGACATTTATCAGGTATATGAAATTACTTGACTACAAATGAGAAGCTTTCCTTTTCCAATATATCGAAATCGTGATGCTTTTTTGTTTTAAGGCAAGTGAGTCGTGTTCTTAATATTTCTCCCACGATTAAAAAAAAGAATCATTTAGTTTCAGTATAATAATATTATCGAGCTCTATGGATGTGGATTTTAGTTTAAATGTTTCGATTGGTAGATAACGTGAAGGTTTGAGTATGCACCAAGGCACCAGTAAAAAAACTATTAGATATTTTTAGATGGCGATATTTGGGTTAAATCTATAGAAGGTGGTAGAAGTTTATTTTTTTATAGTTCCACTAACGAATTACAAAGCACTTGTGTTGAAGATTGTCGAACTTTTTATATTTAGCAGCAACAAAACATCGACAAAATGCATTTATACAGGTTAAAAGGTTGATTATTTTGCAATACATGATAAAAGTCATGTTTCTAATTCTTGACTAAATTGATATTTGATGTGTTAATAGCCCTTAAGACTTATTTGGGAATAAATTAAATTTTTTTAAAATGAAAAGCACATATTTTAAAATTATTGGGATCTCTTTTTTAATGTGTTTATTAATAAATAATAAATCCATAGCACAGGTGGGCATTGGCACAACAAGTCCAAATGCCTCTTCAATGTTAGATATTGATGTAACAAGTTTAGCGGCAAACTCGAAAAAGGGAATGCTTATTCCAAGAATGCTTTCAAGCGAAAGAATCGCAATTACATCACCTGCCAATGGTCTTTTAGTTTTTGATACAACAACGGCTAGCTTTTGGTTTTATAGTGGTGGTTGGGGAGAATTAGTAAACAACAATTCTTTGATTGATACAGATGGTGATACTGGCATTATAATAGAGCAAATTGCAGATGAAGATAAAATTAGAATTTCCACATCAGGCTCACAAAGAATGACCATCGATAAAGACGGAAACACTAGAATAGGTAATGGAACTAATAACACATATATTGAAGCTGATGGTTCTTTAAGTTACGAAGGAACTGCTACCAGATGGGACGATTTAAAAGTTCCCGTTACATCACTAAAAGAAAAAGGAATAAATATTCCAAATTGGGATCCGTTTATAGGAGGGACTTATACCTATTGGTTTAAAAAAGAAACGTCTGCGTCGAATGAGAACGAGCTTTTCTTTACGGTGCAAATGCCACATGCCTGGAAAGAAGGTTCAAATATTTTTCCACATGTGCATTGGACAGCTGATGCAAATATAGGAACGAGTAAAGTTGAATGGGGCTTAGAATATACATGGGCAAACCCAGGGTCAGTTTTTGGTGCAATAGGCACTATTCTTGTAGATACTCCAGTTGCAGCACTCGGAACAGTAAATGTTGCGTTTAAACACGTTATTAGCTCCTTTCCGGAAATAGCAGGTTCAGGAAAGACTCTTTCTAGTATTTTAATGTGTAGACTTTTTAGAAAATCTAGAAGCGGTAGTAATGATACATATAGTGGCAAAGCTGCATTATTAGAAATTGACTTTCATTATGAAATTGACTCAGATGGCAGTAGAGACGAATTTATTAAATAATAATTTTTATAAAAGAGTTCTTAAACCCACACAACACCCACTTAAGTAAAACTTTTTTTAATTTTATTTGAGACATGTTTTTTAAATTAAAAGTTTTACTGGCCTTATACGTAGGTGTATAAATGGCAAATTGAGTTTTGTGTGGTTTTATTCTAGGCATCCTGTCAATATGGGGATGCTTTTTTTGTTTTAATACGATAAGAGGATTTTTAGCATCTTTATAGTAACAATCTTTACCTTAATCAAGTAAAAATAAAAGTTTGATTAATTGAGAATTATTATTTTTAGTCACAACTTAAAACAGTATATTTAACATAAACACGTAACAATCAGCTCGAAATTCTTTATTTGCTACGATTATATTCTGTTTTTTTTCTTTAATTTATCACGGGCTTTTTGGATACAAAATAATTTTTTCAATAAGGATAAAATTAAGTTTTTAACCCTTATTTTTAGGTCAACATTTTTTTATAGCAACCTTTATGGACGTATATATTATTTTACTATGTGAGTTATTATTTTTTTCTTCATGTATACTATTATTATTTCGATATAGATCCAAAATAGGCTTAGCACCTTTGTATATTTTACTTGGAGCCACACAGTATATACAAGCTTTTTCGGGTACTGTTTTTAAAGTTGAAATTTTCGGCGAATATTCCATATACCCAGGCTCTATAATTATCTTTTCTGGAGGGTTGTTTGCCATATTATTAATTTATATCAAAGAAGGTGTTGGAAGCGCACGAACTCTTATAGTAGGGATAATAATTTCAAATTTTTTATTATCCGCTTTATCTGGAATCACTTATTTACAGGAAAGCACTTTACAGCCAATCAATGGTAATTCATCAAAAGCTATTTTAAGTATAGATTATAATTATTTTATTACAGGTACCGTTATCTTATTCTTGGATTTTATTTTACTAGTGATTATATATCAATTTTTGGTTATTAAAATAAAAAAGAAATATTACTTTTTAATTCTTTTTATATCTCTCACATTAGTCCTGATTTTTGATGCTCTGGTTTTTAACTTAATACTTAAGTTTAACAATCCTGAATTTTTCACGTCGATAATAGGTCATATTATTTGGAAAACGGTGGCCGCTTTTATTTTTTCATTAATACTTTACGGGTATTTAGAATTTATAGATAAGGATAAAGAAAATTTTAATTTTATAGCAAATAAAAACAGAGATATTTTTTCTATACTTAAATATAGAGAAAAGTATAAAAAGCTTAAGTATGAAAAAATAAAAACAGAAAAAAAATTAGTTTCTCAATTAGAAACAACATTAAATAATATTTCTGATGGGTTTGTGTCTTTAGATTCCAATTGGTGCTATACTTATGTAAACATTAAAGCAGGTGAGTTTTTGGGAAGATCACCAGAAAGCTTAATGGGAAAACATATTTGGACCGAATTCCCTGAAGGCGTAGGGCTCCCCTTTTATAATGCCTATTATAAAGCAGTAGAAACGCAGCAAACTCAATATTTTCAAGAGTATTACGAGCCGTTTGAAAGATGGTTTGAAAACAGAATTTATCCTTCAAAAGAGGGTTTGTCTATTTATTTCACAGATATATCGGATCAGAAGAAGTCAGGTTTGGCCTTAAAAGAAAGTGAAAATCATATTAGAACGATATTAGAAACAGAACCCGAATGTATAAAACAATTAAACGCTAATGGTGAACTAATTTATATGAATCCTGCTGGGTTAGCTATGCTTGAAGCAGATAACCTAGAAATGGTGAAAGGCAAATCAGTTATTAACCTTATAAGGCCTCAGTATCAACTCGCTTTTAAAAAACTTACAATTGATGTTTTTAAAGGAAATACTGGACAACTTGTATTTGAGATAATAGGTCTTAAAGGGACAATTAGATGGTTAGAAACACATGCTGTGCCACTAAAAGATAATAGCGGAAATATTATTTCATTACTTGGTGTAACAAGAGATATTACCGATCGTAAAAACGCAGAAATGCTTGTCATAAAGAATGAAAAGTATCTAGTTAACATTATTAATAATATTGGAGACCCCATCTTTGTAAAAGACGATCAGCATAGATTACTCTTGGTAAATGATGCCTTTTGTAAAATATTTAATCTTTCAAGTGAAAATATAATAGGCAAAACACTTGCTGAAGATGTCCCTCTTGAAGAAATGGATGAGTTTTTAAGGATTGATAAGGAAGTAATCTCTACAGGTGTGGAAAACATCAATGAAGAGAGCCTTACGGTTAGAGGAGGAGCAACGCGAATAATTTCTACTAAAAAAACCAGATTTATTGATGATGATGCCAAAAAGTATTTAATTGGAATTATTCGAGATATTACACAACGTAAAAAAGCTGAAGATGAAATCACAAAATATAGAGATCATCTTGAAGAATTGGTTAAAATGAGAACCGAAGAGGTTAATTTAAAAAATAATGAATTACAACGCATGAATAAATTGTTTGTTGGGAGAGAGTTAAAAATGAAAGAACTAAAAACTATTATTAAAGAAATGCAGTTAAAAAATGATAATTAAATCCACTACTAAAATTAGTAACCCTGTTGATTTTGTTTTAATATGAAACGCAGTACTTTTTATTCTTTCTTTAAAAAAGCCTCTGGTAGCTGGTTTAGCAACGTTTATTATACTGCTTTTTATTACCCAATATATTGCTTATCAGACGTATTTAATAAATGAAAATGAACAGAAAAATATAATAAACAATCAAGTAAGTTTAATTAAAGAGAAGCTGCAAGCATTAGTTAGGTACAGCTATTCGGCTACAAAATTATTAGCAACTATTGTAGAAAGAAATGGTATACCTCCAGATTTTGATAATATAGCAATTGAATTATTAGAACGAAGTAAATATTTTGATGTTGTAGAGTTAGTTGATGCCAATGGGTTTATTACGCACGTTTATCCTTTAAAGGATAATGATGTGATTGGTTTTAATATTATGGAAAGCCCTGAAGCTAGAAGAGGAGCACTCGCTACTATAGAGAGAAAGGGTTTTTTTATTGCTGGTCCTGTTCATTTAAAACAAGGAGGCGTTGGTATGATAAGTAGGCGACCTATCTTTATTAATGGCAAATTCTCTGGATTTTCTGCAGTTGTTACTACGCTTTCTACTTTTTTTAATGACCTGGATATAGGTGCATCAATTGATAATCGTTTTATTTATCAGTTATCAAGTGTTAATTTAAAAACAAAGAAGGAAGAATTCTTTTTAGAAAGAGATATGTCGCTTTTAAAGGGGTTTTCTGTACCTATAGAAATGTCTTATGGTGAGTGGAAGCTATATGTTGCCCTAGAAAAGCCACCATTAAATACAGCGATATGGTTTGCGCTATTGGGATTTATAATAGCAATTTTAGGTAGTTGGGTGGTTTGGTTTTTTGCCGGACAATCTACACGGCTAAACAAGCTAATTAATGTTCAACTCATAAAACAAGAATCACAATTAAAATTAATTCATGAAACCTCTAGGGAACAAATAAGAATTAACGAGTCAAATTTAAACAAAGCACAACAGATTGCTAAAATTGGTAGCTGGGATCTGGATATCGAAACTAATATATTGTCTTGGTCTGATGGAATGTTCAGGATATTTGAAAAAGATCCTGAAAAATTTGAGGTGACACACGAGTCAATGATTGAAGCTATTCATCCAGAGGATAGAGATTTAGTATTAAATGCAAAAACGTATTCAGTTAAAAACAATAAACCATATCAAATAATTTATCGTTTAAACTTTGATAAGGACCGTTTAAAATATGTAGAGGAACAATGCGAAACATTTAATTTTGAAAATCAGGCTTCTAAGAGACTCTTTGGTACCATACAAGATATTACAGAACGCATAGAAAACGAAAAAGAATTGTTAAGTTATAAAAACAATTTGGAGAAAACAGTAAGTTTAAGAACCGAAGAGCTTAATGATAGTAAAGAAGCACTATTAAACCTCCTGGAAGATTTAAATTTCCAATCTGAGGAATTACAAAAAGAGAAAGTAAAAGCACAATCTGCCGATTTAATGAAATCTGCATTTTTAGCAACCATGTCGCACGAATTAAGAACACCCATGAATTCTATAATCGGTTTTACTGGTATTTTACTAAAAGAATTTGCCGGACCATTAAATGAAGAACAGAAAAAACAACTATCCATGGTTAAAAATAGTGGTCATCATTTATTAGGTTTAATTAACGATATTCTGGATATCTCTAAAATTGAAGCAGGCAAATTAAAAGTATCTAAGGCTCCATTTAGTTATTTGTCAATCGTAGAAAAAACAATAGAGTTTTTATTGCCACAGGCAAATAAAAAAGAGCTTAGTATAAGTACAGAGTTTTCAGAAACAAAAATTATATTAGATAGTGATGAAAGAAGAGTAGAACAAGTATTGTTGAATTTAATTTCTAACGCTATTAAATTTTCAAATCAAGGAACCATAGTGGTAAAAGTCGATATCAATAATAATTTTTTAACCACTCAAATTATCGACCAAGGTATTGGTATAAGTAAAGTAGACCTGAATAAGTTATTTATCCCTTTTATCCAATTAGATGGTGGATTAAGTAGAAGTCAAGAAGGTACAGGCTTGGGATTAGCTATTAGTAAAAGCTTAATAGAAAAATTAGGTGGCACCATTCAAGCAACCAGTAAAATTGGAGAAGGAAGCAATTTTACATTTAAATTACCAATACAATAAGTCCACAATAATTAACTTATAAATAATATAATGTAATGTAATATAACATTTTATTATATTTAAACTGAACATAACAAGATAGTATACATATGAAGCCTACTGTATTAATAATTGAAGATAATGAACAGAACATGTATATGTTGTCTTATTTGCTTAGCCAAAATAATTATAATATAATTGAGGCATATAATGGAAAGGATGGGTTAAAGATGGCTCATGAAAACCATCCAGAAATTATATTAATAGATATTCAATTACCAGATATGGATGGGTACGAAATATGTAATAAATTAAGCCATAATGGGTTGCCTAAAACCACAACAATTATTGCAGTAACCTCTTATGCCATGGGCGGAGATAAAGAAAAAGCATTGGAGGCTGGGGCAGATGGCTATTTGGAGAAACCAATAAATCCTGACACATTTGTAATTCAAATGGAAAGCATCGTTAATGGAAAAAGAAAATGATTAAAAAAACTATATTAATAGTAGATGATACTTTTGAAAACTTATACTTACTTAGAGTTATTCTTGAAGAAGCAGGTTATCATGTTATTGAGGCCACTAATGGAAGTGAAGGGCTAAAAAAACTACACGAAAACAGTCCTGTAGATCTTATTATTTCAGATATTTTAATGCCTGTAATGGATGGGTTTTTGTTTTGTCAAGCATGTAAAAAAGAAGAGTTATTTAAAAATATCCCATTTGTTTTTTATACGTCAACCTATACAGAGAAATTAGACGAAGACTTTGCATTAAAACTAGGAGCAGTTCAATTTTTAAGAAAACCAATAGATCATGATGAGGTCATTTTAACTGTTAAATACATTTTTGGCAAAGAAAGCAAACCATTTAAAAATGTTGAACAGGAAACAATAACAAATGAAGATGTATTAAAACTTTATAGTGAACGACTTATTAATAAATTAGAACAAAAAGGTCTAGATTTAGAAAAAGAAATTGTAGAGCGTAAAAAAGCTGAAATTAAAATAAAAGCAAGCGAAAAATCTCTAATAGTAGCACAAAAATTAGCAAAAGTTGGCAGTTTTAATTTTGATATTAACACCCAGATAGTCGATGGCTCTGCTTCTTTTAGGGAAATTTTAGGGATCGATTTAAATAGTGTTATAACATTTGATGTTTGGAGAGCCATAACGCAC
>CAVOQU010000001.1:0-584975 GCA_963698455.1 uncultured Flavobacteriaceae bacterium | reverse complement strand
CAAAAGTAACTAACGAAAGTCTTGACCAAATCGCAACCTCTAGGGTTGATGATGCCTTAGTAGGTCAAGTATCTGGAGTTAACATTCAAGCAACCGCTGCAGAAGCAGGTGCTGCACCCACGATTACCATTAGAGGAGTTGGTTCTGTGGCTGGTGATTCAGCACCTGCAATCGTGGTAGATGGCGTATCGTTGATTCTGATTTTCTGGGACAATTAGACATGAACGACGTAGAATCCTTCGAAATCTTAAAAGATGCTGCATCTGCTGCTATATACGGTTGAAAGGGTTCCAATGGTGTGATTATGATTACCATGAAATCTGGGGTATCCGGAAAAACAAGAGTTAACTACAGTACGTTTACAGGTATAAAAACACCTAGAAAAAGTGATGCTTATGGATATACAACTGCAGATTGGGCAAAACAACAAACAGATTTGGGTTTAACGTTATCTCCATATACCGTAGCCCAATTACAAATAGGTACCGATCGTTCTTGGCAAGATGTATTTTTTGAGCAAGGTGCTATTACAAATCATGCATTATCACTAAGAGGTGGTAATGATAAAACAAAATTCACCGTAAGTTTAAATTATTCAAATGACGAAGGTGTTATGCTAGTGGATAATTATAAAAAATACGGTGCTAGGTTAAAACTAGACAGTAAATTAAATGATAAATTTAGTATTGGTGGAAATTTTAGCCCTTCCTTTACTAATAGAAGACGTTTTTCTGAAAACATTCATAACGTAGCCAGACATCAGCCTTGGTTACCAATTTATCATACTGAACAATCACTTCAGTTTGTTGATCCTAATGGCGCTTATGCAAGCATGGAAGTGGGCGATTATGCCAGACAAGATCATTTTATCATATTTGATTTAGATGGAGATGGTGATATTGATGATAGACTTTCTAACATTGGTAACAGTAATAATGCAAACCCTTATGCAAGAATTACTGAACGTAATAGATCGGATGAAAAATTTCAACTTTTTGGTAGTTTTTATGGACAATATGAAATAACCAAAGATTTATCTTTTAGAACATCCTTATCAGGTTCTTATAACGATACTAAAAGAATCGATTATATGGGAACTCAAGCAAGAGAAAGTATTACTGATGCTTATATGCAAGAGATTGCTCAAAAAGAAAGTTATATACTTTTTGATAACTTCTTCAACTATAACAAATCATTCGGAAAACACGATTTAGGTATTACACTAGGTACGTCTGTTGAAAGTAGAGATTACTTCTATTCAGGATTTAAAGGAACTGGTTATACAAACGATGTTGTACAACAAATTACGAATGCAACAGCTATTTCTGAATTTGATGGTTTTGAGTGGCAAAAAAGAGGTATTTCATACGTGTCTAGAGCTACCTATGCCTACGATAGCAAATATTTAGCATCTGTAAGTATGAGACGTGATGGCAGTTCAATTTTTGGATCTGATTACAAATATGGTAATTTCCCTGCGGCATCTATTGGTTGGAATATCGCTAAAGAAGATTTCTTACTAGAAAGTAATTTTATAAACAATCTTAAATTTAGAGCTAGTTATGGTGTAACAGGTAACGATCGTTTAAATACAGGCTCAACAGATGCCGATGCTCAAGGAAGCGAACCTACTTTAAGTACAGGTAATATTCTGGTTGATTATTACCCACATTTAGCCCTTTTGGGAGCTGCTAATTCTAGCTACTCTGTTGATGGTAGTGTACAGGCAGGTTTTTCGCCAGTTAATATCGCAAATCCTGAATTAAAATGGGAGCGTTTAGTTGAAATTAACCCTGGTGTAGATTTTGGAATTTTAAATAATAAGATAACAGGTTCTGTTGATTGGTATAGAAGAACGAGTGATCAATTACTACTTAACAACCCTATATCAGTTACCACAGGATTTTCTGGTGCTTTGGTTAATTTAGGTGAAGTAAAAAATGAAGGTTGGGAGATTGAATTAAGAACAAAAAACATCTCTTCAGAAAAGTTTAAATGGTCCACTACAATTATTGGAACTACTAATAAAAATACACTTGTTGATTTTGCTGATTCTAATGGCCAAATTACGAGTTTAGATCCAAGTAGACCAGCAGAGTGGATTAACTTAGAAGGACAACCTATATCGTTATTCTACGGCTATGTAGTAGATAAAGAATTAGCTTTTGAAGATAGAGATAGACCATGGAGACATGTTGGAGCTGAAGCGGGCTTAGTTTATGTGAAAGATTTAAATGGAGATGGTGTATTAGACGGAGAAGATAAAACCGTATTAGGAAATCCATACCCAGAGTTGATATGGAGTTTTACTAACGAATTTAGTATTGGAGATTTCGATCTTTCTTTTATGTTCCAAGGATCTCATGGTGCTGAAGTACGTAATATTGCCGATCATTATTTGTTTAGTCACAATAATAACAGAACCATACTAGCATCAGCTACTAATACAGAGTTTTTGGTAGATAAATATTTTACAAGCAGTATGATTCAAGATGCATCCTATATTGCATTAAGAAATGTTAATATTGGTTATAATTTACCAAGTGACGTTTTATCTAAATTCGGAATTTCAGGATTAAGAGTGTACGCAACAGGTTCAAATTTAATTTATAAAACCGCCGCTAATTACACAGGATGGAATCCAGAGGCTTTGGACAAAACAAGTCCTACACAATATGGATACCAAAGAGGTGGATCGCCAATTTACAGCACCATATCTTTAGGTTTTAATTTAGATTTTTAATAATTTTTAACGATTTAACAAATAATATTATGAAATATTTAAAATATATCGCTTTAATTTTCATAGGAAATGTGCTCATTTCTTGTAGCGACTTTTTAGAGCCTGTACCAAGCTCTTCTATAACAACCGATAATTATTATACCACTGCTGAAGAGTTAGAAACAGGTTTAATAGGTGCTTATGCTGCTATTAAAGGTATTAATAGTAACGATAAAGACGAAAACCATGGTGTTCAGTGGGAATTTTATGTAACTGAAATGCGAAGTGATAATACTAGTACTAAGAGTCCTGATTCAGAAGATGCCTCTGATGCAGGTCAATTAGAAAGTCTGGATGTACTTCCAACAAACAATTTTGTTGGAAATTACTATACAAGTTATTTCCAAGTTATCTATAGAGCAAATGTTATTTTAGCAAATTTAGATGTTGTTGATGATGCAACTAGAAAAACAGCTATTGAAGCTGAAGCTAAATTTTTAAGAGCCTATGCTTATTTTAATTTAGTACGCCTTTTTGGAGATTTACCATTAATTGATCGTGTTATTACACCATCTGAAACAGAAATTCAATTTACAAGAGTAAGTACTAGTATAATTTATGATTTAATCATTTCTGATTTAACTGCTGCTATCGATGGAGGTTTATCTACAACATATAAAACCAGAGCGACCAAAGCCGCAGCACAAGGCTTATTAGCAAAAGTATATTTAAGTGCAGATACACCAAATTATACCAAAGCTCAACTTCTGTGTGAAGAAATTATTAATAGTGCAAAGTTTTCTTTACAAAGTAGTTTCTATAATGTATTTTACAATGAGAGAAATTCAGAAATTATTTTCGCCATTGGATATAACAGTGGTATACAAGATAATAGCCAAATTTTCTCTGCAGAATGGATGAATGCCGTTGGTAATACAAGTGGTGTAAATTATGCTACTACAGATGCCGTTGCTGCACTTGATGCCAACGGAGGAAATAGAACTATAGTTTCTTATAGAGAAGACCCACTTGACACTGTTTGGAGGCACGATAAGATATCAAGTTGGTAAATACTTTCCTGACGGAGCAACAGGTGGCAGCGATGGACAAACATTTACCGGTTTACCACAACTTGCTGGTAACGATTGGATCGTGTTACGCTATTCAGATATTCTGTTAATGCGCGCCGAAGCTATTTTAGCAGGAGGCGTTGAAACAACAAATACGAATGCTATTAATTCTTATATGGAAGTTCGCGTTAGAGCAGGATTTGACCCAGTAACAGACCGCCCTACAAAACTTACTAAAGATGCGTTGTTGTTAGAAAGACGTGTGGAGTTTGCTTTTGAAAATCAAAGAATGTTTGATTTGTTACGTTTTAATGCGGCTCAATCAGTACTTTCTGCATTTTCTACTGCAAACGGATTTGATTTCTCAGCTACAGATTTATTGTTGCCAATTCCTCAAAATGAAATAAATTTGAGTAAAAGTAGCAATACTGTGATGACACAAAATCCAGGCTATAATTAAGATAAATTAATAAAATAAAAAAGACATGAAAAAAATTAGTAATTTAAAAAAACGCGTATCAGAAATGTGTATAGGTGCATTGGCACTTATAGCTATCATTTCAGTGACGTCTTGCGACCCTACTATTGATGCTTTGGCTTTTGATTTACCTGAAGCGAATTCAAAGGAAGATTTAACACCTCCAACCGCTAGTTTTAAAGCGTCTGTAACCGCAGATTACTTATCATACACATTTTCGAACACCTCTTCAAGTGCGACAGATTACGTTTGGAATTATGGGGATGGAAATACATCAACAGGTTTAGATGGAGAAAATTCCTTTCCAGCTGAAGGTACGTATACAGTAACTTTAACGGCTACAGATAAACTTGGAAAAACTAGTACATACTCAGTAGTAATTGAAGTTATTGAACCAGAAGTGCCACCAGCAATTGTTCCTACAATTGTAAATGGCGACTTTAATGATGGAACAAGTAATTGGAAACCAAGTTCATTTACTGGTGGTACTACAAATGCATTTAATGCTAGTTCTGATGGAGATCCACTTAATTATGATGGTACACCATCTGGGGCCAGTAAAACACCTGGTGCTAAATGGACAAGTTCTACTTCTGCAGGGCCATTGTTAAGTAGTTCTACCAGATATGCTTACCAAGCCATAAACGCAAATGACCCAATCACCCCGTATGTTACTCCAAATACTAATTATATCTTGGAATATAGCTATGCCATTAAAACTGATGTAGCTGATATTGAAGGTGGTGATCGCGTTATCGTTGAGATTTTGGATGGTTGGTTTGAAGATGGAGCCGATGCTGTTGTTTCCACACCTTTAGTACAAACTGTAGGAGCGGAGGCTAATGGTAAAGGAAATTTTAAAGTGGTAAAACAAGTGTTTTCCTCAAATGCAACGGGAGAAATTGCTATATGGATTTATGCCATAACTAACGATGAATTATACGTTGATAACGTGAAGGTTTACCCAGCACAATAAATTAAAATGAAAAATAGAGTAAGAAATTTATTATCAATTTTATTAATAGTATTTGTTTCTGTTAACGCTACTTGTCAAGATAATGCAAGTAGTGTTACAGATTCGGATTCTAAAACTGAAAAGCAGGATAAAAAGAAGAAGAAAAAGTACAAATTACCAGAAATAGATTTAAGTCATTGGAGTGTTACAACCCCAGAATTAAATGCCAAAGGAGGTGCCATGAATATTGAACCACCTGCTATTTTAAAGTATGCAACAGACGAAAGGCTTATTCCTTATATGTACAATGACTCATACAAGTGGCGCCTTAGTGTTTTATGCTTTCCCAAGTAATGCTACAACGGCAAACACAAAGTACACTCGGTCTGAATTAAGAGAACAAATGGTTCCTGGTGACAACAACACAAACTGGACCTTTGCACAAGGTGGCTACCATGAAAGGGAAGTTGGCGATGGAAGAAGTTTCAAAAGATTCAAATGGCAAATACCATAAAGTTATTATCATGCAAATTCATGGTCGATTAACAAATGAACAACGTGACTTAATAGGTCAAAAAGACAATAATGCACCGCCTATATTAAAAATATATTGGGAAAACGGTAAAATCAGAGTTAAAACAAAAGTACTGAAAAATTTAAGTGCAACTGGAGAACAACTTTTGCATGAAGACGC
This sequence comes from uncultured Flavobacteriaceae bacterium, assembly GCA_963698455.1. Classification (GTDB taxonomy): domain Bacteria; phylum Bacteroidota; class Bacteroidia; order Flavobacteriales; family Flavobacteriaceae; genus Mariniflexile. Next base: position 579,056 of record CAVOQU010000001.1, on the reverse strand, counting down.
CTGGGACGATGATAAAGGTTTTAATTTTGAACAAGAAGTCGGATTTGGAAAATTCATACTAGAAGTAAAAGTAACTGATGGCAAAATGGTGGTTATTTTAAACAATAATGAATATAAAGTCTATGAAGATATCCACATGAGAAAATGGGGTGTTTTTGAAAACTACTTTAAAGCAGGAAACTATTTTCAATCCAGAGATGAAGGTTCTTTTGCAAAAGTAAAATTCTATGAATTAGAAATAAAACATTAGCAGCATAATACTATTTGTTTTTTAAACCCATTGTTCAAGTTTTTTGTTATTTTTATGCTCAAAGTTTTGGTGAACCAATTTAAAATATAATTTATGAAATTAGAAATCTTATCAATAAACGACAATCTTGAGATTCAAAATAGTGTAATCAATAAAATTCGAGAATTAATAAATTATAAAAACTTGGAACCTAATGATAAGTTACCTTCAGAACGCATGTTGTCTGAAAGATTTGGTGTGAGCCGCGGCGTTGTTAGAGATGCGATTCAAAAATTAGAATTCTATGGTTTATTAAAAACGATTCCACAAAGCGGAACATTTGTTGCTAATGTTGGCGGTATTGCAATGAACGGTATTATAGATGATATTTTACAATTAGAAACACCAGACTTTAAATCACTTGTTGAAACCCGTATTTTATTAGAATTAAAAACTGTCAAATTTGCGGCGTTAAGAAGAACAGATGAAGATTTGAAAAAAATAAAAACGGCACTTAATGCTTATGCTAAAAAAGCTTTAAATCATCAAAATGCAGTACAGGAGGATTTGCTGTTTCATTTAGCTATAGCAAAAGCTGCTAAAAACAGCACCTTGAACACATTCATGCTTTCAATAACACCGGAAATCATTACCAATTTCGCAAAATATCATGTTTGTGATGACGATCTGGCTATGAAAGGAATAGAAGAACATACGGCTATTTACGAAACCATAAAAATTCAAAACCCTGCCTTAGCAAAAGAAAAAATGAAATTACATTTTAAAACATTATATCAATATTGTTATAATATTAAATAAATAATACTTAAAGATTTAAAGATTTTGATCTTCAAATCTTAATAAAAAAACCGGAAGGCAGTATTACTACATAGAGTAATTGTTTAACAGCTTCCATTAACTTAAATAAATAAATATGAAATTAAAAGGATTAAGATGGTGGATAATTGGCTTAATATTTCTAGCAACAGTAATCAATTATATAGATAGAAGCGCACTAGCAATTATGTGGGGTGGTGAAAATATTGAAGGTTCAATCGCTCAATCTCTAGGTTTAACAAAGTATCATTATGGGTTAATATCTAATGTTTTTATGGTTGCATATGCTTTAGGTCAATTGTTTTCAGGAAAATTATTTGACAAAGTAGGAACCAGAATTGGATATGTAATCAGTATTGGAGTTTGGGGTATATCTTCTTTTTTACACTCCACAGTTCGCGGATTTTTATCGCTTGCTTTTTTCAGAACTACCTTAGGTTTATCTGAAGCTGGTAACTGGCCAGGAGGTGTAAAAAGTAATGCCGAATGGTTTCCAATTAAGGAGCGTGCTATTGCACAAGGATTATTTAATGCCGGAGCTTCTATTGGATCAGTAATTGCCCCACCATTTATTGCAACATTATTTGTTGCTTTTGGGTGGAGAATCACCTTTATGGTAGTGGGTTCTTTTGGAATACTTTGGATTATTCCTTGGTTATTAATTAACAAAGCAGGACCAAAAAAACACCCTTGGATTACAGAAGAAGAGCAAAAATATATTTTAGAAGGACAAAGTAAAGCAGATCAAGAGGCAACAGATGATACTAAAGGGAAAAGTTTAAAAGAAATTCTTTCATTTAAAGAATCTTGGGCAGTAGTTATTGGGCGATTCTTTTTAGAACCAATTTGGTGGATATTTGTTACATGGATGCCAATTTACCTTTTTGATATTTACGGATTTAATGTAAAAGAAGTTGGTATGTTTTTATGGGTTCCTTATGTTGGTGCTGCAATTGGTAGTATTTCAGGAGGTTATGTTTCAGGTAAAATTATTGCTAAAACAAATTCAATAGATAAAGGGAGAAAAACAACGATTCTTATTGGTGGTGTAATAATGTTAGCGGGTCTTATCGCAACAGTACTAATCGGTGATACTGCTGAGAAATTTGTCGCAATTGTATTTTTTGTACTATTTGGTTTTCAATTTGCTATTAGTAACGTACAAACACTTCCAAGTGACTTTTTCAGTGGAAAATCTGTTGGTTCATTAGCAGGTTTGGGCGGAATGATTGGTGTATTATCAGTAATTATAATGAACTTTTTAGTTCCGGTGATTGTAGATAATTTCTCTTACACACCTATTTTTATCATTATCGCCATTTTTGTACCACTGGGGATAGGAGCTATTTATTATTTCGCAAGAAATATAGAGTCCGTAGAGTAAATTAAAATTAGTAGAGTAAATCAAAATTAATAAATCAAAATTTAAGAATATGAGTAATTTAAAAGGAAAAGTAGCCGTAATTACAGGTGCTACAGGTGGAATTGGTTTCGAAGTAGCAAAAAGATTAGGTAAAGACGGATACACTGTAGTATTAAACGGTATTGAAGATGAAGTAGGAGCAAATAGAGTAAAAGAGCTTTCTGCCATGGGTATTCCTGCTGAATATTATGGATTTGATATGACAAAAGATGAAGCAGTAACTGAAAACATTACAAAAATTGGTGAAAAATACGGGAAAATTGATGTTCTTGTAAACAACACTGGAGGCATTGGTGTTCGAGCTAGATTTGAAGAAATGACAACTGAACAATACAGATTTGTTATGGCTTTAAACTTAGATTCAGTATTTTTTGCATCAAGAGCAGCTATTCCTTTCCTTAAGAAAAGTGATAACCCTAGCATAATTAACTATACTTCTAATGCAGCATGGAATGGTGCAGGACCTGGAGCGGGAATCTATTCAGTATCTAAAGGTGGAGTACAATCTATCACTAGAGCTTTAGCTAAAGATTTAGCTGAATACGGAATTAGAGTAAATGCAGTATCTCCTGGTACTATTGATACGCCTTTCCACGCACAAATTAAAGCAACTAAACCAGAAGTTTTTGCTTCTTGGGCAAACAGTGTTTTATTAGGTAGATTAGGTCAGCCCGAAGAAGTTGCTGGTGTTGTTTCTTTCTTAGCTAGTAAAGATGCTTCTTTTATTACAGCTGAAACTATCCAAATTGGTGGTGGACAAGCCTTAGGAATATAAATAAAAATATTTTCGATTTTTATTAATAGCCGTTTTGTAACATTTACAAAATGGCTTTTCTATTTTTTAAAAAAAATGATATAGTTTTTTGGACCGTTGCAAAAGTCCATTCAAATCTTGATAACTTATTAATTTTGTTATTTAAAACTAAGAAACTATTGTTTTAATTAAATTATCTTGGGTAATTGTCACAATGAAATTATGTGTTTTAAGATTGGCTTTAAAATGCGCACTTTTATTATTATTGGTCCACAATATATCAATTTCACTTTCTGACGATTGATTGATTTTAACAGTCCCAGAGAATGCTTTTGAGTTATTTCTGAGCTTCATTAATTCTAATTGCTTTAAAACAATTTCCCTTTTAATTCCTTCTTCAACATCTTGCAGTGTTAACGTAGTTCGATTAATTTCTTTATGTCCAGCGCTTCCTCCTTTATCGGCAGCTTCATAATCATTTTTTCCAGCAAAAATATCTAAATACCATACTTGCGGAATCCCTGGCATAAACATTTGGATGGCCCTGGCGAGTAATAACTTTTTTTCATCTTCGCCCAACGCACTAAAAAAGGTTGCATTTACCTGATAATATGAAATCTTCTTACCCGATGGATCATATAAATTTTTAACTCTGCCCCCACGTTCCATGATTTTATTCATGATATTTTCAATCTCGCTATCTTCTAACAAGCCTTTATTATAAACACCATTTACTTCTTTGCCTTTTAAATCTAAAACAGGGATACCGTCATGACATCCCAGCATATTTACGGTTTTATAGCCCTTATCTATAATTTCCTTAGCCCAACTTAAAAGTGCTTTATTATTCGCATTTTCAATAGTATGAATGGTTAAGCCCGGGCAAGAAAAAATCGTAAATATAATAGCCTTCTTTGGCGACCTCATCGTGCAAATGCAGCCCGTATTCAGCATGAATTTCTGGTAAAAGCGTTAAGTTGTTTTTGTCTGCTATTTGTTTAATGCGTTCAAGATACTGCCAGGTACCAGGTTTATTAAAAAAATTGGACTGACCAATTTCTTTATGTAAATACGCAAAAGCATCTAATCTTAAAATTTTACCTCCATAATCACCAACTTTCTGTAATGTTTCTTCATAAAAATCCCAGACCAAATCTGAATTGGCATTCACATCCATTTGGCCTAAATAAGAGCGCTTCTGGTTAATTATTTGTATAATTTCTTGTGTTTGTCTATATTCTAAATTAAATTCTAAGGAGATGACATCCTGATTTTCTTGAATTGCTTTATTTACCTTTTTACATATCAATTCAGCCTTCCTTAAAGGTAATCCCTCAACTTTTAATAAATCTTCGGCACATATTTTATTATATGTAATCTGTTGATAGAAGGTGTTCCAATACGGCTTTTCGGTACCATCTGGAAAAAGGACTTTTAATATTGGCAGTCCTGATTTTCTCATAAACAATTTATTGAGAAATTCTTCATTTGGAATCAAAACACCGTCGGTTCCCATTTTACCATTGCCTTGCCAAAACTCGTTCCAATTAATAAAAAAGTCTTTGAATTTTGATTGATTTCCATGTTGTAATAAATCTTTAAACTGAGGAGATGCCACTGATAAATGATTCAAAACAATATCAAATTTCAATTGAATATTTAGTGCTTCTAAAGCTTTTAAATCTGCTTCTGAAACTAAATCTTTATTTAAGTTATAATCTATAATTGAAAAACCTCTGTCTAAATCGCTATTAAAAAAAGTTGGTAATACATAAAACAACGAAAAAACATCTTTGAATTCAGGCTTTTTAAGCATTGAAATTATATCATTCAAATTGCTACCTATGCTATCCGGGTAAGCGTTTAGCATCACGCCATTTATAATTTTATTCACTTTCGACATCATTTTTAAGATTTACAGAAGTTCTGATAATATGTTAATGTTATCCGGCAATCTGCCTACATTTTGCAGTTTTAGAGCTGCCAACTGCAAGGCTACTTCCAAGCATTTTTCAATAGGCTTTTCTTTTATATAGGCGTACAAAAAGCCAGACCAAAACGCATCACCAGCTCCAGTAGCATCCATTACTACATCAATTTTAATCGCGGGCAACTGAATTATTTTTTTTCCTTTTTGTGATAGCTTAACACCTTTACTGCCTAAAGTTAAACAAACAATATCGACTCCTTGTGAATGGAAAAACTCAAATATATCTTCGTGAGGTAATTTTTGTTCAAAAAGACGGAACATATCGTCTTCACTAATCTTTACTAACGGATTGAACTTACAATATGTTTTTATTACCTCAAGTGCTACTTCGTGACTCTTCCATAATTTTTTAGCATAATTTATATCGATGCTTAATTTACATCCTAAATTATAAGCTTCTTCAGCTTTTTTAAGGATTGTTGTTTGTGCAGGTTTTTTACTTAATGCAAAACAAGTTGTATGATAAATATTCGTGTTTAAAAGGACTTCCTCGAGTATTTGATCTTCTGTAATACAGCAATCGGCTTTCCTGAATGGGATAAAATCTGGCGTACCATCTGTTCTTGAAACAAAAATAACACTGGTCGGTTTATCTTTAATTTTCTTAATATTGCTGGTAATTACCCCGACCTCTTCAAGTCTTTCAAAAATATATTCACCAAATCCATCATCCCCCACTGTTGCTACCAATACAGGTTTTAAGCCTAATCTAGCTGAATTCATTGCCACATTTGTTGGCGATCCTCCTAAATACCTGTGGTAATCTCTTGTATTGTTGATTTGAACTCCCGATTGATGACCGATAAAATCAATAAGTACTTCGCCTACACATAAAATATCTATATTTTTCAAACCTAATTATTTTGTTGATTAGTTGTGATTTGATTACGAGTGAATCGTATTCGATCACTTTATACATCAAGCCACTAATACCAAATTACAATTAGTTTCTTTTAAGGCTATAATTTTATTATCAAAAACGTTTTAATTTGTACCAAAAACGTTTTCGATTATTTTTTATGACATGTTCAAACAATGATTTCTATGCTAAATGCCTTTATTTTAACATCCTAACTAAAATAATTAGCAGCCATTAGACATGTTAAATAATTTATTTAATAATAAGCCCTATTAAAAAATTGATTCTGGTTCACTAAGATTATTTAAGTTATTAATAAGATTATCGTTTAATAAGTACAATCCATATTGAAAAGAAGCATTCATCCAACCAAATCCTCCTGGAGATATATATTGAAAATTAGTTCCAACATTACCATATTCTGCATATACTTTATGAGTTGCTTGTACAACATCAAATTTTTCCGGAATGGTGCCATTATAATCTACAGCGCTTTTAGTAATCATGAATAACCATCTATAAATTAATTCTTGTGCTTTGGCTTCAAAACCATAATTTAATAAACCCTTCCAAATCATCATTTGATGTGGCGCCCACCCATTGGGATAATCCCATTGGCGTTGAGGTTGGTCCTTCGAAATTTCTCCAATACTCGCCTTAGTGCATCCTGAAATCCCTCCCTTTTCCTTTAACAAGGGTAATGCTATTTTTACTAATTGAGCTGCCTGATGTTGTGAACATAATTTAGACCATAATGGCATTAGGGTTGTTGCTGCAACAAAATCAGATTGCTTTTTGGTAACCACATTATAATCAAAATACATGCCTTTACTTTCGTTCCATAAATATTTATCAACTGTGAGTTTCCTGGTATTTGCTTTTTCTTTCCAGTAAACAGCCGAATTTCCCTGAAAGTTTCCATTAAACTCAAGTTCAATTATTTCAGAAAAATCTATTTCATATTTATACAACATGGCATTGAGTTCTACTAAATTTAAATCACCACAATGGCCTTCAATCCTGTAAGAAGTATCATGTCCGGATTCTCTAACTGTTCGATCATGCTTAAAATAAACATCTAAGGTTTCATTAATAATAGTACCTTCAACATAGCCTTTTTCGTAAGCACTTATACTTAAATTTAAGTTGTCTGCAATTGGTTTTATAATGGCATCGAAATGACCTTCTTCACATTCAGGTGGAATACCAATTCCTTCAGCCAGATATCTATTTAGTCCGTTTTCTGTAAGTCGTTTTCCTTTTACCATCCAAACGGTTTCGTATTCTTTTATCGCTGTTTCAAGATGACTTTTTAACCATACTTTATCCTTAGTAATCTCGAAAACCTCTCTTATTAAACTACTATAAAACGGTGGTTGTGTTCTGGTTAAATAGTATGATCTGTTAGCGTTAAGAATCTTTCCATAATTCTCAATTTCGTATTGAAAATTATCGGCCATGGCTTTAGATAATTCTACTTTTCCGTCAATTAATAATCCAACCGACTCAAAATAACTATCCCATCCATACATTTCATTAAATCGCCCACCGGGAACCACAAATGGAACACCTTCAATTAATCCCTTATATTCCTGAAGTTTAAGTGACAAAATACCAGGTTTATTGTTTATGGATTTAACAAACTGAGGAGTAATTTGCTCTGGCAGTAGGATGGCTTCTATAGGCAATTCATTTTCAAGGTCTTTATAATATCTTAAAGCAGTTGAATCTTTAAAAGGAATATATATTCTTAATTTACTTGAAGTTAGTGTTTCGTTTTTTGTATCATGAATTAGATTCTCGATACCAGTTTTGTCCATGGTTCTGGTGAGGTCTTTCCAAAAATAATCTTTTATTATTCTTGAAATACGACTTACCGGAGGCTCTTCTATTTTAGATATTGGAATTTCAGCTATATCTAATCCCTCTTGCTTTGCTATTGCCAATTCCTGTAATAAATTGGCGAGATAATACGTGCCTTTTACATGATACCTTTCACCAGTCGAGGTTTCAACATCAAATGCTTTTGGTCCATTATCATCTATCGTTATTCTTTTATCCTCATCTGTATCTTCCTGTAAAAGCAGATTTTTTAAACACGACTCTATATTCACTTTAATTATCATAATACTATTTTACTTGTTTCTTAGACATTCTATCAATCAATAGCACAAATATTATTAAAAGGACCATTGGAATTAAAAGAAAATAAAAGGCCTTTGCACCTCCAACACTTTCAAATAATTCGCCTACAATTCTAGAGCCAATCGTTCCTCCTAATGCTGAGAAAATAATAATCAATCCAGACATTGGAGAGTGTAAACTTTTTGGTAATGAACTTAATACTGTTGAATTTAATAATGGATAAATGGGAGCAATAAACAAACCTATAAGGGGTAAAATAAACCCTAATGCTGGCACATTTGATAGCTTTGTAATTTCTCCAATAGATTCAATATCACCTTGCATTTGAGGTAAAATATAAATTAAAATACCACCCGAAATAACCACACAAAGAACCACTAAAACCACCCAATTAATATGTTTTGTTAAAAATCCTGCTATAAATCTTCCCAATGCTAGGGAAAGTGCCAGTATACTTGCCATTTGAACACTTAAAACAGAATTAAAATTGAATATTTTTTTGTTGAATGTTGGCAACCAAGTCATAATACCTTGTTCTATCATTACGAATAAAAATGCTGAAATAATAAAAACCAAGACTAATGGCACCACCATTAATTTAACAGACTCTCTTAAGTCATCTTTCAAACTAGAACCTATCGCTTCAACTTCATACTCCACTTTAGAAAAAAGTAAAAATATAAACGAAATTAAAATAAGTGCACATAAAAAATAATAGACGTTTAGCCAGGAATTTTCATCTGAAGAATAAAAAGCGGGGAATAAAAAATATGCCAAAGCAATCCCTACCATAAAAAATCCTTCTATAGAGCTCATTAAAGAGGCATGCTCTTTTTTAGAATCTGTTAAAATCCCTATAAGTGAATACACGGATAGTTTAATTAATGCGAAACTCACTCCAATAGTTAGAAATAATACTTTAGTATAAAAAAAAGAATTACCAAAAATCATTTGTAAACAACCAAAGAATACAATCCCTAATGCAACGAGCATTGCTTTTTTATAACCAAAACGAGGTAAAAAAGATGCAATTAAAAAAGACACTAATGCAATTGGTAAATCTTTAAAGGCTTCTAAAATTGAAGCTTGAGATTCGGTTACTTTATATACATCAATCGACTTTTCAATAACTATTCCAACACTATTTAATAAAATAGCAAAAACAAAATAATTAACATAAATGGATATTTTAATACTTAAATTCTTCATTTTAATATATGAATTGTTAGTTAATGTGCACCGCCGCCAGAGAAAACTTCTGCTTCGTCTTCATTAACAGATTCAGGTTCTTTAAGACGTAATGCTAAAACACCTGCAATCACAAAAAACACGCCTCCCATTATTATGGCATTAACGGCGCTATTGTCTAACAGATTTTTTACAATAGGACCAAAAGTTAAAGTTTGAATTCCCATAGGAATAACAATCATCATATTTAAAATTCCCATATATACACCGCGGCGTTCCTGCGGAACTATTTTAGAAACCATCGAATATGGAATACCCATCATAGCCGCCCAACCAATACCAAATAAAATCATTGGTAAAATAACTAAAAGAGGATCTTGAATATAAGGTATACAAAGCATCGCAATTCCTGTTAAAAACAAACTAAGTACATATACTTTTTTACCGCCAAATTTTAAAGCCAATGGCACCAATGCCAACGCAAAAACAATAGTAGAAACATTATATGTAGTATTCATCTTTGCAGCTTGACTTAGCGCTTGCGATTTATCGAAATTCATACTTTCTTCAAACATGGGTGCAATAAACTGCCAATACACAAACAAAGCATACCACTGAAATAAATAGACTGCAGAAAGTCGCCACATAAAATTTGGCATATCTTTTATAGCATCAACAATTTCCTTAAAGGGTGTCTTTACACGTTCTGCAAATGGCAACGCATTGTGTCTTTTAATTTCCTCGAATTCTTTATCCGACGGAGGTATTTCAGGTGTTTTTAAAACGGACCACAGAATGGTTGAAACTGACAACATAGCACCAATAAAAAATGAATAATACAACCACTTAGGTATGCCACTTGCTTCTTCAGTTACTACCTCTGCACCACCAAACCAATCCTGAAACAGGAAAATAGAAGCATTAGCCAAAACAATACCCGCACCTACAAATAAACTCTGCATTTGATAGCCAAAACTTAACTGCTTGTTTGGTAATTTATCACCAACAAAAGCGCGATAAGGTTCCATAGCCATATTATTTCCTACGTCAAGAATCCACAATAACCCTACTGCAAACCATAGTGTTGGACTAAATGGAAAGGCGAACAAGCATAAACTACCTATAATTGCACCAATTAAAAAGAAAGGTTTTCTTCTTCCCCATCGTGGTGACCAGGTTTTATCTGAAATTGCACCAATAATAGGTTGAACAATTAAACCAGTTACAGGACCTGCAAGATTAAGTAAAGGTAAATCATCATGATGTGCTCCTAAAAATGAAAAAATAGGATTAACAGCTGTTTGCTGCAAACCAAAACTGAATTGAATTCCTAAGAATCCGACATTCATATTAAAAATTTGCCAAAAGGATAAGCTTGGTTTCGTTATTTTCATGCCTGTTTTTTATTAATTAGGTTAGTTGGTAATTGATATTATTTTTGAACTATACTCATTGCAAAACCGCCTCCAGCTGCTAATTGCACATTTAAATTAGATGCTTTAGTTAGGTCTATTTTTTCAATGGCATATTCTTGAGGGTTATTGTCCCAATGGGCATTTGGCCCATCTTTATAAATAATTGCTGTGTAAGTTTTGTCCGCATCTAAAAATTCAAAAGATAATGATGCACTTCTAGGGTTTTCATCCGTAATACCCCCAATAAACCAATTTCCTGTTACGCGTTCTTGTCTTGCTATATAAACATAATCTCCCACCTCGCCATCTAAAACTTTCGTTTGCTGCCAATCTACACCTACATCTGTTATAAATTGAAATGCCGGGTGTATTTTTCCATTTAGCATATAATGTTCTGGTAAATCGCAGGCCATTTGAATTGGGCTATAAATTACCACAAATAAAGCCAATTGATGCGCCAGAGTGGTATTAACTTGGTTCTCTTTCTTATACTCATTAAACTTGATATTAAAAACACCTGGTGTAAAATCGAACGGACCTGAAAGCATTCTTGTAAATGCTACTGTTGGTAAGTGATTTGGTGGATTTCCACCATCAGTTGCCCAGGCATTAAATTCTTGACCACGATTACCTTCACGAGATATTTCATTTGGATAAGTTCTGCGTTTTCCAGTATCTTTTATTGGTTCGTGAGCATTCACTGCTATTTTCTTTTTAGCAGCCTCTTCAATAACTTTTTGATAGTGATTAACCATCCATTGTCCATGATGATATTCTCCCTTCGGAATTATTTTCCCTACATAACCAGTTTTTACTGAATTGATGCCATTTGCTTTCATGAAATTATAAGCGACATCCATTTGTTTTTCATATGTTAAAGGTGCAGCAGAAGTTTCGTGATGCATGATTACTTCAACACCTTTTTCTTTTGCATAGCGCATAACTTCTTCAAAATTATAATCGGCATAAGGAGTCATAAAATCAAAAACACCTTCGCGATCATTACTTATCCATTTATCCCAACCTGTATTCCATCCTTCAACTAAAAGCCCTTTGATACCATTTTGAGAAGCAAAATCAATATATTTTTTTGCATTTTCGGTAGTTGCTCCATGCCGTGATGTTCCCACTTTACCTAAAGTAAAAGTGCTCATATCTTGACTACCTTCCATATCCCAGGTAGATTTACCTATATGCATTTCCCACCAAATACCAACATATTTCATGGGTGTAAAATAGCTCACATCGCCAATAGCATTTGGTTCGTTAAGGTTTAATATAAGTCTAGATTCTATTAAATCGCCTGCTTTTTCTGCAATTTGAATGGTACGCCAAGGTGTGTTAAATGGCAAAGTTACTTTCGCCTTTCCTCCTAACCTTTCAGAGCCTACCAATTCGCTAACCATATTCAAGTTTTCAGGATCAACTTTTAAAGTCATACCAGCATAATTGGTTAAATTGGCTTCATGAAAACTTAAATACAATCCGTCATCGGTTTTCATAGTAACAGGCGTATCTACGGCATTTTCAGGAATATAAGTTGCACTTAAATTTTCATGATTTTGTTTTGAGAGCGCATCAATTTCAGCAAATCTTGTTTCATTATATAAATGTTCATAAATATCCCAATCACCTGGAATCCACCATACTTTATGATTTCCTGTTAGATTAAATTGTGTGTTTTCATCGGTAATTAAAACCTCCTTCAAATTTGATTGTTCTGGAAATTCGTATCTAAATCCTAAACCGTCATTATAAACTTTGAAATGTATATTTAGTTTTCTTTTGTCGCCTGATTTGTTCTTCTAAACTTATCAACCAATTCATTATAGTTATTTCTAACATCCAATTGTTCACCCCAAGGCATTTGCCAAGTTTCGTCTGCGGTCCCTGTTGTTGTTTTTATAATTTTAAAATTATCCTTTAAAGATGGTAAATCTTTAAAATCGAAACTTATATAAGACGTATCAATTACCGCTTTGTTTTTGTGTTTTACAAGGTATACTGGCTGCCCTGTTTTGGTCAATTCAAATTCTATCAAGATAGTATTATCTGGTGAGCCTATTGTTACTTTATGTATTTGTGGTGGTACATGCAGTTAAAAGAGCATGTTAATAAAATTGCCAACAATGAATATGCATTAAATTTTTTCATTATCTTTTTGTTTAATTTAGTTATTTAATTCGGTGATAACGGCTTGATATGGTTTTAATATAATTTTACCATTATCGATTAGTTAAAACATCGTAATTATTAATAAGTGTTTTTTTAATTGATTTAGCTTGAGGCAATTCTATATTAGAATCGTGGTCTGTAAAATTTAAAAGTACCAGCATTTTTTTATCGTTTAATGTTCTGGTAAACGCATAAATCTCTGGATGTTCAGCTTGTAATAACTGATATTTTCCATAAACTAATACCTTGTTATCTTTTCGCAGTTTAACCATTTTCCTGAAGTGATTTAATACACTATTAGGGTCTTTTTCTTGTGCTGCAACGTTAATATCTTTATAGTTTTCATTCACACTTTTCCATGGTGTTCCAGTAGAAAACCCTGCGTTTTCTGAATCATTCCATTGCATTGGTGTACGGGCATTTTCGCGAGAACTATAATTGAGAACTTTCATGAATTGGTCCATATCTTCATTTGCAGCTAAGGCACTTTTGTATTTCCCTATAGCATCAATATCTACATATTCTTCGATGGTCGGCATATCAATATTGGTCATTCCTAATTCGTCGCCATAATAGGTATAAGGTGTGCCTCTCATACTAAGCAAAAAAGTGTTTAACATTTGGGTGGACAGCCTTCTAAATTCGGGGCTTGGGTTTCCAAATCGATCAACTAATCTTGCATTATCGTGATTAGAAAGAAAAATAGCTATCCAACCTTTTTCCTCAAAAGCTTTATCCCATTTACTAAAAACTTCTTTAAAATCAGACAACTCAAAACCTTCCGGAGTTCTCGACATATCCACAGATTCAAAATGATAGGCCACTTGAAGTTCATTTCTATCTGCATCTACCAATGCGTGTGCATCTTCAAAAGTACTTCCTGCGCCTTCAGCTACAGCAAACAAATTATAGGGTTCAATGACTTCTTTGTACATTTCCTTTAAGTAATCATGAAGTTGTGGTCTCATACCATACCATTTTATAAAATCTTTTTCATGTCCTTTTGGCCATTCTGGAAACGTCGTGTCTTTACTAGCAAACTGAAAAGCATCCATTCTAAATCCATCTACTCCTTTTTCAGCCCAAAATTTCATGATGTCGTACACTTCCTGACGTACTTTTGGATTTTCCCAATTTAAATCTGGTTGTTCTTTCGCAAAATAGTGAAGGTAATATGCATCTGTTTGCTTATCATAAGTCCATGCGCCTTCAGGATCAAAAAGGCTATGTCTATGTGGTGGTTTACCTTTCTCGGCAGGCCACCAATGGTAATAATCTCGATAAGGATTATCTCTTGAGCTTCTTGATTGTTTAAACCATTCATGCTCGTTACTACTGTGATTTACAACAACATCAAGTACAAACTTAATACCTCGCTTTTTCATGCCATCCAGCATTTTCTGAAAATCTTCCATAGTTCCATAGCGCGGATGTATGGCCCGATAATTACTTACATCGTAACCATTATCAACCAATGGTGAATCGAAAAATGGATTCATCCAAACCATGGTAATCCCTAAACTTTCCAGATAATCTAATTCTTCAATAACCCCTTTGAAATCTCCAAAACCATCACCATTTGTATCTTTAAAACTTTGAGGATAAATTTGATATAAAACGCCTTCTTTCCACCATGCTGAGCTATCTGAAACAGCTTCAATTTGAGCAGATTCATTTTTTTTGCAACTATTTATTAAAGTCATAGCTAAAAAGAATGCGATTAGATTTTTCATTTTACGATTATTTAAATAGTTAAATTTAAGAAACCTTAACAATTTCATTAATTTTTACCACATTTTATACTTTTTGATTTATAAAGTGGCAATCTAATAAACGAAATCGTTTTCGAATAAATGAAAATTCATATAACTATACCTCAAATAGTTAGAGATGTAAAACGAATTTTATTATAATATGGCTACTAAATCAGATATTTATAGATTTAATTTACTTGCCGCAAAATGACCTAAATTTTTTCCTTGTTTCAAACCATTATCTATCGCAGCTCTATAATGAATTCCTCCATAAAGTCGACTAACGGCTGCTTCGCTAGAAGCCGCATAAAAAGATTTAAAATTTCGTACTGGCAACCCAAATTGTAACTCTGTGTCGTCTTCAAAATAAAAATCATCTCCAAAAATCTCTGTTAAAATTACAGAAGCTGCACCGGACACCACTGAATGCCCGCTAGTATATTCCGGAAAAGGTGGTGTTTGTAAAATAGGCAACCAATCCGGGTCCAAATTTTGGTTAATAATAGTTTCTGGTCTTATCAAATTACTTCTGTATTTTTCGTCCCAACAACTAATAAATGCATCTGCAATGACCAATGATGTTTTAGTATAAGCATTAACGGTTTCTTCAACGTTCGATTTCGTTTTTCTTGATGCTATTTTAGTAATTCCAATCCAGTGGGCGCCAGGAGATATTTTTTTTGTGGCAAACATAAAATGCCCTCTAGTTACCGACACAAATGGGTTACAATCCCAGAATCTTGCAATAGCTATTTCTTCAGACTCATCACCATTTTTTGTAATTTCTTTGCTAACATTATAAACCTCCATTAGTTCTGTATGGAATTGCGATCCTGGTTTTAATGAAAACTCCGGGTGTTTCGCTGGTTTGAATTGCTGCTGCCGAATCTAAAAGAAAAGGTCTTATTTGATTCCAATGTGGTTCTATACCATCCATATAAGAAGGTGGTGTAGGCTGCCATCTGGAAGTGTCGTCTGTATCGACGGTAAACTTCGACATAGTTCTTGTTTGACTATAGTTGTCTTTACTCATATACTGCTTGATGTGATTTACAACATCAAGAGCATAAGTCTTAGATTTTTCGAACTCTTCCTTATTTGTCTTTCCCCAAACCATATATAAACTATCTTGTAAAGCTGACATTTTATCTTCAGAAAAAATAAGTGTTTTACTCATTTCCATATGGGCTATAAGCGCCGAAAGCTCTAAGTTGATATTCTGATTATCGTCTGCTTTAGGAATTGCTTGCAATTGGTTTACAGTTCCAACTAGCGTTTTAAGTTTCGTGCTTTTTTGCGCTAAAATCTCATAAGCCGCAATATTGGGATACACAAAAATCCGGCTGGCTACTGGAGGTGAAAATATATCATGAATTTGAATTTCCATGACCTTATCCACCGATTTATGAAATAATTCTGGCGATACATTAATATGTTCTACAGGTTTACTGCAACTTGCTAAAACAGCAATTATAAGAAATAGATAAACTAAAGATTTCATTTGTTTCATCGTGTTAATTTTCTAATTTTTTGAATTTACTATAAATGATTTGCCATTGTTTGCTACCATTAAAAATTGCCCTTCTTTTAGTTTTACAATTTTTCTGCCGCTAAAATGTTTTGGCAGGTTTAAAAAACTAACATTGTTATAAATACTTTTTTCTGAAAACCTTAAAACACCTCCTGGGTTTGACGAGCTTTCACCCAATTCGGTGACAAAACCATAATAATTCCCCGTATAAATAAGCTGATTATTGTCAATATAAATATCTTCAATAGTACTTAACTGGGCCTCTTTTGGTAATGGATTCGGCGTGAATTTTGTTCCGTTATTTAAATAAATCATAGAACGTAACTCGTAGATGTATTTAGTTTCTAAAATATCTGATTCATTCTTTTGAGTTAAATCAAATACCGTTTCTACTTTCGAAAATGTGTTATAATTTAAAAAACGCTTTTTAAAAGATGGAATTTGTTGAACTAATTTATCTTTTGATGCAAAGGGAACGTATTTTCCAAAGTAATCGTAAAAAATAAGTTGATCTAATTGTTCGTTACTATCAAAGTCATCCAAATAAATTTTTACCGGTTTTTCTTGAGATGCTTTCCACTTAAAATTAAGTCCTGTATTACCACCAATAATATCCAGTTTACCATCATTATTTACGTCGATCACTTTTATAACATTCCACATGCCGTTGGTTTTATCTAAACCATATTGTTGTGTTTTATTGTCAAATTTACCGCTTGTTTTATTATATGATAATATGGTAATTGGCATCCAGTCGCCAGCAATTATTAACTCCACATTTCCGTCATTTTTAATATCTACCCACTTGCTATCTGTTATCATTCCAAAACGCTTCTTTTCAACAATTTCGAAGCTGTTTTGTCCTTTATTTTTTAAAATAAAACTAAAAGGCGTCAACCCGTAAGCCCCAGGAATTGACCTATTACCAATAAATATATCTAGCAAGCCATCTTTATCATAATCATAACTCGATACGGAACCTCCATTAGTGGCTAATAGCTTTGAATTTAGTTTAGTAAAATTTCCTTTACCATCATTGATATATACTCTATCTTCCAACATAGGATCTCCTTCCGGGAAATCGTTTCCACCACTTAAAGCATAGATGTCTAAATCATTGTCGTTGTCAATGTCAAAAGCTATGGCGTCAATATCTTCGTACATAGCATCTAATTGAAATACGGGAGTTTCTTTAATGGTATACTCCCCTTTTTTGTTTTGAATGTATAAAACAGGTATTTGATTTCTGGCTCCACCTATAAACAGATCTTGCAAACCATCTCCATTAAAATCTGCCTGAACAACCGATGGTCCTTCAATAGATAAATTCTCAGGGATTAAAGCCTCTCTTTCATAATCTAAATAATCGTTTTCTTGATGTGTGTAGTTGAATGGAATAAATGCTTCAATTGCTTTTGACTTATAATTATACTTAGTTGTTCTTTCCTTGTTTAAATTAACAATTGAATTCATCTTCAAATTATTTACTAAAGATTGAGTTCCATCGTTCCAAACGACTCTAAGTGAATCTATTTTTGACAGGGTATTTAAGCCAAAATGCACTTGTCTTGTTGAACTCGACTGAAAACCTTTAACGGTTGTTTGTTCTTTGAAAAACGTTTTTCCTCCTGCATACAAAAATACTTTAGCACCATTGGTATTTAAGCCTTTATTGGTTTCAAAAAGATTAACCGATAAATAATTATTCTTGCCTGACTGAGTCGTTTTATTTTCTAGTAGCGACGCTTTTCCATTTAAATTGTTAACAACAATATCTATATCGCCATCCAAATCTAAATCGGAATATGCCGCACCATTGGAATAAGTGCCTGTATTATTTTTATCTACCAAAGCTTTTTTAAAGACTAAATCCCCTTTGTTTTTTAATAATACATTAGGCAAATTTAACATTGGCATGGTGTTTATCAACTTTTGCTCTAAAGTATCTTGCTCGGTTTCTTTGTACTTAGCAAAATCTACGTTACTTAAAAAGTTAATATAATCTAAATCATTAGGTCTTTTATAAATGCCATTTGCAATATAAATATCATTCAAGCCATCGTTATCATAATCCATAATTAATGGTGACCAACTCCAATCTGTAGCATGTGTTTCTGTAATTAAAGAGGCATCAACAAAATACTTACCATTGTTTAACTGCAAATGGTTTCGTGCATATTGCTGTTGAAATCCAAAGAATTTTTTAATATTATTAACTTTGTCTGAATCCTCTCCACCCGATTTTAAAAAAATATCCGCTTTATTCGGCATCATATCAAGGGTCATGACATCTAAATTTCCATCATTATTAATATCAGCAACATCTACTCCCATAGTAAATCTTGAAGTATGATTAAAGTAATCTGCCCCTGACTCAGTAAATGTTTTATTTCCGTTATTTATATATAGATAATCATTTTCATGAAAATCATTTCCAACATAAATATCCATCCACCCATCATTGTTAACATCAGAAGTCGCGATTGCTAATCCATAACCCAAAGCACTATTATAAATACCTGCTTTTTTGGTAACATCAATAAATTTAGTTTGATTGTTTTCTGTTATATTTTCAAATAAAATATCCCCGGCAATTAGATCTGGTTTTGCTCTCAATTTAGTGCTGCCATAAGAATGTGGTGTATGAATAGAATGATTCATTAAATACATATCCATATCGCCGTCATTATCATAATCAAAAAAAGAGGCTTGCGTAGAGAATCCGGAAAAATTTAATCCATAAGCGGCAGCCTGTTCTTTAAAGGTATTGTCACCATTATTAATATACAATTCGTTAGATGCTTTTAATCCCTTATAATCACCAACTTTACAAACATAAATATCTAAAAACCCATCATTATTAACATCCACCATCGTTACGCCAGTAGACCAGGTGGCATCTTGACTGATACCGCTACTTAAAGCAATGTCTTTAAACTTTAAATTACCTAAATTTAAATAGAGTTTGTCGGCCTTCTCATTGGCAGAAAAATAAATATCGTCTAATCCATCATTGTTTATATCGCCCAGCGCAACACCACCACCATTGTAATAATATAAATACTCGATAATATTTAATTTGCTATTTTCTTGTAAATCGTTTGAAAAATCGATTCCAGAAATACTAGATTCCACGTTATTAAATGCCGCTTCTTCTTCGTTATTTTCATCAACCGATTGATTGTTTTTCTCCTTAGAGCAGCTTAAAATCAGTAAAAAAATAAAAATTGTTTTTCTTATCATATTAATATTTATAAACCTCTAATGAGTCGTTATTTTTTGTGATAAACACTTGCCTGTTTATTATTTTAATATCTCTAATTTGGCCATTAATTTTAATCCCCTTACCTGTTTGCTGGTATTTAAAATTGCCATTGCCCAAATTTTCTAAATAATTTCCATAGGAAGCATCATATCTTCCAAATTCTGGCATCACACCATTTAAATTTCCGCCTAATAGAATATCCTGGTCGCCATCGTTATCAAAATCAGCAGTTGTAATAGCATATATTGGTGAAAACTGAGCTTCATAAGGCAACTCTTTTATTTTAAAATTAAAATTACCTTCGTTAATTAAAATAACAGAACTGAGTGTATTTACCTCTAAAACCAAACTACTATCAAGCTGTTCTTTAGTAAAAATATCTTGTATGGTAGCACTCTTAAATTTTTCGTAATCCGGATACTTTTTACTTAAATATTTTAATTGGTCTACTAAATTATGTCTTAATGCATATGGGAATTCTTTACCATTAGTATCGGTAAACGCTAAGATTGGATCTAAAAAACTATTGCTATCAAAATCGTTCGCATACAGTTTAATTGGTGATTTTGAAGATGCTCTAAATCTACTGTTTAAACCGTGATTACCCACAATTAAATCCATATCACCATCATTGTCCAAATCACTTTGTTCGATAGTGTTCCACCACCCTTTTAAGTTGGATAGTTTGTTGTTTTTAGAAAGTGTAAAGTGACCGTTTTTATTTTCAAATACCTGAAGACCCATAAACTCACCAACTACTACCAAATCTTTAAATTTATCCCTATTAATATCAATAAATAAGGCATCGGTTATCATCCCTAAATTTTTAAACTCAGGTGCTAATTCATTCGATTTTTCAGTGAAATTACCTTTACCATCGTTAATTAGTAAATACCCTGAACCGGCAGCACCATATGCATTTGGAATGGTTCTTTCGCCCACAAATAAATCCATGTCGCCATCATTATCAACGTCTGCTACGGATACCGTACTACTACTATGATAACCTATTTGTGTTGGAAGTATTTGAGTTGACAAAGTAAATTTTCCGTTTCCATCATTTATATAGAATTTATCCAGGAATTCCGGACTGTATTTCGAAAATTCAACACCCCCACTACATACATAAAGATCTAAATCGCCATCGCCATCCGCATCAAAAAACACACTTTCTGTGTCTTCAGAGTTTTTATTCCCTTCGAATACCGTTGTTTTATCAAGATTGAATTTATTGTTTTTTTGAATATATAACTTTGAAGCATTCCCTTTCGAACCAGCGATAAAAATATCATTTTGTCCATCATTATTGACATCTGCTACCGACATTTTTGGACCTTCTGCACTACGCATAAAAGGCACCAATCTTTCTATATTAAAATCGATGTAATTACTTTCTTGATGAACAAAGTCTATAACTTTATCTTCTTTGGTGAAAATATTTGAAATTACGGAAACTGGATTCACATGAATTGTGGCATCTTTTTCTTCTATGGTAATGGTTTTATTTGGTTGAACATTTGCCAATTTTGTTTCTTTTCCAGAAGGCCAAATTACAGACAAGTTTAAACCATCTTTTTCTTTAAAGCCAAAGTTTGGTCTGTTATCCATAGAAGACTGAAAACCTCTTACGGGTTGTTGTTCTAAATAATAAGTATTCGATTTGCTACTTAATTTTAATTTTGCACCAATACCATTTTTATTTAATCCTTCACCCTTTAGAATAACCTTTAAATAATTAGTACCTTCATCTAGATTGTTTTTATAAACAAACAAAGGCATGTTTACATTGTTTACAATTAAATCCATGTCACCATCATTATCTAAATCGCCATAGGCTGCGCCATTTGAAAAACCTTCGGTATCTAAGCCGTTTTCCTGACGCTCAAATTTCAATTTACCATTGTTTAAATAAGCATGATTCTTGACTTTATTAGATGGAATTATGTCGATTAATTTTTTATAGTCAATCGTATTATTACGTTTTAAAATAGATTCTACAACTTCTTCACTCGAAATATATTTAAGATAATCTTGATTGGTTAAATCTTTATAAATACCATTAGCAATAAATAAATCTTTTAATCCATCATTATTCATGTCGAAAAACAATGCGCCCCAACTCCAATCTGAAGCTTCAACGCCACTAAACCTCCCTACTTCACTAAAGGTTAAGTCTGTATTGTTAAGTTGTAACATGTTTCTAGTAAACTGATGGTAGTAATCATTCTTTAAGTTATACTGGTATTTGTTCCAATCCTCGAAAGTGGTTACTGTTTTTAACCTGTCATACTCACTGGGAAGCATTTCGGTTACAAAAATATCGTTGTACCCATCGTTGTTTATGTCGGCGGCATCCGCTCCCATGGACGCGCCACTAATTGAATTTAATGAAGTCGTTAAACACTCTTTAAAAGTTCCGTTTTTTTGATTGATATATAAATAATCACGTTCAAAAAAATCATTAGAAACATATATATCTGGCCAATTATCATTATTCATATCGCCAACAGTTACACCTAATCCAAACCCGATAATACTGCCATAAATACCTGCTTTTACACTTACATCAATAAATTTTCCGTCTCTATTTTCAAAGAGTTTATCGCCGCCTAATACATCTCTTTTTGGGCGTTCATTTTTAGTTAAATTAAAACTTCCAATGGCTTGATAGGAGTTATTCAATAAATACACATCCAAATCTCCATCTAAGTCATAATCAAAAAATGAAGCATGTGTAGAAAATCCATTATCATCCAACCCTAATTCTGCGGCACGTTCTGTAAAAGTTGAATCACCGTTATTAATAAAAAATTCATTTTGCTTATTATCACCTTTAACATCGCCAGAATTACAAACGTAAATATCTAAAAAGCCATCGCCATTTATATCAACCATAGAAACACCTGTAGACCATGCTCGTGTTCCAGCTACATTCGCTTTTTCGGTAATGTCTTCAAATTGAAAATTGCCTTTGTTTAAATACAATTTATTGCTATTCATGTTAGATGTTAGATAAATATCTTCCAATCCATCATTATTAATATCGCCAATGGCAACGCCACCTCCATTATAAAAATTTCGGTATTTGTATACATTAAATTCATCGCTAGATTCTAAATCATTACTGAAATTTATCCCAGTCATTTCTGGTGACAATAATTCAAATTGTGGCTTCGTTTCTGATACCACGTCTTCTTTTTTATTACAAGAACTTAAAATAGCCAGTAAAAAAATAAAATAATAAGTATGTGTTTTCATTGCGATTTTACTTCTTCAAAAGATTAATTTTATATGACAAATCTTCAATTAATACAGAAACATTTTGATCTGAAGCAATGGCTAACTGAATCTGTCTGTTACCATCTACCTTGACCAAAATATTATCTTTTACTTTCATGAATTCATTTCCCGGATACCACTTCATTAATGTATCTTGAACTTTCGGCAAAAGCTTATCAGATAATAAATCTGTGTTCCATGGTGCCCATGCTACATATGAAAATTTAATATCCATGGCTCTTATAATATCATCCGGACTAAATCTGGCGTAAAACAACATTCTTATTTTCTTAGTATGTTGTGTTGAATCTTGCGGATACAATGTTGTTTGCACATAACTGTTGTCCGGTCCATGAGTTGCTATATTTTGTTTATTTAAATCCCAGCAAATTCGAAAAAAATCACCTTTAGTTTGTCCGAATTTTAAACCATGAAAAATCTCGTCATTTTGCTTGCCACTTTTTAATTCTTTATTTACCAGTTTGGTGTAGTCTGACTGACAAGAACTTACTAATAAAACTAATAAGACTAGTTTTATATTAAATTTAATTAACTTCATAGAATTTTAAACTATCGTTATTTATCGTGGTTAATATATATTGTTTATTTGCAATTTTACTTACGCTGAAATCTCTAATTTGCCCTTTTATTTTTAAAGGTATTACTTTTGTAAATTCCTTTTTAGAATTCCCATAAACCAACCAGCCTTGAGAAGCATCTTGTCTTCCAAATTGTGGTTTAATTAAGTATTGATTACCTCCAAATAACAGATCTAAATACCCGTCGTTATTGGCGTCCATAACTTCAATGGCTTCCACATTTGAATATTGAATTTCAGATGGTAATTGCTTGGGTATAAATTTAGATTTATTATTGATAAAAAGCGAGGTGTTTACCAAATTTATATCAACTTTTAGAGCCTTATTAAGTTGCTCTTTGCTAAAAATAGATTCCATATCAGCTTTGGCATAATCTTTATAATAGAGGAGCTTTTGTTTGAGACTTGCTATTTGCGAAATAAGTTCATCTCTATCTAAAATTGGATAGTATTTATCATCTATTTTATGACAGATAATTTGCTCTACAGTTCCATTTTTATCAAAATCGGAAACATAAATTCTAGTCCCTTCCTTAAAAAATGAATTCGTTCCTTTATTCCCTACCAATAAATCTAATGTGCCATCACCATTTACATCTGCAATTTTAATGGTTTTCCAAAAACCCGAAGTGTTTTCTAAATCATATTGTTTTGTCCTATTTTCTAATCTGCCCTTGTTATTTATAAAAATTGAAACAGGCATCCATTCACCAACAATTATAAGATCTTTTATGCCGTCGCTGTTTAAATCAGTCCATGCAGCATCTGTAATAAGTCCAATGTTTTGTAGCGGTTTTGGCTTGGTGAGTTCAAATTTGTTGTTACCTTTATTCTCTAATATATACCCGCTGGTTGGTATGCCATAAGTTTCTACTTGAAAACGCTCTCCAATAAAAATATCTGTATCACCATCCTGATCAAAATCATACACTGAAACCACCGAAGTGCTTATCGGTGCATCAAATAGTAAAGCATCCATTTTCAAAGTAAAATTTTGTTTGCCATCATTTATATACAGTCTATCGTTAAGCGAGAAATCATATTTTGAAAAAGATTTACCTCCACTTGCGACATATAAATCTAAATCGCCATCATTATCACTATCAAAAAATACAGCATCCGTATCTTCCGATTTTAAACTAAAATTAAATGGTTCTGTTATTTCATTATATTTTCCATTTGCTTTAGATAAAAATAACTTTCCACTCTGGCCTTTAGCTCCTCCAATATAGAAATCGGGATTACCATCATTATTAATATCGGCCTTCTCTATTTTAGGACCTTCATTATTATACATTTCTGGTAACAAACGCTCTCTATTAAATTCTACAGCACTTTTGTCGTCATGTTTAAAATTAAACAAGCCTTCAACCTTTTTTAATGGATTCGTATTGGAATATAGATTTTTAATTTGATTATTCACACCTAAATTAGGTTGACTAAACGTGTATTTTTTATTTGTTTTTAAATTTTGATGTTTTGATTTTTCGCCAGTTGGCCATGTAATAATTAAACTATCAATTGTTTTAGCTTTATTGACTCCGAAAAGAAGGTCATTTGAAACAGAACTTTCAAAACCTCTCGACGGGTAATTCTCTAAAACACTGTACTGATTTTTACTATAAAAAATCTCAGCTTTTGCGCCAATAGCTTTTGTGTTTTTATCGCCTCCTTCTAATTTTAAGGTGATGCTCTTAAATTGTGTTGAATCGGTTTTGTTTTCGTAGATAAATGCCAACATATTCACATTGTTAACTACTAAATCTAGATCGCCATCATTATCTAAATCGCCATAGGCACTACCATTACTAAAACTAGGTTCATCTAAACCCCATGGTTTTGACTGGTCGGAAAACTGAAAATTCCCAAGGTTTTTATAAGCCACATTAGGCACTGGTTGCGATGGCATAAGATCGATTAATTTTTCCATAACATGATTATCTTTTTTAATCATGTCCCTAATTTTGTCATCATTAGCCATATAGACTAAATAGTCCCGGTCCAATAAATCTTTTTTAATACCATTACTAACAAATATATCTTTTAGTCCATCGTTATCGGCATCAAAAAGTAGTGATGCCCAACTCCATTCGGTAGCTGCAACGCCAGAAAAACGACTCACTTCTAAAAACGTATCGTCACCCATATTTCGATGTAATGCATTTCTTGAAAACTGATGATGATAGCCATTTTTAACTTCCATATCATATTTATTCCAAGATTCAAAGATTGTTTTTGTGCGTTGTCTATCGATGGTTTTAGGTAACATTTCGGTTACCATAATATCTATTTTAGAATCGTTATTTAAATCGGCAGCATCAGCGCCCATGGAACCCATAGAAATAGATTCAAACTGATCAACTAAATTTTCTTTAAATGTGCCATCTTTTTGATTGGTATATAGATAATCGCGCTCAAAAAAATCATTTGAGATAAAAATATCTGGCCAGGAGTCATTATTATAATCGCTCACGGTGATACCCAAACCAAACCCAATAGCACTTGAATACACATTCGCTTGTTCCGTAATGTTTACAAAAACACCATTATCATTTCTTAAAAATTGATTACCTGAAGGTGTCGGTGTATCTCTTTGATCTTTAATTAAATCATAATTCCCAACAGCTCTTATAGAATTACTTAATAAATAACAATCTAAATCACCATCTTTATCAAAATCAAAAAAATTTGCCTGTACTGCTAAACCAACAATATCTAATCCGTATTCTTTTGATTTTTCCGTAAAGGTTAAATCGCCATTATTTATAAACAGCTCGTTGTGTCTATTATTTTTATCACTTGGCGGACCCGCTTTACAGACATAAATATCTAAAAATCCATCGTGATTAATATCCACAAACGTTACACCAGACGACCAAACATCTTTACATGCAACACCAGCTTTATCCGTAATATTTTCGAAGTTCCAATTGCCTTTATTTAAATACAACTGATTATTGACTAAATTACCTGTAAAATAAATATCTAATAACCCATCGTTGTTGATGTCTCCCAAAGCAACGCCTCCACCATTATAAAAATTCTTATAAGTATAAGGGTTTAGTGCTTCTGTTTCAACAAGCGTGTTTTCAAAATTTATATTGGTGCTTTTTTTTATGAAAAGAGTCGTATCCTCCTTTTCGATCTTTGTACAAGAAAAGCAAACTGTACTGATTAAAATGTAATGTATTAACTTCAATTTGTGAGAAATATATTTAAATAAAAAAACGGGTTATCATAAAAATATGATAACCCGTTAAAATTAAATAAAAACTTTTATTAATAGCCCGGATTTTGTGTTAAAGGTTTTGGACTAGCTCCAGATTGAGAAGCATCAATTTGTTCTTGTGGTATCGGGAATACATTTTTAGTTGCAGCAGAAGCTGGTTTTTCCCACCATGTTCCGTTATATTTACCAAAACGTATTAAATCTGATCTACGAGTTACCTCCATAAACATTTCTCTACCTCTTTCAGCTAAGAAAGTATCAGCGGTTAAAGATGCCAAGGCAGGAACGCCTGCTCTTGCTCTAATTGTATTAACATCGGTTAATGCTAAATTCCAGTCAGTCGCTACTCTTGCATCTGCTTCAGCACGAATTAAATACATTTCACCTAAACGAATGATAGGTAAATCATTATCCATGTTATCTCTTTGTCCTTGACGGAAACTAAATTTACCTAAACGAGCGCCCCCTTTTCTTGAAGCATTCGGTGCTAATTCATTTATAGCAGGTGTATAATTCAATTCTAATTCACCTCCGGAAGCTGCATAATCTAATATAGCAGAACCTTCATAATCAAATTGTGGTCCTACAATAAAGTTATTCGCTTTACGTTTATCTGCACTGTCATAAGAATTGTAAAACTCTTCTAAGGCAGAATAACCATTCCAAGGTTGATTTTGCAAATTCCAAGTAAATTGACTTGAATAATGTAATGACATTTGTGCAAAATTCATATTTGGACCAGAAACGTTATCATAAGCAATCGCCCAGATAATTTCAGGATTGTTTTGATTATTTGGTGCAAATACTGCAGCATATCCTTCTAAAGTAGCTGGATCTGAAGCCACAGCCGGTCTTTGAGCAGCATTAGGCACAGAACATCCCGCGCCACATAATGCATAACCTCCATTATCAATAATTAATCCCGCAGCAGCAGATGCCTCAGCATATCTTGGTGTACCTGTATAAACTTCAGCGTTTAAATATAATTTAGCCAATAAACCTAACGCTGCATAGCGATTAATTCTATAACGCGTTTGTCCAGCCGCTAAAGGGCTAGCTGATAAATCCATACCTATTACACTTTGAGCTGGTGTTAAACCTAATGAAGCCTTTAATTCATTTTCAACAAATGTAAATACTTGAGCTCTAGTTGCTTGTGCTGGATTTGTATCTGTTTCAGTTAAAATTTTAACTCTACCATATAAATCTAACAAACGGCTGTAAAAGAAAGCACGTAAAGCTCTCACCTGCATTCTTTGATTTGCATCTAAAGTAGTACCTGCTAAAGTGGTATTACAAGCTCCGATGGCAGCATATTGCTGTACCCATGTACCATTTACTGGTCCATTAGTTGGTCCCATGGTATGTTTGTGTATATCTATCCAGATACCACCATCACCCCAGTCACCACCTTTTTGTGTAACCGCCATTTCATCTGTAGAAACAGATTGAACAGACCAATAACCACCGTGGTTCGCAGAACCTGCTTCTCTCAATTGATTGTAAGCAGATGAAACAGCATCAGCTGGTCCGCCTCCGCCTCCATCAAAAGTAGCAAAACTAGGTTCAGTTCCACTGAATTGCTCTTCAACATTTCCAACCAAAACTTCATCTAAATCTGTACAGCCACTTACCGTTGCAAGTGCTCCACATAATAAAAATAATTTATAAATATTTCTCATAGTTTTTTTTAATTAAAAGTTAACATTAACACCAAACGTGATGGTTCTAGAAGCAAAATAATTATATCTTCTATCGATACCAGGCGTTAACGGATCTGCAGTTCCGCCTAGGAAATTACCATTATCTACAGCACCTCTATCTTGTAAAGATGGTTCAGGATCGGCACCAGTATAACCCGTGATGGTAAATAAATTTTGTCCACTTAATGACAATCTAATATCTTTAAAATATTTGTTATCATCGGCAAAATCAAAAGTATAACCTACTGATAAGTTGTCTAGTTTCACAAAGTCCGCTTTTTCAACATACAATGAGCTAAACTGAGCATTTGTAATTGCTGGATCAGCATATTTAGTGTTCACATAATTATAAGAGCCTTGACTTCCTACTCTAGGTTCGTAAAATACTCTAAAGTTATTTACTAAACTATGACCGAAAGCACCTCTAAAAAACGCATTGATATCCCAGTTTTTGTATTTAACAGAGTGAGACCAACCTAATTCGAAATCTGGAATTCCTTTTCCTAATTTAGCTAAATCTCCGTCTCTAACACCGTCACCGTCGGCATCTATAATATTTCCAATAACTTGATTTGTTTGTAAAGTACCATCACCATTTACATCAGCGAATACTTGACTTCCATTAACAACCTCGCCCGTAAAAACTGGTCCCCAGATTTCGCCAATGGCTTCACCTTCAGAAACTAAAATTACATTAGTGTCATTTTGTCCAGGAGCACCTAAGTTACCTCTTAATGTTTTAGTATCAAATCTATCTAAAGTTGATTTGTAGCTAGATAATACCATACCAGAGTTATACGTTAAATCTGCTGTTTTAACAATGTCGTAATTAAAACCTAGTTCAAAACCTTTAGTTGATAATTCTCCACTATTTCTAATTTGAAAATTAGATATTAAAATAGTACCATCTGGTAAATCAGCAGGCGTAATAGTTCTTCCTAAAATAAAATCAGATACTTTACGTGTATATAAATCTAAAGTAGCAGATAAGCGTCCTTTGTTAAATTCAATACCAAAGTTAGTTTCCGCTTTTTCTTCCCATTTTAAATCTGGGTTAGGTTGTCTACTGGCTACAGAAGAAAGTAAATCTCCTGATGGTCCATATCCTGGTTGCGCAAGTCCGCTATCAGATGGTAACGATCCCGTAACACCATAACCTAAACGTACTTTAAATAAATCTACATTATCAAGTTGTAAATACTTATTTAAGTCAACACCTAAACCTAACAGCAGGAAATGTACCCCATTGGTTATTTTCTCCTAATTTAGTAGAACCTTCTCTACGTAAGGATGCATTAAAATAAATAGCATCATCAAACGTTGCATTTGCTCTCAAAAAGAATGCAATAATTCTATTCTCAGGAGATCTGTTACTATCAACCGACCATTGTCCAGCCGTCTTTTGATCTTGAGCCCACTCTAAGGCATCTAAATAATTTATAGCATCATTTGGAAAATCTCCTACTGAAATAAAATAATTACTAGACGTTTGTTCTTGCCAAGAATAACCACCTGTGAATTTTAAATTTAATTTATCTGTTGGATCTAATCCTAAATCACCATAAAATTCAAATAATTTAGATTTATCATCACCTGTATTTAAGCGCGCTAAACCTTTACGGAACGGACTCGTTGCTGAACCTCTGAATAAAGAGGTTGTTTTATAAAACTCTTTATTAGTGTATTTTGATTCTTGCTCAGAATATAATGCATTTAATGAAATAGCATCAGATACTGAATATTTAAAATTAGCACCGTATGTAAACTCATTACGTTCTCCTTGATTCGAATTTTGATTCACAATAGAAACAGGGTTAAAACTATCAAACAGTCCTAATGTTTCAAAATATCCACCAAAAGGAATAGCATTAAAAGGATATGGAGAATCAGCTCCGAAAACAGGCGCTGTTGGGTTGTACATCATCGCATAACGCAACGCTTCATTAAAACCAAAATCTTGATCTTTTTTAGTGTAAGACGCATTAAAGTCGATTTTTAACTTGTCATTCAACATGGTAGTCGTTGCTTGTAATCTGGTATTAAATTGCTCAAAACCAGATTTTTGCAAAATACCTTCTGAATTTCTAAAGTTAGTTGAAAGCCTGAAATTCGTATTCTCATAACCCCCAGCAATAGCAACGTTATGAATTTTAGAAACAGCAGTTCTAGTCACTAAATCTAGCCAATCTGTTCTATTTGCTAAATCAGTTCCACCAGCAGCAGCAAATGCATCGCCATCTAATCTATCAATTGTATTAGATATTGAAGAAGATGCTATAGAACCATTGTATGATACAGATGTTTTTCCCGATTTACCTCTTTTAGTAGTTACAATAATTACACCACTAGAACCACGAGATCCGTAGATTGCAGCAGCAGAACCATCTTTTAAAACAGTCATACTATCAATATCGCTTGGATCGACGTTATTTAGTGAAGCACCTATTACACCATCAATAACAATTAATGGAGAAGAGTTAGCACCCACTGTAGAAATACCTCTTAAACGAATTACAGCATCGTCATTAGGATTACCTCCTTTATTATAAATACTTAAACCTGCCACTTTACCTTGAAGTAATTCTGAAGGATTATTAATAGTACCTCTATTAAATTCTTCCTCGCTAACTTTCGTAACGGCCGAAGTAATTTCTTTTTTAGTGGTACTACCATAACCTACAACTACAACTTCATCTAAGTTGCGCAGCATCTTCAGCTAGTGTCACATTGACTGTAGATCCAGTAACTACAACTTCCTTAGATTTGTAACCAATAAAAGAGAATACCAAGGCATCTCCATTTTTAGCATTAATTTGAAACTTTCCATCAAAATCTGTTACCGCTCCAGTAGTTGTACCTTTAACCAATACATTCACTCCCGGAATAGGACCTGTCGCATCAGAAACAGTACCCGTTACCGACTGCGCATAAATAAAGCTTCCTAAAAGCATAGCAAAAGGAAGCAAGAGCTTTTTTAGTAATTTGTTTTTCATAATTTAATTAGTGTTCGAGTTAATTTAGTTTAAAATAATTTAGTAAAATACTTAGTATATAAAAACAATACTTTAGTTACCAGTATTGCTGCGAAATTCATTAACAAAGATTTAACAAAGATGTGATTTTTTTTGTTCTTATCAAAATAATATAGCGGAAAACCATTTAAAATTTTACCGAAAACGTTTTCGAAATTATTAGATAGCTGAAATTCGCGGTTATTTTTGGCGATAATACAAAAAATAATGCTAATAATTTAAAAGTTCATAAAATAAATATTTAAAATAATTGTAAGTATCTCATTTTTCAAGTCATTTAAATGTTTACTCCTATTAAATTGATACTTCCAACGCTTTAGATAGCACTTGCAACACCACAGATGTTCCAGTTTATTTGTTTGTCAATTATTATATTACTATTTGAATAAGTCGCGCCATTATTAACAACAAAACATCCTTATATCCAGATCTGTTATTTTCCTAATCTACAAGATTATGCATCACTTTTCATAAATCTTTTACTCAACTCTTCAAGAGATACACCTTTTGTCTCGGGCATCATAAAAATTACAAATAGTAACTGAAAAACCATCATTATAGCAAATACCATAAAAACGACACCTGCGCCGATGGTAGAGAAGAGTACCGGAACTAACGATGGAATTATAGCCGCCAATACCCAATGCGTAGATGTGCCAAACGATTGTCCGCTTGCTCTTAGATTGTTTGGGAATATTTCAGAAATAAAAACCCAAATAATAGCACCTTGACCTATAGCATGAGAAGCTATAAACATAAAGAGAAAAATTGGCACCGCTAAACCGCCCCAATTAAGAAAAAATGCTGCAGAAACGAGACTTAATGAAATAATATAACCTATTGACCCAATATACATAAGTGTTTTTCTACCCTAAACGGTCTATTAAAAACACCCCTAATAATGTAAATATCAAATTCGTAACACCTATTCCAATACTGCTTAATAATGCCGTACTTTCACCTAAACCCGCTTCTTCAAAAATTCTTGGTGCATAATATAAAAAGGCATTGATACCTGATAACTGATTGAAAAAAGCAATTAAAAATGCCAACATTAAAGGAAATCTATACTTTTTCATGAAAATATTTTCGCCTGCAATATGGCTTTCGCTTTCCACTTTTATTTCTTGCCATTAATTCCTCAGCATTTCCTTCTGGATTTATAAGTGTTAAAACGTCTTTAGCTTCCTGATACCGGTGCTTAGAAATTAACCATCGTGGACTTTTTGGTACAGTAAATATTAAGAATGGTATATATTAAAGCAGGAAAAGCTTCAACACCTATCATCCAACGCCATGCATTTTCGCCTATATTTCGTAATAAATAATTAGACAAGAAAGCTATTAAAATTCCTAATACAATATTAAATTGATAAAGTGCTACTAACCTACCTCTGTCTTTGGCAGGAGAAATTTCGGAAACATAAGCAGGAGCTGCAATGGTTGATGCACCTACTCCAATACCACCTAAAAATCTAAAAAATGCAAATGTATAAGGATCGTTTACCAAAGAAGAGCCAACCGCCGAAACAAAATAAAGAAGACCTATCCAAATCAAGGTTTTCTTTCTTCCTATTCTATTAGTAGGAATACCTCCAAATAAGGCGCCAAACACAGTTCCCCATAGCGCCATAGCCATGACGACAGACCCATGAAAAGCATCTGAAGTTCCCCATAGTGCCTGTAATTTTTTGTCGGCACCAGAAATTACTACCGTATCAAATCCAAAAAGAAATCCTGCTAAGGCCGCGGTAACAGACCAAATTAATATTTTCCTGTTCATTTTTTATTTAGTTAGTGGATTTCTAAAATAGCCAAACTTTTAACAGCCCTTAAATTTTACTTAAGTTAAATGATAATTTTAAAACCGAAATCGATTTCGATTTAATAACTATTAGTTTTTCTTCTGTTTTTATGGTAATTTTAAAAAATGATTCATATTTACGTGAATATAATAAATTGATAGCTATGAAAACCAAAATAATTATTGCCTTTATTTTTTTGACAAACATTTCTATTGCCCAAAATGACGGTTGGAATATTTCAACAACAAATAGCACTAATTATACAGGCATTGTTGTTGCTAACGGACGGTTAGGGATTTTACCTTCTGAAGAGCCTTTCAAAACAAAACAAATTATTTTGAACAATGTTTATGAAAAAGCATCCCAACTTGGTGTGAGTCGTATTTTAGAAGGTATGAATTTTGGCAACTTAGATGTATATATTGATGGTGAATTGGTTACAAAAAACACGATTACTAACTGGAAACAAAACTTAAACATGAAAGATGGAAGTTTTACAACCTCTTTTTTGTTTAAAAACAAAGCCCACATAGCTTACACCTATTACGCCATAAGAAATGTGCCTTTTAGCAGTTATATTGATATTAAAATTGAGGCCAAACAAGATGTAAACATAAAAGTTACAGGAAAAATTGAAGCTAATGAAACCTATCAAAATCCAATAAGCACATTTCGAATATTACAAGATTTAGAAACCACCATGCCTATTTTACAAACGGTTGCAAAAAGTGAATTTGGGAGACATACCGTAGCAACCTCAGCAACTTTTATATGGCATAATATAAATTCAACCAGAGAACATCAAAGACCAGCATTAGTTCATAATAAAATAAACGAGCACAATAATCAACTATCTTTTGAAAAGATCTATTAAAAAAAATACGGCGTCTAGAATTTGCCTGGACTGCTGCAGAATGTACAACACAAGATTTTGCCGACCCTCAAAATGAATCGGAACGTTTTGTTATTTTTAATTTATTAACTCCAAAAGCCGATTTATTAAAACAACATACAGATTTATGGGCGCAACTATGGGAAGGTGATATAATAATTGAAGGCGACCTACAGTCGCAGCAAGACGTACGATTGGCCTTGTATCATTTATATGCTTTTGGAAGAGGTGATAATAACTTAAGTATTGCCCCAATGGGATTATCTTCTCAAAACTATAATGGCCATATTTTTTGGGACACCGAACTTTGGATGTACCCACCATTGCTATTACTTAATCAAGATATCGCACGATCTTTAGTTAATTATCGCTCCATTCGTTTAGATAAGGCTAAGGAAAAAGCAATCAATTTTGGTTACAAAGGCGCTATGTTTCCCTGGGAAAGTGATGATACCGGTGAAGAGGCCACCCCTGCCTGGGCCTTAACCGGAACTTTTGAGCATCATATTACTGCCGATGTAGGCATTGCGTTTTGGAATTATTACCGTGTTACAAAAGACAAAATA
This sequence comes from uncultured Flavobacteriaceae bacterium, assembly GCA_963698455.1. Classification (GTDB taxonomy): domain Bacteria; phylum Bacteroidota; class Bacteroidia; order Flavobacteriales; family Flavobacteriaceae; genus Mariniflexile. Next base: position 544,387 of record CAVOQU010000001.1, on the reverse strand, counting down.
TGGCTTAAAGAAAGAGGTTATCCTATGCTTAAAGAAGTTGCCGATTATTGGGTAAGTAGAGTAACCAAAAATCAAGATAACACCTATTCTATTAAAAATGTCGTTGGAGCCAATGAAGATGCTCCTAATGTAGATGATAATGCTTTTACCAATGGCTCAGCTATAACTGCGTTGCAATTTGCTACACTTGCAGCCAATGAGTTAAATATTGTGCCAGATCAAGCTTGGAAAGTAGTTGCCGATAATATTAAATTATATAAGTTCCCTGATGGCACAACCATGGAACATAGCAAGTACGCAGGAGAAGATATTAAACAAGCAGACGTGAATTTATTGGCATTTCCATTAAATATTATAAATGACAAAGCAACTGTTATTAAAGATTTAAAATATTATGAACCTAGAATTAGAAAAGACGGACCTACCATGGGTAAATCTGCTTTAGCCACCATATACGCTCAATTAGGTGATGCCGATAATGCTTTCAGACTTTTTAAAGAAAGTTATGAGCCTAATAAAAGACCTCCTTTTGGAGCACTTTCAGAAACGGCTACAGGGCATGAACCTTATTTTGCAACCGGAGCAGGTGGTATGCTGCAAACCGTTTTATTTGGCTTTGGCGGTTTACATTTAACAGATGAAGGCATTGTTCAAAAAAATCCAATTTTACCAAAACAATGGAAATCTTTAACGCTTAAAGGTGTTGGGTCTGAATAAGAAAAATTATTTCATAAAACATTAATTTTTAGAATACACATTTCAATTAATAATTACAATTAAATTTTCACTACATTAGTTTTAAATTAAAGTAATCTATGATTTTTGCACCATGAAATCGGCTACCCTAAAACAAATTGCAAACGAATTAGGTTTGTCGGTAACCACAGTATCTAAAGCCCTTAACAACTATACAGACGTTAGCGCAAAAACAAAAGCAGCGTGTGAAAAATTTAGCTGAAAAATTAAATTATACACCAAACTCATTTGCTTTAGGTTTACGCAAACAAGAATCAAAAACAATAGGTGTAATTATACCAGATAATGTTCATTACTTTTTTTCACGAATTATAAAAGGCGTTCTTGAGGTTGCCGAAAAAAACGATTATTTGGTAATTGTAATGCAATCAAACGAAGAATACGAACTTGAAAAAAAACAAATTGATTTACTTATTAGCAAGGGTGTAGATGGTATTTTAATTTCACTGTCTAATAAAACTCATAAATTTGATCATTTAAATAAAATAATTAACAACGATATTCCATTAATACTTTTCGATAAAATAGCTAAAACCGTTAATTGTTCTAAAGTAATAATTGATGACAGGAAAGCAGCTTATGAAGCGGTTACTCATTTAATAAAAAAAGGCTACAAAAGAATTGCTCACTTTAGAGGCGATTTAAATCCGCAAAATTCCATTGATAGATTTTTAGGGTATAAAAAAGCTTTGCAAGACAATAATATCGATTTTGACCCATCTCTTGTATACCTCTGCAATAATAACTCAGATTTTGAAGACGGTTTTAATAGTGCAAAACAACTTCTAAGTGATCATGGAAATAATGTTGACGCGCTATTTACAGTGAACGACCTTCTCGCCATTGGCGCATTAAAATATTTTAATGATAACAACATAAAAGTTCCAAAAAGAATAGCTTTAATTGGATTTAGTAATTGGTTTATGTCTACTGTGGTTTCTCCTTCCCTTTCAACAGTAGAACAACATGGCTTTGAAATGGGCAAACAATCTGCCACTCTATTATTTCATGAAATTGAATGCAAACAAAAAGGTATTAAATTTGAACATCAAAAAATAGTTATGGCAACTAAATTAGTAATTCGAGATTCTTGTTAAATATACCTAAAAAAAGATACTATCAGGTATTGTTTTAAAATTTGTAAAATCCTTTATTTTCTTATACCTTAAATACCTTTACGACTTTTTCAGCCCTACTTTATGCCCATAAAACGCATAATATAAAATGATAATATAGCATGGAAGCAGAATCCAATATGCTTTATTGGCTGCTTGGGCAGACGCTAAAACCTGGTCCACGCCTTGAGCTAATAAATCGGCTTTATTGATGTCTACAAGTTTACCATATAACGGTGGAATTATTGCTCCTCCAGAAATTGCCATAATAAGCAGTGCCGATGCCGTTTTTGTAAATTTCCCCAACCCTTTTAAAGTTAAAGGCCAAATCGCAGGCCATACCAATGCATTTGCAATTCCTAAAGCTGCAACAAATAGTACAGATGTATACCCGCTTGAAAACACAATGCAAAAAGTTAACACAATTCCTAAAATAGCACTCGCTTTTAGAGCAAATGATTGTGACATATATTTAGGGATTAAAAAGACACCCAATGCATAAGTGCCAACCATGGCCATCAACGTAAATAAAGTAAAGAACTTCGCCTGACTCACTGGTATATCTAAAGAAATGCCATAAGAAATGATGGTATCTCCAGCAATAACCTCAACACCAACATAAAGGAACAAAGCTAAAACTCCCAAGCCATAAATGCGGGAACTGGAAAATACTCGTTTTTGCGGTTTCACCAGTTTTGGTCGGTTCAATTGGTTCTGCTTCCACATGTGGCAATGGTGCCTTTCTTATTAAAACACCCAAAATAAATAATACAATGGCCATAACTATATATGGTGTCACCACACTGTCTGCCATAACATTTAATAAATCAGTTTTTTCAACTTCAGAAACCGTACTTAGCTGATCTTTTATTTTGTCAATTCCAGATAATAAGAGAGCACCAAAAATAACCGATCCTAATGCACCTGCTACTTTATTGGCGATACCCATTATGGCTATACGTTTAGCAGCACTTTCAATAGGTCCTAAAATAGTAATGTATGGATTGGATGCTGTTTGTAGCAAAGTCATTCCCGCACCTTGTATAAATATTGCCGTTAAAAACATCCAATAAGTTCTTGCTTCTGCTGCAGGAATAAATAATAATGCTCCCATTCCCATAATGATTAGCCCTAAAGACATACCTTTTTTATACCCAATTTTATTGATGATATAAGATGCTGGTAAGGCCATAATAACAAAAGAAATATAAGATGCCGAAGCTACCAAATAAGATTGCGTATCGGTTAACTCATTAATAGTTTTCATAAAAGGGATTAATGCCCCGTTAATCCATGTTACAAACCCAAAAATAAAAAACAGTCCTGCTATAATTATTATTGGTACTAATGTGCTATTTTTTTCTATTGATGATTGTTGATTGGTATTTGACATAGAGTTTTATATAAATGTTGTTATGGTTGGTTTTTATATTTAATAGATTTTTTATTCAACTAATAAAACATAAAACTGATAAGGCTTAAAGATAAGGTGGTCTTCGTCTCTTTTAATGTCAATTTTAGTGTTCGACCATAAATCTAGTAGTTTATTTGTTTGCGATCTTACCGAATTAAAAACGTAATATGTTAAAGGTTGATGTTCATGGCTATAATTAAATAAGCAAAATATATGTTTCCCTTCAAAAGATCTTTTAAAACCTACTACAGATTGATTATGAGATTCTAACCATTCAACATTATTGCTGTCTAAAAAAGCATCATGCGCTTTTCTAATATTCAAAATGGCTTGCAACCCTTTAAAAATTTTACTTTCTATAGAATCTTTTTGCTTCACCTTGGCGATTTTATTCCAATCAATTATAGGGCGATGCATCCATCGATTATCATAACTTTTCCCCAGGTCTGTTAAATAAGAGCGATCGTTTGTGTATCCCACTTCATCACCATAAAAAATCATAGGAATTCCGCCAAGAAAAATACTATTAGCTTGCATTAATAAGATTTTATCAATGGATGTCTGAATAGCATCAGCATCATTATTTTTTATCGCTTTTTCTAAACCACATAAGGAAGCTAGAGTTCCTGAAATACGTGCGTCGTTTGTTTTAGGATTAACTCCAAACAAATCGCCTGAAGAAGGCGTTGTTGCTAAACGACCACCTAAATAGTTTTTAAGATATTCTCTATGACTATAAGGATTGTAGCCTACTTGCTCTATATAATAATCTTCAAAACCCAAACCAATATCATCATGACAACGTGTGTAGTTTATCCATGTCGTTCCTAAAGGCTTTTGTTGTATAACTTCCTGGCTAGCTAGCATATTTCTCGTGTCGGCTGTAGCTAATGCATCCCATTGAAGTGCCATTTGAGTTGCATTGTAGGCAATGTCGCATTCATGATTTGTAAAATACCCTTTACCAAAATAATCCATAATTAGCCTTGGAGCTACAATAGCTTCCCCAAGTATGGCCATACCAGGAGTTGCAATTTCGTTGGCTATTTTCATAATCTGCAAGATGGTATGTGCTTCTGGAAGGTTCTGGCAAGTGGTACCCGTTTTTTTCCAAATAAACGCAGGGGCATCAATTCTTAGTATATCTACTCCTAAATTAGCATAAAAGAAAATATTACTTAACATCGCTTTTAGCACCTGAGGATTTGTATAATTTAAATCCCACTGATAACTATTAAAAACCGTCATGACCCATTTTTTTAATTTTTCATCATAGGTAAAACTACCAGGGGCTATTTCTGGAAATACTTCGGGCATATGGGCTTCCATTTTATCCGGAATAGTTCGGTCGTTATAAGTGTAATAAAAATCTTGGTAATATGGGTCGCCTTGACGTGCCTTTTCTGCCCATTCATGTTCGTCTGAAGTGTGATTAACCACAATGTCAATCATTAAATACATGTCTTTTTTAAGAAGCTTTTTTTGTAATGATATTAAATCATCTAAAGTTCCAAAATTCGGATCGACAACCCGATAGTCAGATACAGAATACCCGCCGTCACTTGCATGTACCGGACTTTTAAAAACAGGTAGTAAGTGTAATAAGTTTATGCCTAATTCTTGTAAATAATCTAGTTTTTTAGACATGCCTTTCAAGTTGCCAGCAAATCTATCTACATAGAGGCTCATGCCTACCAATTCATTACTTAAAAACCAACCGTTTTTTGTTTCTTTTTTTTGGTCTAATTTTTTTAAATTGGAATTTCTATCGCAATAACTATCAATAATTAAATCAATAATTTCTTTAAAAGATGCATTAAAATCTTCTCGATGTGAATAGAGTTGAGAAAACAAATAATGAAGTAAATCGACCTTTCCTATAAAACGGTCCATAAAATTTTGATGTTCACTAATATCAATTCCTTTATCAACACAAGTCTCTCTTATAAGTGAGAATAAATCTCTTTTTTTCATTTACTTAAATAGTATTTGATTGGTTTTTAAAATAATACAATTCATTAGGTTTTCTTTTATTTTATGATGACTTAATTTTAGCAACACGTATTAATAAGGACTAATAAAAGCATCAATATCTGATCGTGATATTACCGGGTTTGCGCCTTCACTTTGGGCTACTAATGCACCAACCGCACATGCAACATCTATAGCTTCTTGTGGATTCACTTTATTTAATAGTTGAGAAATAAGTGTTCCTAAAAAAGAATCTCCTGCTCCAACCGTATCTACTACTTTAATAAGGAAGCCACTGTTATAATATAACTTACTATCATAAAACAACACAGCACCATGTGCCCCTTTAGTAACACAAACATGTTTAGTATTCGTCTTTTTGGCCATATACATTAGGTTTTGTTCCAGAGAATTATATTTAGACCCCATTTTTTTACTTACTTCATAAAGTTCGTCATCATTAAATTTTATAAAATCGGCCTTTTCCATTAAATGTAACAAAACGTCTAAGGTGTAATATGGTGGCCTTAAATTAAGGTCGAAAATTTTGTATTTTGCTATGTCTATAAGTTGATATAATGTCGTTCTAGAAGTTTCGTCTCTTGCCACCAAACTACCAAAAACAAAAGCGTCTGCATTTTTTACTGCCGCTTTAGAGCCTTCTGTAAGACTAATTTTATCCCATGCACGTGGATAAATAATGTCGTATGAAGCCGAACCTTTCTCGTCTAATAGGACCTTTACTTTTCCTGTTTTATACGCGTCTAAAACTTGAACGAACTCACTATTAACATTGTTTTCGTTAAGGTATTGCAATAATTTATTTCCATCCTCATCCTGACCTACAGCGCTAATCATAGTAACATCATGATTGAAAGAACTTAACCTACTGGCAACATTTAGGGGAGCTCCACCAATTTTTTTATGAGTAGGAAATTCATCCCAAAGGATTTCTCCAAAACAAACGATTTTTGACATGATTTTTTCTTTTAAAAATAATCCAGAAGTAACTAAGTACCATTAGTACTTCCGGAAATGTAACTAAACAAATATAAACTTATTTTTGAATCACCTATAATGATTTTAAGGCAAGCATATGAGCATCTTTAATTTCCGCAAAAAATAATACTATAAAATATAGTTGTTATTTATTCCAATAAATGATACGTTTTTATAACGTAATTATGAAAAAATACTTTTAGTAAAAAACCAGATAACTGGCAATCAAATTGTTCTAATCTTTATTATAAATTAAGAAATTTAACAAATCAGGGTAAAATAGCCCAGATTATTTCTGTTCTCATAGTAATTTGCTAAATTTAGTATATTATTTAAAAATCGATTTTTAAATCAAAATATAGTCGAATATGAACCTAATTTCATGGAATGTTAATGGCTTAAGAGCTATAGCGAAAAAGAACTTTTTTGAGGATTTAAAAAAGATGAATCCAGACATTCTGTGTATTCAAGAGACCAAAGCACAAGAGGATGAAGTAAAAAAAAGCTTATCGCAATTATCCGATTATAATATCTACATTAATTCGGCAGAGCGAAAAGGATATTCAGGAATTTCCATACTCTCTAAAACAAAACCCATTACCATAGTAAACAATATGGGTATTGAAGTACATGATCATGAGGGCAGAGTAATTTGTGCCGAATACCAAGACTTTTTTCTAGTTAATGTGTATGTTCCGAATTCCGGACAAAAATTAGAAAGACTTGATTACCGAAAAAAATGGGATGTCGATTTTCTTAAATATTTAAAAAATCTAGAAAATAAAAAACCGGTAATTATTGCTGGAGATTTTAATGTAGCCCACCAACCAATGGATCTTAAAAACGATAAAGCCAATTACAACAAAACAGCTGGCTACACACAAATTGAGATTGATGGGATGGACAATTTATTAAGTGCTGGATTTATTGACAGTTTTAGAAACCTGCATCCAAATAAAGTTGAATATACCTATTGGAGTTACCGCTTTAAATCAAGGGAAAGAAATACAGGTTGGCGGATAGATTATTTTTTAATGAGTAAATCCATTGTTGAAAAAGTTAAAGCCGCTAACATTCTTTCAGATTATTATGGCTCAGACCATTGTCCTATTGGTCTCGAAATAAATTTATAAATGACCTGTATTTTTAATGTGGCATCTGAATTATATACATTTGAAAATACATAATTTTCCTATATATTGCTTATCTTTATTACTGTCTTTTAAATTAAAGATTACTCTAAAATCAAATTCATTTCCATGGCAAAAAGGAAAACATCGGCTACCGAGGATGTGGCAAAACCAGTTTCTACAAATAAAAAATCGATATCAAATAAAACGAATCCATTTCTTATAGTAGGCATAGGCGCATCTGCTGGTGGTTTAGAAGCTTTTAAGGAGTTCTTTTCGTCGGCACCAAAAAATATGGGAATGGCATTTGTAATTGTTCAACATTTAGACCCAACACATAAAAGTCTTATGGTGCAACTCTTAAAGAGTCATACAGACATGCAAGTAAGGGAAGTTAAAGACAAAACCAAAGTTTTACCAAATAATATTTATATCATCCCGCCTAATAAAGATATGGCTGTTTTTAACGGTGTTCTGCATCTTATGGAGCCATCTGCCGCCAGAGGGTTTAGAAAACCAATAGACTTTTTCTTTAAATCTCTTGCAGAAGATCAACAGGAAAAGGCTATCGGTATAATTTTGTCTGGAACAGGTACAGAAGGGACACTGGGTTTAAAGGACATAAAAGGCTTGGGTGGTCTTTGTATTGTGCAGGAGCCAGGAACAGCAAAATATGATGGTATGCCTAGAAGCGCCATTTCAGCTGGGGTTGAGGATTTTATTCTACCCGTTAACAAAATTCCTGATGCACTTATAAAATATGCCAAGAATCGTACGTTTAAACAAGAAGGAAAACCTGCACTAGCTTCAACCATTCATGAATTACTTGAAAAAGTATTCATTTTATTACGAAATGAAACTGGATGTAATTTTGGAGATTACAAAAACAGCACCGTTATTCGAAGAATTGAAAAGCGAATGGCGCTAAATCAAGTAGATAAATTAGAGAGCTATTTAAAATATCTTCAGAAAAACAAAGAAGAGCTTAAAAAATTATTTGATGAACTACTTATTGGAGTTACCAGTTTTTTTAGAGATAAAGAGTCTTTTAACACATTAGAGAAAACCATTATTCCAGATATTATTAAAAATAAATCTGATGGAGAAACCATTCGTATTTGGGTTGCTGGATGCTCGACTGGTGAAGAAGCCTATTCCTTAGCCATACTTTTTGATGAAGCCATAGGCAAACAGGCTAAATCATTGAAACTGCAAATTTTTGCTTCAGATCTTGATGAACATGCCATAAATATGGCGAGACAGGGTGTTTATCCAGAAACTATTTTCACAGATGTAACGCCAGAACGATTAAGACGTTATTTTAAAGTAGAGACCAATACCTACAGAATCAACAAGGATATTCGAGATAAAGTAATATTTTCTGTTCATAATTTAATTAAAGACCCGCCTTTTTCGAAACAAGATATGGTAAGTTGCAGAAACCTGCTTATTTATTTAAACATCGAAGCGCAGAAAAAAGTGTTCGCTATTTTTCATTATGCACTTAATCCTAATGGCATAATGTTTTTGGGAAGTTCGGAATCTCTAGGCGAATTTGCTAACCTTTTTGAGGTAATTGATAGAAAACATAAACTTTTCAAACATAAAGAAGTACATAAAAATAAAATACCAGATATTGGGTATTTATTCAGAGAGCCAGCTAATTTAAAAGTAACAGCAGTTATTGCAACACCAAAACGCGAACAGTTGAACAATATTTCCAAGATAACTGAACAATTACTTTTAGTTAATTATGCGCCTGCCTGTGCGATTATAAATGGTAAAGGTGATGCTGTTTATTTTTCGGGCAATACAGGAAAGTATTTACAACCTTCACCAGGAGAAGCAAGATTTAATATAGTTGATATGGCGAGGGAAGGACTTAAAACAGACCTGCGTTCCATAATCTCTAAAATGAGAAAAAGTAAAACAATAGTAACACGAAAAGGCATTAATGTAAAAACCAATGGCAGTTATCAAGTAATAAATTTAATTTTAAGACCTTTAACAGATATTATAGCTGATGACGAGTATTTTATGCTCACTTTTGAAGATCAGGCTACGGTCTCTGCTCCTAGTTTGGAAGCTAAAACAATACATCCGGACGAGGCATCGGAGTTACAAGCTTTAGAGCAAGAACTTATTGCTACTAAAGAATATTTACGTTCTACCATCGAGGAACTGGAAGTCTCTAACGAAGAGTTGAAATCCTCAAATGAAGAATTACAGTCCAGCAACGAAGAGTTGCAAAGTACCAATGAAGAGCTTGAAACTTCCAAAGAAGAACTCCAAAGTGTTAACGAAGAAATTATAACTGTTAATACAGAACTACAAGGCAAAATTGATGAGTTAGCACAATCTTATGATGATATGAGCAATTTGCTGGCAAGTACCGAAATAGGCACCATTTTTCTAGATACTAATTTGAAAATAAAACGTTTTACACCATCTATGTCCAAAATAATAAATCTTATCCAAACAGATATAGGAAGACCCATACAAGATTTATCATCAAACCTTATTTATGAAGGGATAGTACAAGATGCAAAAAACGTATTAGAGAAACTCACACCTTTTAAAGCGGCCGTAAAGAGTACCGATGGTATCTGGTACCAAATGCAAATTATGCCATATCGCACCTCTACAAATGTTATTGAAGGTGTGGTTATAACCTTTGTGGATATTACTAAAGAAAAATCGTTTTTAGAAGAGTTAAACGAAGTTAAAGATAACTATGAACATCTGTTGGAATTAACACAAACCATAGTGTATACACAAGACGTAAACCTAATTTATACAAGTGCAATAGTTAAAGGAAGCGAATTTAAATCCAGCATGTTAATAGGGAAAACCGACCAGGATTTATACTCAAAAGAAGACACAAAAAAATTAGATGCCATAAAAAAGAAAGTGTTGAAAACGGGCAAACCCTACCGCGATATTATAGAAGTGAAAATATTAGGCACAACCCGCGTACATGATCTTACTATTAGACCAGTTCTTGTCGATTCGAAAGTTACAGGAATAGCTTGTACCTCAACCGATATTACAGAATTATCTCGAAATGAAAAAAAACTATAAACATCAATAAAAAATGAATGGCTCTTGAAAAGTCTACATCTGAGGAATTAAGAAAAAGAGCTGAAACCAGACTCACAAAGACTTTAAATGCTCTTGATGGCATTACTTTGGACAAGGCTAAAACATTACTGCACGAACTTGAAGTACACCAGATAGAACTGGAAATGCAAAATGAAGAGTTGCGATTGGCTCAACATCGACTTGAAGAGGTTAGAGACCAATATACCGATTTGTTCGATTTTGCTCCGGTGGGTTATTTAGTGTTGGACAAAAAAGGTGTTATTGTAAACATTAACCTTACTGCCTGTAACCTGTTGGGTGTTGAGCGGGCATCAATAAAAGGCAAGCCTCTATCGGCATATATGTCAAGTGGGCAATCCCGTACATTGTTTTTAAAATTACAAGAAGCTTTTAACACAGGTACGATAGATGATTTTGAGCTTCAGATGAATCATAAAAATCTAACTTCTTTTACGGCTTCACTTCAGGGTACTATCACTACAGATACTAACCAGACAGATTCCTTGTGTAGAATAACGCTGGAAGATGTCACTAAAATTAAGGAAGCAGAAGTTGTTCTTCTTCAGCATGAAGCTTTGCAAAAAGAGAAAGAAAAAATACAACAATATTTAGATTTTGCGCCTATTGTCTTTCTTTTATTGGATTCGAATAACAAGATTGAAATGATCAACAAAAAAGGATGTGATTTAATTGGCACTACCACTAAGGAAATTATTGGAACAAATGGACTGCACGATTTTATATGCGACTTAAATAATGATCAGGCAGAAGTAACCATTCTAAAAAATGATACAGGAACAGCTTCGCTACCATCTAATTTTGAAAGTAAATTACGAAGTAAAACTGGTGAAACATATATTATGTCATGGACCAATGTAGCTTTGTTCGATAAAAAAGGGAAGCTTTTAGGAACCTTGATGGCTGGGGAAAATGTTACCGAACGAAAAAAAATTGAGTTACGTAAAGAACAATACACGCTAGATCTTGAGGATATGGTAGAGCAAAGAACCATAAAACTCACAGAGGCATTGCATAATGAGAAAATGGTAAATGAAATGAAAACAGCATTCGTTTCCATGGCATCACACGAGTTTCGTACACCACTAACCAGCATCATGTCTTCGGCTATTTTATTAAAAAAATACCATGACCTTAAAGAGTATGACAAGCAATCACGCCATCTTGAACGCATCGAGATATCCGTTAATCAACTTATACTTATACTGGAAGATTTTCTCTCGATGGATAAACTGGAACGCGGCATTATAACAACAAACGAACAAACATTTGATTTAAAAATATTCATTAAAGATTTAATTGAAGAACTGGAGTGGTCGTTAAAAGAAAATCAACATGTACATTTTAAGCATCAAGGAACTTCTGAGGTTGTATTGGATAGAAAAATATTAAGGAATATCTGCATGAACTTATTTACAAATGCCATAAAATACTCGGATACAGATATATTTATTAATTCAACCATTAATGATAAAACTTTACAAATTAGTTTTATTGATCATGGAATTGGTATTCCAAAAGAAGAGCAAAAATATCTTTTTAATAAATTCTATAGAGCAAAAAACGCGGACAATATTCAAGGAACTGGGCTAGGTTTAACTATCGTAGAACATTATGTTAATTTATTAAGAGGCCATGTTTCTTTTGAAAGTAAACTAGGTGAAGGAAGTAAATTCGAGTTAACCTTACCAATAAAAATCTAAAGAAATCATTTAGTTTTTTCTGTATAAAAGAAAACTTATTACAAATTTTTTAATTGAGTTTCATACCATTTCCCAGTAATTTCCATAACCTTATTTTATCCCGTATTTATAATATTTCTTCTTAAGTAAATTACAAAAAAACTTAATTTAAACTTTTTAAAAGGTATTAATATTAAGTGTTTTTAACTTTCAAAATGTTAAAAAAGCATCAACTGATGTGGATCATTTTAATCGCTTTACATCTAATGTATATTTATAATATAGTATTTATTGTTTAACAAAAAATCATTCAAATTATGAAATCAGATGTTGAAATCAGAGATGATGTACTGGACGAATTAGTATGGCAACCTAATATCGATGAAACTCAAATTGGAGTTATTGTTGAAGATGGTATAGTAACACTTAGTGGTGTAGTTGATAATTTCTCTAAAAAAATGGCAGCAGAAAAAGCTGTAAAAAATGTTAAAGGTGTAAAAGCCGTAGCTCTAGATATTGATGTAAAGTATGGTGCCGAATTCAAAAAAACAGATAAGGAGATTGCTAAAGCGGTTGTAGATGCTTTTGATTGGAATTCTTCGATTCCTGAAAATGATATTAAAGTAAAAGTTGAAAATGGCTGGGTTTACTTATCTGGTGAAGTACCATATGCTTATCAAAAAAAAGCAGCAAAAAATGCAGTTGATGGTTTATTAGGTGTAAAAGGTGTAAGTAACTCTATTATTATAAAAAATAATATTAAACCTTTTGAAGTTAAGGATCGTATCAAAAAGGCATTTCAACGTATGGCCACTCTTGATGCCGATGGAATTACACTTACAACTGAGGGACATACAGTAACCTTACGTGGTAAGGTACATTCTATTAAAGAAAAAGAAGATGCAGAAACTGCTGCTTATAATGCGCCAGGCGTTTACGATGTTAAAAACGAACTAAAAATACAGCATTATTCACAGTACGCCTAGTTTGATTTATTTAAGCTTAATATTAAAATTAACCCTGATTTCAATAATGGAGTCAGGGTTATAATTTGATAAAATCATTTTTTTTTTTGAAATGCCGATAACTAATTAGTTGGTTAAAAAATTATCATTATTAATTTTAAAAAGAAAAGCCTCTTAAAAAATACGGAGTGACACGTTTTACTTTTTAAGAAAGCTTTTCCAAACTAACTCGCTAATTAATAAATATTTTGTTTTTAATGAGTATCCATAATACTAAAGCTAACTTTAGTATTTACACGGTATTCTGCAATTTTATTGTCAGTTACCTTTACTTGCGCATCCTGAACATAAACCGATTTGATGTTTTTTACTGTTTTTGATGCTTCTGTAATAACATTTTGTATAGCATCTTCGAAACTCACTGTCGAGTTTCCTAACAATTCAATTACTTTTAAAACTGCCATAGTATACATTTTTATTGTTAATAATACTCCAAAAATAATTTCTGATGCCATTATTTGAAATGACCTGGGTCAGTCTATGAAATATTTATTGTAATAAAAATCACGCAAACTGACCTAGGTCAGTTTGCGTGATTAGAGTTTATATTAGTTTAGCCTTCTTAACAAGAAAATGTACTTTAAAGATTTATACATATTGGTATTGAAGACGCTATTAATCAGTTCCGATGTAAAGTAGTTAATATTGTTATAACCAAAAATTAATTTTTCTCTGTTATTTCAGAAATGGAATACTTAAAAAGGATTGTTTGAAGTTGTAACATGTTAGTCGCTTTACTCAAACAAACTGGGAGTTAAAACTCCCAGTTTGTTTTTATTATAAAAATAAATTTAAAAAAACAACTCGACTGACGCAGATCATTTTAAATTTGATATTACCGTACTATCTTCGTATTCTAATGAACAGGAAATCGTTCTTTGATAACATATAAATATTGATTTTGTTTGAGTAATGCAGCAAAATCCAGAAGGCGTTAAATTATTAATTATACCTTGTTTTATTGCGTTGGCTTAGGGAGATAAGTATGTGCATAAAAACTATAAGTGGTTTTTAAGTAGATTTAACACCTTTTTAGAAACCAGAATACTTCGGTGTTCTGGTTTCTAAAAAAAAGTAAAGAATTGGTCTTTATTTGGCTGAAATGCAAATAAGATCAATATGAAGAGATTGGATAAATTTAGGTCAAAAATTAGTTTGTTATATGTTCCAGTGATGGAATGTTTAAATTAATTAGTTAGTGGTTTAAATTAAATTAATCTCAACATAAGAAACGGGAAGCCAAGGCTTCCCGTTTCTGTTTTAGAGCTATTACCATTGAAAGTATAAATTCGATGAAAACACTAATCGTCATTTTATACCTCTTGTTAAGAAGGCCAGTAACAGCATCAAATGTTGTGGTGTTAATCAACAAAATCTGCAATTTGTTTTAGTGTATCATAATCTTTCAATATAATATTCCGACTAGCATCAAATGTTATCAATCCTTCTTGTTTAAACTCTGTCAACATTCTAATAGCTGTTTCTGAAGCCGTACCAATAATTCCTGCAAAATCTTCTCGTGCTATTTGTATACCCTGACTTTTTTTATTGATTAAAAGACCATTATTATATAAACCCAACAAAGCTTTTGCTGCTCTCTGACGAACTGGAGCGAATGCCATATAAATTAATTTGTCCTGAACCTCAATTAAATTATTTGAAATTAAACCAATGAATTTGCTGGAAACAACATTGTTATCATAAATAAGTTTAATAAAATATGCTTTTGGAATTTCACAAATTTCGGCATCTTCCAAAACCACTGCAGCTTCAATATAAGTGCCCTTATCACTAAGTAAAGATAATTGACCCACAAAATCTCCAGCAACAAATATACCTGTTATTAATTCTTTCCCAGAATCGGTGGTTCGATACGTTTTTACGGTGCCACTTTGTACAAAATATAAATTATGGGCTGCTGCGCCTTCCATAAATATATTTTCCTTTTTTTGATAATTATAAATATTGAAATTTCGCGTAAGGCTATCTAAATTTATATAATGTGAAGCCTCATTTATAAATTCATTCAAGCCTTCTATGTTTTTAGAAAATTCCTTCTTTAAAAAAGCATGTCTATTTAAACGAGATTCTATGGCGTTAAGTAGCTCATCTTCTTGAAATGGTTTGGTAATATAATCGTCGGCACCCAAATTCATCCCTCTTCTTATATCTGATTTATCTGATTTGGCGGTTAAAAAAATAAAGGGAATGCAGGCTGTGTTTTTTGATTTACTTAAACATTCGAGTACATCAAACCCATCCAATTCGGGCATCATAATATCACAAAGAATTAAATCTGGTTTATCTTTCTTCGCAGTTTCAATACCAATAACACCGTTTTCGGCAGTGAGAGTCTGATAATTTGCTAATTCAAGAATTTCCGCAATGTTCTCCCTAACAATTTCGTTGTCTTCTATTATTAAAATTCTTTTCATTTCATTTTTTAAAAGTAATTCTACCAATAATAAATATCTAAATTACTTCGAATAAGATACTTGATCACAGATGTTTCTAAAATGATTATAATCAGTTAACATATTTTTTGTTATACGGTACCTTCCACATAAATGATTATTGCTTTATCTAATTCAATGCGTTTTTATATGAATATTCAAACTTATACTATTCTTAAGGTTTTGAGTACTTCCACAAATAATTAACGGTATTTATTTACACCTTTCCATAAACAGGAACGATAAAATTTCCGTTTAAAAAAGCCTTTGGATCAATGTCACTTTGCAATACAATTCCTTTATATGAGGATTCAAGTAGTAGTTGAGCAGATTGTATTAAAGGTACAGCTGTTGTAGTTTGAATGGCTCGTAATTGATACTTGCCAACTTTTTGTGGTTGAATTTGCTTAGAAATCTCACGTCTTCGCAATAGTCCATTGGCATCTTCACCTTGTACGGCTGCATATAAAATAATTTGGTCATCTTCTATATGTGGCACCTGTTTTTCCATAATTTGCTGTAAGGCTTCAATAGGTCTTTTACTATTGTCTGGATTATTAATTTGTTTCTGTATCCACGCATAATGTCCAGGATATCTTAAAGTTTTATAGTCAAGTGAATGCACTTTTCCTGCTAGCGCATCAGGTAAATCGGCAGCACCACCTGAGGTAAGATCTTCTTCATAAGTAATGCCATCAATAATTATAGAAGCACGTTCTGATAAGGACGGAAGTTTGGTTTTTTTGAAATTACGAATCGCTTCGGCTTCTTTAATATATTCTGTAGCTACACCTATCGGGCTCCAAGTAAATCCATAATAATGAGGAGCAACGGCATTTTTTGTGAGTGCCCCTACTTTAAATACTAATGAATTGACTTTACTTACTCGAAAATCATGGCAAAATTGTTTAAAAAGGTAATGTGCCAGTACATCAATATAGCCAGGTGCCAGACCAGTTTGCAGCATAAACCCTTTATTTGCATTTTGCGCTAATTGTTTAATTTGTTCAGTCTCTGCAACATATTCGGTTAGGTTTGCATAATGCATATTAAAATCTTTGGCAAAGCGTGCCATTTTAGGAGCTTGGGTTCCTGGCAAACAATCAAGCAAAATGTCTCCTTGAGTAAATATGTTTTTCATTTCTGTAGAAAGGCCTTCTTCAGAAAGTTGAAATGATTTTATAGTACAAGATTTAGTAGTGCCATCTTCAATCCATTTAACCAGATTTTGCGCTTTAGAAAGTGTTCTGTTGCCAATAAAAATAGTAGGAGTAACTTTACTCCATTCAGCCAGTATGAGTCCAACAGCTTGCGCAATACCACCTGCTCCTGCAATTATAATATTATGATGTTTATTCATGACTTAAAATATATTTTTTAATCGACTCAGGTAGAATACTGTTTTCTGAATTTAAAAAAGTTGAAAATAGTCGTACAATTAAATAACTTATTTCCTTTTTTTAGTTTTAGTGCTTTTGAAACCGATCATTGGTCTGGATTCTTGATCCTTTTTTTCCAATTCTTCTTCTAGTTTTTTATATCTACTTATGTCTTTAATAGTTACTACAATGGCTGCAACATTATTTTCATTATCAATTATAGGTCTGCCACTTAATAAAACCCTGCGAAATTCGTTAGTGGTTAAATCCTTTAAAAGCACATCGATGTCATCGGTAATTTCACCAACTAAAGCACGTTCGGCAGGAAGATTCTGGACTGGAAATGTTTGCTTTCCATCGGGAAAAAGCACTTTAAAATGGTCTGAAAAATTTATAGATATTTTGGTGTCGTCTTCTATCCCAAAAAGTTCATTAGCCACATCGTTTGCTAATACCACCTGTTTATTTGTATTTGCTACCAGAACACCATCGCTAATATTTTCCAGAATCATATTCAGTTTTTGCTGACTTTCATATAGCTCGTTTATCCTTTTTTCTTCCTCTTCTTCAAGGTGTAGTTTTTCTGTAATATCTCGAACCACTGCGTACAATAATCCAGTGCTTAAATCGGTAGTAGCATTCCAAGACAACCATTTTATGGTGCCATCTTTACAAACCCAACGGTTTTTAAAATTTATCAGATTATTACCTTTTTCAAGTTTTTCGATATTATTCTGGGTCAATTCCCGATCTTCAGAAAAAATATATGCAGAAAATGGTTTTTCTAAAAGCTCTAATTCACTATATCCTAAAAGCTTGCTTAAAGATGGGTTTACTTTTATAAACTTATTTTTAGAAGCAATCACCAAACTATCTATTGATATATTAAAAAAGGTATCGGCAGCTTTTAAAGATTCTTCAAATGCTTTTCTTTCTGTAATATCTGTAGAAATATTCCCGATAGCATAAACTCTGTTGGACGTATCAAATAATGGGAATTTTACAGATAAATACGTATGCGGACCGTCTGTTTGTTCTAAGATTTCTTCAACTTGTATTTCTTTTCCTGCTTTTATCACTTCTAAATCTGCACTCCGATATATATCTGCAGATTCTTTAGGTAAAAAATCGTGATTCACTTTGCCTATTAGATTCTCTACTTTAGATTCAAAAAGTGATTGGTATTGCTTGTTTACTAATAGATATTCGCCGTTTATTTTTTTTACTGAAATAGCATTCGTTGTGTTATCAATAATGGATTGTAATATTTTTTGGTTTTTTAAGAGCGCTTCGTCCGATTGTTTTTTAGCTTTTAATTGTGCTTTAAGTATAAAAAACACAACGGTTAACATGCCTAAAGAGAGTGTTATTAATGCTAAAGAAATCCAATACCATAATTTATTGGTTGAAAAAAACATTTGTTTCCAATAGATAAATCCAAATGCAATAACGACTACTATATTAATAATATAGCCAATCAAAATTTTTCTTTTAAATGAGATTTTCATTTCAATGCATATTTAAAATTCTAAAGTCATAACAGATAAAAACATGATTGCAGAAAGTCAAATTATAAATAACTATACTTCAAACAACCCTTTTGGAATAGCATGCAAACCCAATTTTATTACAGCATCTTCAATAGTAATTATTTTAATAAGTTTTGAAGTATAGACGATAAATTCTTTAGGATAAACGCCTTTAATAATGACCACATTGCTAACCCCATCAATTTTTTGTAACCACAGTTTTATTTTTTCCATTTCTTCATCCTTTGATGCATTGGTGCAAAAAATCTTTCCATGATTTCCAGGTATTATATTTTCTGTAAGGAAGCTCATCTTGTTTAATATTTTTTAATCGATTTAATTATAATTTTAGTATAGTTGTTAAATACTAGATAATTAATCTCCGATAGAAACGGTATTTTGCCTAAACTAATTTATAGAATTTCCAATACGTGCTAAATGATATTTATCATTTGGTCATTTAGGTTTAAGTTTTATTTTCAAATAAAATAAATCCATTCTGGCCATGAAAAACAATCCTAATTTATTAAAATATAAGTATTTAGGCATTTTCACACAAAACTCTCATGTGGCTTTTTTAAAGAATGATAGTGATGTTTGTATTTCGGAAGGGTTTGCGGCTTTAACAAGGATACGGGTGTCCACAAAAACCAATTCTATTGTAGCGAGTCTTAATGTAGTAACGTCAGATATATTGCTTCCGGATGAAATTGGTTTATCCAATACGGCAGCAGAAAAACTAAATATATCAGATGGTGATATTCTTAATGTTTCGCATTTGGAAACCATAAATTCATTAGATCATTTAAGGGCAAAAATATATAATCATAAATTAAATTATCATGCCTATCAAGAAATTATTAACGATATTGTAAAGGGCGACTATTCCAATATCCATTTAGCTGCATTTATTACAGCTTGCGCGGGAGACAGAATGGATATTGATGAAATTTCAGATCTTACAAAAGCCATGGTTTCTTCTGGTGTACACTTGAAGTGGCCCGAAAAAATAGTAATGGATAAGCATAGTATCGGCGGGTTACCGGGCAACAGAAGTACGCCTATCGTAGTTTCCATAATTACGGCGTTTGGACTAATGATGCCAAAAACATCCTCACGGGCTATAACATCTTCTGCAGGAACAGCAGATACTATGGAAGTTTTTACCAATGTTTCTCTTTCTCCTGAACAAATTAAAAAAGTTGTAAAAAAAGAAGGAGGTTGTTTCGTTTGGGGAGATGCTGCACGATTAAGTCCAGCCGATGATATTTTAATAAAGGTTGAAAAAGCATTAGATATTGATAGTGAAGGGCAACTCATTGCCTCTGTACTTTCTAAAAAGGTAGCCGCTGGCTCTACACACATTATTATTGATATGCCAATAGGAGAAACTGCTAAAGTTCGAAGTAGAAAAGCTGCGGAATTACTTAAAACACATTTTGAAGTTATTGGTAAAGATATTGGTTTAATAATAAAAGTAGTGATAACTGATGGGATTCAACCTGTTGGGAAAGGCATCGGGCCTGTTTTAGAAGCTATGGATGTTTTGAGTATTTTACGTAGAGAAGCAAAAGCACCAAACGACCTTGAAGAACGTGCACTTTTACTTGCAGGTGAACTTTTAGAATTGTCTGGAAAGGTTGTTAAAGGGAACGGAATAAAAATAGCGACCGAATTGTTAGAATCTGGTAAAGCATTCAAAAAATTTAAGGCCATTTGTAAGGCACAAGGTAGGTTTACCGAACCTGTAATTGCCAAATATTCCCATAAAATACTCTCCGAAAATAAAGGTACTTTAATACGAATTGATAATCGAAAAATAGCTAAACTCGCTAAATTATCTGGTGCTCCCGAATATAAGTCGTCTGGCATATTATTAAATGTGCATTTGGGTGATACCATAAAGAAAGGACAACTTTTATATACTATTTATGCGGAAGCAGAAAGTGAATTGAAATATGCTTTGAATTATTTGAAAATGCATAAAGATATCATGACTATACTATAAAATGAAAGAAATTGTTTTTTTTAGCCTTCCGGGAAACGATAAGTTAACCGAACAACTTGCGGTTAAAATGAAAGCCGAAATTGGAAATGCCATAGTGCGCAAATTTCCAGATGGCGAATCTTATATAAGAATCTTAACCGATGTTAAAAACAAATATGCAGTACTGGTCTGCACATTACATGAGCCCGACGAGAAAATCCTTCCCATCTATTTTTTAAGCCGAACATTAAAAATATTAGGTGTGAAAAAAGTGTGTTTGGTCGCGCCTTATCTAGCATACATGCGCCAAGACAAAATATTCAATTCTGGTGAGGGTGTGACTTCTACTTATTTTGGTAATCTTATTTCTGAATTCGTAGACGGAATCGTTACCGTCGATCCACATCTGCATAGAATTAAATCACTTTCAGAAGTATATTATATTCCCAATACAGTAATTCACGCGGTAGCTGAGATTTCTAAATGGATTAAAGCAAACGTTAAAAACCCTGTGCTGATTGGTCCGGATGCAGAGAGTAAACAATGGGTGTCAGCAGTAGCAAAAAATGCAGAGGCACCTTTCATAGTATTGAAAAAAATAAGACATGGTGATAATGATGTGGAAATATCCATTCCAGAAGTAGTACACTTTAAAAATACAACTCCAGTATTGGTGGATGATATCATTTCTACCGCACATACCATGATGGAAACCATTCGTCACTTAAAAAAAGCTGGAATGAAGCCTCCGGTTTGTATAGGAATTCATGCTGTATTTGCAGGAAATGCTTATAAGCAACTATTGGATTGCGGAGTTGATAAAGTGGTCACTTGTAACACTATTGCACATCCTTCCAATGCCATTGATTTAAGTAATATTTTGGCAAATGAGATACTGGAATTAATTTCTAAATTGGAATAAAAAGGGTTATCGAGAGGTATTGGAATAACATGATATCTTACTTATACAGATTAGGTTTATGGCATTGAATCCTCTTATTGCATTTCTATATTTTAGCAAACTTTTTTTAGAATGATTTAGGTCATTTCAAACGAAAAGAATCTGTTTTATATTTAGAAATGAAATTTGGAATAATAGGAGTTGCAGATTTAATTTTCTTGAGCTTTAAAATCTTATTATTACTAATAACCATTCCATCTGCAACAGCTTTGAATAAATGAGTATTTTAAAGACTACCTTTTTTCATACCGTCCGGTTTTATCTGTAAGCTCAATTCTATATACAACACCTTGCATGGCTTCAATATATTTTCCATGAGAATCGGTCATGGCGTTATGAACAGTAGTTTCGCCAGTCATGATTGGCATAATACGGTCAATTAATTTTTGCATTCCTTTTCTACGTTCTTCTGGTGTTTTTAATTCTTCAAATTTACCCCATGAAATCACACTTCTCCAATTACTCATATTTTCGACAACATCCACTTCAAAACAAACTTTAGGATTTTTACGCATCATATTTATCTTCATACCTTCTTTAGTATGGCCATAAATATGCATGCCATCATAAGCATAAGTTACTGGAACTACATAAGTAATATCATCTGTATGGCAACCAATCCTTCCAATTACCTGACTGTGCAACAGACTTTCTATCTGACTATTTTTTAACGCTCCTAACACCAAGTTTAATTTTAAATTATATTAACAAAATACATCGATTGTACTTTAATCCAAATGATAATTATCATCTGCATATATACATATAAATTTTTTATTCAACTGAAGTAATTTAATTTTTACTATTTATCCAATAATCCAAATGGATGAATGTCTATCAGTTTAGTGGTTTTTGATTTAGCAGATATTGGAGAAATGGCTTTTGTTTTGTTAAACCAAATGTATTCATCAAACTGTGAAGGTAATACGGTTTTATAATAATGACTCATAAGTTCTGTTTCTGGTTTATACACAACACCAATGGCTCGTTGAAGTCTTGGTTTACTCAAAAATTCACTCAAATTGTTATCTGAATATTCTGTTCGCAATGGAAGTGTAAAATTGCTAACATTTGTTTTGTGGCATAGATATTCATAACTGTTTTCTAAAGAATCATTTACATTAATAACTTCCATGGGTTCTCCCCAATTTCTGGCTGCCGCAACGGTACCAGTATGTGTTCCAAAACCAATATGATAGGATTTTGAGCCATATTGTTCCTTGCATAAATGCCCTATATTTATTTCGCCTCTAGAATACATTTCGGTTGCCAAGGCATTACCAATATGAGAATTATGTGCCCAAACAACACCTTTAGAGTCTTTGCCAAAATAGGATAATAAGGATTTTAAGGTATAAAACATATGAAAATCGCGTAAGTTCCAAGACTCTGCACTACCATAATACATCGCTTTATAATAACGTTCTGCATCTACTACTACTGTGGCGTTATGATAAGCATAAAAATATTCTTGAGAATGATTGAGTTTGTTTTTGATTTTTAATAAATCGAACAGCATCTTAAGTACTTCTTTTTCGCAGCTTATCAATCTGTTATTTGTTACTAGTTTTCCATAAACTACCGGATTAGACATATAAGGTATAATACACGCATATCGTGCTTTTGCTATCTCTGCCAGTTCCGGGTCAATTTCTTCCAGATATTTAATAACCAAATCTATGGAATTCTCTAATCCATATAAATCTAAGCCATAAAACCCAATGGTATTATTATGTTTAGTGTTGTAATCTTTTTGCCATTCTACAAAATTTAGAACTTCTTTATTCTTCCACATCCATTGCGGAAAACGCGCAAAAGGCATCCATTCTTGTGATTTATATTGATTTCTAACATAATTATTTATTTGTTCTGCATCCGACCAATCTGCTTCTGCACATACAAAGTTGAAGCCTTTTTTTTCAATAAGAGCTTTTGTGATTTCCTGTCTGGTTAAATAAAATTCTGAAGTACCGTGAGATGCTTCACCCAATAAAACAACTTTGGCGTTACCAATTCTTTCCAGTAACCCTTCCATAGGAAATGTTTTTATTGTTTTAAAAGGAAGCGAACTCATTCCAATCTCATTAATAATATCAATTTCAGGATAAGTTTCAGTACTTATTTTTGGAAGTATTTTAGGATTTGGTATAAAATAACTATCTCTTAATGCTTTGGTAACAAACTCGCTTTCAGAAACTCTATTTATAATTTCCAGCATAGCATGTGCCCAATCCGGACCAACTGGGGCAATTAATTTTGCTCCTATTTTTAGTTGTTCTTTAATTGTTTTTGAAATTTCTTTTAATTCTATGGCAATTAAAATAGTGTCGAACGGTCCTTTTTCAATCCACCCAGTTTCAGGATCTCCTGTTTTTATGTGTACATTGGATACATCAATAGTTTTTAATACTTCCTGTGTCCAATTTGCATAAGTTTCATTTGTTTCAACTGTATAAACCTCTTTATAAATTTTTGAAAGCACTACCAATATATAAATAGAATCGACTCCTGTAATTAGAATTTTTTCAGCCTTTTTTATCTGTAATTGTTCCAACATTTTGGCAATCACAATAACTCTAGGTTCTGTATTTTCTATTGATTTTTCAATTCTTACATCTTCATAAAAATAAGGATGTAGTGTTTCGGATAAAAAAAATGCTTCAGGAATGTTTTGAAAAGCTTCCAAAAGTAACGCATTTCTTATCCCCTTATCCACTAATTGCTCTTTGATGTTGATACTTTTCATCTGAATAAAATTATAATATCCGTTTCTTTATTTCAACTAATAATCGATACTTAAACTTAATACAATTTATTCACTTTTAGAATGACGTAGGTCAATGTGGTTTGTAATTATAAAACTTGGTTTATTAAAAAATCCTTTTAAAAAATGAAAGCTATAAATTTACCCTCTAGCCTAAAATTATAATGAAACTATTATTCTTATTTAGATTAGAGGGTGAATTAAAATTAAAAACCTGAAAAGGGCTATCTTAGGATTCTATAGCACTATGCAATAAGTATTTTTTTTGGTTTTAACTTTTTGCTTTCTTCTTTTTTCGCAAGGTCAAAACTTAGAATACCATCGTGGTAACTAGCTTTAATATCTTCTTCTTTTACACTTTCTGGTAATAGCAATGATCTCGAAAATGAGGTATAACTAAATTCCTGTCTGGTATAATTATCGTCTTTTTCTTTTTTGGAATCCGATTTTTCTGCAGAAATATTAAGCTCCCCATTATCGATGGTTACTTCAAAATCCTTTTTAGAGAATCCTGGTGCGGCAAGTTCAATTTTAAACTTGTCTTCTTGCTCTTTAATGTTTAAGGCAGGTTCACTTGATTTTCCATTCCAAAAATTATCTATTAGTGAACCACCATTCCATAGTCTATCTCCAAGGAAATAATCAGTATCAAAAAAATCTTGAACTGTAAGGCCTCTAAAAGGTCTTCTTCTGGGTTTAAAATTTACTAGTGACATAATTTTACAATTTATGATTCAACAATTTATCTATATCGAATGTATTGCTATACTCTAAATTATGAAATGACCTAGGTCAGTATGATGTTTATAAAGCGAATATTATTCAGCATTTCTTGTAAGACTCAGCACTATATTTTAGAAAAACAAACGATTTATAGTATACTTTGATTATAATTATTATTGAAAAATTTCTGAAATATGATTTAATAGCTTAATCTGCTTTCTTTTCCCACCCTGTTAATCCCGCAGAAATTATAAACTTCATAACTTCACTAGAGGGTATATTCAAGGGTTTTATATTTGCCTTTGGCACTATAAATAATTCACCCGAAAAGTTGTATGAATGCGGAAAATAAACCGCTACCTTATCTTTTTCTTCAAGAAGTTCTAAATTTTCTTCAGTTATAAAACCTAATTTTTCAAGATCAGTATTCAGGTTTACCTTCACCAAAACAGGTTGATTGAATTTTTTTTCCTTTCCAACAAATGCCGAAAACAAATCGTTAAATGCTGAATAAATAAATCCTAATAAAGGAATTCTATCAATCGATTTTTTTATGATAAGTCCCAAAGGACGTGCGATAATTGTCCTTCCTAAAAAGCCCACTAAAATCAAGAACAATACCAAAGTCAATATGCCTAATCCAGGTATTTTGAAATCAATAAACTGATCTAATAATTTTTGTAAAGATTGGTCTATAAGATTAAAAACGGCATAAATAATATATATGGTTATACCAATAGGAGCGATGTACAAAATTCCCTGTAAGAGATAATTTAAGAGTTTTTTCATGGTAAGAGTGTTTTATTTGATTCTATTTAAATAATTGAAAGGGTGACTTCAATTTTTTATTTTGTATTGATTCTTTTAATCCATTTTTCCAATTCTACGGCCAAAAATACTATAACTGACGCAGCCACAGTTATTCCTAATTCCTGTAAGGTTAGCGGTTGCGTTTTAAAGATAACATTAAAAAAGGGAACGTAAATAATCATAAACTGTAGTGCAAAAGTAATTAATAAGGCAAAAAGCATTGGTTTATTTGAAAACACACCGATTTTAAAAAGTGATTCCCTATCCGATCGAATAGCCATTACATGACCCATCTGGCTAAAACACAACACAGTAAATGTCATGGTCTGCCAATTGGCGTGTTCATGGTGTATCGCCCATGCTTGCATACCTAGCGTTACCGAACCCATAAAAAAACCTACCCACAAAATATGTATGGCCATACCACTTGCGAAGATACTTTGTTTTGGGTTTCTTGGTGGGCGATTCATTATATCGGGTTCGGATGGCTCGGAGGCTAGCGCAAGACCAGGCAACCCATCAGTTATAAGATTAACCCATAAAATATGTATTGCCAAGAGTGGAATGGGCAATCCAAAAAATGGAGCAAGTAGAATGGCCCATAATTCGCTTGAATTGCCAGTCATGATATATTTAATGAATTTCAGAATATTATCAAATACTTTTCTGCCGTGTTTCACCGCCACAACTATAGTAGCAAAATTATCATCTAACAAAATCATGTGAGAGGCTTCTTTTGTAACCTCTGTTCCACTCACCCCCATGGCAACCCCAATATCTGCATTTTTAAGGGCTGGAGCATCATTGACACCATCTCCTGTCATTGCAACAAATTGACCTTTATCTTGCAATGCTTTAACAATTTTTAGTTTTTGCTCTGGATTAACCCTTGCATATACACGAACTTTTTCGACTATCTTTTCAAAATCGATTTCACTTAGTTTGGTCAATTCGGTTCCGTCCAATACCAAATCTTCTGTAGAAGAAATTATTCCTAGTTGTTTTGCAATAGCTTGCGCTGTAAGTTTATGGTCACCAGTAATCATTACAGGAATAATACCTGCCTCTTTGCATTCGTTTACGGCTTGCTTAGCCTCCTCGCGAGGTGGATCTATCATACCTACAAAACCAATTAGGGTAAGCTCTGACTCCATTTCATTGGCATCCAGATATTTTGGTAGTTTAGGTAGAAATCTAACGGCATAACCTAAAACACGGTAACCTCTCTCTGCCATTTTATTTGCCTTGTATTCAAAATCGGAAATAGAGGGATTCTGTTTTGTTGAAAGTTTGCTCAATAGCACGTCGACACCTCCTTTTGTAATTGCAAGTATTCCATTATCTGTTTTATGAAAAGTGGTCATGCATTTTCTGGAAGAATCAAAAGGTAGTTCGGCAATTCTCGGAGCTGTTTTTTCCAACCAGGTTCTTTCAACATCCTTGTCATAAGCATATTGTACCAAAGCCACCTCTGTGGAATCTCCTAACCATTTTCCATCTAAGTTTTTGGAAACATCATTATTCAACGCTATTGCTTTTAAGAGTATATTTCCATTTAAAAAATCGGAAAGGGATTCCGCTTCCTTAGTTTCAAAAACTTCCTGAACTGTCATTTTATTTAGGGTAAGCGTGCCTGTTTTATCAGAGCAGATATAAGTAACCGAACCTAGAGTTTCAACAGCAGGAAGCTTTCTAATAAGGGCATTATTTTTTGCCAATCGCTTTGCCCCAAGTGCGAGAGTTATTGTTACCAGTGCTGGCATTGCTTCTGGAATAGCGGCAACAGCCAGCGAAATAGAAAGAATAAGCATGTTTAAAAAACTCTCGCCACGTAGCCAGCCTATTGTAAAGATTACTGCACACAGAAAAAGTATTATTACCGAAAGTTTTTTACCAAAAGCGTCCAATCTTTTTTGCAATGGGGTTACAATTTCTTCGGTCTGAATCATTTTTGCAATACGACCCAATTCTGTATTCATCCCGGTTGCCACCACATAAGCAAGCGCTCTTCCGTTTGTAATGGCAGTTCCTTTAAAACCCATGTTAATACGGTCGCCCAATGAGTATTCTGCTTGTACCATTTCATCGGGGTACTTTTCGACGTTTTGGGATTCTCCGGTAAGTGCAGATTCATCAACTTTTACCTGATGTGTTTCGAAAAATCGAACATCAGCGGGCAGTATATTACCCGCTTCTAAGGCAACGACATCACCAGGCACTATATCGGTTGTCAATACATCGATTAATTTTCCGTCTCTAAGAATGCGGGTCTGACTTGTAACCATATTCTTAAGTGCCTCCATGGCTTTTTCTGCTCGATACTCTTGTATAAAGCCGACTATGGCATTCAAAATAATAATTACTAGTATAATTATAGTATCTGTTAAATCCCCAATAACTCCAGAAATAACAGCAGCAACAATAAGAATCAGAATCATAAAATCCGTTAATTGATGAAGCACCATCTGTATAACAGTCTTCTTTTTTGAGTCTTCAATAATATTTTTTCCGTATTCAACAAGGCGTCTTGAAACGATTAATGAATTTAGCCCAGATGGACTTGTATCTAACAAAAGTGAAATTTCGCTAAGAGGAAGTAGATGCCAGTTCATTTTTTATAAAGGTTAACTTTGTAGTAAAGCAATACCATCATCAAGATAAATACAGCCAAAATGAGTACTGTATCGATAGCGAGTTTCCATTTTCTTTCCGTTTTGAATACAATACCCGTGATTCCAATTGCAGTAATTATAATAGTGCCCAGAACAGGAACAATATGATTAGGACTTGTAGCCATCAACAATGGACCTTTAAAATATAATATATCATCTAAAGCCAATATCCCTATATTGAATATATTGCTGCCAAAAATATTTCCTATAGCTAGATCGATCGTTCCCATTCTAATAGCAGCTACCGAGACTACTATCTCAGGTAAAGAAGTTGAAGCTGCAAGAAACAAGGTTCCAAAAAAGCTTTGACCCAAATTAGTAGCTTCAGCAATGTGTTCTCCAAAATAGGGCAATGCCAATGCTGCTAACATTACAAATAATGCGTTTGTAGCATACTTTTGAATTACTGCTTTCTTAGTATAATTTTCAGTATTTGTATGCTGACTATGTGAGATTTGTTTTTTTTCGTAGTTATAGAGTACACGAATTGAGATAAAATAGAGTGCCAAAAACACAAAGCTAGAGCCTCCTATCCATCCAATTCTGCCATAAACACCAGGCATTATAATTGCCAAGGCAGCAAAACTGAGCATTATAATTCCTAATGCAGCAACTATAACATGACCAGGTTGCGCAACGGAAGTTAAGGGTTTCTTGGGGTTATAAAATAAATCCATTATTGATATTATAAGAATATTGAATGCACAACTACCAACTATATCACCAACCGCAAGATCTGGTGCATCCACAATAAGTACAGAACTCAAACCCGTCATTAGTTCAGGTATAGACGTTACAGAAGCTATAAGGATAATTCCCATAAATATTTTTCCCCAACCCAGCATTTCTGCCAAAATATCCCCATATTTTGCAAGCTTGGTGCCACTTATAAGTATTATGAGAGAACACGCTAAAAAGCCAATAATATTTAAGTAGAGATAATCCATTAAGTATTTAAAGTATTTATTTTTAGTATTTTAACCTGAACCTTCTGGATTATTAAAAACTCCAAAATATTGTGTCTTTCCAGAATACCTTAGACTTAATTGTTTTCAGAAATTATACTTTCTTAAAGGTTTTTTTAAGACGTTATATTTAATAAATTACTTAACCGTCCTATTAATATTAATTCTCCTTTACTTCTTTTTAGGCCAGCATTAATTATGCTATTAACTGTTTTTATTAATTCAGACCTTAATTCAACAGTAAATAAATTACTATTAGCATTAAAGTAAATTTCAAAAACATTAAAACCATAATCAGAGTTTTCCTTATTAGCTTTAAGTTCTTTTAACGTTTCGTAGATAATTTCTTTGCTTTCCTTTTTCTGAATATTAATATTCCAATTAGATTCAACTAATTGAATTATTTTTAATTTTTCATTAAGGATAATAGTTTTATCAGCCATCGCCGCAGCATAAAAAAGGTGCCCTATGCTTTCATAAAATTTGTCATTCTTTATTGTAGTTGTCATCATTTTATGAATTTAACTGTTAATTAGAATAATGAAAGTGGTTCCGTTACGAAAAAACAAGTATTGGCGTATTTGTGTAATTCACCATTTTTTTTGCCAAACTTTTTTCGAAAACACGTTCAATAAAATTTCGTTTTCTAGTTACCAAACAAAGCATATCTGGCTTTTCTTTTTCTAGAAATTCTAAAATACAATCGTCTGCATCTTTGCCGCTAAGAAGTTCAAAATGAAGTTTTCGAGTACTTACTAACTTTGTTATCTCGCTCTCTAATAGCGAAAGAAATTTTTGATTTTTTTCTATATTTTCTTCGGGTTCGCAAATATGAATAACTCTAAGACTGGCTTCGTAAAATTTTGTTATTTTAGAAATAAATTCTATACAAGTTTTATCTTTTGTATGATAATCTGTAGCGAAGACTATTTTCGATAAATTATTGAATTTAGCTTTTGTGGGAACTGCTAAAACAATAGATTTTGTATTACGAATAATTTTAGAAGTTTGGCTGCCAAATATCTTGTTCTCCAACCCACTATTGCCTATTGTACCCATAACTATCATGAGTGGGTTTAAATCCTCTATGTAATCTTTAAGGAACAATGTTCTACCCTGAATAAGGGCATACTCGCACTCAATACCTAAAGCTTGTATTTCTTCCTTTAGCTTAACTAATTTACTTTCGGCTATTGCTTCCAGTTTTATAATCTCATCTAAAATTACTGATGGATTCTCTTCAGACGACGCAACCAATCCAATTTCAACAGAATGAACGATTCTAATTTTACATTTTAGTACTTTACCCATCGCAATGGCAAAAGGCATTGCATTTTTCGCACAATTAGAGAAGTCGGTTGGGTATACAATTAATTTTGAGTTCATCTTTATAGTTATTAAGGTAAAAAATATTTTCGTTTATTACCATTAGGAATTCTTTTTAGAAGTATAAATCTATCTAAATAGAAATCAATACGCCATGATCTTAATCAGTTTGAAAAGTGAGTTTGGAAACTTAAAATGTTTGGATTCACTATTTCTAAAAACAGTATTCCATATAGTGGACTTGCTATTTTAGACTGAACGTAAAGGTGTGAGATTTAAACTTGTGAAAATTAACCTTAACACATGAAAAAAGTGAAAATTAACTGTGCTTATGAAGACCATATTTTAACACAAATATTATGTTTTCCTGAATGATATTTTTGAAATCGTATTCTAAAACGTGTTTCGTCTTATGTTCACTCCTGTTGCTACTAATTGAATACAAATTTTCAACAAAACTTAATCTTTTAATCCATAAATATCTTTTAAAATAATTTCATTACCGTTTTCATCGTCAATATTTAAATTATATCTAATTATTATTTTTGTGCCAATGGGCGTGTAATAATAAATCACCCATGCATCGCTCTCTTTAGTGCCAATACAGCCATTAGAATATGCCTTTCCTAAAGTAATTGGATTCGTGGTTGGATGAATTAATTGTCCGTTTCGCAATCCATTTATTTCTGTTTCTATAAAAGGGATTTGGGGTAATTTAGTAACTAGGTTATCATCTCTTCTAGTTACATAATAGCGCTTGCTGTTAACGGGATTATAATAATCAGGATTTCTGATGTGACGTACAATTGTTCCATTTCCTGCTATGGTTTTTAAATTTGTAATTCTTCCAGACATTTTTAAATATTTTTTCTCATTTCTTCCAACTCTAATCGGGAATTCATAAAGCTTTGTTGCATTTTCAAAAATTCGAAGTTTATACTCAGGAATATTCACATCTATAGTAGTGTTTTTAAATGCGTTAAGAATTTTTGAAGTTTTAATAGAATCGGGAATGTTTATAATGGCTCCTTTTGGTAGTACAATCATTTTTTTTTGATCGTAAACAAACGAATCACGGGCTTTCTTTCTGTAATAATCGGTATTTTGAAGTGTGTCAATAATCCAAACATTATTTCTAACTAAAATATGTTCTGAAATTTTATATGGATGGACAGCATTATACTTATTAACTATGGAGTCTATATATTGAAAATACTGTTTAACCTGAATATTTCTAGTAACAATAATGGTTCTGTCTGAAACTATACAAATACTATTTTCCGTTGAATTTTTAATTATAGGATTATAAATATCCAAACACAAAAACGCCATTAAAAATACCACTAAAATGGATGTGCTATTTATAATTCTAAAAGTCATCTCAAAACTATTTAAATCTTATTTATATCTTGATTGACGCCGTTTCAAGGGTTTATTAAAGTTTCTCTTTTATAAAAAACTTAATAACATCAGCGGTAGTTATAATACCCACCAAATTGTCTTCCTCAAGGATAGGAACCGCATGAAAATATCCGTTCGACAAGGCTTGAGCAACTTCTTCAATTGTGGCTTTTGTTGTTAAAAAGAATGGCTTTCGAGTCATGATATCTCGAACATTTAATTCATTATAAACTTTTGCATCATCTTTCATTCCAGCACCAGCAATATTATACATGAAGTCTATTAAACTTACCATTCCTACCAATTTTCCGTTTTCGGTAACAGGAATATGATGATGAAAATTAGGTTTCTCATAGATATGTTTAACATCTATAATTTTTTGTTGTGGCGATACACAAACAACATCTTTTGTCATTATTGAAGTTATAGGATTAGCTTTCATGAGTTCTGTGTTTTATAATTGATATCAGTTTAAATTTAAGCAAATTGCTAGTATTTACACATGATTTATATCATTTCAAAATATTATATTCTCAACTATATTTGAGTTAATAACCAGCGTAAATTCGTAAATCATGAAAACTAAAACACTCATAGAGTTGCTCACTTTAAGTTCTAGCATTTATGTTTTGGTAAAAGACACGGATATTCTCGATAGAATCAATGAACTTTCTGAAAAAGGCAAAGATGGATTAAACAAAGTGCTTTCAAAATCGCAGTTTGATGAAAATGGGAAAGAATTAGATTTTGCAGATAAAATAATTCTTAAAACCAATGAGCTTAAAGAAGAATTATATGAAAAAATTGAAGAGAAAGTTGTACAGTTCTATAAAAAAATAAACGTGGCGCATTTAGATGAAATTAAAGCACTGCATGAAAAATTAGAAAAATCTAATGCATCAATTGCTTTATTAGAAGCAAGAATAAATAAATTAGAATCTAAATAAAATGGGCATTTTAACTGGTATTAGAAATAACTTTAAATCTATTTCCAGATACAACCAAATTTTAAGGGTATTATTAAAATATGGCTTTGAAGATTTGGTATATTATCTGGATGAAAGAAAGCGCTATAAATTTATTCAGAAACTAATTCCCGATGCTTCTAAAAAACGCGCACTATCGTATACAAAATGGGCTAAAATGAGGTTGGTTTGCGAAGAGCTTGGACCTACTTTTGTTAAGTTCGGACAAATTTTAAGTAACAGGCCCGATTTAATTCCATTAGAATTAACTTTTGAACTAGAAAGACTGCAAGACCATGTGCCACCCATGACCGAACAGGCTTCCAAACTAGTTGTCGAAACCGAACTAAAAGACACCGTAGAAAACCTATTTGCATGGTTTGAGCCAAAACCTTTTGCATCGGCATCTATGGCTCAAGTGCATAAAGTCATTTTACATTCTGGTAAACGCGTGGCTCTTAAAATTCAGCGAGCCGGAATTAAAGAAGTGATTATTGAAGACATTAAAGTCATGTATAAAATTGCCGATGTTTTAGAAAGAAGAATCCCTTCTTTAAAGAGTTTTGACCCCATTGGTTTAGTAAAAAACTTCGAGAATTCGATATTAAAGGAGCTTGATTTTATACACGAATCTATTAACGTCCAACGGTTTTATAATAATCTGGCAAAAGATGATTCTGTCGACCAGTTTGCTGAAGCACCTAAAGTATATCCCGAATTTACAACTACTAAAGTCTTGGCATTAGAATTTGTGTCCGGAATTAAAATTGATAAAATAGATGAATTAATAGCCAAAGAATTTGACACTAAAATTATTGGCAGAAGATTAGTAGTTAGCTATTTTAAACAAATTTTTGAATATGGTTTTTTTCATGCCGATCCGCATCCGGGAAATTTACTAGTGCGCCCCAATGGGCATATTTGCTATTTAGATTTTGGTATGATGGGAAGTATGCTCCCTAGAGATATTGCTATTTTTGGAAGTCTTTTTATTTCCATTACAAATAAAGATGTAAAAAAAATAATTAAATCCTTACAACAATTATCAAATAATGCACCCATAGAGAATATGCGGGATTTAGAATTTGATATTTATGAATTTGTTGAGAAGTACTACGTGAGAGATTATCACGAAAATGAAATGAGCACTATTTTACTAGAACTTAAAGATATTATTATTGCACATGGATTAAAAGTACCTACCTATTTTTTCCTTTTTGCGCGATCGCTGGTTACTATTGAAGGTGTTATAGAAAAACTAGATCCAAATTTAGAACAATTTGAAATTGTTAAACCATTTTTAAAAAAAAGTGCTTCTAAAAAATACAACCCAATTACTATGGGAATAAAAGTGGCCAATTCTTTAGTTGAACTTACAAACTACATTGAAGACTTTCCATCAGATTTAAAAAACGCAATTCGTAAAATAAACTCTGGCAAAATAAAAGTCGATTTAACCCATAAAGGTATCGACCCTATGGTGCATACGCTTCACAGAATTACTAAATTATTAATTACTGCATTTATAATGGGTACACTAATAATTGGCGCTACCCTATTTATAGTTTTTGAAATAGCACCTTTATGGAAAGGGGTATCTCTTTTAGGTTTGGCAAGTTTTACATTAGCTGTGATTTTAGGCTATGGTATGCTTTCCAATATAAATAAAGGCGATTATGATTATTAATAAAAGACTGCCTGAAAAATTTGAAGTTTAGAAAACCTGCCCAGATTATAATCTGGTCTTGATTCAGATGTTTATCTACTTCCAGAAATCAATTCATTAATTTTTTAGGTTAAATTAATTGTAATTGGTTTCTATAATTCAAACAGTCTTTGATTTATTAATTAATACTCAAGGTTTTGAAAATGCATTTTTAAAATGATCAAAAGCCTCAGAGATTTCATTTTGAAAATGTTCTAATTTTGTTTCTTCTTTTTTCTTTGCGTATTTACCTTTAAACTTATCAATAAATGAGTTGAAATCATATTTCCCTTTTTCAAAAGAGTCCTTTGCATCCTTTTTGTCTTTACTAAATTTTTGTTCTAAAATTTCTAACTGAATTTTAAATTGTTCAATTTCTATAAGGGTTAAAGCATACATTCTACTTAAATATTCGTTCGTTTTAATTTTAACTTCAATATCGTGTAAAATTAAAAGCAACTGTTTTTTTTGCTTTTTAAAAATTTCTTTAGTTTCTGCTTTACCTAATGCTAATTGTACGCGTAATTCATCAAACTTGGTATTAAGTTCTTCTATTTTTTCTTTAACACCTTTAATTTTAAATTCGCTGTCGTGAATAAAGAGGTTAAATTTCTTTTTAACTTCTTCATATTTATCTTTTGCATCTGCTTTTCCTAATGCTGTTTGAACTTGAAATTCTTCTAAATTCACAGCTGTTTTTCTAAGTGCACTTATTACATTATCAATAAATTGTATGTCTTGTTTAGTTTTCATGATGATATAATTTATGATTGAATTAAATATCTAAACTATCCTTTAAAATCACAATGATAAATATCAGTTAGTACTGTTTTTTGTGACAAAAAACACTTTTTATTCTAAAGTAAAACAATCGTTAATTTTTGCTGGAGGAATCATCCTTCACCACTGGATTTAAGGTGGTTTTTGGCCTAAGAAGCGCATTCTTTGATAATGCCTCAATTGTAGAATTATAACCCATTTTAAATACTTCGTCCAGATTCTTTTTATCAAAAATTCCAAATTTGCTTATTCCTGTTGGATATACAACCATATCACAAGCACCAAATTTTTCCAGATCTTCTTTAACTGTTTTTAATTTAAATGCACGTTCAACCACATGATGCATATGCTTTAAATCTGTAATAGGAATAGTGTCGTATCCATTTACATAAACACCAATTATTAAATCGCACTTTTTCCTTAATAATTCGACAGGAAAATTATTGAGAGAGCCACCATCCACATAGTAAGAATCTTCAATTTTTACAGGAGCAAATACCCCTGGAAAGGCAGCTGAAGCTAAAATGGGCTTAATTAGTTGTCCTTTACTAAATGTTTTAAGTTCGCCAGTTAAAATATCTGCAGCAGTGATGATAAGTTTTTTGTTTAAAAAACTAAAATCATCATTTTTTAAATAGATTTTAAAATTTGAATAGAATTTTTCAGTATCTAAAAAACCAGGTTTACTGATAGCGTATTTTGTAAAATCAAATAATTGAATGTCTTTAAAGAAAGTTAACATAGCATCCCATTTATAGCCATAAGCATACAATGCCCCTACTATAGCACCAGCACTTGATCCAGCAATATGTGTTGGAAAAATACCGTTTTCTTCCAAAGCTTTAATAGCACCAATATGAGCCGCACCTCTCATGCCTCCACCAGATAGTACTAAACCTATTTTCATTTTATATGGTTTTATATTCGTTTTGCATGGTTAGACTTTAGCTTATCAAAAATGCATTTTTTTCCAAGTACAATCTGTTAAAAATACTATTAAAGAAGCGTGTTTAAAATGATATCTATCAGCCTAGCAACATGATTTTTATCATTTCGTTTATAACAATTTTCCGATACATTTAAAGATTAATCAGGTATATAGAATGCTAAATGCCAATAATATATTGACCAAATTAAAAACTTTTCTCATTGAAATTGGAGAGATGTCTTATTTTGCAGCACGATTTTTCAAGGAAGTTTTTAAACGCCCTTTTGAGTTTAAAGAACTATTACGCCAATGTTATAATATGGGAAACCGTTCCTTGCTATTAGTTGGTATTACCGGGTTTATTATTGGGTTAGTTTTTACGTTACAAACCAGACCTACTCTAATGGAATTTGGCGCTGTATCATGGATGCCATCTATGGTTGGCATTTCTATTGTTAGAGAAATTGGCCCCGTAATTACAGCACTGGTTTGTGCTGGTAGAATAGGTTCTAGTATTGGTGCCGAATTGGGCTCCATGCGTGTTACCGAGCAAATTGATGCCATGGAAGTTTCGGGTACTAATCCGTTTAAATATTTAGTGGTAACGCGCATTTTAGCGGTTACTTTAATGCTGCCTTTGTTAGTTATTTTTGGTGATCTTATTGCTTTATTTGGTTCTGCCTTAGTTGAAAACTTAAAAGGGGATGTCGCATTTTCACTCTATTTTAATCAGGTTGTTGAATCGATAGAATTTGGAGACATTTTACCCGCAACCATAAAATCTTTCTTCTTTGGTTTTGCCATTGGACTTGTTGGTTGTTTTAAAGGATATTACTGTAAAAAAGGGACAGAAGGTGTTGGAATCGCGGCAAATTCGGCAGTGGTTTTTACATCATTACTATTATTTGTAATAGATTTTATCGCTGTTTTTGTAACAGATATTTTTTATGAATTATGATCGAACAAGAAAACATAGCGTCAAAAATAACTGATTTGAAAGAGCGGGAAATCGTTCTTAAATTAAAAGATTTGCATAAAAGTTTTGGTGACAACCATGTGCTTAATGGTTTTAATATGACGTTGCACAAAGGAGAAAACCTTGTAATTATGGGTAAATCTGGTTCAGGAAAATCGGTTATGATTAAGTGTCTTGTTGGTTTAATGCAACCAGATAGTGGTTCCATAACCGTAATGCATAAAGATATTACCGCTTTAAATCAGGAAGCTTTAGATCATTTACGAGCAGAAATTGGTTTTTTGTTTCAAGGAAGTGCCCTATATGATTCTATGACAGTACGAGAAAATCTGGAATTTCCTTTAAGACGTCATAAAGATAAGTTCGGAAAAGATGTTGATACTAATTCTTTAGTATTAGAAGCATTAAAAAATGTTGGGTTGGCACATGCCATTGATTTAATGCCATCAGAATTATCAGGAGGTATGCAGCGACGTGTAGCTTTAGCAAGGACTCTAATTTTACAGCCAAAAATTATTTTGTACGATGAACCAACAAGTGGCTTAGACCCCATCACCGCAAAAGAAATAATTATTTTAATGCAAGACATTCAAAAAAAATACGGCACGTCATCACTCATTATTACACACGACGTGGATTGTGCCAGAGTTACTGCAGAACGAATGATATTATTAATAGATGGAATTGATTATGCTGTTGGTACTTTTAAGGAGTTATCCGAATCGAAAGACCCAAAAGTAATGGCGTTTTTTAAACAATAAATTCAGACAAATGAAAAATACAGATTCACAAAAACTGAAATTGGGATTATTTGTTATCATTGGTAGTATTCTGTTTATAATTGCCGTTTATCTTATTGGCCAAAAGGAAAGTATGTTTAAAAAAACCTTTACTATTAGTGCCTATTTTCAAAATGTAAATGGTTTAAAAAAAGGAAATAATGTGACGGTATTCAGGAATAAATATTGGTACTGTTAATTCCATTGAGATGGTTAACGATTCCACTATAAAAGTAGCTATGAATATTGAAGAAAAAATAATAACTAATATTAAAAAAAATGCGATTGCTACTATTGGCTCAGATGGATTAGTTGGAAATATGATTGTAAGTATAATTCCTGGAGATGGTACAGCTAGTACTATTGAAAATGGCGATATTATTGACTCCTATAGTAAAATTGGAGGTAGTGATATATTAAATACCCTGAACACTACGGGCGAAAACACAGTACTATTAACAGCAAAATTACTTAAAGTAGCAGATGCTTTATCAGATGGTAAAGGAACTTTCGGAGTATTACTTAATGACACCATTATGGCCAAAGATTTAATGCAATCGGTTAAAAACCTTAAGGATGCGAGTAATGGCGCCATATCTACAATTAATGAATTAAATAAAGTTATAACTTCTATACAAACAAATAAAGAAACTGTTTTAGGGACAGTTTTAAATGATTCTGTTTCTGGAAAAAAATTAAAAACTATCGTTAAAAATCTAGAAGCATCGAGCAAAGAAATTGAAAACGTCATAAATAATGCGCATCTTATTTTAAAAGATATCAATTCTAGTGAGGGAACGTTAAATTATATTGTAAAAGACACCACATTAGTAAACAGTCTAAAATCCACTTTAAAAAACATAAATGAAGGAACGGATAAGTTTAACCAGAATATGGAAGCGTTAAAACACAATTTTTTAACGAGAGGTTATTTTAAAAAATTAGAAAGAGAAGAAAGAAAAGCTAAAGAAAAAGCAGATAACTAAAATTAACAAACTTTCTAACTTAATTGAAAAATATTATGACTATAGAACATTTAGCTGAACGCATTACCGATTATAAAGCTTCCATTAAAACAGTTATTGATAAGAAGCAAATTTGGAAAACCAAAACAAAACCAGTCATAATAAACACCTTAAAATCCATTACAGAAAAATACGCAATTGGTTGGTGTGTACAAGAATTGAACTGGATGCAAAATAATGACGCCGTTAACATTATTTTCGAATCGTTTCCTCCAGAGTTAATTAATTCATCAAATAATATAATGATAAACCAGTTCGTTCCCGGAGCAGCATTGATTTTTTCTCAATCCTTCAATGGTGACGTGTCTGTATTTATTTTATTCCCAATAACCGAAAATGCACCTACCGAAGATGGAACACTCGATTTAGGGATAATAAACCCTAATGAAATTAATGAAAAAATTATTATTGAAAAAGTAGATGAGTTTTTAAAGGAAATAATTAAATGGGAAGTCCCGTTGATAAAAAATAAATTAGGCTTTCAATAGTGTAATTTCAAAATAAAATAACATTCCTAAATGCACGAAACCTTAGATTTTACTGGACTTTCAGATAAAGAAGTTGAAATAAACAGACTAAAGTACGGGGCAAATATTACACATTACAAAGTAAAAAATCCTTTTTGGTCTGTTTTACTAGATGTTGTATCAGAACCTCTTTTTATAATTCTTACCTGTACGGCTTTCATATATTTTTTACTTGGCGAATACAACGAAGGCATCATCATGATTGTTGCTTTGTGTTTTATTTCTGCTATTTCACTATACCAGGAAAGTAAGAGCCGAAATGCGGTGAATTCATTAAAAAAATTATCCAGTCCTTATGCAAAAGTTATTAGGAATGGCATGATTACTAAAATCGATTCGGAAGCTATTGTAATTAATGATTTAATGGTTGTAGAAGATGGAAATATTGTTCCTGCAGATGCCATCATTTTAAAGTTAAATGATTTTTCTGTAAACGAAAGTATTCTAACAGGAGAATCTTTACCAGTTACAAAAGATTTAATAACGCCTCATAACATCATTTTTCACGGCAGTACAATTATGTCGGGTTCTAGTATAAGCAAGGTTATTGCCATTGGTAAACAAACCGAATTATTTAAAATAGGACAATCACTTCAGGATATAGACACCAGCAAAACACCACTTCAGTTACAAATTAAAAGTTTTGTGCGTTCTATGGTTTTAATAGGAGTCATTGCTTTTATCACTGTTTGTGCTATTAATTTTTATTTGTCACAGGATTTGTTTCATTCATTGCTTCATGGTTTAACTTTAGCCATGTCCGTCTTGCCAGAAGAAATCCCTGTTGCATTTAGTACGTTTATGGCATTAGGCGCTTACCATTTATATAAAAAGGGGGTCATTGCCAAGAGCCCGCATACTGTGGAAACACTGGGTGCTGCTACCGTAATTTGTACCGATAAAACGGGAACCATAACTGAAAACAAAATGCAACTTTCGGCTATCTACGATTTTAATAATGATATAATCTACGATTACACGAAAGAGTCCTTCTCTTACAATGAAATTTTAGAATATGCTTTGTGGGCTTCGGAAACAGAACCGTTTGACCATATGGAAAAATCAATACATAAAGTATATGCAGAAGTTGCTCCGATAGACAAAAGAAGCCTGTTTTTCCTTATTCACGAATACCCTTTGGGTGGAAGTCCACCGATAATGACTCATGTTTTTAGTGATAAAAAATCGACTCATATTATTGCCGTTAAAGGCGGCGTAGAAGGGGTGTTGAATCAGAGTAAATTATCTATTGAACAAAAAAATGACATTCAAAATAAAACCAAGAATTTTGCTTTAAAAGGGTTCAGGGTCCTTGCAGTGGCAAAATCCAGTCATGATATTAATAAATTACCTGCTTCGCAACATGAATTCGCGTTTGATTTTATTGGACTAATCGCTTTTTATGATCCTCCAAAATCCAATATGAAAGTAATTCTTAATCAGTTTTACGAGGCAGGCATTAATGTAAAGATGATAACCGGCGATTACCCTGAGACGGCGCTTTCCATTGCCAATCAGATAAACTTCAAAAATAATAAATTAGTTATTACTGGAGACGAAGTTATGCAGATGAATGACTATCAACTTAGTGAAAATGTAAAAGCTGTAAACATATATGCAAGAATGTTTCCGGAAGCCAAACTTAAAGTTATAGAA
This sequence comes from uncultured Flavobacteriaceae bacterium, assembly GCA_963698455.1. Taxonomy (GTDB): domain Bacteria; phylum Bacteroidota; class Bacteroidia; order Flavobacteriales; family Flavobacteriaceae; genus Mariniflexile. The sequence goes on along the minus strand of CAVOQU010000001.1, from coordinate 502,864 downwards.
GCTCTAAAAGCAAATGGGGAGGTTGTTGCAATGACTGGAGATGGGGTAAATGATGCACCGGCACTTAAAGCAGCACATATTGGTATTGCGATGGGTTTGAGAGGTAGCGAGGTGGCGAAAGCAGCTGCTTCATTAGTGCTTATGGATGATGATTTAAATCACATGGTAGATGCCGTTGCTTATGGCAGACGTATTTATGAAAACCTGAAAAAAGCGATTCAATACATTATTTCAATACATATTCCTATTATACTTATAGTAACCTTGCCTTTGTTATTTTTTTGGAAATACACGTCTATTTTTTCGCCAGTTCATGTTATTTTTTTAGAGCTGATAATGGGTCCAACCTGTTCTATTGTTTTTGAAAACGAACCCATAGAAGCTGGTTCTATGCAAAAATCACCGCGAAAAATGAGCACGTCTTTTTTTTCGTTTCGGGAATTGTCGTTAAGCATTAGTCAAGGCATCGTAATCACATTAGCTTGTTTGAGTTTAGGCTATTATTTTATGATACAAAATGCTTCTGAAGCTCAAGTACGAACCATTATTTACACAACCTTAATCTTTAGCAATCTCTTTTTAACCTTAGCGAATCGCTCCTTTTATTATTCCATATTAACTACCATTCAATATAAAAATAAGTTAGTACCTATTATTCTGGCAATCTCTTTAATTGTTCTTTTTTTATCACTATATGAGCCAACCATTCAACATATTTTTGAATTTGAAACTTTAACTACGTTGGATATATTTTTATGTTTTGTAGTGTCTTTTATGGGTGTTGTCTGGATTGAATTTTACAAAATGTTTAAAAGAAAGAGACCGCTTATGTCCTAATTTTTTTAATTATGAATAAAGCTGAAAAATTAGAATTATAAGGGCAATAACGAAAATACTAGTGTAAATTAATTTGTTGTACTTCGCAAGCCAATTGGGCAAGAAAATATCAAAATTTTCTTTTGTAGAATCGGAATATTTTCGAGCCATAACGGTTAAAGGACAAAACATTTTGAAAACCAAAAGAACGATACCTTCCATTAAAACAAGACCAATACAGATCCAAACCCAATGGTCTATTTTATTAACGACTACGGCATAAAGCAGATAAAATATAACGACGTTAAAAAATAGCCAGATTATTGTATGTGAAATTTTTATTATAAGTAATTTATCGGTTTTCATTTTGTCTTAATTCCATTTTCTTATTTTAAGTAAGGCACATTATATTCAATACTTTTTACTTTGAATTTTCCATATACAAAATCTCCATCAGGATAATGCCATATCGCCTCTCCATAAGATGGTAAATTGCAGCCGTTTATTGCTTTATAATTTTTAACTGGTGTTGAAAATTGATAGGTTTTCATTTCGTTTATAGAATATCGATCGTTAGACACAAAATCTATCAATTGTCCGGTTTCATTAAAAGATAAAACGGCGGAAATTGTCGTGTTTTTATTAGTGAAAATTGCTTTTACAGAAGCATTATCTATCAATTCCCATTGTATTTTTTTATCAATCAAAGCCGCAGGAGCAAAAAGACATAAATCGTTAAAATAAGTAACTGTCTCTGTTGGATACAATTCTTTTTCACTAATATTTATTACCGGAAAAAGTGAAAGTAATTTAATTAGCATACTTGCTTCATTTTTTTTGTAGACATGGTAACCAGCGGTTGGCATTCCTTTTATTTTTGCTTTCATAAAAAATAAACGAGCAGGAGATTCCATAAAATTATATTGCTCTGATGTGAATAAAAACCAATCACCGCCCTTATCTCTCATTTCTCCTTCAAAAATAATTTTGACATTTTTAATTTTAGGTTTTCCTAATACGCCAACATAGTTCAAATATTTTTGAATAACGGGAGGTAATGAGTCAAGATCTTTTTGGGCTATAAGTTCTTCAGTAAAATTAATGGTCTCTATTATATTTAAAACATCTTTTTTATAGGTATTTTCAAAATTAAAAGTTGCTAAAGTTAAGATGGTGATTATTAAAACTATAATATTTATTATAGTTCCGAACTTGGCATCTTGCCAGTGCATGAAAATTAAGATTTGAGACAATATAACTGCGATAATAGCAATAAAACCCCAATATTCCATTTTAATTATAAACAGAAAAAATACGAGTAGAAATAAAATTGAAGCAAATAACCAAAATATTCCCATGGGCTTGGTAATGCTTTGGGAAAATTGACTTATTTCTGCTATTTGAAAGGCTTTTATAAAACCCATTAAGTGGATAAGTCCGTGAATTAACAACAAAAACCCAATAATAAATTTCATGACGATTATTTGAATAATTTACTAAGCCTCAAAAGTGGTTCTTTTTTTACCCGCCAATTCATCAATTTTTATAATAAATACCGTTGGAATATCTCCGTTAAAAAATTCACTGGAAAACTCACTAATAAAAAGCGCTTTTTTATTTTCCTTTTTCATAACAACATCCCTGATACCTAATGTGAATTTATGAAGATTGGCCTTTGCACTGCTCCCATAAGTGGTTCAAAAGTGCCATGAATGAGTACAGATTTCCAATTGGTTACAGAATCAACTTCTTCAACTTGAAGTGACACGGCATTATTAATTAGCATTGCTATTATTTTATGCCCCTGTCCCGAATAACCGATAATCGCTTTTTGCACTTTATCAAAATAATATGTAATGGGCACAACATATGGCCGGTTTAAATAGATGTAGCCTAAATGCCCTAGATAATTGTTTTGCAGAATGTGCTGAATTTCTTTAACTTCAAGATCGATGTACATAATTATTTTGTTTAGAACATTTTATTAGTGGTTAAAATAAACACCTTGAAAGGCATAAACAATGATTTTAATCAGTCTGCTTAGTAGTAAGTTCCACTAAAGTAATTTCAGGTCGCATGCCTAAGCGTCCAGGAAACCCAAGCCATCCTAATCCTCGGTTTACATATAAAACCTGGTTACCTTTTTTATATAAGCCTGCCCAATGTTTGTATTTAAATTTAATCGGGCTCCATTGTAAGTTTTTAAATTGAAAACCAGCTTGCATGCCATGTGTATGCCCTGAAAATGTTATATCAATATTTGTTTCAATAATGACTTCTTCACTCCAATGTGATGGATCATGTGACAATAATATTTTAAACGCACTTTCTTTAACAGTTTTAATCGCTTTTTTTAAATTACCATACTGTTTAAATGGTGGTTTTCCCCAGTTTTCAACACCTATAATGGCAATAGAATCATTAAGCCTTGTTATTATTTCAGACTCATTCAATAATAATTTAAACTCAATATCTGCATAAAACTGCTTAATAGCTTCAAAATTTTCTTGTTTTGCATTTACAGATTCCCACTTACTGTAATCTCCATAATCATGATTGCCTAAAATGGCATATTTTCCATTTTTTGCTTTTAATTTATTGAATACTTTTTGCCAACCCCGTAATTCCCAAGCGTAATTATTTACCAGATCACCAGTAATAAAAATGTAATCCGGATTTAAATTATTAATCTTTTCAATAGCTCGTTCCAATATGGCAAAACGATAATTAAAACTTCCTAAATGAATATCAGATAACTGCACTATTCTAAGACCATTAAAAGACTTAGGTAAATTTTTGAATGAAAATGTGTGATGATGAACTTTAAATCTGTAAATAGCCTTAAAAATACCATACAGAATAAAGATAAAAGGGATGGCACCCGAGAGAAGCCCAAATAAAGGCACCAGAATTAGCGATTCTGTTTCAGAAAACATATAATTTGAAGCATAAAGAAGTGAAATTGCAATTACAAAAATTAGTTTAGGAATAAAAGAGGAGATAGCAAGTCCATAAAAAGATGAAATTAAGAGTTGTTTTCTAATAGGGTTTATGTTATCTAATGTGATTTTTAATATAAGAATTGAAGAAATTAAACCCACTGTAAAAACCCAAAACAACACATTAATGCTTGTTTTTATAGCAGTAGAATCTATTAGCTGCGTTATAGATTGTAACCAATAAAAAGTAAGAATATCTATTAGCAAAATAGCCAAACAAAACAACATGATGGTAAATAGAGAATATGATTTCACTTCTTGTGTTTTTTTAAACGTCTTTTATCTCTGTAAGCCCAATAAATACCTTTAACATCGGAAGCCCAATTATCGTAAATAACAATGAGTATAATTTCTTCAAAGGTTTCTAATAGGCCAATGACAATCATGATATAAAACAAGCTGTATTCAGGATTAAAAAATAGAGACCATAAAATAAAAACACTTTGAATGATAGCCGATAGTTTAGCTAAATAGGTGTGAAAGGCAGTAGCTTTTCCATATTTTGAATACGCAAAAAGCATTTGTGCTATGTAAGGAATAAATACAACAATAATTAAAATAAGATTTGTTTTAATAAATTCTGTTTCGAAGAAAAACAACCCAATAAGCCCGACCATTAATGTTATTTGGTCTCCAAACGAATCTAATTGTGAGCCTCGTGGGCTGGTTATTTTTAGCTTTCTGGCCAGATAGCCATCAATGGCATCTGTTAGGTAGCTAACCAATAATAACCAGGTAAAAATTAAGCGTTCATCAAACCAAATTAAAAGCAACAAAAACGGCGCTGCAAAAATGCGGTAGAAAGAAAACCAATCTGCAATATTATAGTTTTTAAAGGTGAGCATTTTTTTAATGTTTTTAGCTAAAAATAGTTTGTTTAATAAAGATATAATCTATTATTATTCATTAAAAAAAACAATGATTTTAGTCAGGAATAGATTTTGAATTTGATTAAATAAAACAACCCTTCTTTCGGTATTATTAATTAAATTATCAATTGATATATATCATTGTATTAAGTTCTAATCTAGATTATATTAATGGCAGTTATTAAAAAATAGACGCCATGAAAAAGACAATATTTTTTTACCCAATTTTAATTATTGGCATGTTTTTTAGTTTAATAAGTTGTGGTCCAGTTATAATATCTTCGAGACCAAGCCAGCCACCTCCACCCTGGTTTTACCCACATAGAGTTGAGAATGTTAGATATATTTATTTTCCTGAATTTTCAATTTATTACGACTTAACTTTTAGACATTATACTTATTTTGATAATGGTGTTTGGATAAACGTAAATGTATTACCGCCAAGATTTAATAGCATTAATTTTAGAAAAACCAGACAAGTTCGCATCAACAATTATTTTGGAGATAATATTAGAGAGTATCATCCCAATAACACTTATATAAAAGGAAGAAGGACAACTACAGAAAATAACAGTAGACGAACAACAACAAATAACAACAGAAGAAATTAGTTGTAAAATAGGTTATGTTCTTGGTTTATTTCGCCATCTTGTTAATCGTGGTATGCTGCGAGTAAATAGCCATGCCACAAAACTAGAAGACCCTTGTTCTTTCATTTTTTCAATACAGAAAGTCTGCATTTCTTTGGCAGTTCCTTTATAAGTGAATTCACCATTTGTATAACAATAGCTGCAATAGTCGGTACTTTTGGTTCCATCTTTATTAAGTCCGCCATGATTGGGGTCTTTTTTCATTGGCATCCCACAACTTTGACAAAATTTACTTGTTCGTACAGGTTCCATAATCAATAAATTTAGAGTTAATAATAATCTTTTTAATAGCTTAATATTAGGATGTTTGTAAATTTTATACAATGATTTCAATCAGTAGCTTTTCATAAATAATTCTACTTTAAAATATATCCAAAAAGCAGTTTACCGTTGCTATAAACTTTAATTAAATTATAATCTGGCCATCTCCCATTTGGATAATTCTATTTGTTTTTTTCGCAAAATCTTCATCGTGAGTTACAACGAGTAAAGACAGGCCTTGCTCCTCACTTAATTGTTTAAATATATTGAATACATTTTCGGAATTATAACTATCTAAATTACCCGTAGGTTCATCGCCCATTATAATTGCAGGATTGTTAATTAGTGCTCTTGCAATGGCTACTCGCTGCTTTTCACCACCAGAAATTCTTGAAGCACGCTTTTTTGCTAAGTTCTCAATGTTTAACATTTTTAGCTTTTGCATAGCGTCATATTCAATTTCTTGAATCGATTTTTCTGCTAATTTTTTTGCCGGAAGCATTACATTTTCCAACACAGAAAAATCTGATAGTAAATAATGAAATTGAAATACAAAACCTATATACTTGTTTCTTATATATGATAATCTATCCCTATTTTGCCCGGTAATTAACTGATTATTTAAAAATAATTCCCCATCATAGTCCGTATCCATGGTAGAAAGAATATAGAGCAAAGTAGATTTGCCACAACCAGATTTACCCATAATAGATACGAACTCACCTTTCTCAACTTGAAAATTCACGTCTTTCAAAACATGAAAAGTCACGGGTTTTCTAAAGTATTTATTAATATGTTTTGCTTCTAGTACGTAACTCATAATTATTGACCTCTTATAATGGTTACAGGATCTATTTTTTTTGCTTTTTTAGATGGTAAATATCCTGCCAAAAAAGTTGAAATCATGGCAAAGGAAAAACCAATAACAAAAAAAAGTGGATTCATATTGATTGGGTAGGTATCAATGGTGGGCAAAGCTTCCGTTTTAAATGGAATGGTACCAATAAATTTCGCCAATCCAAAACCAACAATTAAACCTAGAACACCTCCTACAAATCCAATTATCATAGCTTGACTCATGAAAATAAGCTGCACATCTTTACCTGAAAATCCAGTAGCTTTTAAAATGGCGATATCATTCATCTTTTCATAAATAAGCATATTTAAAATATTGTATATTCCAAATCCTGCAACTATTAATAAAGCAATGGAAACGGCATAGGTAATAAGGTTTCTAACTTTAGTTCCTGTTTCAAATTGTGCATTGGCAGTTTTAATGTCTATCGCCTTTACATTAAATTGTTTTTCAATTATTTTTGATAAAGGCACAGCTTGTTCTATATCATAAAGTTTAATATTAATATCGGTGATATAATTTTGAGCTTCACCTAAAACACGTTGCACCGTTTTAATGTTTGTATAGCTTTGAATAGCATCTAAATCGGCAATGCCACTTTGGTAGAATCCCACAATCTTAAGCGGAAAAATACCGCCGTTAATTGGGCTAATCTGGACTCGATCTCCAACCTTTAACGACATTTTGTTTGCAATTCCAATTCCTAACAAAATACCATTATCTGTATTGTTTAAATCTTCTACCGAACCCTCTACAATATAATCTTGTATGTTAAATAATTTAGCTTCATCAATAGGGTTGATTCCTATTAGGTTTCCGCCTATTTCTATAGATCCTGCGATATAAAAAATTTGTGTTTTTATCTGCGGAAGTGCTCCTCGAACATGCTCGTTTTCTTCCAAATATTTAATAATTGGAAGTGCATTGTGGATTTTTTTCTGACTTAATTTTGGCTTAACCGAATGTACCACATGAAAGCTATTTTTTAATTCATTATAAATTGAAACAGGTTGCTTTTTTGATGGTTCTATTTCGTTATATATATGAATATGAGGTGTTTGGTTTAAAATTAGATTATCCAGCATACTGTTTAATCCAGTCATAAAACAGACTAAAGTAATGTAAGCGCCAATTCCAAATGTGACACCAAGGGCTGCCGTAGACGTTTGCTTTATTTTTGTGAGCAAATGTGTTTTTGCAATACCTAATATAACGGTCCAATTAGTCATTATTCGGGTTTGTAAATTGGAGTATCTTTAGTTATGCCCGATAGCACCTCTATAAATTCCATATTTTGTAAACCAGTAGTAATGGTTGTTAAGCCATTTTCTGTTTTAACTTTATTATCATCTATAATATATGATTTTGGAATGGTTAGTACTGCCTCTTTTTGAGCTATAATAATATTGGCCTCACCAGAAAGCCCAGGATATAACACTTTGGGAGCTTTTTTAAAAATAGCTTCAACAACGAAAGTCTGATTTCGTTCATCTTTTTTCGGATATATTTTGGAAATGTTTCCGTTAAATACTGCACCATTATAAGCATCTAGATGAATGAGCACTTCCTGGTCCTTAGTAATTCGAACAATATCCACTTCATCAACCAATAGTTCAATAATAAAATTATAAGCACTACCAATAGAAGCCAATGGTTCTAAAGTATTTACAATTTCTCCAGGTTCTTTATACAGGGCATACACTTTGCCATTTATCTTACTTTTAACAGTAAAATCTGTAGTATTAATTAAAGAAGTCTGGTAATTATTTTGTGCTTGTTTAACGGCTGTTTGCAGTTCGTTTTTTATTTGATTATATTTACTATTTAAGAGTTTTAAGCTATTAGATGTTAACTCATACTTTAGCTTTTTACTATCGTATTCTGCTTGCGAACCTATATGTTGCTCCCAAAGATTCTTTTGCCTGAAAAAATTTATCGAATCATTTCTAAGATTAAGTCTCGCTGAAAAAATTTCATTCTCAATAGCTTCTAAAATGGCGGCACGTCCTTGATAATTTGCTTGCGCCAGTTCTAAACCGAGTTTAGCATTTTCGGTATTTAATTTTGGAGTATTATTTATAATTTGAAACAATGGCTCATTCTTTAAAACCAAATCACCTTCTTCTACCAGATTAGCATCCAATATACCTGCAACAATTGCGTAGGCCTGATATAAACTGTCGGGTTGAATAGTTACCGAAGCATATACAGATTCTGTTAATGGCCGTTCGCCTGGCAGAACACTTTCCTGCTTTTTATTACAAGAAATAAGTACCAATAGTATTAATATAAAAAGAAAGCGTTTCATCTAATAAAATAAATGGTTAATGCCCTAACTTGGCTTGTAGTAAAATGTATTCATTTAAATTAACGGCATCTATGGCACCTAATAATTTATCTTTTTCTACTACTGGAAAAAATCCTTTTTTATCACTATAAATAAGAGTGAATACTTCTTTTAAGTCGTTAGAAGGGCTAACTGTTTTTATATTAGAAACCATGACGTCTTTTACAAGCACATTTTTGTTTGAGTTATTTATAATATCTTGATGGTATAACAAACCTTTAATAACACCATCTTTAACCACAATAAAATCATTTTCGGTGCCTGATATAATTTTGTTCACAACAAGATCGATAGAGTCCTCGGGATTAAAAGTTGTTATGTTTATCATCATTGCTTCTTCAACTGTGTGTCCTTTTAGTAAGGCTAAATGATGCACCATTTGGTTTTCGCCGTAAGCACCTAAAAAAATAAAAAGCGCAATGAATATAAGTATTGGGTTTTGTATTAACCCAATTAACAGAAAGAGAATGGCTATAAATTGCCCAATGTTTGATGCTATTTGAGTCGCTTTTACACGATCCATTTTCATTGCCAATAAGGCTCTTAATATTCTGCCACCATCCATAGGGAATGCAGGAATAATATTAAATATAACCAGACCAACATTAACAATAAATAGATAAAACAGAAAAATTTCCAGTGTAAATTCATTTAAAGTATGGATTGCTTCTCCAATATTTAGATGCATAAATTCTTGAACCGGAACAACATAATAAAGCATAAGAGCTATTATGACGTTTACAAGTGGTCCGGCAATAGTTACTAAGAGTTCTTGTTTCGGAGATTCTGGTATATGTTCTAAACTAGCTACCCCTCCTATTGGTAGTAAAGTTATTTTTTTAGTTTGAATTCCAAATCGTTTGGCAGTTAGTGCATGGCCCAATTCGTGGAGTACTACACAAAAAAAAACAGCCAAAACAAGAGCAACATTAAATAAAACACTGCTAGTGCTACCTCCTCGTTTTAATTCATCAAAAACAATCCAAATTATTAAAAACAAAAAGGTCCAGTGTACTTTAATTTTTATACCAGAAACACTGCCTAAACTTAAGTTTGCATTCATTATTTTAATCTATTTTAATAATGTCTAACTTATTGTCATTTGTTTTAAAAGAAACTAAATACTTTGAAATGAATTTAGAATTGATAGTAGGAGGTTTAGAAAGAAATTTTTTATCTAAAGTTATATTAACACCTTTGGGGTTCAAATAGTTTAATATGTTGCCCTCCGCATCGATTATTACTTCAAAATATTTATGGTAAACAATATTTTTGTCTAATATTGGGTTTATACCAGCTTCTTGTTTAATTAATCCCAACACAATAGCCCTGTTATCGAAAAAATTAGATGCATTTAAAAATTGGGGTTCAATAACTGTTTTTCCAGTTTTGTCTATATACCCAAAATATGATATACCATTTTTTTCTTTAACGATAATACATCTTCCATTTTTAAAAACAGGATAATTACCATCGTCGTTTTTAGAGGATATTAAATCGTTTCTGAAATTCACTATAATAGTGCCTTCTGCATTTATAAAGGCCCATAGTCCGTCTTTTTTAATGGCTGCAACGTCATCATTAAAAGAAGATATGTATTCCATGTTTTCAATGTTTTGAGTGAAACATAAAACTGGAATTAATAGAACTGCTATAAATAAAATAATTGCTTTTTTCATGGCGTAAATATTTAGAAGTTTATACTTTAAATGTATAACTACTAAGGCAATTACAAAATGATATTAATCAGTGCTAGGAAGCTTCTACGAATGTTGTTTAACAATAGAAATTATCTCATCTTTTTGCAGTACACCAGATTGTCGCCAAAGTTGTTTTCCATTCTTAAAAAGAAGCATGGTTGGCACACCGCGAACTTGATATTTTGCCGATAATAATTCATTTTTGTCAACATTAATTTTTACAATTTTCACAGAATCCCCTAGCGATTCTTTAACCTGAGTTAAAACCGGGGCAAGCATTTTACATGGTCCGCACCAATCAGCAAAAAAGTCTACTAATACTGGAATTTCAGAATTTATGATGGCATTAAAATTACTTTTCATCATTAAGATTATTTATAACATTTTTTAGCTTGTTACTAACATCTTGAGCTATGCTTTCAAGTTCTTTGTTTTTTACAGCTTGCATCGATACTAAAGGGTTTATTGAAGAAACCTCAATTGAATTTGGCGCTATTTCCTGAATAATAATATTACAAGGAAGCATGGCTCCTATTTTATTTTCAGCAAGTAATGCTTTATGTGCAAAAGAGGGATTACAGGCTCCTAAAATGGTGTATTTTTTAAAATCAACATTCAATTTATTTTTTAAAGTTTGCTTTATATCAATTTCAGTTAAAACACCAAAGCCTTCATTTTTTAATAATTCTGTAACTCTTTCTTTAGTGTCATTAAAGTTTCCTTGTATTGTGGTGGTAAAATAGTAATTCATGATTATCATTTTTTAAGTTCAATATTAAGTTTTGCAAGCATTATTAATTCAGATTTGTTTTCTCCAGAATAAGACGAAGCAATAGCTCCCGCCGTTTTTAATATTAAAGTATTCATCTCTTCTGTAAAAAAATATATATGTTCATTTTTATATTCAATAAAATCATTAAAACAAGATTCTGCGTCTAATTCTTGAGTTGTTAACCAATCAAAAACGATTTCGATCTGGTATGCCGCATCTGTTTTATAGTCATCTTCAGTATCTTCAACAGATAACCATTCGCGTTTAATAAAATCTTTTAAAGTATCAAACTCTATAGGTTTTATAATCTTATCAGCTGCAGCGATAGCATAAAACAATTTAGCGATATTTTGGTAAAAGGTAATATTTAAAGATTTATACATTGTTTTGGTATTTATATCCTTTAAAAATAGGATATTCTTTACATAATTGTAATGATTTATATCAGTATTAGCCTTATTTTTTTGTAAATTTAATATCGACTTATTTTATCTTGAACATTATGTTTAAACAAGATCAGGACATATATAATTTACTTTTAGGTGCCATATCTGAGGGTATTATCATTGTCGACGAAAAGCAGATTATTGTAGAAGCTAATCAGTCGGCAGAAAAAATGTTTGGTTATGATAAAAAGGAACTTATAAACAAACCACTCAATATTTTAATTTCTCCAGATCTTCACAAAAAACATATATCACATTTTAAAGGTTTTGTAGAGAATACAACAGATAACCAAAAGGGCATGGAGCGCGTGGTACCAGGCATTCGAAAAGATGGCAGTAGTTTTAGCGTTAAATTAGGATTAAATAATTTTTCAGTTTATAATAAAAATTACGTTTTAGCTCTTGTTAAAGATGTCACTGATATTAAAATAAGTGAACAGGAAAAAGCTCATTTTGCGAAAATATTTCATGAATCGTTAAATGAAATATTTGTTTGTGATGCGCAAACTTTAAAGTTTTTAAATGTTAATTATGGCGCGCAAAAAAATTTAGGTTATACATTAGATGAGTTAAAATTAATGACGCCTTTAGATATTAAACCACACTATACTGCAAAGGCTTTTAGAACTAGTATTGAATTATTAAATAAAGAAAATGTAAAAAAACTGGAATTTGAATGTGCTCATATACGAAAAGATGGTACAATATACCCAGTAGAAGTTCATTTACAACGCTCGAATATAGGTGATAGAGACGTATTTGTAGCCATTATTTTAGATATTACAGAGCGAAAAAATTACACCAAAAATCTTGAAAAAACGGTTGCTAAGCGAACAGAAGAATTACGACTGGCTTTAATTGCAGAAAAGGAACACAATCTATTAAAATCAAAATTTTTAACCTTAGTATCACACGAATTCAAAACACCCTTAAGCGGCATTTTAACGTCGACTATCTTGTTAAGTAAATATACATTAACAAAAGAACAAGAGAAACGCAATAAGCATATTGAAACAATTACTGTTTTAGTTAATAACCTCGATAATATTTTAAATGATTTCTTATCGGTCGAAAAATTTGAAACCGGTTATATAAAATACACCCCTAGTAAATTTAAATTGAGTAAAGTTCTAAAAGGAGCTGTTTATAATGCAAGTGTATTATTAAAAGAAGGTCAAAAAATTAATTACCCTAAAGATTTAGATGAGGTATTACTCTATCTCGATGAGAATCATTTAGAGTTAATATTATCTAATTTAGTTAATAATGCTGTAAAATATTCTTCTGAAAATGCAACTATAGATATTGAAATTTTTCAAAATGACAAAGAAACTATTTTTAACATAAAAGACAACGGTATTGGTATTCCTGAAAAAGACCAGAAAAACATATTTAACCGCTATTATAGAGCAGAAAATGTACTGGAAACCCAAGGAACTGGCATTGGTTTAAATATTGTAAAAAATCATTTAGATTATATAGGGGGCACTATAAGTTTTCAAAGTAAAGAGAATGTTGGTTCTACATTCACAATAACTATTCCTAATATTTATCAAAAATGAAAATGAAAAAGAGAAAAAAAATATTAGTTATTGAAGATGATCATTTTTTAAGAGAAAATATGACAGAGCTTTTAGAGCTTTCTAATTTCGAAGTGCATAGTGCTTCTAACGGAAAGATTGGCATTGAGACAGCTAAAAAATGTAAGCCCGACATCATTGTTTGTGATATTATGATGCCAGAAATAGACGGTTATAGTGTACTAGAAGTACTCGCAAAAAAAAATAACACAAAATTCATCCCATTTATTTTTTTATCTGCAAAAGCCGAACGAAAAGATATTAGAAAAGGTATGGATTTGGGAGCCGATGATTATATAACCAAACCTTTTAGCGAAGACGAACTAATTAATTCTATAAATAGTCGGTTAGAAAAAGCTGCTGTATTAAATAGCGTAAGAGCGAAGAAAAACGATACACCAGAAGTTGTGAATGATGATGGTATAAAAACCTTAAACGACTTAAAGAATTTCTTTGACGACAACGGCGAAGTCTTAAATTTTAATGCAAACGATTTGGTTTACAGAGAAGGAAATAATTCTAACTATATTTATTTAATAAAAAAAGGAGTTGTTAAGTGTTATAAGCTCGACGAACATGGCAAAGAATTAACTATAGCATTGCACAAAGAAGACGATTTTTTTGGCTATACATCTTTAATACAAAATATACCGTGTCAAGAATCGGCCATGGCTCTTAAAGATGTTGAATTAGTAGCCATTTCAAAAAGTGAACTTAATAATATATTTGATAATAATCACAAGTTAACTTTAGAAATAATTCAATTATTATCAGACGATCTCTCTGGCGTCAATGATAAATTATTACAAATGGCATATAGTTCGGTAAATAAAAAAACGGCAGAAACTATTTTAAAATTTGCTCAAAAAATTAATCGCAGACCAGAAGAACCATTTGCAATTTCTCGAAGCGATTTAGCAAGTGAAGCGGGTATAGCAACCGAGACATTTATACGAACAATGTCTAGTTTTAAAAAAGATGGTCTTATTGAAATTAAGGGCCGAAATATAAGAATTATAGATTTCCAAAAATTACAAAATATGAGTTAATTTTTTTTAATAAAAAATGAAGTTGATTAATATCATTCTTTTTAAAATTTAAAAGGAATAAATTAGACTCTATTCATATTTATCACACAACTAAAATTATTTATTATGGATGTTTCTATTTTTTTAGCAAAATTTTGGGGTTGGTATCTGCTTATTTTCTTTTTAATTTTAAGTCTTAATCCGAAGCGGATTAAACAAATATTTGACGATTTAGAAGATGAAAAATTTTTAATAATAACATCGTTTATAGCCATTATTATTGGCTTACTTAATATTTTAAGTCATAATATATGGGAACCAAATTGGACTATAATTATAACTTTATTAGGTTGGCAATCATTATTTATTGGGTTATTCCTTTTTATTTTTCCAAAACAAACAATTTCTTGGTTAGCATATCTTAATGTGAAATTGGTGCAAGTTATTTACACTTTACTTTTCTTTATTGGCGTGTTTTTGCTAAATATGGCCTATGAAATAGTATTATTTTAAACTTTTACTTTTTTTTGAAACTGATATATATCATTTTGAAACTCCTATTTGTGTCTTATATTAGTGACTCATTAAAACGTTCCTTGAATTTACAATAGACTATAATATTGTTCTTAAAATCGGAAGATTTTGTGAACTATAATTAGGGTTTAAAATTATTATTTCGTTTGATTTTCATGAGCTTTAGCGATAAAGTATTTTTTGAAAGGCAGTTGGTTAAATAATGAAATTAAACTCTTACCAGGAAACAGGAAGTTTCGACTTCCTGTTTCTTATAAAGTATACAGATTTTAGCATGGCGAGATGTTTAATCTGTAATGAAGAGTTTTAAGTTATTAGACACTGAAAAGTTAAAGTGATTATAGAAATAAAAACACTTTAGCAGTTAGAAAAGGTTTCTTAATAAAATTGAATTCTTCAGAGGAAACAGGAAGTTTCGGCTTTCTGTTTCTTTTTTAGCAAAGGCTATTAATCAGTTAGTTTATAAGCTTATTTAATTGGGTTTATAACGAAAAAAGGGAATGCTTATCACGCATTCCCTTTTTTGTTGTTTACTTGTTTTTTAAATGTATATTTTCCCAATAATGTAGCTTACATTTTAGAGAATCATAATTTTTAAAGTAGGGGATTTTTTATTAGTTATAACTCCAGAGGTGTAATTTAAATTTAATAAACTTCATTTAATTATGTATGGAATCTTTTAATAGGCGAATAACTTCTTCGTCATCTACTGGATTGAAATCTTCATAAAACTCGCCAACCGCATTAAAGTAGTAAGGCGTAATTAAACAAATCGTTTTAGTAACATAAGGCAAATCCTTTATTTTTTTAATCGTTGAAGGTGGTCCAACTGGCAGAGCCACAATAATTTGGGAAGGTTTTTGCTGTTCAATAAGTTTAATACTCGATATTAATGTGTTTCCCGTAGCCACACCATCATCCACCAAAATCACTATTTTATCTTTAAAATTTAAAGGGGTTTTATTACCATAATACCAATTTTGACGCTGTTTTAATAAGGTCCTTATTCTTTTAGTTTCATCATTAATATATGCTTCGGTTGCAGTAGCGGCATCATCACTTAAAATAATATTATTTAAGGTTACAGCTCCAATAGCAAATTCTTTATGTAATGGATGTCCTATTTTTTTCGAAAGAACAATGTCTAAAGGTAATTTTAGCTGTTCAGCAATAATATAACCTATAGGTACGCCTCCTCTTGGAATGGTAACAACTACGGCATCCTTAACATTTTTATAATTCTCTAATTCTTTAGCAAGTAATTTGCCCGCCTCTTCTCTATTTACAAACATGTTATACTATTTTATTTTTTCATATATAAATCAAACCAGTTATAAGTTTGTTTTGCCACAATTTCAAGCTTACCACGTTCTTCAAATAAATGAGATGCCCCTGTAATAATTTTTAATTCGCAAATTCCGCTTAATTCTTTTTGTGCTTTTTTATTCAATTCTATAACATCCCCATCAAGACCTCCAACCAATAAAAGAGTAGGTGTTTTTATATTTTTTAGTATGGGCATCGCTAGATCAACTCGTCCGCCTCGAGATACTATTGCCACAATACTGTTGCCTGGTTGGGCAGCTGCCATTAAAGCAGAAGCTGCGCCTGTGCTAGCTCCAAAATAGCCAATGGGCAAGTGCTTTGTTTCAATGTTTTCACGAATCCATTTTGTTACTTTAACCAAACGGTCGGTAAGCAGGTTGATATCAAATCTGTTTTCATAAATAGTGTCTTCTTCTGGTGTTAGCAAATCAAAAAGCAGACTTGAAAATCCGTATTTTAATAAAAAATAAGCCACATAATTATTTCTGGGACTTAATCTGCTACTTCCACTACCGTGAGAAAAAAGTATAATGCCTTTACTGTTTTCAGCATGTCTTAAATTCCCTTTTAGTTGTATTGAATCTATTGGTAATACTATTTCCTTATAAGCTTTAATTGTATCCATAATTTCAATTTTATTTCAGTTTCACTATCAGCCTCCGCTTAACATTAATAAGAGCGGTATTATTCATTAAAGGTTTTAAATATGACTTATTTAATATTAAAACATAACATTATAATACACCATAGATTTTAGTTCTTTTGGAAGTTCTGTTCTAATATCTTCCAATTCGCCCAAAGAAATATATTGGCGTAGTTGTATAAATGTTGTGAAAATATAATTTTCTGCCACTTCATCAGATTCGAAATCATGAACCGCAGTTACGCCATCGTATTTTCTAACCAATTCAATAAATTCGGCCATTGTTTTTATCTTTTCTTTTTTGCGCCCCGTCCAGCCATTTACATAAATTGCTTTTAAAAACATGGGGAACTGTGCAATTAAGTCTAAAGATTCTTCAAACGAAATAACGTCTCTTAATCCATGTAAAATCGATGAAAGAATTCGACCAGCCTTTTCTGTATCCTTCAAATTTAATTTTTTAGTGTAGGTTTTAAGAAATGTATTGGCTTCTGTCGCAAATTGATTAAAATTAAGTGCCATGATATTGTGATTTTATTTCTTAAAAATGCAAAATATAAAAGAACAAACAAATGATATATATCAGAGATGATTAAAAAACAGTGCTAAAATTATGGTTGAAATTTTATTAAAAACGATATGACTAAAACCATTAATTTTAAATTGATACATTTTTTTTACTTCATAATTTAATCTGCGATCTAATTAACCAGATTTGTATTCTGATAAATATCATTGCCTATCACATTACTATATTTTACATTCAAATAGTTCATTTTAAGTACTGTAGTAATGAGAAAAATATTAATCCCGACTGATTTTTCGGATAACGCAATGAATGCATTAAATTATGCATGTGAGGTCTTTAAATTTGAAATAAGTGAGTTTTTTATCATGCACGCCTATCAAGATGAAATTTATGCAGATGACTCCTTGTTAAGAAATGAGACTATAGAAACAATAGCTAATATTATCGGTAATAAATCTAAGATACAATTAGAAAATTTATTGAATTATATAAATAATATTTCGCCCAACCCTAAACATACATACACTATAATTTCATCGAATAATATTCTACTAAATGAAGCAGATAAAATTGTAGCAAAAGAAAATATCGATCTTATAGTTATGGGTACCCGAGGCAAGCGAAATAATAGAAAGTTAACATTTGGCAGTCATACATTGCAAGTATTAAAGTATGTAGAATGTCCTGTATTGGCAATTCCAGAGAATTTTAAATACGAACAACCAAAACATATTCTTTTTCCAACTAATTATTTAATTCCATATAAAAAAAGAGAGCTAAAACTATTATGCGACTTGAGTTCGTCTTGTAATAGCATCATTGATATGTTATATATCTCTGCTAGCTCGACACTTTCCAAGAAGCAACAAGAAAATAAAAATTTCATTAAAGAAGAATTATGCAAAAACGAAATCAACTTCAAAACAACTCAGGACAAAAATATTACTAATGCCATTTTTACCTATATAAATGTGAATAAAATAGATATGTTGGTAATGGTAAACAGCAGACACTCATTTTCAGAAAACATATTGTTTCAAACTATAATTGATGAAATGAGTTTGTATTTAAATATCCCGTTTTTAGCGTTACAAAATATTAAACGAGATAGTTTGTAAACTAATAATTAATACTCAAAATCATGAAAAAAATACTCTTACCCACAGATTTTTCAGATAATGCTTATAACGCTATAAAATATGCTTTAAACTTATTTAAAAATGAAGAATGCAATTTCTATTTACTTAATACGTATACACCAATAATTTATACTTATGAACATATGGAGATGAGTTCTGCGCAATTCGGACTCATAGATTCCGTAAAAGAATCTTCAATAGAAGACTTAGATATACTTCAGAACAGAATTGAAAAAGAATTCAAAAATTCAAAACATATTTTTACCAAGATATCATCATTTAATACCCTTTTAAATGAGATAGAAGATTTACATAAAGGGAATGTTTTCGATTTTATTGTGATGGGAACTAAAGGTGCTACTGGCACAAAAGAAATCTTATTTGGATCGAACACAGTACATATAATAAAAAATGCCCATTGCCCAGTATTGGCAATTCCAAGTGATTTTTCGTTTGAAACACCTCATGACATATTATTTCCATCAGATTACGGTATTGACTTTCAATTGGAACACGTAAAAGTGATTTTAGATATTGCGAAAGCATATCATTCTCGGGTAAATATTTTAAATGTATCCTATGGTTATGATTTAACAAAAGATCAGGAACTTAACAGGAAATCGCTAGAAAAATATTTTAAAAAAGTTGCACATATTTTTCATAGTGTAAGTAGCCAAAGTGTGGAAGAAGCCATTACAGAATTTCAATTAAAAGCACGTGTTAATTTGTTGGCTATGATTAATAATAAACATTCGTTTTTTGAAAACTTATTTTTTAAATCTACCATCAATCAAATCGGGTTTCACTTAAATATTCCTTTTTTAGTAATTCCATCTAAAACGTCATAAAAAATGAAAACTAATAAACAAAATATCTTATTGCCGACAGATTTTTCAGATAATGCGTGGAGCGCTATTGTATATGCTCTAAAATTATATGAAGAAGAGGAATGTACTTTTTATTTTTTACATTCTACAAAAATGAAAATTTCAACCATGACTATTGTTTCTAATAAATTATTAAGAGTCATGAATGAAAGTGCCATGAAAGAACTATTAGATTTAAAACAAATGGCAGAAGTTTCAAATGCAAACGCTAATCATGATTTTGAAATTATTATAAGTCAAGAAGATCTAAAAATTGCTATTGAATATGCCATTAAAAAGCATCACATAAATTTATTAATTATGGGAACTAAAGGTGCTACTGGAGCTAAAGAACTTTTTTTTGGAAGCAATACCGTATCTATAATAAAAAATATGAGGCTTTGTCCTGTTTTGGTTGTGCCAGAAGCATACGATTTTATTGCACCAAAGCAAATTGCTTTTCCAACAGATTTTAATAGGTTTTATAGTGATATAGAATTAAATCCACTTAAAAATTTAGCAACTCTTTTCAACTCAAAAATAAGAATAGTCCATATCAATAAAGAAGATGAACTTAACGATATTCAAGAATACAATATGGTATCACTAAAAAATTTATTGGAAGATTTTGATATTAGTTTTCATTGGTTGCCAGATTACACTAAAAAAGCAAAAGAAATTAAGGATTTTATTGATGATTTACACATTGATATACTTGTCATGGTTAATTACAAACACAGTTTTATAGAAAGTATCATTAATGAACCGGTAATATCGAAAATTGGGTTCCATCCTATAGTTCCATTTTTATCAATACCCGATTAGGTTGATAATTATCATTGTAGCAAATTTTATTCTAGACTATATTTAAGAGTAAATAATAAAGTTAATGGTCATGAAACGAAATATATTGTTACCTACAGACTTTTCAAAAAATGCATGGCGTGCTATCGTTTATGCTTTGGATTTGTATAAAAATGATACTTGTAATTTTTATGTGTTAAATGTGTTTTCAGCAACTTCAAATATTATTGATAGTATGATAAACATGGAACCTGGAAGTGATTTATATGAAAAGGCCAAGTTAAATTCTGAAGATGGATTAGCAAAAGTATTAGATATGATTGCATTTCGTGAAGAAAAAAATTCTAAACATAAATTTACACCTATCTCTACTTTTAATAACCCCTTAGAAGCTATTAAAATTGTGGTTGAAGCAAAAGACATAGAATTAATTGTTATGGGGTCTAAAGGCGAAACAGGTTCTCGTAAAATTGATTACGGCAGTACTGCCATGTATGTCATGGAGAAAGTTCGTAATTGTCCTGTTATAGTAGTGCCAGAAAAAGCAAAACATACACTGCCGGCAGAAATAGTATTTCCAACCAGTTATAAAACTCATTTTAAAAAGCGAGAACTAAATTATATGGTTGAGATTGCTAAAACATGTAACTCTAGTATAAGAGTTTTGCATGTTTCTGAAGAAGACAAACTAGACAAAAAACAAATTGAAAACAAAACGCTCCTTGAAGAAATACTTAATGAGGTAAACTTTTCTTTTCATGTTTTAAGCAGTATGGATATCTCGACAGCTATTAATTGTTTTATAGAAAGCAGAGATAGCGATATGGTCGCATTTATAAATAAAAAACACTCCTTTTTTGGTAGTATGCTAACACAACCTTTAGTAAAAGAAATTGGTTATTATTCTAAAGTACCAATATTGGTGATGCACGATTTAAGAAACTAAAATGATAAAAAGATGAAAAAAATAGGCGTTTGGTTAGACAAAGAAAAAGCACATATTGTGACACTTGAAAACAATACAGAAAAATTTAACACCATAAAATCTGAAGTTGAAAATTATCATCCGTCAGGAGGTTTTGGACTTGGATATAGGGGAAGCCCTCAAGATGTTGTTCAAGAAAATAAATATATGAACCGAGAAAAACAGCAATTAAAATTGTATTTCGAAAACATAGTGTCTGAAATAAAGGATGCAGACACCATTGTTTTATTCGGACCAGCTCAAACTGGTGAAAAATTCAGAAAAGAATTAGAAGAACAATATAAAAATGTAAGTGCTAAAGTTAAAGGATTACAAAAGGCTGATAGCATGACAGAAAACCAAATTATAGCCTGGGTAAAAGACTTCTATAAGTTAAACTAGATTTTTTTTTACTCCATGATGTATAATTAAAAAATCACCTCAACTATGGAAACTTTAAATGCATACAAAAACTTTAGCAGAGATATAAGCAATGAGGAATTGCTGCTTATCACTCATAAATGGAAAGTTGAACTTGAATTTTTAAAACATGAATTACGTTTTCTAAAACATTTGTTAAATTCAAGTATTTATGAAAAAGACACCATGAATTTATTTGAAACTTTACAATTATTTAAAGAAGAAATAGATAATAACGAGAAAGAACGATTGATACTATTTGATAAAATAAACTTTTATCATAACCAACTATTAAATAAAATAGAATGTGATAATATTAGTTACGATCGTTTTTATCGGCAATTGCATGCAAAAATAACCTATCATTTTGATGAGTTTTTAAAAGAAACTAAAAGTTTAAAATTAGAATTATTTGAATATATACAAAGTGTTGTAATGGCATAAAAAGCAGGCAAATTGTTAACATTATTATTTTTTTAAACTGATACAAATCATTGCTTTAGCTTATATAAATTAGTAGTTTAACAAACAATAATCTTTAAAATATATTTATTATGACACTCATTAAATTTAACAACAGAAACAGATTATTCCCTTGGAATAATACTGGCTTAAAAAATTTTTTAAGCACCGACGAGTTTTTTAACGACGACTTTTTTGAAGAAGATAGCTTAATGCCAGCTATGAATATTAAAGAACATAAAGATGATTTTGAAATTGAATTTGCAGCTCCTGGGTTTACAAAAAAAGATTTTGAAGTAACAATCGATGAAGATATGCTTCATGTAAATGGCGAAAAAAGCAAAGAATCTGAAGAAAAAGAAGAAGGATATACTTGTAAAGAGTTTAGCTATAATTCTTTTAAAAGATCGTTAAAATTACCTAATACTATTAAAAAAGACCAAGATATTAAGGCTACTTATAAAAATGGTATTTTAAAATTAAATCTTCTAAAAAAACCAGAAGTTAAAGCGACTCCTAAAAAGGTAATTGAAGTTATTTAATTTAGTATGAGAAAGAAATGAGTTTAATGTTTACATAATTTAAAAACATTCCTGAACTCTTAATACTTCAAATTTAAAAACCGTATGCAAAAACGCATGCGGTTTTTAAATTTTCTTATTATGGCTAAATTTTATAAAATAAATTATTGGATATATTGATTAAACACACAAATCATAAAAATATTTGTGTAATTAAGCTTATGAAGTTGTTTACTTATTAAGTATGCCATACCATTTCAATTGTTAAAAAAATCATTAATGTAAAAGCTACACAGATAATAACCAACTTAATTATTTTTATGAAGAACTTAATTGCTTCAACTTCAAAATACTTTAAACAAATAAATAACTACTTATTCTCTGTAAAAAAATACGTGAGTCTTTTATTCAATACAAGGGCTGGCGGATTATATATTCTATTATTTGCTGCTTCCATAGGTATTGCGACTTTTATTGAAAATGATTTTGGAACAAGTGCAGCCCAAAAAGTAATTTTTAAAGCATGGTGGTTTGAACTTTTACTAGCACTCTTCGGAATTTCAATAATTGTAAATATTTTTAAATTCAGAATGATTCCTCAGAAAAAGTGGACGGTTTTGCTTTTTCATGCTTCCATCATTGTCATTTTAATTGGTGCCGGAATTACTAGATATTTCGGATTTG
Organism: uncultured Flavobacteriaceae bacterium; assembly: GCA_963698455.1. Taxonomy (GTDB): domain Bacteria; phylum Bacteroidota; class Bacteroidia; order Flavobacteriales; family Flavobacteriaceae; genus Mariniflexile. The sequence goes on along the minus strand of CAVOQU010000001.1, from coordinate 479,648 downwards.
AAGGTGTTATGCATATTCGAGAAAATGATGCTTCCAATACATTTTTATCGTCAAATACCTATTTAAAATTCAATGTTACCAAAAACAATCAAACATACGATTTTAATGAACCTGTGCTTTTTGCTTCCTTAGGAAACAATAACTGGCATCAATCGTATTTGGTGGATAGCGATTTGATTGACATAAAAGTGAAACAATTCATTCCAAATCCAAAACAAGCTATATCTGAAAGTATGGATGGGAAACCTATATTGAAGATTGTTTCTGCTGGCATGAATGGTCGGGAAGAATACTTATTAAGTTACGGCGAAACTAAGCGGTACAACAATGTTTTATTCAATTTTAATAGTACATTAATTCCTGAAGCCATCAATATAAATTACAGAAATGATTCGTTAGTTTTTAGTGCGAATAGGGTGCTCACACAATTGGTTATGGCGACTCAAAAAAAAGACACCATATATCCGTCTTCAAATTATAAACCACTAATGCTTCGCTCTTTATATTCTGATGGCGAAAATAATTTTGTGTTCCCTGAGTTTATTAAAAATGGAAAAGCGACCATTGAATCAGAAAGTTCAAAAGTAAAAAATGAAAGCACTTCGGCACTTGTATTAGATGTTTCAGTAAATGGAAAAGTGCAAGAAGCTTATGTTTATGGAAGTCGGGGAATGCCAGGTCGAAGTGCTTTTTTAAGCTTTGAAGGCACCAATGTTGCGGTCTCTTATGGTTCGAAAGAAGTTGAGTTACCATTTTCAATTTACCTGAAAAAATTCATAATGGATAAATATCCGGGAACCGATAGTGCCTCTTCGTACGCAAGTGAAGTGGTCTTGATGGATGATAGAAATGACACTAAAATGGATTTTAGAATATTCATGAATAATATTTTAAATTATGGAGGGTACCGCTTCTTCCAATCGTCTTTTGATAAAGATGAAAAAGGCACTTACTTAAGCGTAAACAGCGATTATTGGGGTACGCTTATTTCATATTTAGGATACATTCTATTAACCATTGGTTTACTTCTCAATTTTTTCAGTAAAAAAACACGTTTTTATGATGTGCTTCAGAAACTAAAAAAAATAAGAGCCAAAAACGGTGCATTTATCATCTTATTATTTATCTCCTTCTCATCAACGGTGTTAATTGCGCAAACACCAAGTACAAAGGCTTTAATTGAGCATGCTGTTAGCAAAGAACACGCCGAAAAATTTAGCAAACTTGTTGTTCAAGATTTTAAAGGACGTATGAAACCTTTGCATACACTATCTAGAGAAGTGATGCGAAAAGTTTATAGGAAAGAGAGTTTTGCAGGCTTGAATTCAGACCAAATTGTGTTAAGCATGTTTGCAAATGGCAATGATTGGAGCGATGCTAAAATTATAAAATTAGGAAAACATCAAGATATTTTGACACAATTAGGAGTAATGCCTGATTATGCATCGTATCGTGATTTCTTTAATGAAAAGGGCGATTATAAATTAAGAGATGAAATTCGTAGAGTTTATGATTTAGACCCTAAAGACCGAGGTGTTTACGAAAAAGAACTTATAAAAATAGACGAACGATTAAATATTGTAAGCATGATGTTTTCGGGCAGCTTATTAAAAGTTATTCCCGTTGCTAATGATGTTAATAATACCTGGGTTTCCAGACATAATCATGGTGGCGGACATGAAAACCATGTTTCAGATAACTTTTTTAGTGCCTATAAAAACGCACTTATTAAAGGTATTCAAACCAAAAATTTCAATGATGCTAATAGTATTTTAGATGAATTAAAAGCCTATCAAATTAAAAATGGAAGTGCTGTAATACCATCTAATCTCAAAAATTAAGGCGGAAATATTTCTTAACAATTTTAATATTTTTAATCGATTAGCAGGGTTTTACATATTGCTGGGTTTATCATTTTTATTCTTTTTATTCCTTTCAGTTTTTAAACCAGGTTTTAAACTAAAAACGATTTATAAAGTACTTTTCGCTTTAGTTATTGTTGGTTTTACTTGCCACACTATTGGGTTAGGTTTACGATGGTATATTTCTGGAAGAGCACCATGGAGTAATGGTTATGAATCAATGATTTATATCGCATGGACAACAACATTAGCAGGCGTTATTATTTACACGAAAATCTTTTGGTGGTTTAGCCGCTACTATGGTTTTAGCATCCACTATTTTATTGGTTTCCATGATGAGTTTTCTGGACCCCGAAATAACACCCTTAGTACCTGTATTAAAATCGTATTGGTTAACAATTCATGTGTCTTTGGAAGCCGGAAGTTATGGGTTTTTAATGCTTGGTGCCATTATTGGACTCATCAATTTAATCCTTATGATTTTTACCAATGAAACCAATAAAGACCGGATTAAAAGCATTATTACCGAAATGTCTTATATAAGTGAATTAACCATAATGGGCGGATTGGTAATGGTGAGTATTGGCACGTATTTAGGCGGCGTTTGGGCTAATGAATCGTGGGGACGTTATTGGGGTTGGGATGCCAAAGAAACCTGGGCTTTAGTTACAATACTTGTCTATGCCTTTATTTTACACATGAGAATTATTCCAAAACTAACAGGACTGTTTATTTATAATGTATCCACTATTTTTGGGCTAGCAACGGTTATAATGACTTATTATGGTGTAAACTATTATCTATCTGGTTTACATTCTTACGCAACTGGAGACCCCATCCCTATTCCAAGTTGGGTTTATATTGTTGTTGTTTGTATTATTATAATATGCACATTGGCTTATTTAAAAAAAAGAAAATATCAAGTGATTTCTTAATAGAAATTTAATTAAAAATGCGCTTTAACAACGAACAGTTAAAGCGCATTTTATTAAAACAGTCATGTAGTTATTTTACAATTTCTCCGTTTTCTAATATCAAATCATATTTATAGCCAGCTCCAAAGTCTTTATTTAAAGTAACAACAGCTTTCATAGAAAACGCCGCACCTTCTGGAATATAAGCATCGGTAGTAATAACCATATCGAAATCATCCTTACTGCCATCTTTAATATGAATCCAGTTTCTATTCATAATTCCAGGATTTACTTTAGTACAGATACCATCTAATTGTATTGTTTTGCCTTCATACTTTTTTGGATCTTTAACCAAATCTGAAATTTTCATCGATCCTTTATGTTTCACGATTCTCTCGGTATGCATTTCAATATTTTGCTTCGTAGCATTTAAAGTATTTTGCGAATAATCTGTGACACTTGTTGAAGCATTCTCTTTACCATGATTTGCGGCAACTACTAAATTAGAAACCAAATAAATCTTTTCAAAAACGCGATTATACTCCTTACTTTCAAAATCTGTTTTTAGTAAACCATCTTTATAATAATAAGTTTCTCCCTTTTTAACATCCATTAGTCTGGTAGCTATCCAAAATTCTTCGCCATCTTCAGTTACATGTAAATACACATATTTAGACGTTGGAAGCACTTCATTAACTAGAACTTTATGAAATTCTCCAGAAGCTGTTGGCGCATTAAAATCAACTTTGGGTTTTGATGATTCTTCATCTGAAAATATTCCTGAAGACGATCCTGATTTTTCAGTTTCAGATGCTGGCGAAATTACTTTTGGTCCATTATTGCATGCATTAAAAATTAATGTAACAACTAAAATAACAACTAATTTAATTTTCATGATTTTTTAATTTTCTGCTCCTGTTGAAGCGTTTGACTAATCTTGCGTTGATTCTATAATTTGTTTCCTGACTATAGGTAGACACTTCCCCCGATAAACTAAAAGCCAACGTTCTATCTATAAAATAGGATAAATTGGTTCCAAAATAGTTCTGACTAAAGTCTGGAATATCACTTTGATAAGCGTAATTCACAAATCTGTAATAAAAATCGGCACTAAGTCGGCCATCCCAAAATTCATTAGAATATCTTAAAGAGGCAATACCACTATCTAAATAATTGGATGAATTTAAATTATAGGTTAATGAAATTCTTCCGTCAATTACTGGAATTTTTGAAAAACTTAAATAACCATATAAATTATCCGATTTGTTCTGACTATCACTTTGAAACCGTTTGCTGTAACTAAAACCGCCATATACATATTTAAAAGGCTTTATATTTATACGGGCTCTGATTCCTTGTCGCGCAATATCTTCATCTAAAATTCGCTCAATATCAGATTCGTAGGTTTTATAATAAATAATGCGTTTTCTGGAATCGTAAGAAAGTGACGCATTAATAGCTCTACTAAAACGGTATCTGGCCGAAACATATAAATTGGTTAATCTGGGATTGTTAGTAGTCGTGTTATTTAGAGTGTCGTTCACTTTATTAAAAATATCCAACTCCATAGTTGAAAATAGATTCAGGTTCTTAAAAATAGTGCTGGAGTGCTGAAAATAAACAAAACGTCTATCCACTTCGCTTCCGCTTCTTTGTTCGGCAACACCTAACGTAGTTTGAGAATACAAGTTTTTACTTTCTGTTAATCTTCCAACATAGGCACCATATTGCAATAAGTTTGAATTAAATCCAAAATCGTAAATATCAGGTCTAAATCCTGCAATAACACCAACATAATTCTTTCCTATAAATTTTTCAGCTTGAATGCCATCAATCGCTCCTAGGGTTGAAATTTTATAATTTATTTTTCGTCCTACCGTAACAGAAAGTGTGGAATCTACATCATAAATCAAGGCTAAATTATACACATTAAATTCGTTCTTTGGCGACAAACTATCCTTATTTGGCAATATATATTGCCTGTAATTAATGTAGGTATCAATTGAAAAATCTGTGTTGAAAGCCATTGGTGTTATGATTAGGATTCGTGGTGTTATTAAAATCCGTTTGATGACAACTCACGCAATTCGGGTCGGCATCGGCATAATTCGTTGTTTTATGGCACTGATTACAATCCTGAATGTTATGACCTAAAGTTAAAGGGAAAAAATCGTGATTGATAGTGGCTGGCGTCCATCCTGGATTTGTGGTATGGCAGGTTACACAATCGGTAGAAAGGCCATTGGTGTTATGATTAGGATTCGTGGTGTTATTAAAATCCGTTTGATGACAACTTACACAATTAGGATCTGCATCGGCATAATTAGCTGTTTTATGGCATTGCGTACAATCCTGAATGTTATGTCCCAATGTTAATGGGAAAAAGTCGTGATTAATGTTTGCCGGTGTCCATCCTGGGTTTGTGGTATGGCAGGAAATACAATCCGTTGAAAATCCAACGTCGCTGTGTTTTGGATTCGTGGTATTGCTAAAATCGGTTTGATGACAACTCACGCAATTAGGGTCGGCATCTGAGTAATTTGCAGTTTTATGACACTGTGTACAATCAGTAATATTATGCCCAAGTGTTAATGGAAAAAAGTCATGATTACCTATTCTATCGGAATCCCAATCGGTTCCTAATGGATTATGACAATCAATACAATTTGTTGAGAAACTACTTTCAGAATGATTCGGTCTTTTTGCAGCCATATAATCATCTCTATGACAACTAATACAATCATTTCCTATTCTATCGAATCTCAAATTAGTTTCAGAAGTATGGCATTCAACACAGGTTAAATTACCATGTGCTCCCACCAAAGGAAACCCATTTTCTTCATGTAATTCGGGAATATTATCAACCAACCAACTTTGAGAATTATGGCAACTGGCACAATCATTACCAACAGAAGCACTGTGCACATCTTTATGACAGCTCGCGCATTGATTAGGTGCTTCGTTAAACACCAAAGATGTATGGCAAGCTATACAATCGGTTTGGGAATGCGCGCCTTCTAAATTAAAATTTGTTTTACTGTGTTTAAAACGCATTAACTGCTCATCAATTTCCCACCCTGCAGGATTATGACATTGGTTACAATTAATTTTTAACACATCACCGTGTGGCGATTGCCCCCAAATTGATGTAAACATCAAAAATGCTATAATTATTGATGACAGTCTATACATTGCAATTTATTTAACTTATACAAAACTTCTTTTTTTCCATTTACAACTTTGCTTGTATGACACTCATTACAAGCAACTTCTAAATGTTTACCTTCAAGAGGGAATCGGGTCGTATTATGATTAAAATTTTCAGGCATCCAACTAGTTGTTACATGGCACCTCACACAATCGGTTACGCCATTAATTGCAAATTTGTCTTCATGAATATTTTCATGACAAGAAACGCATTGCCTATCCAGATTCATAAATTTCTGTTTTGCAACAGATTTATTTTTACTTTCATTTGAAAAATGACAAGCTCTACAATCAACTTCTTGATGCTTCCCATCTAATTGGAATTTCGTTTTATTATGATCGAAAGAATTTATTTTGGACCAGCTATCGCTGATATGACAGGATTTACAATCGTTTTCCGGGTAAAACTTTTTGCTAATAAAACCATCATGAATATCGTTATGGCAACTATTACATTCGGTACCTAAATTTCTAAAAGTCCATCGTTTTTCTTTTTCACTAACATGACAAGCAAAACAAGGTGTTGCAATGTGTGCGCCTTCTAAACGGAATTTTGTTTTTTGATGTTGTTCGAGTGTATACAAACTGTATTCAAAGCCTTCTTCTAGAGAATGACATGTAACACAATCTAGAGAAACATCATTTTTTTCTTTAAACTCACCTTTATGATAATCTTTATGGCATTTATTACAAGCTGAAAAATCTATAGGCTTCACATAACTTCCCTTATGGCATTTTTTGCAATCTACATCCACGTGTTTTCCTGTTAACGGAAAATCTGTAACACTATGATCAAAAAAGTTCATGTTATTTAAAGTTAAAAAGCTTTTTTCATTATGACATTTGGCACAATTCAATCCAAATTTACTTTCATGCACATCTTTATGGCATTTCACACAATTATTTTCGTTAAGAGTTAAATTGTCTTGAAATACTCGTTTCGAATCTTCTGTTTTCTTATGGCATTTAAAGCAATCTATATCCGAGTGTTTTCCTTTTAATGTGAAGTTTGTTAAATCATGATTAAATTTCGATTGACCATTAAAATTTTCAAACCCGGAATCTGTATGACACGATTTGCAATCACCAGGTAATTGATTGGTATGCGGATCGTCATGACAGGATTTACAATCTGTAAAAGCAATACCCGTAAATTCCTGAAAATCTTTGCCGTTTTTTGTGGTTTTTTTGTGACATTCCAAACATTTAACATCGGTGTGTTTGCCCGTTAACTTAAAATCTGACTTATCATGATTAAATTTTGAAGCTGGTTTAAAAGCTTTAAAATCATGACATTTTTTACAATCGTTATCAAGTGTTTTTTGATGATAATCATCATGACAAGTTAAACATGCCTGATCTAATCCCATAAAGGTTTTCGCTCTTTTCTTTAATTCGATATTTTGAATATTATCTGGCATGTGGCACTTTTTACAATCTATTATTTCATGTTTTCCTTCTAAATTATAGCCTGTTCTATCATGATTAAAACTTTTTTCATCAAATCGAACCATATCAAATTTTCGTCCGTGATGCTCACTATGGCATTCAATACAATTTTGTTTTTTTACAACCGGATCTGCGTGAAACCCTCTTTTTTTATTAATTAACGACTGAACATCTTTATGACATTCTAGACATTTTCGGTCTGTTACTTTATCTCCTAATTCATGACATTGCGTGCAATTACTCATGCCTTCCAATTTTGCATGTGCCTGCGATAAATCACCCGGTGATATTTGGCTATTTCCAAATAAGCCAACCATCAAAAACAATACGGTGATATATATTAAGCGCTGTTTCAAATGTTACTATTTATGTTTTTTCATAATATGACCAAATCGCTTTGTTATTTTAACACCTGCATTTTGTAAAAAACGGGTTGGTAATTCTCCACCAGCAAAAATATATACCAAATCGTTTTCCCATTCCTTCACAATCATCACTTTCATTAAATTTGAGTTTTATACTTTTTTCTTCTATTTCTGAAACGTTTGAATTAAACAAAGCTTCAATAGATTTATCTTCTATAGCCTGATTAATTTTTTCTTTATTTTTAGGTTTCAACCTTGAAAATTGATCACTTCTATAGGATAAAGTCACTTCATTTTCATCCTTTAAAAGTAGTGCCGATTCAATAGCGGAATCACCACCTCCAACAACCATAACCTTCTTCCCTTTTATGCGTTCTGGTTCTAATAAGCGATATGCTACTTTTTGAGTATCTTCACCTGGAACATTTAATTTTCTTGGGGTTCCACGTCTTCCAATTGAAAGCAAAACCTGATTACAAATGTATTCTTCACCATGTATTGGTAGTAATTTTGTAAGTACCGTTGGCGACAGGAATAATGCCTTCCACCTTCGTGTTTTCAATTATATTTAATTGCTGTTCTGAAATGACTTTATTCCATAGTTTTAATAATTCATCTTTTGATGTGTCATACAGTTTTACTTTTCCATAAAGTGGTAAATCCATAGGCGCTGTCATAACAATTTTTGGTCTAGGAAATGTATAAACAGTGCCTCCTAAAGAGTCCTGCTCTAGTGTAACAGCAGATAAACCCTGTTTTTTCGCCGCAAGTGATGCTGATATACCTGCGGTCCTGCGCCAATGATAACTACATCGAGCACATCCTCTTTAGAAGGCTTTCTTACTTTTTGCAATATTCTCTATAGCCTGTTGCCCTTGCTCCACACTATTCTTAATTAATCCCATACCTCCTAATTCACCTGCTATATAAATGCCTTTAATATTGGTTTCAAAATTTTCATTCACATGAGGCAATTCTATCACCACGGGTTTCAGTACCAATTCTAAGTGAAATAGCTTCAACAGGACAATCATGAAAACAAGCGCCATGTCCAATACAATTCGTTGTATTAATTACAGTCGCTACGCCATTTACAATTCCTAAAATGTCTTTTTCTGGACATGCCGCAACACAAGCAGCACTACCAATACAAGTATTTAAATCTATATGTGGGTGTAACGAAACTGGTTCAAACAAGCCTTCTTCTTTGGCTATTTCAACCTTTCTTTCAGTTATAACCGACTTTGTTTTTTGCTTACGCAAATAAAAATAAACCGTAACCAAACAGAGTATAAATGCCGTTCCATAAATTGCGATTTGTTCTATAAATACTTCTTCCATTAGAATATCCATTTATAACCAAGTGCTACGGTAATTGCAATATGTATTACTACAATCACGAGCATAATTAAAGCAAATGGTAAATGTGCCACATGCCAATACTTAAACAATTTTTGCATGGTTTCCAATCGGGCTATTTTTCCCGAAAGCGCTTTTTCATTTTTTACCATTTTTATAATTGTACCAATTTCTTGCTTTTGGCAGGTCTTCATTTTTTAGTGTTTTTCTTAATTTTTGAGTGGTAATTTTAGTTTTGTTCGCTTGATCTTCGCTTGTAAAACTTACAAAAAGCTGAATTGTGATTGGATTCAAATTATATTTTTCATTTAACACAGTTGGCTAAATCGGTTTTCAACTCTTTTACTTCATTTAAAGTAAGTTCTCGTCCTTCAATAGTTCGTGGAATTTGTATATATATAAATCGTCCCGCGACACCACTTAGCACCACAGCAACCATACTCCAAAATGCCACAGATACGATACCTCCAAACTTAAAAGTAGTATGAAACAAAACCAGAATTGGTCCTAGCGTACATAAAAAAATATGAAACTCTAATAAGTATTTTAAGCGTATTAATTTTGATAAAAAATTATACCGTTTTCTGGCAATATAAATAACCACACCAAATAAAATCATGAAGGTTCCAATAATACCTAGACCTTGGCCATAAATACCACTGGGTTTAAACCATGTATGTTGCGGATGATAAAAGCGTTCTTCTAATGGTGTACTATAGTAAGTATATCCTATGAAAATAAGATAAATCGTTACTGCAATGGTAATAATAACCATTATTGCTATATAGAGATTATGTAGGGGCTTACTCAATGTGTTCTTTGTTTTTTATTAATGGATTTTTCACGCAACAAAATCCTATTTATATAACAACTTACTCAATAAGTTTACACGTATAAATTCATATTTTTTTAATTATTTGACGCCAACCCATGATTTTACTAGGGTTTTGAAGTATTAATAAGCGCTATAAAATATTTTTTTGCGTAAAAAAAGCAGCTAAGTTGTTTATTACTATAGATGAAAGACATTTAAACATGTCGTTATTATCCGACAAACTAATTTTTTTGAATGTGAACAGAAATCATGATATTTTAAGATTCCCATATTAATAGCAACATATCATGGACTTAACTTTTACCCAAATTAAAACCGAAATATTATGCAAAGTAGAACTGAAATTTATTCGAAAAATATTCACACTTCTGATGGACATTTAAATTTTTTCGCTACTAAATCGTATAGTAAACGTGCCTTAAATGATGAATTTGATATTGAATCTAATTTGAATGGTTATAACATTTCTATTTATTTAACTAAAAAGAAATACTACAATGAAAATGGACTTATACAAATGAATTTTTCTCCTCAAATTCAATTTAATGGCAGTCTTATAGAATTTGATTTTGAGAATTTATCTAAAAATGAATCGACTGTAATTTTAAGTGGCACGTTAAATATATTAGAGAATAAAAAACAAAAATCGTTTTTGGGTAATATTAAACAGGTTGAAAACACAATTTATATAAGCTCAAATTTCATACTTGATATTAGCGAATATAATTTTGATAAAGTTTTTAATTGTTCATCAATTAATTCTTCGAAAAGTATTAGAATAGAATTGGCACTTCAATTAAAATAAGTTAACTAATCACATTCTTGTTTAAGCTTAATATTATCTTCTAAGTTTCTTATATCTAATCGAGTACCATCATCTTCGGGATGGATTTCACTTATTCTCCAGGTTTTATTCAGTATCGGAAAGTCGTTAAATTGCAATGTTAATCTTAATCCGTTATTTGTAACAAGTGCCCAGGTGCCATTATAAATAGTGCCGTTTTGTTTAGCAGTAGCTTCACCATCTGTTTTGAAAGTGAAATAAAACTCGTTAAATTGACTTAATCTGTTTTGATCATCAATTTCAATTTCCTCAATTTCCCAAGAACACGTGGTTAATAAATCTTTAAATTCTTGTTCAGATAGATTCGTGTTATCGTCATCATTAAAATCATAATCATCATCTTCATCGCATACATTGTCGGCATCTTCAAGAGCAACTTGCAATTCATCCAAATTATTGATAATAATTGGGGTTTGATTAAAAAGTTTTACTGTAATTGGAAAAACAATATTTACAACATTATTTGAATTCAATCCTTTTATAAAATTAAAAAGTTCTTTGTCGTTATTTATTGATAATGAACCAATTTCAGTAGTAATAACATTAAATGTTGTCGCAATTATTGGGTAGTTAAAATCGACACATTCAATATCTTCATCTTCTACATTTTCTCCTTTACAAGCAGAGACATAGCTATTAAGTTCTGTTTCAGAATTAATTAGAACTTCTGTAAAATCATTTAGAATAATGGTTATTGGAAAATAATAAGTTAATGTATCGATATCTGAGTTACTATCTTCAAAGATAGCTTCAATAACATCATAATCCTTTGAAGAATTAACAGTAACAGGAAGCCCATTTACGGTCAAACTTACTGGTAATTTTATTAAAATACAGTTGGCTTTATCAATAATATTATCCACAGACCCATCTAAAAAAGCAGTGCGTTTCATTAAACTGGCCACCACAGAATTTGCTAACAAAGTTTTTTCTTCTGGTGCCTTTTTAAGTATAATTTCATCCTTTCTACACGATACAAAAAAGGTTAAATTTATTGATACTAAAAAAATAAGAATAAGTTTAAATTTATTTTTCACTACAACATTTTTTCGTTTAGACTGTTTTTATATAAAACAACTCATTAGCCAAAATTACCTAAGTGCATTAATTTTTTATAAATTTACTAAATAAAATACTACCGATGCCTATAGAAATTAAAGGACCATGTGTGTGATGAAAAAACTTTTAATTGGGTTTACAATACGTATGCAAAAAGCCTTCACGATTTCTTATATTATAAATTTGGAGCACATTTAGACCCAAATGATAAAATGCAGGAAGCCTTTATTAAACTATGGGATAATTGCAAAAAAATACCACCTAGTTCTTCTAAAGCATTTTTGTTTAAAGTAGCTTCAAACATGATGCTAAATGATATAAAACACAATAAAGTAGTACTTCGATACGAAAAAGAAAAGCCTAAAAACTACACGAACGAAAGTCCGGAATTCATTATGGAAGAGGCGGAGTTTATGAAAAAATATCAAAATGCCTTAAATGCATTACCAGAAGAACAGCGCATAACTTTTTTATTAAGTAAAGCTGATAAAAAATCGCATAAAGATATTGCAGACATGTTAGGAGTTACCAAGCGTGTTGTAGATAGCAGAGTTTACAATGCATCAAAAAAATTAAAAGAAACTTTAGAAGAATTCAATAATTTTCACGTAAAAAAGGCGTCTCGTTTGTTATAGTATTAGGACAGGTTATTATGGATAAAAATTACTTAATAGAAAAATGGTTAGCTAATGAACTAACAGAAGAAGAGCAAATAGCCTTTGACTCATTCGAAGATACCGAGCTTTTAAAACGCATTGTTGACAACGCTTCAGCTTTTAGTGCATCGAATTTTTCAACCCCAAAAGATTTTGAAGCTTTAAAAACACGTTTGAATACTGAAAAGAAAACCAAAAAACACAATAATTGGCTTAAACCTTTGTATAGAATTGCTGGTCTTTTAGTAATTGGAATAAGCATATATTTTCTATTCTTTTTCAATAATTTAACCAATATAAACACATTAGCAGGCGAACATAAAACCGTGCAACTTCCAGATTTATCTGAAGTGATGATTAATGCGGTTTCAGAATTATCTTTTAATGAAAAAACCTGGAACGATAAAAGAGAAGTTTCTCTAAATGGAGAAGCCTACTTTAAAGTTGCCAAAGGTTCTACGTTTGATGTACTTACAAGTACCGGAACTGTTACTGTATTAGGCACACATTTTAATGTGAAAAATCGATTAAATTTATTTGAAGTTAGTTGCTTTGAAGGAAAAGTTAAGGTGGTTTGTAATAACGAAACAAAAATATTACTATCCAATGATACGTTTAGAGTATTAAATGGTATTGTTTCATTTGAATCAAATTTAAAAAGACAAGAACCTTATTGGATCGACAATTCCAGTTATTTTGAAAAAGCTACTTTACAGCAAGTTACAGAAGAACTCGAAAGACAGTATAATGTAGTTATATCTACTAATAATATTGATAAAAATCTTATATTTACAGGTGGTTTTACTCACAACAATTTAAAAGAGGCATTGGAATCTATTGTTTTACCATTAAATCTTAATTATGTTATGGAAACACCAACAAAAATTTCATTGTCTAGCAGTGATTAAAAAATTATTTTTTATTTTATTTCTTACTTGTTGCTGCCCACTTAATGCTCAAAACATTCATGACAAAGTACCACTCATTGAAGTCCTTAATCATCTTGAAAAACAATATCCTTTTCATTTTAATTATGCACCTAAAACCATTGAGGGTCTCTTAGTATTTTATCCACCCGAACATCTTTCATTTCAACAAGTACTTTTAAATTTAGAAAATCAAACTGCTTTCAAATTCACGATACTTCCCAATAATTTCGTGTCTATTACAGGCGGATTATATTATGAAAGAATTTGGAATGATTCTTTTCACAGTGAATTCCAGATTTACGAAACCGATTATAAGCTTAAAGGCAGCAACGCCAATATTGAAGAAAATCAACGTTTTTTACAGGAGAATCAAGTATCAGAAACGGGTACAAAACTCAACACATTTTATAAAATTAACGATAATATAACATTCCTAAATGGGTATGAATTTATTGAAACTCAAGTTGTAAATTTTGAAGATGTTGATAATCCTGTATATAGTTTATACGTTGCTGAAGTTTTAAGAAAACACAGTTTATATTCTCAAATAAATTTTTCGTCTGAAAATAATAAAACCAGTTTAAATGCCGGAATAAGAGCAAATTATATTGGTAAGTTTGATAAGTTTATAGCAGAACCGCGCATAAGTTTTAATCAAAAATTACAAAAACATCTTAATCTTGAAATTTTAGGCGAATTTAAACATCAAACAACCTCACAAATAATAAATTTTCAGAACGATTTTCTAGGTGTTGAAGAACGTCGCTGGCAACTTTCAAATAACGAAAACATTCCTGTAATTTTGAGTAAACAACTGTCTTTAGGGCTACAGTTTCATAAAAACGGCTGGTTAATAAATGCAGATGGCTATTTTAAAAAAGTAGATGGCATAACAACACAAAGTCAAGGTTTTCAAAATCAATATTTATTAGCAAGAACTTATGGAAGTTATCAAGTTAAAGGATTGGATTTTCTATTAAAAAAACAATTTAATTCACTTAACACGTGGTTAAGTTATTCGTACGCTAACAACACTTATTTATTCAAAACGTTACAAAATACTTCGTTTCCAAACAATTTAAACATTACTAATTCTGTTACTTTTGGATCTTCTTATAGTTTTAATAATTTCAAAATTTCGACCGGATTTAACTGGCATTCGGGTATACCAACTACAAACCCCATAGCAGGAAACGACATTGAAAATGATGAAATAAATTATGAACCCGCAAACAGCAGTCGCTTAAATGACTATTTCAGAATAGATTTTTCTTCTACTTATAGATTTAATTTAACAAATAATACGGCGGCCGATGTTGGATTATCCATCTTAAATGTATCAAACCACAAGAATTATATAAACAATTATTATCGAATTAATAATAATGGTTTGGTTGAAGAAGTTATAAAATCATCATTAAAATTTACACCTAATTTAAGCTTTAGAGTAACATTTTGAGCCACTCCGATACATTAATCTTAAATGTTTTTGATAAAAACTCAACTTAAATTTTTACTAATATTTGATAGGTTCGACAACGCTATTTTGCTATTGTTTCGATACCGCTAATTTGATATTTTTACAACAGTTGGAATAATAAATACAATCTAAAAACAAGAAAGCACTTCTAAGTAAGTATAATTAATTGCCAGAGAAGTATAAATCTTTAAAAATATCAACAACACAGATTGCAAAAGAATTAGTTTTAGCAAACAAAGAACTTAATTTGAAAAAGGAACAAAAAGTAAACCCCGAAAATAAATCAGCGCTATCCAAACCTGCTCAAGAGAAAATTGCTGTATCTGAAAATAGATACCAGGCACTTTTCGAAAACATGCCTTCTGGCTTTGTTCTGTTTGAAGTTGTTGAAAATGACAAAGGTTTACCAATCGATCTTGTTATCATTACTGCTAATGAAAAATTCGCTGCCACCACCGAATTAAAACTAAAAGATGCCATTGGCAAACATTTAACGTATGTATTACCTGGAATAGAAAAAGACGCGGCAGATTGGATTGGAACCTATAGTAAAGTCGCCTTAACGGGAGAACCAAAACAACTTGAGCAAGGGTCGGAGCTTCTGGGTTATTTTTACTCAGTAACCGCTTATCAGTCTGGTCCAAAACGTTGTGCCGTAATTTTTGATGATATCTCCGAACGCAAAAAGATAGAGTCCCAATTACTAATTGAGAAGGAACGTACAACGGCTATTCTCGACTTGGTTGGAAACCCGATCTTCCTAAAAGATAACGACCATCGAATTACTGCTGCCAATCATGCTTTTTATGATTTATTTGGTATGGATGAAAATAGTGTGATAGGCAAGACCCTGGCCGAAAACGTTCCGGAAAAAGAAATGCGCCATTTTATGAAAATTGACCGCGATGTACTGGATACTGGCATCCCAGACATCAGGGAAGAAGAATTAACTATTAAAGGTGTCAGCCACACCATTATAACAGAAAAGAAACGCCACATAGATGGATCTGGCACTAAGTTTCTGGTGTGTACAATACACGATATTACCAACCAAAAACAACTTGAATACGAACGTAATTTAGAGAATCAGCGTTTTTTAAATACGCTTGAAAGTATGACCGATGGGTTTGTTGCTTTAGATAGAAATTGGAATTATACGCATATAAATAAAATTGCCGCAGAATTGTTTGACAGAAAATCGGAAGATTTAATAGGAAAAAATATTTGGACTGAATTTCCAGAAGGCATAGGCCAACCATTTTACACCAATTATTTTAAGGCAGTTGAAACAAATTTGCCTTTAAGTTTTGAAGATTATTACCAACCATGGAATCGCTGGTTCGAAAATCGTGTAATTCCTTCAGAAAATGGACTTGCCATATTTTTTAATGATATTACAGTACGTAAAAAAGCAGAATTAGAACTGCAAAAACACAAAGAACATTTAGAAGAACTTGTAAAAGAGCGTACCAAAGAAATTGAGAAAAAAAATATAACCCTGGAAAAAATGAACAATCTATTTGTAGGGCGTGAATTACGAATGAAAGAGCTTAAAGAAGAAATCAAAAGCTTAAAAAAAGAATAGTTAAATTGAAAGAAGTTAAAAGCTAATGAGCTAAGCCAAAATGTTTTACTCTTTTAATCAATTTTAAAAAAAATAAAGACAAATAAATAGATGAGTAATATACCATCAGTCATTTTAAATCTATTTCGAATTAAGAGTTTAAGTATTTATCAGCTTACATTAATTCTGTTTATTTCGTCGTCCATCCTATCTATTTTTATAATTTCAACTGGATGGGCTATTTCAGAAAATATTGAGGTTCAAAAAAAAATAAGTCAACTAAAAGAAAATGCTATTCTCGAGCAAAAAGAGAAACTTAAAGAAGAAGTGTTGCGTCTTATTTCCTATATAGAATTCATTCAAAAAGATACCATCCAATACTCCCAAGAACAAGCTATGGATAGAGCATTGCTTTACTTTGAAGGCCTTCGCTTTGGTAATGATGGTTATGTTTTTGTAAATACTTATAGTGGCAATGCATTACTTTTTAATGGAAACAAGCTCGACACACCAAAAAAGATGTCCGATTTAAAATACCCAAGTGGCATAGATTTTTATGAAACCGAAATGAATTTAGCTAAAATCCCAGGTGGAGGTGCTTTTCAATATGATTTCACAAAACTAAATGACAGTATTTCATATCCAAAGATCTCATACATTATGGGGTATGATAAATGGGGGTGGATTCTAGGTGCAGGCGATTATTTGGATAATCTAGATAACGAAATTGTTTTAATGGAAAATAACTTAAAAAACAATTTATATAAAGAGATTTTATTAATCGCTAGTATTTTTATCCTGATACTTGTTTTACTGGTACTTTTATCAACTATTCCTGCTAAATTTATCCAAAATCAATTCAATAAATTTTTTCAAATCATTAAAAGTCAGTCTTCTGAAAAAGAAAACCAGCTTTATTTAAATCAAATTCGCATTCGCGATTTAGCTAAAATTGGAAAGGAGATTTTAAAAACCGATGCCCTGGTAAAACAATTTGGAAACATCATTGATACATCTAACAATGATATTTATATTATTCAAAAGACGATTTACAATTTGCACATGCCAATAAAGGAGCCTTGCATAATTGTGGCTATTCTTTGCGTGAATTACAAAATATGAGTTTTCTTGATGTTCTGGAAAATATAAATAATGAACAATTTTTCGATTTGGTAGCACCTTTAAATTACAACATAGATGAAAAAATAAAATTTGAGTCTATTCTTCGACGAAAAAACGATACTTTATATTCAATTGATGTACAACTTACACTTTCATTTTTAAATGAAAAAGAAGTTTATGTGGCCTTTATTTACGATATCACAGATCGTAAAAAAACAGAACAAGCTCTGGTAAATAGCAAAAATTATATACAAACCATATTTGACTCTTCTACAGATGCCATTTTCATACACGAATGCAGAAACAGGAGAATATTTTAGATGTTAATAAGCAAATGTGCGTACTATGTATGGTTACGAAAAAAGTGAAGTAATTGGAAAAAGTACAGAACATTTTAGTGCAGATTTTGAGCCTTATACCGTTCAATATGCCATTGAATGGTTAATGAAATCTAAAACGGAAGGTAAACAAACTTTTGAATGGCTTTCTAAACACAAAGATGGGCGATTGTTTTGGAGTGAAGTAAGTTTAGTCTATATAAAAATTGATGACGCATACCGTTATTTAGCTACTGTTAGGGATATCGATGACCGTAAAAAAACAGAACAAGAATTAGAAATCTATCGCTTAAAGTTAGAAGAACTTGTGAAAGAAAGAACACAAGCAATTGGAAGACAAAAACAAATCCCTTGAACAAATAAACAACATCTTTGTGGGTAGAGAATTGAAAATGGCTGAATTAAAAGAAGAAATCGAAAAACTAAAGGAGCAATTAAAATAATTAATAAATTGAATCGTAAAATAATAAATTTACAAGAACAACTCGCAATAACCCTATGAATGGAATCGCCTTCGATTTAATTTTAGTGCTATTTTTTCAAGCACTAATAGTATCTCTCCTTTTATTGGGTTTATTCCGGTTGCGCGCCATATTTGGGCTAAGCTTATTGTTTGTTGCCATAGGTGTTTTACAGTTTTTACAAGTTTTTTTGTATAACTCACTATATTTTGAAATAATTCCTGCCATTTTTGTTTCGCCTGGAACTATACTATTTACTGGAAGTTTGTTTGCCATTCTACTTATTTATATTAGAGAAGATGCCTTAGAAGCTCGAAAAGTAATTTACGCCATCATTGCCTCTAATATAGTTTTAGTATTAATGCAATACCTTATTAGCTGGAAGATTGAAGGCGCAGGTGTTTTAAATATCTATTCTTTTCCAAAGGAGTTGTTTTTACAACAAACTAAAGTAACAATTGTTGGTACTTTTATCCTCTTTTTAGATGTATTTGCCATCATATTTATATTTGAAATTTTATCAAAATATATATCCTCGCTTTTTTTACGTATTTTTTTGTCAATGGCTTTGGTATTAAGCTTTGACGCTGTACTTTTTAATATTGGTGTTTATTACGGGACAGACAAATTTTTAAATACTTTAGTTTCACATTTAATTTCCAAAAATTCTGCTGCATTTGTTTATTCCGCCATATTTACATTTTACCTGCTTTTTTTAGATAAAACACCCGTAATAAGTGAATCAAAATCTAATACTTCTAACGATCTTTTTTCTGTTCTTACCTACCGTCAAAAATTTGAACTGGTTCAAAGCGAAAAAGAAATTCAAGAGAAAGAGTTTGAACAGGTAGAATTAAAATCACAAAGTATCTTAAATGCTATTGACGAGTTAGTTTTTACACTAGATACCGAAAACAGATTTACATCTTTTTATGCAAAGCAAGAACAACTATATACAACACCTGATAAATTTTTAAATCAAAAAATAAATGATATTATGCCACCACATTTTGTCATCCCTTTTGAAAATGCTTTAATAGATGTAAAAAATAATAAAACCGTTGGTATTGAGTACTATCTAGACTTACCTACTGGTAAACATTGGTACTCAGTTAATTTATCTCCAATGTTTATTAATGAAATTTACACCGGTTTAGCTGCCGTTTCAAGAGATATAACATCAAATAAAATTGCAGAAGAGATTATTATTGAAGAAAGAAACAAGGCAAAACAATATCTTCACGTTGCTGGTGTCATGCTCGTAAGTTTAGACACATCTGGCATTGTGCAACTTATTAATCCGAAAGGATGCGAAATATTAGGATATTCTGAAGACGAAATAATTGGTGCGAATTGGTTTGACACCTTTATTCCAGAACCAGAAAGAAAGCACGTTAAAGAAGCGGCGAAAAAAGTATTTAAGGGCGAAATAGAATCTGTTAAGCAATATGAAAACTACATTATAAACAAATCTGGTGAAGAGGTATTAATAGCTTGGAAAAATGAACTTATTAAAGATAGTGATGGCAAAATAATTGGTGTATTGAGTTCTGGGGAAGATATCACACAACGAAAGCAGGCAGAAGCGGCACTAGTTGAAAGTGAGCAGCGTTTCTATAGAATTTTTGATGAAGGTCCGCTGGGAATTGTTATGGCTAGTTTTACAGATGGGTATATCCAAAATGCGAATCAGGCGTTTTGCAAAATGCTGGGATATACTAAAGAAGAGCTTAAACTGCTTACTTTCACAGATATTACGCATCAAGATTATCACAAAACAGACTTAAATACTATCAAGAGTTTACTTGAGGGATCTATTCAAACTCACATTACAGAAAAGCAATTTTTAAAGAAAAATGGAGAAATCATTTGGGCAAAAAGAACCTTATCAAAAATCTCTAGTTCAGATGATAAATCAGAATATGCTTTAGCAATTATAGAAGACATCACAGAACACAAGTTGGCTGAACAAGAACTTAAAAAATACCAGAATCAGTTAGAAGAACTTGTACAAGATAGAACCATGGCATTATCGAATAGCCAGAATGCCTTATTAAATTTAGTAGATGACTTAAATATTCAATCTTCAAAAATTGATATAGCAAACAAAAAATTAGCTTCAAAAAATGAAGAACTCGAGGCTTTTACCTATTCTGTATCTCATGACCTTCGTTCACCACTGCGCCATATAGATGGATTTGCCAACCTGTTGCTGGTAAGTTCCAAAAACAAACTAGATAAAAAGGAAGAAACATATTTTAATAACATTATTAAATCTTCCTTACAAATGAATCAATTAATTGATGGTCTGCTTATTTACTCCAAGACAGGTAGAGCGGGACTAAAAAAGGCCAACTATAATATGAAATCCATAGTGGAAAAAGTAATTCCAACATTTGTTTTTGATATTAAAGAGCATAATATTTCCTTAATTGTAGACGATATGCCTGATGCTTTTATTGATGCGTTTCTTATGACACAAGTATGGGAGAATCTAATATCGAACGCCATTAAATTTAGCGGTAAATCCAAAAATCCTAAAATTCATATTGGATATGAAAAAGATACTGATGATCATATTATTTATTTCATAAAAGATAATGGTGCCGGTTTCGACCAAAAATATGTAGATAAGGTTTTTGGAGTTTTTCAGCGTTTACATAGTGTTAACGAGTTTCCGGGTACAGGCATCGGATTAGCAACAACAAAACTTATTATAATGAAGCATGATGGTGAGATTTGGGCTGAAGGCGTAGTAAATAAAGGCGCAAAATTCTTTATGAAATTTCCTAATTATTAAAAAGTTGGTTATTGTCGTTAAATAAAAATTAATATATTTAGTAAATAAAAAAACAAGAAGGTTTAAAAAAATGAAAGCCCTAGAAAGAATACTTTTAGCAGAAGACGACCAAAGAGATATAGAGCTGACGCTTGCTGCTCTAGAATCTATAAATTTAGCCAATAAGGTAGATGTGGTAAATAATGGTGAACAAGCCTTAGATTATCTTTTTAAACGCGGTGATTACAAAGATCGAACCAACGGAAATCCAGCGGTTGTACTTCTCGATTTAAAGATGCCCAAAGTTGACGGACTGGAAGTTCTCGCGCAAATTAAAGAGAATAAGCAGCTTAAAAATATTCCGGTCGTTATTCTTACATCTTCTAAAATGGAAAGCGACCTCTTAACAAGTTACGACCTTGGTGCTAATGCTTTTATAATAAAACCTGTGCAGTTTGAAGAATTTATTAAAGCCATAAAAGAAGTGGGGTCGTTTTGGGCAATTCTTAATGAAACACCATAAAAAGAAGTCAAGAAATGCCGAAATTGAGAATATTAATGCTGGAAGATAATGAGTTCGACGTAGAACTTATTAAAGAAGAATTGATATCAAATCGAATCGATTTTATTTCAGAACATGTCTATACAAAAACAGATTTTACGCGTGCTTTAAAAGACTTTAGTCCAGATATTATCCTTTCCGATTATAATCTACCACAATTTACAGGTCTTGATGCTTTGGAAATTGCGATAGAGCTTGCCACAAATATTCCATTCATACTTGTAACAGGACACCTATCGGAAGAATTGGCAGCCGATGCTATTAAAAGTGGTACTTGGGATTATGTATTAAAAACAAATCTATTAAGATTAGGACCCGCAATAGAAAATGCTCTTAAATTAAAAAAAGAGAAAGATTATAATGAAAAAAATAAAAAAGACCTTACAAAGCTACTTACTGCAGTAGAGCAAAGCTCAAATAGTATTGTAATTACAGATGTAGATGGAAATATAGAATTCACAAACGCCAAGTTTTCATTAATAACAGGGTATTCAGCATCAGAAGTGTTAGGAAAAAATCCAAAAATATTAAAATCAGAATTCCAATCCTCAGAGTTTTACTCCCATTTATGGCAAACCATTTCAGCAGGAAAAACATGGACTGGTGAATTTAAAAATAAAGCTAAAAATGGCGATTTATTTTGGGAACAAGCAACCATAACTCCCATAAAAGATTCCGAAGGAACTATTATAAACTATTTATCAGTTAAAGAAGATATAACTGAGCTTAAAAAAAACGCACTCATTTTAAAAGAAAGTGAATACAATTTAGTTGAAGCTCAAAGAATTGCTAAAATTGGCAGTTTTAAAGTAGATCTTAAATCTAAAACCGGTGAAGTCTCTCCTAATTTTTATAAAATAATTGAAATTGATTTAAATGAAGATGTGAATTTTGAAAATTGGAAGACTGTTGTTCACCCAGAAGATATTTCAATTAAATTAAAAGCGTTAAATGAATGCATAGATTCGGGTGAAAAATATGATTTGACCTATAGAATAATTACAAAACAAACTAAAGAAATAAAATGGATTCACAGTTTTGGCGAAGTGATTTATGAAAAAGGAGAACCTACTATTTTTGTCGGCTCCATTCAAGATATTACAAAAGAGAAACAGGCAGAACTCGAATTAAAAAAATCATACAACGAAATAGCACAATTAAAAAGACAATTGGAAACTGAGAACGTTTTCTTAAAAGAGGAAATAGCATTGTCTTTTAATTATGAAAATCTGGTGTACGCCAGTGCAGAGATTAGTAATGTTTTAACGCAAGTAGAACAAGTAGCAAATACAAAAGCAACCGTTTTAATACTTGGTGAAACAGGTACCGGCAAGGAACTTATTGCAAAAGCCATACATAATACAAGCAACCGCAAAAATGGCCCGCTAATTCGTGTTAATTGTGCAGCTATTCCTGCCGAACTTTTAGAGAGTGAGTTATTTGGTCATAAAAAAGGCTCTTTTACAGGTGCCGTTAAAGATAGAATTGGCAAATTTCAGTTGGCAGAAGGAGGTACTTTATTTTTAGACGAAATAGGTGAAATGCCTTTGGAATTACAACCCAAATTATTAAGAGCCATTCAAGAAGGAGAAATTGAACCTATTGGTAGTGAAAAAGTTATTAAACTAGACCTAAGAATTATTGCCGCCACCAATAGAGAACTGGAAAAAGAAGTGAAAGCAAATCGTTTTAGACACGATTTATATTTTAGATTAAATGTCTTTCCAATACTAATACCACCGCTTCGTGATAGAATTGACGACATTCCTGTATTGGTTAATTATTTTTTGGACAAGTTTTGTGTAAAATATCAAAAAAACATAATAACTATCGCAAAATCAGACTTGCAGCAAATGAAAATTTATCATTGGCCAGGAAATATAAGGGAACTTGAAAACGTCATGGAAAGGGCCGTTATTATTGCCGACAACGATACATTAGTTTTACCAGATTTTGATTATAAACCACAATCTCAATTAGTAACATCAAACAACTCCAAAATGACACTTAATGAGGCACAAAGCAACCACATTATTAAAATCTTGAATCAGACAAATTGGAAAATTAGTGGTAAAGATGGTGCTGCAGCTTTGTTAGATATTAAGGTAAGTACTTTGCGTGACCGAATGGAAAAGTTGGGTATAAAATCACCTAAATAATAACTTCTACATAATTTAAGCTCATAAAACGGCCTATTCGCTTAGCGGTATTCCGTTAGATTATATTTTGAATAATAAACATTTGCATTATTACCAATTATCTTTCCATTTTTTTGAGTATTTAATAAGTTTAGAGAAAAAATAATATTAATAATGCGTACTATTGTATTGTATGCAAGAATAATTTGAAATATTAAATTATTCTTTATCCCCATACTTCACAAATTTTTTATCACGTTAAATTCAATTATATATGGCAGATATTGCAATACGACATAAACAAAACCCATTATTATCTCCCAAAGATTTAGAGCCCAGCAATGAAAACATGATTATTGAATGTTTACTAAATCCGGGCGTGTTTGAGTTTAATGGAAAAACAGGACTTCTTGTAAGGGTAGCAGAACGCACCGTTCAAAAAGAAGGCTACTTGTCTGTACCTATTTATAATGATTTCGGTAAAGTTGAAATTATAGATTTCGAACTGAACGACCCAAAACTGGATGCATCCGATGCCAGAGTTATTACATATGATGGCACAGATTACTTAACAACAATATCGCATCTTAGATTACTTTTTAGTGAAGATGGGACCAACTTTATAGCTTCAGACCTATATCCCTCAATTTTTGGAGAAGGCGAATATGAAAGTTATGGCATTGAAGATTGCAGAGTTTCAAAAATTGATGACGTCTTTTATTTAACCTATACTATGGTATCCCCAAATGGCGTAGGTGTTGGGTTAAGAACCACGAAGGATTGGAAAAACATTGAGAAGAAAGGCATGATTTTTAGTCCGCACAATAAAGATTGTGCCATTTTTGAAGAAAAAATAAATGGTAAATATTTTGCTTTACATAGACCAAGTAGTCCACAATTAGGAGGGAATTATATTTGGCTTGCAGATTCTCCAGATAGTATTCATTGGGGTAATCATAAATGTATTGCAAAAACACGAGCAGGAAAGTTTGATAGCAAACGTTTAGGTGCAGGCGCTGCTCCTATTAAAACAGAAAAGGGCTGGTTAGAAATTTATCATGGTGCCACAGAAGATCATAGATATTGTTTAGGTGCTATTTTATTAGATTTAAAAGATCCTTCTATTGTAATTGCGCGTTCAGAAGAGCCCATTATGGAGCCTATTGCAGTTTATGAACAAACTGGTTTTTTTGGAAATGTCGTTTTTACAAATGGCCATACAGTCGATGGGGATACCATTAAAATGTATTATGGAGCATCAGATGAACATGTATGTTTAGCGAGCTTTTCTATTAACCAAATTTTAAAAACACTCGGACAATAATGATAGATTTAGCTAAAGTAGGATTAAAAGATTTTACAAGAAGTGCAAAAATATTGATACTTACAAATACCATTTATGCTTTTGTTTTGCCCGTTATAGATATTTTTGTAGCGTCGTATATTATGAGAAATTCTAACGACCCATCAAAAGTTATCCTCTATCAATTAGCTATTTATGTAGGTATTCCAATTACTTTTTTTATTAATGGTTACTTATTAAACAACATTAACATTAAAAGATTATTCTCATTAGGAATGATACTAAGTGGCGTGTCCATGGTGTTTATGATGTCTTTAAAAGAAATTAATTATACAGGAATAGCCATCGCCGGTTTAATTATGGGGATGTCTTTTGGCTTATACTGGGCAAACAGAGATTATTTGGTACTTGCCACAACCAAAGATAAAACAAGAAATTTTTACTATGGCTTAGAAACATTTCTTTATACCATTATAGCTTCCATCGTTCCAGTAATGATTGGCTGGTTTTTAATGAGTGGTAATGAAGGTGAAGGAGCCGTTGCAAATGATGGTGTTAATTCAGCATATAGAGTCATTACAATGATTGTTTTTGGTGTCACCGTTTTAGCTTCTATCGTATTTCATTTTGGGAAGTATGAAAAACCAAAGAGTGAAAAGTTTTTATATTTTACATTTCACAAACTCTGGAGAAAAATGCTGCAATTGGCAGTTTTAAAAGGGTTGGCACAAGGTTTTATTGTTACCGCACCCGCAATGTTAATGATGAAATTCTTTAATTCTGAAGGGGCATTGGGTTCCGCAATATCTATTGGGGCCGTTATAGCAGCTGTAATTATGCTTGTTCTAGGAAAATATTCAAAACCTAAACATCGATTAATGATTTTTTCTGTTGGGCTTATTTGTTTTTTCTTAGCATCATTTTTTAATGGATTGCTTTTTAATACAACAGGTGTTATTATTTTCATGTTTTTATTATTGATAGCCAGACCCGTTCTTGATATTGCTTATTTTCCTATTCAATTAAAAGTTATCGATTTACTTTCTTCAATAGAGAACAGAAATGAATTTTCTTATATTCTAAATCACGAATTCGGTTTATTTATTGGTCGGTTTTTAGGAGCAAGTACTTTTTTGGTTATTGCCTTTTATATAAATACAGACATCGCCTTAAGATATGCTTTATTAATTATAGGAGTTCTTCAATTACTTTCCATAATTATTGCAAAACAATTATTAAAACAACAAAATATACTTGAAAATGACCATAAAGAATCTATATAAAACCACCGTTTTTCTAATTAGTTTTAGTTTATTCATAACGGCGTGTGGTTCAGCTAAATTTGAAATGGCATCGCCTATTCAACAAGTACAAATTAGTCGCGTTGAAGCCATGCCTAATTTACCAAAGCCATTTAAAATTCTTGATTTTAATGAATTAGCAAAAAATTATGATAAACTTGTTTACGACCCAAATCAAACAGGAGACTATTGGCCATTAAATTGGAAAGATAATTCGCGTAAAAATTATGATCAGGAAACCTTTGGTATCTATACAGCTATGGGCGATGCGAGACAAGGAAAAGAACATTATGACGGTATTTTCCATGAATCTCTTGCTAGTATTGGTTCTGTTTTAGGGAGTAGTTTAGTAGGCATCAATAAATCCAACCAAAATGGTGAAAATTATGTGGGAATGCTTAAAAATTATTTCAATTCAGATGTGAAATGGAATATCATCATGAATAATACATGTCCAGAAGTTGCGCAATTGGGTGGCGGTTATGCCAGAGATTGGTGGTATGACGTCTATCCAAATGTGATGTTTTATGCGGTAGCAGATTTTTACCCAAATGAAATTGGTTATGAATCAATTCTTCGTTCTGTAGCAGATAAGTTTTATGAAGCAGACGTTGTTTTAAATGGAAATTATAATTATTCTTTTTTTAATTACGCCACCATGGAACCAACTAAAAATTGGATTTGTACGCAAGATGACGTTGCCGCAGGCCATGCTTTTGTGCTTTATTCAGCTTATCAAAAATTTAAGGATCCCAAATATCTAAAAGGAGCAAAATCGTCTTTAGAAGCACTTTTAAATCAGAAAGAAAATACATTTTATGAAATATTAATGCCTTTTGGAGCCTATGTAGCAGCAAGATTAAATGCAGAGCAAGGCACGAACTATGATTTTTCAAAAATAATAAACTGGACATTCGATGGAGATCCTGCATGTCGCGAAGGCTGGGGCGTATTAGTTGATAATTGGAATGGATATGATGTATCAGGAATAGTAGGAAGCACCACACATAATGGAGGCTTTGGTTTTTTAATGAATACTTTCGATACCATGTGGCCATTAGTCCCTATGGTACGTTATGACCAACGATATGCCAATGCCATTGGAAAATGGATGTTAAATGCTGCAAATGCATCACGTCTTTTTTATCCATACGAAATTCCAGATGAACACCAAACAATTCCTGAAGAGAAAATACATACCAAAGGCGTCATTGCATACGAAGGACTCATAAAAAGTTCACACTACGAAGAAGAAGGCTTATACTTAGACCTAAAAGCTCCCGTTGCCATTGGCGATGGAATGAAATGGAATAAAGATAACCCAAAAGTGTCTCAATTTAGTGTTTATGGAAGTGGGCATGTTGGAATTGCTGGCGCGATAATATCAAGAACAAATGTTGAAAACATTTTACAATTAGATTTATTAGCAACAGATTTTTATAAAGATGAAGCTTATCCTTCGTACTTGTATTACAATCCAAACCCGGAAGTTAAAGAAGTTACAATTTCAACAGGAAATCAAAAAATAAAGATTTACGATGCCATTCAAAGAGCATTTATTGCTAAGAATATAACAGGTGAGTTTACTTTTAAAATTACTAATGAAAATTCAGCTTTATTAGTTTTTGTGCCTCAAAACGCTAAAATATCAGAAAAGAACGGAAAATTATTTGCAGATAATGTAGTGATTGATTACCGTTATTCAGCGAAAGATTAACAAATGAAAACATTTATCCCTGCTATATTATTTTTATTAATGCTTACCAATTGCAATTCGAAGATTGATTCAGATTCATCAGAAAAAACCTGGTGGAAAGAAACTGTGTTCTATGAAATTTACATGCCTAGTTATAAAGACAGTGATGGCGATGGTTATAGCGACTTTAAAGGTCTAACTTCAAAATTAGATTATATTAAAAATTTAGGAATTAAAGGAATCTGGTTAACCCCTTTCTTGAAATCGCCCAAAGTAGATAACGGATATGACGTTTCGAATTACTATGAAATAGACACTACGTATGGCTCAATTGAAGACTTTAAATTTTTTATAAAGGAAGCACATAAAAAGGACATTAAAATTATCATGGATTTGGTGGTAAATCATACGTCCACCGAATCAAAATGGTTTCAGGAATCTCGAAAATCTAAAGATAATCTATATCGAGACTATTATATATGGAAAGATGAGCCTAACAATTGGGAATCATTTTTTGGAGGATCTGCATGGGAGTTGGATAGTATTACAAACCAATATTATTACCATCAGTTTGATGTTAAAATGGCTGACCTTAATTGGGGAAATCCTAAAGTTGTTGAAGAAATTCAGCAAGTATTAAGATTTTGGCTGGATTTAGGAGTTGACGGGTTTCGGTTGGATGTTATCAATTTTTTAACTACTGAAGGCATCACTTTAAACAATCCAACAAATGAAAAAGGAGAACAGGAACATTTATATGACATCAATCAAAAAGGTGTAAAAGAAGCCATGAAAACGATACGGGCCACCGTTAATGAATACGACAACCGCTTTTTAGTTGGAGAAATAGGTAGTGACAAGATTGAAGTCTTAAAACAATATCAAGGAGATGAATTGTTAGATGTTATTTTCAATTTTAATTTTGGAAGTATAAAAGAATTTTCAGCAAACCGTATTTTTGATGAGCTGCAAAGTATGGAAAAAAACATGAGCAACTATCCAACATTATTTTTTGGAAGTCATGATATGCCTCGATTAATAGATCGATTAGCAGATAACAACCCTAAAAGAGCTGTAGCTTTAGCTGCTTTAATTTTAACAGCAAAGGGCGTTCCTTTTATATATTATGGAGAAGAAATTGGAATGGCAAACATTGAAGCCAATTCAATTGATGAAATGATGGATATTCAAGGTAGAACACATTACAATCTCGCTTTAAATAAAGGTCTTTCTGAAAATGAAGCTCTTAAGATTGGAAATGAACACAATCGCGATAAATCACGTAGCCCAATGCAATGGAATTCTGAAAATTTATCAGGTTTTTCCTCAAGTAAATCATGGATAAAAGTTAATAATAATTACCTTAGTTTAAACGTTGAACAACAGGAAAACGACTCAGAATCCATCCTTTCGAAGTATAAGCAATTAATTGCTTTACGTAATTCTGAGCCTGTTCTAAAATATGGGTCATACGAAAAACTTGATATAGTAGACGACTGTATTCTTTTTACAAGAAGAGTATCAAGATTCTAAAATCACTGTTTTAATCAATTTCGGAAAAGCATTTACTTTTAGTTTACCTAATAATGCAAAGATTACTTTTAGGAACTGCCAATCTGCAGACAGACAATTTTCTCATTTTCAAAGAGTCTTTAAAGTGATAGAATAATAAACTTGATACCTCAAGACTTAAAAAAAAATAAGAAATAAAAAAACCGTAGTAATTGGCTTATAATTTTGAATATTACCTTTTACAAAGAACTATATAAAAATAATAAAGTTATTCCCAAATTTACCAGCTTCCACCGCCGCCGCCGCCGAATCCACCACCTGATGAACCACCACCAGACTGAACCACTACTTGAAGGGGAACTTACCATGTTAGATTGTGTCCCAGCAATAGTGCTTGAAAAAGAGCGTGAGAAGTGGTGCATGCTGAATGCATTGTTTCCGGTTGAAGTATACCAATCTGGAGGTTTTACATTTAATGCTTCAAATTTTCTGGCCCATTTTTCAAATAAACCAAAGGCCAGTGCATAGCCCATAGTAGTTTCAAAATAACCAGGGTCGTCTATTAATAGCATTTTCAGCTTATTTTCTTCGGCTACTTTAATAAATCGTTTAAATCCCTTTAATTCTGAAAATAATTGATTGCCAACAGCATTCTTTTTTATCATATAGGTATTAACAATCAGTAATATTAAACAGCACACAAATGCTGCTATAGCGGCTATTATTCCCCAAAATATCAGAGATATTGCGGTCAATAATATGGTTAGCAGTGCTAATACAACATAGGTTATAATTTGAATCTTTTTAGATTTAGCCTCATAATAAGGTTGTGCTTTTGCTTTTAATAGCGCAGCTGCGCTTGCCATAGTCGTATAAAAGGAATCTTTAAGGCTGCTAACCAACACTTCTTCAGGCAGGTCACTTGAATTAGCAGTAAAAAGACCATTAAATATTTTTAATTCATAAGTAGAGGAATCATCAGGCAACGGTTTTAGTTTGATAATTTTGGTGTCCTTTGCACCGAAAAGCCATTTTTTTTCAATCTCCTCAATTCTTATATAGCCTTTTGAACCCCAATGAGGTATTAAAGATATGAGATCAGAATTATCTTCTCTATCATTGATTAAAAACCCAGCCATGGCGGGATCTATATTGTTTGGTGCATAATAACTGGTAGTGGCAATAACTCTTTGATCCCTGCCATATTTATCCCATACGGCATAAAACGAAGCTATGAGTGCGCCTATTAAAAATACCCAACCATATTGACTCCAAAATGGCCAAAGTGGTTTTATTTCATTTACAGCATTTAAAGGTAGGTTTATTAAAACCGTCACGCTTTGCCCGGGGTATGATACAAAATTGCTCTTACTGGTACCAACTAACACATTATTTTCAAAATGAAAATCAAAATCAGTGCTGATATTGGTATTACCAGCATCACCGGAATACACAAAACAGTTTTCTTTACTAAGTTGTATGTTGTCAGGCACATTAATTTTAAAGCTGATTTTATGAAAATCTGCAGCCCAACCATCTGGTTTTATATTCCAATAAAAACGAATTTGAGACGCTTCAAAAAGAAAGGCATTTTTAACACGGTATTTAATTTGATACTTCTGGGGTCCAATGATGGTTTTATCTTTATCGCCTATTTTGATTTCCAAATTTTTGGAAAGCTTTTGTACGAATCCGAAAAGGCGCATCAAACTTATGGTTAGGAACCTTAATACGGCTGATTTCTATTTTTCGTTTTTCTTGTGTTCCGTCTGAAGTGGCAAGATTGTATTCGGTAAGTATGGTTCTATAAATGCCGTGTTTATAAGTTTCAAAGTTAAGATCGTATTTTTCATCTACATCAAAATAGCCCTTCTCAGAAATTGTAATATCTACTGTATAATTATTTACAGTAAAATCTTGAGAATACCCTTTGCAAATAACAAAGAGTGAGAGCATAAAAAGATGCACATGCTTCATTACGAAAAATCTACCTTAACGTTAGCTCTACTGGTTTCATCGGTTTCAAAAAAGTCGAAATGCTGATATTTAAACATACCGGCAAACAAAACACCTGGAACACTTTCTCCATAGGTATTATTTTCACGCACCGATCCGTTATAATATCTTCGGCTACGCTCTAAATTTTCTTCAATAATATTTAGTTTCTCCTGTAAATCAAGAAAATTTGTGTTGGCTTTTAAGTCTGGATAAGCCTCCCCTAATGCAAAAATACTGCGTAGGGTTTGTTGTAATTGGTTTTCAGCCTTTATCTGTGCATTAATGTCTCCCGTTGGAACCTGCATGGCAGCATTTCTGGCATTAATTACGGCTTCAAAAGTAGCTTTTTCATGTTTTGCATAGCCTTTAACGGTTTCAACTAAATTAGGAATTAAGTCATAACGTCGTTTTAAAGCGACATCAATATTGCTCCAGGCATCTTTAACCAGATTTCTGTTTTTAGCAAAACGATTAAAAACACTAACCATTAATAAAACAACGAGTAAACCAATACCTAATAAGATAATTATTGCGCCCATAATGAAACTATTTTGAAATTACTGAATAACGAATATACGTAAATTCCTTATTTTTTTCAACAATAACACTTTCAAATCTAGCAGTTTAGAAATGTAATATTGACATTAAACAGACACAAATAACTTGTGTTGTAACATTATTTTTTTCGATTTGCTTTCATTTGTTGAAACAATTCTTTAAACAAACCACGGGCAATTAACAATTTCATAATCTCATTGGTACCTGCATAAATTCTGGCAACTCTATTGTCAGCATACATACGGGCAATTGGAAAATCCCACATATAGCCATAACCTCCAAATAATTGCAGGCATTCATCTACGACCTTACCATGCATATCTGTAGCAGAATACTTTGCCATAGAAGCACTTTCGGCAGTTAGCTTATGATCTGATAATAATTGTGTACAGCGGTCTATAAATGCCTGATGAATTTGTAATTGGGTAGCGCATTCCGCAAGTTTAAATTGGGTGTTTTGAAATCCTGCAATAGGTTGCTTAAAGGCAGTTCTTGTGGAAGTGTATTCAATGGTTTTTTCAATAGCCCCTTCTGCCCCACCAATAGCATTAAGCGCAACTGTTAAGCGTTCTCTGGCCAATTCCGTCATCATTATTTTGAAACCTAAGCCTTCTTCTCCCAATAAATTTTCTTTTGGAACTTTTACATTATCAAAGAATAATTCACAGGTATCCTGTGATTTCATTCCAATTTTCTTGAATGGGATGCCTTTTTCGAAACCTTCATAAGCACTTTCCATAATCAATAAAGACACGCCTTCTTTCTCCGTGCCAATATTAGTTTTTACGGCTACTAAGCACATATCACTCATATAACCATTGGTAATAAAGGTTTTTTGTCCATTGACCAAATAATAGTCTCCTTTATCTACAGCCGATGTTTTGATGGCTTTAAGATCACTACCACAACTTGGTTCCGTCATTCCTAGGGATGTAATCATTTTTCCGGAAGCCATTAATGGAAGATATTTTTGTTTTTGAGCTTCTGTACCATACTTTAAGAGATATGGGGCTACAATATCTGAATGCAATGAAAAACCTGGTCCATTGATCCCTTCCTTTGCCATTTCTTCAATAAATAAGGCGTTAAAGCTAAAATCTAAACCACTACCACCATATTGTTCAGGCATATCGATACAAAGCAACCCTAATGCTCCGGCGCGTTCCCAGATTTCCCGACTCACCATGCCGTCTTTTTCCCATTGATCTACATGTTCAATAACTTCATTTTTGATGAAATCTTGAATCATTTGCTGCATCATTTTATGTTCTTCTGATGCGTATATTTCGCGGCCTAATAAAACATTTTGTAGCATACTCTTGACATATCAGATTAGAAAATATTATTTCACTATATGTAAAGATAACACCTTTTTAATAGTTGTTCTTTAGCATTTCCGAATAATCGGTAGGTAAAATTGCGTCTACATATCTTAGGCGTTTCCTAATGAAGTCATGAAAACATGTCTGGTTATTTCGACGATTTTTAGGGAGCAGTAGCTTTATAAAGAACCGCCGAATGAGGCGCTGATATATTATAATCACTTCCAGCAGATAAAAAAGCCGATTGTCCTTTACTTAAAACCAATGAGGTATCTCCCTCAGAAATCTTAACCTCACCTTCAATCACCATTAAAATCTGGGCTGTTTTGGCTTTAGAATGGTACTTATCTCCTGAGGCAAAGATCATCTGACTAAGTTCAAAATCTGGTGCAGGGCTTTTATAAATGCGTTCTATTCCGTCTTCCTGTATTGCTCCCAACATAATATTTGGATGCGTTTCTTCAAAGGCAATATGTTTTAACAGCTCTGGCACATCTACATGCTTTGGTGTTAGTCCTCCACGTAAAACATTGTCTGAATTGGCCATTAACTCCATGTTTTGGCCTTCTAAATAAGCATGGGGAATACCTGCATCTTGAAATACAGCTTCTCCTTTATTAGCCTTTACTATATTAAAAAAATAAATAGAATAAATGCCTTTATCCAATGTCGTTTTATCTTCAGAATCAACCACTGCTTTCGCAGCCCAATAATCCGGATTTGACTTATCTAACTTTCCTGTTTTATAGAGCGGTACGATACGATTGGCCAATGGTTGCAGTATCCGGTTACTTGCCGCTTCAGATTGCTCCATCACTTGTTTGTAGAGACCAAAATATCCCTTTTCTTCAAAAATGGGCAATAAATGAACAAACTCCGGAATACTTTTTAATGTTTGCACTAATTTATCTTTGGGTAAAAAACCATGCAACAACCAAAATTCACTAAGTGCCACCATAATCTCAGGTTTATGGTTATCGTCCTTATAATTTCTATTGGGCGCATTTAAAGGAATGCCTTTGTCATTTTCGTATTTAAACCCCTTTTCTGCTTCCTTTTTGGTAGGATGTACTTGAATAGACAACATATCTTTTACATCAAGAACCTTAAATAAAAAGGGCAGTCTCCCAAACTTTTGGGCTATTTCGGTTCCCAATAGTTCACTGAGATTTGATTTCAAATAGTCGTCTAAAGGTTGATATCCATCTGATGTTTGCAAAATTGAGGGTGCATTCACATGAGCTCCAAGCCAATATTCAGCGCATGGATTTCCGTCTTCATGTAAACCTAATAACTTGGGAATATATTTAGTTCCACCCCAAGCATAATTTTGAACTTTTCCTTTTAATGAAAATAATTTTTTTGTCATTTTTAATCTTTTAAAAAATCTATTTTTTTGTAATCTTTGACAATATTAGAGCATGTTCTTTACCTTGAATGTCACTTCCATATTACGCCCTGTTTGTTTAGTTTTTAAATTTACGACTAAATTGCAATATTCAACGGTGGTATAACTTAATCTGTATCCAAAAGGATATAAAGGTAGTGGATATTAAATAAACAAATATGGTAAAGTTTTTGGGGTTTTAATGAGAAACTTGAACAACAACCTAGATTTAATAATTAAATCCATTTTTTGATCCTTTCAATTCATGAAACACGCTTCCTCACTAACGAACTGGATTCATTGCTTTGTTCCTCAAAGAAATGGGCCATAATGGGAAGCTTGAACAATGAAAAACCATAAGTGCTTTGCACTTGGTATTTTTTATGCCTTCAAATCCATAATGCAAGCATTGGATTTGGGCATAAAAAAACCAGTTGTGAAAACAACTGGTTTTACTTGTAGCGGGAACTGGACTCGAACCAGTGACCTTCGGGTTATGAGCCCGACGAGCTACCTACTGCTCTATCCCGCGATGTACTTATAAAATGATTTACTTAGCTTTTAACTTTCGGTTCATAATGCCGACCAAATCATTTCGGATTGCAAATATACAATCCTTTTTAATTCCTACAATAATAAAAATAGAAAATATTATTGTTCTATGCTATCTGCCTGAAACTCTATTAATTCCGAATTAGTAAACCTAACAGAAAGCTGTATGGGATTGCAGCAAACCTCACAATCTTCTATATAAACTTGTCTAGACACAGATTTATCTAATAACATAGATATGGTTTCCCAACAATGCGGACATGTAAAATAATGCTCAAACATACCTATAAAGTTAGCATAAAAAAACCAGCAAAAATTTGCTGGCTCTTTTTTTATTAAACTATTTTATACTTTAAATTAATCTTTTTCAATATCTAATATAGCTGTAGAATTTTGCGATTCTTTCATTAAAATGCTTATAGGCTTTAACCCAGAAATGCTTATATATTCTTCATTTAAATTATTATCGCTAACCATAACAGTTTTTAAGTTTGCAAGATTCATAAACTCTAATGGCACATTTCCTGTTAATTGATTAGTTGATAAGATCAACTCTTCTAAATTTTTTAATTGCGCCAATTCCACTGGAATCTCTCCCTCTAACTTATTATCCATAAGACTTAGCTTTTCTAATTTAGATAAAGCACTTAAATCTTTTGGAATCGTGCCTGATAAAAAATTACTTCCTAATAAAAGCACTTTCAAATTAGTTAATTTCATTAAAGATTGCGGAATGGTTCCATCAAATTTATTACTATAAAGTTTTAAAGTTTCAAGTTTGGTTAATGAAGCTAACTCTACCGGAATATTACCTTCAAATCGATTCATAAATAATTCTAAAGAAGTTAATTCCTTTAAATTTTTTATTGAAGATGGTAAGGTACCAGTAATTTTGTTAAATCCTAAATTCATCTTTTTTAAGTAAATAAGGCTTCCTAATTCTTGTGGTAATGTCCCTTGTAGATTATTAAACTGTAAATTTATTTCAATAATTTTATTGTTTTCAACAGTAACACCATACCAAGTATCAATAGGAGCATTTAAATCCCAGGTAGAATTCCATTCACTCCCGTTAGTTGCATTATAAAGCGCAATTAAAGCGTTTTTTTCATTTAAAGAAATATTTGCAAAAGAATATGCTGATACAAAAAAGCATAATGCGATAAGTTTATAGGTCTTCATGTAGAATAAATTTGGGATTAATTCTACTACGAATATAAGACGTAAATCGATTAATAACTATTTAAATCGATGAAATGCATAATATTTTAACAATTACTTGTCGACGAATGACATTCTAAACATATCATTTTTAAATAGGCTTAAAAGTTTATATTTAAAAGTTCCCCACATAACTGCAGTAATTGTAGCTCTGCTAATTTGGCTTCATATTTCAATTGATTTCTACCCAATTCAGCATTTAAAAGATTTAATTGAGCTTGTCTGAATTCTATAGAATTTACTTGCCCTAATTTAAATTTTTCTTCAGTACGATCAAAGTTGTTTTGCGAGGTAACAATGTTGGCTTCCTGAATTTTATAAATATTCAATTTATTCTGGTAATCGTCCCATGCATTGTTAAAGTCGCGTACTATTTCAATATGCAATTGCTCTTTTTGTAATTGCTGACTTTCTAAATTAATCTGAGCATTTTTAACTCTTGTTATGGTACTTCCTCCATCAAATAAATTCCATGATAGATTTAATCCAGCAGAGACACCAGAATTTGTACTTTGTAGCGTAAATGCCAGTGGACTGTTATTTGCAGATTCATTCCAACCATAAGAACCTACCAAACCTATAGTTGGCAAGTAGGCTGATTTTCCAGATTTTATATCATAACCACTAATAGCAATATTTTTTTCAATCTGTAATAAAGCATTATTTCTAGATTTAGCTTTTTCAAAAAGTTCTTCTTTATTAAATAACAGATCAAAATCAATAGTCGTATCTACACCAAAATCATTATCGATTACATTACCCAAAACAACATTTAAATCTCGTCTAGAATTTTTAAGTTGTTGCTTTGCATTAATTAAATTAATACTATCATTATTAATATCAACTTCTGCATTAAGCACACCTAATTTGGTGCTTTGCCCGTAATCAAACTGGTATTTAGCACGTACTAATCTGTCATTTGAAATAGCAAGGGTCTGCTCTAAAGCCAATGTGTTTTCTGTAACCTGTGCTACATTATAATAAATAGTAAATAATTGAAAAACGGTATTTTCAATGGTTTCTCTTGCTTGTAGCTCTGTTAACTGATACTGTTCTTTAAGTTGTTTGTAATTATAACTTCTTCCCATACCATCAAACAAGGTATAATTTAAATTTATAGAGGCATTATATCGTCTTGTTTCGGCTCCTTCTGCAATTCTAACCTCTCCGTTGGCTAGTTCTCCTTCCGTATTTTGTTTATCAATGGAAGCTCCTGCATTACCGGTAAGCGTGGGCAAATATCCAGAGTTCAAAATACTCACATTATTCTTAGCAACTTCTATCTGATTGTTTGCTAATTTTATACCGTAATTATTCTCTAAAGCCAATGAAACCGCTTCATTTGGGCTTATTGTTTTTTGTTGTGCCAATAATACATTTGAAACAACAAGTAATATCATTAAAATAATACTTCTATACTTCATGCTCTTCTATTTGTTCTTTAATAGCACGTTCTACCTCTTCTTTAGTTACTTTTTTTCCTGTAATTAACCATTTTGTATGTTTCTTAATATCATTGCTAAATGACAAAAATAAAGGTAATAGCAATAGTGTTAAAATGGTAGCATACGCAATACCAAAAGAAATAGAGATGGCCATTGGTTTTAAAAATTGTGCTTGACGGCTTTTTTCAAGTAGCAATGGTGCTAATCCCGCAATAGTTGTTAATGAAGTTAAAAAGATGGCTCTAAAACGCGATTTACCAGCTTCTGTAAGTGCATCATCAAACTTCATCCCTTCCTTTAAATTGGTGTTAAATTTTCCAATTAAAACCAGTCCGTCATTTACCATAATACCTATTAACGCTATAATTCCTAATAAGGACAATATATTTACCGGAAATCCTAATAACCAATGTCCCCATGCCACTGCTGTTAAGCTAAAAGGCACTAACAAAATCAATAAAATAGGCTGACTATAACTTCTAAATGTAAAAGCGATGGTGATATATATTAACAATAAAATGATACCTCCCGCACTTTTTAATGACTTTGATAATTTTGTTGCTTCCCTATTCTGACCTTCAAATGAAGCTGAAATGGTTGGGTATTTAGATTGAATTTGTGGAATTACAGTCGCTTTTATATCATCTAAAATATCAGTTGCACTATTGCTCGGATCTTTTAAATCTGCAGACACTTGAATTTCTCGTTGCCCTTCCAAGTGATTAATTGCAACATCGCCTCTCTCTATTGTGTAAACAGCAATATCCTTTAATGTAACCCGCTCTCCAGAAGGTGTTACAATACGCATATTATCTAAATCGTTAAGAGACTCTCTATTGCTTCGATCATATCGAACCCAAACTCTAATTTCATCCTGACCTCTCTGAAATCGTTGTGCTTGTGCTCCAAAAAAACCTGCCCGTACCTGATTCATAACGGTTCTTAAATCAAGACCAAGTAAATAAGCATTTTCTTTTAATTCCAATCGGATTTCTTTTATCCCAGCAGGATCGTTATCGGCAACATCTTTTAATAACGGATTACTTTCTAAAACCGATTTTAACTCTGATTTTGCCGCTTTTAATTCTGATATATTATTACTTAAAAGGACACAGAAACAGGATTGCCTCCAAAATTTCCACCAGAACCAAATATTAAACGTTCTGTTCCAATTACAGGACCTACTAATTCTCTTAATCTATTGGCTACCATATTTGAACTTATAACATCTGGACGTTCTTCCCCAGGCAATAAATTTATTTGAAGTCTTGCACTCGAGGAGCTATTCAATGATAAAATAGTATTCTCGAAAAGTTCTGTACCCGTTCCTTTTAAGTATTTTTCAGTTAATTCTTTATTGACAATAAATGATTTTTCTTCAATCATTGAAATAATAGAATCCGTAACCTTAACATTGGTTCCATTAGGCATATTTAACTCTATGGAAACCGTATCACTCGCTATGGAAGGAAATAAAGTAACGCCAATAATCCCGCCACCAACAGAACCAAAAGTTAAAACCAGAAGTGCTACAAAAATACCAAGAGATAACATTTTAAACTTTAAAATGAAGGAAATTGTAGGGCTATACATTTTATCCCGTAAATAGCTCATAATTCTATCTCCTACCTTGTTAATCTCTCTCATTTTAGCGAAAAACTGCTTTAATTTTGAAGGATTCTCTTCTATTACAGGTTTACGAAGTGCTTTAGAATGTGCTAAATGAGCCGGTAGTATTATAAGGGCTTCTATTAATGAAACTGCAAGTGTTAAAATAACAATGACGGCCACTTCACCAAAAAACTCCCCTATTCTACTATCTAAAAATAAGAATAATGAAAATGCCAATAGTGTAGTAATAATTGCTGAAACTACCGGTGGAAGTACTTCCATGGTTCCATCAATAGCCGCTTGAATAGGTGTTTTACCTTTTTCATAATGCTGATAAATGTTTTCGCCAATTACAATACCATCATCAACCAAAATACCTATCACTATAATCATCCCAAAAAGAGACAACACATTTATGGTAACATCAAAAAATCCTGCAAAAATAAACATGCCTAAAAACGAAATGGGCAGACCGAAAGCTACCCAAAAAGCCACGCGCGTATTTAAGAATATTGATAAGAAAAACAAAACCAAACACATTCCAATTATTGCATTTTCAGTCAATAATTTGGTACGCTGATTTAATGTTATAGATAAATCTCTTACAACATTCAATTGAACATTATTGTATTTTTGATTGTAATCTTCTATATACTTTTTAACCTTATCTGCAGAAGACACCAGATCTTCATTATTAGTACTTGTAATGGAAATATTAACCGAAAGTTGCTTATTAAAATAGCTTGCATTTGGCGTTTCAGCAAATCGATCCCGAATAATAGCAACATCTTTTAGTCTTATTGTTTTTCCATCATTCGATGCTTTTATTACAATATTTGAAAGTTCATCCCCATAATAATTTCGATTATTCGCCCGTATTAAATATTCTTCAGCATCGGTTTTAATATTACCGCCTGTTACCAAAATATTTGCCTGACTAACAGCCTGGGCTACTTCAGTAAAGGTTAAATTATAAGCTAATAAATTAATTTCATTAACGGCTATTTCAATTTCTTCCTCAGGATAACCTGTGGTTTCTACTTGCGAAATACCATCAATGGTTCGCAAATCATTTTCAATTTGCCTCGCAATTTGTTTTAATGTGGCCAGTGGAATATCCTTTCCGCTCACGGCGAAAGAAATGGTTTCTCTTACTTC
Organism: uncultured Flavobacteriaceae bacterium; assembly: GCA_963698455.1. GTDB lineage: Bacteria > Bacteroidota > Bacteroidia > Flavobacteriales > Flavobacteriaceae > Mariniflexile. Next base: position 438,661 of record CAVOQU010000001.1, on the reverse strand, counting down.
TTCCCGCTTAGCAACAATTAAAGGTTCCATGCCCGTTGGAAAAGAGGGCACTCTATCAACAGCATTTTTAACCTCAAGAAGCATAAAATCGATATTTTCTCCTTTTTGAATTTCAACAGTAATAGTTCCGCTGTTTTCTCTGGATACCGAAGTAACCCGGTCTATCCCTTTTAATCCCTTTAGATTGTCTTCTATTTGAAGCACGATTCCCTCTTCTATTTCTTGAGGCGATGCTCCTGGATAAGCAATACTAATGTTTATTATTTTAGAATCAGTTAATGGAAAAAATGATGACTTTAATGATAACAATCCAATAATACCAAAAACAAAAAAGGCTAGAATAAAAACGTTTACCGCAACATGATATCTTATAAAATAGGCAATTAATTTTCTCATTTGGTATTAGTTTGCTTTGGCTTCAAAAGGTTTTACTAACATACCAGCATAAGCCCCTGGAACCGGCCGTTTAAGCAGAATAATGCCATCAGGCAATCCTTTTAAAATCACCTTCGTTTCAGAAAAATAAATAGGAGTTACAGGCATTGTAGCTAATAATCCATCCGTGATTACAAACACTTGCTGGTCTTCTAACAACAAATTTCTATCAATTTCAATAGCATCCTGTACAGTGCTGCCAGTTATACTTGCTTCTAAATAAATACCTTCCTTTAAGTTGGGGTCTTTAACATCAATATAGGCTGTAATGGTTTGGGTGGTTTGGTCTATACTCCCATTGACCCTCGAAATTTTGCCTTGATAAGATTCGGTTTTATTCAAATTAGTTAAAGCTACTACTTCACCTACTTTTAACAAATTGGCATACGTTTTACTAATACTAACCTCCATTTCATAATCTGTAGGATCAATAAATTCTCCTAGCTTTTGTCCATTTCTTATTAAGGTACCTTCGGTTACTAAGGCCTCAGTTAATATTCCAGAAAAAGGCGCCGATACCACATATTTCGATAAGCGTTGCTCAAGGTTTTTTAAATTATAATAGTTTGAAACGATGCCTCTACCTGTAATAAAATAATTTTCCTTTTCGGAAGACATTTCAGGTAATTTTGGGGTGGTTTTATTTAAATCGAAGGCATTAAGATAATTTTGCCATTTTTGATAAACCTCAGGAAAATCTAATCTCAAATCGGGCATAATAGCCGCAATAGAATTATATAAATTGCTTTTCGAAGATTGCACTGTCGCGTAATATTCTGAAGCATCAATTCGAATTAAAGACTGACCAGCACTGTACTTCTGTCCTGGTTTAAAAAATACGTTACCGCCTTTAAAAATTCCCTGCACTTCAGAATAAATCTCAACACGACGTTTTGCCATTAAGCTACCGTTTGCAGGAATTTTTATTTGAACGTCCCCGTTTTTTACAGTATCTATAAATACCGTTTTAATAACTTTTTCTAAAACAGGTTTGGGCTTGTTTTTACTTGCAATTAATGATTTTGCAAACAAAAAGGAGGCAACAATTAATAAGACTCCAAGAGCAGAAAGTATAATTTTTCGCATTTACTTAATATTAAAAGTATAAGGCGCAAATTTACCCAATAAGTGGTGCTGAAAAGTTAAAAAAAACTTAAAACTTACAAGTCACTGGCTTCAATCTCCAACTGAATTTCTTCCCACTTATCCATAAAACCTTTTAATTCAGATTTCATTTTTTGATACTTATCAAAGAAATTAGGTTTAGCTGTTACTGTTTCGTAATTAGTTTCAAGCTCAAAATCTATCTTTTTTATATCTCGCTCTAACTGATTAATTTGAGCTTCTACATTACTCAATCTATTATTTAAAGATTTTAGCTTTTTCTGATCGTCGTAAGATTGTTGTTTTTTTTCTTTAGGCGTTTCTTTAATAACGGTTCGCTTTTCAACCTCACGTAAACTTTCAACATTTCGTTGCTCTAAATAATAATCGATATCGCCTAAATATTCTTTTAATTTATGGTCTTTAAACTCGTAAACTTTATTAGTTAATCCTTGTAGAAAGTCACGATCATGAGATACTAAAATCAAGGTGCCACCAAACTTCTTCAATGCCTCTTTTAATACGTTTTTAGACTTAATATCTAAGTGATTTGTAGGCTCATCCATGATTAGCACATTAAATGGCTGAAGCATTAATTTTGCCAATGCTAAGCGGTTTCGTTCACCTCCAGAAAGCACCCGTACATATTTTTCTGCCTCATCACCTCGAAATAAAAAGGACCCTAAAATATCACGTACTTTACTTCTGTTTGTTTCGTTTGCGGCATCAATCATGGTATCTAAAACAGTTTTACTTCCGTCTAAATACTCTGCCTGATTTTGAGCAAAATACCCTATTTGAACATTATGACCCAATTTTAAATGGCCGTCATATTTTATGTCGCCGACTATAATTTTTGCAAGTGTAGATTTACCTTGTCCGTTTTGTCCAACAAAAGCAGTTTTACTATCGCGCTCTACTAACAAACTAATATTCTTTAAAACATGATTGTGACCGTAGTTTTTAGAAACTTTCTCCATTTCTACTACTACTTTTCCTGGTGTAATAGAAACAGGGAAGTTAAGCGTCATGACACTGTTATCATCTTCATCGACTTCAATCCTATCTATTTTATCTAGCTTTTTAATAAGTGATTGTGCCATAGTAGCTTTTGACGCTTTAGCACGAAACTTCTCGATAAGTTTTTCGGTTTGTTCTATTTGTTTTTGTTGATTTTTTTGAGATGCTAATTGCTGCGTTCTAAGCTCATCTCGTAATACTAAATATTTAGAATATGGTTTCGGGTAATCATAAATTCTACCTAAAGAAATCTCAATAGTTCTGTTCGTTACATTATCTAAAAACATTTTATCATGCGATACAATGACAACGGCTCCGATATAATTCTTTAAAAACCCTTCTAACCAGATAATAGATTCAATATCTAAATGGTTAGTAGGCTCATCTAATAGTAAAATATCATTATTTTGAAGTAGCAATTTTGCCAACTCAATACGCATACGCCATCCACCAGAAAAAGTATCGGTTAGTTTATTAAAATCCTTTCGTTTAAATCCTAAACCCTGTAATATCTTTTCGGTGTCTCCTTGGTAATTGTAACCTCCCAGTATTTCATATTCATGCTGAAGCTCATTAACATCAACCATTAATTGATGATAGCCATCACTTTCATAATCGGTACGCTCTGCCATCTGCGTATTAACACTTTCCATTTTAGCTTCCAGCTGCTTAATTTCGTAAAAAGCTTCATAGGCTTCATCGAGCACCGTTCTTCCGAAAACAAAATCTATATCTTGTTTTAAAAACCCAATTTTTAATTCTTTATCTGCCGCAATTTGACCGGTATCGGCTTCCATTTCTTTGGATAAGATTTTAAGCATCGTCGATTTACCTGCACCATTTTTACCAATAAGACCAATCCTATCGCCATTACCCAGTTTAAAAGTAAGATCCTCAAACAGGTATTCGCCCTGAAACGAAATCGATAAATTATGAATGTTCATCATAGAAATGTAACTTTTGCTACAGAACTTTAATTATTAACTTCTATTTTTGTTCTGTTATTGCGAATGCAAAAGTACATTAAATTATATGTTTATAAAAGGCTCAAAATTATATAGTATTTTAACCGGAAGTTGCCCTAAATGTCATGAAGAATCCATGTTTAAAAACAAGAATCCCTACGCGCTTTCCGAAGCCTTAAGTATGCATGAAAGATGTAGTAATTGCGGTACAAAATACAAAATAGAACCCTCCTTTTTTTATGGTGCGATGTATGTTAGTTATGCGGTAGGAATCGCTTTTGCCGTAGCAGCTTTTGTAATTTCATTCTACGTTTTTAGCGCCAGTATTAATATTATATTCATATCTATAATCGCTACTCTAATTGTCTTTTTACCTGTGATTTTAAGAGTTTCCAGAAATATATGGATTAATATTTTTATGCATTACGATAAAACGTTGGCTAAAAAGAAGTAATTTTAATTTGGGCGTTACCCAAAAGGGTCGGGCTTTCCCATACAAGTCCTCGTTCCTGCGTCACTCCGGGCTTTCCAGTCCAATCCCTAACGCAATTTTCAGATTCGAAAAATAGCTAGCGTTAAAAGCGAGCTATATCAATCTCATTTTCTAAAGGAATATCTTTTTCTATAAAATCATATAGTTGCTTTGCGACATATGGACCAATCATAACACCTCTGGTCCCTAAACCATTTAACACATACATATTTTTATACGTTTCGTGCTGTCCAACTAACGGTCGTCGGTCCTTTACTGTTGGCCGAATCCCAGCGACTTGATTAACAACTTCAAATTCACAATTAATAAGCTTTTTAAGCTTGTTTAAAAGCACTTCTTTCGCATTAGTTGTAATATCATTGCTTAAATCTTTCCATTCGTACGTAGCTCCAACAATATATAAATCATCGCCTAACGGAATAAGAAACACACTGGCTTTTAAAACGTAGCCTATTTTTAAGTCTGGCGCATATATAATAAGTAATTCGCCTTTTGCAGGCACTAATGGTAATTCTTTAAAAAATGGGTTTTGTTTCACTCCAAAACCTTCAGCAAATACTATATGTTTTGCATGTATGTTTTCATATTGAACACCATCATCATGATTTTTTAAACCATCATAATTAAAAACAGTTTCAAAAAACAAATTCTTTTTTGTTAAATCTTCTTTATAGGCATCCATTAATGTTTTAACATCAACTCGTCCTGTATCTAAAACTTCGCCGAAGCCCAAAGACGCATCAATCGCTTTATTTTCATTTTTAATTATCTTTGATGAAAGGTATTCTGAAAGTATCGGTTTATCTGAAGCTGTAAACCAATCGTTCTGCTCTTCAAGTGATGCGAATTTTCTATATACAGGAATCTTATAATCTAGTTTAACGTGCAACTCCTCTTCTAATTTAGCATACATTGGTAATGCCAAATCTAGTTGTTCTTTACATTTCCAAACGGGTGTAAAACGTTTTAGAACTACCGGATTGTATAAGCCTCCTGCTACAGTTGATGATTGCTGAGACGCATTGTCAAAAACCACAAATGATTTATTATTTGATTTTAATTGCTCGCAAAAACTAATTCCTGCTAAACCTATTCCTATTATTATATAATCTACTTGCATATTGTTGCGAAGATAATTAGAATTATAGATTTTATTCAACATTTAAGATAGCGAACTCTTGAATTTTACAACTCGTGTGAATAACAACAGATTGTAACTATTTTTAGGTTTCGACTACGCTCAACCTGACAAACACCTTTATACAAATAAAAAAAGCTCACTTAAATAAGTGAGCTTTTTTTTAAATAATATTTTATTTTGAAATTAATATGTCCACATATCTAATTCAAAATCTCTGATTTTTTCTTTGATTCTTTCAGATTCAAGTAATTGCATCAAAGCATTTTCTGCAATATACTCGGTTACAGCTCTATCGCCCTGAACATTTTCTTCTTTATAAATATAAGCTTGAAAACGTCTTGCATTCAACACATGATCGAATGAAAATGGCATTGAACTATTTTTATTATTAAACGATTTCGATTCATGCAATACTGTTCGTGCATCTGGAAAAAATATCCAAAACAGTTCAACTAAATCTGGACTGTCAGAATCAATAAAGTTAACATCTGGCGCTACTGGAGCAATTCCTAATAATCTGTATTTCATTTCAGCCTGACGCTTATCGAAATACCAAAGTCCTTTAATATGATATTCAGTAATATCTGCTGCCGTAATATCTCTTCTGTTAATATATTCAGCAGATAACACTTCACCAGCATTCAATTGCTCTACCCCTAATTCAGTGGTGTCAACTTTAACTAAAGAAGCTTCGATATCTTTTAAAGTACGTTTTGATTTAAAATATGAATCATCATAAATGTTTTTTATTCTGCCATTTTTAATGTTCTTCATTAGCACATCGTACAGACAACGTCTGTCACTCCCAATATTATTAGTATCTATTGGATAGTATAATGGGAAATTGGCACGTTCATCTAATATCACTTTTTCCCAGGTCATTTTAGAAAAAAGAATATCTCTGTCGTCTACGTAACCATATTCTAATGGTTTATCGTTATCGATGGCCTTTTGAGCATCTGTTCTAACCCCAATTTCTTGAGGACTTTTAGCGTTTAATATATTAGCTTGTGCAAATACACCAGACACTGTAACAACAGCTGCAGCGGTTAATAAAAAACTTTTCAAATTCATGTTATTTTACTTTTTAAATTATTAGGGAATAAACCCAACCAGCAATCCTAATGTTTTAGTTCGTAATCTCAATAATGATAGGAGATACTTTTTTAAGTATAACGCTTACACCACTTGCTTTAGCTTCTATATCGAAAATTTGAACATCTTCTCCACGTTTTGCTTTTAACAATGCTGATTTAGCTCTACTATCAAGTTTATTACCACTTACATCAATTGTTGGTTGTCCTGGTACTTTAAATTTAAAGCCAGTTACATTTAATGGTAATTCGAAATCGAAATCATCAAATTTTGCGCCGACAGTCGAAATTTCAAGGGCGTTACGTTGCATTTTTACTGATCCGTCTTCACCTCTAATAGTTCCAGTTGGTTTTGGTAAATCTTTAATTCTAAATGTAGCTCTATCGCTAACATTCATACCATCAATTTTACCCGTCACATTAATTGTAACTTCTCTACCTTGAATTCTAGTAGCATCCATAATGTATTTACTTCCTCCTGCTCTAGATAATCCTTCAGCAGATGCATTTACATTATTATCAGCGATACCAGCAAAAGATATAGTCATTGGGTTTTTTACACCACGATAAACTACATTCATTTTATCTGCAGAAATAGTTGCAGCATTTGGTTTTGCAACCGTTGCAAAAGATGATTTTACTGGGACAGGTGTTTCTTTCCCATCTTCTAAGAAAAACAAATTTCCTTCAATTTTATGTTCTCCAACACCACCTGATCCAATTTTCAACTTAACTTTTCCTTCTTCAATTGAATATTGACTTGCGTCTAGTTTTCTACCATCTAAAGTTAATTCAACTCTACTTGGTTTTGTTGAAGAATCTTTACGACCTAATACAATTTGTCCATCAAATTGCTCACCATTAAAATAAGCAGATTTAGTGGTTTCCATTAAAGTAGTATAATTCGTCATAGACACCTCACTTGAAAGTGTACCTTGTAACATTGTTGATAACACTTCAGATTGTGTGGTTTTAATATCCGCTTGAATCTGAGTCATTTTCGTTAACGATGCTACTAAAGGAAAGCCTTTATAATTATGGCTTAACCATTTTACAGTACCTGCTCCACGTTTTACGTCATCAGTATTGAATTTTTCGTTCACATCTTTAATAACAGTTTCCATACCTTTTTCGCCAGCTAAAATTTTAGCTACTCCTTCTCTGAAACCTGCCATTTGAGCCATAAACTCGTCTCCTCCTGCTTTTAGCTTATCACCTTTAAAGAAATTCTCATCTAGGTAATCGCCTTTATCCATTACTTCATAATCTGTAGGATCATCAAGTTTTGCAACCATATTTCCTTTCAACTCGTCTAAATACTTATCAAAATTTGCTGCTAAAGCATCAATTTGTTGCGCTTTAGATTTTAATGATACATATTTCTCCGGTTGGTCTTCAGCTTTCTGATCTAAATTAGCCATAAAGTTCGAGTTTCGACTTTTAGCGGCTTCGTTAGATTCTGTAAGCTTTTCGTTCATTAATCCGAATGCTGAAAGCACTTCTTTAGACATATTTAATGCTAGCATAGCTATAAATATTAAATACATCAGATTAATCATTTTCTGTCTGGGTGATAAATTTCCTCCTGCCATGTTAATTAGGTTTTTTTAGGTTAATTAAATTTGGGTATTAACCCCTAATTAGTTTTTATTCATAGCAGATAACATTCCACCGTACACGCCATTTAATGATGATAAGTTTGATGCTAACGATTTCATTTGCTCTTTTAATTGAGCTGCATTTTCAATAGACTCTTCATTGATAGTTGCTTGCTTATTAATGCTTTCCAATTGAACTTTGTATAAGCTGTTTAAAGATTCCATTTGAGCAGCTGCTAATGATAACTCTTCACCATATTTTTTAGATGCTTCAATTGAACTTGCAGAAGATGACATGTTTTTTGCCGCTCCTTCAAAGTTTTTAATACTATCTCCTAAACTTGCCATTAATTCGCCATCAATTTTAGCATCTTTTAATAACTCATCTAATTTTTTAGATAATATTCCTTCTGGATTTTCTTTTGATTTTTTAGCGGACATTTCTCCTCCAGCTAATTCTGGATAAACTAACGACCAATCTAATTCGCTGTCAACTGGTTCGAATGCTGAGAGTGCAAAAATAATTGCCTCTGTTACTAAGACCAAGAGTTAACATCAGATTCCCATTGATGAATCCAAACTCCATGTGAGTAATTTTAAATAGAGCTCCAATAATTACTATTGCTGCTCCTAATCCGTAAGCCATGTTCATGAACTTTTTACTTGCTTTTGACTGTGCCATAATTTTCGATTTTTAATTTAAGTAATAATACTTAAGTAGGTTAATTAAAAGGTTATTTATTGATTTGGTTTGATAAAAATTTTTATTTTGATTTTATTTCTTCTTTCCGGTTACGTTTGTCCCCATGTAATCCTGAACTGTCCTAAAACCAATATAACTTCTTGCAGAATCTGCATATTCGTAATCTCTTGAGCTTACTTGTAAAAAGTACGCGACGTCTTTCCAAGAACCACCTCTTACAATTTTTCGATGGTTGTCTTTATCATTAACACTAGGGTTAATAGTCGACGTATATTCATAAGATGAAGGATCGTAAGATGCGTTTACCCATTCTGCTACGTTACCTGCCATATTATACAGGTTATAATCGTTAGGTTCGTAAGATTTAGCCTCTACAGTATACAATGCCTGGTCTGCTGCATAATCGCCTCTTACAGGTTTAAAGTTTGCCATAAAGCAGCCTCTATCACTTTTTGTATAAGGTCCACCCCAAGGGTATGTTGCAGCTTGCAGTCCTCCACGAGCGGCATATTCCCACTCTGCTTCAGATGGTAACCTAAAGGTATTTACATTTGCTGCTCCTTTTTTAGATTTCTGATACGCATTTTTCTTAATAGTACGCCACTCGCAAAATGCTTTAGCTTGTTGCCAAGTTACACCAACTACCGGGTAATCGCTGTAGGCATCATGCCAAAAATAATCGTTATGCATTGGCTCATTATAAGAGTATGCGAAATCTCTAATCCAAACAGCTGTATCTGGATACACTTCTATTTGTTCTTTTACAATAGCGTCTCTACGTTTAATCCCTCTATTTCTTGCAGCTTCCTGGATATCCATATAGCTATATTGGAATTTAAACTTTTTCACGTCCCAGGTACGTTGCCCATTATAAGAATCTTCTAATGGCAAATACATAGTATCCATTACTTCGGTATAGTATTCGTCTGGATAATTTGAAGTATCAAAGACTAAATCAACTTTATTGTTAATTTTTCTACCTTCATATCCTGTAGGGCCTAATCCTGTATAGTTTTCAAACATATACTTTTCATACACCGACATATTAGCGGTATCTGCATCTTTAAATGCATACTCGCCTATACCGCCATCATCTGGCACTTTACCTACCTCATCTGCTAGAATAGCTAATTTCATTCTAATAATTGAGTCTCTTACCCAATTTACAAATTCGCGGTATTCGCTATTTGTAATTTCGGTTGCATCCATGTAAAAGGCTCTTACGGTAACTGTTTTTGCAGGTGCATCTTGTACACCGGCAAGATCGTCATCGCCTTTACCCATTATAAATGCACCACCAGGAATAAGTTCCATTCCATATGGTTTTTCAGGGTGCCATTTTTTTCCTTTGACACCTACCAGTTCGCCCTTATCGTTAGAGCCGCAACTAGAGAGCAATATTAATACTGCGGTTAATAATATAAACTTCTTCATATCCATAGAAAACTCGAGGTTAATTATTTTAAGCTTTATTTTGAGAGCGTAAACATATTTATATATTTTCGAAAAAACAACTTTTTTCCTAAAAAATTTACATTTCATCGTAAAAAAAATACATTTTACCGATGAAATAAACGTTTAGGCTATAATTTGTGCTTAAACACAATTTTTTTGAAATGCCTTATACCAACGTTCTGGCACTTTATTATTACAGGCATCTAAATAATCTTGGTGCATGCAAGGTAATAACGTATGTCTTTTTAATTTATTATTAATTTCTGTTAAAAATGGGATTTCAATCCACCATCTTCCTGTTTTATTGCTTTTATAAAACACCAATTCTTGAGAGTCCACTAAAGTAATAAATTTTTGATAGCTTCTGTCATTTGAAAAATCGTCGTCTTTCACTCTAAAATTAACACCTTCTACAAAATACCAAAGTATTTGAGAGACTAGCATAGAAGTAATCTCATCATCTTTAGACGGTTTATACTCATAAATTCCGAAAGAAGATACTTTATTGCTTATTCCGGCATATCGGGCAATGGCGCAAATTTCTTTGCCGTCTAACCCATTCGGTGAAAATTTTTGATTTAAACTTACTTCGGCACCTTTTACTGAACTTAAATCGATACTTACAATATTAGCATCGCGCATTACAGGTTCTACAATAGTAATATCTTTTGATACCGTTCCTAATCTATAAGATTCAAAGTAAAGACTATCCATCAAATCCTTTTCTTCTTGAGAATTAAAATACGTTTGAAAACCTATAGTCGCATAATTAAAAAGATTATAGGGCTGATCTAAAATTATTTTACCTACAAAACTATCGTTTTTAATGGGTTTTGTAGAATCTCCCAAATCGAATTTACAATCTACATTTACAATATTTACCATAGGCATAATCGTATCGTAAGCCCTGTAGTTTGAATACGTAAGATCTTGTGTGCCTCCTATTATTATAGGTATGATATTTTTTTTGATTAAAATGGCGATGGTAGTTTTTAACGCAAAATAAGTGTCTTCTACACTTTCTCCTTTATTTATATCTCCTAAATCTGCAATAACAGTATTCCAACTTCCAGGAAAAAGACTGTAAAATGATTTACGTATTTCATTTAATTGAAATTCTTCACCTATATAATTAATATCATTCCGGTTTTCAAGTACACCAAGAATTGCAATATTAACACCTTCTAAATCTGGAATTCCTTTTTGAATAGAATGAATTCTAATTTTTCTACCTAATGCCTGCGAGGAAAGTAATTCGTTATGAGCTAATACAGTATCTGATACAGGAGAGAGAAAATTAAAATTCATGAATGCGTTATGGATTTACCTATCAACTTGATAATCATTAGGATTAAAAACAAATATCGAAAGAATTTATGACTTGTTATATAACGATTTCATAAATTAATCAACAATAAATTATTATTCAACAAATCTATTTAGCCTAAAGCAATTAATTCTTAAAGTCTACTAGAAATTACTTTTTTTTAGTTGCTGTTTTTTTCTTTACAACGCTTTTTCTTAACGGCCTTTTTCTTTGGTGATTTAGCTTCTATCAAGGCTTTAGCTTCTTCTAAAGTCATTTTTGAAACATCAATAGATTTATCAAGCTCTACCTTAGTTTTACCTTTTAAAACATTATGTCTTCCCCAACGTGCTTTTTCTACGCGAATACCTTCTTCTTCCCAATTGTGAATAACTTTATCAATGTCTTTTTGAATTTTTGTTTCAATTAATTCAACAATATCATTATCCGATAAATTATCCCAATCATATTTACTATTCACATTAATAAACATATTGTTCCATTTTATAAAGGGGCCAAAACGTCCTTTTCCTTTTTGAACAGGTAATTTTTTATAGGTATATATTGGTGCGTCTGCTTTTTCCTTTTCTTTTATTAAAACAATAGCATCTTCAAGCTCGACACTTAATGCTTCTACTCCTTTTGGTAAAGACACAAATGAATCGCCAAACTTAACATACGGACCAAAACGTCCATTATTAACTTCGACTTCTTCTCCTTTATATGTACCTAAATTTTTTGGAAGCTGGAATAAATCCATCGCCTCTTCGTAAGAAATGGAGTTTAATTGTTGATCTGGACTTAAACTGGCATACTGAGGCTTATCTTCATCGTCAGGCGAACCTATTTGCACCATAGGTCCAAATTTACCCAAACGCACAATGACTTGCTTGCCTGTTTTTGGATCGGTTCCTAATTGACGCTCACCAGATTCTCTTTCGGCGTTTTCCTGAACATTTTCAACTTGTGGATGAAAATCTTCATAAAACTCCTTCATCATATTGGTCCAGTTAACTTTACCTTCTGCTATATTATCAAAATCTTCTTCAACTTTAGCAGTAAAGTTATAATCTAAAATATGTTCAAAGTGAGTTACTAGAAAATCGGTTACAATCATTCCAATATCCGTCGGCACTAATTTTCCTTTATCAGAACCTACTTTTTCAGTTAACAATTTGTCTTTTACAACACCCTTCTTTAAAGTAAGTTGAGAATAATTACGTTCTACACCATCAACAGCTCCTTTTTCAACATAATTTCTGTTTTGAATGGTTGAAATTGTTGGTGCATATGTAGACGGACGACCAATACCTAATTCCTCTAATTGCTTAACCAAAGAAGCTTCAGTATATCTGTATGGTGGTCTAGAATAGCGCTCGGTTGCAGTAATATAACTGTTAAGTAATGTTTCATTTGTTCTCATAGCCGGAAGCATGCCTTCTTGCTCTACGTCTTCATCATCACTACTTTCTAAGTACACTTTTAAAAATCCATCGAATGTAATAACTTCCCCATTCGCTGTAAAATTTTCCTTATGGGTTGAAGCACTAATTTTTACATTAGTACGCTCTAACTCTGCTTCACTCATTTGAGATGCAATAGCGCGTTTCCAGATTAAATCGTATAAACGTGATTGATCTCTATCAATAGCTACCGAATGTGTTGCAAAATCGGTAGGTCGTATAGCCTCATGCGCTTCTTGAGCTCCTTTGGCTTTACCTGTATAATTTCTTGGTTTGCTATATTTTGAACCAAAAGCGCTTTCAATTTCTGCCTTTGCTCCATTTCGTGCATCATCAGATAAATTCACACTATCAGTTCTCATATAAGTGATTAACCCTGCTTCATAAAGGCGTTGTGCCATGGTCATGGTTTTACTTACTGAAAAATATAGCTTACGCGAAGCTTCCTGCTGTAAAGTTGAAGTCGTAAATGGTGCTGCTGGTGATTTTTTTGCTGGTTTTTTCTCTAAATCTGAAACTTTAAAAGTAGCCGTTGCATTTTTCTCTAAGAATTTTTGAGCTTCTGCTTTAGTTGCAAAATTTCTAGGTAACTTGGCTTTGAATGTTTGTCCTTCTTCATTGGAAAATTCAGCATCAATTCTATATGAAGCTTCAGCTGTAAAGTTTTGAATTTCGCGTTCACGCTCTACAATTAACCGAACAGAAACAGATTGAACACGTCCTGCCGATAATCCTCCTTTCACTTTACGCCATAGTACCGGTGACAATTCGTAACCTACTATCCTATCTAATACACGACGTGCTTGTTGTGCATCAACTAAATCGTAATCAATACCTCTAGGATTTTCAATAGCTTTTTGAATAGCTGATTTAGTAATTTCGTGAAATACAATACGTTTCGTTTTATCTTTATCCAGCTTTAAAGTTTCTGCTAAATGCCATGCAATAGCTTCTCCTTCTCGATCCTCATCACTTGCTAACCATACCATATCGGCATTCTTAGCTAAGTCCTTAAGTTTTTTTACTACTGCTTTTTTGTCTTTTGAAACTTCGTATTTTGGTTTGAAATCGCCCTCTACATCAACCCCTAACTCTTTTGAAGGTAAGTCGGCTATATGCCCAAAACTAGACTCTACCTTGAAATCTTTTCCTAAAAATTTTTCGATAGTCTTTGCCTTTGCAGGGGACTCAACAATTACTAAATTCTTCGCCATACTTGATTTTTTGAAGGTACAAATGTATATGAAAAAAAGTTTATCAGCCTAATTTTAGGGATTATCTGTAATATATTTAAATAAAGAAGCCTGTATTTTACAACTAAAATACAGGCTTCTTATAAGGTGATTATAACTTATTCGTAAGACATACCATAGGTTTCATTATCTTCTTTTTCATCAAAACCAACCGAGTCTTTATATATAAAATATGCCGGCAAATAACTAAACGATGACGTTACATAAATACCAATACAACACATTAACATACCTACAATTCCAGCTAATAAACTAGAAATTATTATTAATCCGAAAGTTAACAACCATTTTTTATTACCTAAATTAAACCCTGCTTTTATAATCTCAGATGTCGATAAATCGGGATTAAAAGCAAAAATTACATTCATTAATGCCACCGGAACCATGACATAAAAAACTGGAAGCACACATAACAAAACAGCTGCGATTGTAATTCCAAAAGTTGCGGCTGACAAACTTATTACTTTTCCTAAATATGGTCTTTTTAAATAGAAAAAATAATCATCAGAACCTGCTTTATTTAAATCTTTAAGCTTACAGATTCTGTAAAAAGACGCTTTCATTCCAAAACTAATAACCATGGCAAAAAAAGAAAACACCAACCCAAATATACCCATGGGAATAAAAAGGAGAAAGTTAAACTCTTCCATGTTATTTAAAGTTTCTGGGTTAAAATATCCCATTGCAATCATTGGTAAATACATAATTAAATAGAACGGTACCATTAAAAGCATAGTTAATAATAACATGACTAAACCTTGTACCCACGTTTTTTTAAATAATTCTATAGATTGGTTGAAAATGGTTCCAAAATCTAAACTAGGGGCTTTTTCTATTTTTTCTAATAAACTGTTAATTACATTCATTTTTATTGGTTTGGTTAATTTAGTTGATTATAAAAGTAAAATAATTTTTGCATTAAGTCTTAAAATTAATATTAAAACAAAAAAATCCTGCTTAGCGCAGGATTTTTTATCGTTTTATTTTATAGCCGTGTTATTTTAATGCGAATGAACTTATAAGTTGAACGCCATCTAATACATAATTATATTGATACAAAGTATCACCGCCTATCATCAATAATTTGTCATCCAAGGGAATAACATCTTTAGCTTGAATGTTCTTAAATTGTTTTATCATGTTTATTTTTAACGGATCAACCTTATTGAAAAGTTTTAAACCAGCAGTCCCGTCACAAATAAACAATGTATTGCTTTTAATCCCTAAGCCATAAGGGTTCTCAAGTGTATGTCTTGCAGCTAAAGTTGGTTTTGCTTTGTCTTTAATATCAATTACCTCAAGTACACTTTCTTGCTGGCCACAATTATTGCCACCACGTAAAGTTAAATAAGCGTAATCACCATCAACAACTACGGGGTCGCACCCTGTCCAATGAACAAACTCAGACACATAAGCTGGGTTTTCAGGATTCACCAAATCGTAAATATACATCCCATCGGTACTCCCTATATACAAATAACCCTCTGCTTGAAATAAAGTTTCTATATTATTTCCAGCATAATGCGTGTTTGCTAATGTTGGCTCAGATAGGTTACTTATATTAAAAATGATCATTTCATGAGAACCAACAGTATATAAATAATTATCTACAATTTGAAAACGTGCCAAAGAACCACCTTGTCCAGTAGTAGAACTTTCAGCTGCAGAGTTAAGCGCAACACCGTCAAACATAACATCTATTAAACGATTATCTATTTTCTCTCTTCGTTCTTTAGTGACAGTCCACCCTACAATAATATCTGTTTGATAATTAAAATCTTCATAATTAACAACGTTAATCCCTAGTGGTATTTGAAAATTATAAACATAAAACACATCTTCTAACCTTTGTTTTAAAGAAATCGAATTAATATTGGAAATGTCAAAAACTAATAAATCGGTTGCACTATCTGCATATAAAAAATCATCTTTAACCGAAATATCCTCATTTCCTGGTATCTTTAAATATTTTATTTTTTTTGGAATTTTAGGATTTGAATTATCAATAACATGTACGCCTTTATAAGCATCACTCACAAAAATATAATCTTTGTATGCATAAATTTTTCCAGTCTTTTCAATATCCCTAGGAGCAACTATTTCAACAGATTTTCTGAATTCTGCTTTACTCATTATTTGAGGTGTAGCAACCTCCACAAATTCATAATTGGTGTCATCTTTATCACAAGATAATGCGCTCACAAAAATTAAGGACAAAAAAATATATTTTAGTTTCATAGCTCTGAATGTTTATATTAAAGATACGTAAAGTGATAAAAGGTTGCGTAAAATGAGCAAAATTTAAACTGCCATTCTGTCATAAAAATATAAATAAATTGTATCTTTGCACACTTATTGAAAGATTGAGTCCCAATAACAGTCGGGATAGTTTACTATGGAAAAAATAATTGACGAAAATAAACAAGGCGAATCATTAGTTCTTGAGCAAAAAGAAGGTAACAAACGTAAACTTTTTATTGAAAGTTATGGTTGTGCTATGAATTTTAGTGACAGCGAAATTGTCGCTTCTATCTTAGCTGACCAAGGTTACAATACGACTCAAAATCTGGAAGATGCCGATTTAGTTTTAGTAAACACCTGCTCTATACGTGATAAAGCAGAACAAACTGTACGTAAACGTTTAGAAAAATATAATGCAGTAAAAAGAGATATTAACCCAAAAATGAAAGTTGGTGTTTTAGGCTGTATGGCAGAACGTTTGAAAACCAAATTTTTAGAAGAAGAAAAAATTATTGACTTAGTTGTTGGACCAGATGCTTACAAAGATTTGCCAAATCTTTTGGCTGAAGTTGATGAAGGTAGAGATGCTATTAATGTTATTCTTTCAAAAGAAGAAACCTATGGTGATATTTCGCCAGTACGTTTAAATTCTAATGGTGTTACAGCATTTGTTTCTATAACTCGTGGCTGCGATAACATGTGTACATTTTGTGTTGTTCCTTTTACAAGAGGGCGCGAACGTAGTAGAGATCCACAAAGTATTTTGGAAGAAGTAAACGATTTATGGAATAGAGGTTTTAAGGAAATTACACTTCTGGGACAAAATGTAGATAGCTACTTATGGTATGGCGGCGGGTTGAAAAAAGATTTTGATAAAGCAAGCGAAATTCAAAAAGCAACCGCTGTAAATTTTTCAAATTTATTAGCACTTTGTGCTAAGGCACAACCTAAAATGCGTATTCGTTTTTCAACTTCAAATCCACAAGATTTAACTTTAGATGTGGTTGAAACGATGGCTAAATACCAAAATATTTGTAACCATATTCATTTACCTGTTCAAAGTGGCAGCAACCGTATTTTAAAAGAAATGAATCGTTTGCATACGCGTGAAGAGTATATGACATTGATAGATAATATTCGAAACATAATTCCAGGATGTGTTATTAGTCAAGATATGATTGTTGGTTTTCCAACTGAAACCGAAGAAGATTTTCAAGATACCGTTTCCTTAATGAATTATGTGAAATATAATTTTGGTTACATGTTCACTTATTCTGAACGCCCAGGAACTTTAGCAGAGCGCAAATTAAAAGATGATGTGCCAGAAGAAACTAAAAAACGAAGACTTCAAGACATTGTAGATTTACAACGAGAGCATAGCGAAATTAGAACCAAAGAACACTTAAATACTATTGTTGAAGTTTTAGTTGAAAAAGAATCAAAAAAATCTAATAGAGAATGGTCTGGTAGAACATCTCAAAATATAGTGGCTGTTTTTCCAAAAGAAAATTATAAAGTGGGCGATTTTGTAAATGTAAAAGTAACAGATTGCACAAGTGCAACACTTATTGGTGAAGCTTTAGGGCTTTCCGCGAATAATTAATAATTGTAATTCCTGCAAAGGCAGGAATCTTATCAATAAAGAATAAATAATTCATACCTATTTAGGATTGAATTAATATAAAAATTAAAAAGATTACCGCTTCCGCGGAAAATAAATATGGATTCAATTCAAGCTATAAAACAACGTTTTGGTATTATTGGTAACACACCTTCACTAAATCGTGCCATTGAAAAAGCTATACAAGTAGCACCAACAGATATTTCTGTTTTAGTTACTGGCGAAAGTGGTGTTGGTAAAGAAAGTATTCCAAAAATAATACATCAACTTTCACACAGAAAACACAATAAATATATTGCTGTAAACTGTGGTGCCATTCCAGAAGGCACTATAGACAGTGAACTATTCGGTCACGAAAAAGGTTCGTTTACAGGTGCAACACAAACCCGAGAAGGTTATTTTGAAGTAGCAGATGGCGGTACTATTTTTTTAGATGAAGTTGGCGAACTACCATTAACCACCCAAGTACGATTATTACGTGTTTTAGAAAATGGTGAATTTTTAAAAGTTGGTTCCAGTAAAGTACAAAAAACCAATGTGCGGATTGTGGCTGCTACAAACGTAAATATGTTCGAAGCTATAGAAAAAGAAAAATTTCGTGAAGATTTGTTTTATAGATTAAGTACTGTAGATATTCATTTACCACCATTGCGTGAACGCAGAGAAGACATTCATTTATTATTTAGAAAATTTGCAAGCGATTTTGCTTTAAAATATAAAATGCCAACCATTAAACTAACCGATGCTGCCATTCAAGTTCTTTTAAAACATCGTTGGGCAGGTAATATTCGTCAGTTACGAAATATTGCAGAACAACTTTCGGTTTTAGAACAAAACAGAACCATTTCTGCAGAAACTTTAATAAGTTATTTACCACAATCGGGCAGTAATTTACCTGCTGTTATTAAAACATCGAAAGCAGAAAGTGATTTTAGCAGCGAACGTGAAATTCTGTATAAAGTCTTGTTCGACATGAAAAGCGATCTAAACGATTTAAAGAAACTTACGCTCGAACTCATGAAACATGGCAACACTAAAGATGTTGAAAAGAAGAATGAAAGCTTAATTGAAAAAATTTATGGAAATGATGAAGATGATGTCGATTATGAAGAAGATCCAATAGAAAATAACGACGTTTTATCCATTCCGGAACACACTACAAATCATAATAATCCGGAATCTGTACTAGATAAATACCACTTTGCGGAAGAAATTGAAGAAGAGGAAACCTTATCGTTGCATGATAAAGAATTAGAATTAATTAAAAAATCGCTTGAACGTCACAGCGGAAAACGTAAATTAGCAGCGGCAGAATTAGGCATAAGTGAACGCACTTTATATAGAAAAATCAAACAATATGATTTGTGATTTTTAGTTCTTGTTTATATCAAATAGTTTTATAAATTCATGAAAGCAGTAAAATATATCATATTACTTATAGTAACAACAACCTTTGTAAGTTGTGGTTTTTACTCATTTACAGGAGCATCTGTACCCGCAGGCACTAAAACTTATCAGGTAAATAGGTTCGAAAACAATGCGCTTTTGGTAGAACCTGGATTAGAACGAGATTTCAAATTGGCGTTAGAAGATTTAATTCAAAACCAAACCAACTTAAACTTAGTTACATCTAATGCCGATTTGGTTTACGAAGGCGAAATAACAGACTATCGAATTTCACCAACAACAGCAACTTCAGAAAATACAGCAGCACAAAACAGATTAACCATAAGTGTTAAAGTTCGATTTTTTAACAGAAAAAAAGAGGATGACGATTTAGAGCAAACCTTTTCGTTTTTTTATGACTACCCGGGAAGCTCTCAACTTATTGGATCTCAAAAAGCCACAGCCCACGAAGAAATTTTTGAACGCCTAACCCAAGATATTTTTAATGCAACATTAGCAAAATGGTAAATTAATGAATCCAACAGATTTTACATACATATTACAAAAACCACAAGCTATATCGCATGAGCAAACTGAAGCTGTAAAATCTATTATAGATGAATTTCCTTATTTTCAATCGGCACGTGCCGTTTATCTTAAAGGCTTAAAAAACGAAGGGAGTTTTAAGTACAATCAAGAGTTAAAAACAACTGCAGCTTATACAACCGATAGAAGTATTTTATTCGATTTTATAACTTCAGAAGATTTTATTCAAAATGAAATTTCTCAATTCATCAAACAAAACACAGCACATTTAAAAGATATTGAAATTGATATTGAAGACATTTCAGTAAATAAAAAAGTAATAATAGACGATGTTTTAGAAAATCAAATTTCTGATACTTCTGGTGTTTTAGATCCTGTTCTATTTGAACCAAAAAAGGAATTCACCAATGAAATAGCGGGTTTTATATTAGATGAATCTGAATCAATTGAAACAGTAGCGAAAGATAATAATACGCAGGCAGATTCAGCGACCGACATTCTGGAAATTGGTAAACCTCTTGAATTTGATAAAAGAGAAACACATTCGTTTAAGGAGTGGTTAAAATTAACAACTTTTAATCCCATAGATAGAGATGAAAACAATCAACAAGAATCCGTAGAACCTGAATCTTCATCTTCACTTCAAAAAACCAAAAAATTTGAGCTTATTGAAAAGTTCATTACAAAAAATCCGAAGATAAATCCTATTACAGCTACCGTATCAAAAGTGAATCTTGCCGAAGCGCAAATGATACAGCCTGAAGCATTAATGACAGATACTTTGGCCCGTATTTATGTAGAACAAAAAAACTATAAAAAAGCAATTCAATCTTATAAAATATTAAGTTTGAAATATCCAGAAAAAAGTAGTTTCTTTGCAAACCAAATTAAAGCAATAGAACAATTACAAGAACAAAATAATAAGAAATAATGAGTACGTTTACAATATTTTTAGCCTTAATAGTTATCGTAGCATTTTTGCTAATTGTGGTAATAATGGTTCAAAACCCAAAAGGTGGTGGATTATCATCCTCTTTCGGTGGTGGTGGCACACAACAATTAGGTGGTGTTAAAAAAACTACAGACTTTTTAGACAAAAGCACTTGGACTTTAGCAACCATATTATTAGCATTAATTTTACTTTCAAATGTAGCTATTAATAGAGGTGCAGCAAGTACAGATTCTAAAGCATTAGATTTAGATGCTACAACAAGTCAACCTTTACCAACGCCTGCTAAAACAACAAATGACACTGCACCAACACAAGTTCCTGCAGAATAATTTATGTTTCTATAAAACAAAAAATGCCAACTTTTCAAGTTGGCATTTTTTGTTGCTGCAAGTTTGTCAGTTTACAACTAATGGCACAATTTTAGAACAATACTTAGGCGTTAACAATAATATTTAAACTTAAAAATATATTACAAATGGCATTAAAAATTAAACCATTAGCAGACCGCGTTCTTATCGAGCCTGCTGCTGCTGAAACTAAAACAGCTTCAGGAATTATTATTCCAGATAACGCTAAAGAAAAACCGCAAAAAGGAACTGTTGTTGCTGCTGGAAAAGGCACTAAAGACGACCCTATGACCGTAAAAGTTGGCGACACTGTTCTATATGGTAAATATGCTGGTACCGAACTTAAATTAGATGGAAAAGATTATTTAATTATGCGTGAAAGCGACATATTTGCAATTATCTAATTCAAATTCCAATAAAACAAATTTCAACAACTTTCATTAATAACTTTCCAAAATCGGAATTTGGAATTTAAAAAATTGAAAGTTTAAAATTTTAAAAATAAAATTTTATTATGGCAAAAGATATAAAATTTGATATTGATGCACGCGACGGTTTAAAACGTGGTGTTGATGCATTAGCAAATGCAGTAAAAGTAACATTAGGTCCTAAAGGTCGAAACGTTATTATAAGTAAATCTTTCGGAGCTCCTCAAGTAACTAAAGATGGTGTAACGGTTGCAAAAGAAATTGAATTAAAAGACCCTCTTGAAAATATGGGTGCTCAAATGGTAAAAGAAGTAGCTTCTAAAACCAACGATTTAGCTGGTGATGGTACAACGACTGCTACTGTTTTAGCACAAGCTATTGTAAAAGAAGGTTTAAAAAATGTTGCTGCAGGCGCAAATCCTATGGATTTAAAACGTGGTATTGACAAAGCTGTTGAAGCTATTGTTAAAGATTTAGAAAAGCAAGCTAAAAAAGTAGGAAACTCTTCTGAAATGATTAAGCAAGTAGCATCTATTTCTGCTAACAATGATGATACTATTGGCGATTTAATTGCTAAAGCATTTGGTAAAGTTGGAAAAGAAGGTGTGATTACTGTTGAAGAAGCTAAGGGAATGGAAACGTATGTTGACGTTGTTGAAGGTATGCAATTCGATCGTGGTTATTTATCTCCTTACTTCGTTACTGATGCTGATAAAATGATTGCTGATTTAGAAAATCCATACATTTTATTATTCGACAAAAAGATTTCTAACTTACAAGAAATTCTTCCAATATTAGAGCCTGTTGCTCAATCTGGTCGTCCATTATTAATTATTGCTGAAGATGTTGACGGTCAAGCCTTAGCGACTTTAGTAGTAAACAAATTACGTGGAGGTCTTAAAATTGCAGCTGTAAAAGCTCCGGGATTTGGAGACAGACGTAAAGCTATGTTAGAAGATATTGCTATCTTAACAGGTGGTACAGTTATTTCTGAAGAAAGAGGTTTTACTTTAGAGAATGCCGATTTAAGCATGTTAGGTACTGCTGAAACGGTAACGGTTGATAAAGACAATACTACTATTGTTAATGGTTCTGGTGATGCTAAATTAATAAAAGCACGAGTAAACCAAATAAAAGCACAAATTGAAACTACTACAAGTGACTACGATAAAGAAAAACTACAAGAGCGTTTAGCTAAATTGGCTGGCGGTGTTGCTGTTCTTTACGTTGGTGCTGCTTCTGAAGTAGAAATGAAAGAGAAAAAAGACCGTGTTGATGATGCATTACATGCAACCAGAGCTGCCGTAGAAGAAGGCATTGTTGCTGGTGGTGGTGTTGCTTTAGTACGAGCAAAATCGGTTTTAGAAAAAATAACGACTGAGAATTTAGACGAAGTAACAGGTATTCAAATTGTAGCACGTGCTATTGAGTCGCCTTTACGTACCATTGTTGAAAACGCAGGTGGCGAAGGAAGCGTTGTGGTTTCTAAAGTTATGGAAGGAAAAGGTTCTTTTGGTTACGACGCTAAGTCTGAAACCTATGTAGACATGTTAAAAGCAGGGATTATCGATCCTAAAAAAGTAACGCGTATTGCATTAGAAAATGCAGCATCGGTTGCTGGCATGATACTTACTACTGAGTGTGCTTTAATTGATATTAAAGAAGAATCAGCTGGACATCCTCCAATGGGTGGCGGTATGCCAGGAATGATGTAATCGATATCGAAACGATATAGATAAATATTAAAAACGCTTCAAATTAATTTGAAGCGTTTTTTTTATAGCTAGTTTTAATGCAATTATTTTTTAATAGAGTTCGTTTTCTTTTTATAGTAATTATTTAATATAAAAAACGCCTTCTTTTTCTTTCCATCTTCAGAGATTAGCCCTTTTCTGTTATAACCGTCTTGTATTTCGGGCAAAATCCTTCTTGGAGATCTAAAATCGACTAATACCCAGGGAGAAAACCCTTGTATTTGTTCAATTTTATCAATCATTTTTAATGTTTCTACATACAGATTTTCCTGATATTCTTCAGTCCATCTGGCAGCTTTATCACCATACAAACCTTTTTTAGCGCCAGCGCCAAACTCTGAAACAAGGACTGGTTTATTTTGACTTATTTTCCAACTTATGGTACTGCATTTTTCAACAAGTCCATCGTACCACCCTATATACTGATTAAAACTTAAAACATCAACCACCTCAGCAAATGGGTCGTCAATGGTTCTGATATTTGGATTGTCCTGATAGTTGCTTTGCTCTAACGCTGCGCTTATTAACCGCGTAGGATCGAGTTGCCTTGTTAGATTTGCTAACCTTGTTAAAAATGAATTTCTAGCATCACTTACAGGAGTTTCGTTAGCCATAGACCAAATTATAACAGACGCTCTGTTCTTATCTCTATTTATAACTTCTGTTAATTGGTTTTTTGCATTCAAAAAAGTGTCTTCATTTTCCCATAAAATAGTCCAATAAACAGGGTTTTCTTCCCAAACCAATATGCCCATTTTATCTGCCAAACGAACCATATGCTCATTGTGCGGATAATGCGCTAATCGAACATAATTACATCCTAATTCCTTGGCCCATTCTAGTAGTTGTTTAGCATCTTCTTTAGAGTATCCTCTTCCCCCTCTAATTGGACTTTCCTCATGAATAGATATTCCTTTTAAGAAAACTTTTTTACCGTTTAACAATATGTTAGAATTTTCTGTTTTGATGCTACGAAAACCTATTTGATCTTCAATTAAATCTTCATCTGTGCTAAGCAATACCTTATAAAGAAATGGATCTTCAACAGACCAATATTTTATTTTATTTGAAGTTATTTCGAATGATGCCACTCCTAATTCATTAGACATATATGTTTTATTTATTCCAAGTTCCGGTATCTTGATTAGAATTTTTTTTCCTTTAATACTATTACCATTTAAAACTATATTCCCTTTGATTGATTTATTGTTTTTTGGATCTAATTGAATAAAATAATCTTCGATAAAATTTTCTGAAGTTTCTATTAGTTTCACATCTCTTGTTAAACCTCCGTAATTCCACCAATCTGTATTAAGTGTTGGAACGCCTTCCTTTTTTCTTTTATTATCTACTTTAACAACAAGGAAGTTTTCTTTTTCCTTTATAAGCGACGTAATTTCAAAATTAAAAGGCGTAAAGCCACCCACATGTGTTCCAAGTTTTTTGCCATTGAAGTATACTTCTGTTTGGTAATTCGATGCTTCGAAGTACACAAAAATGCGATTAGAGCTTTTTCTAATTTGATAATCAAAAGATTTTTTATACCAGACTGTTCCTTCGTAATAAAAGAGATTTTCCTTTTGCGTATTCCAGTCGCTTGGTACAGTTATACTATCACTTTTATCAAAATTGTATTCTAATAATTCATAATTATTATTAAGCTTAGAATTCATAAAAAACGCTGATCTCTCAGGATTTTCTTGTTTATCGAAGGGTTCTAAACGGTAATTATAATATCCATTTTCATAAGGATCTACAATGTATTTCCATTGACCATTTAACGATTTTGATTCTCTATTATAAACATTAATAAGTAAATTTTCTTGAGCAAAAGAAATACTAGCAATAGCAAGAAATAGATAGGGTAAAAAGAAAAGTTTTTTCATCGAAATATTTATTAAATATATAATTACTGAATGTGTAATCTGAATTGCAAACTAAGTAAGATTTTATAGTTGACAAAATGTAATGCCTTATAATTTAAACGAAAAAACTCCGAAGCTATTAACCACGGAGTTCTTTTATTACACAAAATCGTTCTATATACCTCCTGGCGGACAATACGTTTTTAAATAATTAGTAAATAAAGTATTTAAATGCTTACTGGTTCCTTCACCTTCTTTAATACCATGCGTCCGGTTTGGGTAAGGCATAAACTGGAATTGTTTGTTGTATTTTACCAACTCGTTAATTAAAAGTTCCGAATTTTGGTAATGCACATTATCATCACCTGTTCCATGAATCAACAACAAATTACCAGTTAAATTTTTGGCGTACGTTATTGGAGAACCTTTAATGTAATCGTTCATATTATCTTGTGGCAGTCCCATAAAACGCTCCTGATACACGTTATCGTACGTTAACAAACTTGTTAGTGGTGCTACTGATATTCCGGTTTTATAAATTTCCGGATACTGAAACATTAAATTTAAAGTCGCAGAACCACCACCACTCCATCCCCAAACGGCAATACGCTCTGGATCTACAAAATCCCATTTCAAGATTTCTTTGGCTGCCATGGCTTGGTCGTGTATATTAACCTGACCTATTTTTCTATAAATGCTTTTTCGCCACGCTCTACCTTTTGGTGCTGGTGTCCCTCGGTTATCTAAAGACATATAGATGTATCCATCTTCTGCCATATCACCTACATAATTTCGGTTATTTCCAATGCCATACTTGTCATCAACTGTAGTATTTCCAGGTTCAGTATAAACATAAAACACTACTGGGTATTTTTTAGTAGCATCAAAATTGGTGGGTTTTACCATCCATCCGTCCATTTCAACGCCATCGGCAGTAGTTACTTTTATAAACTCTACTTTTTTAGGCTCTTCCAATTTAGACAAATTGGCCTCAATGCCATACGCCTCGTTTATTGGTTTTTGATTGACAAACGAGATTAATTCTGACGCTGGTTTGGTAAAATTATTAGAAAATGAATGGGTCGCGAATGTTCCTGTTGGCGACACATTATAATTGTGTGTTCCTTTTAAAGCTTTCGGACTTACTAATTCTAAAGAGCCTTTGCCATTTAACTTGGTTTTAAACAAATAACTTTGTGTAGCATTGTCTGGCGATGCCATAAAATAAACCTGATTGTTTTTGTAATCGATGTATTTTAAATCAATAAAATCGTATGCTCCGTTGGTAATAAGTTGTTCCTTTTTACCTTTTAAAGACACGTTGTATAAATGCCTCCAGCCATCTTTTTCGGTAACCCACAAAATGTTATCGCCGTTGTTCAACCAGATAAAATTATTAGTAAAATATACATCATATTTATAATTTTCTTGAACGTATACATTTATCCAGGCCGCATCTTTTTCTTCATACATTACTTTTGAAGTTCCTGTGTTAGGCTCTGCAATAAAAAGCTTGCTATGGTTTTGCTTTCGGTTTAACTGCTGAATTAACAATTTCTGAGTCGACGGAATAAATTCCATACGCACTAAATAATGTTGACGCGCATCACCCGGAATTTTCATCCATGTTGTTTTAGCATCATCAATAGTTACCACTCCTACTTTGCAAGACGATGGTGTTTCGCCCGTTTTTGGGTATTCAATAGGAATAATTTTAGAGTAAATGGAATCTGTATTATTTACCATATAAAACGTTTTGGTCTCACTAGCATCAATTTGCCAATAGGCTATCGATTTGCTGTCCGAACTCCATCGAAACCCATCGCGACAATAAAATTCTTCTTCATAAACCCAATCAAAAGTTCCGTTAATTAAAGTAGACGTGCCATCGGTTGTAAGCGCTTTTATTTTGGATGTACTTAAATCTTCAACATAAATATTATTACCACTAACGTAGGCTGCTTGTTTTCCATCGGGCGATAATTTCGCAAACATAAGCGACGATTCTGGCAGACTCACCCCCAATTGTTGCAACTTTCCTGTAGCAATATTTAAAACCCAATAATCGCCTCTGGTATTAATGCGCCAGACACGTTTGGTATTTGTAAATAACAACACTTTTTGCTCGTCATCCGAAATATCAAAATAACTAATATTTAAAGGTGTTTTGCTTCCTGAAGGGGTTAATTGTTCTTTTGAAAATAGTATTTTATAAGTGTTTGAAGACAGCATATATTGAACAATGCCTTCACTTTGAATTTTATAATAAGAATCCCCGTCGTTTGACCATTTGAAAGAGTCTTGAGAATAACTTTGAAATGAAACAAAAACAAAAAGCACTAAAATCAATACCGATTTTAATACTTTTTTAAAACTGAAAATATGCATATAATTGTGTTTAAATTGAATGTTTTTCAATATTACTATTTTAATTCAAATCTGTTACAACTTTCGATACGTTTAACAGAATCTTAAGACATCACTAAAAACAAAAAACCCAAAACTAAATGTTCGGGTTTTTGTTTGCTTTTTTTTTGAGTTTTAATCGATATGATCGTCTTTTACTTCATCATCGCGATATTTACAACATGGATGCACCGATGCATAAGCGTCATCGGTTGCTTTTAAGCCTTTAGTGTCGTGCCCAACAGCCGCCACATTTTTCTGAATGGTTTGTAAGCTCGTTTTATTTTCGTCGAAAAACAGACTTAGCTGATGTGTTTTTACATCCCAAATAGCACTTTTAACACCTTTGGTATTCAAACAAGCCTTTTCTATTCTTGATTTACACATTAAACAAACGCCATCAACTTCTAAAGTGGCTTTGGCATTTTTGTTTTGTGCGAATGATACTATTCCTATCAATAGCATGGTAATTAACGATAGTTTTTTCATTTTTCTAATTTATTTTTTATTTTTTATTATTGTCATTCCCTCGAAGGAGGGAATCATTTAAATTGTATTTCAGTTATTTTCTCTATTTGCCATTAATACATAAACAATAAATAAGATTCATTTACTAGTGGCGCTTCTTTTTAAATCTTGTATCGCAAACCTGCGTAATACATACTTCCAAAAATGGGACCATATACAAAAGTAGTATCAAAATTTGAACCAAAAGGATTTTCGGCATCTAAAATGGGATTTGATTGTTTTACATTCGTAATGTTTTCACCGCCTAAATAGACTTCAAATTTATTAGAAAACACTTTTGTTATTTGGGCATTTAAAGTACCAACGGTTGGAGTATATTCAGGCAGTTGATATTCGGTAGTATTTGTTTTTGTTGATGAATACCGCTGACTACCCAACCAATTAAATGTGGCGTCAAATTTCCAACTACCTGTTTTATTATCACGTATACGTGTTTCATACGATGCGTTTGCGAACAATCTATGTTTTGGCATTAATGGATTTTCTAATTTACCAGAATTGTATTGTGTTTGTACATCGTAAAATTTATAAGCTGTACGCAATTCGAAACGCTCAAACACATTGTAGTTCAATTCAATTTGAAAACTATTGGCATAACTTTTACCATCTAGGTTATAAAAATTCACTTCTTGCGGGTTTTCGAAATCTACTACCACTTGGTTTGTAAAATCGGTTTTATAGTAATCTAGTGTTATATCGGCTTTTCTTCCAAAGAGATTAAACCCTTGCAAGTAAGAAACACCATAATTCCATGCAATTTCTGGGTCTAGTCCGTAAACCGTACCCGTAGTATTTACAATATTAATACTTCGAGAGGTCGCAAACATATTCTGGTTTTCGGCAAAAATATTTGCGCTACGTTTCCCTCGACCTATAGATGCTCTTAAAGCCGATTTCTCCCAAGGGGTGTAACGTGCATGAATTCTCGGAGTAATAAACGTTCCCAATAAATTATGATTATCAATTCGAACGCCTGCAGTTAAATTTAGCTTATTCAAATTATCATAGTTATATTCAAAAAAAGCACCAACGGATCGCTCAGATCGTTCATAATCTGTGGTATTTACCAACTCATCATAATGATCGTAAGTATAGCTAATGCCTGTTTTTACTTTATGCCTAGAATCGCTAATTATCGAGTTATAAATAGCATTGGCGTATAAACTATTATGTGTTATATCGTATTGATTTAAGCCAAAATAAGAATCTTGTTTATGACTACTAAACGCCGTTTGAACCCCTAAACTCCGCCACGGAATTTCAGGATTTACATACCCTAATTTAGCTGAAATTTCATAACGTCTGGTGTCAATTTCACTTCCCCAGGCGTTGGTAGTTAATTTATCGGTTTCTGGATTAAAATCGATTTGTCCTGTTTGCTTTTCATCATTTAAGAATTTTAAATTTATAAAACTCACAAAACCTTTTTGAGGATTAGTATACTGCCAGCGATTCATTACATTAATTTGATTGTACTTCGGCATATCTAAAAAACCATCGTCATTTACATCGTGTTCTGCATTTAGCCTACTTCCATGCAGATACAAACCGGTATGCCATTTGTCATTCAACTCCGTATTTATGTGTGTGTTTAATTCCAAACGCTCATTACTTCCAGCATAAAGGTTGACAAATAATTTATCGTCGGTTGATGGTTTTACTAATTCGGCATTAATTTGTCCTGCAATACTTTCGTAACCATTTACCACACTACCCGCCCCTTTGGTAATTTGAATACTTTCAACCCAAGTTCCAGGAATAAAACTTAATCCAAAAGCCTGCGAAGCACCTCTAATGGACGGAATATTTTCGGTAGCTATTAATATATACGGAGTTGTAAGTCCTAACATTTTTATTTGTTTAGTACCAGTAACCGCATCGGCAAAATTTACATCGATGGATGGATTGGTTTCAAAACTCTCGGACAGATTACAACATGCTGCCTTTAATAATTCATCACTACTTACAGTAAATGTATTCGCAGCTTGTAAATACGATTTTGATGTAGCTTGTTTTCTCGAAGTCACTGTTACAGCATCCAAATTATCAATGGGTTGCAACCAATGGTGCACCATTTTAGGTTCAGTAATTGTTAACGTATCCGTTTTAAAACCCACGTAACTAATCACGAGTTTACTATAATCTTTCGAATATTTTAATGTAAACTTTCCGTCGATATCCGTTACGGTGCCAATGGTAGTGTTTAACCAATAAACATTAGCGCCTGCTAAACCAATATGTTCGTTTTTTTCGTTTGCTTCCATAATCATACCAGTGATTTTTTCTTGCGAAAAGAACACGGCAGGAATCATGAATATAATATATATGAGATTTTTCATTTTAATTAATCAATATTTATTTTTCTTAAGCGTAATGCATTTGTAATCACAGAAACTGAACTAAAGCTCATTGCCAAAGCCGCAATCATGGGTGATAATAATAAACCAAAAACCGGGTATAAAACACCTGCTGCAATAGGAACACCTAAAACATTGTATACAAATGCAAAAAATAGATTTTGCTTAATGTTTTTTACCACGCCATGACTCAGTTTTTTTGCTTTAACAATGCCTTGCAAATCACCTTTCACTAAAGTGATGGAAGCACTTTCAATAGCCACATCGGTTCCTGTGCCCATGGCAATTCCAACATCGGATTGTGCTAGTGCAGGTGCGTCATTAATACCATCTCCAGCCATAGCAACAACTTTTCCTTGTTCCTGAAGTCGGTTAATTTCGTTTAATTTATCTTCTGGAAGACATTCTGCTTTATAGTGTTTTAAACCTAATTGATCTGCAACTGCTTTTGCTGTGTTTTTATTATCGCCAGTAAGCATAATAACCTCAACGCCATTATTTTGCAGTTCTCTAATCGCATTTTTACTGGTGGTCTTAATGGCATCAAAAATAGTAACATATCCAACTGCTTTGTTATCTACAGCTATATAGGATACGGTTTTTCCTTGTTCTTGTTCTGCAACAACTTTAGTTTTTAAATCTTCTAATATAGAAATTGATTGTTGTTCTAATAATTTAGCATTACCTAATGCAATTTGATAACCATCAACTATCCCTATAACTCCTTTTCCAGCAATAGCTTCAAAATCATTTACCTTAGTGATAGTAACTAGCTTTGATTTGCCATAATTCACTACAGCTTCAGCCAAAGGGTGCTCGCTATATTGATTTAAAGCAGTTATATATTGAATTAAAGTTGCTTCATTTAACTCACTTGTAGAAATTACGCTTTCCACCGATGGTTTCCCCTCTGTAATCGTTCCTGTCTTGTCTACTATTAATGTATCAACCTTATCCATTTTCTCTAAAGCTTCGGCATTTTTTATCAAAACACCAGATTGTGCACCTCTGCCTACACCTACCATGACCGACATAGGTGTCGCCAATCCTAAAGCGCAGGGACACGCAATAATTAATACAGCAATGGCATTTACAAAAGCAAATACATAAACAGGTTCTGGACCAAATACGGCCCAAATAATAAAAGTTATTACAGATATTAATAATACAATGGGAACAAAGTATTTAGATATTTTATCGGCTAATTTTTGAATGGGTGCTTTAGATCGACTCGCCGTATTAACCATATGAATAATTTGCGAAAGCAGGGTTTCTGATCCTACTTTTTCGGCTTTCATAATAAATGATTTTGTACCATTGATGGTTCCAGAACTCACTTTATCATCAATTTCTTTATCCACAGGAATAGGCTCGCCTGTTATCATCGATTCATCCACATGGCTACTACCTTCGACTATAACGCCATCTACTGGTATTTTTTCACCTGGTTTTACACGAAGTAAATTTCCTTGTTGAATTTTATCAATAGCAATCACTTTATCTTTACCGTCTTCCACTAAAGTTGCGGTTGAAGGCACCAATTTTAACAACTCTTTAATGGCGCCGCTGGTTTGACTATGCGCTCTTGCTTCTAACAGCTGACCCAGCAAAACTAAGGTTAGAATCACCGTAGATGCTTCAAAATACACATATACATTGCCGTCAAGAGTTTTAAAATCTTCTGGAAACACGCCTGGGAACACCAAAGCGAATACACTAAACACCCAAGCAATTCCTGAACCAATGCCTATGAGGGTAAACATATTCAAATTCATTGTTTTAAGTGATTTCCAAGCCCGTTCAAAAAACATCCAAGTAGCGTAAAACACAACAGGTATGGACAATGAGAACTGAACCCAGTTCCAATATTTTTGATCTAAAATAATATACAACGGGTTATTATGTATCATTTCAGACATCGCAATCAAAAAAATTGGTAGCGTAAATGCGAAGGAAATCCAGAATTTTTTCAATAATTTTTTATAGGTCTTGTCTTCTTCGGAAGTATCAGCTTCCATAGGCACTAAATCCATACCGCAGATAGAGCAAGAACCAGGTTCATCCTTTACAATTTCGGGATGCATCGGACAAGTGAATTGTGTGCTTCTAGACGTTATGGATCTTTCTTCCACTAAGTCCATTCCACAAACAGGGCAATCCCCTGTCTTATCATATATTTTTTCACCTTCACAATGCATTGGGCAGTAAAATTTCCCTGTTCCTAATCCCTTTTTAATTTTTGATTGAATTAAATGTTGTGAATTATTGGATTCTCCAGGAAGTGAAATAATATAATGATCTCCCAATGCTGCTTGTAGCGCTTCAATAGGAATAGCACTGCTCATGTCTATAATGGCTTTCGACGTATTTAAATAGACCGTTGCTTTTAAAACATCATTTAGAGAATTGAGTCTTTCCTCAACAAATGTCCTACAACCATTACAGGTCATGCCTGTAACTGTATATGTATGTTTCATGATTTGTTTGAATTATTAATTTATGTAATGTAAATACAAGTAAATTCCTGCCTTCGTAGAAATGACAAGACATAAATTAATTTATCAAATAATAAATACTTGGTCTAAAACCTGAAGATCGGCAACCAAATTGGGTGGAGAATAATCTTTGTGTGGAATGGTTTGTCTTGGTAATCCTTCAAAAAGATTAATAAATGAATAAGTAAAAACCGTGAAAAAAAGTTGTTGATGAAAAGTTAAGTCTTCAAAAGAAGTGAATTTTAATTCATTTTGTCCTTTAACGACAATTAGTTCATCTTTACAGCAATTCTTTTTGGTTAAACTGCAATCAGAATCAGAATTGGTTTCCATGTCCATGCCACATCCTTTTGCTTTCTTAAATAGAGCTGTATCAACAAGTCTGTCGCCACAATAATGCATATCAATAGTAAACGACATTGTAGAAAATAACACTACAAAAGCCATTAAAACTGATAGTATTTTATGGAAAACTGCTTTCATTTGAAGCAAAATTACAAAAAATCAAAATCTTAATCCCTTTTTTAGATAATGATTAACACTTAGGATTTCAGTTTATTATAATAAAAAGCCGGAAGTAGCACCATTAAAATGATGGGTTGTATTATAAAACGACGCACATTAAAAAATAAATAATAATCTTCTTGTTTTGGATTGACTACGAAATACAAATAAATTGCAATTAGAATTAAAAAAGCTAAAGCAAAAATAATCGTTGAAAATTTAATGATGCTTTTGTCTTTAAAAACGACATATAAAATCCCTACGAAATGATACTATTTAACAAATACCGAAGTGTCGTAAATAAAGTCACTTTTAAAACTTCGCGCCTTGGGCTATCAATGTATAAATAATCGTTTTGAAAAAAAGTTAAATAGGGGTCATAAAACAATGCATCTTCAAATACTCGAATTAAAATTAATAAAGCGAATAACCCAAAAAGCAGCATGTATTTTATATAATTATTCATTTTTGCTTTTTAATTTAGAAAATCGATTCACCCAAAAAATCCACAGCAAAAATACCAAGCCATAAATAATGGCTGGAAAAATAACCGTGTGAAAAATATCCTTCTGATTTGGATAATGATACAACCCAATAGTCAGCAAAACAATACGCAATAAATTAACCGAATAAATTAAAACACTTCCCGAAAGAATGTAGAAAAAAGTTGTTTTAAATTTTGAAGCAAAAGCAACAATAAAAGACAGAAACAAAATAATGACGCTAATAGAATTACAACCTTCAATAACACGCGCTAAATAAAAGTCATTTATTATTAGCTTCATTGAGGGTTCGGTTGGATGTGGTAATACTTGAGCATTGTAACCAAACGTATTTAATAGAGATTCACTTTGTTTAGCCACTAAATGTGTCATGTAATCTGGATAAAATTTAGATCCATCAGAAAATTGCAAGTAAAACTTATAAAGTACAGATAAAGCAATGTATACCAATAAAAAAGTAAGTATAAACTTTATAACCAACTTATATTTTACAAATAGTGTCTTCAAAAAATAAGGTAAATATTATAAGGTTAAAATTATGCAAACCAAACATAATATTCATGTCTTTTTAAATACTTTTACCAAAATTTTGAATTTATGATTTTTGAAAAACTAAAACCCGAAGTAGAAACCATTGTTTTAAATTCTAAAAAAACAGTGAATGAACGCCTGTTAAATATTTGTGAGCTACTTGAAAAACATGTTGAATATTACAATTGGGTAGGGTTTTATTTTAGAAATGGTAAAAAAGAAGAACTTATTTTAGGTCCATATGTTGGTGCTCCAACAGACCATACGGTGATTCCTTTTGGCAAAGGTATTTGTGGACAAGTAGCCGTAAGCAACCAAAATTTTGTAGTACCAGATGTTGCCGCTCAAGATAATTATATTGCCTGTAGTTTTACTGTGAAGGCTGAAATTGTAATCCCCATTTTCGTGAATGGAGAAAATATTGGTCAGATTGATATAGACTCCAATACCCCAGACCCGTTTACTGCAAAAGATGAACGTTTTTTAGAGTTTGTTTGTTCTCAAGTAGCTTCAATACTTTAGAAAATTTCGGTATTTTAAAATTCTTGTTAATAAATCACTGATTTAGTTAAAAAATCGCCTTGTTTTTTGTTTTATAAACAGTTGTTGTTTAGTTGAAATAACTACTTTTGCAACTTATAATTACAATTGAAAAATGAGCAACGAAAAAACAGTAAAATCGGCATTAATTTCAGTATTTAGTAAAGACGGTTTAGAGCCTATTGTAAGAAAACTAAACGAACAAGGTGTAACCATTTATTCTACTGGTGGCACTCAAACATTTATTAATAATTTAGGTATTAATGTGGTTCCTGTTGAAGAAGTAACATCTTACCCATCTATTCTTGGTGGTCGTGTTAAAACTTTACATCCTAAAGTGTTTGGAGGTATTTTAAACAGACAAAATCATGCTGGAGATGTTGCGGAATTGGCTGAATATAAAATTCCTCAAATTGATGTGGTTATAGTTGATTTATACCCGTTTGAAAAAACCGTAGCATCTGGTGCAAGTGAACAAGATATTATTGAAAAAATTGACATAGGTGGAATTTCGTTAATTCGTGCGGCTGCCAAAAACTTTGCTGATGTTATTTGTGTGGCATCTGTTGATGATTATGCAGCATTTTTAGAACTTATTTCGGCTAACAACGGAAGTATTTCCGAAGAAAACAGAAAACGTTTCGCCGGAAAGGCTTTTAACGTATCATCACATTACGACACCGCTATTTTTAATTACTTCAACAAAAATCATGATGAAGCAGCTTTAAAAATTAGCGAAACAAATGGTAAAGTATTACGTTATGGTGAAAACCCACACCAAAAAGGGTTTTTCTTTGGAGATTTTGATGCGTTGTTTACCCAACTTAACGGTAAAGAATTAAGTTATAATAATTTATTGGATGTTGATGCAGCTGTAAACCTAATGAACGAGTTTAAAAATGATGCGCCAACATTTGCTATTTTAAAACACAATAATGCTTGTGGCTTAGCACAAAGCAATACGTTATGTCAAGCGTATAAAGATGCTTTAGAGGGCGATCCCGTTTCTGCTTTTGGTGGCGTTTTAATTAGTAATAAAGAAATTGATAAAGCGACGGCTGAAGAAATTAGCAGTTTGTTTTGTGAAGTTGTAATCGCTCCTTCATACAATTCCGAAGCTTTAGAAATTCTTAAAGGCAAAGAAAAACAGAATTATTTTAATTCTTAATGATGTTGAGATGCCACAAACCAATGTTAGAAGTTGTTTAAATGGTGTTTTAGTTCAAGACAGAAACATGATTACTGATACGATTGAAGGTTTAACTTATGTAACGAACAATAAACCATCAAAAAATGAGTTAGAAGATTTAATATTTGCTTCTAAAATTTGTAAGCATACCAAATCTAACACCATCGTTTTAGTAAAAAATAAACAATTATTTGCTAGTGGAACCGGCCAAACAAGCCGTGTGGATGCTTTAGAGCAAGCTATTCATAAAGCGAAAACTTTTAAATTCGATTTAAATGGTGCTGCCATGGCGAGTGATGCGTTTTTTCCGTTTCCAGATTGTGTAGAGATTGCTAAAAAAGCGGGTATTACAGCTGTAATTCAGCCAGGTGGCTCTATAAAAGACCAATTAAGCATCGATTATTGTAATGAAAATGGTGTTGCGATGGTAATGACTGGAACGCGTCATTTTAAACATTAATTAAATAAAATATATTTACTAACTTTTAGTACATTTACGGCATTCGTTTTACAACCTTTAAAAAACATTAAACGCATATGGGCTTTTTTGACTTCCTAACCGAAGAAATTGCAATAGATTTAGGTACTGCAAATACTCTTATTATTCATAACGACAAGGTTGTGGTTGACGCGCCTTCTATTGTTGCACGCGACAGAATTTCGGGAAAAATCATTGCCGTCGGTCAAGAGGCTGCATTAATGCAGGGTAAAACGCATGAAAACATCAAAACGATTCGCCCATTAAAAGACGGGGTTATTGCCGATTTTGATGCATCAGAGCAAATGATTAGTATGTTTATTAAAAACATCCCCGCTTTAAAAAAGAAATTTTTCACACCTGCCCTTCGTATGGTGGTTTGTATTCCTTCTGGAATTACCGAAGTGGAGATGCGTGCGGTAAAAGAAAGTGCAGAACGTGTAAACGGAAAAGAAGTTTATTTAATACATGAACCAATGGCGGCGGCTATTGGTATTGGTGTTGATATTATGCAGCCTAAAGGAAATATGGTGGTTGACATAGGTGGTGGTACTACCGAAATCGCTGTTATTGCTCTAGGTGGTATTGTATGTGATAAATCGGTTAAAATTGCTGGTGACGTATTTACAAACGACATTGTTTATTATATGCGAACGCAACACAACTTATATGTTGGTGAACGTACTGCGGAAAAAATAAAAATTCAAATTGGTGCTGCTACTGAAGATTTAGATTTACCTCCAGAAGATATGAGCGTTCAAGGACGTGATTTATTGACTGGAAAACCTAAACAAGTGTCTATATCGTTTAGAGAAATTGCTAAAGCTTTAGATAAATCTATTTTGCGAATTGAAGATGCGGTGATGGAAACTTTATCTCAAACACCGCCAGAATTAGCTGCCGATATTTACAATACTGGTATTTATTTAGCTGGTGGAGGTTCTATGTTGAGAGGATTGGATAAACGCTTATCTCAAAAAACAGATTTACCTGTCTATATTGCAGAAGACCCATTACGAGCTGTTGTAAGAGGGACCGGTATCACCCTTAAAAATTTAGCAAAGTATAAAAGCGTCCTGATAAAATAGGTTTATAAAACATGCAACAAATTATTAATTTTATAATAAGAAACAAAAACTTTTTGTTATTCTTGTTGCTGTTTTCTATATCGTTTGTTTTTACAATCGAAACGCATACTTACCATAAAAGTAAGTTTTTTAACTCGGCTAATTTTTTAACTGGCGGCATCTATAGTTCCATA
Organism: uncultured Flavobacteriaceae bacterium; assembly: GCA_963698455.1. Taxonomy (GTDB): domain Bacteria; phylum Bacteroidota; class Bacteroidia; order Flavobacteriales; family Flavobacteriaceae; genus Mariniflexile. Next base: position 400,699 of record CAVOQU010000001.1, on the reverse strand, counting down.
AATAATTTCACTGGATATTTAAATTTAAAATCACAGAATCAAACTTTAGCAGAAGAAAACAGCCGATTAAAAATGCTTCTGTTTAATTCTGAAAATAAAAAAGATTCCACGTATTTAGATACGATTACTTACAGTGGCACCTATAAATTCACTCTTGCAAATGTGATTAGAAATACTTATTCCGGAGCGAATAATGTAATTCTTATAAACAAAGGCAAAAGCGATGGTTTAAAACAAGATTTAGGTGTTATTAGCGCGAAAGGAGTAGTTGGTGTTCTAGACAAGACCAGCAAACATTATGCAACGGTTATTTCTGTATTAAATACGGCGAATAAATTAAGTGCACAGCTTAAAAAAACAAATCATTTTGGCACGCTTTCATGGGATGCTAAATCTCCTTTTTTTGTTCAACTTATTGATGTTCCTAAAATCGCCCCTATCAAAAAAGGAGACACTATTATAACTTCTGGTCGCTCATCCATATTTCCTAAAGGCATACCAATAGGTTTAATTCATGACTTTAAACTTGATGTGGCTGAGAATTATTATGAAATTAACGTAAAACTTTTCAATGACATGACCAATATTGAACATGTATACACCATTGAAAATATTGACGCTCCTGAAATTAACAATTTATTAAATAGTAGCGTTAATGAATAATTCCGTTTTTACACATACGTTTCGATTCATTCTGCTTGTTTTAGTGCAAGTTCTGCTATTTAACAACATTAATTTTTTAGGAAATATAAATCCTTACATATACATTATTTTTATTGCCTTATTCCCTGTAAAAAACAACCGTAGTATCATTATTATTTTAAGTTTTTTATTAGGTTTATCAATAGATATTTTTTCGGATACAGGAGGAATTCATGCTGCAGCATGTGTTCTAATTGCCTATGTAAGACCTGTAATATTAAAATTTTCATTTGGAATGATTTATGAACATCAAACCATAAAATTTAACACAGTAGAGTTCGGCGAAAAAATAACCTATATATCGATACTTACCATAATACATCATTTTGTTTTATTTTATTTAGAAATTTTTAGTATTTCGAAAATAACTTTAGTCCTTCAAAAAACATTATTTTCAAGTATTTTTACTATTTTATTGATTATTTTAATAACCATTATTTTTAGTAAAAAAACAAAATGAGACGATTTTTGCTTGTTATATGCATCGGAATTGTTGCAATAACTTTTATTTCAAGACTTTTTTATCTACAAATCTACGAAGGTGGAAGTCGTGATTTATTTGAAGACAATGCAATTCGAAAAGTGTACGATTATCCTAAACGAGGTTTTGTTTTTGATAGAAATGGCGAACTTCTTGTTTCCAACCAGCCATCGTACGATGTTATGTTTATTCCCCGTGAAGTTAAACCATTCGACACCTTAGAATTTTGTTCATTACTAAAAATTAATAAACAAACTTTTGATAATATTTTTGAAAAAGCATATCACTATTCACCTTGGCTCCCATCCGTTTTTATTCCCCATTTATCAAAAGAAGATTACGCGAGTTTGCAGGAAAAAATGCGAAAATTTGAAGGTTTTTATATCCAAAAACGTTCACTAAGGCATTATGAAACATCAATAGGCGCGAATGTTTTAGGAGATATTGGCGAAGTTAATGATGCCATTATTGCGAAAGAACCCTATTATAGAATGGGCGATCTTATTGGAAAACAAGGAATCGAAAAATCATACGAATTAACATTAAGAGGCGTAAAAGGTATTAAGTTTATACAGAAAGATAGATTTAACCGTGATTTAGGACCTTATAAAGATGGTATATTCGATACACTCCCACAACCAGGTAGCGATGTAAGAATTACTATAGATGCTACCTTACAGGCATATGGTGAATTACTTATGCAAAACAAACATGGAGGTATTATTGCTATTGAACCAGCAACTGGCGAAATTTTAGCCATGGTTTCTACACCAACTTATAATCCGAATTTATTGGTCGGTCGTCAACGATCGATTAATTTTTCAAAATTATATAACGATAGTATAAACAAGCCCTTGTACGACCGCGGTTTGCAAGCCATGTATCCTCCCGGTTCCCCTTTTAAAATTTTAAATGCACTTATTGGTTTACAAGAAGAGGTAGTTACAACCGAAGATAAGTTTTATTGCAATCATGGTTATAGTTATGGTGGTCGAAAAATGGGCTGTCATGGGCATCCTACACCGCTAGCTATGAATGGTGGTATTTACAATTCTTGCAACGCCTATTTTGCCAATGTTTATAGAAGAATTATAGATAAAAATAGAAACCCCGGAGAAGGAATGGATGTTTGGAGTAATCATGTAAAAAGTTTTGGCTTAGGGAATTATTTGAATAATGATTTATCTGTAGGGCAACCAGGAAAGATTCCAAATAGTAATACGTACGACCAACTTTATGGAAAAAACAGATGGGGAAGTACATTTAATTTATCCAATTCAATTGGTCAAGGTGAAGTTTTAACGACCCCTATTCAGTTAGCGAATATGGCAGCGGCTATAAGTAATCGCGGATATTATTATATACCTCATATTATTAAACATATAGAAGGACATACTATAGATGCTAAATACACAACACCTATTCATACAACTATAAACAAAGAACATTTTGAACCTATAGTTCAAGGTATGTTTGACGTATATAATCGTGGTACTGCGGCAAGCGTTCAAGTTAAGGGCATTGAAATATGTGGTAAAACAGGAACTGCCGAAAACTTTGTTAAAGTGAACGGTACACGTATGCAGTTAACAGACCATTCCATTTTTGTGGCCTTCGCACCTAAAGATAATCCAAAAATTGCGATTGCCATTTTTGTTGAAAACGGTTATTGGGGAGCTCGATTTGCTGGAAAAATGGCCAGCTTAATGATTGAGAAATATATTAATGGTACAATTACCAGAACCGATATGGAAGATTGGATTTTGAAGCATACTTTAGAACACGAATATGCAAAACCATATTCTGGAATGCCTTTTAAAATAAATAAATACACGACTTTAGAAGTTGTTGAAGAATCGGAATACAAGCATCTTAAGGAATTATTAAACCAGATAAATAGTAAATCTACCGACCCCGAGGAAAGAAAAAGGAATCAAGGAGCTAATTTATAGTTGATATACCGGTAAAATAACTAATAACAAGATTATACTAAACAATGATTACTGAAGCTAGTAAGTATTACAAATTTGATTGGATTACCATCATTTTATTTCTATTGCTTGTTGGCTTTGGATGGCTCAATATTGTATCGGCATCTCACACAGGAGACACCGTGAACTACTTCGATTTCTCACAACCATACGGAAAACAACTTATGTTTATTTTTTTAACCGTAGGGTTGATTATATTAATTTTAGCCGTAGAAGCGAAATTTTACGAACGTTTTTCAAGCGTCATATATATTATTTCTATGTTGTCACTGGTTGGACTCTTCATTTTTGGGAAAAGTGTTAACGGGGCCACTTCTTGGTACGCAATAGGTGGTATGACTTTTCAACCCAGTGAATTTGCAAAAGCGGCCACAGCACTCGCTGTGGCAAAATATGTAAGTGATTTAAATACCGATATTAAAAAAATTAAAGATCAACTTTTCGTATTTGGCATTATTGCAATTCCTGCAATCTTGGTGTTATTGCAAAAAGATGCAGGAAGCACCTTAGTTTATGGTTGCTTTATTTTTGTTTTGTACAGAGAAGGCTTGTCTCCAATCTATTTAATAGTTGTTTTATTATTAGTGGCTATATGCCTTATTTCGTTAAAGTTTGGAGTATTAATTACTTCAATAGCAACAACCATATTTATTCTTATCTATCATTTTACCAGAAGAAGAAAGCCCTTATTAATTCAACCAATTTCAATAATTCTTATCTGCATTTCGATTTCATTTGGCGTAAAATATTTCTATGATAATATTTTGCCATTTCATCAAAAAGATAGAATAACTATTTGGTTAAGTTTAGAAAAGGATCCTATAAAACTGGAGCGAATGAAAAAAACAATCGCTTATAATTTGAACGAATCTGAAAAAGCCATTGGTTCAGGCGGATTAAGAGGAAAAGGATTTTTAGAAGGTACCAGAACCACTGGTAAGTTTGTGCCCGAACAACACACCGATTATATTTTTAGCACGGTCGGTGAAGAATGGGGTTTTATTGGTAGCACTGCAGTTATTATTGTCTTTATTTTACTGTTGTTACGTATTTTACATTTAGCCGAACTACAGCGAGGGCAATTTAGCCGCATGTATGGTTACGGCGTCGCATCCATTATTTTTATGCACTTTTTTATAAATATAGGAATGGTTATGGGAATAATCCCTACCATTGGTATTCCTTTACCTCTATTTAGTTATGGAGGTTCTGGCCTTTGGGGATTTACTATCCTATTATTTATTTTTATAAAGTTAGATTCTGAAAGAATTAACCAATGGTAATCGTTATTAATTGGCCTTAATTTATTAAGTTAATTAAAACTTTTAATCTTATATATTACTAAATTAATTATGCAAAATAGCATGAATACATTTCGTAAGTCGTCGTGACTTTTTAACCAAAAAATGAAAAAAGATTATACACCCAAATTATTTTCACTTTTAAAAGAAGGAATTTCAAAGGAAACCATCACAAAAGATGTCCTTTCTGGCTTAATTGTTGGAATTGTTGCGCTCCCGCTTGCAATCGCTTTTGCAATCGCTTCAGGAGTTTCACCCGAAAAAGGAATATTAACCGCCATTATTGCAGGCATAATTATTTCAACATTTGGCGGTAGTCGTGTTCAAATTGGTGGTCCAACAGGTGCATTTATTGTTATTGTTTATGGTATTGTGCAGGAATTTGGACTGAACGGACTAACAATTGCGACATTTATGGCCGGATTTATAATTATTGGCTTTGGTTTAGCACGTTTAGGTAATTTGCTTAAGTTTATACCTTATTCACTAATTGTTGGATTCACAAGTGGTATTGCGTTGATTATTTTTTCTTCGCAAATGAATGATTTTTTCGGGTTACATATTGGCAAAGTACCTGCAGATTTCGTTCAAAAATGGGTGCTATATTTTAAAAATTTTGACAGCATAAATTGGTACGCTTTTGCTATCGCAATGACTACCATCTTGCTTACATTATATTTTCAAAAAATAGTAAAAAAAATACCTGGGTCCATTGTTGCTATCGTATTGACTACCCTTGTTGTAAAATTTTTTGCAATTCCTGTGGCTACAATTGAAACCAATTTCGGTGAAATATCGAGTCAATTTAACATGCCTTCCATACCACAAGTAGATTTTGAAACTATTAAATCGCTTATACAACCGGCATTTGCCATTGCGCTGCTAGGAAGTATTGAATCACTTCTTTCTGCAGTTGTTTCAGACTCTATGATTGGTGGAAAACATCGCTCCAACATGGAATTAATTGCTCAAGGTTTCGCTAATATTGCGTCTTCTATTTTTGGTGGTATTCCGGCAACAGGAGCTATTGCAAGAACGGCAACCAATGTTAAAAATGGTGGCAGAACTCCTATTGCTGGAATTATACATTCGTTGGTGCTTTTATCAATTATGCTCTTATTTGCTCCTTATGCAAAGTTAATTCCACTTTCTTGCCTTGCCGGAATTTTAATTGTAGTAGCATATCATATGAGCGAATGGCGACAATTTATATCTATTTTAAAAGGGAACAGAATGGATATTATTATATTGTTAACTACGTTTTTCTTAACCGTATTTTTCGATTTAATTATTGCTATTGAAATTGGCATCGTACTTTCCAGTTTAATGTTTATGAAACGCATGAGTGAATCGGTTCAAATTGAAAACATTTCAAACGAAAATACTAATGGTGAACATTTATTTGACGAAGAATTTTTAGACTTGCCATCTAACACACTTTTATATGAAATAAATGGTCCTTTGTTTTTTGGTGCTGCACGTCAATTTCAAGAAACCATTACCAATACGCATTTGCAACCAAAAGTAATTATTATTCGAATGCGCTATGTACCATTAATTGATGCTACTGGTTATCAAAGTTTAAAAGAAATTATAAAATCGTTTAAAACTAAAGGCGTTAAGGTTATTTTATCTGGAATAAGCAATAATTTAAACAAGGATTTTGAAAAGAACAATATGTTTTCGATATTAGAACAGAAATATATTGTAAAAAATATTAAAGAAGCTATTGAAATAGCTAGGCATAATTTTTAAGCTTTTTAACTATTTATATTTTACTGTATATTACTTTTTAATCTCGAGCTTTTCAGCAAAATAATCGCAAAAATCTTTCATGGTCGCGGTCATTTTTTCATCTTGAGTTGCTCTATTAAAGGTATCGCTCATGGCCACTAAAGTTTGATGAAAAAACACTTTCATTTCATCAACCGGCATATCCTTAGTCCATAAATCTATTCGTAAAGTTTCTTGTGCTTTGGCATCCCAAACAGCGAGCATCATAGCTTTTGCTTCTTCATTGGTAATCCCACCATCTTCCGCCGTCCAAAATAATTTTTCAGGCACTCGATTATCATCAAGCTCAACATTTAATTCAATTTTGGAAGTTTTTGTTTTCGACATTATTTACGTGGTTTAAATTTTGAGTTATTAAATATTTCTTCCGGACTTTTTACAAGCATCTCTTTTAATGAATCATCATTTCGCTCCATATAGGCTCTTACAATCTGCCACCCTATATATTGCCCTAATCGTCCTGGAGATTCAGAATCAATATCTTCTAAATAAAATTTAGAAAACGGTGCAGGTGTTATAAATCTTCCCGATAACTTTGTGTCGGTACTAAAAAGTAATTCACGCTCTACAAAATAACGCCAAATATAACTTTCGTTAGCAGTGGCCCAATCTAATTGTTCTTGGGTATATCCAATACGAGCCGCTTCAGATTTAAAAGGTATCATCACATCTGTAAAATAAAGTTGCTTTCCAAAATAAATCATTTCATCTAAAAAGGTTTTATTTGGAGCCTGGTAAATGTATTTTTCAGCATATGCCATAGCTAAATCAACTACAATTTGTTCCTTTTTCAAATCTTCCCTTATATATTTTGGAATATTTTCGTAAAATTCATGATTGGTGCCTAAGTAAGTGTCTAAAGCAATAACAGCAATCGTATCGGTAACAATAACACGGCTTCTATAATCAACATCGCTAGTGGTTGTAATAACACGTGGCGGATAAAATTCTGGAAAATTATACTTTAAATGATTGAATAAGGATTCAATTTCCAACTGCGTATCGCTAATATTTAAAAACTTTTTTTCAACTTCATTAAATAAATGCTTCTGTAAAGTATCTGAAATTTTTGAAATCCAAAATGAATCCTGATATTTTTCAGAAAACATAAACGGATACGCCTTTTTTAAATCTGGTAAACTTTCCAACGTAACTTTAGCAAACAATAAGTCGAATCTTTCAATATGGACATCGGTGTTTATTTTGGCAATAGCACTTTCTGATTTGCTATCGTTTTTACATGAAAAAACAATTGCTAAAAAAACTAAAAAGAATAATATTTTTTTCATATAAAACTTAAACGCTATAAATTTTTATTAATTGAGTGATTCGTTTATTTTTGTTAGCAAAGGTAACATACTTAGATTTAAATTCATTTATTATGCATACAGAAAAAGTTGTTGATTACATAGTTGACTGGTTAAAAGATTATGCCACACAATGCGGGTATTAAAGGTTTTGTTATTGGTATTTCTGGCGGCATTGATTCTGCTGTAACTTCAACTTTATGTGCAAAAACAGGATTTCCATTACTTTGTTTAGAAATGCCTATACATCAAGCACCAACTCAAGTGAGCAGAGCATTAAATCATATTAATTGGTTAAAGGATAAATTCCCAAAGGTAAGTATGACTCAAGTTAACTTAACCCCAGTTTTTGATAGTTTAATAGCTTCTTTACCACCAGTAGATAATGAAGAAGACCGTTTTATGTCGTTGGCCAATACACGTGCCAGATTACGCATGACATCGTTATACTATTTTGCTGCTTTAAACAACTATTTAGTTGCAGGAACTGGTAATAAAGTTGAAGATTTTGGTGTTGGTTTTTATACCAAATATGGTGATGGTGGTGTTGATTTAAGTCCGATAGCAGATTTACTTAAAACTGAAGTTTATACAATTGCAAAATATTTAGGTATTAACGAAGATATTATTGAGGCAGCTCCAACTGATGGTTTATGGGGAGATGACAGAACCGATGAAGATCAAATTGGCGCATCGTATCCAGAACTTGAATGGGCCATGAAAATGGATGAACAAAACAAAAAGGCAGAAGATTTTACAGGTAGACAAAAAGAAGTTTTTAAAATATACAAACGATTTAATACTGCAAACAAACATAAGATGATTCCTATACCAATTTGCGAAATTCCTAATAATTTACTATAATTATTGCGTATATATTTAAAAATTTACTACATTTACGGCAAGCTTATTCTCTCAATTAAAATACTCTCTCTAATTTAATTATAACAACCAAAGCTTAAACAATTATGATAAAATTATTAATAGCAGACAACCACCCGATCACAAGAAAAGGGCTTGAAATTCTATTTTCAGCATCTTCAAACATTAAAATTGTTGCAAGTGTTGATAATGGCGAAGCCATTTTAGACTACATCAAGAAACACCCTGTAGACATTATTTTAACTGAAGCCGACCTACCTAAATTAAACGGCTTAACAGTTTTACGTCATTTAAAACATGATTACCCTAACATTAAAACCATCATTTTTAGTGCACAACCTGAAGAAGTTTATGCCATTAACGCCATTAAAGCTGGTGCTTCTGGATTTATACACAAATCGGTTAATGTTATTACTATAAATGAAGCCATTTTAAAAGTTAATGATGGAGGTATTTATTTAAGTAACGACTTAACACAACAATTAGCTTTTGGCAACAGAGTTAATAAAGGCGGATCTTTTTACAAAAAACTTTCTACAAGAGAAGCAGAAGTTTTAAAACTTCTAACCATTGGTAGAAAAAACAAAGAAATTTCTAAAGAGCTAGATATTAACGAAAAAACAGTTAGTACTTATAAAGCACGTTTAATGCGTAAATTAAAAGTTACTAATTTAGTTGATTTAGTTAATCAAGCGAAGCTTAACGCAGAATCATAAAACTCTATTTAGTTTTCTAGAGAGTAACATTTTTAATCCCGAATAATCTTTTACTTCTTCAAGTATATTTCTATTAATATCCATTTTGTTTGTTAACGTTTCTTGTTGAAATTCTTTTACTTTTTGGTCTATTAAAAAACAACGTAGACTTAAAATAGTTTCACTTACTAATTGTGCAACGCTATGAGTTTTTTCCTTTGGAAAAATATTCATACGTTGCCAGTTATCTAAGGTATAACGCTCATCTTCCATTAAAATATGTGAGATTTCGTTACCCATTTCTGCATCTACAGCATTTATAAAGTTTTTAAGTTCGAATTCTGGGTTTTGATTAAGTTTATCAATAATGGTATAATACAAAGTTTTAAATTGTGTATTAGTAAACTCCATTTCATCCTCCTGAAGATCTAAAAATACTTTTTCAAATACCTTCGCTTCATTAACTACAGGTTCTAAAACCAAATTACCTTTATCATTTTCCTTTAAAACCAAATCCTCAAAATCGTTCCGTTTTATTTCCATAAAGCAATAAAACTTCTATTATTTTTTTCTCTAAAACATACTGAACATTAACCTTCTCGACAGGTTGTTGATGTTTTATAACTTCAAACGCTTTTTGTTCGCTTTTAAATGCTCTGTTTTCCTCCTGAGATTCCTTTTTACTAATTTGAGCCAATGTACTAAATAACACTTCCTCACTAATATCCATAATTCGGGCACATTCCTGAATATAGATTTCTTTTTTAATACGATCTGGAATTTTAGAAATACTATTTACAATATCGCGAACTGTTTCTGCTTTTTTTATCGGGTCGTTTTTAGATTCTTCAAATAAAACAGACGCTTTAAATTGAATAAAATCTTTCGCATTGTCTGTTAAATAAGAAGTAAGCTCTTCCAGCGTATTTTGTTTTGCAAAACTATCTGGATCTTCACCTTCCGGAAACGAACAAACTTTTACGTTCATACCTTGTTCTAAAATAAGATCGATTCCTCGAAGTGACGCTCGTAAGTCCAGCAGCATCGCCATCAAAAAGTACTGTTATATTTTTTGTAAGTCTATTTATAAGACGAATTTGTTCTGATGTTAAAGCAGTTCCAGAAGAAGATACCACATTTTTTATACCTGTTTGATGAAACTGAATAACATCTGTATAACCTTCAACCAAATAACAATTATCTTCTTTTGCAATACTTTGTTTGGCATGAAAAATACCGTACAACACATTACTTTTATGGTAAATATCACTTTCTGGTGAATTTACATATTTAGCAGCTTTTTTATCGTTAATTAAAATACGTCCACCAAAACCCAAAACACGACCACTCATACTTTTAATAGGAAACATAACGCGACCTTTAAACCTGTCGAAGTGTTTGTCTTCTTTTACAATGGTAAGTCCTGTTTTTTCTAAAAAATCTATATTATAACCTTGTTTTAAAGCCTCATCGGTAAACGCTTGCCATTCGTTTAATGAATAACCTAAATCGAATTTTTTAATAGTCTCTTCTGTAAATCCTCGTTCTTTAAAATAGCTTAAACCAATAGATTTTCCTTGATCTGTTTTATGAAGTATTTTTTGAAAATAAGCATTTGCAAATTCACTTACCAAATATAAACTTTCGCGTTCGTTTGCCTTGTCTTTTTGCTCGTTGCTTTGTTCGGTTTCTTCAATTTCAATATTATACTTTTTTGCCAGATATTTTATGGCTTCTGGATAGGTAAAATGTTCATGCTCCATTAAAAAAGCCACTACATTTCCGCCTTTACCGCTACTGAAATCTTTCCATATTTGTTTTACAGGAGATACCATAAAACTTGGTGAACGTTCGTCACTAAACGGACTTAATCCTTTAAAGTTACTTCCCGATTTTTTAAGATTCACAAAATCGCCAATAACCTCCTCTACGCGAGAAGCTTCAAATACTTGATCTATGGAAGATGGTGCTATCAATTAAAGAAATTTTACTCTAAATATTAATAGTGTAAATGTAATACAATGAAATTAGAAATTTAAAGATTAACATCCACAATTAACAGATAGTACGCTTTACATAATGTAACATATCATTTAACAGTAATCATATTTTAAAAACCAATTCTCTTACAACAAAACAATATCTTTTTACAAACGGTTGCCTCATACTTTTTATTTATAAATTTTTAAGCTATATTATAACTCAATATATTTTATTAACTTAATCACTGGAAATCTCAATTAGAATTATTAAGTACATAATTAAAACTTAAATAAAATTGTACTTTACTAAAATTTCGAATAATTTTTAACAAATCAGAATAAAATCTGAATTTTATTTACTTTAAAAGTTAATTTATTATTATTTTTTTAGCATTTCATTATATTTGGAAATATACTTTAACTTATGGATAGTAATCAACTTTTCTCGTCTTATGAAAAACTCCCTAGTACCTGGGACGAAATGTACTGCGAAAACTCAGAGTTTAGAACTCAATACACAGGTTTTATTGAATACCTAAAAAATACATCGCCCGAAAAACTTACGAAAAAAGAAGATTTATCTAAACAACTTTTCATGAGTCAGGGTGTTACATTTACTGTTTATAATGATAATGAAGGTATTGAAAAAATATTTCCTTTCGATATTGTTCCCAGAATTATAACTGCAGAAGAATGGGACAAAATTGAAAAAGGAATCAAGCAGCGACTTAAAGCTTTAAATCTTTTTATAAAAGATATTTATAATGAGCAGTTTATTATTAAAGACGGCCTTATTCCTGCCGAATTAATTTATTCGTGTCCTAATTTTTTACGTGAAATGAAAGGTGTAAAAGTACCTTACGATATATATGTACATATTTCGGGCGTAGATTTAATACGGAACAACGACGGCGAGTTTTATGTACTTGAAGATAATTTACGAACTCCTTCCGGAGTGAGTTATATGCTGGAAAACCGAGAAATTTCTAAACGATTATTTCCGGGTATTTTACCAAAAAGTAAAGTGCGTTCGGTTTCCAATTATCCAAATATGCTTTATAAAAAATTAAAAGAACTTTCAGATAAGACAAATCCGAATATCGTTCTATTAACTCCAGGTATCTATAATTCAGCTTATTATGAGCACACAACTCTAGCCAGATTAATGGGTATTGAATTGGTGGAAGGTAGCGATCTGGTTGTGAAGAATCATTTTGTGTATATGAAAACCACAAATGGTTTAAAACAAGTTGATGTTATTTACAGACGTGTTGATGACGACTTTTTAGACCCTCTTGAGTTTAATGCTACCAGTGTATTAGGTGTTGCAGGCATTATGGCAGCTTATAGAAAAGGAAATGTAAATATTGTAAATGCTCCAGGAACCGGAATTGCGGACGATAAGGCTATTTATATTTATGTGCCCGACATGATTAAATACTATCTAAACGAGGAACCTATCTTAAAAAATATTGAAACATATCAATTAGGTTTACCGGATGATTTTGACTATGTTGTTAAGAACATTAAAACCATGGTTATTAAAAAAACCGATGGAAGTGGTGGCTATGGCATGTTAATGGGTCACGAAGCTACAGAAGCTGAAATAAAAGACTATATAGATAACGTTAAGAAAAATCCAAGTGGATTTATTGCCCAACCCATATTACGTTTATCAACCGCGCCTTGTTACATTAATGGTCAATTGTCACCGCGATGCATCGATTTGCGTCCTTTTGCACTATCTGGTAAGGATGGTATAGATATTTGCCCGGGAGGACTCACGCGAGTAGCACTTAAGAAAGGTTCTTTAGTTGTAAACAGTTCTCAAGGAGGTGGCAGTAAAGATACATGGGTATTACAATAATTCTGAAAAATATTAAAATATGTTAAGTAGAGTAGCAAATAATCTTATTTGGTTAGATAGGTATATGGAACGAGGAAATGGTATTTTAAGTTTACTAAAGGTGAACTTTTATGCAAACCAAGACTCTCCCGAACTATTTTCATGGACACCAATTATAAATAATTTTACCACTTCAGAAAATGAGTTTTATACCGAAGATGCCATTGAGTGTATTGAATTTATGGTACTCAATATCGGAAATTCAAATTCCATTTTAAATATTGTCACAAAAGCAAGAGAAAATGCCAGAAGTGTACAAGAACATATTTCAAGAGAATTATGGCTATGCATTAACAATTACTATTTATATCTTACTGATAAAGATTTAACAAGAAGGCTTCGGGAAGAAGACCCTGTACAGTTTTTGGAAGACCTAAGAAAGTTTCATTTAATTTATTATGGAACCGGAGATATTACCCAAGAGCGTGGTGCTGCATACAACTTTTTGAACGTTGGAAAATACCTAGAACGTGTTATCCAAATTTCAGATTTTACAGCACTCAAATTAATAGAAATGGCTAAAACATCCGATAGTTTAGAAAAAGGATTTTACTGGAAAAATTTATTGCTATCTGTTGGTGGTTATCAATTATATTTAAAAACTCATAAATCTACTTTTAATGAGGATCATATTATAAGTATGGTTTTTCAGGATAAATTATTTCCGAGATCGGTGTATTATTGTGTAAACAAACTTAATAAACATATTAATCAACTTATTGAAAATCAACAACTTGAAAAAAATAATTTAGAATTTTTGCTTGGAAAACTGGAAAGCACCATTAAATACACTACTACTGCAAGTATTAATGAGCAAGGGCTAAGCACTTATATTGAAGGAATTAAAGATGATATTAGAAATATATCGATGAATATTAATTCGGTTTACTTATCCAATACTAATTAGTACATAAAAAATTATTATGCCAACATTCTTTATAAAACATATTACAAAATTCAGTTATAGTAACCCTGTTATAGATGGTGCTAATTTAATTAGACTCCATCCAATAAATGATGACTATCAAAAGGTTTCTTCTCATTTTTTATCAATAACAAACAATCCTTTAATTGAAACTTATACCGATTTTTATAACAATAGAGTTGGTACATTTTTAATTTCAGAGCCTCATGATGAACTTTCTATCATTTCGGATGTTGAAATTACTACTTATGACAAAATATTTCCAGAAGACAGCATTGATGCTACTACCCAATGGAAGGAATTGGAATCCATAAAATACGATAGTAACTATTTTGATTTTTTAAAATACACAAAATTTAGTGGGTCTGAAGATGTTTTTAATTTAATTCAATCAAAAAAGATCACTGAGAAAACACCTTATAAAACAGCATTAGAATTATGCGAATATGTATACACGAACTTTAAATATATTCAAGGTATCACTAATGTAGACTCCACTTTAGATGAAGTATGGAATTTAAAAGCCGGTGTTTGTCAAGATTTTACCAATATTTTACTGCAAATGTTTAGAATGTGTGGTATACCAGCACGCTATGTTAGTGGCTATATTTGTCCTACCGATGACATAACACGAGGTGAAGGAGCTACTCACGCATGGATTGAAGCTTATATTCCGTTTTATGGCTGGTTAGGTTTAGACCCAACGAACAATGCCATTGCGAATGAAAACCATGTTCGATTAGCTGTAGGTAGAGATTATAATGATTGCTCTCCCGTAAAAGGAGTCTTTAAAAGAAAAGTAGAGTCAGATTTATTTGTAAAAGTAGAAGTAAGCACGACTAAAAGTAAAGAAGCTGCTAAGTTACCGCCAAATACTTTTACCGGTTCTGAAACTAATAATAGCTACCAACGTAACTTAGAGCGCATTCAGCATCAACAACAGCAACAATCACAACAGCAGCAATAGTTATAATCGCTGACTTAAACTATTTAATTTGTCAAATTTAAATACTGAATTTCCTCTAGCGGAATAAGTTTATTTTTGCTATTTATGGCTGCGAATGTAAATAAGGCATCAACTGCTTTTTGTCGGTCGTCTGCATTCATTTTTTCAACCCAAATTTCAACCTGTATAACAAGTTTAAAATTTCCAACTTCAATTACTTTACCTATAATTTCGGCAATAGTTGAAGAATGAATCGCATGTTTAAATTTAATTTTATCCGTAGAGACGGTCACCATTTTTAAACGTGTAAAACGTGTAGCAGTTATATATGCTACCTCATCCATCCACTTCATTGCGGTTCCACCAAATAAAGTATCATGAGAATTTAAAGTATTTGGAAAAATAACTTTAAACTGTCTTGTTTCAGTTTTTTCTATACGTTCTTCTAAAGCCATAAAATAAAATTATTATGAACACACGTTCATTATAATTTACAAATATATGTCAAAATATTTGCATTATGAACGTACGTTCATTACTTTTGAAAATAAATAATCCATTATATAATGCCACGTCCACAAAAAAGCAGAAAAGTATGCAACCCACCTAAAATGCAAGGTTACAAACCTTTCGGAATTGCTTTTTGTGAAACGGAACATGTGATGCTTCAATATGATGAATATGAATCTATTAAACTAGTTAATTACGATAATATTTCACAAGAAGAGGCTGCAGATTGCATGAACATATCTCGCCCTACACTAACTAGAATATATAATAGTGCTTTAACAAAAATTGCCCTGGCTTTTGTTGAAGGAAAATCAATTATTATAGGTGGAGGCAATATAGAATTTGAAAACGATTGGTTTAAATGTAGGAAATGTTATAAAGTTGTTGAAGGAGATAGCGATAAAATAGAATGTTCAAATTGTAATTATCAAGAACCAGAAAACATTGTCAATCTATAAGAGAAAGATTAAAATGAAAATCACTACACTCATAGAAAATGTACCTGCTTCCGAAAATTTAATTTCAGAACACGGACTATCTTTATATATTGAAACTAAAAAACATAAAATTCTTTTCGATACTGGCCAAAGTAACGCCTTCATTTTAAATGCCGAAAAACTAAACATTGACTTAAAAGAAGTTGATATTGTTGTTATTTCACACGGACATTATGATCATATTGGTGGTTTAATTCATTTTTTGAATATAAATAAAAAAGCAAAAGTATTCTTAAAGAAAGAAATATTTGCTTATCAATATATTTCTATTCGCGAAAATACAAAAAGGGATATTGGGTATTCTAACGATTTATTAGACTATAAAGATCGGTTTGTCTTTCTTCAAGAAAATAATTTTATTTATGATAATTTATACTTCTTTAGAAATATTAAAAAAACCTACCCACTACCAAAAGGAAATGGCATTCTATATAAACAAAAAGGTGGCGAAGTATCAAAAGACGATTTTAATCATGAATTAATTTTCGCTATTGAAACAACCAATGGAATACATATATTTTGTGGTTGTGCACACAATGGCATTTTAAATATTGTTTACACCGTTCAACAAATATTAAAAAGACCGATTAAAACCATAATAGGTGGCTTTCACTTAATTGATAATAATGAATTTGTAAATGTAGAGACAGACCAAGAAATTACAGCCATTGCCAAAGAATTAAAAAGACTAACAAATGAAGCCAACTATTATACTGGGCATTGTACCGGCAATAATGCATACAAAAAATTATCTCCTATTTTAGGAACAAGTTTTCAAAAACTAACATTAGGAAATTCAATTTCAATATAATTAAAAATATGTTTAATAATAAATAAAATTAAAATCATGAAAATTGCAGTACCCATTACTAAAGACAACGAAATAGAAGACCATTTCGGTCAATGTGAATTTTATAACATTTTTACCATTTCGGAAACCAATGAAATAATTGATGTTCAGCTTTTAAAATCAGAACAAGGTTGTGGCTGTAGATCTAACATTGCCAATATATTGGCCTTAAATGGTATAAAAGTAATGCTTGCTGGAGGCATTGGAGACGGTGCTATCGATGTTCTTAATAGTTGTGAAATAGAAGTTATTCGTGGTTGTTCTGGAAATCCAACAGAGATTGTAAAAAAATATATCGAAGGATTACTTATTGATAGTGGTTTAAGTTGCAAACAACATGAGCACCATCATGCAGATGGACATGAGTGTAACCATAAATAATTTAGACACGAAAATTGTTGATTAAGCTGGTTGTTAAAAAATTGAAATATCATTATTTAACCGTTGTATATTATGAACTGAACTTTGTGTAAAATAATTTATAACTTCGTATACTTACCCTTATAAAATATTATACAATTCGGTTACATGCAAGCCGATAAACAAAGCATGAATATGAATGATAATGAATTTCCTGAAATAATTACTGAACGACTATTGTTGCGAAGGTTGGTGGAATCTGATTGGGATGTAATTTCATATTTACGTACTGACAAAGAAGTTAATAAATTTGTTGAAAGGCCAAGTGCCGAAACAAAAGAGGAAGCGCTTAAATTTATCAACAAGATTCATAAACTAATTGATAAGCAAACTTCATTTTACTGGGCAATTACAGAAAAAAACAACAACCAAATGATTGGCAGTATTTGCTTATGGAATTTTTCAAAAGATCGAAAAATAGCAGAAGTTGGCTATGATTTGAGTCCGAAATTCCAAGGAAAAGGAATAATGAATGAGTCTTTAAAAAGTATTATTGAGTTCGGATTTAAGAATCTAAATCTGGATTTGATTGAAGCTTATACTCATAAAAGAAATGTGAATTCTAAAAAATTATTGGAAAGAAATAGATTTAAACTCGACATGGGCAAAAAAGACGAACACAACCAAGACAACATAATTTATAAATTAAAAAAGTCAGCATCTAACAATGGCCTTAAGTAATTGCTTGTTTTTTTTCATTCTGCAACTTTATTATTTCTTCCTGTCAATCACATAATTTACCATTAATTCGAGTGAATTTTTAAATTCTGAATCGGGATACGTATTTAGTATTTGTGATGCTTCATCTTGAAATTGTTTCATTTTAGAAATAGCATAATCTAATCCACCATTTTCTTTTACAAAAGCAACCACTTCTTTGACACGCTTGGAATCTTTATTGTGGTTTTTAATTGAATTAATCAACCAGTTTTTATCCTTTTTATTCGCTTGATTTAATACATAAATTAAAGGCAAGGTCATTTTTTGCTCTTTAATATCGATACCTGTAGGTTTTCCTATTTGCTCGTCGCCATAATCGAATAAATCATCTTTAATTTGAAACGCCATTCCTATGAGTTCTCCAAACTTACGCATGGCCTCTACATGAATTGATTCTGGTTTAACAGAAGCAGCACCTAAACTACAACAAGCAGCAATTAAGGTAGCTGTTTTTTGGCGAATAATTTCGTAATAAACAGCTTCAGTAATATCTAATTTTCGAGCTTTTTCAATTTGCAGTAACTCACCTTCGCTCATTTCTCGTACTGCAATAGAAATTATTTTAAGTAAATCGAAATCGTTATTATCGATACTTAAAAGCAAGCCTTTAGATAATAAATAATCACCTATTAAAACGGCAATTTTATTTTTCCAAAGGGCATTAACAGAGAAAAATCCGCGACGGCGATTACTATCATCTACCACATCATCATGCACCAAAGTTGCAGTGTGTATTAATTCAATAACCGAAGCCCCTCTATAAGTACGTTCACTTACTTCACCATTCGACACCATTTTAGCTACCAAAAACACAAACATGGGTCGCATTTGTTTGCCTTTTCGGTTTACAATGTAAGTGGTAATTCTGTTAAGTAAAGCCACTTTACTCGACATAGATAACAGGAACTTTTGCTCGAAAAGATCCATTTCAAATTCTATGGGTTGTTTTATTTGCTCTACTATTTTCATTCAGAATTTAAAGATACTATTTCAAACGAATTATTTTAAAAAGTTTATTATTATTTATTTAGCGAGTAGATTCCAACCGTAGCAGGAATAACAAAAGCGTATTTTAACTTTTATTTGCTAATTGTCCGCAAGCAGCGTCAATATCTTTACCTCTACTTCGACGCACATTAACTACAATTCGGTTTTTTTCTAAATTACTAATATAATTTTCTAAAGCTTCATTGGATGCTTGTTGAAAATCGCCATCATCAATTGGGTTGTATTCTATAATATTGACTTTACATGGCACATATTTACAGAATTTTACAAAGGCATCAATATCTTTTTGCGAATCGTTTATGCCTTTCCAAACTACATATTCGTAACTAATTTGACGTTGGGTTTTTTCATACCAATATTCTAGAGACTTCTTTTAAATCTTCTAATGGAAAAGTTTTCATTAAAGGGCATAATAGATGTACGAACCTCATCAATAGCTGAATGTAAAGAAACTGCTAAATTAAATTTAACTCCATCATCAGCCATTTTTTTAATCATTTTTGGAACACCAGAAGTTGAAACGGTAATCCGCTTTGGCGACATACCTAAACCTTCGGGAGATGTGATTTTATCGATGGCTTTAATAACGTTATTATAGTTCATGAGTGGTTCTCCCATACCCATAAATACAATATTGCTTAAGTGGACGATTGAAATACAATTTACTTTCGTTATCGATAGCGACTACTTGATCGTAAATTTCGTCGGGATTTAAATTACGCATGCGTTTTAAACGCGCGGTTGCACAAAATTTACAATCTAAACTACAACCTACCTGACTGGAGACACAAGCAGTTGTTCTTGTTTTTGTTGGTATTAATACAGACTCCACAATTAAACCATCGTGTAAACGTACTGCATTTTTAACGGTACCATCATTACTTCGCTGTATCGTATCTACTTTAATGTGATTGATAACAAAGTTATCTTCCAGCATCTGACGGGTTTCTTTTGAAACATTGGTCATATCCTCAAAAGAATGTGCCGATTTTTGCCACAACCATTCGTAAACCTGATTGCCTCGAAAGGCTTTATCGCCTTGTTTTTCGAAGAACTCTCGAAGTTGTTCTTTAGTTAATGCTCGAATGTCTTTTTTTGTTGTTGCCATAAGTGATGCAAAAATAGTGAAACGATTTACGAATTACGAATTATTGTTTGAAGTTATGATTTGCATTAGCGATTGTAGCGATATCCTTTTTAAAACAAGAAAGTGATACATTTTAGTTCTGGGACAAAACCAACAGATTGCTTCGTCGTTAACTCCTCGCAATGACGTTTTAAAAAGATTTAGCAAAAAGCGCGACCCTTTGGGTAATGCCCAAATTATTGGTATTAAAAAAGCCTTGAATTAACAAGGCTCTTTTGAATTTATATGATTAACATGGCATCGCCATAACTGTAGAATTTATATTTTTCTTTTACAGCTTCTTCGTATGCTTTTTTAATAAAATCGTGACCAGCAAACGCCGCAACCATCATTAAAAGTGTTGATTTTGGTGTATGAAAGTTAGTAATCATGCAATTAGCAATACTAAATTCGTAAGGTGGAAAAATGAATTTATTTGTCCAGCCATCTACTTCGTTTAATCGTCCGCCAGATGAAACAGAACTTTCAATAGCACGCATAGCTGTTGTTCCTACTGCACAAATACGTTTTTTATTTTTAAGGCCTGTATTAACTATTTCTACTGCTTTTTCGTCTATTTTAAGCTCTTCACTATCCATTTTATGTTTAGAAAGATCTTCAACCTCAACAGGATTAAAAGTTCCTAAACCAACATGTAAAGTAACTTCAGCAAATTTAACTCCTTTAATTTCTAATCGTTTTAATAAGTGTCTTGAAAAATGTAGTCCGGCAGTTGGAGCTGCTACAGCACCTTCGTTTTTTGCATAAATGGTTTGGTAACGCTCTTCATCTTCTGGCATTACGTCTCTTTTAATGTATTTTGGAAGTGGTGTTTCTCCTAATTCGTTTAATTTTCTACGGAATTCTTTATAAGACCCATCATATAAAAAACGTAAGGTACGACCTCGAGAGGTTGTATTATCAATAACCTCTGCTACTAAGGTTTCGTCTTCGCCAAAATACAATTTATTACCAATTCTTATTTTACGGGCAGGATCTACCAACACATCCCATAGGCGTTGTTCTTCGTTTAATTCTCTTAATAAAAACACTTCTATTCTCGCACCTGTTTTTTCTTTATTACCATATAATCTGGCAGGAAATACTTTCGTGTTATTTAAAATTAAAATATCATCTTCCTTAAAATAGTCGATAATATCTTTAAACATTTTATGTTCGATGGTTTGCTTTTTTCTATCTAAAACCATTAAACGAGATTCGTCTCTATTTTCAGCTGGATATTCTGCTAGTAATTCTTCTGGTAAATTAAATCCAAAGTGTGATAATTTCATGTAAAAACGTTTATAAGTTTATTTGTTTAATCGTTTATAAGTCAACCTGTAAATTACAAGCGGCTGCAAATATACAATCTGCAGATAGGCCTTGTCAAGTAAATACGTGATTATTATTTAGTTATTTTAAAACCGATGGATTCTAGGTCGTCCCAAAAGGTTGGATACGATTTTGAAACCACCTCGGCATCTTCTATAATTATAGGGATTTTAAGTGCTAATGGGGCAAATGCCATCGCCATTCTATGGTCGTTATAAGTAGCAATAGGCACATATTCTTTTATGGTATTTGAAGCTGACAGATGTAAGGACTTATCAGTAATACTTACATTCCCTCCCAATTTTTCTATTTCGGTTTTTAAAGCCACTAACCTATCGGTTTCTTTAATTTTTAGGGTATGAAGCCCCGTTAAATCGCAAGACATTCCTAAAGCAAAACAGGTGACTGCTATGGTTTGGGCGATATCTGGAGCGTTTTTTAAATCTAAAGCTAAGTGATTCAACTTTGAAGATTCCTTTTTAAGCGTTATGCTATTATCTATAAAAGTAGATGTTACACCAAAATGACTTATAAATTTCTGCTAAAACCGAATCGCCTTGTAAGGAGTTTTCTTTGTATGACGATAATGTAATTTCGGTTCCAACATCACTAAGTGCTGCAATACTATAATAATAAGAAGCTGACGACCAATCGGATTCTACAGTTAAGGTTGTTGGCTGTAAACTAGTTGTTTTTGGCTTTACAGTAATAGTATTTCCAATAAATGAAGATTCTACACCAATTTCATCCAGTAAACTCAAGTGTCATTTTTATATAAGGAATTGAGGTTATTTCTCCTTCAAGAGTTAATTCTAAACCGTTTTCAAGTTTTGAAGCTATTAAGAGTAATGCCGAAATATATTGACTGCTCACATTGGCATTTAAAGATACTTTATTATTAACGAGTTTTTTTCCTTTTATTATTAATAGGTGGATAAGCCTGCATTTTCTAAATAAGAAATATCTGCACCAAGTTCTTGAAGTGCATCAACCAAAATTTGAATTGGACGTTCTTTCATTCGTTTAGAACCTGTGAGTGTTACTTCTCTGCCTTCTTGAATTGAAAAATAGGCAGTTAGAAATCGCATGGCAGTTCCAGCATGGTGAATATCTACAACTTCTGAATTTGAACTTAAAGCACTCGTCATAAGCACACTATCATCAGAATTTGAAACATTTTCAAGACTAATGGTTGGGTATAATGCTTTTAAAAGTAATAAGCGGTTCGATTCGCTTTTAGAACCTGTTATTTGAACAGAAGATTGTTTAGCTATTTCAGATTTTTGAAGTGTAATATGCATTTTATAATTTATAAACAAATAAATAGTTCTCGACTGCGCTCGAACTGACCATAAAAAAACGCTTCTTAAAAGAAGCGCTCAAATATACTTATTATTTATTTTAATTTTTCGTTATTATGATGTCTATCGTGGTCGCGTTTAGCTTTCTTATCCATTCTTATATCGAATGCTTCTTGTAAATCGACGCCTGTTTGATTTGCTAAACATAACACTACAAATAACACATCGGCAAGTTCTTCACCTAGGTCTTTATCTTTATCGCTTTCCTTTTCGCTTTGTTCACCATATCTACGAGCAATAATGCGTGCCACCTCGCCTACTTCTTCGGTAAGTTGTGCCATATTGGTGAGTTCGTTAAAATAACGAACACCGTGATCTTTAATCCAGTTATCTACTATTTGTTGTGCGTTTTTAATATCCATTAAACTTTAGTTATAACTATTTGTTCAGCTTCTGTTTCAATTATTTTGCTAAAATAAGCTTTTAATGATTCATAGTAAAGCGAAGATATTATGGGTTGATTAATTTCTGAATCGATAATCACCTGGATTTTATTATCGGTTATTGTTAAATTATATTTATAGCTTCCTAATTGATCTGGTAATGCTAAGATTGTTGGTTTTGGAATCGATTCAATTTTATAACCTTCTGGTAAGGTTATAACGATCATGTATTTGGTGTTTTTTGGAAAACCAAAATCGACAGGGAACTCTCTTTTTTCCAATTTAAAAGGGTTTTCGGTGGTTTTTAAAAATAAAAGCGGTGAAAAATAAATTTTATCTCCTATAATATCTGCCTGATTTTCTTTAACAAATTTATAAGTTTCCATGACTGGTTTTGATAAATCTGACTCATTGTCAACTTTAAAGTCGGAAATCTCCATGCCTTTATACTTGTTCTCTAGTTTTTCTAAATATTGATCTTTATTAGTTTCAACATATTCCTCTCTGTATAACATGGCGCTATGATTGGTTTTAAACATTCGGAAATCGCCTTTAACAGTACCATGATCATCTAAATTAACCATAAGATATGTCGTATTTTTTGAAGATTCATTTGGGAATAAATCAATTAATTCAGACCCACCATGTTCTGCAATAACTCTTCCTTGCCAGTTTAAAGTTCTAAAAGGCAGGATATTTGGTGCGCTATATTTATTTGTAGCATCCAAATACACCACTCCCGTTGGTAAGCTAACATACGTAACAACATAGTTATAACCTTCTCGTGTTGGGAATATAGGAATCCCGTTTTGCCTTGTGCTTACCAAAATAGGAAACGCTTTTAATCCTGCATAACGCAACATTGACGTGAGCATCAAATTTATTTCGGCCACATTACCTACTTGTTCTTTAAAGGCTTTACGCACACCATCGTCACAATACTTACTATAATACCCATTCCATTTTACTTTTGTTTTTACAAAATCGTAAATTAGAGACACTCTAGTTGCAGGATCTGATATACTACCAATTATGGCATCAATGTCTTTTTCAAAATAACCAGTTTTATCTAGTTCACCACCAAAACTTGAATTTTGATAAATGGTTTTAACCACATCTTCCCAGGTCTCAGAATAATATTTTATTGGAGTTTGTGGAAAATTAGTATACGACAATTCATATTGAACCGTCGAACGGTAATTATTGATATTATTTACAAAAGGCTCCTCCTTTAATGCCAGTACATTATCCAAATTATATATTGAAATGTTTTCTGTGAAATCAATTTTTGTTGAACTAAAGTTAGTTTGAGTTGCACTACGGCCATCAGTGCCAGTTCTGGTTTTATTATTTAAAGTAATAAAACCGCTTTTAGTTTCGTTCTTTGGATGAATTGGAAAAAAACCTTTCGTGTTAACTTTAAACATAAAATACTCTGGAGCCTGAAAAGATGCTTCAATTTTTTTAACAGGAATTTCGTGTTGAAATACAAAATCGTCTACGCTCCAATAAAATGGTGAAGAAACTTTATATTTGTATTCGATAATCGAGCCTTCCTTTATATCGGGCATAGTAAATTTGGTTTCATTACGGTACTTAGATTGTTCTGTATCAAAGGTGCCGTTTTTCTCCAACTTAGTTTCTTCTATTTTTCCATCTTGTAAATTATAAGTGTAAGCTTTTAAACTATTTAATTGTTCTTCATCGCTGCCATTTTTATGAAGATAAACTTTTTTAGTTGCATACTCAAAACCTTCTTTATTGTATATTTTTATGCGCTCTTGAATCTCGGTAACTAATTCAAACCCTTTTTCTTGTTTGTATTCAAAGTATGTCCTTCTATATTTATATAAATAAGTGGCACTTGCCGATGAATCTAATGGGTTAAATTTTTCTTGAAGTTCTTCTTTTGATACTTTTCCAAAATCGTAATTTTGGGTGAATACGGTAATTGAAAAAAATAAGCTAAGTAATAATGTAGTGAATTTCATTAAAGGTTATTTTTTAATTAATGCTATTTTTGAATTGTCTTGAATTGAAACGTCTTTATAAAAATCTCTAAAGGCTTCGTAATCTTCTTTAGGAAACTCACCATCGTTTACTATAAATTCTCTTTTATACAGCAATGTATTTTCATCAATCGTTTCTAATTCAACTTTATAGCTTCCAAATTTATTTTCTATCAGAATATTTTTAAGTGCCGATTCAATTTTGAAATCTGATGGCAATTTTATTTCAACTTCATCAACATCTTTAAATCCTCTTTTAATTTTTAGAGGCAATTTTCTGTCTTTGTATCGGTCTGGAATTTCTAAATTTCTGTTTAAAGCATTTACGGTTAATAACATTCTGTCTCCCGCCTTTTTAGTATAGCTCGTTGCCTGAAAACTAATATCTTCTATAAATTCTATAGTAGATTTATCATTATTAATGCGCATATCATTAATACTGATACCGTTTATATAGCTCCATCGTTTTTTGTAATGGATGTCTAAATCTCTTTGAGTTTCGGTTTCTAACCAATATTTATCATCATATTGAATTCCTTTGGAATTTACATTAGCTACCACTTCAATGTCACCTTCGTTTGAGACATTATACACGCCTTTAATAAATTGCAGATTTTCGTTTGAATTATACTTTTTTGTATGCTGAATTTTACCTCCTTCGGCTGAAATTACTAAAACATCTCTATCATCTGTAAAATCGCCTATAAATCCAAACGGTAGTTTTTGACTTGTACATTCCAACCAAATAGATTCCTCAGTTATCTGACGGGATATTTAAAATAACATGATCACCCTGCATGGATGCAAATTCGTTTTCAATACTTCTTTGCGAGCTACTTGAATATACCACGGTATAATTGGATTTTATTCCTACTGCTTGTAAAAGTGACATCGTGTAATTGGTTAAAGCTTTGCAATCACCATAACCCAATTTATCTACTTCGGAAGCATTAAAAGGTTTCCATCCACCAATACCTACTTGCACACTTATATAGCGAACTTTATCTTGAACATACTGGTATATCTTTTTTGCTTTTTCTATATCATTCGTTTCATCATTTACCAGATTTTGAATCATACTCACCGTACTTACAGACAAATCGTGAGTATCTTTTATTAAATCGTTATACATCCACTTACCAAATTGTTCCCAATTTTCTACTTCGGATTGCACACCTTCTAACGAAAACTTATTTGAAGACACTAAAATTATTGGAACTATGTCGATAATTGATGGACTATAATCTTCAGGCTTAAATGCTTCAATATTTTTTATACTATAGCTAATTTTGTTTGGAAGATTCTCTTTTAGTAAATTAATATTTTCAAAATTCTTTTCCTTGGTTCTAATTGTCAAATCCGAAGGAAAACTGATGGAATATGAACTATTTTCAACACTTACAAAAAAATCGTAAACTGGTATAAACGATCTTATAAAAGCGGTATTACTTGTGTTAATCACATAATTAAATTCAATAGTATATGGATAAGAAATTGGGGTATATTCTAATATTTTAACTCTAGAATCAGAATATAACGTACTTCCATCTACGGCACTAATATCTTTAAAATCGTTTTTCTTTATTTTTTTAATTTGTACTCCAAGTTGATTATAAACTAAAACCTCTAAATCTTTAATTTTTACGTTATTATCGTAATGTACATAAGCATCAACATTTTTATCTCCTTCTTTATTTAAAATAGTGATAATCCTTTTCTCAGTGACTTCCATGTCGCTTGAAGACTTTAACAAAATCTCTGTTTGCTGATTTCTAATAACAGCATTAGCATTTTGTTTAAGACTAACTGGTATTGATAAACTGGTATGGAAATTTTCTTGTGAAAAACTTGAAACTGTTGCGAATAAAACAAATAAAAATACAATGTTCTTTACCTTCATATAAAAGTTTAAGTAAAGTTAAAAGATTAAATATAAAATTTGTTAATTCTAAATTACATGAGAAAAATCATATTTTATTGTAATACGTGTCTTTTAACTTAAAAAATAAAAATCTTACAATTAAAACAATAATACATGGAAGAAATACATATTTAAATTCACTTAAAATAACTTGTAAACCCCATTCTGAAAAAAACTTATCAATACCTAAAGGCGAAACTCTTATTTCTCTAAAAGGAAAAAAGTAACGATTATTATTAAATGGAATAAAAAAGCCAATACCTTTTCCTCCTGAGGTCATAGCATCTAAAATACCATGAGAAACTGTTGATAAAAAAATGACCAAAAACCAAATTAGTTTACTTTTTCTACCAATTGTAATCATTAAAATTAGTGCCCACAAAACTGCAAAAAGAATGGAATGTGTAAACCCACGATGCCCTAAAGGATGTGAATAAGGAATTCCAAAACGAAAGGTCACAACATCAAAATCTGGTAAAATGGCAGAGAAAATCGCAACAAACAACAACCATTTTGTGTTTCTATTATCAATAATTTTTGTGATTGTATACCCAACAATACTATGGCCAAAGACAGAAGCCATTAATCTTTGTTTTTAGAATCAATAACTATAGTTACAGGTCCGTCGTTTATCAACTCTACTTTCATATCGGCTCCAAATTCTCCGGTCTGTATTTGTTTGCCTAAATCTATTTCTAATTGCTTTACAAAAGCTTCGTAAAGCGGAATAGCAATATCTGGTTTTGCCGCTTTTATATAACTGGGTCGATTCCCTTTTTTAGTGGAAGCATGTAATGTAAACTGGCTTACCACGATAGCTTCACCGTTAATATCTGATAACGAATTATTCATTACTTGGTTATCATCTTCAAATATGCGCAAGTTTACTATTTTTTTTGTTAACCAATTAATATCATCAAGCGCATCATCTTCAACAATACCTAAAAGAATCAATAACCCTTCTAAAATTGAAGCTACTTTGGCTCCGTCTATTATAACACTTGCTTGAGAAACTCTTTGAATTACAACCTTCATTCCTTTTCCCAGTTATCTGTTCTGTAATTTCCGTCTTCACCTTCAATAATTTGCAAATAACTTCTATATCTTGAAAAGGCTATTTTATCTTCATCTAAAGCTTTTTTTACAGCACAATGAGGTTCGTGCAAATGCAAACAGTTATTGAATTTACAATCTTGTTTTAATTTAAAAATCTCGGGAAAATAATCACCTACATCTTCCTTATCTATATCTACTACTCCAAAACCCTTAATACCAGGTGTGTCAATAATTTTGGCACCAAAACTTAAATCGAACATTTCTGCAAAAGTAGTGGTGTGTTGTCCTTGCATATGAAGTGTAGAAATTTCTTTTGTTTTAATGTCTAAAGAAGGTTCTATAGCATTAACCAGTGTCGATTTCCCAACCCCGGAATGTCCAGAAAACATACTTACTTTATTCTGCATTAAAGCTTTTACTTTATCTACATTTTTACCAGATATGGCAGAAACACCAATACATTCGTAACCAATTTGTCGATATACATGCGCTAAATACTTCACTTCATTTAGCGTTTCCTCATCATAAGTATCAATCTTATTAAAAAGTAAAATGGCTTTTATATGATAAGCATTAGCAGTCACTAAAAATCGATCTATAAAACTGGTTAAGGTTGGCGGATTATTAATGGTAATCATTAAAAAAACCTGATCTATATTGGATGCAATAATATGGGTTTGCTTAGAAAGATTTACCGATTTTCGAACTATGTAATTTGTTCGGTCGTGAATATTATGAATAACTCCAGAAACTTGGTTGTTATCGGTCTCTAACTCAAAATCTACATAATCTCCAACGGCAATTGGATTGGTGCTTTTTATACCTTTAAGTCTAAATTTGCCTTTGATACGGCACTCGTAAGTTTCTCCCAATTCATTTTTTATGGTATACCAACTTCCTGTAGATTTATAAACGAGTCCTGTCATAATTTTTTCAAAAGTAGTCTAAAATTATTATTTAAAATATAAGAATGTGCGTATATTAGTAATCACCTTAACTAACTCAACAACGATATGAAAAAATTATTATTATCATTTTTACTTTTAACATTCATTACTAATGTGATGGCGCAAACTAATTTGTATGAAAATCCAAATTTTGATGAAATAGCAAAATCCCACAAAATTATTGCTATGGTTCCATTTAAAACTCAGGTAAAATTAAGACCTAAGGAAATGAAAGACATGAGTACGGAGCAACTTAATCGTATTGAAAAATCTGAAGGAGAAAGCATTCAAAGCGCCCTGTATTCTTGGTTTCTAAAACGAAAAAAGCGAGGCGATCTTCAGTCTTTAGAAATTCAAGACCCTAGAACAACTACTGCAATGTTAAAGCAACAAAACATTGATTACGATAATATTATGGATTTTACACCGCAAAACCTGGCAAAAATATTAGAAGTTGATGCCGTTATTTCGGGCGAATTTGAAACAAATAAACCTATGTCTGAAGGAGCATCAGTTGTTTTAGGTGCGTTGCTTGGGTTTTGGGGAGCTACAAACAGTGCCACAATAAACATGAGTGTTCATAATGCAGAAGATGGGGTGCTACTTTGGAATTATAATAAAAAAGTTAGTGGAAGTATTGGTAGTGATACCGAAGATTTAATTAATATGCTTATGAGAAAAGCATCACGACGATTAGCTTATACTAAAAACAGCAAAGAAGAAGATTAATTCTCATAATACTATAAAAAAAGGCTCGCAAATGCGAGCCTTTTTTTATTATCCATTAATAATTTTTTCTTGATGATTAATAGATTCCTGGTGAATTGCTTTAAACATTTTTAAAATAAACTCTTCACTAAGTCCTCTAGACTCACCTTCTAAAACCATATGACCTAAAATTTCGTTCCAACGTTTAGATTGTAAAACCGCAACATTTTTAGATTTTTTAAGTGCTCCAATACCATCTGCAGCTTTCATGCGCTTACCAAGTAAATCAATAATTTGATTATCAACAACGTCAATTTGTGCTCTTAAATTATTCAGCTCTTTGTTATACTCCGCTTCCGGATCTGATTCTTTTCTAATTTTCAAATCTTTCATAATTTGAACTAAAGTTTCTGGTGTAACCTGCTGAGAAGCATCACTCCAAGCATTGTCTGGATCGAAATGTGTTTCGATCATTAAACCGTCAAAATTCAAATCTAATGCTGCCTGAGATACATCAAAAATCATTTCTCTTTTTCCTGTAATATGCGACGGATCGTTAATTAAGGGGATATCTGGATATTTATTTTGAAACTCGATAGCCAGTTGCCATTCTGGATTATTTCTGTATTTTGTTTTTTCGTACGTTGAAAATCCGCGGTGAATAGCTCCTATATTTTTAACACCTGATTTGTATATTCTTTCAATACCACCTAACCATAATGCTAAATCTGGATTAACCGGGTTTTTAATTAAAACTGGTTTATCAGTACCTTGCAAAGCATCTGCTATTTCTTGCATAATAAACGGACTCACTGTAGAACGCGCGCCAATCCATAACATATCTACATCGTGTTCTATAGCTAATTTAACATGCGCCGCATTTGCAACCTCAGTACAAATTTTCATTCCTGTTTCTGCCTTTACCTTTTGTAACCATTTTAAGCCTAATGCACCGACACCTTCAAACATTCCCGGACGCGTTCTTGGTTTCCAAATACCAGCTCTAAAATAGCTTACATCTGTATTTTTTAACTCATGTGCGATTCTTAAAACTTGCTCTTCTGTTTCGGCACTACAAGGTCCTGCAATTACCAAGGGATGACTTAAATTTAAATCATCTAACCACGTTCTCATTTCTTTTTTGTTTTCCATAATCTTTTGTAAAAATTCAATAATCAAATTCCAAATCCCAAAACTTATATCGGGCAACCATTGGAATTTGGTGTTTATTAATTGGTATTTATTTTATATTATTCCTTTTAATATATCTTTTATATGATTGGTACTTTTCATTTCATCAAAAATAGCATCAAAATCATCTTCTTTCATTAAATCCTTAAAATGTGTTAGGTTTAAAATGTACTCTTCTAAGGTTTCAATAACATTTTCTTTATTTTGTTTAAAAATGGGTGTCCACATTTCAGGTGAACTTTTTGCTAGTCTTACTGTTGAAGCAAATCCACTACCCGCCATATCAAAAATATCGCGTTCATTCCTTTCTTTATCAATCACTGTTTTACCTAACATAAACGAGCTTATATGCGATAAATGCGATACGTACGCAATATGCTTATCGTGTGCTACCGGATTCATATAACGAATACGCATGCCAATACCTGTAAATAACTTTAAAGCTTTTTCCTGAAGTTTAAAGGTGGTTTTTTCAACCTCACATACAATATTTGTCTTACCAACAAACAAACCACTTATAGCAGCACTTGGGCCAGAATGTTCTGTACCAGCAATAGGATGCATTGCTAAAAAATTCCGGCGTTTTGGATGATTCTCTACCGATTGACAAATAGCTTCTTTTGTAGATCCCGCATCTACCACTAACCCTGTATCTGGTATTTTATCTAAAATAGTTGGCAACAACTTTACTGTGGCATCAACAGGAATAGATATAATAACTAAATCGGCATTAACAATATCATCTAAAGTTGCTTTTTTATCAATTAATTTGAGTGCCATAGCTTCATCAAGTGTTGCTTCCTTTCTACTAATACCATGAATAATCACCTCCGGATGATTCTTTTTAATATCAATAGCCAGACTTCCACCTATTAAACCAACACCAATGATGTATATATTTTTCATTTTTCCTCTCCCTAACCCTCTCCAAAGGAGAGGAAACTGTTACGCCTATTATTTTTTCTGTTTACTGTGACTGCAAACTGTTTACTTATTTTACTCTTGCTAATGCTTCTTCTAAAACTTCAGTTGATGCACATAACGAAAACCGAATATAACCTTCTCCTTTACTGCCAAATATGGTGCCTGGTGTAATAAAAATATGATTGTTTTTAAGTATCAAATCTATATATTCTTCAGACTTAACAAATGGTGGCAATTTTGCCCATACAAAAAGTCCTATCGCTTTCTTGTCGTATGTACAGTTTAATGCATCTGCTAACTGCCAGACTAAATCTCGTCGTTGTTTGTATACATTATTTAAAGTAACAAACCACATGTTTGAACATTTTAATGCTTCGACGGCTCCTTTTTGAATACCGAAAAACATCCCGGAATCCATGTTGCTTTTTACTTTTAAAATATTATTGATATACTTGCTGTCACCAACAACCATTCCTACGCGCCATCCGGCCATATTAAAAGTTTTACTTAACGAGTTAAGTTCTAAACACACCTCTTTTGCACCTTCAACCTCCAAAATACTTCTTGGGTTATTGTTTAAAACAAAGCTGTACGGATTGTCGTTTACAATTAAAATACTATGTTTTTTACCAAAAGCCACGAGCTCTTCGAACACATATTTACTAGGTTGTGCCCCTGTTGGCATATGTGGATAATTTACCCACATAAGTTTTACTTTACTTAAATCTGATTTTGATAACACTTTTAAATCTGGCATCCAGTTATTAGCTTCATCAAGCTCATAAAAAACAGGTTTTGCCCCTACTAAATTTGTTACCGATTGGTAGGTTGGATAACCTGGATTTGGTATTAAAACCTCGTCACCTTCATTAAGATATGCCATTGAAATATGCATAATCCCTTCTTTACTTCCCATTAATGGTAGAATTTCGGTGGACGGACTTAAATTAACTTTAAAATGTTCCTTATAAAATCCTGCCATGGCTTCTCTTAACTCTGGCAACCCTTGGTAACTTTGGTATTTATGCGCATTCGGGTTTGAAAACCCAGCATTCAAAGCATCTACAACTTTTTGTGGTGGTTGCATATCTGGACTACCAATACCCAAATTAATAATAGGCTTACCGCTTGCAATAAGAAGGTTTACCTCTCTCAATTTCTTCGAAAAATAGTATTCTTCAACGGTGTTTAATCTGTTTGCTGGTTCAATCATCTCTTGGCGTTTTTATATTCACCCAAAACTTTAAATCCTTGTGCCATAATATCTATAATAGATTTTGCCTTTTTAAATTCATCATACGTATCAAAAGTAACATCAACAAAAAAAGCGTATTTCCAAGGTGTTTCAACAATAGGTAACGACTGTATTTTAGTTAAATTTAATTTACAATCGCTCATTACATTTAAAATTGCTGCTAAACTTCCACGTTTATGGTCTGCTTCAAATCTAACGGAGGCTTTATTTATTTCGTTTTCTGGCACTTCTGAAATAGTGCGGTTTACAATAACAAAACGAGTTTCATTATGCTTTATAGTTTGAATGCTGTGTGCTAAAATATCCAATTCAAAAATTTCTGCAGCCATGGTACTTGCTATCGCGCCAATGCCTTTTAATTTCTTTTCTTGTATACGCTGTGCTACCTCGGCGGTATCCTTATCTTCAACCAATTTAATATGTGGATGCAATTTAAAAAACTCAATACATTGCAATAACGCCATTGGGTGTGAGTACACTTCCTTTATCTCCTTTATATTTTGATTAGGCAAAGCCATCAAATTATGCTGAATATCTAAATAATGTTCGCCAACAATATGTAACCCGAATTTATTAATTAAGGCATAATTAGGAATGATAGATCCCGCAATGGAATTCTCTAAAGCCATAATAGCTGCGTCACATTTCTTAGTAATAAGTGAATCTACTACCTGATCGAATGTGGAACATTCAATAGCATCGACAGGCTTATTAAAATATTGCTGTGACACAATATGATGAAAAGACCCTTTTACACCTTGTATGGCTACTGTTTTTATCATATACAAAAAAAAGTCCCGATTTTCATCGAGACCTTATATTTTAAATTTATGTTTATAAATTATACATACAATGCCTCGTTTTTTCCGCTAAAGAAAAAATAAAAATTGCTAAAATATGTATAACTAACTGTTGCTTTCATAATTATGGAGCTAAAGTAATTAATATTTTAAGAAATCAAAATAGGATAAAACCTTTTTTTCATATTTATTAAAAGTTTTAAATATTTTACAGCAAAACTTACATTACGTTAGATAATCATTATTTTTGAACAAACAATTTTATTATGTCAATACAGGTAGAAGGTATTTCGAAACTTTACGGAAACCAAAAAGCATTAAATAACATCTCTTTTAAGGTTGAAAAACCAGAGATTGTTGGTTTTTTAGGACCTAATGGTGCAGGAAAATCGACCATGATGAAAATTTTAACTACCTATATTAATGCCAACGAAGGTTCTGCAAAAGTAAATGGGTTTGATGTAACCGAAGACAAGCAAAAAGTGCAACAAAGCGTTGGCTATTTACCCGAACATAATCCGCTATATCTAGAAATGTATGTTAAAGAATATTTAGCATTTAACGCCAGCATCTATAAAATCGCGAAACAGAGAATAGATGAAGTTATTGAACTTACGGGATTAACGGCTGAAGCTCATAAAAAAATTGGACAACTTTCAAAAGGATATCGCCAGCGTGTAGGATTAGCAAACGCCCTTTTACACAACCCGGATGTTTTAATTCTAGACGAACCCACCACGGGTTTAGACCCAAATCAATTAGTTGAAATTAGAAACTTAATTAAAACCATCGGTAAAACAAAAACAGTCTTTCTTTCTACACACATCATGCAGGAAGTTGAAGCTATTTGTGACCGCGTAATTGTTATAAATAAT
Source organism: uncultured Flavobacteriaceae bacterium (assembly GCA_963698455.1). GTDB lineage: Bacteria > Bacteroidota > Bacteroidia > Flavobacteriales > Flavobacteriaceae > Mariniflexile. Next base: position 365,894 of record CAVOQU010000001.1, on the reverse strand, counting down.
GGTGAAATTGTAGCAGACAAAAAATTAAATGAATTGCGAGATGGTAAAGAACAAATCGTTCTCGTGGAATTTGATTATCGAGTTGAAGATGCTTTCTTATTAAAATTACCGAAAGTAAAAAATGTTATAAACACACATGGTTTTGTATACGAAATCACTTTTTCATCTTCAGAAGATATGCGGTCGTATGTGTTTGATTTTGCACATGATAATAAATTGAAAATTTTGCAATTGAATCAAAAAAACGCAAGCTTAGAATCGCTTTTTAGAGATTTAACTTCGAAATAATCAAAATTTCATCAATTCTGTTATTAAATTTATACAACTTAATAAAAGTTATTAAATTGTGATGAAAATATGACTAAAATCATCTTTACTAAAACATGTAGACACTAATTTTGCGACATCACAAAATATTGTATCATAATTAATACATGCGAAGTTATTCTTCTTATCTAGTATTTGATAACCATCGCATCACTACAAAAAACAAATATGAGTAAAGGAATTTATGTAGCGACTATTGAGCCTAACAGCGGAAAATCTGTTGTTGTATTAGGGTTAATGCGTATGCTTTTAGGTAAAACAGCTAAAGTAGGTTATTTTAGACCTATTATTGAAGATTTAGATTCTGGCGAAATGGACAACCATATTAGCACAGTTCTATCACATTTTGAAATTGATATTAATTACAAAAAGACATTTGCTTTTACCAGAAATGAAGTATTAGATTTATACAATCGAGGTAAATCCGGTGAAGTCATAGATGAGATTATTAAAAAATACAAACATCTTGAAGAACGTTTTGATTTTGTTTTAGTTGAAGGTACCGATTTCTCACATGAAAACTCAAGTATAGAATTAGATTTAAACATTCTAATCTCAAAAAACTTAAGCATTCCTGTTATTATCGTAATGCAGGGAGACAAAAAAGAAAATAAAGAAATTGTTGAAGGTGTTCAATTAGCATACGATACTTTTAGAAGTGAGGTGGACGTGCTTTCCATAATGACTAATAAAGTAGATTCAAAAGCTGTTTTAACATTAAAAAAATTATTGCAAAATAGAATTAATAATAATACCGACATTTCAGTTATTCCTAAAATTCATAGCTTATCAAGTCCAACCATGAAAGAAGTTGTTAAAGCTTTAGATGGAAAAGTACTTTTTGGAAAAGATCTGCTAAATAATTTAATTGACAACTTTAGCGTTGGCGCTATGCAATTGCGTAATTATTTAACGCATTTAAAAGAAAACGCTTTAGTGATTACGCCGGGAGACAGAGCCGATATTATTTTAGGGGCATTACAAGCAAATATTTCGAAGAATTACCCAAAAATTTCGGGTGTAGTATTAACTGGAGGGCTAATTCCAGAAGAACCTATTTTAAAACTAATTGAAGGTCTTTCTAGTGTTATTCCAATTGTTAGCGTAAAAGATGGTACGTATACCGTGACTAACAATATAGGTAATATAAAATCTAAAATATATGCTGAAAATTCAGATAAAATTGAAACTTCTATTTCAACTTTCGATTTGCATGTTAATACAGATAAATTATCTGAAAAGTTAATTACATTTCAATCAGACATCTTTACACCAAGAATGTTTCAATACAATTTATTGCAACGTGCACTTAAAAATAAAAAACATATTGTTTTACCCGAAGGTTATGACGAACGTGTTTTACATGCGGCGGCACGATTAATAACTGCGCAAGTTGTTGAATTGACATTAATTGGTGAAGTAGCTAAAATTAAAGAACGTATTGAAAAATTTGATATTCCTTTAAACATCAAAGATATTAACATTGTAGATCCTCAAAACTCACCTCATTTTGATGATTATGTAAATACATATTACGAGCTAAGAAAGCATAAAAATATTAACTTAGAAATGGCAAAAGATAAGATGTCTGATGTATCTTATTTTGGAACTATGATGATTTACAAAGGGCATGCCGATGGTATGGTTTCTGGATCCGTAAATACCACACAACACACCTTACTTCCGGCTTTACAATTTATTAAAACCAAACCAGGCGTAAATATAGTGTCGTCCATTTTCTTCATGTGTTTAGAAGATAGAGTTTCTGTTTTTGGAGATTGCGCCATCAACCCAAACCCAAACGCAAAAGAGTTAGCTGAAATCGCCATTTCATCCGCAAAAACTGCCAAAGAATTTGGTATTGAACCAAAAGTAGCCATGTTATCGTATTCTTCTGGTGCTTCAGGTAAAGGCGCAGATGTTGAAAAAGTTAGAGAAGCTACCGAAATAGTAAAAAAGGAATCGCCAACCCTAAAAATTGAAGGTCCAATTCAATACGACGCTGCAGTAGACATGCGAATAGGTAAGAGTAAATTGCCAAATTCTGAAGTAGCAGGTCGTGCAAGTGTGCTAATTTTTCCTGATTTAAACACGGGTAATAACACCTATAAAGCTGTACAAAGAGAAACAGGTGCTTTAGCTATCGGACCAGTATTACAAGGATTAAATAAACCAGTAAATGACCTAAGTAGAGGTTGTACTGCAGACGATATTTACAGCACCGTAATAATAACCGCCATTCAAGCACAAGAAATTTAAAACATGCAAGTATTAGTATTAAACTCTGGGAGTTCCTCTTTAAAATATCAGTTATTTTCAATGCCTAATGAAACCATTCTATGTTCTGGAATCATAGAACGTATTGGTTTTGATGATGCCATTTTCAAATTTAAAACTGAAAAAAACACCATTAAATTTGAATCACAAATTTTAAACCACAAAGCGGGATTAAAATTGGTAGCTGAACATCTTTTAGATAAAAATACAGGCATTATAAAATCTCCCGAAGACATTGCCGTAGTGGGACACAGAGTGGTTCATGGTGGTATTTATTTTAGTGATACAACAGAAATTACAAAAGAAGTCAAAGAGAAAATAAAGGAATTATCTTCATTAGCGCCTTTACATAATCCGGCAAATTTAGAAGGTATTGAAGTTGCCGAAGATATATTTCCAACCGCCAAACAAGTAGCGGTTTTTGATACAGCATTCCATCAATCCATACCAGAAGTAGCCTATAAATATGCCATTCCTAACGAGTTTTTAACTGAAAAACATATTCGTTTATATGGTTTCCATGGAACAAGTCATAAATACGTTTCAGAAAAAGCTATTGAATTCTTAGGTAAAAAAGAATCTAAAATAATTACCATTCATTTAGGCAATGGCTGTAGTATAACTGCTGTTAAAAATGGCAAAAGTGTTGACCATTCTTTAGGCTTCTCTCCGGTTAGCGGATTAATTATGGGTACCCGTTCTGGTGATATCGATCCTGCCATTATTTTCTATTTAGCCGACAAATATGGGTATGCTTTAAGTGAAATCAATACCTTTTTGCAAAAGAAAAGTGGTATGCTAGGACTTACTGGCTATAGCGATTTAAGAGAAATTGAAAGTGAAGCTGCGAAAGGAAATAAAGACTGTATACTGGCATTACACATGAATGCATACCGTATTAAAAAATACATTGGTAGTTATACTGCTATTTTAAACGGATTGGATGCTATTGTATTTACTGCTGGAATTGGGGAAAACTCAGTTTATATGCGCCAGTTAATCTGCGAAGATTTAGACTTTTTAGGCATTAATTTAGATACTGAAAAAAACAAAAACCGCACGCAAGAAATTCGGGCTATCAATAAAGAAGGTTCTAAAGTTAAAGTTTTAATTGTTCCAACAAATGAAGAGTTGGAAATTGCGAAACAATCGATGGAATTAATTAAAAATTAATCGTCCTTTATACACCTCCTCCACAGCTACAAGTGGAGGATGTGTTATAGAAATAACATTCCCTGTACCCGATATTTTACCGGTTAAAGATTGCTGTGGATTTACGATAATATCGTTTGAACTTCGGTTCCAAAATACCACGTTTTGAGCAATTAAATGCTGTGCTTCAAAACGAGAAGTACCAGAAGCTAAAGTGATATTTAAGTTAGTTGTTTTACCAGATATAAAACAATTTGATAGATTGTTGAATACGGCGTAAAAAGAATTATTATCTATTTCTAGCCAAAAATTTCCGCTTATAAACGTATCAGGAGCACTATAATCTTCAGCTAAAATTGTGATACTTGGATAGGTTAAAACCCCATCAGAACGCACATCATATTGCGTTGAACTTCTTATTTCTGTAATATTGGGCGAGGTAACATATACTTTAGTTATACCATAATCGCGCACATAATTGCATGAATTATTATCGGTTAGAATCAGTTTCCCATCGACAACAACTGCTTCAACATCATTTAACAGATTTTTTCCTGTTTCTATAACAACCTTTTGCTCTGCTCCATCCGTAATGATTAATTCAATATCTCTGTTCACTAATATTTTATCAAAACCAGAAACCGCAATTTCTTGCTGCATTATAGCACCAGTGGATTGAAAACAATCACTTGCATTTTCACTATTGCAAGAAAACAGCAGCATTATAATTAATATGTAAACTAGTTTTTTCATTATTTTACAATCGTACACCTATACCAATTTCTACCGCTTCAGCCTTCGCTCCGTGAGTTTTTAAAGTTAATGCTCCGAACCATTTTTCTGATACATATCGTTTTAACCCTATTCTTGAATAAATTCTACCTTCAAAATCGAACGGGTAATACACATAATATCCCAATTGGGTTTCTAAAGATGTTTTATTGATAAACAATTCGTGTCCTGCAAATACTCCTACACGTTTGTAATCTTCATCGCCTGAAACATTTTCTTCAGGAAACGAAACACTTTGATAATAAATCAGCTCTTTTAAAAAATTTGAAAAAAAAACTTCCGTTCCAAATTGCAAAGCGCTCTTTACATTGATTCGTTTGTCAGCATATGCTGAAACGATATAAAATGGAAACCGACCACTACCTACCACATCGCTTTCGTTTGCACCACCTCTAAAAACTAAATTGTATTTTATGGGCTGTGTAAATTTCTCCTTTTCGCCGTTGGCAATAATTGTTTTGTATGAAGGTTCTTCTTTATCAAAATTATAAGTAACTCCCAGATTAAAAGTAATAGAATTAACACTGGCATTAGGCGCCTTTATGTTGGCATTTGAATAATGTATTAACGAAAACCCTGCTTGTAACCCTAAGTTATCTATTATACGTTCTTTTTTATAGTTTAGCATCATCATGGTACTGCTCAACATTTTTGTTCCAAAAGCTATATTTCTAAAGTTGGTCTCTTTATCGTAAGGTTTTGGTGTGTAACCGATTCCCTGACCAATTCTGAACATTAAATTTCGATTTAAAAAATAGAAATTATAATGAGCGTATAACGACATATTGTTTCCTAAAACTTCATTTTTTAAGTTTTGATACACAAATGTTGCTCCATAATCCGGGTAGTTGTAACGCTGTTCCCAATCTTCAAATCCGTAAGTTTTTTTGTTCCAACTTAGAATAACACCTTCTGGATGCCCGTTAATTAAATGAAGAATATCATTATTATGTAAAGCAATATTTCCTTTAAAATAGTTTACATCTATATACGATGTATGCTGCTTTTCTTGCGAAAAACCCAACAGTGTTACTAAAAAAAAAGTGTAGGTGAAAAATTGTTTCATTAAAAGATTTGCTGTTAAGCAAAAGTAACTGAATATTTAAAACAACGCAGATGCAATTGCTTTTATATTATCGCTTTTACCCATGGAGTAATAATGTAAAACGGGCACACCTGCCGCTTTCAATTCTTTAGATTGTTGAATCGCAAACTCAATACCAACTTCTCTTACGGCATTATTATCTTTACAATTTTCAACGGCATCGATAAGATCTTGTGGTAAATCTATTTTAAAAACCTGTGGTAAAATTTGTAGATGGCGCTTCACAGCAATCGGTTTTATTCCCGGAATAATAGGTACAGTTATGCCTATAGCTCTGGCTTTTTCTACAAATTCAAAATATTTATTATTGTTAAAAAACATTTGCGTAACCACATAATCTGCCCCGGCATCTACTTTTTCTTTTAGTCGTTTTAAATCGGTAACTAAGGACGGGGCTTCCATATGCTTTTCAGGATAACCAGCTACACCAATACAAAAATCGGCATTGTGTTCTACTACCACATCGTCATGTAGATATTTACCTTTGTTCAAATCTACTATTTGCGCCACCAAATCGCTCGCGAATGCATTTCCTCCTTCAACAGGTTTAAAATAGGCTTCATCTTTCATAGAATCACCACGTAATGCCATGACATTATCGAGCCCTAAATAATGACAATCAACCAAAACATACTCGGTCTCTTCCTTAGTAAAACCACCACAAAGCAAATGCGGTATAGCATCAACGCCATATTTATGCATTATAGACGCACAAATCCCCACTGTACCAGGACGCATACGGGTAATTCGTTTATCTAAAAGCCCGTTACCCTTATCAATATACACATACTCTTCTCTCGAGGTCGTTACATCAATAAAAGGCGGATTAAACTCCATTAAAGGGTCTATATTATTATATAAATCCTGAATGTTTTTCCCTTTTTGTGGCGGAATTACTTCAAAAGAAAACAATGTTTTCCCGTTCGCTTTTTTTATGTGATCTGTTACTTTCATTTTCTCCTAAATCCCCAAAGGGGACTTTTAATTGTTAAATCTAATTTTTTTTGGCGTTACCACAAGGGTCGCGCTTTACGCTATATCTTTTTACGTCATTGCGAAGAAATTGCTAATTTTATGTGGCAATCTCTTAACGCGTAGAGATTACTTCGTCGTACCTCCTCGTAACGACGTCCTATTTAAATTGGTAAAAAGGATGCCACTGCAATCGCTAACGCGTCTAAACCAATAGCTTTTTCAACTCATTATAGTCTTCGGCATACTCCCAATATATCCATCTACCATCTACATAATCGGTCAAAATATATTTCTCACTAATCGATTTTATTCTGGACACAGGAATAATTTTCTTCGAAAAATTATCTGATGCAATAGGTTCCATCATCTCTTTATTCATATCGCCGAAGCCATGAGAAATTATGTAGCTCCCTAATGTTAATTCTATGAATTCTGGTTTCATTTCTTTTTATTTATTCGTCATTGCGAACATCGTGAAGCAATCCGTTTCTCTTAATGAGATTACTTCGTCGCTTACTCCTCGTAATGACGTTATTCTTCTGCAATAGCAGGATGTAACCATTTACTAGCCTTTTCTTTTGTTATCCCTTTTCTAACGGCATAATCGGTTACTTGGTCATCGGTGATTTTTCCTAAGCCAAAATATTTCGCTTCAGGGTTTCCAAAATAATATCCCGAAACTGCTGCAGCTGGCCACATCGCCATACTTTCAGTTAGTGTTACTCCAATAATTTTTTCGACATCCAACAAACTCCAAATGGTTTCCTTTTCCAAATGGTCTGGACATGCCGGGTACCCTGGTGCCGGACGAATACCTTTATAACTTTCCTTTATCAAATCATCATTCGATAATGTTTCGTCTGAGGCATAACCCCAATGTTTCGTTCGTACTTGCTTATGTAAATATTCTGCTAAGGCTTCTGCAAATCTATCCGCAATAGCTTGCGCCATTATGGCGTTATAATCATCTTCTTTATCTCTATAACTATCAGCCAACTCTTGTGCGCCAAAAATAGCGACACAAAACGCACCCATATAATCGGTTTTTCCAGTGTCTTTAGGCGCAATAAAATCTGCTAACGCTATATTTGGAATCCCTTCTCGTTTACTTAATTGCTGACGTAATGTTCTAAAAATCGCTATTTCATTACCTTTCTTTTGAACCGAAATATCATCATTATTGATTGTATTTGCTTCAAACAATCCAAAAACAGCTCTAGGTTTTAATAATTGCTTCGCAATAATGTCTTCAATCATTGCTTGGGCTTCATTATACATAATGGTTGCCTGTTCTCCAACAACCTTATCCGTTAATATATCAGGGAATTTACCATGTAAATCCCAACTTCTAAAAAACGGACTCCAATCTATAAAAGGTACGAGCTCTTTTAAACTCAATTGCTTCAACATTTGTATTCCTAACTCCTTAGGCTTTACAATTTCAGTATTATCCCAATCAATTTTAAACTTTCGTTTACGCGCTTCGATAATAGAAATATATGATTTTTCTTTTCCACGTTTTAAAAACTTCTCGCGAAACTCGTCATAATCCTTTTTTAAATTGGCAACATAATCATTATTGGATTTCTTATTTAATAAATCGCCCACAACAGTCACAGCTCTTGAAGCATCATTCACATGAACCACGGCATTTTTATATTGGGGATCAATTTTAACAGCAGTATGTGCTTTCGATGTGGTAGCACCTCCAATTAACAATGGAATCACAAAATTTTGACGCTCCATTTCTTTCGCTAAATATACCATTTCGTCCAGCGACGGTGTAATTAATCCAGATAAACCAATAATATCTACATTGTGCGCTTTTGCCTCTGAGATAATTTTTTCAGGAGCTACCATAACCCCTAAATCAACTATTTCATAATTATTACAAGCTAATACTACACTTACAATATTTTTACCAATATCGTGCACATCGCCTTTTACAGTTGCCATTAACATCTTTCCAACTGGTTCTTGAAATTCACCTTTTTCAGCTTCAATAAACGGGTTTAAATAGCCCACTGCCTTTTTCATTACACGTGCTGATTTTACCACTTGTGGCAAGAACATTTTACCAGCTCCAAATAAATCGCCCACCACATTCATTCCAATCATTAAATGACCTTCAATAACATCAATTGGTTTTTCGGCTTGTAGTCTTGCAGCTTCAACATCTTCAATAATAAAAGCATCAATACCTTTTACTAATGCATGTGTAATTCGCTCTTGAACTGGGTTTTCACGCCATGATAAATCCAAACCTTTTTCTACTTTCGATCCTTTTACAGTTTCGGCAAAATCTAATAAACGTTCGGTTGCATCCTCTCTTCTATCTAAAATAACATCTTCAACGCGTTCCAATAAATCTTTTGGAATGTCATCATAAACTTCTAAAAGTGCTGGATTTACAATACCCATATTCATACCAGCTTGAATAGCATGGTATAAAAATACCGAGTGCATCGCTTCGCGAACGCCATCATTTCCTCTAAAAGAAAACGACACATTACTTACACCCCCACTCACACTTACATTTGGTAAATTTTCACGAACCCAACGTGTGGCTTCAATAAAATCGATGGCATTTCTTTTATGCTCATCCATTCCAGTAGCCACAGGAAATATATTTAAATCGAAAATAATATCTTCTGAAGGAAAACCAACTTTATCAACTAAAATATGATACGATCGTTCTGCAATTTCTATTCTACGCTTATAATTATCTGCTTGCCCTACTTCATCAAAAGCCATTATTACAACTGCTGCTCCGTACCTTTTAATTTGCTTTGCTTCCCAAATAAATTTCTCTTCACCTTCTTTTAATGAAATAGAATTCACTACACATTTTCCTTGCACCACTTGCAAACCAGCCTCTATAATTTCCCATTTTGAACTATCAATCATGATAGGTACACGAGAAATATCGGGCTCTGCTGCAATTAAATTTAAAAAGCGAACCATAGATTCTTTGCCATCAATAAGACCATCGTCCATATTAATGTCAATTATTTGCGCACCACCATCTACTTGATGACGTGCAACGGCTAAGGCCTCATCAAATTTCTCTTCTTTAATCAATCGTAAAAACATACGTGACCCAGCAACATTAGTACGTTCTCCAACGTTTATAAAATTGCTGTTTTCATTCAGGATTAGTGGTTCTAACCCTGAAAGTCTCATATATTTTCTCTCGACCTTTTCTTTCATTTATATTTTTTTAATGTGACCCTTCGACTGCGCTCATGGTGACAACTTTACGTGGTTTATATTTTGCAGCTATATCTGCAATTACTTTAATATGTTCTGGAGTTGTACCACAACAACCACCAATAATATTTATTAAATTTTTCTTTAAATACTCTTCTATTTGCTCACCCATATCTTCCGGAGTTTCATCATATTCACCAAAAGCATTTGGTAACCCAGCATTGGGATGGGCAGAAATAGCAAAATCTGTTTTATTAGCAATCGCCTCTAAATGGGGCTGAAGTAAGTTTGCTCCTAATGCACAATTAAAACCAATGGATAATAATGGAATATGTGAAACCGAAATTAAAAATGCTTCGGCAGTTTGACCTGATAATGTTCGACCACTAGCATCGGTAATTGTACCACTTAGCATCGTTGGGATTTCAATATTTCTTTCTTCTTTCACTTCTTCAATCGCAAATAAAGCTGCTTTTGCGTTTAAGGTATCAAAAACGGTTTCAACTAAAAGTAAATCAACACCACCATCAATTAAAGCTTCTACCTGTTGTTTGTAGGCAATACGTAAATCGTCAAAAGTTACGGCTCTAAATCCTGGATCATTTACATCAGGTGACATACTTGCCGTTTTATTTGTTGGACCGATAGAACCTGCTACAAAACGTGGTTTATTAGGCTCTCGTTTTGTAAATTCATCTGCCACTTCTTTTGCAATTTTGGCCGATTGAAAATTAAGTTCATATACCAAATCTTCCATTTGATAATCTGCCATGGCAATAGTTGTTCCTGAAAAAGTATTGGTCTCCACAATATCCGCTCCCGCTTCAAAATATTTACCATGTATGGTTTTAATAGCTTCTGGCTGCGTAAGAGACAACAAATCGTTATTGCCTTGTAAAGGAGTTGGATAATCTTTAAAACGTTCGCCTCTAAAATCTGCTTCAGTAAATTTATAACGCTGAAGCATGGTTCCCATAGCACCATCGAGCACTAAAATACGGTCTTGTAAAGCTTTTTGTATGTTTGACATATTGATATTTTTATATCTGAATGTCATCAAGAAAAGTAAAGAAACACTTTTCGTTATCTTTCCAATATTCCTTAAAAATATCAGTAGAACGCAGCACCTTTCACTAAAAATTGGGAGGTTGCCAAGGCTTCAACGGGTCTATTCCCTCTGCCTTTCTTGATAACACTTTTAATTCGTTTATGAACTAGTGCGCAAAAATACCACGCATTTTTTTAATTTCACACTAATTTGATGAAAATTGCCCTTTTTTTATTCGAATAGTGTTGATGACAAATAGCGGTCACCTCTATCACAAATAATGGCGACAATAACACCTTCGTCAATAGATTCTGCAATTTTTAAAGCACAATACACAGAACCTCCACTGCTCATACCTGCAAAAACACCTTCTTCTTTGGCTAATCTTTGGGTTGTGATTTTGGCATCGTGTTCACTTACATCTACAACAATATCAACTTTTGAACGGTTGAAAAACTTAGGCACGTATTCTGGCGACCACTTTCTAATACCAGGTATTTTAGCGCCATCTTCAGGTTGCGCACCAACAATAGTGATGTTTTTATTTTTCTCTTTTAAATAGGTAGAAACGCCCATGATTGTTCCCGTAGTTCCCATGGCAGAAACGAAATGGGTGATTTCACCTTCAGTATCCTTCCAAATTTCTGGTCCAGTAGTTTTATAATGTGCTTTCCAGTTATCATCATTTTCAAACTGATTCAATAGCGTATATCCTTTTTCATCTCTTAATTGAAATGCTACATCTCTGGAGCCTTCAATACCAGTATCTGCAGGTGTTAAAATAACCTCAGCGCCATAAGCCCGCATCGTTTTTACACGTTCTTCTGTTGAGTTTTCAGGCATAATTAATACCATATTTAACCCAAACAAGTTTGCTATAAATGCTAAAGCAATTCCTGTATTTCCGCTGGTTGCTTCAACTAAATAACCTCCTTTTTTAATATCGCCTCTTTTTAAGGCTTCATTAATCATATTAAAAGCAGCACGATCTTTAACACTTCCTCCAGGGTTATCACCTTCTAATTTCAAATAAAGTTTTACCCCTTTTTTTGAAATTAGATGAGAAGCTTCGACAAGCGGTGTATTTCCTATTTGATCTAAGATTCCTTTAATTGATACCATTTTTTTTTGGTCTAATTTTAATTTCGGTTTGATAAGTTACCAATGAATTTTCTGGAACAGATTGTGTTATCCAAACATTAGCTCCAATGGTACTATTTGCACCTATAATAATATCACCACCTAAAATAGTGGCGTTAGCATAAATGGTAACATTATCTTCAATAGTTGGATGACGTTTGGTGGATTGTAAACTCTTTTTTACTTGTATTCCACCTAGTGTAACCCCTTGAAATATTTTTACATTACTTTTTATTATGGACGTTTCACCTATTACAATCCCTGTTCCGTGGTCTACAAAAAAAGACTCGCCAATTGTTGCTCCTGGATGAATATCTATACCAGTAATTCCATGTACATATTCACTCATCATACGAGGAAGAATTGGTACTTTTAGAAGGTATAATTGATGACTCAATCTATAAATTGAAATGGCATAAAATCCAGGATACGCTAAATAAACTTCTTCAATACAAGTAGATGCTGGATCGTTTTTTAGAAAAGAAGCCGCATCTAAATCTAATTTCCTTCTGATAGATGGAAACTGCCCTTGAAATTCATTCCACAAACTTTCCCCATTTTCAATTCCTAGTTGAGATGTTATTTCTAAAAAAGTCTTCTTTAAAAAGATAGTCTCTGCTTCCAATTCATCAAACAAGTTATAAAACAATCTTTTTGTAAATGGTTTAATAACCTCCTTTAATCGTATGTTGTAATTTTTCATGATTATTTATCATAATTGATGCCGTAAAAATACACAATAATATTATTTATTGTATTGATTGTACCACAGCTTTCGGAGCTTCTTTTCGTGAGCCATCAAAACCATCAATTCCACTTACAGTAGTATATTTTAAAACATATCTTTTACCTGGATTGATTATTCTATATGCTGCTTGACACATTAAAGTAGCCTCATGGAAACCACAAAGAATTAATTTTAATTTTTCGGGATATGTGTTTACATCACCAATTGCAAAAATACCTGGGATATTTGTTTGATAATTTAACGAATTATCTACTTTAATGGCGTTTTTTTCTATCTCTAACCCCCAATCTGCAATAGGTCCTAATTTAGGAGACAAGCCGAATAACGGAATAAAATGATCGGTTTCTAAGCGAATATTTTCACCTTCTTTATTCACTGTAACGGCTTCTATTTTACCATCACCGTGTAATTCGGTAACTTCTGCAGGTGTAATAAGTTTTATTTTTCCTGAATGCTTTAACTCACTAACTTTTTCAACAGAATCTAAAGCACCTCTAAATTCGTTTCTTCTATGAATTAATGTCACTTCTGAAGCCACATCAGCAAGAAAGATGCTCCAATCTAAAGCAGAATCGCCGCCTCCACAAATAACAACTCTTTTATTTCTGTAAACTTCCGGGTCTTTAATAAAATATTCCAATCCATTATCTTCATAGATTTCAAGATTGTCTAACCCTGGTTTTCTAGGTTCAAAAGACCCTAATCCCCCTGCAATCGCAACCACAGGCGCATGATGTTTTGTTCCTTTATTAGTTGTTACAATAAAGGTTCCATCTTCTAATTTATCAATAGTTTCAGCACGTTCTCCTAAGGTAAAACCTGGTTCAAACTGCTTTCCCTGTTCTACTAAATTGTTTGTTAAATCTCCAGCCAGTATTTCTGGAAAACCTGGTATATCGTAAATAGGTTTTTTAGGATAAATCTCAGAACATTGCCCGCCTGGTTGTGGCAAAGCATCAATTAAATGGCATTTAAGTTTTAATAATCCTGCTTCAAAAACCGTAAATAATCCTGTTGGTCCTGCACCTATAATAAGTATATCTGTTTTAATCATTTTTTTTAGACTCTTTCTTTGCAATTAATCCTTTGGTAAATTCGTTAAGTGTTTCCACTTTTTGTTCGAAATCACCCTTTATCGTTTTTCTATATTCATTTAAATTTTTAACTAAATCGTCTACATTTTCCGGTATAACATCCTCGAAAAACTGACGCAAACGTTTGGCTGTTGTTGGTGATTTTCCATTGGTGGAAATTGCCACTTTTACATTACCCTTTGTTACAATACCACCCATATAAAAATCGCAATATGGTGGGTTATCGGCAACATTCACTAAAATATTTCGTTTTCGGCAATGCTTATACACTTTCACATTAACTTTTGGAACATCGGTTGTTGCTATAACTATATGTTTTCCTTTTAAAAAACGTTTATTATAAGGTCGTTTTACTAATTTAACATCACCTTTTTTTGCTAATTCAATAGTGCCTTCTCTAAACATTGGAGACACCATGGTAACCTGAGCATCAGGACTAGATTTTAATAGAAATGTTAATTTTTCTTCTGCTACATTACCTCCTCCAACAATAAGCACATGAAGACTGTTAAGCTTTAAAAATATTGGATATAAATTATTTCGTTCCATAATTTAAGCTCGAGTTATGCTTTGTGTATTTCGTTATAGATTGAAGTTAATTGAACGCGTTCTTTCACAACTTCACCAATAATGATGATTGCGGGATTTGCTAATTGCTTTTCTTTTACAATTTCACATATTGTACTAATGGTTCCAAAACCAAATTTTTCGTTTTCGGTAGTACCTTCTTGAATAATAGCAATTGGTGTGTCTTGTTTGTTTTCTTCTAGAAAAAATTTGAACAATTTCATCAAGTTTACCCATTCCCATCAAGATAACAACTGTGGCTGTAGATTTTGCTGCAATAGCAACATCTCCTGATAATTTATGCGCTTTTGTTGTTCCCGTGATAACCCAAAAACTTTCCGCAGCACCACGTTTTGTTAAAGGAATTCCTTGATAAGCTGGTACTGCAATAGCAGATGAAATACCCGGAACCACAAAGGTTTCTAAACCATATGGTTTTACATAATCAATCTCTTCAGCGCCTCTTCCAAACACAAATGGGTCGCCACCTTTTAACCGTACCACATGCCCTTTTTCTTTCGCTTTACTAACAATAAGTTCATTAATTTGCTCTTGCTGAAATGCATAACACCCTTTACGTTTCCCTACAAAAATAAGCTCGCAATCTTTTGAAGCGTATTTAAGAAGTTCTTCGTTTATAAGCGCATCATACAAAATAACATCTGCTGATTCAATAGCTTTAATTGCTTTAAGCGTAATTAATTCTACATCGCCAGGACCTGCTCCTACAACAGTTAACTTTGGGGTTTTTAAATTCATTGCTACTCTTTTTAAACCGCTTTCTTTTTTAGTTTCGTTTCGTCTTCTCTATAAGCTCTTACTTTATCTAAAAACTGATTAGCATTACTAATATAAATCGATGCAAAATCTTCAGTTGGCGCAAATTTATTGAGCTGATAAATTAATTCAGAAAAAGAAGTCCCTAATACTATTTTACCGCTTGCCACAAATAATTCGTCGAACTGACTTACAATACCAGCATGCGTGTTTGTGCTTTTGTTTTCTGCTAATAACATTGCTTTTGCAGAATTAACCATGGATGTATAGGCATGATAAATAGCACTAGAATATACTTTATTATTCGAATGATTCTTTAGCATTTTCAATTTTTTCTTCACTTTCAAAAAATAAAGTAGCAATTAAATCAATAACAACACCTGCGCATTCTCCAATACCAATTTCTTTTTCATATTTTTCTTCAGATCCCCAATCAATAAATCTTCTTGGGTTAAATTAGTAACATCTTGAAGATCATTTAACAAATCGTAAAAATATCTTTCTCCAGTTACTTTATAATATTCCACAAACGATTTTCCATTTGCATTTGCTTCATAATCATTTAGAATTCTGCGCAATGCTTCTGGACCTCTTCTACTTGGCACTTTTACTACTTTATCGGCAAACAAACCATTTCCATCTCCTAAATTTCCACCACCTAATAATACTTGTAATGCTGGTGCCACTAATTTATCTGGCGTACGAACAGACATTCCTTGAAAACCAATATTTGCCATATTGTGTTGCCCACAGGCATTCATACAACCACTAATTTTTATAACGACATCGCTATTTTTTAAATACTGTGGATATTCTGCTTTTATAACACGTTCTAATTCATGCTGCAATTCCTGTACTACTTGCAATACCTAAATTACAAGTATCTGTTCCTGGACATGCTGTAATATCTACTGCTTTGTTATAACCAGCTTCTACGAAGCCTAATTTTTCTAATTCGGTATAGAAAAAAGGCACTAAATCTTCTTTCACAAATGGAATTACTATATTTTGACGAAGCGACAAACGAATTTCACCTGCTGCATATTTCTCTACTAAATCGGCTAACAATCTAGCTTTATCAGTATAAAAATCACCTAAAAGCACTTTAATTCCTATAGCAACATAACCTTCCTGTTTTTGAGGAATAAGGTTGGTAGTTTTCCATAATTTGAATGCTTTTTGATCTTTTATCTCTACATGTGGTGCTTGAATTGATACGGGATTTGAAGCTATATAAGCATCGGCATTAATAGCTAACCGTTTTAAATTCAATTGCATTTTGTTCTTCATCAACTAGAGCTTTAAAAGCATCTAATTCAATATCTTTTAATAAGAATTTGATACGTGCTTTGGCTCTACTTTTACGTTCACCATAACGGTCGAAAACTCTTAAAACACCTTCCATTGTTGGAATAATTTTATCTGAAGGCAAGAAATCATATAAAACATCGGCATGACGTGGCTGTGAACCTAATCCACCTCCAATCATAACTTTAAAACCACGAACACCATTTTCAATTTTTGCTATAAAACCTAAATCGTGCATGTATGAAAGTCCTGTATCTTCATCTGAAGATGAAAAAGACACTTTAAACTTACGTCCCATTTCCTGACAAATAGGGTTTCTTAAAAAGAATCGAAATAAGGCATCGGCATATGGTGACACATCAAAAGGTTCGTTCACATCAATGCCTGCTAATTCTGAAGCTGTTACATTTCGTACGGTGTTTCCACAAGCTTCTCTTAGTGTTACATCATCTTTTTCTAATTCAGCCCAAAGTTCTGGAGTTCTATTTAAATCGACATAATGAATTTGAATATCCTGACGCGTTGTAATGTGTAAACGTCCGCGAGAATATTCATCTGAAACATCAGAAATTCTACGTAATTGATTACTCATTACCTTTCCGTAAGGTAATTTTATACGAATCATTTGAACGCCTTCCTGACGCTGACCGTAAACACCACGTGCTAAACGCAGACTTCTAAATTTTTCTTCGTCGATTTTACCCTTATGGAATAGCTCAATTTTTTTGGCTAATTCAATAATATCCCTTTCGACAATAGGATCTTCTATTTCCGTTCTAAAACTTTGCATCTCATACCTGACCTTCCTGAACAGAAGGAATTTTTTAGTGTTTAATTATTTTTAATCAATCTGCTATTATTGAATAAATCCTGCTCCTACGGTATTATTTGATTGTGTATCAATCAAAATAAACGACCCGTTGGTTCTATGATTTTTAAACTGATCAAAGAACAGTGGCTTATTAAATTTAAAAGTAACAGAAGCTATATCATTAACTCCCAATCCTTTTACATTTCGTTCTATTCCCGAATAATCTGGATGTATTTTATGATTAATTGTTTCAACTTTCGCCAAAACTTTATTTATTCCATGCTGTAAAACATATTTTGAACCCACTTCTAAAGGGGTCGAATCCATCCAACAAATGTTTGCTGTAAATTGTTTATCAATCGTTGGTAAATCGCCTTCTTTTACAATCATATCACCTCTACTCACGTTAATATCATTTTCTAATGTGATAGTAACCGAAGAACGTCTTGAAGCCGTTTGATATTTTTCGTCATAAAAATAAATATCTTTAATTTTTGATCTTGTTTTTGAAGGTAATACCAAAATATTATCACCAACACTTAATTCACCACCATAAACTTTACCTGCATAGCCTCTAAAATCATGAAAATCTTCTGTTTTAGGACGAATTACATATTGCACCGGAAAACGTGGTGTACCAATATTATAGATATCTTTTTTATCTAATCCTTCTAAATGTTCTAAGTAAAGATTGTCCTGTATACCAAGGCATGTTTTCAGATCTGTTCACCACATTATCTCCTTTTAAGGCACTAACCGGAATGAAAGTTATTTTCTGATCTTGATAATCTCTTTTACTCATTAATTCAGAGAAATCTGCTTTAATTTTATTGTAAACTTCTTCAGAATAATCTACTAAATCCATTTTATTAATGGTCACAACCACATCTTTAATTCTCAATAAATTATTGATAAAAAAGTGACGATTGGTTTGCTCAATAACGCCTTTTCTGGCATCGATTAAAATGATAGATGCTTGTGAGGTTGAAGCTCCAGTAACCATGTTTCTTGTATATTCCACATGACCAGGAGTATCTGCAATAATGTAACTTTTTTTTGCTGTTGAAAAATAAATATGAGCCACATCAATTGTAATTCCTTGTTCTCGTTCGGCTACTAAACCATCCGTTGCTAAAGAAAAATCTAAGTAATCATATCCTTTTTGCTTACTCGTTTTTTCAATGGCTTCTAATTTATCGGTGGTTAATGATTTTGTATCGTAAAGTATTCTTCCTATTAAGGTACTTTTTCCATCATCTACACTTCCTGCTGTTGCAATTTTTAATACTTCCATTTTATTTTTTGCTTTATGCTTTAAGCTTAACGCTTTAAGCAATCTTACTTAATCTTATTTTTTTGCTTATGGCTTATTGCCAATAGCATTAAAAGTATCCTTGTTGTTTACGTTTTTCCATAGCTGCTTCCGAGCGTTTATCGTCAATACGAGCACCACGTTCTGAAATTGTAGAATCTCTAATTTCTTCTACCACTTTAGAAATTGTTGCTGCTTCAGATAATACGGCTGCTGTACAACTCATATCGCCAACAGTTCTAAAACGCACCATTTCTTCAACTACTTCTTCATGTGCATCTCTATAAACCACTTCATCATCAGCAGACCAAATCATGCCATCTCTTAAAAAAACTTTACGTTTGTGTGCAAAATAAATAGATGGAATTTCAATATCTTCTCTTTCAATATAAGACCAAACATCTAATTCTGTCCAGTTTGAAATTGGGAAAACACGTACATTTTGACCTAAATTCAATTTGACCATTTAACATGTCAAATAATTCCGGACGTTGGTTTTTTTCATCCCATTGACCAAAATCATCACGAACAGAAAAAATACGTTCTTTTGCTCTTGCTTTTTCTTCATCACGACGTGCTCCACCTATACAAGCATCAAATTTAAATTCTTCAATAGCATCTAAAAGTGTGGTGGTTTGCAAGCTGATTTCTACTAGAATATCTACCAGATTCTTCATTTACTTTACCTTCATCAATAGAATCTTGTACATTTCTAACAATTAATTCTAAGCCTAATTCCTTTACCAATCGATCTCTAAATTCAATAGTTTCAGGAAAATTATGTCCCGTATCGATATGCATTAATGGAAAAGGAATTTTTGCAGGATAAAATGCTTTTAACCGCTAATCTTACCAAGGTGATAGAATCTTTTCCTCCAGAAAATAACAACACAGGTTTTTCAAACTGTGCTGCAACTTCTCTCATTATATAAATTGCTTCGTTTTCTAGTGAATTAATATGGTATGTGTCTTTGTTCATTATATTCATTTTATCTTTATCTAAGCATGTAATCCACACTCTCTGTTTTCTAAAGCTTTTGTTGGGTCGAAATATTTAAATTCGTTAGGTAAATTATTTTCTTCTAAATATTTATCTAAATCGGCATCGGACCAATAGTAAAACGGACTTACTTTTAAAACACCATCTTTACTTACACTAAAAATACCTATACTATCTCTAAATGCTGTTTGTCCTTGACGTAGATTTGTAAACCATACTTTTGGTTTATGTTCTTCCATGGCTCGTTTAAAAGGTTCTAACTTAACTTGCTCTGTAAACAAAGCATGTTCTGGAGCATCAACGCCTGGAATTCCCATAACAACATCTCTGTGCGCAGATGTTTGCTTTGGCACGTATAAAAAAACATTTAATTTTAAATCTTTTATTACTGTTTCGGCATGTCTATATGTTTGTGGTGTATTATAACCTGTATCGCACCAAACCACTGGTATTTTAGACTCTAATGAACTTACAGCATGTAAAATAGCCGCTTCATAAGGTCTAAAATTTGTGGTTACTACCGCCTCTTTATTAAGTTCAAAAGCCTTCTTGATTATATCAGAAGGCGATGCATCTTTATAAAGTTTATTTAATTCGTTTATATTTTCTTGAGTTATCATATCATATTTTATTTTCCCCATTTAATGGTATTCCAAATTCTTTCATGAAAAAAGTACAATACCATTTTTGTAACTAATTCTACAGACCCAATTTTAAATGCTAAAGCAAAATGCCCTGTAATTACCCATGAAATTAAAATAGTATCTAAAGTTCCTATAATTCTCCAGCTTATAGATTTCACAACACTTCGAGCTGGTCTTTCTTTAGTTACATCTGTCTTATATGTAGTCTTTTCTTCTTGATTTGAATTTATTAACACTTGATCAATCATTTTACTTGATATTACATTAATCCTATCGATTTAATAGGAATAGCAAATTTATAACTTTTTATTACAAATCAAACTATTATCGAAAAAAATTATGAAAATGAAGTTTTTTAATATTTTATCATAAAAAAAATGAATAAAAGCATTAATTATTACGAAAAACACAATTATCTAGGGCCAGATAAATCTTCTAAAGTATTATTTCTTAGAACATTTAAGGTGTTATCTCGAACCTGAATCATAAGTTTATGAACGCTACATGCGTGCTCATCAGGACAATCGTCACACTTTTCATAGAAATTTAAACTTACACACGGCACCATAGCAATAGGACCTTCTAAAACCCTCATAACGTCGGACATGATAATTTCCGACGGTTCCATTCTTAAATAGTAACCCCCGTGTTTGCCTTTTTTGGAACCTAAAAACCCCGCTTTCCGAAGTGTAAGTAAAATGCTTTCTAAAAATTTTTGAGGAATTTGTTCACTTTTGGCAATTTCACCAACCTGAACAGGATCAACTCCTTCTTTTCTTGCGATAAAGGTGAGTGCTTTTATACCGTATTTTGTTTTTTTAGAGAGCATGCTGCTAATATACTTAATTTAGTGCTTGTTCCAAATCTTGAATAATATCATTTACATGTTCTAATCCAACTGAAACTCTTACCAAACCATCGGTAATACTTACTTCCAACCTATCTTCAATAGATAATTTACTATGCGTTGTTGACGCCGGATGTGTTACAATAGTTCTGGTATCTCCTAAATTGGCAGACAATGAACACATTTTAATGGCATTTAAAAACTTACGTCCAGCTTCAATGCCTCCTTTTACTTCAAAAGCGACAATATTACCACCTAACTTCATTTGCTTTTTAGCCACTTCATATTGTGGATGCGATTTTAAAAACGGATATTTTACCCAGTTTACATTAGGATGAGCTTCTAAAAATTCGGCAACTTTTAATGCGTTTTCACAATGTTTATCCACACGAACTGCTAAAGTTTCTAAACTTTTTGATAAAGTCCAAGCATTAAATGGTGATAATGCAGGCCCTGTATTTCTTGCGAACAAATAAATCTCACGAATTAAATCAGCATTTCCAACAGTTACACCTCCTAAAACACGCCCTTGTCCATCCATTAATTTAGTAGCTGAATGTATTACTAAATGCGCTCCATACTTAATAGGTTGTTGTAAATATGGTGTTGCAAAGCAATTATCAATAATTAAAATTAAGTTATGTTTTTTAGCAATATTTCCCAACAATTCTAAATCTATAATATCGATTGCTGGATTTGTTGGTGATTCTGCATATAATATTTTTGTTTTTGGCGTAATGAAACTCTCGATGGTTTCTGGTTTATTAATATCGAAATAGCTTGTTTCAATATTCCATTTTGGAAAATATTTAGTAAACAAGGTGTGTGTTGAACCAAATACTGAACGTGCTGACACAATATGATCACCACTTTCTAACAAAGCCGCAAAGGTTGAAAAAATAGCAGCCATTCCTGTTGCAAAAGCGTAACCATCTTCTGCTCCTTCCATTTTACAAACTTTTTCTACAAACTCAGTAGTATTCGGGTTTGTAAAACGACTATAAATATTACGTTCTTTTTCTTCTGAAAAAGAAGCGCGCATATCTTCAGCATCTTCAAATACAAAACTAGATGTTAAATATAACGGACTTGTATGTTCTAAAAACTCAGTGCGTTCTAACTGTGTTCTAATTGCTTCTGTTTCAAATTGTTTTCTCTCCTCGCTCATTTTTCTAATTTATATGTTTCGACAACCTTAAAATATCTCCAAAAACACCTCGTGCCGTAACTGCTGCTCCTGCTCCTGCTCCTTGAATTACGATGGGTTGTTCGCCATACGATTCTGTAAAAATTTCAAATATAGCATCACTTCCTTTTATTTGTCCCAAAGTACTATCTCCAGGAATAGATACTAATTTCACTTCCAAATTGCCTTTATCTTTTGATAAATCACCCGATAAATCGCCAATATATCTTAAAACATAACCAGGTTTTTGTGCTTCTTTCAGCTTCTGAAATTCATCATCTAAAACATTAAGTTGTTTCAAAAATGATTCAACCGAAATATTTTGATATGCTTCTGGTATTAAATTTTGAACCGATACATCTTCAAATTCATTTTGCAAATCTAACTCTCTTGCCAGAATTAAAAGCTTTCTCGCCACATCATTTCCTGAAAAATCTTCTCTTGGGTCTGGTTCTGTAAAACCTTTATCAATCGTTTCCTGGATAATTTCACCAAATGGTTTATTTTGAACAGAAAAATTATTAAATAAATAACTTAAAGTTCCAGAGAAAACACCTCGAATTCTGGTAATATTCTCACCCGATTCGTGCAATAATTTAATAGTATCAATCAACGGTAAACCTGCGCCAACAGTTGTTTCGTATAAATACTGCTTATTTTGTTCTTTTAATTTAGTACGTAAATCGGTGTAAAATTTATGAGAAATTGTATTAGCAATTTTATTAGATGATACTAAATCGAAACCTGCTTCAATGAGCGGAATATAATTTGAATAGAAACTTGGACTCGCGGTATTATCAACAGCAATTAAGTTTTCTAAGTGATGTGTTTTGGCAAATGTTATAACATCTTCAATTGAACTATCTAACGGGGAAGCTTTTATAGCTTTCTCCCAGTTTTTATCAACCCCTTTTTTGTTTAAAAGTAATTTTTTAGAATTACCAATGGCAAATACATTTAGGTTGATGCCTTTGCGCTTTTCAATATCATCTTTCGATTTTAAAATCTGATTAATAAGCGCGCCGCCTACTAATCCGTGACCGAAAATGGCAATGTTTATTTTCTTTGAAATTCCAAAAATCTCGCCATGAATCACGTTCATTGCTTTATGAAGTTGGTCTTTTTTAACAACCAAACTCACATTTCTTCCAGTAACCGTATTATTAAATAATAACGGGGTAATCTGATTTTTTATAAGCGCATTGAACGGTTTATGAAACGAACTCAGCTCAATTCCAATAATTGAAATAACCGAAACATCGTCAACTACTCCAATCTTATTAACGTCTTGTGAGTAGAAATCGTTTTCAAATTCACGCTCAAGTGCAATAACAGCTTGTGTTGCTTGGTCTGCATCTATAATTAACCCAATACCTCGCTCTGACGACCCTTGTGAAATGATACTAACACTTATATTATGTTTAGCTAAGGCACCAAATATTCGGGCATCTACACCACTTTTTCCTAACAAACCTCGTCCTTCTAAATTTAACAACGCTACATTATCTAAAACCGATAATGAAGTAACGTCTTTAGAATTTGGTTTCGCTGTAATTAGCGTGCCTTCATCTTCAGGATTAAAGGTATTTAAAATACGAAGATTGATGTTTTTTTCTACCAACGGTATAATAGTTTTAGCATGTAAAACGGTAGTTCCAAAATTGGCAAGTTCATTCGCTTCGCTAAAAGACAATTCACGTATTTTTTGAGCATCTTCAACCAAATCTGGATTCGCGGTATAAATACCGTTTACATGTGTGTAATTTTGTAATTCTTCAGCATCTAAATAATTTGCAATTAATGCTGCTGTATAATTACTTCCATTTCTACCAAGAGTTGTGGTTTCGTTTTTAGCATTCGAAGCAATAAATCCGGTTACAATATTAATAACATCGCTTCCAGACTGTTTATAATATTTTTTTACGTTTTCCTTTGAAAGTTGTAATATGGGTTGGGCATTGCCAAAAACACCATCGGTTTTAATTAATTCTCTGGCATCGACAGCCGAAGCTTTAATTCCTTCCTTATTTAATAAACTAGAAATTAATTTTACCGAAAGCAGTTCGCCTTGCGCTAAAATTTCATCTTTAGTCTTTTTACTATAATCACTTAATAAACTAACACCTTCAAACAACTTATCTAATACCGCAAATTCTTTCGAAAAATCGACATCTTTTAAAGGTTCTCTTTGGTAATCTTTAAATAATTGCAATAAAAGTTTATAATCTTGACCTTTTACAGCTTTGTTTAAAATATCTTCTAAATCATCGGTAGCAGAATCTCTTGCAGATACTACAACTGTAATTTTCTCACCTTCATTTACCTTGTTTTTTATGATAGAAATAACGGTATTCAATCCCTTGCCATTAGCCAACGATTTCCCACCAAACTTTAATATTTTCATTCTTCTTTTTTTAGAATTTGGCACAAAAATGCCTTCCACTATTTTTTCTAATTGCTCATATTCCATTAAAAAGGCATCATGCCCATGCACAGAATTTATCTCATTATAAGTAACATTCGGATTGGTTAAAGCCAATTGTTTGTGTGTTTGCCTGTTTTCTTCCGCCGTAAAAAATAAATCAGAATCAACTCCTACAATGTGAATATTACCATGAATGTTTTCCAGCACATTAAAATCGGTTGGTCTGTTTTTGGTAACATCAATGGTCTTTAACAACTGATTCATTAATTTATAAGCCGAAAGCTGAAACCTTTCTTGAAGTTTATTACCGTGATGTAACAGCCAACTTTCTACATTAAAAATTTCCAACTCCTCATTTTTAGAACGCTGAAATCGCGCATTAAATGATTCTGGTGTTCTATAACATAACATAGCATGCATTCTGGCATCGTGCACCGGATTTCTAGAATTCAATAAAAATTGTTCCTGAATTTGGCAATTCGCAATAAGCCAATCCGTCGATTTCCAATCTGTTGCAACTGGAATTAAATGTTCTGTAATATCTGGATTTAAAACTGCCATTTCCCAAGCTATTCCACCTCCTAAAGATCCTCCAATAAGTGCAAAAAGCTTATCAATTTTTAGTTCTTTTAAACCAATTAAAAACAAATTGGCAATATCTCTGGCAACAAAATCTTTGTAGTTTTCAATAACAAAACCATCAAATCCGTTTCCTGGAATATTGAAAGATAAAACCGTATAAAGTTTGGTATCTATAACCTTATCATCTCCAACCAAATCTAGCCACCAACCATCTTTTCCTGCCACATTACTATTTCCTGTTAATGCATGATTTACCAACACTACAGGTGCAGTTCCTAAAGTTTTACCAAATACCTGATAACTTAACTTTATTTCTGAGTTAGCTGACCTTACTTTCGGTAGTAAAATTTTTAATGATAATATGTTGTAATCCTTCTTTCAAGTGTAATTTTATAATTAAATTTTACTAAATGCTTCTTTTAAATCAGCTTTTAAATCATCTATATCTTCAATTCCAACAGACAAGCGAATTAAATCTTTAGGTGCTCCTGCTGTTTCTTGTTCAGCATCTGTTAATTGCTGATGAGTGGTACTTGCCGGATGAATGATTAATGACTTGGTATCGCCAATATTTGCCAATAATGAAAATAATTTTGAGTTATCTGCAATAGCTTTTGCCGCTTCAAATCCGCCTTTGGCACCAAAGGTAACAATTCCACTTTGCCCTTTTGATAAATATTTATCTGATAAGGTTTTATACTTACTTGATTTTAATCCTGGATAGTTTACCCATGCAACTTCTGGCTGTTTTTCCAACCATTTTGCGAGTTCCAACGCATTTGCACTGTGTTGTTTAATTCTAACCGGTAGTGTTTCTAATCCTTGAATGATTTGAAATGCGTTAAACGGACTTAAAGCGCCACCAAAATCTCTTAATCCTTCCAAAATTAATTTAAAAGTATAAGCTGCGGCACCTAATGCTTCATGATATACTAAACCGTGATATCCAGCAGAAGGTTCTGTAAATTCTGGGAATTTTCCGTTTGCCCAATTAAAAGTACCTGCATCTATTATAGCACCACCTAAAGAAGTTCCTTGTCCTCCAATATATTTAGTTAATGAATGTATTACAATGTTGGCCCCATGTTTTATCGGATTTAACAAAGCTGGTGTTGCTACTGTGTTATCAACAATAAAGGGAACGCCCGCGGCTTTTGAATGTTTCGCAATGGCTTCTAAATCTAAAACATCCAATTTCGGATTTCCCAAAGATTCTACAAAAAATGCTCTCGTATTATCTTGAACTGCCTTCTTGAAATTTTCTGGATTATCGGCATCGACAAACGTTGTTGTAATACCTAATCGAGGAAGCGTTACTTTTAGTAAATTATACGTTCCACCGTATAAACTGCTTGATGCTACAATATGATCGCCTGCTTTTAACAAGGTTAACAAACCTGTTGAAATGGCTGCTGTTCCTGAAGCAAATACCACAGCGCCAATACCACCTTCAACAGCCGCTAAACGCTCCTGTAATATTTGATTGGTTGGATTATTTAGTCGGGTATAAATAAAACCTAATTCTTTTAAAGAAAATAGGTTTGCTGCATGGTCAGAATTATTAAAAACATACGATGATGTTTGGTAAATTGGTACTGCTCTGGTTCCTCCTGTTGCGGTTGTGTCGTGTCCTGCGTGTAATGCGTTAGTTGCTAATTTGTGTGTACTCATTTTTCTAGTTTTTTTGAGTTAATAAATAATTAAAACAAAAGCCAAATGCATCAAAATTGATGTACTTAATAGAAAAATGTTAAAAAGAAAAATAAAATTACTGCAAGCAATTTTGTTTTGGTTATCTATCCGCTAATACTAAAATCAAATTCAGTTGGGTTAGAATTTAGCACCTTCTTTACAAGTAAAGGGTTGCTAAGGCTTCAATGGGTCTAATCCCTCCGCCTTTCTTGATAACATTTCAATAAGTTATTGAACTTTGTGAGTGCAAATATTCGGTTAGAAAAAGTTAAAAACCTAATTTTTTTTAAAATTTTTACAAAAAAGATTTTGTTTTTCGACTAATTAGTCAAATAATTACTTGTTAAAACGCATATCGTTAAACTTGTTTTGAATCACTAAACTTATAGGTTTGTTTTGAATCTTAGACTCCAGCCAAGAGATAATATCTAAGTATAAAAATGCTCGACTTTGGTAAGGATCGTTTTCAAATTCTTTTAGCTTTTTATGTAATTTAATAAATTCGTTTTTAACTTCATTTGGATAAATATCACCCAAACCTCTTAAAAATTTAATAAACTCTCTTTGCACGTCGTAAAGGTCTTCCATTTTAATTAAAAACTTATAGGTACTTTTAATAAGTACATCTAAATTATAATCCATTCCAGCTTCATAATGTGCAACCAAATTCAATATTCTTGCAAAACACAATAAATCTTCTCGCATTTGCAGTGTTTTGTTACTTATTATTTTTTCTAAATATTGAATACATTTTTTATTCTCACCTGCGCCAAAATACATACTGGCTATTTTATAATAAAATACCATGATGTGATGCTCATCAATCCTGTCATTGTAATCTTTTAATCGATCTAAAACATCGTCGACTAATGGTAAGCCTTCCTCGAAGCTACCTTCAATAAAATGCAAATTGAATTTATTATTATAAATGTATAAAAACGTTAACCCATCAATATTATCATCAATTGGAAACCATTTTTCTTTGGTTATCGATTCGAATCGCAATAAAGATTCTTTAAACTTTTCATAATGCCTTAAATAGAATAAAGCCTCAAGTAAATAATGATTTCCTCTTAAAAAAAATACTGGATTTAAACTAATTTGTTCCTTATTCTCATAAAAAAGTTCTACCCATTTTGTCGCATATTTATAACAAGATAAAAAATCAACCGTTAAAAAACTATACCACAAATAAGCTTTATAAAGCCATAATTTTTCACGAAAACCTAAAGTGTTTATATCGTATTTTGGAAGTCTAGCATTAAAATATTTTATAACTCTTTTACTTTCCTTATCGTTTTTTACATAGCCTGTTTTTAAAAACAAACCATAAAGTTGAAGCGATAAATTAGATAATTTACTTGCTAGTACATTTTGTTGGCTTAATTCTTTGGCTTGGATAGACAACTCATCTGCTCTATTACTTAAACTCCTAGTTATGTATTGCGATTCAATAATTTTCTCAAGTTCTACAATCTCATACGCTACATTTTTCTCTTCGTTAGCGATGGCTACATTTTTTGCTTTATCTAATATTTTTAAACTTTGCTTGTATAGACCTTTATGATATAAAATGGTTGCAAAATCTAATTGTTCGCGAATTTGAATTCTAATATTTTGATGCGATGGGTTTAATCGTAAACTAATTAAAATTTGCTTGTATAAATGTGCTTTTAAATTAGATAACTGTTCTTTTTTAACAATGCCTTTTTTTAGAATAGTGGCTTCGTCATAAACCGAGAGTTTTTCAAGTATATTAAAAAGAGTCAGGAATTTAGAATCTTCGTTCACTCCTAATCGACCTACATAAAGTTTAAATTGTCGCTTTTCTGACTTGGAAAGCGATTTTATCAACACAAACAAATTATCTTTTTGCTCTTTTGTCATAGTTCTAAAAACAGTATCAATTAATTGATTTACAGTTATTTAATTAAATTATACACGAGTTAAACATCGTAATAAAAGTATGTTGCATTATCATTTTAACAAACCAAAATATAAATTCGTATCACAATAGAAAAATTTATTTTATTAAATGTCTAATACTAACGTACAAATTTTTGACACAACGCTTCGCGATGGTGAGCAAGTCCCTGGCTGCAAATTAAATACCGAACAAAAAATAATCATAGCAGAACAGCTAGATTTATTAGGTGTTGATATTATTGAAGCTGGTTTTCCTGTTTCAAGTCCTGGCGATTTTAAATCGGTCGAAGCTATTTCTAAAATTGTAAAACATGCAACAGTTTGTGGTTTAACCCGCTCTGTTGAAAATGATATAAAAGTAGCTGCCGAAGCTTTAAAATACGCTAAAATTCCTCGAATTCATACTGGTATAGGAACATCTGATTCTCATATAAAATTCAAATTTAATTCTACCAGAGAAGATATACTAGACCGTGCTTTTAAAGCGGTAAGTTACGCAAAATCTTTTGTAGAAGATGTAGAATTTTACGCAGAAGATGCCGGGAGAACTGATAACGAATATTTAGCCCGAGTTTGCGAAACTGTTATTAAAGCAGGCGCTACCGTTTTAAATATTCCAGACACCACAGGATATTGTTTACCACACGAATATGGTGCTAAAATTAAATACTTAAAAGAAAACGTAAAAGGTATTGAAAAAGCTATTTTATCATGCCATTGCCATAACGATTTAGGTTTAGCAACTGCCAACTCTATTGAAGGAGTTATTAATGGTGCACGCCAAATTGAATGTACTATAAATGGCATTGGTGAACGTGCAGGCAATACGGCTTTAGAAGAAGTGGTAATGATTTTAAAACAACACCCATATTTAAATTTAGACACCAATATTAAAACAGAAATGCTTTATGGTATTAGCCACTTAGTATCTGATAGTATGGGTATATATACACAACCAAACAAGGCCATTGTTGGTGCTAATGCATTTGCACATAGTTCTGGAATTCATCAGGATGGTGTAATTAAAAATCGTGAAACTTACGAAATTATAGATCCTAAAGATGTTGGTGTAACCGAATCTGCTATTGTATTAACCGCAAGAAGTGGACGTGCTGCATTAGCATACAGAGCAAAAAATAGTAGGTTACGAATTAACAAAACTTCAATTAGATGAAATCTATATTAATTTCTTAGATTTTGCCGACAAAAAGAAAGAAGTTGATGATAATGATATTCATAATATAATAGAAAACAGCAAAGTATATAAAGAAATAATTTCTGCTTAAAATTTATTATCTTAGTAGTTACATTCAATTAAAGTTGAAATGGATTGAAAATTGACCGAATGGAATTATTAACAATTTTTAAACAGAAAAGAGAATAAATGAAATTAAATATAGCTGTTTTACCTGGTGATGGTATTGGACCAGAAGTTATTGCTCAAGCCCAAAAGGTTTTGAAAGCCATTGCTATGGAATTTAATCATGTATTTACTTTTCAACATGCCTTGATTGGCGCCAGTGCTATTGAAAAAACTGGCAATCCATTACCCGAAGAAACTATAGCCATTTGCGAAAAAGCCGATGCTATTTTATTTGGTGCAATAGGTAATACCGCTTTCGATTTAGACCCTTATGCTAAAATAAGACCAGAACAAGGACTTTTAGGGTTAAGGAAATCCTTGGGTTTATATACAAATATAAGACCCGTGATAGCTTACGAAGATTTACTAAACAAATCTTCCTTAAAGAAAAAACAAATAAGCAATACCAATATTGTTATTTACCGCGAACTTACAGGAGGTATTTATTTTGGTGAAAAGAAATTAAGCGACGACGGTAATACGGCATCCGATGTTTGTGAATATAGCCGTTTCGAAATTGAACGTATTGCACATTTAGCATTTAAAGCAGCTCAATCCAGAAGACGAAAATTAACATTAGTAGACAAAGCCAATGCGTTAGAAAGCTCTCGTTTATGGCGCCGAGTAGTGCAGGAAATGGCACCTCAATATCCAAATGTTCGATTAAACTTTATGTATATCGATAATGCTGCCATGGAGCTCGTATTGAATCCAAGACAGTTCGACGTAATTTTAACTGAAAATATGTTTGGCGATATCTTATCTGAAGAAGCCAGCGTTATAGTAGGTTCCATTGGTTTATTAGCATCGGCATCATTAGGTGAAAAACATGCTATGTTCGAGCCTATTCACGGAGCCTATTCGAAAGCAGCGAATAGAGGAATTGCAAACCCGATAGCGTCTATTTTAGCTGCGGCTATGCTGTTAGACCATTTTGGATTAGACGACGAAGCGTCACTTGTTAGAGAAGGTGTTGATAAAGCATTAAAACTGCATATTACCACACCAGATTTAAACACAAAATACGATAACATAACGACCACAAAAGTTGGCGATTTTATAGAGGATTTTATTAATCATCCTGACGAAACCAACTTAAACTTTACCAACATACACTTAGGACAATCCACCATCATTTAATTATTTGAGTTAGTCACCAAAATTTAAAATATTTCAGGAAAGTCCTAAAAAGCGCATTGTAAAAATGCGCTTTTTTTATGCCTAATTTTTTGGGCGTTACTCTGCGGGTCGCGCTTTCCGCATCAATCTTTTTTAAGCTTCGCTTCGATATCTTCAACCAAAAAATATTTTGGTTTCGATAGTCTCACAAAAGGATACCGCTGCAATCGCTAACGCGGGCATATTTGCTTGGGTAACTGTTAATAGTAATTCTTACATATTAATTAGGACAATCGCTTTTACCAATAAATAAATTTAAAAGTAACTTCAACCATTCACCTTTGCCTATATTTCGAAATGCAAAAACATCTTTTCCATGTTATGCTGTTAGTTTTATTAAAAACTCCAATTTATAATAGGCAATGATCTTTTTTGATTTTTATTGAATAACCCTATTTGAATCCCTTTAAGTTTTCTGCAAGTGTTAAATAAACCAATTTGTATACCATTACAAACTATATCTTGATTTCCCATAGTGGCAAATGTTATTCCATTAACTTCATAATGTTTACTCATAAAAAACGCAAAGCTTACACCATCCGTTCTCGTGTTAAAACTTCCAAATAAACTCAATTCAAAACCGTTTGTAATCGTGTGTTCCATATTCACAATGTTAGCCTGAATCCCATTGATAATTTTAAAATCTTCAAAATTAATAGAACTTAAATCTTCCTCTGGAGGTTTATAAAATTCAGGGACGCATAATGCCAACCATTAATGGATAAAGAGCAAACACCACTAAAGGATTAAGATTTAATTCTAAACCATTTACGTCAGGGTATCCACGGGCTTGGTTTAATTCATTAATATTATTAGGGAAAAAATTTAGCATAAGCCCATTAACTTTAGTTGTTTTTTTTTCAGGTGAGAACCAAACAACATATCTGTTAACGTTTTTTTTTGCTAAAGTGTCTTGTCCAATTAGACTATAACAAAAAACCATTAAAATTAAATGCACAGCTATTTTCATATAAATAACAATTTAAAAGATTGCTAAATAAATCAAGCGAATCTAAGATACTGAAAATTAGCACACTAATAATAAAAAGTGATTAAATAAGTAATTGTTTTGAATTAAAATGAAGTTACTAATTGGAATATCATGACTTTGCCAGCTTCGATAAATCTTAAACTTTAACCCTTTACAAAATCCTCAAAAGCATCGTTGTAGTAAATAGTAATTTCGTCGCCTTTTACAATATCTGTTTTTGGCTACAAATGTTTGAATCAAATTATCAAAATCACGATCTTTAACTTCCGCAGTTCGGTTGCTATGATTAAAAAAACTACCGGAATCACTAATGCAAATGGCATCATATTCTTCTGTCCAAGGAAATTGAAGCGTTGCCAATACTTCTGGCAAATTTTCATTTACATGAATAAGCGCCATATGGCTTGTCACTAATAATTCGCCCTTTTCAATATTTCTGTTGCAAAAACGCCTTTTCCATGTAATGGCGAATGTTTTACTTCTATGGGAATTGTCATTTATTCAGGAAATTTGCTTCGAATTTTATCTAAACTCAAATTATGAATACTACCAACATGGGTGTGTTTTTTAGAAGTATCAGGTTTGTAAGTACCATCCTGAACTTGTCCTCCAATTTTTTGATAAGCTTCTCTAAAACTTTGTCCTTCAACAACTAAGGTGTTTATATTATCAACCGTAAAAAGGTATTTATATAAGTCATTATGAACATCAACATCTTTAAC
The DNA here is from genome assembly GCA_963698455.1 of uncultured Flavobacteriaceae bacterium. GTDB lineage: Bacteria > Bacteroidota > Bacteroidia > Flavobacteriales > Flavobacteriaceae > Mariniflexile. The sequence goes on along the minus strand of CAVOQU010000001.1, from coordinate 332,694 downwards.
AATAATTTGTTGAATCGAGTAATTAAAAATATCCAGAATATCTTTCACATCTTCAAAAGCGGCAATCATGTTTTCTTTTAACAACTGAAAATCTCGATGGTAACCACTAGGTAAATTGTTGGTTATTAAAAGCATTTCGGTTTGTAAAGCTTGTATTTTATTACACTTTCCTCGAATCAACTCAAACACATCCGGATTCTTTTTATGAGGCATAATACTGCTTCCAGTTGTTAATTCATCAGGAAACGAAATAAATCCAAAATTCTGACTCATATACAAACACACATCCATAGCAAAACGGCTCATGGTATTGCATAAACTTCCTAAACTGGCCGCAATAGTACGTTCACTTTTACCTCTGCTCATTTGTGCTGCAACAACATTGTATTTTAAAGTTGTAAAACCCATTTCTTTGGTGGTTAATTCTCTATCAATAGGAAATGAACTTCCGTAACCTGCGGCTGAACCTAATGGATTTTGATCGACTGTTTTTAAGGCAGCATCTAATAAATACACATCGTCTATTAAAACCTCAGCATACGCCGAAAACCACAATCCAAACGATGATGGCATCGCCACTTGCAAATGTGTATATCCAGGAAGCACTTTGTCTTTATAAGTATCAGCCAATCCTAAAAGAGTTTCAAAAAGGGTTTGTGTTTTATCTTTCACAATGCCCAAATTCTCTTTGTAGTATAATTGTAAAGCCACTAAAACTTGGTCGTTTCTTGAACGTGCCGTATGGATTTTTTTTCCAACATCGCCCAAGGTTTTGGTTAATTCGAATTCTATTTTAGAATGTACATCTTCAAACTGTGCGTCTATTACAAACGTACCGTTATCTATTTGAGCTTCTAGTTTTTTTAATCCACCTAATAATTCCACCAATTCGTGCGCAGATAAAATACCGATTTTTTGAAGCATTTTAGCATGTGCTCTTGATGCTATAACATCGTATTTTGCAATATGAATATCAATTTCTCGGTCGTTTCCAACAGTAAATTGTTCTATTTTTTTATCGATTGATATGCCTTTATCCCAGAGTTTCATAATTATAATATTTTGTCATTCCCTTGAAGAAGGGAATCTCTTGTTAATTCGTTTATTCGTTGAATTGTTTATTTGTTGATTCTAATTTCGTCATTGCGAACAACGTGAAGCAATCTTTTTACTAGTTTTCTAAATCATGAGATAACCACGTCGCTTTGCTCCTCGTTATGACGTTATACGATTACACGATTCAACAATTCAACATATATTTTTATACCTTCTTCAATTTCATGTAAATAAATAAATTCATCTGCAGAATGTGAACGTGGACTATCGCCAGGACCTAATTTTAAAGACTTACATGATAACCACGCCTGATCTGATAATGTTGGCGATCCATAAGTAGTTCTGCCCATTGCTATTCCTGCTTCTACAAGCGGATGGTCTATTGGAATTGATGATGAATTTAAATGCAAACTTCGCGGTACAATACTAGAACATGGTGCGTTTTTTTGTAAAAATTCAGCTATTTCAGCATTTGTATATTTATCATTTACACGCACATCAATTACTAATTCAACATCAGCAGGCACCACATTGTGCTGATTACCTGCATTAATTTGTGTTACTGTTAATTTTACATCACCCAAAGCTTTAGAGCCTTTTTCAAACTTTAAATCTTTAAACCATTGTAAAGTTTCAATAGTTTTATAAATAGGATTATCATCATTTGGATGTGCTGCATGACTCGCTGTTCCTTTTACTTTAGCGTCAAAAACTATCAGCCCTTTTTCAGCTACCGCTAAATTCATTAAAGTTGGTTCGCCAACAATGGCAACATCAATCTTTGGAATAATTTTAAGCATGCTGTTTAATCCATTCGGACCACTGCTTTCTTCTTCCGCGGAAGCGACTAAAATTAAATTATATTTTAAATCTTTATGATTGTAAAAATGTGTGAATGTGGCTATTAACGAAACCAAACAACCGCCTGCATCGTTACTTCCTAAACCATATAACTTACCATCTTCAACAATAGCTTTAAATGGGTCTTTTGTATAAGCTGTATTTGGTTTTACTGTATCGTGGTGTGAGTTCAGCAACATGTTTGGTTTGCTGGCATCAAAGTGTTTATTAACAGCCCAAACGTTATTTTTAGTTCGTTTATAATCGATATCATATCGCTTAAACCAAGCTTCAATATGTGATGCCGTCTGCTCTTCTTCCGAAGAAAAAGAAGGTGTTTCTATTAACTGTTTTAATAGCGCAATCGCATCATTTGTTAATTCTTGTATTGCCATATTATAAAGTTATTCTTGTAAAATTATCATTTTCTTGAGTTAACATCGCCGTGTTTCCCATATTTATGGTTTTTACACCGTGTTTTAAAGCATCGAAACAATTTTCTAATTTAGGAAGCATGCCATCTGCAATAATACCATCTGCTAATAATTCTTTATATAATGAAGTATCTATATGTTTTATAACCGAATTTTTATCATTAATGTCTTTTAAAACCCCATTCAATTCAAAACAATAATAAATAGATGTTTCGTATAATTCACTCATACCAACAGCTACTTGAGATGTAATAGTATCGGCGTTGGTATTTAATAATTGTCCATTACCATCGTGAGTAATGGCACAAAATACAGGTGTGAAATCTGCTTGAATTAATTTATCGATAGACTTGTGAGCTACTTTTTTTACATCGCCAACAAAACCAAAATCGACCTCTTTTACGGGTCTTTTTTCTGAAGAAATACTATTAATATCAGCGCCTGTTAACCCAATGGCATCTACTTGTAAAGCTTGTAATTGTGCTACGATATTTTTGTTTACCAAACCACCATAAACCATGGTAATAACTTCTAAAGTTTCGGCATCGGTGATACGTCTGCCATTTACCATTTTAGATTCAATACCTAATTTTGACGCGATACTTGTTGCTCGTTTTCCGCCACCATGTACTAAAATTTTCTTTCCTTTTAAGTTGGCAAATAGTTTTAGAAATGATTTTAAAGACAGCATCGTCTTCAATAATATTTCCTCCTATTTTTACTATGGATAGTTTTTCCATTTTATAGTTTAGTTATCATGTAGCTTCTGAAGAACCTAAGCAGATTGCTTCGTTCCTCGCAATGACATCATGAATTTACTTTATATTTTCTAATATTTTTTTCAAAACTAATTGCGCTGCGTAGGTTCTGTTATTTGCTTGCTCAATCACCAACGAATTCTCTCCATCTAACACAGCATCTTCAACTATTAAATTTCGTCTTACTGGTAAACAATGCATAAATTTTGCATCGCCTAATTTCTCTTGAGTAATCATCCAATTTGGGTCGGTATTTAACACTTTTCCATAGTCATTATAACTACTCCAGTTTTTCACATAAACAAAATCGGCATTTTTAAACGCTTCTTTTTGATTGTGATTTATTGGTGTATTTCCTGTGATTTCAGGATTCAATTCATAACCTTCAGGATGCGTAATTACAAACTCCACTTCCATTTTTTGCATGGCTTGAATAAAACTATTTGCAACTGCATGAGGTAATGATTTTATATGTGGTGCCCAACTTAAAACCACTTTAGGCTTGGTTTTTTTTGTGTTTTCTGAAATGGTAATGGCATCGGTAAATCCTTGTAGTGGATGACCCGTAGCACTTTCCATATTTACAATTGGAACAGAAGCATATTTTACAAACGATTTAAGCACATGTTCGCTTTCGTCTTTTTCTTTATCAGTTAACGTTGGAAATGCTCTTACCGCAATAATATCGCAGTATTGAGACACTACAGCAGCAGCTTCTTTAATATGTTCTGCGGTATTTCCATTCATAATGGTTCCATCTCCAAATTCAATTCCCCATGCATCACCAGAAACATTCATCACAATTGGATTCATACCCAAATTTAAAGCTGCTTTTTGGGTACTTAAACGCGTACGTAAACTAGAATTAAAAAACAATAACCCAATGGTTTTATGTTTCCCTAAATCAACATGTTTAAGCGGATTTGCTTTTAATGCTTTAGCTTCCTCAACCCAAGAATGGATATTATCTATATCGTGTATGGAGGTGTAATTCTTCATTTTAATATTATTTTATTTTGGTAAAAGGCACTTTATTATTCATAGCATTTACCATGAAATTATCTTCGAGTCCGTTTACAATCCAAGTTTCTATATTTGCTTTTTTTGTAACCGATGCTGCTTCAATTTTAGATTGCATCCCGCCACTTCCATGTTTCGATTTTGAACTAACAACTTGTTCTAGTAACACATCAAAATCTTCAACGATTTCAATCGTTTTTGGTGATTTACTCTCAATAGATTCTTTTGTATAAATACCATTTGTATTCGTTGCAATAATGAACAAATCAACCTCTAAAAGTGATGCCGTTAATGCTCCTAATTTATCATTATCACCAAATTTGAATCTCATCTGTTGCTACCGTATCATTTTCATTAATGATAGGAATGTAATTATTACTAACTAAAACATTAATGGTATTTACAATATTCGTTCTACTTTGCTCTCTTTCAAAATCTGAATACGACAATAAACACTGCGATGTAAGCAACCCTAATTCCCTAAAAATCTCTTGATAAATACGCATTAAATGTGGCTGACCAATAGAAGCCAAGGCTTGTTTTACAGTTATTTCTTTTCCTTTACTTTCTAATTTTACAAACTGTTTTGCTACAGCAATTGCTCCTGAACTTACAATAATAAACTCGTAAGTATCTTGTAATTGTGCTATTTGATTTGCGATGTCTTCAATCTTACCTCTAGAAATATTATCAGTTTCTTTAGTAAGCGTATTAGAGCCCACTTTAAGTAATATTCTTTTTTTCTTTTGCATGGTTATCTTATTTGTCCATTTCCATGAACATACCATTTATTTGTTACCAAATGTTCTAAACCTATTGGGCCTCTTTGGTGTAATTTATCAGTGCTAATGGCCAACTCGCCACCTAAACCTAATTGTCCGCCATCGGTAAAACGTGTTGACGCATTATGATAAACAGCTGCCGTATCTACATTTTCCATAAACACTTTAGCAACTTCATTGTTTGTTGTAATGATGGATGCAGAATGTCCGCCAGAATATTTATTTACAAATGCAATAGTATCTTCATTCGAATCAATTTCCGCTATAGCAATTTTATAATCTAAAAATTCTTCATACCAAATATCATCTGATTTAATTCCTTCAACACCTTCAAATTTTGAAATAGCTTCATCGCCTAAAATTTCTACTTTAAATTCTTTTAATCTTGAAATCAATGTTAAAATGAAATGCTTCTTTATTAGGCAAATTTTTATCAATTAACACTTTATCCAAAGCATTACAAGCTGAGATTTTAGATGTTTTTGCATTCATAATAACATCTAAAGCGATTTGTTGATCTGCTTGTTTATGTACATACACAAAGTTATTTCCACGTCCGCTAATAATTACCGGACAAGTAGCGTGTTGCTTTACAAATGCAATTAACTTTTCGCCACCGCGAGGCACAATCAAATCAACTTTCTGAGTTGGTTTTTCTAAAAAAGCTTGTGTTTCAGTTCTGTTGAATTGTAAATATTCCACCCAATCGGTTGAAGCATTATTCTCTTTTAGAGCCTGATGCCACAAGTCCACTATTTTTAAATTCGATTTTAAAGATTCTTTTCCGCCTTTTAAGTAGAATTTTATTTCCCGATTTAAAAGCAATTCCTGCAGCCTCCACCGTAACATCTGGTCGAGATTCATAAATAATCAACACCGTTCCAAAAGAAGCTGTTTTATTATAAACCTGCATGCCATTATCGTGCTTAAAACTGAAACGCTCAATACCCACAGGATCTTTTTGTGACGCTAAATGTGTCACCGAAGCAATCATTTCATCCACTTTAGAATCGTCTACTTTTAAACGGTCGTACATAGAAATATCATCGCCATCATAAGCCTCTAAATCTGCTTTATTAATCTCAATAATTGCTGCTCTTTCTTTTTCTAAAAGCACAGCCATTTTAAGTAATACAGCGTTTCTTGTTTCTATAGATAATAAGGTATTCATTTACTAAAGAGATTTTTTTAAAGCATCGAAAAACTGATCGACATGTATTTTTTTAATGGTTAATGGAGGTAAAATTCTAATTAACTTTTTATTTGAAGCACCTCCTGTAAAAATTTGATGCTCATAAATAAGTTTTTTTCTAAGCTCTCCAACTTCAAAGTCGAATTCCAAACCAATCATTAATCCTTTTCCTTTAATATTTTTTATCTGCGGAATTGTTTTAGCTATCGAAATAAAATATGCTGAAATTTCATTTACATTATCAATTAATTTCTCGTCTTCAATAGTATTTAAAACCGCTAAACCTGCTGCACAAGCTAAATGATTGCCACCAAACGTAGTGCCTAACATACCATGTTTTGCTTCAATACTTGGATGAATTAAAATCCCTCCAATAGGAAAACCATTCCCCATTCCTTTTGCAATTGAAATAACTTCTGGAGTTACATTGTAATATTGAAATGCAAAGAATTTACCTGAACGTCCGTAACCCGATTGTACCTCATCAGCAATAAAATAGGTATTGTTTGCTTTACAAAGTTCATCAACTTGCTCAAAAAACTCAGCAGTTCCTTGGTCTAAACCGCCAACACCTTGAATAAACTCCACAATAACTGCACAAACATCGCCTTTCTCTAATTCTCTTTTAACGCCTTCTACATCATTCAAAGCTAAAAAAGTAACCGCTTGTTGTGCATTGATGGGAGCGACAATATTTTTATTATCGGTTGCTGCAACAGCAGCCGATGTACGCCCATGAAATCCATTTTTAAAAGCAATAACTCTTGCTTTCCCTGTTTTAAAGGATGCTAATTTTAAAGCATTTTCATTCGCCTCAGCGCCCGAATTACATAAAAATAATTCATATCCCTTACATCCAGACAACGTTTCAATTTTATTGGCTAGTTCTACTTGTAACGGATTTTGAATCGCATTCGAATAAAATCCAAGTGTTGAAACCTGCTCACTAACAGCCTTCACATAATTAGGATGTGAATGCCCAATAGAAATAACAGCGTGACCGCCGTAAAGGTCTAAATATTCCACTCCTGCATCGTCGTAAACAAGTATATCTTTCCCCGATACTGGTGTTACATTATATAATGGATAAACGTCAAATAATGGCATTTTAATTCTGTTTAATTTGATTAATTTTTTCAAACGAAGCCACAATACCTTGTATTAAGGCGGAACTTAATCCTTGGTGTTCCATAGCATTTAAACCTTCAATAGTACAACCACTTGGAGTTGTTACACGGTCTATTTCCTGCTCTGGATGTCTACCAGATTCTAATAACAAACTAGCAGCACCAAAACAAGTTTGTGTAGCCAATTCGTGTGCTTGTTCTGCTTCAAAACCTAATTGTATAGCACCTTGAGTAGTCGCGCGCACAAGCGCATCCAAAAGGCAATACCACTGGCGCAAATCACCGTTGCAGCTTGCACTAAATCTTCTGGAATTACCATGGTCGTTCCGAACTGATTAAAAATAGTTTGTGCCATAGCCACCTTGTCCTGCGCTTTTACATTTGCTGCAATACAAGTCATCGATTTTCCAATAGAAATCGCTGTATTTGGCATCACTCGAATAATATTTTTATCACTACCAATAATGCCTTCAATTCTTGCAATATCAACACCTGCAGCCACCGAAATAATCACATGATTATTTGTGATTTTCGAAGCAACACTTTCTAAAACGCCATTAATATGTTTAGGCTGTAAAGCAAAAATAACCATGTCCGATTGCTCGACAGCTAAAACATTATCGCTAGTAACAGTCACATTTTCAACATTTTCAAAGACTTTTTACAGAAGAAGTATTCTTATCACTTAAATACAATGTAGTAAACGACTTATTACCAATAAGTCCTTTTGCAATAGAACTTCCTAAATTCCCTGTTCCTATAATGGCTATTTTCATGGTTTGATTTTATTATGATTTCCGCTTATATGGAAATGAAAAAATTAATATTTAAAAATAAGTTGCTTTTAATTGCAATCCTGTAGTTTCTTCTAAGCCAAACATCAAATTCATATTCTGAATTGCTTGACCTGATGCACCTTTTAATAAATTATCAATAATACTTGTCACTAATAATTTATTGTTGTGTTTATGCAAATGGATTAAACACTTGTTGGTGTTAACCACTTGTTTTAAATGTAAAACCTCATCCGAAACAAACGTGAATTTAGCATCTTTATAATATGCTTTAAACAAATCTTTAGCTTCTTCTAAAGTGCCTTCAAAATTCGGTGTAAACCGTTGCAAAAATGCCTCTCGAAAAATTTCCTCTATTTGGCATAAATAAAATTTCCGAAGAAAAACTGTTTTGCAATTGCTTAACTGATTGATTAATTTCACCTAAATGCTGATGTGTAAAAGGTTTATAATATGAAAAGTTATTGTCTCGCCATGGAAAATGTGAGGTATCAGATAAGGACGTTCCAGCTCCTGTAGCACCTGTAACTGCATTAATGTGTACATCATTATTTAATAATCCATTTTCAGCAAGTGGCAATAATGCCAACTGAATCGTTGTTGCAAAACATCCTGGATTTGCTATATAATCCGCTTTTTTAATAGCATCTCTTTGTAATTCTGGTAAGCCGTAAACAAAGGTTTTGCCTTGAAACTCTTTATCCTTTTCAAGTCGGAAATCGTTCCCTAAATCAATAATTCTGGTAGTATCTGAAAACGCATTTGCCGATAAAAATTTCACCGAATTCCCATGACCTAAACATAAAAACAACACATCAACATTTGGATTAATGGTATCTGTAAATTTCATGTCTAAGTCACCAAATAAATCCTGGTGCACACTGCTAATGTTATTTCCTGCATTGGATGTGCTGTACACGAAATTAATTTCGGTTTTAGGGTGGTTAATTAATAATCTAATTAACTCGCCTGCTGTATAACCTGCACCTCCAATAATACCTACTTGAATCATTTCTTATGAATTTACTTGATGATAAATTTTATTTTGATTTCCTAAGATTTTAATAAATCCTTTAGCTTCATCGGCAGTCCAACCTTTGTTTTCCTCACCATAACTACCAAACTTCGCATTCATTAAATCATGCTTAGAGCTAATACCATCTAAATCAAAATGATATGGTTTCAATGTTACAAACACATCGCCACTCACTTTGTCCTGACTACTTTGTAAAAATGCTTCCATATTTCTCATTACTGGGTCTAAATACTGACCTTCATGTAAATGCATCCCGTAAAAACTAGCTATATATTCTTTATGTTGTAATTGCCATTTTGTAAGCGTATGTTTTTCTAATAAATGATGTGCTTTAATGGTAATTAAAGCTGCAGCAGCTTCAAAACCAACACGTCCTTTAATACCAACAATGGTATCACCTACATGAATATCTCTACCAATAGCATAAGCTTTTGCAAGATTATTTAAGGTTTCAATATTTATTTCCGGATCGTTTTCAATACCATTTACAGCTACCAATTCACCTTCTAAAAATGTTAATACCACTTTTTCTTCTTCAGCATGTTTTAATTGCGAAGGATAAGCACTATCTGGTAATGGCTTTATTAGATGTTAAAGTTTCAGAGCCACCAACACTTGTTCCCCAAAGCCCTTTGTTAACTGAATATTTTGCTTTTTCCCAAGACATATCAATGCCATTAGCTTTTAAATAATCTATTTCTTGTTGTCTGGTTAACTTCTCATCTCTAATAGGCGTGATAATTTGAATATCTGGTGCCAAGGTTTGAAAAATCATATCGAAACGCACTTGATCGTTACCCGCACCTGTACTGCCATGTGCAATATATTCTGCACCAATACTTTTAGCATATTCAGCAATTTCAATAGCTTGAATAATACGCTCAGCACTAACAGAAAGTGGATACGTATTGTTTTTTAATACATTCCCAAAAATTAAATACTTAACTACTTTTTGATAAAATGTAGCTACAGAATCAATATTCTTATAAGTTGACACACCCATTTTATAGGCGTTAGATTCTATATGTTCTATTTCGGCTTTAGTAAAACCACCCGTATTTACACTTACGGCATGAACATCATATTCTTTAGACAAACTTACTGCACAATATGAGGTGTCTAATCCGCCACTATATGCTATTACTAATTTTTTCATTGATAACTATTTTTACTTTTTCCGTGAAAACGAAAATCTTATTATTTTTTATCTTTTTTTAAAAACATGGTTTCTTTAATATGTTTTAATCTATTAAAAACCTTTTCTGTTATTTTTTTTGGCTCCACTTTTTCTTTGTTTGATGGATCGTACAACATCCCTGTACATAAACACATTTTTCGGTTTGTACGTGTTAAAACATCGTAGTTTTTACAAGTTTGGCATCCATCCCAAAATGTAGGGTCATCCGTTAATTCTGAAAACGGCACAGGTTTATAACCTAAATCTGTATTCATTTTCATTACTGCTAATCCCGTTGTAATACTAAACACCTTGGCATCTGGAAACTTCGTCCTAGAGTGTTTAAATACTTTGTGCTTTATTTTTTTTGCTAATCCCGCACCTCGATAATCGGGGTGAACAATTAATCCAGAATTTGCTACATATTTACCATGACCCCAAATTTCAATATAGCAAAACCCTGCAAACGTTTCGCCGTCTAGTGCAATAACAGCGTTTCCGTTAACCATTTTTTTTGTTATATATTCTGGAGTACGTCTGGCAATACCTGTGCCTCTAACAGCTGCAGACTCTGCAATAGTATCGCAAATAACTTCTGCGTATTTAGAATGTGATATGTCGGCAATTACAATTTCCATTATAATTATAAAATAATTTTAAAATTAGAGTTTATTTTTTTTGACGATCCAGTCTTGCTGGTTCTTAATTAGAAGTGCACCCTTACGGGCGACGAGGAAAAATATAACCAAAGAAACGTTTGTTAATTAAATAACTAACTGAATTTTTATATGCTATAAATGTTGTTTTGTACACTAAGAAAAAAATTAAAATTACGTTTGGTTTTGCTACTACAATAAGATTAATAGCGGCGGCGATTGCTCATTGGCAAACCGGGTATAGAAAAACGTATTTTATTTTTTAAAGATTTCATATTGTAAAACTATAATATTATTTAAAACAAATTAATAAAAACAAACACTTTTTTGTAAAAATTATGAATATCTACTTATATGTATTCTTTTTATTTTAAATAACTGATTAATAATAATTTTCATTGAATAATTAAAAATTGTATTCAATGAAAATTATTATGAATACTACATACATTACAGAATATAATCGGTGCTTATAAAGTTAGATGACTTTTGCTCTAACAATTCTTTTAAAATAGCATTGTTATACTCGTTATCTTTTGATGCTACAAAAGTTCTGATTGAAAATGATCGTAAGGCATCATGAACACTTAATGTACCATATGCTGAATCCTTTCTTCCTGTAAACGGATATACATCTGGTCCACGTTGGCAAGAACTGTTTAAATTTACTCTACAAACCAAATTTACTAATGTATCAATTAAGCGGTGATAATTTTTTAATGTCTTTTCCAAACAAACTAACCTGTTGCCCGTAGTTAGACTCTGCCATATCATTTAAAGGCTCTTCAATGTCTGAAAACGGAATAACTGGAATTACCGGTCCAAATTGTTCTTCGCTATACACTTTCATCCCTGTATTAACAGGATATAAAACTGCAGGAAAAATAAAATTATCGGTTAATACACCTCCTTTTTTATTTAGAATTTTGGCGCCTTTTTCTAAAGCATCGGCAATTAATTCTTTAATATATCCTGGTTTTTCAACTTCTGGTAGTGGTGTTAATTTCACTCCAGATTCCCAAGGATTTCCAAATTTAAGCGCATCTACTTTCGCTGTAAAACGTTTATTAAATTCGTTCACGACAGAATCGTGCACGTACAATACTTTTAATGCCGTACAACGTTGTCCATTAAAAGATAATGTTCCCGCAATACATTCATCAACCGTTGAATCTAAATCGGCATCAGGCAATACAATAGCAGGGTTTTTAGCCTCTAAACCTAACACCATGCGCAATCTATTCCCTTTAGGATGTACTGCTTGTAAGGCATTTGCAGATTTACTATTTCCAATTAAAGCCAAAACATCAATTTTTCCAGATTGCATAATAGGAGTTGCCAACACACGACCACGACCATATATAATATTTACAACCCCTTTTGGGAAACTATTTTGAAACGATTCTAATAAAGGTGAAATCAATAATACACCTAGTTTTGCAGGCTTAAAAATTACTGGATTCCCCATAATTAATGCAGGAATAAGTAATGTGAAAGTTTCATTTAACGGATAATTGTAAGGCCCTAAACACAAAACAACTCCAAGTGGTCCTCTTCGAATATGTGCATAGACACCATCGTTCTTTTCAAACTTAGCAGAATCTCTATCTATTTGTTTGTAGGCTTCAATGGTATCATTTATATAGTCTACTGTTCTATCGAACTCTTTTTGTGAGTCTGGTAAGTTTTTTCCAATTTCCCACATTAAAAGTTTTACAATTTCCTCGCGTTTGGTTTTCATTTGTTTAACAAATTTTTCCATGCAAGCAATTCGGTCCACTACTTTCATTGTTGGCCATAATCCTTGACCTTTATCGAAAGCTAAGCAAGCCGATTCTAAAACTTCTAAGGCTTCTTTTTCTCCTAATTGCGGAATGGTTCCCAACAAAGTTGGCTTGTATTCTGGAGTAGAAGAAATAGTTGAATATATCTTAGCCGTGTCACCTTTCCATGCTTTTAATTCACCATCAGATAAATAGGTGGTTTGATGTAAAAGTTTATTTATTTTATATTGATTCTGGAATTTCTAAAAAAGTTGTGCTCATTTATAAAGTTTTTAACGTTAAAAAGCATTGCTAATATACTTATTATTTCATTCAAAGACTTCTTGAAACAATTGGTGTACGGAAAAAATACGATATTCTTAACATAACATTTACAATGGGATAAATTAAATACCACTCAAACGTTTTCGATAATAAAATTAAAAAAAAACTGCCGACACCTAATTAAAGATATTGGTCAGAATTATATTTATTTTCAGTATTAAACTATAGGTTTCATAGCTGTCATAGACGCTCTTAAGAAAGATCCAACTTTTTCAACAGGGTGTTCTCTTAATGCTTTATTAACAGCAATTAATTTTGCGTTATCTACTGCTTTTCCATTGTCTTTAGCGTAAGCTTTTCCAATAACATTCGTATCGATTTTCTTCATGAAATCTGCTAATAATGGTTTACAAGCATGGTCGAATAAATAACAACCGTATTCCGCAGTGTCAGAAATAACAGAGTTCATTTCGTATAATTTACGTCTTGCAATGGTATTAGCAATAAGTGGTGTTTCATGTAACGACTCGTAATAAGCCGATGCATCAATAATTCCAGAATCTGTCATAGCTTCAAACGCTAATTCAACGCCAGCTCTTACCATAGCTACCATTAACACACCATTATCGTAATATTCTTGTTCTGAAATTTCAACATTTCCAGCTGGTGTTTTTTCAAAATTAGTTTCCGCAGTTGCAGCTCTCCATCCTAATAAATCTTTATCATTATTAGCCCAATCTGCCATCATACCAGAAGAGAAATTACCTTCCATAATGTCATCCATATGTTTTTGGAATAACGGACGCATAATATCTTTTAATTCTTCTGAAAGTTCGAACGCTTTAATTTTTGCAGGGTTAGAAAGTCTGTCCATCATGTTGGTAATACCTCCATATTTAAGACCTTCAGTAACAGTTTCCCAACCGTATTGAATCAATTTTGAAGCATAACCAGCATCAATTCCTTTTTCAATCATTTTATCAAAACAAAGAATAGAACCTGTTTGTAACAACCCACAAAGAATGGTTTGTTCTCCCATTAAATCAGATTTCACCTCAGCCACAAAAGATGATGCTAATACACCTGCTTTATCGCCTCCGGTTGCTGCTGCATATGCCTTAGCTTGTGCCCAACCTTTTCCTTCCGGATCGTTTTCTTCGTGAACCGCTATAAGTGTTGGCACACCAAATCCACGTTTGTATTCCTCACGAACCTCAGAACCTGGAGATTTTGGAGCCACCATAATAACTGTTAAGTCTTTACGAACTTGCGTTCCTTCTTCAACAATATTAAAACCGTGAGAATACGATAATGTTGCTCCCTTTTTCATTAAAGGCATTACCGCTTTAACTACGCTTGTATGCTGTTTATCTGGTGTTAAGTTTAAAACTAAATCAGCTGTTGGAATTAACTCTTCGTAAGTACCAACTTTAAACCCATTATTTGTAGCATTTACAAAAGACTGCACGTTTTTCTGCAATTGCAGCTGCTCTTAAGGTATAAGAAATATCTAATCCAGAATCTCTCATATTTAAACCTTGGTTAAGACCTTGCGCTCCGCATCCTACGATAACAATTTTTTTGCCTTTTAAAGCGTTTACACCATCTTCAAATTCTGAAGAATCCATAAATCTACACTTCGATAATTGGTTTAATTTATCTCTTAACGATAGTGTGTTAAAATAATTTCCCATTTCTAATTTTAGTTATTATTGATTATTGAAGGCTAATAGCGCTTCGGTTACTTTCATTTCATCTTTGGTTATCGCAATACGTCCAGAACGCACAAATTGCATGATGCCAAATACGTTTAAATCTCTGCGTAATGACTCAATTTCGTTTCTTCTACCAGATTTTTCCAGCACAAAAAACTCCTTATTTACAGTAACAATTCTTGTGTTACTTTCTTTTATTATATTTTGAATTTGAGGTTCTTCAAACAACAAAGCCGATTTAATTTTAAACATACAAGACTCTGTATAAATTGTTTGATCTTCTGTATGATAATAAGCGCGAATTACTTCTACTTGTTTCTCAAATTGACCTACTACCTTTTTAGCCTGATCTTCACTTATATTTACAACAATCACAAAACGATTGACACCTTCTATTTCAGATTGCGATGTTGTTAAGCTTTCAATGTTAATATGTCTGCGTTGAAAAATGGCAGAGATACGATTTAATAACCCAATGTTATTTTCGGTGTAAATTGATATTGTGAATGATTTTATATCTTGGTTCATTTCTTTACAATTAATTAACTTAAACGGATATCTGAAACCGATGCTCCTGAAGGAATCATTGGAAATACATTATCTTCCTTCTCTACACAAACCTCTAAGAAATACGAGTTTTTAGAAGCTATCATTTCTTTAACAGCGTCTGCTAATTCCTCGCGTTTCGTAACCCGTTTGCTTTCTATATAGTACCCTTTTGCAATCGCTACAAAGTCTGGATTTGTCATTTCGGTAGACGCATAGCGTTTATCGAAAAACAACTGCTGCCATTGGCGTACCATTCCTAAAAATCCATTATTTAAAACCACTACTTTTACAGCTGCTTTTTGCTGAAAAATGGTGCCTAATTCCTGGATATTCATTTGAAAACCACCATCGCCAATTATGGCAACCACTTCTCTATCTGGAGCAGCCATTTTAGCGCCTATTGCGGCTGGTAATGCAAACCCCATGGTTCCTAATCCGCCAGAAGTAATGTTGCTTTTAGTGGTTGTAAACTCTGCATATCTACATGCAATCATTTGATGTTGACCAACGTCTGATACAATTGCTGCATTTCCTTTAGTTTCAATATTTATTTGTTTTAATACTTCCCCCATGGTTAATCCTTCTTTGGTGGGAGTCAAATCATCTTTTATAACTTTTTCAAATTCAATCGTATACAAATCTTTAAATTTCTGTAACCAATCTGAATGTGAATTTTTATTTAATAACGGCAATAATTTTGCTAAACTATCTTTTGAATCGCCAATCACTGCTACATCTGTTTTTACATTTTTATCAATTTCTGCCGGATCAATATCAAAATGAATAATTTTAGCTTGCTTCGCATAGGTCTTTAAATTTCCTGTTACACGGTCGTCAAAACGCATACCAATAGCGATTAAAACATCGCACTCATTTGTTAATTTATTAGGCGCATAATTACCGTGCATACCCACCATACCCACATTTAATGGATGTGAGGTTGGCAATGCCGAAGCGCCTAAGATGGTCCAAGCAGAAGGAATCCCAGCTTTTTCTATTATTGCTTTTAATTCTTTTTCAGCTTGCCCTAAAATCACACCTTGACCCCAAACAATTAATGGTTTTTTAGCTCCATTAATCAGTTCAGCTGCGGTAGCAACTGCTTCTGGTTTTGTTTTAGGAATTGGAATATAACTTCTTATGCCGGTACATTTCTCATATTTAAAATCTAATTCTCCAAACTGAGCATCTTTAGTGATATCTATTAATACTGGTCCTGGACGACCGCTTTTAGCAATATAAAAAGCTTTAGCTAATACTTCTGGAATTTCTGAAGCCTTTGTTACCTGATGATTCCATTTTGTAACTGGTGTAGAAATACCAACAATATCGGTTTCTTGAAACGCATCGCTTCCCAATAAATGTGAAGCTACTTGCCCGGTTATACATACTATAGGTGTTGAATCTATCTGTGCATCGGCGATTCCTGTAATAAGATTGGTTGCACCTGGTCCAGAAGTTGCTATA
Organism: uncultured Flavobacteriaceae bacterium; assembly: GCA_963698455.1. Taxonomy (GTDB): domain Bacteria; phylum Bacteroidota; class Bacteroidia; order Flavobacteriales; family Flavobacteriaceae; genus Mariniflexile. Next base: position 316,043 of record CAVOQU010000001.1, on the reverse strand, counting down.
GCAACACCAACCCTACCCGAAATTCGTGCATAACCTTGAGCTGCATGAGCTGCTCCTTGTTCATGACGCGTTAAGACATGATGAATTTGGTCTCTGAATTTATATAATTCATCATAGACTGGCATAATAGCACCTCCAGGATATCCATAAAGTATATCTACCCCTTCGGCCATTAAACATCTTATTATAGCTTCGCTTCCTGTAATTCGCATGGTATCTTGTGCCACTTCCTGTTTTTTAATTGCTGTTTGTATGTTCATAATTCTCAAATTCAATTAATGAGATTCCTTCTTGCGAAAGAATTATTCCCCATCGGTGATACAGCCTTTTGATGCTGAAGATACCGATTTGGCATATTTATATAATATTCCTTTTTTGTGCTTTAATGCTGGGGCAACCCATCGTAATCTTCTTTCTGCTAATTCGTCATCCGAAATAAGCACATTAATCGTATTGTCTTCTGCGCTAATTCTAATTTTATCACCGGTTTTTAGCAATCCAATTGTGCCACCTTCTTGCGCTTCTGGCGTTATATGACCTACAACAAAACCATGAGTTCCTCCAGAAAAACGTCCGTCGGTAATTAAAGCGACTGTTTTTCCTAAGCCTGCTCCCATAATTAGAGATGTTGGTTTTAGCATTTCTGGCATTCCCGGACCTCCTTTAGGGCCAACATAACGAATAACAACTACATCCCCTTTTGCAACTTCTCCATTAGAAATACCAGTATTTGCTGCTTGTTCGCCGTCGTAAACAACCGCCTTTCCTTCAAATAACAAGCCTTCATTTCCACTAATTTTTGCAACAGCGCCCTCTTCTGCAAGATTGCCATACAATATTTGAAGGTTTCCTGAAGATTTTAAAGCTTTATCCTTTGGGTAAATAACATCTTGACTACCTTCAAATGAAAGTGGTTCAACATCTTTTAAATTTTCTGCTAAGGTTTTTCCTGTTACAGTCAAACAATCACCATGTAAATAGCCATTGTCTAATAAATATTTCATTACTGCAGGTGTTCCACCAACACCGTGAACATCTTCCATTAAATATTTTCCAGATGGTTTTAAATCTGCAATTAACGGGGTATTATCACTAACGCGTTGAAAATCCGCTAATGTAAATTCGATATCGGCAGCATGTGCAATGGCTAAGAAATGCAATACCGCATTTGTAGATCCGCCTAAGGCGTTTACCAAGGCAATAGCATTCTCTATAGATTTTTTAGAAATAATATCTAATGGTTTTAAATCTAATTCCAAAAGATTCTTAATAGCTATGGCTGTTCTTTCACTTTCTGATAATTTATTTGGATTTTCAGCAGGAATAGAAGAATTATACGGCAATGAAAATCCCATACATTCTATCGCAGAAGCCATGGTATTGGCAGTGTACATACCACCACACGCTCCAGCACCTGGGATAGCACTTTTTATAATTTCCCTATATTCTTCATCATCAATTTCTCCGGCCATTTTTTGTCCTAAAGCCTCAAAAGCCGAAACAATATTAAGCTTTCTTCCTTTGTATTTTCCTGATGCTATGGTGCCACCGTACATCATTATAGACGGACGATTTAATCGCAACATAGCGATTACTGCACCTGGCATATTCTTATCACACCCAACCACAGATATAAGCGCATCATAACTTTGTGCTTGCATAACGGTTTCTATCGAATCTGCAATGATATCTCTGGAAGCTAAAGAATAATTCATCCCGGAAGTCCCCATGGAAATACCGTCACTAACCCCAATAGTATTAAATCCTAAACCTACTAAATCTGCTATTTTACATTCAATTTTTACCTCTGCAGCTAAATTATTTAAGTGCATGTTACACGGATTGCCATCATACCCAGTACTTGCAATACCAACTTGGGCTTTCTGCATGTCTTCATCTGTCAAGCCTACGGCATATAACATGGCCTGTGATGCAGGCTGAGATACATCTTGTGTTAATCTGCTACTATGTTTATTAAGTTTATTCATTTTTAATATGGAAAATTTTATGCTTTATCTTATTTGGCTTAATCTTATAAGGATTTTAATTAAAAAACACTCCAACCCCTTAAATAATGCTCGAAAATAAATTATTACAACTTTAAATACAGCGCTCTTTATAAATCAAGGTTAAATTCATAGGGATTAAAAATATTATATCGTGTTGTTTTTCAGTGTTTTAAATAAATATTTTTATGATGTTCAAAACACTGAAAATATTCAATAAAAAAACCTCCCATTTCTGGAAGGCTCCTAATATTTACTCTAATTTATATAGAAGTCTTCCGACCGATACGAAATAATCACAACGACGTTGATAGAAATATTATTTAATAATTGTTTCTTCATAATTAAAAAGCAAATGTTGAGAATTAAAATGTAACCGTCAATTTAATAGTTAAAAAAACAAAAAATAATTCGCATTTCCTTTTATTTTTTTACTTTTGCAACTATAAATAACAGAGGAAAGATTTGACTGATTGCAACCTCTTTGTAACTAAACAATTTAGTTATAAATAAAAATGCTAAAGGCAGTGTATACTACCTTCGACGTTATCGTCAAATCTTGCCCGTAATATAAATTAAAATGGCTTATTTATTTACTTCTGAAAGTGTTTCTGAAGGACACCCAGATAAAGTAGCAGATCAAATTAGTGATGCTTTAATTGATAACTTTTTAGCTTTCGATAAAGACTCGAAAGTAGCTTGTGAAACCTTGGTGACTACTGGTCAAGTTTTTTTGGCTGGTGAAGTAAAATCAACCACCTATTTAGATGTTCAAAAAATTGCAAGAGACACCATAAACAAAATTGGCTATACCAAAGGAGAATATATGTTTGACGGTAATTCTTGTGGTGTATTATCTGCAATTCACGAACAATCGGAAGATATAAATAGAGGTGTAGACAGAGCAAGTAAAGAACAACAAGGTGCCGGTGACCAAGGCATGATGTTTGGTTACGCCACCAACGAAACTGAAAATTTTATGCCTTTAGCGTTAGATTTATCGCATAGAATTTTAAAAGAACTTGCCGATTTACGTCGAGAAAACAAAGAAATCACTTATTTAAGACCCGATTCTAAAAGTCAGGTAACTATTGAATATAGCGATGATAATATTCCACAACGTATTGATGCCATTGTAGTTTCTACACAGCATGATGATTTTGCGGATGACGACACGATGCTTGCAAAAATCAGAAAAGATATTGTTGATATTTTAATACCTCGAGTGGTTGCTAAATTACCCGAAAGTATTCAGGTGTTATTTAACAGTGAGATAAAATACCATATAAACCCAACTGGTAAGTTTGTAATTGGTGGCCCACATGGTGATACTGGACTTACCGGTAGAAAAATTATTGTAGATACTTACGGCGGAAAAGGTGCTCACGGTGGTGGTGCTTTTTCTGGAAAAGACCCAAGTAAAGTAGATAGAAGTGCTGCCTACGCAACAAGACATATTGCTAAAAACTTGGTGGCAGCAGGTGTTGCCGATGAAGTTTTAGTACAAGTAAGTTATGCGATTGGTGTAGTAGAGCCTATGGGAATATTTATAGACACCTATGGCACTTGCCCTTTTAATTTGACTGATGGCGAAATAGCTGAAAAAGTTTCTGAAATTTTTGATATGCGCCCTTATGCCATTGAAGAGCGTTTAAAATTACGTGCCCCAATTTATAGTGAAACTGCTGCTTACGGACACATGGGACGTAAAAATGAGACCGTAACTAAAATATTTAGTCAGCCAAATGGTGAAGATATCACTTTAGAAGTTGAATTATTTACCTGGGAAAAACTAGATTATGTAGATAAAGTAAAAGTAGCCTTTGGCTTATAATACTTAAAAATGAGTCAGAAAAACAATCATATAAATTATATTGAATTCAAAGCTAAAAACTTAGAAACTACAAAGGCTTTTTACAATAAGGTTTTTGGTTGGGTTTTTACAGATTATGGACCAACATATATTGCTTTTTCCGATAGTGGTCTTGAAGGTGGTTTTGAAAAAACGGATAAACCCATTACAAATGGTGTTCTTGTTGTTTTATATCATGATAATCTTGAAACGATAAAACATAAAATAATGAGTGCTGGCGGAAAAATCTCAAAAGACATTTTTTCTTTCCCTGGTGGAAAACGTTTTCAATTTGTTGATGCCTCTGGAAATGAATTGGCTATTTGGTCTGATAAATAGACATAAAAAACATACGTATTAAAAGCCCTGTAATTTATTTTATGGGGTTTTTTTATTGAATATTTTCAATTTGAGTCTATCAGAAAAATAACTAACTTCGATTAATAGTTGATATAATCAATTTAAACTGACTAAATCTTAGAGTTGGAAACAAGTTGAAAACAAAAAATGAGATGAAATTAAATCCTTTTCCAAAAATAAAGACAGAAAGACTTGTTTTAAGAAAAATTGAGGAAACAGACTATGACATAATCTTATTCTTACGTTCTGACAAAACTGTTTCAAAATTCATTGAAAGACCTGAAAATAGAAAAACTAAGAATAAAACCGAGGCCATTAAATTTATTAAAGAAATAAATGAAGCAAATAAAAACAATGAATCTATTTCTTGGGGCATAACTTTAAAAAACAATCCCAAAATTGTTGGAACAATTTGTTTGTGGAATTTTTCTAATGACCATAAAATCGCTGAAGTTGGTTATGATCTAAATCCTGTATTTCAAAGAAAAGGAATCATGGATGAGGCATTAAAAAGTGTTATTAATTTTGGTTTTACAAAATTAAATCTTTCTAAAATTGAAGCATTTACGCATAAAGAAAACGAAAGTTCAATAAGACTATTGAAAAAAAATAGATTCCATTTTATTGAAAACAGAAAGGATGACGATAATACTAATAACATCATATTTGAAATTGAAAAGCCAGCAGCCAACGTTGCAAAAAATTAATATCCAAATCCGATTTAGCTCAAACCGACAAATACTCAACCAACTTTTAGCGACATCCGAAAAATCTCCGATTTTTACATCGCTAAAATCATACACAATCTGTTAAACAAATTTTTCAAAAAACTAAATAGGTTAATAAAATAAAAAAGCAAGCTATTTTTAGCTTGCTTTTTTATTGTGGGGAGAGCAGGATTAAATATCCTAATTACCCACTAGTGAAAATGAAAAGTAACACTGCTGCGCAGTATGCTTTTTTTATTTCAAAATGATTTCCTAAATAAATTTCTCACGCATTTTGAAACAAAAAAAGCTTGCATTTTCATGCAAACTTTTCGAGTTAAGTGGGGAGAGCAGGATTCGAACCTGCGAAGACGTAGTCAGCAGATTTACAGTCTGCCCTCGTTGGCCGCTTGAGTATCTCCCCAAAACCGAGCGCAAATATATTATAGTTTAGCAATTATGCAAAATAAAAACCTGCAATTTTACAATTCGTAACGCAATCTAAACGAAACAAATAATGGCTGTATAAAATACTCGGTAGCACTTACAGATATATCACTAGAATTTGTGTTGTTTTGTGATTTGGTATTGAACAAGTTAGTAGCCTTAACTTCGTATTCTAACTTCGAATCTTTACTTTTTTTGTATGAAAGTGATGCATTTAAAAACTCATATTCATTAATGGTTCTATCTTCATCACTATAATTGGTATAAGAATAATCTGATTTAAATGTATACGTTTTCAGTATAAGCGCATCTACTTCTATAGATGGCGATTTTGTGAAAAATTTGGTGTTATTGTTATCTTGAATGCTATGGCGGTAACTTATTTCAATGTTAGGAGCTGTTTTAAAATTAGTTCTTATTTCTGATCTATAGGTTTGAGAAAAACTCTCATTTACAGACGGTGTGTTTTGAAAGAATTGATTAAATTTTGAATAATTAAAATTCCCATTAACTGAAGCTCTTATTTTTCCGAAAGTTCGTTGAAATCGACCATTTGCACTGGCACTTTCATCTGCAAAAGGAGAATTTAAAGGTGAACTTACAAATACAACACTATTTGCATCAGATGGCGTTAATATGTTTCTAATATTATCAACACTTTTATTATAGTTAATGCTTGCATACACGTTAGTATAATTAAACATATTAAAACTAAAATAAGATAGGTTTACATTATGGGATAAGGCGCTCTCCAACGCTGGATCTCCCGAAAATAAAGAGCTGTAACTATTAAGCACCAAACCTTGAGCAAACTTAGAGACATCGGTAAATTGAGTTTGCATACGATAATTCAAGGTAATTTGCTCACTCTTTTTCAACTGCATAATCATATTAAAATCTGGCAACAATCGGAAAAATTTATCGTTAATACTAGTATTGAACTGGGTATTTTTTGCACTGTAAGCATGCGCCGAAATTCCTGGAGTAAATGTAAATATGCCTGATTTCAATCTATAATGTACCCCTAAATATATATCGCTAAAATTATATGTTATATCGTTTGTATCTAACCCATTATTAATTGTTGGAGTTGGGTTAAACTTTGTCTCATTATCTAAATACTGAAAAATATCGGAGTTAAATTGCTGATTGCTTAAAATGGTTCCAAGAGTGAAATTAATATCACTTTTATTATTCAAAATATTCCAATAATCAAGTTTTGTGTCCATTTGATTGGATTTAACCCGTTTATCTTGAGCGATGTTATAATCTATTTGAGCACCATCCAAGCCTAAAATAGTTGCTGTACTATCATAATTATTTTTATCCTCTAAAATTGCATTATAAAACGGATCTTCGTCTTGTAACAAATGTTGAATTTCCAAAGCAAAAATATTTGTTGCATCAAGAGTGTAATAATAATTTAAATTTTGATTGATACTGTAAGGACTTGAATTTTCAAATTCTTTAATAGCCCCTATTTGAGTAGATAATACATTTTGGTCTTGAGATTCTTTTGAAAGCCTACCTAAGATATCGTAATCTAACTGATTATTGGAATTAGGCTTATATTTAGTCGATAATTTTAACATACCCAAATCACTACGTTGCCTCGTATCATTTTCCTTGTTTTCGTTTCTTAAAGAATTATCAAAATACTGCACATCTCTAATTTCACGCAAATCAGTTCTGTTTCCTGAAAAAATTGCAAAACCGCTTAAATCCAAAGCTTTGTTTGGTGACCAACTAAAATTGGCTGCTCCAAATTTTATGTTAATATCTTTAGCTCTATTGTTTTGTGTGGTTAAAAACCCTAAACTATTACTCCCTAAATTGATATTGGTTCCACTACTTCTACTTGGGTTTCTAAAACCTCCTGTAAAATTGAAATAATCACGACGGGTAAATGCCACTTCGCCAATATTATTTAAATCTGTTATGGTATTTATACTGTATTCCGGACTGTAGTAAAACAATTTTGGCTGTACCAAATACAATTCATTTTGGTTTGAAGCACCACCTCCCACAGTCACATTCCCAAACCAAAAATTAGTTTTTCCTTGTTTTAATTTGATATTTATGGCAACATTATCCTGGTTATTTGTAACACCGCTCAATTGTCCAACTTCAGAATAATTTTTAAGTATCTGAACTTTATCAACTGCATTCGAAGGAATATTTTGTGTGGCTAATTTAGAGTCTCCATCAAAAAACTCTTTGCCTTCAACCATAACTTTTGTGACCACTTTCCCTTCAACTTGTATTTGTCCGTCATCATTTATTTCAACACCTGGTAAATTTTTAAGAACATCGCCTAATTTCCGTTCGGTACCCTTATTAAACGAATCGGCATTATAAATTAAAGTATCTCCTCTAACTACCACTGGCATTTCGTAAACTAAATTTATTTCATCTAGTTTGGTGTCTTCCTGTAAAGTGAAGTTTTTTGTAGCATCTATATCTTTCGATTCAAAAAGTGATTCCCCAGTTTTCATACCTATATAACTTACTTGAAGTTTGTAAGATGCATTTTTCTTTAAACTTAATTTATAGCTTCCTTGGTCGTTGGTGATTCCGAAAGCATCTAAGGCTTTCGTATCTTGATTTATTGCAATTACATTGGCCAATTCTAATGGATTTCCAATGCTATCTTTTACAACACCTTCAAGTTTTATTTGAGAAAAAGCTGCACTAACAGTGAATAGCAGCAGTGCGGTTATTTTTAATTTCATTAATTAGATTTATAAATACTTTAGACTTTATTTAAAATGTTATCCTCTTCTACCATCACCATGACCTCCACCTCTAGACCTAAAGTTTTCACGCATCTCTTCAGTTTTCTTTTTTACTATTATCTCATATTCTTTTTTTGTAACTTCTTTTCCTTTTGACGGTACTTTTATAACATCCTTCTCTTCTGGATTCATAACAATTTTCGAGCATAAAAGCACTGTTCTATCGGCACTCACTTCTAATATTAAACCTGGCAGTCCCCAATAATCTCCTGGACCCTGACTAACCGGTATCTGCATCGTGTACCAAGCTACAATTTGAATTTCTTTAGTTGCAGTTACGTCTTTTTCCTCTTCATCAGATGGTCGTCTAAAAAAATCTGCAGCATCAACTGTTTTTGTGGCTGTGGCTTTAAAACAAGTATATTGGCCAATCTGTTTTGTATCACCTTCCATTTTCCAATTTAATTTTGGTAGCGAATCTTTGATTAAAAATTGCTTTCCGAAAAATTCCTGTTCTTGTAACAGTAACTGAGTTTTTACACTTTTGTATTGAGGCCCTCCGGTAAAATTGCCCATCATCATACCAAAACGACCGCCACTTTGCCCTGGGGATTCTAGTTTCTCTTCTTCCTTATATATAGATTCTGATTGATTAAAAGTTAAAATAAATGTTTTTTCTAACATGGATTTCATTCTTTCTGAAATTTGTTTTTTTTGGTCCTCACTCATTCCTGGTCTTCCAAAATTGTTCATATCTACTGTAGTTTTAGAAAAGTAATAGGCTTTACCTTGAAAATCTTTTTGGGCAAATGAAAAAACAGATGCTAAAAGCATAAAACAAAAAACGATTAACTTAATTAAATTAGACTTCATTATTTATTACATTATAGTTAGGTACGTGTAAAAATATATTTTAAATAATAATTAGACTTAAAACACTATAATTAGTTTAATCAACCATATGTTAAATTGTTCCTAAATTTTACTTCTTCCTGTTAATCTTTATAAGTTCAAATTATTTTATCGAAATTAATTTGATTTTTGTATTTTTCAATTCTATATGAAACGTCTTCTATTTATATGTTTTTTATTTACTATCTCGGTAAATTCTCAAGAATTTATCGAAGCCACTATGGTAAAAAAAACAGACTTTAACGCAGATGTTTTTGTAAGCACAAACAACTTTGAAACTACTTTTTATATTTTAGATAATGTGCTTTTTAAAAACAGTAAAGAAATTAAAAGCCTGGATATTGGATATAGCAACTTTCAGTTAGGGAATATAACTTCTGTAAACACTTTCAATCCTTTAAAAATTAATATATTTTACAGAGATTTTAATACGGTCTTAATTTTGGATAATAGATTAGCCGAAATATTTAAAATAGATTTTAATTCGCAGTCCAATTACAAAAATGTATCACATATTACAACAGGATCTGACAATACTATATGGCTTTTCAACCAAAACACGCAACAAATAGAACTTTTCGATTATAAAACAAATACAACGCGTGCAAAAACTCTACCGATTCAAAGTGCTGTTATAGATTTAAAAAGTAATTTCAATTTTTGCTGGGTTCTCACTGAAGAACAGCTTTATATGTATGATTATTTTGGAAACTTAATAAAGAAAATAAATAATCAAGGATTTACATCGATTGTAATTGATAACGAAAACATCGTATTAAAAAAAGACAATGCCTTGTTTTATTTGAAAAAAAATTCAGAAATAATAATTCCTATTAACTTACCAAATTTGTTAATAAATCAGTTTTTTGTAACCAATGAAACCTTGTATATTTACGACAATGAAATGCTTCAGCAATACCAATTAAAAAATCTCTAAATTATGCATATTGCAATAGCCGGAAACATTGGCGCAGGAAAAACAACCCTCACTAAATTACTAGCAAAACATTATAAATGGGAAGCACAACTTGAAGATGTTGTAGACAACCCTTATCTAGACGATTTTTATAATCAAATGGAACGTTGGAGTTTTAATTTGCAGGTTTACTTTTTAAACAGCAGGTTTAGACAAGTTTTGCAAATTCGTGAAAGTGGCAAAGACATTATTCAAGACCGAACTATTTACGAAGATGCCCATATTTTTGCTCCCAACCTGCATGCTATGGGTTTAATGACGAATCGCGATTATGAAAACTACAAATCGCTTTTCGATTTAATGGAATCGTTAGTTAAAGGTCCGGATGTTTTGATCTATTTACGAAGTACTATTCCAAATTTGGTATCGCAAATTCACAAACGTGGTCGCGAATACGAAAACTCTATAAGCATTGATTATTTAAGCAGATTAAACGAACGTTACGAAGCTTGGATTCATGGCTATAACAAAGGCAAACTACTTATAATTGATGTTGATAAATTAGATTTTGTAGATAATCCTGAAGATTTAGGCCATGTAATCAATACTATTGATGCCGAAATAAATGGTCTGTTTTAGCATTAGTAATCTATAATTTGATAATTTTTCATTCTACAAAAACATCACTAGTGAAAGCTAAACAAATTTTTTGTGCTGTAATATGTATTACTGTTTTTTCAACTGTAACTAATCTATTTGCACAAGATAGTTTAGACACGGCTGTAACTAAAAATAGGATATGGAAGCAACTTGCTTATGATGGTAAATTTACCCTGCAAAGCATAGGCAACGGCTTCACACAACCACTCCGTTGGCAAAAAGATGATTTCATTACTGCAGGAAGCATTGTTGCAGGAACTGGGATTTTATATCTTTCCGATAATGAAGCAAGAACATTTTTTAAGAACCAGAATGAAGATGTGCCACAGGTTTTTAAAGAGTTTGGATGGTATTTTGGAAGTCCGCAAAACTTCTTTATGGTTTCTGCAGGCATATATGGCTTTGGACTTATAACTGACAATGAAAAGGTAAGACATACAGGTGTTTTAATTATTGCATCCGCTGCAACCTCAGGCATCATACAATCTATTGCCAAAACGGCCGTTGGACGCGCACGTCCGAGTGCAGGCGATCGAAATGATTTTAAACCTTTTGAAGGTTCATCAGGCTATCATTCTTTTCCATCAGGTCATTCCATTCTTTCTTTTTCAATGGCACATGCTATTGCTAAACAATTTGATAGTTTTTGGGCCAAAGCAGGTATTTATACCGTTGGATCCATTGCCCCACTCAGCAGATTATGGAAAGAAGAACATTGGTTAAGCGATGTTGGTTTTGGCATCGCTATAAGCATTGTGGTGGTTGACGGGGTCGATAACTTTATGAAAAAGAAAAATGCCTACAACTATTCAAAACCCAAGGAAATAAGCTGGCAATTAAAAGCTGGGTATGGTACTATAGGATTGGTTGGGACGTTTTAATAAAAAAAAAGAAACCGTCACCAATTCAAGAGATTTGCTTAAAACACAAAAATTAACAACTTATTAATTCCGTATTGATACTTTTTCACTTTACTAATGGATGATTTCTATTTTACTGTTACTTTATAACGAAGCGACTTTTAGCACCATCAATATCAATTACATAAACACCTTTTGAAAATGACTGAACATCAATTTTAGCTGGTGTTTGAATTAACGGTTCTTTTTAAAAGTAATTTACCTGACAAATCAAATATTTGTAAAGATTGCATTGCGCCTAATTGAGAAGAAATAATCAACTCATCTTTTGTTGGTACCGGATAAATTTTAAAAGCCGCTTTTTCATATACTTTTACATTATTTGATAAAGTCCTTGATGCACCAAAACCAACTTTAACTCCTACATCTGATTGCTTTATATGGAACTCTAGTTCCTGCGGCACCATATTCTTCTGCTCCAGCATCAAAAGCAACTTCTCTGTCTACCTCCAAGAATATCTTCAGTTAAAAAAGAATAAGTCCAATACCATAATCTATAGCAGCACTTCCAGCTGGTAATCTGTAAAAATCAGTTCCACTGAAGCCAATAATCCAGAAGTAACGTTTATATTTCCAATTGCTCGTTATTTGTCCCAAAGAATCCCAATTTCCATTTTGTTTTATATTATTTTCATACTTCATGATGTTCCGTAACTGGAGTTGTTTCCTCGAAATAGCTCTTTATACGTGTTTTCAACATAATATTGTTACCAATAATCAACATTTTCGGGAGGCAATCTTGGTGCCATTAAATGCTGTACCAATTCTTATTGCCAAATCACAATTAACAAAGGTGTTATTTACTATGTTGAACATTTTTTACTTGATAATATTCATTTAAAGAGCTGAATTTAGTGTACCGTTTGAAATATTAATTCCTCCTGTAGCATCAGATCGCTGAGCCTCCCGGTTTTTCGAGTAATTTGTACGCCTTCAATATAATTATTATAAATTTTATGGTTCTTCACCCATGACTCGAATTCCCCCAGCTAAATGAATTATTATTTGCAAAAAAAGTTATTCCCATATACCTCACAATTATTACCATGTCTTAATGTTAAGCGTTCCCTGAATAATTTCTCAAAGGTGTTATTATAATATTTATTGCTTCCACTTTTATTTGAAATAATTTCAATCTCACCTGACCAATTATGAAAAGATTATCATAAACTTCGGTATAAGAATCAGATAATGACGTTGAACTACTACCAATTCGAATAGCATCTTGGTCGTTTAAATCAGTAACGTTAGATGTCTACCTGAGGAGTTCTATCTGCAAAATAGTTATGGTGTATTTTGTGATAATTAGCAATCGTTGGTGCATCTCTGTTATCATTAATTATACTACCCACCCCATGTTTCCCAAGAAAAGAACAATAACTTATTTCGTTATTTGCCCCACGTAACAAAATCCATTTAAAAACACTAGTTTGTTGAGAGGTATCCTTGATTAAAAGCGTCTATTTTGATATTTGTAACCTTACAATTATTACAATCGGTACTTGAATTGACTCTAAATTCTATTAAAGGAGTACCGGTAGCTTACAGTTGCAGGAGGATTTTGAAATACAACACCTTCAAAATATATATAAGCTTCCACCCATTTTTACATTAGTATTGCCCGTCAAAAAAAACGCTTCCAGGAGTTTCTGCTTTAATGGTAATTGGGTTTGCTCAATTCCCGTTTTTGTTGATGCTAATTTGGACATTGGTCCAAGTTCCGTTTGCCAACGTAATGGTTGCTACCTGCAGTTGCAGCCGTTTATAGCATTATTTAAGTTCAGTATTTGTTTGTAACATATTGTGCATTGAACATTACAAACCTAAAACAAAATGGAAAACAATATGTAAGTAGTAATTGATTTCATGTCTATATATTTTTAAATTTAATTGGATAACCAAATTGGTTAACCAGTTCAAAGATAAGAAGTTTTATTAATTTAAGAAATAAAATACTAAAAACAAAAAACCACGCTAGTAGATAGCGTGGTTTTTTGTTTTAAAAAAAAGTGTTACTTATTTCACAACTTCTTCTTCAATAATTTTTTTAACCATTTTATTTGTAGTTACATCTTTATCTTTTAATGCATCAATACTTAGCTTTAACCTCAGCTTCTGTTCCTTTAAAAGTTTCATAACTAGTATGTTTTTCACCATTTTCAGTAGTCACAGTAGTAACAACTGCTTGAAACAAACCATCATCACTTGTTGTCATTTCAACTTTAACTTCTTTAGTCATTTCAATTGCTTCAGGTGCATTGTTTAAGCATACGCAGAAACTCATCAACTTTATTTAAAGCAATACTTGGTGCAATAACCAATGCCACAACCGACATTAATTTTAATAAGATATTTAATGAAGGCCCTGAAGTATCTTTAAACGGATCTCCAACAGTATCACCAACTACAGCTGCTTTATGGGCATCTGTTCCTTTTCTGCCTTCTTCTTCAATAGTTTTCTTAGCATTATCCCAAGCACCTCCAGCATTAGACTGGAATATAGCCATAAGCACACCACAAGTTGTAACACCTGCTAAGTAAGCCTCCTAACATTTCAGCACCTCCAATAAATCCAACAGCCACCGGAACAGCAATTGCTAATAAACCTGGTAATACCATTTCTCTAATAGATGCTTTAGTTGAGATATCGATACATTTACTATAATCTGCAACACCATCAGCCGCATCAAAAATAGCTCTATCTTCTTTGGTATGCTTTAGTCATATCAGAATCATACTTACGCATTACTACTAAAGCAGCTTTAAGTTCAGGAATATCTCTAAATTGGCGACGTACTTCTTCAATCATTGCCATAGCAGCTCGACCAACTGCATTCATTGATAATGCAGAGAACACAAATGGTAACATACCACCTACTAATAACCCTGCCATAATTTGTGGCTGAGATACATCAATAGAAAGTACATTTGCTGTTTTCATAAAAGCAGCAAATAATGCTAAAGCCGTTAAAGCTGCAGAAGCAATAGCAAAACCTTTACCAACAGCTGCCGTGGTATTACCAACAGCATCTAATTTATCGGTACGTTGACGTACTTCTTTAGGTAATTCAGCCATTTCAGCAATACCACCTGCATTATCACAAATTGGTCCGTAAGCATCTACCGCTAATTGAATTCCTGTATTTGCTAACATTCCTACCGCTGCAATAGCAATACCATATAACCCTGCAAAGTGATGTGACACCATAATGGCTGCAGCAATTAAAAGAATAGGAATCATTGTTGACATCATACCAACACCTAAACCAGCAATAATATTTGTTGCTGCTCCAGTTTCAGATTGTTTAACAATTGACATTACAGGTTTTTTACCTGTAGCTGTATAATACTCCGTTATTTTACCAACACCTAAACCAGCTACTAAACCAGCAATTGTTGCCCAAAATACACCCATTGCTCCGAATGGTAAACCTTCAACAGTTTCAGGAATTAAAGCATTAATAATAAAATAAGATGCTATAACCATTAAACCTGCAGAACCAAATTCTCCAATATTTAATGCTGTTTGTGGATTTCCACCATCTTTTACTTTTACAAAAAATGTTCCCAATATAGACATTATTATACCTACAGCACCAAGTACTAAAGGCAAGTATACCGCTCCTAAACCATCAAAATCAGGAGTTAAAATAAAAGCTCCTAATACCATAGTTCCTATAATAGAACCTACATACGATTCAAATAAATCAGCACCCATTCCAGCAACATCTCCAACATTATCACCAACGTTATCTGCAATAGTTGCAGGGTTTAACGGATGATCTTCCGGAATACCAGCTTCTACTTTACCTACTAAATCCGCACCAACATCGGCCGCTTTGGTATAAATACCGCCACCAACACGAGCAAATAAAGCAATAGATGAAGCTCCTAATGAAAATCCTGAAAGTACGTTTAATACCATTGATAGATTCTCAGCTTTTAAGTCAATTGATAATCCTGCTGATGGCCACATACCTTGATATAGCATAAATAAGCCACTTAATCCTAAAATACCTAAGCCCACAACACCTAAGCCCATAACAGCTCCCCCAGCAAAAGCAACTTCTAATGCTTTTCCTAAAGATTGTGCGAGCAGCTTGTGTTGTTCTAACATTTGCTTTCGTTGCAACTTTCATTCCAATAAATCCAGCTAATGCAGAACAAATAGCACCAACAATAAATGATATAGCAACCATACCGTTAGAACC
Organism: uncultured Flavobacteriaceae bacterium; assembly: GCA_963698455.1. Classification (GTDB taxonomy): domain Bacteria; phylum Bacteroidota; class Bacteroidia; order Flavobacteriales; family Flavobacteriaceae; genus Mariniflexile. The sequence goes on along the minus strand of CAVOQU010000001.1, from coordinate 300,317 downwards.
AGCTTCTGCATTACCTTTAAAATATAATAAGATTGCTACAGCAACAACAAAAATTGCCAAAACTTTGTATTCAGCTTTTAAAAATGCCATGGCCCCTTCTGCAATGTTTTTAGCAATTCGAGCCATTTTAGCATCTCCTACTTCTTGTTTAGTAACCCATGCACTTTTAATAAATACAAAGGCTAAAGCCACAACCCCAAAAAGCGGTAAAAATTTTACTATTAATTCCATATTAGTTTAGTTAGTTTAATTTAATTATTTTTTTTAAACGGAGCCAAAAATAGTAAAATATAAGTGATAAAAAAAACCACCTTTGACTAAAGATGGTTCATTTATTTTTTAAAATATTGAGAATTCAATAATTAGATAGTAAATGTTCTTTTTTTCTTATGGTCACTTTCCTCATAACGTTTAACGCATTCATGATAAATTCTACGAGCTTCTTCTGCATTTCCCCAGCCACCAGTATCAACTTTCTTTTCTTCTAAATCTTTATATACTTGAAAAAAATGTTCTATCTCTTTTAATCTGTGTGGGTTTAATTCAGAAATATCGTCTCTATTACTCCAAACTGGGTCTGAAATTGGCACACAAATAATTTTTTCATCTGGCCCTTTTTCATCAGTCATATAAAACACTCCTATCGGCTTTACTTCCATGACAACCATAGGAAACGTTGGTTCAATACCTAAAACAAGTACATCAAGTGGATCTTTATCTAAAGCTAAAGTTTCTGGAATAAAACCATAGTCACCAGGATACATCATTGATGAGAACAAGGTGCGGTCAAAACGAATTTTATGTAAAGTGAAATCATATTCATATTTATTTCTACTTCCTTTAGGTATTTCTATTAATACATCAAAAGTTAAAGGGGTTTTATCACTCATATTTATTTTCTTTTTAGATTCGCAAAGATACTGAACGCATTAGCGTCAAGCAATTAAAAATAGAATGATTTATATTATTTATTTATTACCTTGTAAAAGGCTAATTCAAATAACTAATAATAGTATTATGCGACATATTTATCTAGCTTCTATTTCATTTTTTATACTATTCAGTATTCAAGCTCAAAACCAACCATGGCAAGGAAAGTTTGAACCTATCGATAATATGATTGCACCTCCTAACACCTACAGAACTGCAAGTGGTGCTCCCGGAAAAGATTATTGGCAACAACGTGCTAACTATAAGATAAAAGTAATTCTTGATGAAAAGAATAACACCATTTCAGGCGATGAAACCATTACTTATTTTAATAATTCGCCCGACGATTTAAGTTATTTATGGATTCAGTTAGAACAGAATGTCAACAAAAAAGGAAATGAAGATTTTGGTTCCTTTTTTAATGATATACAAGATTCAATATCTGCAAGACAAATGCAATATCTTACCAGAGCAATAGATTTTCCAGCTGGCTACTCGATTAAACATGTTAAAGATGGTTTGGGAAATAACATGAAAACGATGGTAAATAATACCATGATGAAAGTGAAGCTGAATACCATTCTTAAATCTGGTGAATCAATCAGCTTTTCAATGGCATGGTCTTACCCTATTACAGATAGAAGTATGTTTTTATTATCCAGAGAAGGTTACGAATATTTTCCAGCCGACGACAATACGGTTTACCTTATTGCACATTGGTTTCCAAGAATGGCGGTATATAATGATACGGAAGGGTGGCAAAATCAGCAATTTCAAAAACTGGGTGAATTTGCATTAGAATTCGGGGATTACGATGTTGAAATAACCGTGCCCGAAGACCACATAATAGCATCTACAGGCACTTTACAAAACAGCGAAGACGTACTTACGAAAACACAACGCAATAGACTTGAAAGCGCTAAAACTTCATTCGAAAAACCCGTGATGATAATTACCAAAGAAGAAGCGGAAGCCAACGAAAAAACAAAAGGCACGAAACTAAAAACCTGGAAATTTAACGCTACCAATGTACGCGATTTTGCGTTTGCTTCATCACGAAAATTTTTATGGGACGCGCAGGCAGTAAAACTTCCAACAAATACTGTTATGGCGATGTCGCTTTACCCAAAAGAAGGATTACCCGTATGGCAAGAAGAATCTACAAAAGCTATTAAACACGCTTTAGAAGTGTATTCTGAAGCCACATTCGATTACCCGTATCCTGTAGCTATTTCAGTGAACACTTCCAATATTGGTATGGAATTCCCCATGATTAGTTTTAATGGCGGGCGTCCGAAAAATGGCAAAATTAGTGACGCTGCAAAACAAGGCATGATTGGAACGATTATTCATGAAGTAGGCCATAACTGGTTCCCTATGATAGTAAGTTCAGATGAGCGTAAATGGATGTGGATGGACGAAGGTTTAAATACCTTTTTACACCAACGCACCGTTGCAGAAAGATACCCCGGTTTTAATAGTACAACTCCCAAAAGCATCGTGCCTTTTATGAGTGGCGACAAAAATGTTTTACGTCCAATTATGACCACATCAGACAATGAATTATTCAATCAATTTGGGGCTAATTTCTATATAAAACCAACTGCTGGTTTACAAATGTTACGAAACTCAATTATTGGAAAAGAATTGTTCGATGAAGCCTTTAAAGAATATGCCAATCGTTGGAAATATAAACATCCAAACCCAAGTGATTTATTTAGAACTCTTGAAGATGCCACTGCAACCGATTTAGATTGGTTTTACAGAGGATGGTTTTTTACTACCGACCATGTAGATATGGAATTGAGCAATGTAAAATGGTTTAAAGTATATGAAAAAACCAGCAATATTGAAGACCAAAAAAGAACCAAAAAAATAAAAATAGCCACTACTGAAAAAAACACCAATGTTGAACCAAAAGATTTTTCAAAAGGAGCTGAAGTTATTTCCATGATTAACACACCTGAGAGTGCTTATGGAGACTATTTATCGCGTTTAGACGATAATGAAGTAAGAAAACAAGTGTCTGGTAAAAATATTTATGAAGTCACCATTAAGAATGTGGGCGGACTTGTAATGCCAGTCACAATAGAATGGCAATTTCTTGATGGTACCACAGAAATAGACCGATTACCGGTTGAAGTTTGGAGAAGCAATGAATATGAGATTAAAAAAACTTTTATTAAGGCTAAAGAAGTGCGCAAAGTGAACTTAGATCCTAATTTTGAATTTGCAGATACTGACACGTCTAACAATAGTTTTCCTAAAGCTGAATCCCAATCTGAGTTTGATGCTTTTAAGAATAAAAAGGGTGAAAAATAGTTAAATAAGCTCATTTTTATAACGTACTTTTTTCAGCAAAAAATCCACAAATATGTTTTCAAATTATAAAAACAATTCAAAACGATTAAATCTTTTGGAAACGAATACTCCTAGAAATGGAATCCAAAAGAACCTGTAACACCAAATTTTCTAGCATCAGGGTAACTTACTTTATCTAAATAATTACCTCTAAAATTAAAATCGATTCTAAATATTTTGAAAATATTACCAACACCAAAACTGTATTCGTAATATGGCTTTTTATTAGGAGCTATCAACGAAATGTTATTAGGATTGGAAGTTGTACTTAGTAATATGTTTTCATTCGAAATATCGCCCATAACACCACGGAAACTAACTATTTCACGAAGATTTAATTTTCTTAAAAAAGGAATTCTAGAAAAGAATCTACCATTAAAATTATGTTCTAAATGTACGGAAGCATAGCTATCAGACACAAACTCGTAATAATCTAATTGTGAAAAGGTATTATATATAGAAAAATACGATTGATTTCCAGGAATAACACTTAACAAGCCTAGTGGCACTTCTCCAAATGTTTTACCAGCTTCAATGCTTGTGGTTAATCTACCAAAACCACCAACTTGCATTGGTTGTATGTAAGACATTTGCAACTTAGTGTAATTAAAATCGCCATTCAATATACCTTTATCGCCTCGACTAACTTGTGCAAATAAACGTGCAAAATCATCGTTAGCTTCTCTTCGTTCCACCCCAAACCCTGTCATTTTCCGTTTTGGAAAATACTGCATTGAGAATGTAGTTTCGTATTGTTTTATAGTAGATTCCTCTCCATCGGCTGTATTATAATCTAAACTAAATGTTGGTGATGCCGATTCTAAAGTTCGGTAGTTTCCGCCTAATCTAAAAACCACATTCCGCCACGGTTCTAACTCTACAGCCAGTGTTGTTAAATTAACGTTGGTAAGTTTATCATTTGCTCCAGTTCCAACTACCGCAGAGGATGCTAAACTTCTTCCCAAAACATCGGTACTCGTGGTTAAACTGGCACCGATTTGTTCGACATCTCGCCGATTTCCTCCAGAAATTATAAAACGGTTTTTCTTATCGATTAACCATTTTCCTGAGATGCCATATTTAAATTTATCATCATTAAAACCATATGCTAAAAAGCCTTCTAACCGCCATAAATCATTTTTACCAAAATAGGTCCTGCCTCCTGCACGAAGACGCATGCCTTCTACTTCATTAAATCCAAAAGTGGAAAAAATAGGTCCATAATCAAGTGGCAACTCATTAAACTCAATATAGCCCGATGCCAAAATACTTCCTAAATTGTAAAGACGTTTAAACTTTTTTACCGTTTTTAAAGTGTCTAACATTTTATAAACACCTTTTTCGTCTTTATTTAATTCTTCTAAACGGTTTTCGGTCCAAAAATTTTCGTCGCGATTGTAAACATCCAGATTGTAATTATAAACTTCTGCTTCGTAGAATTTTTTATTTAATTCTTTATCGAATTTATAATTATTATACAAGGTGGTCCGTTTTCCATAAAGGCCTCGCGATTTTTCTTTTTTATTTAATGCGAAATCAGACATCATATAATCACGTTTCACAAGAAAAATAGAATCGCTTAATACTTCAAATTCCTGCTCGATGTAAATATCTTTTACCCAGTTTATATTGGCACTTTTTGAAGCCTGAAGGTTAATTTCTTTAATGGCATAGGTAGAATCTGCTACCCAAAAATCGCCTTTAAACGTAAGCTCGTTTTTACGTCGTGGATAGTAAATAATATTAAAACACCATTTGTTATCTATAAAAGCACTGTCGTTTAATACATAATTATACGTGCCAATTCCTGTTCTAGACAAGGGACTCACGAAACTTTTATCAAAAAACTTCAAATAATTATCGTACACATCAAAATCGGAATATAAATCGTCTACAAAATCTATAACCATCTGATTGTCACTAAATCCTGAGTTTTTATTCCCTTTTAAAACCTTCTTTTCTCTTTTAATAATATTGTCACCATAAACAGTAGAGACCGCTTCGTTAATAAATATAGGTAAATAGGTTTTCCCAGTAATGTTTGAGGTATCTACTTCATTAAAAACAAATTCCATCCCTCTGAATAATTTGCTTTTTATAAGTGCACTATCAATAGTATTTATATCGAATTCAACTTTTTCGTATTTGTCGTATTCATACTGTTTGTAATGCTTCAAACCGTTTTTACGCTTATGCTCCCATATTTTCCGAAGTAGATCAATCGCAGGATTATTTTTTTTTGATTGCTTGCCAGACACTATTAAAACTTGATTTAACTGAGAAGCAGCTTCCACTAAAACAAATTTTAAATCATAATTTACTTTTTTTGTTAGCGGAATGTCTAAAGTTTCATAACCAATAAAAGATACGATTAAAGCATTCCATGTACCTGAAGATTCTAAATAAAACTTTCCGTTTTCGTCGGTTATGGTACCTTGAGTAGAGCCTTTAAAAATAACATTTGCGAATGAGACAGGTTCATTATATTCATCGAAGACATAACCGCTCACTTTGGTTTGTGCGAAGGATAGTAAAATTCCGAAGAAAAAAAATGGTAAAAGTAGTTTTGGGTTCATAAGATAAAAAAACTTCATCAACAATTTTGCCAATGAAGTTTATATAACGTAGTAATTCTAATTTTATTTATATAATACTTTTTTTACCGCTTTAACAACTTCCTTGCTATCTGGCAACCATTCTGCTAATAACACTGGAGAATATGGTGCAGGAGTATCTGCTGTATTAATTCTAACAATTGGTGCATCTAAATAATCAAATGCTTCAGATTGTACAAAATAGGTGATTTCAGTTGAAACATTTCCAAAAGGCCAAGCTTCTTCTAAAATTACTAATCTATTTGTTTTCTTAACTGATTTTAAAATGGCTTCTTTATCTAACGGACGTACTGTACGTAAATCGATAATTTCACAAGAAATACCTTCTTTTGCTAATTCATCAGCAGCTTTGTAGGCTTCTTTAATAATTTTTCCGAAAGAAACGATTGTTACATCAGTTCCTTCACGTTTTATATCAGCTACCCCTATTGGAATTACGTATTCACCTTCTGGCACTTCCCCTTTATCACCATACATTTGCTCACTTTCCATAAAAATAACCGGATCGTCATCACGAATAGCTGCTTTTAAAAGTCCTTTGGCATCATAAACGTTTGAAGGTACTACTACCTTTAAACCTGGCGTATTTGCAAACCAACTTTCAAATGCTTGTGAGTGTGTTGCTCCCAATTGTCCAGCAGAACCTGTTGGCCCACGAAAAACAATAGGACATTTAAATTGCCCACCAGACATTTGTCTGATTTTTGCAGCATTATTTATAATTTGATCAATACCAACAAGTGAGAAATTAAACGTCATATACTCTACAATTGGTCTATTACCGGTCATGGTAGAACCTACTGCTATACCAGCAAAACCAAGTTCTGCAATTGGTGTATCAATAACACGTTTTGGACCAAATTCGTCTAACATTCCTTTTGATGCTTTGTAAGCACCATTGTATTCAGCTACTTCCTCGCCCATTAAATAAACGCTTTCGTCTCTACGCATTTCTTCACTCATTGCTTCACAAATGGCTTCTCTAAATTGAATTGTCCTCATTAATTTTATTTTAATTACCAGTTGCAAAAATAACAATAAATAAAACACATACCCCAAAAGAATATTTAAAAATTTATTATGCATGCATAGTAAATAATCAGAATAAAATAATTAACTTCGTGGATTCAATACAATTTTACTTATTTAAACAAAATATTATGAAAATATTAGTGTGTATTAGTCACGTTCCAGACACCACATCAAAGATTAATTTTACCGAAGGTGATACCAAATTTGACACTAATGGTGTGCAATTTGTAATTAATCCGAATGACGAATTTGGATTAACCCGCTGCCATGTGGTTTAAAGAAAAACAAGGCGCTAATGTTACGGTTGTTAATGTTGGAGGTGCAGAAACCGAACCTACTTTACGCAAAGCTTTGGCTATTGGTGCCGATGCTGCCATACGTGTAAATACTGTTGCTACAGATGGATTTTCGGTTGCAAAACAACTAGCAAATGTAGTGAAAGATGGTGGTTACGATTTAGTAATTGCTGGTCGTGAATCCATTGATTATAATGGCGGAATGGTTCCTGGCATGCTTGCAGGCTTAACAAATGCAAACTTTGTAAATAATTGCATTAGTCTAGAAATAGATGGTACTTCTGTAAAAGCAGTTAGAGAAATTGATGGTGGAAAAGAAACATTGTCGACAACTTTACCGCTAGTTATTGGAGGACAAAAAGGTTTGGTTGAAGAAAGTGAATTACGTATTCCAAACATGCGTGGAATTATGATGGCGCGCCAAAAGCCATTAACGGTTCTAGATCCTATCGATGCCAATAACGAAACTTCATCTGTTAAATTTGAAAAACCAGCACCAAGAGGCGCTGTAAAATTGGTTTCATCAGATAATTTAGATGAATTAATAAACTTACTTCATAACGAAGCCAAAGTGATTTAATTAATATTCAAAAGAAAACAACATGTCAGTTTTAGTATATACAGAATCAGAACAAGGAAAATTTAAAAAAATAGCTTTAGAAGTAGCTTCTTATGCCAAAGCAGTTGCTAACCAATTAGGCACCACAGTAACAGCAATTACATTTAATGTTAGTGACGCCTCTATTTTAGGAACCTATGGTGTAGATAAAGTTTTAAATGTTTCGCAATGCACAATTAGCATCTTTTAATGCTAATGGATATGCTCAAGCTATTAAACAAGCTGCCGAAAAAGAAGCAACTAAAATTGTAGTTTTAAGTTCTAGTGCAGATAGTAAATATTTAGCACCGTTTTAGCAATTGGATTAAATGCTGGTTATGTATCTAACGTTATTGCAGCACCTTCAACCACATCACCATTTACAGTAAAACGTACTGCATTTACAAATAAAGCTTTCGAATCAATAACTATAAACACCGATGTTAAAATTGTTGGTGTTTCTAATAATTCCTTTGGGTTGGTTGAATCTAGCGGTAACGCTTCCGCGGAAGAATTTTCACCTTCAATTTCAGAATTAGGAGTTAAAGTAGAATCTGTAGATAAAGCTTCAAATAAAGTAAGTATTGCCGATGCCGATATTGTAGTTTCTGCTGGACGTGGATTAAAAGGTCCAGAAAACTGGGGTATGATTGAAGAATTAGCCGATGTTTTAGGAGCTGCAACCGCTTGTTCGAAACCGGTATCAGATTTAGGTTGGAGACCACATGGAGAACACGTAGGACAAACAGGAAAACCAGTTGCATCTAATTTATATATAGCTATCGGAATTTCGGGAGCTATTCAACATTTGGCTGGTATTAACGCCTCAAAAGTAAAAGTGGTAATCAATACAGATCCTGAAGCACCTTTCTTTAAAGCTGCCGATTATGGCGTTGTAGGTGATGCATTTGTAATAGTACCTCAACTTATTGAAAAATTAAAAGCATTTAAAGCACAACAATAAATTATTTTTTATAAATTGTATTGTTATAAGAACTGCTTAAATTAGCATAATATTCTAAATTCTGCTTTTAGCAGTTTGGTAAAGTCCTAATTTAAACAGTTCTTTGCGTTTTAATACATTATGAGTTTAGTAAGATTAAATATAAAAGGAATATCCTATAGCCAAACCCAAAATGGCGCATACGCATTAATTTTAAATGAAGTAGATGGCGACAGAAAACTTCCAATAGTAATTGGTGCTTTTGAAGCACAATCAATTGCCATTGCTTTAGAAAAAGAAATTCGTCCTCCAAGACCATTAACTCACGATTTGTTTAAAAATTTTGCAGACAGATTTGATATTATTGTGAAACAAGTCATTATTCATAAATTGGTTGATGGTGTGTTTTATTCGAGTTTAATTTGTGAACGCGATAAAATTGAAGAAATTATAGATGCCAGAACCAGTGATGCCATTGCATTAGCACTTCGATTTGACGCTCCTATTTTTACCTATAAAAACATTCTTGATAAAGCAGGTATATATTTAAAAGTGAATCCGAAAAAAGAAGATGAGGAAGACGATACACAAGACAGTATTTTAATGGATGAACTTATTGCGAATGAAATGGAGCCAAATGCTCCAAAAGAAAGCTTTAAAGGAAAAACACTTGAAGAATTACACAACTTATTAGAAGAAGCCGTTGCAAATGAAGATTATGAAAAGGCTGCACATATTCGTGATGAAATTTCAAAACGCGAATAACAACTTATAATTTCTGCCCCCTTATGAAAAAAATATTTTTGTCAATTGCCCTTGTTTTATTAGCGTTTTCTTCACCAATATTAGCACAAGGCACCGATAAAAATATAATACCAGAAACTCAGAACGAAATTGTAGAACATTCTTCTGTCAATAATAAAGTTTCCGATTCTTTAAAAACGAACACAGCAGTTTCTAAAACTGAAGAAACTACTGCACCAACCAAGGTTTCAACACCTATAATCCCTAGTCAAGGATTTTCAATTGATAGCTTATGGCGAGGTGTTTTGGGAATGGTTTCATTAATTTTCATTGCCTTTCTTTTCAGTAGTAATCGAAAAGCTATAAATTGGAAAATAGTTGGTATTGGTTTAGCATTTCAGCTTTTAATTGCCATTGGTGTGTTAAAAGTGGAATTTATAAAAACCATTTTTGAATTTGTTGGAGGTCTTTTTGTAAGCGTATTAGAGTTTACCAGAGCAGGAAGCAAATTTTTGTTTGAAGGGCTTGTTGTAGACATGGACACTTTCGGATTTATATTTGCATTTCAAGTATTACCAACCATTATATTTTTCTCAGCTTTAACTTCAGTGTTATTTTACTTAGGCATCATTCAACGTGTTGGTAAAAGGCATGGCATATGTTATTATCTAAAGCACTAAAAATTTCTGGAGCCGAAAGTTTAAGTGTTGCCGGAAACATCTTTTTAGGTCAAACAGAAGCACCTCTTTTAATTAAGGCTTATTTAGAAAAAATGACCAAATCTGAAATGCTCCTGGTTATGATTGGCGGTATGGCAACAGTTGCAGGTGCCGTATTAGCTGCATATATTGGATTTTTAGGTGGAAATGATCCTGTTTTAAGATTGTTTTATGCTAAGCATTTGTTGGCAGCATCAGTAATGGCTGCTCCGGGGGCTATTGTGATTTCTAAAATATTATATCCACAAACAGAAGAAATAAATACAGATGTAACTGTTTCACAAGAAAAAATTGGAGCAAATTTTTTAGATGCCATTGCCAATGGAACAACCGAAGGTTTAAAATTAGCAGTAAACGTTGGCGCTATGCTTTTAGTTTTCGTTGCCTTTATTGCCATGTTTAATGGTATCCTGGGTTGGGTAGGAGATATTTCGACACTAAATTCTTGGATTGCCGATAATACTGGATACCAAAATTTATCAATAGAACTCATTCTGGGCTATGTATTTGCTCCACTTATGTGGCTAATTGGAGTTGCTAAAGAAGATATGATGATGATGGGGCAACTACTTGGTATTAAAATTGCAGCAAGTGAGTTTATAGGTTATATACAGCTTAGAGACTTAAAAGATATAGCAAATGCCACTCATTTAAACTACGAAAAATCTATTATCATGGCAACTTATATGCTTTGTGGTTTTGCGAATTTTGCTTCTATAGGAATTCAAATTGGTGGTATTGGCTCCTTAGCTCCCGGACAACGCAAAACCCTTTCACAATTTGGTATTAAAGCTTTAATTGGAGGAAGTATTGCATCGTTAGTTTCTGCTACCATAGCAGGAATGATAATTGGTTAATGTATTCGCAACACAGCAGGTATATAGATGTTTTAGTTAATAACTTTTGATATTTCTCATAGCATTAATCCCCTTCCTTTGGGCTTTTTTTATATTTTTAACTCCAATTTTATTTGAGTTTAACCTTTAAGAGATTCCTGCCTACGCAGGAATATATTTATGAAACAATATCACGATTTAGTAAAATACGTTTTAGAGAACGGTAATGAAAAAGGAGATCGCACAGGTACCGGAACAAAAAGTGTTTTTGGCTACCAAATGCGATTCGATTTAAGTGAAGGTTTCCCTATGGTAACTACAAAAAAACTACACTTAAAATCGATAGTTTACGAATTACTCTGGTTTTTAAAAGGCGACACAAATACTAAATATCTTACCGAAAATGGTGTGCGCATTTGGAATGAATGGGCAGATGAAAATGGCGATTTAGGTCCGGTTTATGGTCACCAATGGCGTAACTGGAATAACGATGAAATTGATCAGATTAAAGAAATAGTTGAAACCTTAAAAAACAATCCGAACAGCAGACGTATGTTAGTTTCTGCCTGGAATCCTTCAGTTTTACCAGATACCTCTAAAAGTTTTAGCGAAAATGTAGCTAACGGTAAAGCGGCATTACCACCTTGTCATGCCTTTTTTCAATTTTATGTAGCAGACGGAAAATTGTCTTGCCAACTATATCAACGCAGCGCCGATATTTTTTTAGGTGTTCCTTTTAATATTGGATCTTATGCACTTTTCACCATGATGATGGCTCAAGTTTGTGGTTATGAAGCTGGTGAATTTATTCACACCTTTGGTGATGCTCATATTTACAGTAATCATTATGAACAATTAGAATTACAATTATCTAGAGAAATAAGACCGCTCCCAAAAATGAAAATAAATCCTGAAGTAAAAAATATTTTCGATTTTACTTTTGAAGATTTCACTCTAGAAGATTACAATCCACATCCTCATATAAAAGGTGTTGTAGCAGTATAAAAAAAAGCGCTTTCAGAATTTGAAAGCGCTTTTTGGATTAATTTTTTGGATTTAACTAAACTTTTACCACACTGTTATCAGCAGAAGCAAATTCGTTCCAAACGTAAGAATCAGCAGCATCGTCATTAACAAATGCACCATCAACAAGATATTTAAACTCATAAGAGTTATTGGTATCTAAATCAACAGCACCTTTAAATGTACCATTCTTTAATTTTTTAAGGGGAGTTGCTTTAGCGTTCCATTCATTAAAACTTCCTACAAGCGATACTTTTTTAGCATCTTCAGCAAGAATAGAAAATGTTACTTTGCAAACTGGTTTACTTTTTAAATATTGTTTTGAAATAGCCATAATTTAAATGTTTTTGTGTTGTTTTATACTGCAAATTTATAAAACAATTTGTCAGACCCAATGATTTAAATCAGTTAACCACAAATAATTATCAATTTAACAATATCAAATCATAAAAATTTATAGTTAGTAATAAATTAAGCCAATTTTTTATATTATTATCAATGAAAATTTTTTCTTTTTAATTGATTTTCAGGTAGTTTTAAACGAAAACGTTTGCGAAAAACCCGCATTATCAAGACAATAAATATATAAGTCTAGTATCGCTAAAAAGCGTTAACTTTACAGTCATTTTTATAGAATTATGTTCGGAAGAAAAAAAAATATCCCAGAAATAGATAAAGAGCAGTTAGAGCTTATAAAAAATGCACAAAAACGTATCAAACAAAAAAAACGTTTATACTCCCATTTTATAGTTTTTTTAATTGGTGCTGTTATACTTATAATAGCCAATACTGTTTTAGGTATAGGTAAAGATTTTAAAATTTTTGAAGTAAACTGGTTTGTTTACGCTATTTTATTTTGGTTATTCTTTTTTATTTACCATCTGTTTAATGTCTTTATTACTCATAAATTTATGGGTAAAGATTGGGAACAACAACAATTAAACAAACTAGTGGCTAAACAAAAAGAAGGTATTGAAAAACTTAAAGATTCACTTCCAAAAAGCAACGATTTAATTACCTCAAAATCTACTATAACAAAACAGCAATTAACTATTATTGTTGCAGTGAGTGAAAATGATGCTATAGGTAAACACAATAAATTAATCTGGCATATTAGCGATGACTTAAAACACTTTAAAAATCTAACAAGCGGACACCATGTTATTATGGGTAGAAAAACATTTGAAAGTTTTCCAAAACCTTTACCCAACAGAACGCATGTAGTTATAACAAGAAATTCTAAACTACCAAGTGCCTGAAGGCGTTATTTTGGTTAACACATTAGAAGATGCAATTAAAGCATGCGTGCACGACGCACAACCTTTTATAATTGGTGGAGGTGAAATTTATAAACAAGCTATTTTAATAGCTGATAAAATTGAGCTAACACGCGTTCATGCTAATTTTGAGGCAGATACATACTTTCCAAAAATAGATATGACAATATGGAAAGAGACCAGCAATGTATTTCATAAAAAGAACGAGAAAAACGAGATATGATTTTTCGTTTATTACTTACGAAAGAATATAACTGATTTGTTGATTAAAGAATCCTGAATTTTTATTTATCCTCCTTGTAATTTATCTGCACCATCTAATAAACCAACTAATTGCTGCGGGTTATGAATTAACACAGGTATATGTTGCGGACAGATATAAAATTCACTCTTCTGATAATAAAATTTTGTAACAGGTGTTTCATCGGATGATTTTTCACAAACCAAACACTTTTTTTCATTGCTCATAATATGATATATTTTAATCGGGATAAAATTATCTTTAATATTTTTATTAAAAACTAACTTTTGTCATATTTTAAAAATTAATAGCTCAAAAATTCATATCAACTCCTATCTCAAATTTCGTTAATTTTGCCACATGGTAAAAGAATTACAACTTCGGGTAACACTTAAAGAAGAAGAACGTAGCAATATTTTAGTCATAAAATCGGCGCAGGCTTTAGATATAGATAAAGAAGATATTACTGGTGTAAAAGTGTTGCGAAAATCTATTGATGCCCGAAAAGCTAATATTATTTTCAACTATAAAGTGGAAGTTTATATTAGAGAAGTTTTACCAAAAACATCGGAATATAAATTTGATTATAAAGATGTTTCAAAAGCAAAACCCATTCATATTATTGGTTTTGGTCCTGCAGGAATGTATGCCGCTTTACGTTGTATTGAACTTGGTTTTAAACCTATTGTTTTAGAACGTGGTAAAAATGTAAAAGACCGTCGGCGCGATTTAAAAGCCATTAATCAAGACCATTTTGTAAATGAAGATTCCAATTATTGCTTTGGTGAAGGAGGAGCAGGCACATATAGCGATGGTAAACTCTACACAAGAAGTTTAAAACGTGGTGATGTACGCAGAATTTTTGAAAACCTAGTATTTCATGGAGCTACCGAGCAAATATTAATTGATGCGCATCCACATATTGGAACAAATAAACTCCCAAAAGTAGTTACAAACATTCGGGAAACTATTTTAAAACATGGTGGTGAAATTTATTTTGAAACCCGCGTTACCGATTTCACTATAAAAAACAACAAAATACAAGCTATTAAATTACAAAACGGTAACGAAATGTCTGTCAACCGTGTTATTTTGGCTACCGGACATTCGGCACGCGATATTTTTTATTTGCTTCATAAAAAAGAAATTGCTTTAGAAGCGAAATCGTTTGCTATGGGAGTTCGTGTAGAACATCCACAACACATTATAGATTCTATTCAATACCATTGTACTAGTGAAAGAAACGCACTTTTACCTCCTGCTTCGTATAGTTTGGTGCAACAAGTTAACGAACGTGGTGTGTATTCATTTTGTATGTGTCCTGGCGGATTTATAGTTCCTGCTGCAACCGCGAATGGCGAAGTTGTTGTGAATGGGATGTCCCCATCAAAACGAAATAACTTGTTTGCAAATTCGGGTATTGTGGTTGAAATTGATGTACACAGAGATTTACCAAAATATGAACAATTTGGCCCATTAAAAGGATTAGAATATCAAAAAAATCTGGAGCGTATGGCATTTACGGCTGGAGGAAGAAGTCAAACTGCACCTGCACAACGCTTAACCGATTTTGTAGAAGGAAGATTGTCAGTAGATTTAAACCCTACCTCCTACCAACCCGGATTAAATTCGGCTCCTTTACATTCGCTGTTACCAAAATTAATAGGAAGCAGATTGCGTAAAGGCTTTGAGTCTTTCGGACAAAAAATGCGAGGGTATTATACTGCTGAAGCTAATGTTGTTGGGGTAGAGTCCAGAACCTCATCGCCCGTTTGCATCCCCAGAAACGAACATTTAGAACATCCTCAAATTCAAGGCTTATTCCCTTGTGGTGAAGGTGGTGGTTATGCGGGTGGTATTGTTTCGGCAGCCATGGATGGAGAACGCTGTGCGGAAGCCGCAATTATTGGATTATAATTAAGAACTATGATAACAGAAAAAGAGAAAATGTTAGCAGGAGAGATGTATAATCCTTCTGATCCTGAATTAACAAAAGCAAGACATCGTGTTCGGTTATTGTTTCATAATTTTAATAATTTAAGTGATGCACATTTAGAAGAACGTCAAAAAGTTCTTTATCAAATATTTGAAAATGCTGGCGAAAACCTATGTGTAGAACCTCCTTTTCGTTGTGATTATGGAAGCAACATTAAAGCTGGGAAAAATCTGTTTCTGAATTTTAACTGCTGCATTTTAGATGTTGCTGAAGTTACTTTCGGTGATAATTGCATGATTGGACCACATGTTCAAATTTACACGGCCACACATCCATTAGAATTTAAACCCCGAAATAGTGGCAAAGAATTAGGTAGCCCTATAACTATTGGTAACAATGTGTGGATTGGTGGAAACGCAACCATATGCCCAGGTATTACAATAGGTAATAATGTTGTGATCGCTGCTGGCGCTGTAGTTACTAAAAGTTTCCCTGATGATGTCGTTATAGGTGGAAATCCTGCTAAAATTATTAAAACCATAGATAATCCCTAAAATTATAATTCTTATTTTTGCATCACTTAATAATTAACAAATTATGAACGCATATATATTTCCCGGTCAGGGCGCACAATTTACAGGAATGGGTTTAGACCTTTACGAAAACTCGCCATTGGCGCAAGAATTATTTGAAAAAGCAAATACCATTTTAGGTTTCCACATCACAGATATTATGTTTGAAGGAACTCCTGAGGCCTTAAAAGAAACCAAAGTAACACAACCTGCGATATTTTTACACTCGGTAATTTTAGCCAAAAC
Organism: uncultured Flavobacteriaceae bacterium; assembly: GCA_963698455.1. Taxonomy (GTDB): domain Bacteria; phylum Bacteroidota; class Bacteroidia; order Flavobacteriales; family Flavobacteriaceae; genus Mariniflexile. Next base: position 283,948 of record CAVOQU010000001.1, on the reverse strand, counting down.
ATTGGGCGCTAGTTTTAAACCAGATATGGTTGCTGGTCATTCTCTTGGAGAATTTTCAGCCCTTAGTTGCCAATGGTGCTTTAACCTTTGAAGACGGATTGAAATTAGTATCACAACGTGCTTTAGCAATGCAAAAAGCCTGCGAATTAAAACCGAGTACCATGGCTGCTGTTTTAGGATTGGATGATGCTATTGTTGAAAAAGTATGTGCTGAAACTGAAGGTATCGTAGTGGCAGCGAATTATAATTGTCCGGGGCAATTAGTAATTTCTGGTGAAGTTGAAGCTATTAATAGAGCGTGCGAAGCAATGAAAGCGGCAGGTGCCAAACGTGCTTTAGTACTACCTGTTGGTGGCGCTTTTCATTCGCCTTTAATGGAACCTGCACGTGAAGAATTAGCAGCGGCTATTGAAAACACAACGTTTAGTAAACCGAACTGCCCGATTTATCAAAACGTTACAGCAAAAGCTGTAATTAGTGAAAGTGATATTAAAAAGAATTTGATTTTACAATTAACGGCACCTGTGCGATGGACACAATCTGTACAGCAAATGATTGCAGATGGTGGCACATTATTTACTGAAGTGGGTCCTGGAAATGTACTACAAGGCTTAGTGAAAAAGATTGACAAAGAAGCTCAAACTGCTTCGGCTACTTTATAATTTATAAATGAAGCTATCTAAACGTTCGTTTTACATTATTGCTGTAATTGTTGTTACTATTGCAATCGATCAAATTTCAAAAGTACTTGTAAGAACTAATATTCAACCGCGTACCGATATAAGCTATGGAGAACGCATATCGTTAATTGGCGATTTATTCATTATGATGAATGTTGAAAACGCTGGTGCTTTTTTAGGCATGGGAAGTGATTTGAGCCCTACATTAAGAATCATTTTATTGCTAATCTTACCTATTCTTGTTTTAGGGTTTGTATTACACTATATATTTAAAGACAAAACCTTAGACAAGTGGTCACTTTTTGCATTTGCAAGTATTATTGGTGGCGGTATTGCGAATGTTTACGATCGCATAATTTATGGCTCCGTAACCGATTTTCTCTTTATCGATTTGGGAGGTGTATTCCGAACAGGCATTTTTAATATGGCAGACCTATCGGTAACTACCGGTATGATAATCCTTTTATTTGTTAGTTTTAAAAAGAAGAAAACAGAAGCATAAAAAAAGGCTGCAAAATTAAAATTGCAGCCTTTTTTTATTTATAATTTTAGAATATATTATTTACTCGCTCTTACTTTTTGTTCCCATTTCCATGCCGAACGCATCGCATCATCTAATGATAGTTTTGTTTTCCAACCTAACTCATTATTAGCCTTTGTAGTATCAGCATACGCCGAAATAATATCACCTTCTCTTCTACCTACAATTTTATAATTCAATTTTTTACCAGAAACTTTTTCAAAAGATTTCACAACTTCCAACACTGAACTTCCTGTACCTGTTCCTAAGTTGAACGTTTCGTAATTCGATTTGTTTTTGTTATTCAATAAACGACCAAGCGCAACAACATGTGCTTTAGCTAAATCGACCACATGAATATAATCTCGAATACATGTACCATCTGATGTTGGATAATCATCACCAAAAACAGAAAGTTCCTGACGTAACCCAATAGCAGTTTGGGTAATAAATGGTACTAAATTTTGTGGTACTCCTATTGGTAATTCACCAATATTAACAGACTCATGTGCTCCAACCGGATTAAAATAACGCAATGCAATTGCTTTAAGACTTGGTGTTACTTTACAAGTATCGCTTATAATTTCTTCACCAATTTGTTTGGTATTTCCGTAAGGAGACTCTGCTTGTTTAACTGGTGCATTTTCAGTAATTGGTAACTCGTCTGCTTGTCCGTAAACCGTACAAGACGAACTAAAAATAAAACTTGCTTCAGGTAGTTTTTTTAATTCTTTAAGAATATAAACTAAAGTACTTATATTGTTTTCGTAATATAATAAAGGTTCTTTTACACTTTCACCAACTGCTTTACTCGCAGCAAAATGAATGACACCTTTTATATCGTTGTGTTTCTTAAAAAAGGCTTCAACGCCTAGCTTTCTCTTTTAAATCAAGTTTTTCGAAAAGTGGTTTTTTACCAGTAATAGCAGTAATCCCATCTAATACGGTTATTGATGAGTTTGATAAATCGTCAATAATAACGACTTCGTAACCTTCGTTTTGTAATTCTACAACGGTATGCGATCCAATAAAGCCTAACCCACCAGTAACTAATATTTTATCCATTTATAAATTTTATAATTGTTGATGTAATAAATTCAATTTGTTCATCATCCAATTCAGTATGCATTGGTAAAGAAATAACATCTTTTACCAATTGATTTGTTACTTTAAAATCTGCTTCTTTATATCTAGAATCTAAATATGCTTTTTGTAAATGAAGTGGTATTGGATAATACACGCCACAAGGAATTCCTTTTTCGTTTAAATGTTTTACCAAAGCATCTCTATCAATTCCTTTTACACGTAAGGTATATTGATGAAATACATGACAATCGCAGGTATCGCAAATTCCAGTACAACTATTTGATACTTTTGGAGTAGTAATATTTTTATTTCCTTCAAAAGCTTTATTATATTTTATAGCTGCTGCACGTCTTTTTTTGTTGTAGGTATCTAAATGTGGCAATTTAGCATCTAAAACAGCTGCCTGAATACTATCTAATCGTGAATTTACACCCACCACATCATGATGATAACGTTCATACATACCATGATTTACAATACCTCTTATAATATGAGCTAAATTATCATCATTTGTAAAAATAGCTCCACCATCGCCATAACAACCTAAGTTTTTTGATGGAAAAAACGAAGTTGATGCAACATGACCAATCGTTCCTGCTTGTGCTTTTTTACCATTTTTATAAGTATAAGTTGCTCCAATAGCCTGAGCATTGTCTTCAATAACATATAAATTATGTGCTTTAGCAATTTCCATTATAGCCTCCATATTAGCACATTGCCCAAATAAATGCACAGGTACAATCGCTTTTGTTTTTGGCGTAATAGCTTTTTTTATGGCTTCGATATTAATATTAAAATCATCTTCATTAACATCAACCAAAACGGGTGTTAATTGCAACAAAGCAATCACCTCAACGGTTGCTGCGAATGTAAAATCGGCAGTAATAACCTCATCACCAGGTTTTAATCCCAATCCCATCATAGCAATTTGCAATGCATCGGTGCCATTTGCACATGGAATCACGTGTTTTACACCTAAATATTGCTCTAAATTTTTTTGGAATTGATGAACTTTTGGTCCGTTTATATAAGCTGTTGTTTCTAATACTTCTTGAATGGAAGTGTTTACGACATCTTTAATTTCGTCATATTGACCTTTAAGGTCAACCATTTGAATTTTTTTCATTTAAAAAATTGTAACAATTATAGAATACAGAATTATATATTTTGCTATAACTCAATTCCAGAATTTAATGAGTTACGAAATTACAAAATTAGTACACGGTAACCAATGAAATTATTTTAAAGAAATGTATTTTAGCAGCAAATTAATAAAAATTGGGTTTTATTTACAACATTGGTATTCATCTTGCTCATTTTGGTTTAAAATGCACAGCACCTTTCAATCAAAAGATAAAAAGCGGGGTTATTGGGCGTCAAAATACCTTTAAAATACTTCAAGAAAATCTAAATCCAAATGACAAAACACTTTGGTTTCATTGTGCATCATTAGGCGAATACGAGCAAGGTCTTCCTGTTTTCAAAGCACTTAAGGAACACTATAAGCAGCATAAAATTGTACTTAGTTTTTTTTCACCTTCAGGTTACGAAATTCGAAAAAATTCACCTATTGCGGATGTTGTGGTTTATCTTCCATTAGACACAAAAGCAAATGCAAAACAATTTTTAAATTTAGTTAATCCAGAACTTACCGTTTTTGTTAAATACGATATCTGGCCTAATTTTTTAAATGAATTAAAAAGGAGAAAATTTCGAGCTATTTTAATTTCGGCAGCATTTAGAGAAAATCAATCCTTCTTTAAATTTTATGGATCTCAATTAAGAAATGCTTTATTTGCTTTTGAACATATTTTTACACAGAACGAAAATTCTAAAAAATTACTCGAATCTATAAACTATCATAATGTAACCGTTTCTGGGGATACTCGTTTTGATAGGGTTTCCAGTCAATTAGAAATAGATAATACTTTAGATTTTATTGAAACTTTTAAACAAAACAAACTTTGTGTTGTTGCTGGTAGCACCTGGCCAGAAGATGAAACTTTATTTATAAATTTTATTAATTCTGAAGCTTCAAAAGATGTTAAATTTATTATTGCACCTCATAATATTAAGTCGGCTCAAATAAAAAATATTCAAGAAAAACTAACGGTAAAAAGTATTTTGTTTTCTGAAAAAGATACTAAACAACTTGAAACCGCACAGGTATTTATTGTTGATACGATTGGTATACTTTCAAAAATTTACAGTTATGCAGATATTGCATATGTGGGTGGTGCCTTAGGAACTACAGGACTACACAACACATTAGAACCTGCTGTTTTTGGTGTCCCTATTATTATTGGAAATAATCACTCTAAATTTCCTGAAGCTCAAGAAATGATTGACCATGGCGGTATGTTTTCTGTTTCAAATCAAATTCAATTTGATGCTATTCTAACTGAATTCGTTCAAAATTCAGAAAAACGTACATTTTCAGGAAACAATAATCTGGAATATATAAAAAAGAATAAAGGAGCCGTTACTAAAATAATGGCGTATTTGGAATTATAGTAAAAATAAAATGCCCGAATTTAGAGTTTAAATTCGGGCATTTTTGCAAACTAAAAAGTATGAATCATACTGTTTTTAGTAAAGTTCTTTATAATATTTATCTGCTAAAGTATTCGCGGAGAATTCCGGGATAACATCATCGATAGCCTTAAAAACAATGTCTTGCCATTTTTTCGGATTATCGTAATATGTTGGAATTACTTTATTCTCTAAAATATCATACAAATTATCCGCATCTATTTTATCTTGTTCCCATACTGGTAATTTATAGTCAATTGCTGGTAATACAAAGCAATTTTCGCCGTCTTTTTCAAATTCAGGAATCCAGCCATCGTTGGTTGAAACATTTACCGAACCATTCATAGCTGCTGTCATGCCGCTGGTTCCAGATGCTTCTCTTGTAATTCTTGGAGTATTTAACCAAACATCTGAACCACATTTAAGTTTTCTGGATAAATCAATCTCATAACCAACTAACACCGTTAAATTTGGTTGATTTTTGGAGTAATGAATTAAATGATTAAAGATATCGATTGCATAATAATCGAATGGATATGGTTTTCCTGCCCAAATAATTTGAACCGGATATTTGCTGTTTGAGATTAATCGTTTAAACCTCTCTAAATCATGCAATAATAAATCGGCTCTCTTATATCCCGCGAAGCGTCTTGCCCATACAAAAGTTAACACATTCGGATTAAAACGTTTTCCAGTTTGATTAAAAACTTCGTCAAAAAGTTCACTTTTAAGCTCTGTCTTTCTTTCTTTATACGCCTTTGCATTTTTCTTTTTCCAAGCTTTTTCAATAGTTTTATCTTGCCAAAACAATTGATTTTGAGCATTTGTAATAGGTATTATTTTACTTATTCCATCAAAATCTTTCCACATATCGTTAGCCACGACTGCATGTAATTTTGACACCGCGTTCGCTTTACGAGCCAATCTTAAAGCCGAAACGGTGTAGCTAATCATACCGCCATTAACCATTTCTTTTGCAAGTTCTGCTTCAGAATACGTTCTTCCAAAAAATCCGCAACGGTTTAAATGTCTCGCATCGTGTTCTTCATTACCTGCTTTTTCTGGTGTATGTGTTGTAAAAACCATTTGATTTTTCTTCACGCCATGATCTCTTAAATAATAAAAAGCTGGTAAAGCATGTCCTTCATTTAAGTGATACACGTCGGCTCCTCCTAACGCTTCAACAACTTTAGCACCACCAATTCCTAAGACAATGCTTTGAGAAATTCGTGTTAAAGTATTGGCATCGTAGAGATGATTTGTAATAGTTTTAGATATAAAATCATTTCCCTCAACATCTGTACTTAACAAATAAATTGGTACCGTTCCAAAAATTTCTGGCTTTAAAACATAGGCTTTAACTTTTACACATGGGTTGTCGTGAAGCTTTATTTCAACTACGATACCAGTATCTTCAAGAAAATCGTATGTTTTTTCAATAAAATCGGTTCGAAGGGTTTGGTCTTCGTTTCTTGCCTGGTCGTAATAACCATATTTCCAGAGCATGCCAATTCCAATCATATTTTGTTTTAATTCGAAACCAGAACGCATATGCGAACCTGCTAAAAATCCTAGTCCGCCAGAATATATTTTTAAAGCTTGGTCTATACCAAACTCCATGCTGAAATAGGCTGCTTTTTTCGAATAATCTTTAGAGATTTTATAGGGATGATACCATGTATTGTATTTACTTTCCATATTATAATTTTTTTTGCAAATATAATAGGATTGACTAAAAAAATATATTTTATTGAAAACTAATTGAGTAAAGCTTTTAATTTAAAATAAATATAAATAAAAACACTTCTTAGTAACATTCACAACATGCTTATTTATTACAAAAATGGCTAGATATTCTGTTTTCTTTTTAAGAAGCTGGCTACGCAATTAAATAATTAATTAATGAACAGGGCTTTGAGTACATGGGCAATTACTAATACCTTGTAGAAAATCTAATCCAATAGTAACGACATGCGTACCAGAATTAAACCCAGATAATTGATTCGTCGTAAATTGATAAGCATAACCAAAATAAAACATATTCTTTTTAAATCCAGCCATCGGGCCAATGTTTAAAGGTTTTAAAGGCTGATCGTTTAAAAAACGGTATGATATGCCCGCCCAATAATAATCTTCATTTTTATTAAACTTTCTGAATTTAAAATTAACATCGGTACTGGATCGATTATCACTGCTAAACATTTGATAATATATGGATGGTTCATATTCCAATCCGCTCTTTTTTGGACCTTTAAAGGTATAACCAGTATATAATTGATAGTTTAAAAGCATGCTAGGTTCTGAAACTCTTATATCATCATCAATCTTTTTTTCAAGAATGTTATTTGCGTTAAAACTTGCAAAGAAGCCTTTATTTCTATACAAAACCCCAACATCAAAATTATTATTCGTAGTCGCTCTGTCGTCGGTAACAAATGGGTCTAAAACTGGTTGTTCGATAGTCGTATTAAAATTTTGTATATCAATTTTGAAATGATTCATATTATACGAAATCCCAAAAGATAAATACTGTTTTGAATAATAATCTAAAATAAGGTGGTGTGCAAAAGAAAATTTAGCACCCGTTTGAATGGTATTTCCGTTTTTATCATTATACAATGACAATCCAACACCAGAACGACTGGCTATTCTAAAATCGGCATAAAGCGATTGATTATCTGGCGCACCTTTAATTCCAACCCATTGTGTTAGTCCGTTCGCTCTAATTCTTAAATTATCGCTAATACCCGCATAGGTTGGAGATACCACAAAATCATTTTCAGCCAAATATTGTGTAAAAACAGGCAAATTAAGTTCTTGACCATAACTATTCGCCATGATTATGAAAACAAGATATATGAGAGATTTTTGCATATTATTTTTATTATTTAGTGATTAAATCCACTAATTACCATTTATCTGTAAAGTGTAAAATGTCCAACAAAATCACGATCATACCTTTGTTCGTTTAATTTTATAACGTACCAATAATCACCTGAAGGCAGTTCTTTTCCTTGGTATTTTCCATCCCATTTTTGTCCTACTCCTAAAGAGGCTACTTTACGTCCATATCTATCAAAAATACTAAAGGCCATGTCTTTGTATTGTGATGCACATCCTGGTCCCCAAGTATCTAAAACACCATCACCGTTTGGCGTAAAATAATTAGGAATACATAAATCGATAAACTCAACATACATGGTTTCGGAATCAAAACAACCATTACTATCGGTTACTGTTACCGTATAATCGCCCGATTTGTAAATGAAAAACGAATTAGTACTTCCGTAAGATTCGTCCGTTTAAGGTATAGTCATAATCACCAGAACCACCTGTCGTTGTTGTTACAATTTCATTCATTTGGCCATTCGCTATTATCAGATCTAGTGCGTCGTATTGTTCAATATCAAATGTTGCTGTTCTTTGAATACAGCCATTAGTATGTCTTGCATCGATATAATGCCCTAAACCAGCTGGCACATTTACAAACTGATTACTAGCTTGATAAGGACCACCATCTAATGAATAATCTAAATCTGCAGGATTGGTTATACTTTGCATCTACAGTAACTGTAACTGTATTGGTCGATATATTATTAGTACAGCCATATTCCACTTTAGCTTCAGGGTTAATGGTTACAGATTCCGGGAATGTGATATTCCATTCTGATTCACATCCAAAATTGTCACGGATATAAACCATATGATCACCACCTCTTAATCCAGTAAAATCAAACTGAGTCTGAGTTGGAGTTCCTGTTGTATAAGCTCCGTTATAATCATCTAAACTCACACTATAAGGAGCTGTTCCTCCTGAAACATCAACACTAAATTCACCATCCATATCTCCTTCACAAACTTCAGGAATTAGTGATCCAGGAACAATATTCAACATTATTGGGCTTGGTTCTGTTATTGTAAAATTGATTAAAACAAAACAACCTAATTCATCTTGCGCTATCACATCGTATGTACCTGGCATAAGATTGTTAAATATATTTGATTCAAAAAATTGATTTAATTGTGGAGAAATGGCATATTTAATTTGACCAGTTCCACCAGAAGCATTTACTTCCATTGTTCCATTATTTGCTCCATTACAGGTAACATCAGTATACGTGAATGGCGCTATTAATGGCGACGCAGGCTCTGTAATACTTACAAGTACTGATGTCGCATTACAATCACCACTATCTACTCTTACTTGGTAGTCTCCAGCATAAAGCTGGGTAAATCTACCTGGACTTGATTGTACTGCCGGAATTGTAATACCTAAAGCATCCTGTAATGTATATATGTAATTTCCTAAACCACCTTGAGCCGTTGCTACAATAACACCTGTATTATCGCCAGCGCAATTAATAAAGGCATTGGCAACATCTAAATTCACCACCAATGTTGGTAACGGATCAATCTTGATTTGATTAGTAGCATTAGCAGCACAGCCGTTAGCATCTCTAACATAATAAACATATGTTCCAGGTGCTACATTAATTGTTGTTGATGACACAAATGAGCCTAATGCACCTGCAGTGAAATTTACGTCATCACTATAAGTATACGGTCCTGTTCCTCCTGAAGCACTTAAGGTAAGTGTTGTACCTGTTGTACATGTTTGTGAAGTTGTTTTAACCAACTGAGACTGTATTACAGTAGGTGTTGCTATCACAATATTTGCAGAAGTAAAGGCGCAATTATATCCATCTGTTATCACCACATTGTAAGTTCCGGCTCCTAATCCGCTAAATACTGGTGAAGCCTGCGGACCAGAGGTGCTTACTGTTGGTGATACCATGTTAAGTGTATAAGAATAATTACTTCCTTGTCCACCTGTTACAGCACTCACTGTTATTGTTGCATTAGTATCTCCAAAACAAGCCAATAAGGTTGTACTAGGAGTGACTGTTGCATTAATTGGTACTGGAATAGTAAGCGTTACATTTTGAGAAACAATACATCCACCAGCATCTCTTGCATTTACTATATAATTTCCTGCTGATAAGTTTGTAAACGTACCATTAGCAGAATATGCAACTGTTGCTGCTCCTGTTAATTCATATTCATAAGAACCCCAACCACCATTGGCAATTGCTGTAATGGTTCCTTTATCATTCGTACAAGTTACATTTGATGTTTCTGAAGCTACCAGTGTTAACGCAGCTGCTGGCGAAGCGATTGTAACCATATTAGATACCGTAGTACAAAATGGACTTGCGGTTTCTGTAACTGTTACCGTATAATTACCTCCGATTAATCCTGTAATTACTTGTGGATTTGTTGATGTATTCGCACTAACAACACCTCCAACTGAAGCACCTGAATTATCAAATACTTCATAATTATAGGTTCCTGTATAACCATTACATTAATTTCAAAAGCACCATTATTATCACCAAAACAAGTAACTGGTGTTGTTGCTGTTGCCACCACATCGATTGTATCAAATGGAGCAACTGTAAAAGCTGAGGTTGCAATTGTACAACCTGTGGTTATATCATTTACTTGGAAATAGTAATTTCCAGGTAATGTTATGTTAAATATATTTGAAGCCTGAGCTGCCCCACCTGGTAACATTTGATAAGTAAAATTACCTGAACCACCAGATACAGTTATAGAAACTGAACCTGTATTATTACAATCAATAGGTGTTGCAATAGCCACTGTAGCCGCTGTTAATGTAGGCAGTGGTGCAATTACAACTGTGTTTGTTGCTATACATCCATTGGCATCTTTCACAAATATGTTAATAGTTTGAGAAACGCCTGTATCAATAATATCAAAAATGTTAGTAGTTAAATAATTAACACCGTCAATACTATACGAATATGGCGCAGTACCACCAGCTTCAGTTATGGTAACTGTAGAAGTGTTTACTGAATTATCTGGTGCACATCCAAAAGGAGTTGCCGTTCCAGAAACTGTTAATGGTGTTGGTTCTCCAACAGGCACAACTGCCGTAGTTGAACAGCCTCTTCCAGAATTAACCTGAACTGTATAATTTCCTGCAATCAATCCTGAGAATATATTAGAGTTTTGTGCCGGAACTAACATTGGACCTGCAGTAATCTCATAAGTATAAATAGGATTATCATTACTTGAAGGTAAATTTACTGTGATAACACCATCATTTCCTCCATTACAGCTTACATCATCAACAGAAGTTGTAAATGTTACCGGAGTAGCCGCTATTAAAGTAATACTTAACATCTTTTGTACATAAGTGTAATATCATCTGTAATTGTGATGGTATAAGTTCCTGATGGAACACCTGAAAATACATTTCCTGCTAAACTTATTGAAGCCGGACTTGGTGAAATCGCATACGAATATGTTCCAGAACCACCTGATTGAGTTACTGTAATAACACCATCATTATCAGCACATGTTGGTAATGCTGTTATTGTAGGTGTAAAATCTAATGGCGCATATATTGTTACTGATGTCGGACTAATTGCTTCACAACCATTTCCATCTCTTACAGTTACAAAATAATTTCCAGGAGTTAAACCTGTGAATGTTCCACTTGATTGGAAACCACTTCCTATAGAATATGTTAAAGGTGCAATACCTGTACTACTTGTGATAGTAAACGTATATGGATCTCCAACCAAATTACATTGATTTGAAGCTACTGCCGGTACGGTTACTGTTGGCAACGGATCAAGTATTACCGTTACTGTATTCATGGTAACACATCCATTGGCATCTCGTACATAAACATCCCATAACTAAGTCTGCTCCTGAATTGGTATCTACAGTTACAACATTACTAGTGCCATAAGCTGCCGCTAATGGAGCTGGGTTTCCTGTAATTACAGCTGCATACGTATAACTTGCTGTGCCTCCTGAAGGTGTCACTGTTATTTGTGATTCATCATTGGTACAGTATACATTCGTTGCTGTTGCAGTAAATGTTAATGCATTTGCTGGTTCTGTTACTATAATTGTAGCATCTGCTGTACATCCTGTGATGTCGTCCGTTACTCTAATTGTATAAGTATCAGCAATTAAATCCGTGAAATCAATCGTGTTTCCTGCTTGAACCAAAGTTCCTAAACCACTAAGTATCGTAGTTGTATAAGTTCCTGCATAATCACTTACTGTAAATTCTATCGCTCCTGTATTATCGCCAAAGCAATAAACATCATTTAATTTTAATCCAGCTATTGTAATATTCGTTACTGGAACAACAGTATATGATTCTTGATAAGTACATCCATTGGCATCAGTCACTTCAAACATATAAGTGTCTGGTGCTAAACCTGTAAATAATCCACTATTTAATCCTGTTACATTTCCTGTTTCACTTGCCGGTGATAGTATTGCATAACTTAATGGTCCAATTCCATCTGTTGTGGTTAATTGTACATCACTGGTTAATGCTATACAGGTTACTGCGGTAGCACTAAAATCTAAATCCGTTGGTGGATCTAATGCCGGTACAACAACATCTATTGGCGCTGGAATAATACATCCATTGGCATCTTTTACATAAGCTGTTACTGTTCCTGAAGTATATGTTGAATAGGTATTGGTTGATGTGTAATTTACACCACCATCAAAACTATAAGTATATGGTGCTGTTCCACCACTACCTGTAACAGTTACTATTGCTGCTTGGGTGGCATTACCTGCACCACAGGTTAATCCTTGTGTTAATACTATGGTACCTCCAACTAATGCTGGCTCTGTAATAGGTACTAAAGTTGCTGGTGAAACACAGCTTTTACTGTCTATCACAACTACATTGTATACACCTGCTGCATTTAATCCAGTAAATACATTAGATACTTGGAAAGTAACACCATTATCAATACTGTATTGGTATGGGGCTACACCTCCAGTTGCTGTTACTACAATACTACCATCTGAGCCTCCATTACAACTTACATTCGTATGTGTTTCCGTAAACGATGGATTCGTTAATGGGTCTATGGTAATAATGCCTGTTTCTGCTTGACAGCTGTTTGCATCAGTTATTCTAAATTGATATGTTCCCGGACTTGCAGTTGAGTATGTATAAGGTGATACCACTGCACCTAATGCAGCATATGCGTCCACCATTTATGGATACTTCATAAGTAAATGGCGCAAAGCCTCCAGTAATAGTTCCTGTAATTACAGCATCTGGTGTTCCTGTACAATCTAATTCTTTTGTTAAAGTTATAACTGTATTTAATGGTGCATATACCACAGTATTCGTAGCACTAGTTGCTGTACAACCATTGTTATCTTTAATAGTAACTGTGTAGGTTCCTGGGGCATTTACAGTAAATGTTGGACTTGCTTGATATGAAGCGCCTCCATTGATACTATATGTAAATGGTCCAACTCCTGTCATTCCAAATGCTGTAAAGGTAAATCCTGAAGAAACAGTACATTGATTAGACGCCAAAGGCGGTGTGGATACTGTTGGTATAGGATCAAGTATTACCGTTACTGTATTCATGGTAACACATCCATTGGCATCTCGTACATAAACATCCCATACTAAGTCTGCTCCTGAATTTGTATCTACAGTTACAACATTACTAGTGCCATAAGCTGCCGCTAATGGAGCTGGGTTTCCTGTTATTACTGCTGCATACGTATAACTTGCTGTGCCTCCTGAAGGTGTCACTGTTATTTGTGATTCATCATTGGTACAGTATACATTCGTTGCTGTTGCAGTAAATGTTAATGCACTTGCTGGTTCTGTTACTATAATTGTAGCATCTGCTGTACATCCTGTGATGTCATCCGTTACTCTAATTGTATAAGTATCAGCAATTAAATCCGTGAAATCAATCGTGTTTCCTGCTTGAACCAAAGTTCCTAAACCACTAAGTATCGTAGTTGTATAAGTTCCTGCATAATCACTTACTGTAAATTCTATCGCTCCTGTATTATCGCCAAAGCAATAAACATCATTTAATTTTAATCCAGCTATTGTAATATTCGTTACTGGAACAACAGTATATGATTCTTGATAAGTACATCCATTGGCATCAGTCACTTCAAACATATAAGTGTCTGGTGCTAAACCTGTAAATAATCCACTATTTGATCCTGTTACATTTCCTGTTGCACTTGCTGGTGATAGTATTGCATAACTTAATGGTCCAATTCCATCTGTTGTGGTTAATTGTACATCACTGGTTAATGCTATACAGGTTACTGCGGTAGCGACTAAAATCTAAATCCGTTGGTGGATCTAATGCCGGTACATTAACATCTATTGGCGCTGGAATAATACATCCATTGGCATCTTTTATATAAGCTGTTACTGTTCCTGCAGTATATGTAGAATAGGTATTGGTTGATGTGTAATTTACACCACCATCAAAACTATAAGTATATGGTGCTGTTCCGCCACTACCTGTAACAGTTACTATTGCTGCTTGGGTGGCATTACCTGCACCACAGGTTAATCCTTGTGTTAACACTACTGTACCTCCAACTAATGCTGGCTCTGTAATAGGTACTAAAGTTGCTGGTGAAACACAGCTTTTACTGTCTCTCACAACTACATTGTATACACCTGCTGCATTTAATCCATGTAAATACATTAGATGCTTGGAAAGTTGCACCATTATCAATACTGTATTGGTATGGGGCTATACCTCCAGTTGCTGTTACTACGATACTACCATCTGATCCGCCATTACAACTTACATTCGTATGTGTTTCTGTAAACGATGGATTCGTTAATGGGTCTATGGTAATAATATTGGTTTCTGCTTGACAGCTGTTTGCATCGGTTATTCTAAATTGATATGTTCCTGCACTTGCAGTTGAGTATGTATAAGGTGATACCACTGCTCCTAATGCAGCATATGGTCACACCATTTATGGATACTTCATAAGTATATGGCGCTAAGCCTCCAGTAATAGTTCCTGTAATTACTGCATCTGGTGTTCCTGTACAATCTAATTCTTTTGTTAAAGTTATAACTGTATTTAATGGTGCATATACCACAGTAGTCGTAGCACTAGTTGCTGTACAACCATTGTTATCTTTAATAGTAACTGTGTAGGTTCCTGGGGCATTTACAGTAAATGTTGGACTTGCTTGATATGAAGCGCCTCCATTGATACTATATGTAAATGGTCCAACACCTGTCATTCCGAATGCTGTAAAAGTAAATCCTGAAGAAACAGTACATTGATTAGACGCCAAAGGCGGTGTAGATACTGTTGGTAATAGGATCAAGTATTACCGTTACTGTATTCATGGTAACACATCCATTGGCATCTCGTACATAAACATCCCATAACTAAGTCTGCTCCTGAATTTGTATCTACAGTTACAACATTACTAGTGCCATAAGCTGCCGCTAATGGAGCTGGGTTTCCTGTAATTACTGCTGCATACGTATAACTTGCTGTGCCTCCTGAAGGTGTCACTGTTATTTGTGATTCATCATTGGTACAGTATACATTCGTTGCTGTTGCAGTAAATGTTAATGCATTTGCTGGTTCTGTTACTATAATTGTAGCATCTGCTGTACATCCTGTGATGTCGTCCGTTACTCTAATTGTATAAGTATCAGCAATTAAATCCGTGAAATCAATCGTGTTTCCTGCTTGAACCAAAGTTCCTAAACCACTAAGTATCGTAGTTGTATAAGTTCCTGCATAATCACTTACTGTAAATTCTATCGCTCCTGTATTATCGCCAAAGCAATAAACATCATTTAATTTTAATCCAGCTATTGTAATATTCGTTACTGGAACAACAGTATATGATTCTTGATAAGTACATCCATTGGCATCAGTCACTTCAAACATATAAGTGTCTGGTGCTAAACCTGTAAATAATCCACTATTTGATCCTGTTACATTTCCTGTTGCACTTGCCGGTGATAGTATTGCATAACTTAATGGTCCAATTCCATCTGTTGTGGTTAATTGTACATCACTGGTTAACGCTATACAGGTTACTGCTGGTAGCACTGAAAATCTAAATCCGTTGGTGGATCTAAGGCCGGTACAATAACATCTATTTGTACTGAAATACATCCATTGGCATCTTTTACGATAAGCAGTTACTGTTCCAGAAGTATATGTGGAATAGGTATTGGTTGATGTGTAATTTACACCACCATCAAAACTATAAGTATATGGTGCTGTTCCCGTTCCAGCTGTTGCTGTAATGGTTACAATGGCTGCTTGCGTTGCATTACCTGCACCACAGGTTAAGCCTTGTGTTAAAGCTCCAGTTCCTGCAAGTATTGCAGGTTCAGTAATAGTAACCGTTGTTGGTGCTGAATCACAATTCTTACTATCTCTTACTACTACATCGTATGGTCCTGCTGGCAAGCCATTAAAAACATTTGACGATTGGAAAGTCGCACCATTATCAATACTATATTGGTATGGAGCTATTCCATCAGCTGCTGTTACCACTATACTACCATCAGAAACTCCGTTACAACTAACATTGGTTTGAGTAAATGTTAAGGTTGGTGTTGTTTTAGGAGTAACAATAATAATATTAGATTCTGCTTGACAGCCTTGTGAATCTGTAACTCTAAACTGATAATTTCCATCTACAGTTGCAATATATGGTGATCCTCCAATTAGCGCATATGCTGCACTATTATAACTAACTTCATAAGTTGTGTATGAACCTGTTCCTCCGCTTGGTGTTAAAGTAATACTAGCATCAACAATACACGTTAGGTCTTGGGTCATATTAGCATCCAATAGCAATGCTGGTTGAACTACATACGTTGTTGTTGCAGTACAGCCATTACCATCTTTTATAAATAAATCATAAGTTCCTGCTGCATTAATACTAAATGTAGCACTTGATTGGTAAGCACCTGCGATACCACCAGTGCCTATACTATAGGTTACAGGGCCGACAGAAGTAGTACCTGTTAAAGTAATTGAAATTGGTGTTCCTGTAAAACATTGTGGAACAACTGGATCTATCGTAGGGTCAGCATCTCTTGAAATAGTTTTATTAATTCTTACTGAACAACCATTTACATCTTCTATAACAATATCCCAATTGGTTCTGATAGTATCATCCAAATTAAGAACATTACTTGATCCAAAATCTCCTGGCACAGGTATAAACCCTAGAGCACCAGCTGCATATTTATAAGGACCTGTTCCGCCTGTAGTTGTTAATGTAATTTGAGCTCCCGAATTACAATTTGCATTTACTTCAGCTGTAATTGTTGAAGCAAGTGGTTGAACTGGTTGTCTTATTTGAAATTGTAAAGTTGTACTACATAATGTTGTGCCATCAAATTCTCTAACAAACAAAGTATAATTACCTGCTGGTAATCCTGTAATTGTCCCATTTGCAGGACCAGGATTAAATCCTGTTAAATGACCGTTTATTGCCGGTATAACTGCTGTATTCGTTAAATTATCACGTACTTCATAATATAAATCTGTAGTCGATAAATCATATTGATCAACAGTGAATGTAATTTCTCCATTATCAGCGCCAAAACAAGTAACATTTGTTGCTACTAATGGGTCTATAATTATAGGGGATATAAGAGGCGTTGTAATTTCTAAATAAGAAGGACATCCATTAACATCAATTACTTCAAAAACATAAGTTGTACCTTGATCTAATCCTGAAAAAGTGTACGAAGTAGCAGATGTTGTAACAGCTGTTGCAGGCTGACCATATATTGCATAAGTGTAATCAGGAATACCACCTGATACATTTAATTCAACATCAACTCCCGTTAAACAAGACGCAGAGGCGATGGCACTGGTTAAATTCAAATAAGGAATAGGTTCTATTCGTAGTCTATTACTTCTATACTCGCAACCATTAGCATCCACAATGGTAATATAATAATCACCAAAATTTAAGCCTCCAAAATTCCAAACTGGGGTACTTGCAGAAGCTATTTCAGTATAAGTATCAATCTGAGTAAATGAATTATCATATAATGTATAAACATAAGGTGCTGTTCCGCCTGAAGCTATATTAATATCAAAACTTCCAGGTGTATTTGGACTACATTGTATTCCATTTGTTACAATATTAGGAAAAATTGGAGCTGGATCGATTATATTAATAGTCCCAGTTGCTTCACAACCTTTAATATCTCTTACAACAAAATTATAAGAACCCGCCGATAATCCACCAAACACATTTGAGGCTACAAACGTCGTTCCACCATCTAAACTATATGTAAATGGAGCTTCTCCAGTTAATGCTGTTAACGTTATTGAACCATCAGTATCTCCATTACAGGTTGGGTTTACATGCGTTTCTGATGCGGTAACCGGAGTTATTGCATCAACTGTTACAACATTAGTTTCTTTAGTACAACCATTAGCATCTGTTATTTCAAATTGATAGGTATCCGCTGTGGCTGCACTATATGTAAATGTTGCTCCAGCAAATGCCGTTGAACCTCCATAAGCACCTGCTCCTATTTTTACTCTGTAAGAATAAGGCGCATTACCTCCTGAAGTTGTCACATCAATCGTTGCCGCTGTAGGTACCGAACATGTTAAATCTTTAGTTAGAATAGCATTAGTGTCAAGCGGTGCATATACTATGGTTGGGGTAGGGCTAATTGCCGTACAACCGTTATTATCCCTAATGGTTACAAAATAAGTACCCGGAGCATTTACAATAAATGTTGGACTTGCTTGATAAGATGCACCACCATTAATACTATAAGTAAGTGGCGCTAAACCAGTACCTGTTGCTGTAAATGTAAATCCAGTTGAAACTGTACATTGGTTTGAAGCCAAAGGCGTGTGTAGTTACCGTTGGTAAAGCATCAGCAATTATTGTAATAGTATTTGTAGTAATACATCCATTGGCATCTTTTACATATACATCCCAAACTAAGGTCTGCTGCTGAATTGGTATCTACTGTAACAACATTACTACTTCCATAAGCTGCTGCCAATGGTGCTGGGTTTCCATTTATTACTGCAGCATAGGTATAACTAACTGTTCCACCTGCCGCGGTCACAGTAATTTGTGATTCATCATTTGAACAGAATACATTAGTTGATGTTGCTCCAAAAGTCAATGCAGTTGGTTCTGCAATTGCAATAGTATATGTTGCTGTACATCCTGTAATATCATCTGTAACTTCAAGAGTATAGGTGTCTGCTACTAAACCAGTTAAATTTACAGTATTTCCTGCTTGAGATAAGGCTCCTGCTCCACTCGTTAGAACAGATGTGTAAGTTCCTGCATATCCAGAAACTGTAAATCTAATGGCTCCTGTATTTCCTCCATTACATAATACATCACTTAATTTTAAACCTGTAACCGCTATTGGTGTTACTGGCGGAATCGTATAAGATTCTGTATAATAACATCCATTGGCATCAGTCACTCTAAATACATAAGTACCTGGTGTTAATCCTGCAAATGAATTCGACCCTTGTTTTGCTCTGATGATTGGTGAAGGTGCAATAGTTTCATATTGTAATGCGCCAACGCCATTTGTTGCCGTTAAGTTTACTGTTGTAGTAGTTGCTGTACATGTAACTGCTGCTGAAGTAAATGTTAAATCCGTTGGTGGATTTAATGCCGTTAACGTAATATTTTGTGCAAGCTGTTAAACAGCCATTAGCATCTCTTACAACATATGAAAATGTTTGATCTGCTCCATTATCATTTACCGTTAAGGTATTGCTTGAACTAAAAGTGGTTCCACCATTAAAACTATATTGATATGGTGCTGTTCCTGTTGTTGGTACTGCAATGGTAATTACTGCTGACTACATTGGTATTGGTAGCACTACAACTAAATGCCGTAGCACTTGCCGTGGCCGCTAATGGCGTTGGTTGGGTTATTGTGACTAAAGTTGCTACAGAAATACAGTTTTTACTGTCTCTTACAACTACATTATAATTCCTGCTGCGGTAAACCATTAAATACATTAGATGCCTGGAACGTCGCTCCATTATCAATACTATATTGGTAAGGGGCAATACCATTGGCTGCCGTTACTACAATACTACCATCACTTGACCATTACAACTCACGTTGGTTTGTGTAAATGTTTGTGTAGGTGTTGTTTTTGGTGTCACTATAATAATATTAGATACTGCCTGACATCCTTGATCGTCTGTTACTCTAAACTGATAATTTCCGTCTATTGTTGCTGTATATGGAGAACCTGCTATTACAGAATAACCACCTGCATTATAACTAACTTCATAAGTGCTGTATGCTCCTGTGCCGCCACTTGCTGTTAATGCAATACTAGCATCAACGCTACAAGTTAAATCTTGCGTCATATTAGCATCCAATAACAATTCTGGTCTTAATTCAAAAGTTCTGGTTGCAATACAACCGTTACCATCTCTTATACTCACATTATAGATTCCGGGAGCATTGATACTAAAAGTTGGACTTGCTTGATAGCTTCCTCCAATACTGTATGTTGGTGTTCCAACGGTAGTTCCTGATAAAGTGATTGAAATTGGTGTTCCTGTATAACATTGTAATGCTACAGGATCAATTGTTGGCACTGCATCTGTAGCAATAACAACATCCAATTTAAATGTACAACCTTGATTATCCATTACCCAAACATCCCAATTTGTATTTACTATTGGGTCTAAGGTTGCCGTATTACTTGATGTATAAAGTCCTGTTGGAGAATCGCCATCTTGAACAAAAGCATAGGTGTAGTTTGGTGTTCCACCAGATCCTGATACAGTAACCTGAGCTCTATTAAAGCAATTAGCGTTAACATTACTTGTCACAGCAAGTGCTAATGCATTTGTAGGCTCACTAACAATAATAGTCCCATCAGCAACACATCCTGTTGCTGAATCTGTAACTCTTACCGTGTAAGTGCCTGCTACTACATTTGATAAAGTTAAAACATCTCCTGATTGTGTAAGTGTTCCTGTTCCTAATACACCCGCTGTTAATACAAATGTATAATTACCAACTGTGGCATTGCCTGAAACGTTGTAGGTCCCTGATCCGCTATTATCTCCAAAACATAATACATCACTCACTAAGGTGCCTGTAATGGCTATTGGCGTTACTGGAACTATAGTATAAGATTCTGTATAATAACATCCATTGGCATCAGTCACTCTAAATACATAAGTACCTGGTGTTAATCCTGCAAATGAATTCGACCCTTGTTTCGCTCTGATAATTGGTGAAGGTGCAATCGTTTCATATTGTAAAGCGCCAACACCATTGGTTGCTGTTAAGTTTACTGTAGTAGTAGTTGCTGTACATGTAACTGCTGCTGAAGTAAATGTTAAATCCGTTGGTGGATTTAATGCCGTTAACGTAATATTTTGTGCTGCTGTTAAACAGCCATTAGCATCTCTTACAACATAAGTAAATGTTTGATCTGCTCCATTATCATTTACCGTTAATGTATTGCTTGAACTAAAAGTGGTTCCACCATTAAAACTATATTGATATGGTGCTGTTCCTGTTGTTGGTACTGCAATGGTAATTACTGCTGATACATTTGGTATTGGTAGCACTACAACTAAATGCCGTGGCACTTGCCGTTGCTGCTAATGGCGTTGGTTGGGTTATAGTGACTACAGTTGTTGCAGAAATACAGTTTTTACTGTCTCTAACAACTACATTGTAACCTCCTGCTGGTAAACCATTAAATACATTCGATACCTGGAACGTCGCTCCATTATCAATACTATATTGGTAAGGGGCTATTCCATTGGCTGCTGTTACTACAATACTACCATCACTTGCTCCATTACAACTCACATTGGTTTGTGTAAACGTTTGCGTAGGTGTTGTTTTTGGCGTCACTATAATAATATTAGATACTGCCTGACATCCTTGTCGAATCGGTTACTCTAAACTGATAATTTCCGTCTATTGTTGCTGTATATGAAGAACCTGCTATTACAGAATAACCACCTGCATTATAACTAACTTCATAAGTGCTGTATGTTCCTGTTCCGCCACTTGCTGTTAATGCAATACTAGCATCAACGGTACAAGTTAAATCTTGCGTCATATTAGCATCCAATAACAATTCTGGTCTTAATTCAAAAGTTCTAGTTGCAATACAACCGTTACCATCTCTTATACTCACATTATAGATTCCTGGAGCATTGATACTAAAAGTTGGACTTGCTTGATAGCTTCCTCCAATACTGTATGTTGGTGTTCCAACAGTAGTTCCTGATAAAGTGATTGAAATTGGTGTTCCTGTATAACATTGTAATGCTACAGGATTAATTGTTGGCACTGCATCTGTAGCAATAACAACATCCAATTTAAATGTACAACCTTGATTATCCATTACCCAAACATCCCAATTTGTATTTACTATTGGGTCTAAGGTTGCCGTATTACTTGATGTATAAAGTCCTGTTGGAGAATCGCCATCTTGAACAAAAGCATAGGTGTAGTTTGGTGTTCCACCAGATCCTGATACAGTAACCTGAGCTCTATTAAAGCAATTAGCGTTAACATTACTTGTCACAGCAAGTGCTAATGCATTTGTAGGCTCACTAACAATAATAGTCCCATTAGCAACACATCCTGTTGCTGAATCTGTAACTCTGTACCGTGTAAGTGCCTGCTACTACATTTGATAAGGTTAAAACATCTCCTGATTTTGTAAGTGTTCCTGTTCCTAATACACCCGCTGTTAATACAAATGTATAATTACCAACTGTGGCATTGCCTGAAACGTTGTAGGTCCCTGATCCGCTATTATCTCCAAAACATAATACATCACTCACTAAGGTGCCTGTAATGGCTATTGGCGTTACAGGAACTATAGTATAAGATTCTGTATAATAACATCCATTGGCATCAGTCACTCTAAATACATAAGTGCCTGGTGTTAATCCTGCAAATGAATTCGACCCTTGTTTCGCTCTGATGATTGGTGAAGGTGCAATGGTTTCATATTGTAAAGCGCCAACACCATTCGTATTGCTGTTAAGTTTACTGTAGTAGTAGTTGCTGTACATGTAACTGCTGCTGAAGTAAATGTTAAATCCGTTGGTGGATTTAATGCCGTTAACGTAATATTTTGTGCCGCTGTTAAACAGCCATTGGCATCTCTTACTACATAAGTAAACGTTTGATCTACTCCATTATCATTTACCGTTAAGGTATTGCTAGAACTAAAAGTGGTTCCACCATTAAAACTATATTGATATGGTGCCGTTCCTGTTGTTGGTACTGCAATGGTAATTACCGCTGACTACATTGGTATTGGTAGCACTACAACTAAATGCCGTGGCACTTGCCGTTGCTGCTAATGGCGTTGGTTGGGTGATGTTCACGGTTACACTTGAAGTACAGCTTTTACTGTCTCTAACATAAAAAGTATGAGAACCGTTTGATAATCCCGTAAATAACGAGGTGGCTGTAAATGTTACATTATCATCGCTAAAAGTATAACCTCCTGATCCTCCTGATCCCACTAATTGAGCAGAACCATTTGAAGCACCATTACAACTTACATTTGTTGGTGTTGCTGAAACTGTAGGATTAGTAATTGGATTTATTGTGATAACATTAGACAATGCGACACAGCTTCTTGCATCTGTTATTCTAAATTGATACGTTGCTGCATTTGCAGTTGAGTATGTGTATGGTGTTCCTGTTGCTCCTAACGAGGTATATGAACCACCGTTTATAGAAACTGCGTAAGTAAATGGTGCATAGCCTCCAGCAATAGTTCCCGTAATTACTGCATTAGGTGATGCGGAACAATCTAATTCTTTAGTTAATACTGTGTTTATTGTTAATTGTTGCGCGATGGTTTGTACTGGCAAAGTAAATGTACATCCATAAGCATCTCTTACAATTATTGTATAGTTTCCTGGTACTAAATTATTAAAGGTATTGCTTGCTTGAAACGGACCTCCATTTATGTTATATTCATAAGGTGTTTGTCCTCCGGATGCATTCACTATTAATGAAGCACCAGTAACACCATCGTAACAAAAATTGGAAGATGGACTTATGGTTGCTGTTGGAGCACCTGGCACATTTATTACAAATGAACTTGTTACAACACAATTATTAGCATCTGTAACAGTAGCTATATAAGTTCCTGTTTGTGTTAAGTTATTAAAAGTATTACTTGGTTGTGCCGGTAAAACGGATGCATTTGGCTGTGTTAAACTATAGGAATATCCTCCCCATCCACCAGTGGCATTAATTACAACACTACCATCTGTAATACAAGTAATAGGACTAACCGTTGTTGTAGCACTTAATGCTGTGGCAGGTTGATTTACTGTTACCGAAGCTGTTGCCTGACAATTTGTTGTGGTATCTGTAATTATGACAGCATATGATCCCGCTGCTAAACCTGTTAAATTAATTGGAGACGTTCCTGCAATTGAAGCCCCTCCATTAATAGTATATGTGAAGCCTGATGATCCCGATACGGTATATCGAACTGACCCATTTGAACTTGCCAAAACATATAACATCATTAATCAATTGACCTACAACCGTTAATGCTGGTAAAGGTGTAATGGTATATGATTCACTATAAATACAATTATTGGCATCTCTTACTTGAAATGTGTACGTATTAGGTGCTAATCCTGAAAATAAATTTGAAGATTGATAAGCAGTTGCTGAACCAGCTGGTGCTATTATTTGATACTGTAAAGCTCCAAATCCACCAGTAGTACCGGTTATGGTAACTGTAGACGTATTGGTTGGACACGTTAAAGCTGAACTACTAAATGTCAAATCCGTTGGAGGCGTTAAAGGTGCTATGTTTATTGAATTCGTATTAAATGTACAAGAGTTTGCATCTCTTATTGTTATGGTATAAGTTCCATTAGTTAGTCCAGAAAAAGTAAGCCCCGGTTGAAATGTCACGCCATTAATACTATATGAATAAGGAGCAGTTCCTCCTGAAACTCCTGAAACAGTTATTGTTCCAGTTGATGTACATGTATAAGGTGTCGTTAATGTTGCTGTCCCAGTTATAGCTGGTAGCGTTGCAATGGTAATAGGCTGTGGTGTAGAAGTACACGCGTCTGGACCCGTAGTATATTGAACTACTACATCATAATTGCCAGCAGCTAATCCAGTAAATGACGGTGAGCTAACAAAGGTAACACCGTTATCTATACTATATAATAAACTATTTCCATTAGCATTTGTAACGTTTACATTTATACTTCCTGTGTTACCAGAACCACTACATAAAATATCAGTTTTAGTAACATTAAATACAGGTGGTGGCGTTGCATTTACTGTTATTGAAGTTGTAGTACTACAATTGTTTGAATCAACAACAGTGATATCATATACACCTGATGTTGTAACAACTATTTCTGGATAATCTTGAAAAACTGTGGTACTATTTACAAAATAAAAATAAGGTGCTGTACCTCCCGTTGGATATACTGTAATTTCGCCATCTGTACAAGTTAATGGTTTTGTGATGGCCGCGGTAGTAGTTAATAATGGAGGATTAACAATTGTTACAGTACCTGTATATAAACACCCATCTTCTGTTTCCACACGTGTATTATAGGTGCCAGGGTTTAAGTTTGCGAAGGTGTAATCACTTTGTACAATTGGCCCTACACTATTTATAAGTGTTGCCCCATTATAAATAAAATAAGAATATTGTGGTCTAACATCATTAGCCGCTAATTGTACAGTTCCCTGTCCACCATTACACAGTGGAGGGGTAACAACTGTTGAAACGGTAAAATTTCTTCTTCTAATTTGAATATTGGGTACGGTAAAAATACAAGGGTTAGATGTTACACCTACTTGTCTGATATATGCTGTATAACTGTTTTGTGTATTTATAGTAAAAATATTGCTCGATTGGTATGTTATACCATCTAAGCTATATTCATAACCTGCCGGAACACCTCCAACTGTTATTCGACCTGGTGTGTTACAAATAATATCTTGGGTTGTTGCTGTTGGGTTTAATAAATTTTGATATGAATTGAAATAAAAGCGATTAAAACAACCTCCTGCATAATTTAAAGTTAATCTAAATTGACCTGAAGTATTCACGGTATAATTTGGTCCGGTTCCAACCTGGGTCCAAGTACATGACGTGTTTTCATTCGCACAATTTGTACTAAAAACGGCTGCACAACTAGCTTCATTAAGTTTTTCCCAAATAATTGTCGATCCGTCTGCAATACCAGTTGTAATTACTCTTGATGCATTAGCACCACATAAAAATATATTTGGTAATTGTTTTCCGTTATTAGGACATATTACAACCTCATCGGCATATGGAATTACAGGATTTGTTAAGACACCTCCAAAAGGAGTAACTGTAATCTCTTGAATAATAGATAAACAAGGAGCAACTGCAGTATTACGAACATAATAAGTCCCTAAATTTGATACTGTTACAGATTGATTCGTTCCAATTACCGGAGACCCTGTTGGGCTAGTTGACCATGAATATGAATTATACCCGTTTGCGGCAGTTAAGACTACGCTCGCACCACAAAGCACTTCAGTTCTTCTATATACACAATCATCTACTCCTACTAAAAAGTTGGTGGCTTTTGGTACTAATAAACAACCCGTATTAGTATTTAAACTTGGGTCGTCAGAGATTGTATATGATGGGTTCGTATTCCCTCTATAAGTTGCATACGCCTGATTATCTATACTGTTAGAACATGCGTCACTTAGCATATTACATAAAGGCACTACCCTAACTTTAAAACGAATCTCCAAAACAGGATCATTTACTTCAACTACCGAATCGGCTATATTAAAAATAATTGTTCTTGTCACCGGGTTGTAACTCTGAACCGTTACTCCTGGGGGTAGAATACCCATATCGGCAGGATAATTAAAAACAACATTTACAGGCAATATATCTTTAATCGTAAATTGAGTGGCATTATCATTTCCTGTATTTCGAAAACCGATAACATAATTTAATTCGTCTCCTAGTGTTACATTTGAGCCACCAATATCATTTCCAAAAACATCTTCTACTATTTTGGTAAGTACAATCTTTGGTTCAATAATTTCGACAGCAAAGGCATAGAAGTATGGAAAATAGGCATCTTGATTACTTTCCAAACGAACAATCGCAGAGGTTGCATCATTAGCAATGACCGTATTACTTGGGTTTGGAACATTTAAAATACCTGTATCAAAACCTAAGGTATTAGTACTATTAGGATTTCTATTGTTAACTGGCAAACCACTTAATTGGGTTACCGAACTGTTGAAAAAATTATTCCAATTACGATCTGGAGCTGACAAACTTGTACCATTTATTCTTAAGTCTATCTCCACTAATTGGTTTATCACCTTCTAAAGCAGCAAAAGCAAAATTAGCTCTAACTGGAGCTGGAGCCGGAACAGTACGAAATCCTGAAACGGGAACATCTAAATTCACAGCACTACTAATAGAGCTAAAACCATCAAAACTTGTGATAGATTTACCTGGTAGCGTTGGATCTTCATAAACTATAAAAAGAGACCAACCAGCAGAATAACCTGTACCATTACCAAAACTACTAGTTCTGCCTTCGGCAGATGAAACATTACCAACTGTATAAGTACCTTGATTATTTGCTAACCCTGTTACAATCGACGTAACATTTGCATAACAAGCATACGGAAAACTATTGCCTACAGCAGTACCACCGGCGTTATAAATAACAGTACCCACCACATCATTATAACCACCTGAAGGTCCTCTAAACCTCACATTAGTTATAGACGCAGTTCCTGGCGCAACTGCTCCCCAATACAAACCAGCATAAAGAATTTTATAACAGGCAGGGTTTGGAATCGCCAAATCGGCACTAGTTGAACTGAAAGTAGAAGCATCACCATCAATGTCAATATATCTCATATTAACATTATGATTGTAGGTTCCATTATTGTTGAATGCATTATTATCAGGCCCTAAAGTATTATTACCTATTAATAGGATATCTCCTTTTACGTCTTGATTAAACCTAGGATTAAAAGGCACAAAATTTTGAGCAATAGTTTGCAGACTAAATAACAGCAATAAAGCAACAAGTACATGTTTAAAAAAAGTAGGGTTTTTCATGATAACTATATTTTGGGCTTTCATTCCTCTAAGGGATTTTAAAATATTTTTATTTATGCAATTTTAAACTTCTATTTTAATAATAAATGTTATTTAATACTAACTAAACCTTCCGTTATCCTCTCGTAAAATCACACTCTAAATCCCCAAAAGAAATACCCTAGTATTTTATTACAGCTTTGTATAAAACATTAATTTGTTTTTGTCGGCTATAATATTTCATTACTACCAAAATTCAAAAATAGAAAAAAAATCCATGAAATGTATCATTTTTTCGATGAAATGCATAATTTTTTATTTTTAGGTATTTTTTCTTACGTTTTATTTTTGCAGATTTTTGAAAAATAAGAGACGTTTTCTTTAAAGATTAAATCTCTGTTTTTGAAACATAAAGATTCAATAAAATGATTTCAAGTTTTCAATTTGAAGTCATTTTAATGGTCTAACGAGAAGATGAGTATGTTAGTAATTCAGATAAAAATAAACCAAACTGTTATTTTGAGAAAAACTTAAAATTTTGGTTTATAACACCGATAATTGTATTGATTTGTGTTTGAATTCAATATTAAAATACAACGCAATTAAACGACTTTAAAATATGCATAAATGATTAGAGTGCTCATTTATTCCGAATATAAAACCATGGTAACTAGTATAAGTTTTAAATTGTAAAATATTTATAAAAATATATTGCAACAAGAACACCCTATTAATAACTAAAGCATTAAATTAAATGAATTTGTGTTGCCATTCTGATTAACGAAGCTGTATTTTTGACCTCAAATTTAGCTAAAAGATTTTTCCTATGCGTATCTACAGTCGTAGCACTAATAAACAGTTTTGAGGCAATCTCATTGTTTGTCATACCTTCAGCAATAAGTAATAAGACTTCTTTTTCCCTTCTTGTGATTACAGGAATATTAGAGTTTTCATTTTTTTGTACTGTTAATTCAGCTTCATGACTTAAAAATATTTTACCACGATTCACAGTTTCAATCGCATCTAATAATTCCTCTAATGTTGCATTTTTTAATACATAACCAGAGGCTCCGTTATCAAGCATTTTTTGAATAAAGCTATGCTGATTAAAAGAGCTAAGACCTACAATCTGGATGTCGGGATATTTAGTTTTTACTTCTAAACAAAGATCAATTCCAGAGGTATCAGGAAGATTAATATCCATCAAAATAACATCAGGTTCTTGTTGCTCTAAAAAAGCCATACAAGATGTAGCATTCATCGCATGACCCATCCATTCAATACCATTTTGAAATTGTAGCAAAGAACGAATGCCTTCAATAATCATATAATGGTCGTCTACAATAAAAATTTTCCTATTCATTTAAATTTCAAATTCAATGTGAACCGATGTTCCGTTTCCTATTTCTGAAGTAACATCAAGCTTTCCTTTTAGAAAATCTACTCGGTTCTTGATGTTTATCCAACCTATTCCTTTTGCCTGTTCTAAAAACCTAGTATCAAAACCTTTGCCATCATCTTCAACGGTAATAGCCAATAAAATATCAGACTTTGTTACCTGTACAATGGCATTTTTTGCTGCTCCATGTTTTAAAGTATTGCTAATTAACTCTTGTATTATGCGGTAAATGGTGATAGCTATAGTTTGGTCAAAGTTATGATTTTCTAATCCAATGGACTGGTAACTCACCTGTAATGCCCCACTTTTAGTTATACTCTTACAATAATCTTTTAGTGCCGTGTCTAACCCAAATCTAACTAGCGATTCCGGCATCATGTTATGTGCAACCCTTCTCATTTCTTTTATAGAACTGTCTAACATATCCATACTTCGCTCAAAAGTCTGATGATTTTCAGGCGTCATAATAAGGTTACCTTTCATAGACTGAAATGAAAATTTAATACCAGAAAGCATGCCTCCTAAACCATCGTGAAGATCTTTTGCCAATCGGCTACGTTCCTGTTCTTCTCCTTTTAAAACAGCCTCGGTGGCGGCCAATTGTTTCTCTTTTTCAAACTCACTTATTTTTTGTGCCTGTAGTTTTTGTTTGTTCTTGTACGTAATATAAACTGATAAAAAAACAACTAATAAAGTAAATGTAGACCCTATAAGCGATTTTATTAAAAAGGCACGTTTCTCTAATTTTGCCTCTTGAAGTAGTATAAGTTTATTTTTTTTCTCGACCTCATATTTTTTCTCTAACTCTGACGTGGTTCTTACAACTGTTTCGTTCAATAAAGTTTGTTGGATAGAATCATATTTATCTTTGGCCCATAACGATTTTTTAAAATCCCCATCTCTGGCAGTAATAAAAGAAAATATGGAATAAATATTTTTTAATTCATCTGTTAATGAATCATTAATAGCAAGAACCAATGCTTCATCAATATTTTTCTTTGCTGAAATATTATTGCCATTAAAATAATTAGCATACGCAACATTGTATAAGGAACTTGCCAAAATTTGATTGCTTTGTAATTTTTTAGACAACTTCAAAGATTTTTCAGAAACGGTTAGCATTTCTTTATAATTACCCAGATTTGCATAAAGGTTCACCATAAACCCGTAAATAGCCGCCTCTGCATAAGTATCATTTCTTTTTACAGATTCTGCTGCGGCCAACTTATAATAGTAAAGGGCGCTATCGTTAACCTTTAATTCAGTATAATTCTGTCCCAATGTTGCATATACTCTGTTTAAATAGACATTACTCCCCGTTTGATTATTTAGTTTAAGAGCTAAAAGACAGTAATCTATCGATTTGTTGAATTGTTTTAAATTATAATATGCATTGCCAACGCCATGATATAAATTGGGTAATTTTTTTTTATGATTTGATTTTTCTGTAAGCCTCAATGCCTTAAGTGTATAGTCAAGTTGATTATCATATTGCCCTAGGAACTGATAAACAATTCCTGTATTATAAAGCATACCAACAATTAAATTTGAATCCTTTAATACTCTGGCTTCCTCCAAGGCTTTATTACTTTGTTTCATAGCCAAATCATAATTGCCCTTTGTAAATGAAACGATAGCACTTTTTTCATAATAATGATAAAGTCCCATTTTAAAATTTAAACCTTCAGATAGTTTTTTGGATTTTTCCAGATAATAAATAGAAGAATCCTGATTATTAGTTTCATAAGTATCGGCAATTCGCAGCAATAACATAACTCTACTAGTATCTTTTTGAGATACTGAAAGCAACCTAACCAAACTATCTCTCTTTTTATCTTGAGCAGTTCCAATAATTGAAGAAGTAAGTATTAGAATAATAAAAATTGCTCTTATCATACCATTAAAATTGAATTAAACAAAAGAACGACATTATTAGAATATAATATATCCTCTTTTACCATGATTTTTTCAATTTATATAAAAATCCTGTTTTTACAGGATTGTTTGATTTTGCTTTAATAATGACATTTGCTTCATTAAGCTTCAGTTGGTTCTAGTAAAACACATTTCGATCTAATTTATATTTTATGAAGAAAAATATTCTAATTCTAAGTCTTCTTTTTCTAAGTGTAAATCTATTTGCACAAAACCCTAGTTCTAAAGCTGCTAAAAAAGGAAATCCATCAGTTTCTGAAATGCAAAAACAAATGGAAGAATCTATGAAAGATATGGATCCGGAAGAAAAAGCAGAATTTCAGAAAATGATGAAAAGCATAATGCCAGCAATGACCGAGCCATCAGAAGCCATGTTCGTGTATGCAGATTTTGAGACCAACGCACAGTTAGTCCCTAAAAAGGATGTGGCTAGAATTGCTGCTATTCCTAAACAAGAGGTAACTTTTGCAACTATTAATAACTATGCGAGCAATCTTTACGCTAAAATTATGGCTAGGGGAGAACCTCAAGAAATTGCCTTAATAAAATCTATTCTTACTAAAGCCATTACAGCCTCGGACCTAAATAATGCCGCTATTTTAGCTATGGCACAAGGACATCCCCAAACCGCCATGGCATTAAGTATGAAAGCGGTACAGAAAGATCCTACCAATGTTAATTTCCAAAATAACATGGCTGCTTTATTATCGCAATATGGTTTCCAAGAACAAGCTATTCCTGTTTTAAACAAATTAATAAAAGTACTCCCTGATAATAGTACCGTACTTAATAATCTTGGTCAAGCTTGGTTTGGATTAGGTGAACTAGATAGTGCCAAAACATTAATTTACAGAGCCATTGCTGTAAATCCATCTCATGCTGAAGCCCTTTTATGTGGTGGCTTAATTGATGAATTACAGGGCGATCCTATTAAAGCTGAAGTAGAATATGTAAAAGCAATGGAAAAGGGTCCTAACCCTGTGATTGAAAAAATACTAAAAATTAAAACAGGCAAAAAAGGATCCGATAAAATAGATTTTGAGAAACTAAAAAACAGCATCACTATCTACGATTATTTTCCAAAAGACTGGATTAATTTCCCTGAGCTATCCGACCATTTATCTGGATTTGAAATTGACCAAAGCATCCAAAATGGTTATGCGAAAATGTTTGAAGATTTAGATTCTAAACTTGAACAAGTCCTTGAAGCGGCAAGCCTTGATGTAACTGCGCTTGCCAATAAAGGAGAAGAAGAGTTTGTAAGTACAATGTTGCTAGAAAACACGACAGGTGTTAATAAAATGAGCCTTACGGCTACTACGATACTTTCTGTATTAAATACATACATGGTACAATGGCAACAACAATATGCCAAGGACAACCTAGCATTACAAAACGAAATTGACACCTCATCTGACAGGATTAAAAAACCTGGAAAAGATGATAAATGTCCAGACATTGATGGTAAAAATAGCAACTATCTCACCTACATTAATCCTAAAATTAGGGAATTTTATATGCGAAAAATTGAAGAATTTCGTGTTTGGTTAAATGCATATTGCACTTGGTCGTGGTACGTGACGGGGAATCCTAAAAATACCATTGTAATGAGTTGTATTGGTTGGACAATTAATTTAAAAACCTTGTATGAAAGTGCGGTTCTCGAACAAAAAAGTGATTCAAAATGTGGTTATAAAACGATTGAGCCTAGTTTTAAACCTATAAATACGCCTGAAATACCCAATTTTAGTTGCCCTTCCATTGTGCAAGTACCTATTGGTAAAGACTGGCAGCAGTTAACCAACGCTACCAAAAACTTTGATAAAAATAGTTTAGGCATCAAAAGCAACTCGAGTAAAGCAGTGCCCAATCATTCCATTTCGTTTACTTCAGGAAAATCTACTATTGCCCAATCTGGAATTGCCCCTTCAATTAGCACATCGGCTGGCAGTATCAGTAGTAGTGTAACTGATGCTGAAGTAAATGCAGCAATAGATAGAGGCTTATCGCAGCAATTAAAAAAAATTAATGCTTCTAAGGAACAATATCCAGAATTAAAAACTGACCCATTAGAACCCTTAGGTGAATCACAAAGAATTAAAGCTTTAAGGGAACTTTTAAAGAAAATGATGTCCACAGATTGTGATAAAGTAAAAAGCCCAGAAGAAAAATTAAAAGAAGCACTAAAAGAAATTGAAGCAAAAAAATTTAAACGATTGGATGACTTAGCGGATGAGATGGTAGTTAACGACGAACTTAAGGAAGATGTTAAGGAATTAGAAAACATAAAACAAAACGGAATACAAACTACAATAAACACCAGTGTACAAGTACCTGGCAATATTCAGCCACAAAAAGGATTGTTTCAATAAAAATTATATTATGAAAAAAATACTACTGATTATTTTATTGAGTCTTACAATTAGCACTAATGCACAAGATTGCGCCCCAGAAGATCTTGCCAAATTACCAGGCACATGGAAAAAAGGGCAACAGGGATCAATTCCAAATATTAACGCCCTTGATTTGGTTAAAGAAAAAGCAGTAATAAACAATATACATCAACTTGCCATAGAAAATTATAAGCCAAAAGGCTGTCAGATTTCTTACAGCACTGTTTTTGGAAAATACCCCGGAGAAGGTAAAAACTGGATTGCAGATCCTTATCAATACCACATGTATTTACTTAGATATTTGTGCGATAAGAATAGTAGCGACAAATCAAAATATTATGTAGATGTGTCTACGCCTACTACCTGCCAGATTACCGCAAATGCCATTTATAATTTAAGATTATATGCTGCTGAAATTCCTGATAGTGATTTACGTGGTTATCTAAAATTAGAAAAAAGACTAGTGAAAAAGGATAGCGTGTATTATATGGAAGAAATTGTGGGTCAGCAGTTTAGTAAAAATAAGATTATACAATACATTTGGCTCATTACTTATAACGATATATTGCCCTATATGGATGTTAGTAGAAAAGAGTACTTATTGCTGACAAAAAAGAAACTTGATAAAGCCATATTAGCAAACGGTGGCGATGCAAGTGAATACAAAGTTTATAATGACCGAATAAACAAATATCTAAAAGAATCGGATGATTATTTAAGGCAACCTGCTGTTTGTATGTGGAATGATGAGGAACGTTTTAATGGGTTTGTTGAAGAAAACACTCCAGGTTCCTTTATTGCAGTAAAACCTAATCTTTTGTATTACCGAAAAAATATGAAATTATCGACGCCTCAGTTTTTTCTAATTCAAATTAAAATTGAACAAGGGAACTCTGTTTTTGACGAAAATATTGATGGCATCAAAAAAGCCCTTGATTTTGAAAAACTGCGAAGTATGTTAGGAAAAGAACTTAACAGTCCGACGCAGACAATTAAAACAATTCCAAAAACAATTACACAGTCCCCTAAAAAGACTAAATAATTATTTAAAATCATTTTCTCAATTAATGAATTAGAATTCTTGAAAATATTCAAAATGAAAAAAGTTATAATTATAATTTGGATACTTATTTGTGCTTTTTCCATCAATTGTTATGCGCAAAAAGAAACCTTCGACCTTTTTACTTACACGCCTCCAGAAGGCTGGGATATGGAAATGAAAGAAGGCGTTGTTTCCTATACATTTATAAATAAAAAAGACAAAAGCTGGTGCCAGATGGGCATATTTAAAAGCACAACCAGCAAAGGAAACTTAGCTGAAGATTTTAATAACGAATGGGAAAATCTGGTCGTTAAACAATATCAAACTACCGAACCCCCATCGGGAACCGATACGAGTGATGCAGAAGGATGGAAAATAAAATCTGGTGCAGGTAAATTTATTTTTAATAACAAAGAAGCTGCAGTAATACTCACTACGTTTTCAGGATTTGGAGTTTGTATGAGTGCAATTATAGCTACTTCAAATCAACGATACTTCAAAGATTTTGAAGACTTAATAGGTTCTGTCGAATTGAAACAACCTGAAATAATACCTTCTTCAAACGAAGTACTTGCCACAAATTCAAACACAAACAACTCCATTACAGTATTTACCACCACAAATTTTGATGATGGATGGACAAGTACTATTCAGGAAAACTGGGTGGAAGTTACTAAAGGTGAAATTAAAGTGTTACTCCATTATCCTAAAGAAGGAACCTTTTTTCCAGCCGACCCAGATCCGTTAACACGCGCAGCTTGGGATATATTGGTTGCACCGCGCTACTCTAATCTTAAGAATTTTAAAACGACTTATATAACTACATATGAAAGGCCATATATAGGATATGGAAAAGCAACAGAAAACAATTCAGGCAAGGAAGTATTTATTGTTTTGTTTCGGCAAGGAAATTCGGGCTGGATAGAATTGATTGCACCAGATAAAACCAGTTTTATTGAAATGTTTAGAGTGGATCCAGAAATAATCCAATGGGATTCTAATACAGACCTTATGAAACCTATGGTTGCCATGGGATCATATAACAAATTTGCTATTGCCACAACAGATTTCACAGGCACCTGGAGCACCAAATTTAGTAATAGTACTTACTACACTAATATTTATACTGGCAACAGTGCGGGCATGAGTACCTACTCATCATCACAAACTTTTGTGTTTACAGGTTCCTCGTATAAATGGAATTTAGTAGCAGCCAATACCTACGGTGGCCATTCAGAATTTGGGCAAGGAAAAGGCAACGGTACTTTTAAAGTGCTGAATAACTGGCAAATTTATTTTTCAGAAATGGAAGGCAAACCTAAAACTTACGATGCCTATTTTTCTGCTGTGAAAGGTGGAAGGGTACTTTGGATAAATGATGCACAATATCCTGGTTCAGGAATTTTTACAGGATTCTCAAAACAATAACTAATATTAAAATAAATGAAAATGAAAAAACTATTATTAATTTTATTGATGCTGCCTATAATGGCTTTAGCACAAAAATCGGATGTGTATATTAATTTAACCAATGCGTCTGGCACGCCTATTAAAGGGGATGCAGTAACCCGTGGCTTCGAAAAATGGATTCAAGGATTAACCATTACGTCTGGTGGTAAAAACAATACACAGGTAAATTTTACCATGAATATTGGCGGTTCCGTAGCTGAGTTGCAAAAAGCAATGTTAAGTGGCGAATTATTATCTATAGGACAGATTTCTGTTATGCAATCTGGCACGTATACACCTATAACACAATACATGATAAAAATGGAAAGAATAAAAGTATTGGAGTGTTATAATACAATGGGTTGCAATGGAGTAATGACTACAACCGTAACCCTTCAACCAATGCGTATTGGTTGGACTTATTACAGTACTGGCAAAAGTGGCTTGCAAACGGTTTCCAATAAATATGGCTATGATTTAGATGCTGGAGGAGCTTGGAATAATTTTTAATAAAGTCATTTTTCTACAACGATTTAAAAACAAATAAATTTAAATTATAAAACCATGAAAAAATATCTATTATTAATAGGAATGATGGTGATTTGTAACCTTTCTTACGGACAACTTTTAAAGAAACTTAAAGACAAAATAACCGCAAAAACAGAACAAAAAGTAGATGCCAAAGCAGATAGAACGATTGATAGCAGCTTGGACAGTTTAATGGAGGCAAAGTCGCCTGTAAAATTAAAAAAGAAGTCCGATGATGAATCAAATGAAAAAAATGAAGGCACCACAGAAGCACAGGCGGAAGCCTCTTCTTCGTCCAATCTAAAAGTATACAGTAAGTTTGATTTTGTGCCTGGCACAACCATACTATACTTTGACAATTTTGAAAAAGATAATATAGGGGAAACACCGCTTGGATGGATTACGTCAGCTTCTTCAGAATTAGTGAGTATCGAGGGGCTTGAAGGCAATTGGGTAAAAATGACTTCCACCAGTGCCAATCATTTTATACGCAGTAAAAAGCAAAGTTGGGGGAATAATTTTACCATTGAATTTGATTTATTGCTAGTCAAAAACACCTACGCCCCCAGAATTGATATCAATCTAATAAATACAGGTGGCAATCTAGTAACAGATGAATCAATTTTACAAAGTAATAAGAAACCAGCCATTAACTTTTCAGCAATTCTAAGCGGTGATAATATGAGCAGGGCCAGCCTTTATGCAGGTGACAAAAAATTGTCAGATGCCATGACTGAAAGCCTTCCATACAGCAATAATACACCGGTACATATTAGCATGTGTGTGCAAGGAAAGCGTTTTAGAATGTGGTGGAACAATAGAAAACTCTATGACCTTTCTGCGATAAGCGAAGAATATCTACCGAACCAATTAGGCTTTTCATTCTATAGTACAGGGGGATTTGACTCTTATATAAGCAATATTCGAATTGCAAAAGATATTCCTGATACCCGAGCAAAATTTGAAGAAGGGAAATTAGTAAGCAATTTATTATTCTTTGTAGGCACTTCGAAACTAAAACCTGAGAGTATGGGGGCATTGCTTGATGTAAGTAAAATATTAAAAGAAGTAACCAGTCCTGTAAAAATTGTGGGGCATACAGATGCAGATGGTGATGATGCCTCAAATTTAAAACTATCGCAACAAAGGGCGGAAACAGTAAAAAGTATTCTAGTGAGTCAGTTTAATATTGATGAAAGTAAATTAGAAACGGAGGGACGCGGCGAAACCCAACCTATTGCTGAGAATAAAAGTGCAGAAGGCAAAGCACAAAATAGAAGGGTTGAATTTATATTTAAACCGGAAGCTGATAAATATATTGCTCCAGTTGGTGTGTCCACTACTTCCAATTCAAAAGTGGGAAGCAATGTAAAAAACACCGCAACTAATAATACTGATGTATCTGCTGTTTCTGGTGCTGCTGTTGTAAAACTGGAAAGTAAAATTTTAAAAACAAACCTTCCATTTGCACAGATAATGAAAACTGGAGAAAATCGATTCACTTTTACGGCAAGTAAAGAAGAAGGGAATAGTAAAGAAAATTATTTCAAAATACAGCTAAAGTCCGTTAACAATTCACTGAAACCAGAAACTTATAATTTTACAGAAATAGCCCAAAAACTACCATTATATGGAAGTAAACAATATGCGGAAATCACTAGTAACGAAGCGGTGTTACTTTATGGTTCAACTCAAAAACCTTACATCTACCAATTTACACCCATTGTAGCAAATGGTACCATGGCCTCATAT
This sequence comes from uncultured Flavobacteriaceae bacterium, assembly GCA_963698455.1. Lineage (GTDB taxonomy): Bacteria > Bacteroidota > Bacteroidia > Flavobacteriales > Flavobacteriaceae > Mariniflexile. The sequence goes on along the minus strand of CAVOQU010000001.1, from coordinate 245,661 downwards.
GTAGATAATTCCTTGAGAAGAAATTTACCAGCACCAATGCCTGATTGTAAATTTGTAATTGAAAAAGTAGAAAATGGACAGGCCAGTGGCTATTTTACAATGGGAATAATGATTGAAGGCTTAAAGCCAATAACCAAAGGGGATGCCATGCAACAAACATTTACAGATGGTTTCTCTGGTGAAATGAAATGTGTTTTTTCTAATGTGCCGGTGTATTAATAATATATAGCTTTATAAATGAAAAATACATCTCTTGTTTTTATTTTAGGATGAGAGATTTACCGATTTAGATTTAACTGTAAAAAAAAATTAAATACAACCAGAGATTCTTCTCTGGGAATTCTGACACCCAATATCATCTTGTTACTTAAGGGTAGTTGGTTTTTAATGAGATTCTATAATATTAACTTAAGCTTCATTAAACCTGATTCCTAAAGTGTTCTCTAAGAAATTGCTTCGAAATAAAAAAAGCCTCTATCTAATTAAAGATAAAGGCTTTAGTACTGAAGACGGGACTTGAACCCGTACGTCCTAATGGACATTGGATTTTAAGTCCAACGTGTCTACCAATTCCACCACTTCAGCATTGGTATTTTTTAAGAAAGTTCAGAGCGAAAGACGGGATTTGAACCCGCGACCCTCACCTTGGCAAGGTGATGCTCTACCCCTGAGCTACTTTCGCAGTATTTATAATGAACGTTCAATATTTCTATTGAGGATGCAAATTTAAAATTTTTCTACTAAATCCAAAGCCTTTTAGTAAAATAAATTGTATTTATTTTATGCGCGTTTTTTCTTGACCAACATACGCTTAATTTCATTGAGTTTCATGAGCGCTTCTACAGGCGTAAGTGTATCAATATCAATGTGTAATATCTCTTCTTTTATATTTTCCAGAAGTGGGTCGTCTAAATTAAAAAAGCTCAATTGCATCTCGTCATTTAGAGATTTCACCTTATCGGTAAGTTCTTCACTGGAATGAGACTTCTCTAATTTCTTTAAAATCTGATTAGCCCGATGCAAAACCTGTTGAGGCATACCTGCCATTTTCGCCACATGTATACCAAAACTATGCGCACTTCCACCTTCTACCAGTTTTCTTAAAAAAAGTACATTATCTTTTAATTCCTTAACCGATACATTAAAGTTTTTAATACGCCCAAAGGTTTCAGCCATTTCATTTAGCTCATGATAATGTGTCGCGAAAAGAGTTTTTGGTTTGGCCGGATGTTCATGCAAATACTCACTAATAGCCCAAGCTATCGAAATACCATCGTAGGTACTGGTTCCGCGCCCAATTTCATCTAAAAGCACCAAACTTCTATTAGAAATGTTGTTTAAAATAGAGGCGGTTTCATTCATCTCTACCATAAAAGTCGATTCGCCCATCGAGATATTATCGCTCGCCCCAACTCTGGTAAAAATTTTATCTACCAATCCTATTCTTGCTGCTTTAGCGGGGACAAAACTTCCTATTTGAGCCAATAATACTATGAGTGCTGTTTGACGCAAAATAGCCGATTTACCAGACATATTAGGGCCTGTAATCATGATGATTTGTTGTGTTGCCGTATCTAAAAACACATCGTTCGCTATGTATGCTTCTCCTATTGGCAATTGCTTTTCAATAACTGGATGACGCCCATCTTTAATATCTAATTCGAAAGAATCATCGATGGTTGGATATACATAATTATTTTCGTTTGCTAGTTGTGCAAAACCACACAAACAATCTAATTTTCCTATTAAAAAGGCGTTTTGCTGTACAGGTTTAATGTACTGATTTAACCATCCTACCAACTCTGCAAACAATTGCTGTTCTATAGCGAGAATCCGATCTTCGGCACCTAATATTTTCGCTTCATATTCCTTTAACTCCTCAGTAATATAACGTTCCGCATTAACCAAGGTTTGCTTCCTAACCCACTCTTCCGGAACTTTATCTTTATGCGTGTTTCTGACTTCTATATAATAACCAAAAACATTGTTTGAATCAATTTTTAAAGACGTGATTCCAGTTCGCTCACTCTCTCGTCGAAGCATTTTATCTAAATAATCTTTTCCAGATTTTGATAACCCTCGCAATTCATCCAGTTCCGAAGAAAACCCTATAGCAATCGTTTTTCCTTTTAAAACATTAACCGGCGCATCTTCGTTCAGCATTTCCTTTATCTTCTCACGAAGTACATCACAACCCTGCAAAGTATCGCCTATAATTTTAAGCGATTCATTTTTACAATTAGATGCTAATGATTTTATAGGAACAATGGCTTCTAAAGAGTTTTTAAGTTGAATGACTTCCCTCGGATTTACTTTACCTGTCGCAACTTTAGAAATTAAGCGTTCTAAATCGCCAATATGTTTTATGTGATTTTGAATTTTTTGATGCGTCGCTGTTTCCTTGGTAAAAAAGTTAACTACTTCATGACGTTGTCTTATTTTGTCAACGTTTTTTAACGGCAATGCTAACCAACGTTTTAGCATACGTCCACCCATTGACGAAATGGTTTTATCAATCACATTAAGTAGCGTGACCGCATTATTATTGGTAGAATTATAAAGCTCTAAATTTCTAATGGTGAATCTATCCATCCAGACATATTCATCTTCAGCGATTCTGGAAATCGATGCAATATGTTGTAGTTTATTATGCTGCGTTTCACCTAAATAATGAAGTATTGAGCCGGATGCAATAATACCTTCATATAAATCTTCAATTGCAAAACCTTTTAATGTTTTAGTGTTGAAATGTTTTATTAGGGTTTCATACGCATAATCGGCTTGATAGACCCAATCTTCCATATAAAAGGTGTGAAAGTCTTTGCCAAAAGTTTCATTAAAAGTCGTGCGTTTTTGTTTTGAAACAAGCACTTCACTCGGACTAAAATTTTGAAGCAGTTTATCTATATACTCCGCATTTCCTTGAGAAGTTAAAAACTCCCCTGTCGAAATATCTAAAAAAGAGACCCCTATATATTTTTTATCAAAATGCACCGAGCATAAAAAGTTGTTCGATTTAGATACTAATACCTCATCGTTCAATGATACGCCGGGTGTAATTAATTCGGTTACACCACGCTTAACTATATCTTTAGTAAGTTTTGGGTCTTCAAGCTGGTCACAAATAGCAACACGCTCCCCCGCTTTTACTAATTTTGGTAAATAGGTGTTTATGGAGTGATGGGGAAAGCCTGCTAACTCAATTTCACTTTCGCTTCCGGCACCACGTTTAGTTAAAATAATCCCTAATATGCCCGCCGTTTTAATAGCATCTGATCCAAAGGTTTCGTAAAAATCGCCTACACGAAACAATAATAAGGCATCTGGATACTTTGCCTTTATAGCATTGTACTGTTTCATTAAAGGAGTTATTTTTTTTGCCAATGGAATGTGGTTTTAATCTTTTTTTTTGCAATTAGTGCAAGGGTTGCTAAAGTAACATTATTTTGATTTTTTATGAAGTAGTTTCTACATAAGTTGTTTACAATTGTTTATAAATTTGAAAATATCAAGTATATGTCTTTCATCCGATTTTTCTGAAACATTCTGAAATTAAATAAAAAACTTTATTAAAAATTACCTCAATAAATAAGTTTATTTAACTTTGTTCGAACAAAAATTAAAAATTTTTAATTATTATGAGAAAAATCATTTTATTATGCAGTCTTGCTGTATTAGGAATAGTATCAACAGGAATTGCACAAACTTCTAAAGCTAAAAAATCTCAAATAACCACAAAAAATGCCGGAGCAAAAATTGAGTTTGAATCTGAAACTATTGACTATGGTACGATTGAAAACAATTCAGATGGAAACAGAGAATTTAAGTTTACTAACACCGGAAAAACGCCTTTAGTAATTTCTAACGCTACCGGATCTTGCGGATGCACCGTTCCAACCTGGCCAAAAGAAGCTATTGTTCCTGGAGAATCGGCTTCAATTAAAGTGCATTATGACACTAAAAGACCTGGATCGTTTAATAAAAGCATTACCATTGTTTCAAATGCTGTGAATGAACCAGCTAAAATATTACATATAAAAGGGAATGTTAATACCCAAAAAGAAGCTATTAATTAATAACTATTTTTATTAACATAATATTTAACTTCCTTTATAAAAAGGAAGTTTTTTTTTGAATATTTTTGCCGCATGAGAAAACTAAAAAACAGCGAGTTAGATCGATTGAGTGTAGAAGATTTTAAATCGGTTACAAAAACACCGCTTATTATAATTTTAGACAACATAAGAAGCTTAAACAATATTGGTTCGGTATTCAGAACGAGTGATGCCTTTTTAATTGAAAAAATTTACCTCTGTGGTATCACCGCAACGCCGCCACATAAAGATATTCATAAAACAGCATTAGGCAGTACAGATACAGTGGATTGGGAATATGTTGAAAACACCATCAATCTCGTTAAAAAATTAAAAGATAACGGCGTAAAAGTAATAGCTATAGAACAAGCTGAAAATGCTACCATGCTTAACCAATTTACCCCCGAAGCAAAAACAACATATGCCTTAGTTTTTGGTAATGAAGTAAAAGGGGTTTCTCAAAACGTGGTTAGTTTAAGCGATATTGTTATCGAAATTCCACAGTATGGCACTAAACATTCTTTAAACATTTCGGTGAGTACTGGAGTTGTAATCTGGGACCTTTTTTCAAAGTTAAAATCTTTACAACTTTAGATCTAGCAGAACTGAATTTATAATGTCTGAAAGAAAAGAACTCACAGAAATAGCAAAACTATTTTTAAAACTAGGAAGCATTGCTTTTGGTGGTCCAGCAGCCCATATTGCCATGATGGAAGATGAAGTTGTAAAAAAACGAAAGTGGATGACACACGAACACTTTCTAGACCTTGTTGGTGCCACAAATTTAATTCCTGGCCCAAATTCAACCGAAATGACTATGCATTGCGGTCACGAACGCGCTGGCTGGAAGGGGTTATTTGTTGCGGGTTTTAGTTTTATTTTACCGGCAGTTTTAATAACCTCAATATTTGCATGGCTTTATGAAAAATACGGGCAGTTACCAAATGTAGAACCTTTTATATACGGGATTAAACCAGCTGTAATTGCCATCATTTTAATGGCCACTTTTCGTCTTGGAAAAAAAGCGGTTAAAAACACCGAACTTGCTATTTTAGGAATCATAACCCTCATGGCTTGCTTATTGGGTATTAACGAAATTGTCGCACTTTTTGGTTGCGGTTTACTTGGTTTAACCCTCTATTTTATAAAAAAAAGAAAATCTAATTTAAATAGTTTAGCTCCTTTTTTATTGATTCAGCTAACAAATCCAACAGCTATAGGAAGTCTAAAAATATTTCTTACATTTCTAAAAATAGGTGCTATTTTATATGGCAGTGGTTATGTTTTATTCGCATTTCTTGATGCCGAATTAGTCGCGAATGGTTGGCTAACCAGACAGGTTCTAATTGATGCTGTTGCTGTCGGACAATTTACACCTGGTCCTGTTTTATCTACTGCCACATTTATTGGTTGGCAATTGAACGGGGCTTCCGGGGCTTTACTGGCAACAATTGGCATTTTCCTTCCTTCATTTATTTTTGTTTTGGTTTTAAATCCACTAATACCAAAAATGCGAAAATCTAAAATAATGGGTGCCATTTTAGATGCCGTAAATGTTGCTGCAGTGGCTTTAATTATAGCTGTAAGTTATGAAATGGGAAAAGACACCCTAACTGATTGGCGAACTATTGTCATTGCCATTGCGAGTTTAATTTTAGTTTTTAAATTTGACAAGGTGAATAGTGCTTTTATAGTGGTTGGCGGTGCCTTATTAGGCTATTTTTTAACCTATATTTAATCACGATAATATCATGAAATAGAAAATAGATTTTACCTTTTGATTTCGTTTGATTCTAACATTTAAAAAATCTAATTCCAGGATGGTCTGATATAATTTGTGACATAAATCATTTCAACGCTTTAATTCCATATCGATTAACGCAACCTTAAATTCATTCCCTACAAATTTCTTCCAAAACCCATAAATAATCACTTCTGTTTTCAATAAAATCTCTATCAGAAACATCAATGATTTTCACATTAAAATCGGTTTGGGTTTTTAAAAATTCTAAATACCCTGTGTTTATTTTTTCTAGATAATCATCAGCAATATTTTGCTCATAATCGCGACCTCGCTTCTTAATATTTTGTTGCAGTTTTTCTGTGTTTTGATATAAATAGACATACAAATCGGGTTTACGCAGATCTTTATACATTAAATAAAAGAGCTTTCTGTATAACTTAAACTCATCTTCCTGCAGCGTAATTTTCGAAAATATAAGCGATTTAAACACATCGTAATCGCTTACTATAAAATCTTTAAACAAATCGAGCTGCGATAAATCGTCACTTATTTGTTGGTAACGGTCGGCAAGAAAAGACATTTCTAACGGAAATGCATAGCGCGAAGCATCTTGGTAAAATTTTGGCAAAAATGGATTATCGGCAAAGCGTTCTAAAATAAGTTTTGCGTTATAATCGTGTGCTATTTTATTTGCTAAACTGGTTTTACCGGCACCAATATTTCCTTCTATTGCGATGTAGTTGTATTTAGAAAAATCATAGCCTTTACTCGGGTTTTTCAACCAGATATTAATGGATTCTAAAACGCTGGCATCTTCACATTCTTTTAATAAAACAGACACTTCTTTATTGAGATTTGGGTGCTTTACATTAGGCGCAATATCGTTTAGGGGAAGTAACACAAATTTACGTTTGTGCATTTCTGGATGTGGCACTTTCAATGTTTCAGAATCAATAATAGCTTCATCTACCAAAATAATGTCTAAATCGATAATACGCGCTTCGTAGGTGTTTGTTTTTGTGCGAACACGCCCTAATTCTAATTCAATAGCCAATAACTCCGTTAATACATTTTGTGGCTCTAAATGACTGTCAACCACTAAACACGCATTTAGAAAATCATCGCTATCAAACCCAAATGCGGGCGAATTATATACTTTAGAAATGCGTATAATGTTACCAACCCGAGCATGAATTAAATCAATGGCATCTTGAAGGTTTTTGAATTTATCCCCTTTATTGCTTCCTAAAGCTATGTAAAATGTTTGTGCAGTCGTCATAAGTACCGGCAAAATAACTAAAACAAATTTTATTCTTTTATATTTACGAGGCCTATTTATTCACAATTTATATGACATTAAAAGATAAACTAATAGCACAGCGTATTTATATGGTTCTTGGTGCCCTATTTATAACCTCGTTAGTGGTATCAAATTTAATATTTCAAAAATTCTTTTATTGGTACCCGTTTCATCTTGAAATATTCGGGACTAAACTTTTTGAACTTTCTGTTGGTATTTTACCTTACCCTGTTACTTTTTTAATAACCGATTTGATTAGTGAGATTTATGGCAAAAAACGAGCAAACGACATGGTGGTGGTTGGTATTTTTGCTTCTTTGTTTTCGCTTTTAATTGTTTTTGTTTCTAATATTGTACCTGCTACCAGTTGGTCTCCAGTTAATGACGGCTTGTTTTCAACAGTGTTTGGAAATACGGCTCTGGCTGTATTTGCTAGTATGATGGCTTATTTATTTGCACAATTTATAGATATTCATATTTACCACTTCTGGAAACGATTAACAAAAGGAAAACACTTATGGTTGCGTAATAATTTTTCAACGTTTTCATCTCAATTTATAGATACGCTAACTATTTTAGTTTTACTATGCTCTTTTGGTATTATTGAATGGAGCAAATTTAAAGGCTTGTTAGTTGCTGGTTTTATATTTAAAGCGCTTATTGCACTAAGCGATACGCCTTTTTTATATTTAGGTGTTTATTTGTTTAAAAAACGATTCAACTTAAAGGTGAATGAGGAAATAGAACTTCTCTAATACTATTAAATCTTTATTAATTTTTAACTTTTAGTCATCCTTTTAATTACTTTTGTCCGTATATTTTTATAAAATATTTCATCCTTCGCGGATATGAACAAAAAACGCCCTTCCATGAATAAAGCTCTAAAAATTACAGGAATCTCATTACTTATTTTAATAGCACTTTTAGTGGCTGCCCCATTTATATTTCAATCGCAAATTAAAGATATTGTAAAGCGCTCTATTAATGAAAACCTGAATGCAAAGGTTGAATTTAGTGACCTAAGTCTAAGTCTTTTTCGAAGCTTTCCACAGGCCCATGTTTCAGTGAGCGACCTAATAATAACCAATTTCGAACCATTTCAAGATGAAACCTTAGTCACAGCAAAAGATATTTCGTTTACTATGTCTATCAAAGAACTCTTTAAAAATGTCGATGAAGAACCTATTATAATAAATTCTATCTCAGTTAGCGAAGGAATGCTAACCTTAAAGACAGACGCTTTTGGCAATGACAATTATGACATAACTAAAGACAAAGAAAATACATCTGCCAGTAGTAAAGGTTTTTCATTTGACATTAAAGATTATAGCATAAGTAATAGTGCCGTAACATACATTGACGATTTATCAAAAATTCTGATTTATATTACTGAATTAAACCATGAAGGCAAAGGCATTTTTTCGGCAGATAAGTCTGAATTAGATACCAAAAGTGAGGCTAATGTAAGTATTACAATGGATAGCACAAATTATTTAAATAACAACCCTATTAAGTTAGATGCCTTGATTGATATGGACCTTAATAATAGCAAATACACCTTTAAAGAAAACAAAGGTTATATTAATCAATTACCTATTGAATTTCATGGTTTTGTACAATTATTAGAAGCTGGACAAGATGTAGATATTACGTTTGAAAATCCGGAATCGTCCTTTAAAAACTTTTTAGCAGTAATGCCTGAAGCCTATTCAAAAAATATAGAAAATGTTGAAACTACGGGCGATTTTAAAGTAAAAGGCATTATAAAAGGCATGGTTACAGATGAAACCATTCCAACATTAGATATTAGCATTAAATCAAACAACGCGTCATTTAAATATCCTTCATTACCCAAAAGTGTTCAGAATATAATTATTGATACTGAAATTAAAAACGAAACAGGTAAAACAGAAGATACTTATGTTGCTATAAATACCTTGAATTTTAAGATTGATCAAGATGTTTTTAAATCGTCTGCAACCATAAAAAATATTATGGGAAATATGTTGGTAAACGCCAATATTGATGGAATAATTAATTTAGCAAATATTGCAAAAGTATATCCGGTTGATATAAAAACGCAACTTACTGGTATTTTAAAAGCTAAAGTAAATACGGCTTTTGATATGGAAGCTGTTGAAAAAAATGCTTATGAACGTATAAAAAATAGCGGAAGTATGAGTTTAACTAATTTTAAATATGCTTCGGAAGAATTTAAAAATCCATTATTAATTTCTGATGCTGCGATTACTTTTAATCCGGAAACCGTTTCTCTAAATAGTTTTAAAGCACAAACAGGAAAAAGCGATTTAAATGCTACTGGAACCATTAAAAATTTGTTAGGTTTTATGTTTAGCAACAAAACGCTTCAAGGAAATTTCAATTTGAATTCTGACACCTTTGCTGTTAACGATTTCATGAGTGATGAAGCTCCGGCGACGACAGAAAACAAAACTGAAGGTGCTAAAAAACCAGTAGCAAAAGAGGAGTCTTTAAAAATTCCGGCGTTTCTAGATTGCACAATTAATGCTCAGGCAAATACTGTTATTTACGATAATTTAAACCTCAAAAATGCCAAAGGCACGTTAATTATTAAAGACGAGCAAGTAAATCTTCAAAACTTTACAACCAATCTTTTTGATGGTCAGTTAGCATTATCAGGAACGGTTTCAACCAAAACAGATACGCCAACTTTTAATATGGATTTAGGTATCAGTGCTTTTGATATTTCAAAATCGTTTCAAGGCTTGGAACTTTTCCAAAAATTAGCACCTTTAATGAAGGTTATTCAAGGAAAATTAAATACAACATTAAGTTTAAAAGGAGATTTAACAGAAGATTTTACTCCTAATTTAACCAGCTTGTCTGGTGGTGCTCTTGCCGAAATTTTATCATCTACCATAAATCCAAACCAAGCAGAAGTTTTAAATTTATTGGGGAACTCTTTAAGTTTTATCGATTTTAATAAATTGAATTTAAATGACTTAAAAACTAAATTTGAATTTAACAATGGTAAAGTAAGTGTTAAACCTTTCAAGATTAAATATCAAGATATTGAGATTGAAGTTGCCGGTTCTCATAGCTTCGACCAAACCATGTCGTACAATGCTGTTTTTAATGTACCTGCAAAATATTTAGGGAGTGACGTTAATCGCTTAATTGGAAAAATTGATGATAAATCGGTAAACTTAGTTTCTATTCCTATAACAGCTATTATTTCAGGAACTTATACTGCTCCTTCTATAAAAACAGATTTAACAAGTGGTGTTTCTAATCTAACGAAACAATTGATAGAGATTGAAAAACAAAAACTACTTAATCAAGGAAAGGATAAGGTAAGCAATTTGGTGGGCGATTTAATATCTGGTAATAAAGCCAAAAAAGATTCGGCAACAACAAAACAAAATAACGCAGTAAAAGATGTTCTTGGAGGTATTGTTAGTGGTAATAAAACCACAACCGATTCTACACAAACAAAAACGAATACTGCAACCAAAGATGCTGTTAAAAATGTGCTTGGTGGATTATTAGGTGGCAAGAAAAAGTTAAAAGACACAGTTAAATAGGATTTTATATTACTTTTTCTATGTTTTAATAATAAAGTCGCGTAATTATTAGGTTTTCTCGATAAAAAAGTTAAGTTGTAGGTATTAGAATTATTAACTTAAAAATAATATATGAGGCAATTAAAAATTACGAAGCAAGTTACCAACAGAGAATCTAAGTCACTTGACAAATACCTACAAGACATAAGTAAAATAGGCTTAATTACAGCCGATGAAGAGGTAGAATTAGCACAACGCATACGCCAAGGAGATCAAGAAGCTTTAGATAAACTCACAACTGCTAACTTACGTTTTGTGGTTTCAGTCTCAAAACAATATCAAAACCAAGGCTTAACATTACCCGATTTAATAAACGAAGGTAATGCTGGATTGGTTAAAGCAGCCAAACGTTTTGATGAAACCAGAGGTTTTAAATTTATATCTTATGCCGTTTGGTGGATTAGACAAGCTATACTTCAAGCATTGGCGGAACAATCAAGAATTGTTAGACTTACCTTTAAACAAAATAGGCTCTATTAATAAAATTAATAAAGCATATTCGTTTTTAGAACAAGCGCATGAAAGACCACCAAGTGCCGAAGAAATTGCTAATAATTTAGATCTTACAATTAGCGATGTAAAACAATCCATGAAGATTTCAGGTAGACATGTTTCTATGGATGCACCTTTAAGAGAAGGTGAAACATCTACGCTTTACGACGTTGTAAATGCCAGTGAATCGCCTAGACCTGATAATGGTTTAATGAAAGATTCTTTAAATATGGAAATAAATCGTGCATTAAACACACTTTCAGATAAAGAAGCAGAGGTTATTAGAAATTATTATGGCATTAGTAATGCACAACCAATGAGTCTTGAAGAAATAGGTGAAGCTTTTGGCTTAACTCGCGAGCGCGTAAGACAGATAAAAGAAAAAGGAATTCGTAGATTGCGACATACTTCAAAAAGTAAAGTATTAAAAACATATTTAGGATAATCCTAGAAATACAAACAATTAAAAACTATACATGTTAAAAATTATTATTAAAGAAGGAGAAAATATAGAACGTGCCTTAAAACGTTATAAAAGAAAACACCGTAATATTAAAGTAATGCAAAATTTAAGAGAGGCACAATTTTTCACAAAGCCTTCTGTTAAAAGACGTCGTGAAATTCAAAAAGCAGGCTATATTCAAAATTTAAGAGACCAGGAAGATATTTAATCTTTACGTCTCATAAAATATATCCCAGTTACAATTTCACTGTAAATGGGATTTTTTTTTGGCATTACCCTAAAGGGTCGCGCTTTACGCTATATCTTTTTTCGTCCTCAAAAAGGATGCCGCTTCAATCGCTAAGCTTATAATTTAACCACCAAACCTTCATTACCACGAATATTAAAAACAGTGTCATCTTCAAAAATAAGATATTGTCCTTTTATGCCAGATAGGTTGCCTGTGTAAGTTTGAGTTTTAATTAAGTTTAAACTTTTAGGATTCGCAGGATATTTAATAACTGGGAAATCTATATTTGTTTCGGTATTGGTTTCAATAAAATAATCCTTTGCTTCATCAGGAATGTATTGTTTCAAACGTTCGCGCCATTCCACTAAGTTTTCGTCTACGATTTCGTTCTTAAGCATGGTTCGCCAATTGGTTTTATCGCCAACATAATCTTTTAAAGCAACCTCTGTAATACCCGCTAAATATCTGTTAGGTACTTCAACAATTTCAATCGCTTCGTGTGCTCCCTGGTCTATCCATCGCGTTGGAACCTGGCTTCTTCTGGTAACTCCCACTTTCACATTACTGGAGTTTGCTAAATACACAATGTGAGGTTGTAGCTGTACTTTCTTTTCGTATGCTAAATCACGGTCTTCTTTATCTATATGGGCCGTGCTTAATTCTGGTCTCATAATCCAATCGGCTGCCTGAGGGATTTCAAAAAAACAATTTCTACAAAATCCTTGTCGGTAAATTGGTTTATCTAAACCACAGTTTAAACATTGGTATTTAACAAATTGAATGGTGATAGCCTTACCTAACATTTGGTTCATATTTATAAAATCGTTTTCGAATACTAAATAGTATTGAATCGGACTTGAAAATTCTGTTTCCATTTTTGTTAAAACTCCTTGATAAGTCATGAAAAAAAGTATTATTTTTAAGAACTGAAAGATAAAACAATTATGCCAATACCTATAGTAAATTCAATTGCTTCTTGGTTCTTAAAAAAACGATTTCATCAAATTGATTTGTTTTTAAAATATCCGAATGAAGTTCAAAACGAATTACTATTACAGCTTGTAGACATCGCTAAAGACACTGAAATTGGCAAACAATACGATTTTTCTACCATAAAAAATTACAGAACTTTTGCAGAGCGAATTCCTATTAAAAACTACGATGAGTGGCAAGATGTTATTGAACGTTCTAGGAGAGGTGAAAACAATATTTTCTGGCCAACACCTATAAAATGGTTCGCAAAATCGAGTGGTACAACGCGGGCTAAAAGTAAATTTATACCGGTTAGTGAAGAATCTCTTGAAGATTGCCATTATGCTGCTGGCAAAGATTTACTATGCATGTACCTAAATAATAATGAAGAGTCACAATTATTTACAGGCAAAAGTTTAAGACTTGGAGGCAGTAAAGAATTATACACAGAGAACGGTACCGTGTTTGGCGATTTATCGGCCATTTTAATTGATAATATGCCGTTTTGGGCAGAATTTAGTAGCACGCCGAGTAATAGAGTTTCATTAATGAGTAACTGGGAGCACAAAATGCAGGCCATTGTTAACGAAACTATTCAGGAAAATGTTACCAGTCTTGCTGGCGTACCTTCTTGGATGCTTGTATTGCTTAATAACGTTCTCGAAACTACGGGAAAACAAAGTTTGCACGATATTTGGCCTAACTTAGAAGTCTATTTTCATGGTGGCGTTAGTTTTACTCCTTACCATGAGCAATACAAAAAAATACTTCCAAAAAAAGATTTTAAGTATTATGAAATTTATAATGCTTCTGAAGGGTTTTTTGCCATTCAAGACCAGAACGATTCTAATGAATTACTCCTCATGCTTGATTATGGCATTTTTTACGAATTTATACCTATGAATATCTATGGTACTGAGCAAGAAAGAGCCATTCCATTAAGTGAGGTTAAAATGAATCAAAATTACGCTGTTATTATAACTACTAATGCCGGTTTATGGCGCTATAAAATCGGGGACACTATCAGATTCACTTCAATAAATCCATATAGAATTAAAGTTTCGGGTAGAACGAAACATTTTATAAATGTATTTGGCGAAGAACTTATCATCGAAAATGCTGAAGAAGCTTTAAAAAAAGTATGTAAACGTACTAAATCTGAAATTGTAGATTATACGGCGGCTCCCATTTTTATGGAAGGCAAAGAAAAAGGGGGTCATGAATGGCTCATTGAATTTAAAACGCCTCCAAAAGACATACACTATTTTAACGAATTATTCGACAATGCTTTAAAATCCCTTAATTCGGATTATGAAGCAAAACGATACAATAATATTACACTTAACAAACCTAAAATTAATATTGCACGCCAAAATTTGTTTTACGACTGGTTAAAACAAAACAATAAATTAGGAGGACAACATAAAATTCCAAGACTGTCAAATACGCGCATTTATTTAAACGATTTACTCAAACTTAATTATTAAACATCGCTTTTTGTAGATTCAATTTATTTGTAAATAAACAGACAATCTTAATTTAATAATTGATAGTAGGCATAATATTACTAAATCCGACTAAGTACACCGTCAAAAGTTTTTAAACGAGTATTTCGTCTTATCATCTAAAAGCAAAATAAAAGTCTTGGTGAGCAAATTAAATAGGGATACTTTTAAAAAAGAATTCAAAGACATATTAAATTTATTCATAATGTCCTTTATTAATTAACATCCATATAAAATAAAAAACCACGCTAAATTAGCGTGGTTTTTTTGTTTTATGTAGTAATCTTAATTAGATTCCTAAAGACTTCTTAACATCGTCAAGTAAGTTTTTACCGTCTGCTAAGATAGTTACTCCTTGAGAAGAATCTAAAACATAATCAAATGCTTGAGCTCTACCTACTTTTAAAATAGCCGCTTTTGCTTTTTCTGTAATAGGTTGAATTAAATCAAGTTCTTTTTTCTGCAAATCTTTTTGAGCATCTGCTTGAAATTGTTGAATACGTTGTTGTTTTTCTTGGATTTCCTGACCTCTTTTTGCGTTTTCTTCTTCAGATTTGGTAGCAGCTTCAGCTTCGTATTGTTTTAATAATGTCTGAAACTCTGTTATAGAACTTTGAATATCTTTCTGATACGTTTTACTAAGTGTTTCAAGTTGCTTTTGAGCCTCTTTCATCTCAGGCATAGCCGTAATTAATTCTTGCGTATTTATATGTGCAATTTTGCTTTGAGCGTTGGTAAAACTTACAGTACCAATACATAATGCTGTTGCTAATAAAAGGGTTTTAAATTGTTTCATTTTTAAATAGTATTAATGTGTTATAATTTGTTATTAATTGCTTAAACTGTCTTTTGTTTTTTGGCGTTCTTCTAATATTTTCTTTTTTCTATCTTCAATTTCTTTGATGCGTGCTTCTCTTTCTGCTAATTTTTTTTGTCTATTTTCTTCAATTAATTGTGCCTGAGTTTTTGTTTCAACTTTTTCTTCAGTATTTAAAGGTAAAGCCTCTGTTTTAGTATCTATTACTTTAGCTGTTTCTTCGCTTTTATCTTCTGTTTTATCAACTCCATTTCTAGCATCTATTTTTTCCTGTTGTACTCTTGCGCGATCCTCCATTATTTTTTGACGACGTGCTTCAGCTTCTTGTTTTTTAGCTTCCCTTGCGTCTAATATTTCTTGGCGACGTTTTTCAACAGCACTTTCGCGTTCTATTTTCCTTTCTTCTAATGCTTTTTCTCTGGCGTCTAGTTCCTGATTTATTTCGGGAACCAATTCTTCCGATTCTGCAGCTTTACGTTCTGCTTTAGATTCTGCCTGAGTACGTTTCGCACTTCTCGTTATACTTCTAATTATTTGCTCACTTAAATCAAACTGTTTTGCCGAATACAGCATCACAGCATCAGATGATTTGTCAAAAATAAAATCATATTTTTTTGTGTCAGCCAAATCTTGAACTGCTGCAAAAATCTGATCTTGAATTGGTTGCATTAATTGCTTTTTCTGAATGAATAAATCGCCATTCGGACCAAAACGTTTTTGTTGATAATCTAAAATTTCCCGTTCTTCAAAAGTAATATCTTCTTCTCGCTCGTTAATAAGTTCTCTAGTTAAAAGCGCCTTCTCATTGCTTAAATCTTTACGTTTTTGCTCAATAACGCTTAATTTTGCTTGAATTTCATTCTTCCATTTATCGACTTTCTGATTTAACTGCGTCTGTGGCTTCTTGATATTCCGGAACATTTTCAAGAATAAATTCGGTATCGATATAACCAATTCGTACTCCACGTTGCGCATTAATTGAAAGGCTTATCATAAAAACTAATGTCAGTAAAAAAAGAACGTTATTTTTCATGTGTCTGTTTTTAATATTTAATTACTTCTAAATTCTAAAACCGACAGATGATTTATGGTGATTCTGCCACTTTTTTGAATTGTCTCTTCAAAATTAACGAAATTTAATTTTAAAAATTTTAATTCTTATTTAAATCATCATAAGGTTAGTAGAAAATATCGTGCCAAAATAAATTTTTCCCTTAAAATTGTTGTCCAATGATGAAATGAGTTTCCCATCCATGAGCTTTAGTCTCTGTGGATAATGGATCGAAACCATATCCAAAATCGATACCTAACAAACCAAAAGCAGGCATAAAAATACGAATTCCTAATCCCGCAGAACGATAAATATCAAACGGATTATAATCTCTAAAACTATTATATGATGATCCGGCTTCTAAAAAGGATAAACCATAAATTTTCGCTGATGCTTTTAATGTTATAGGATAACGCAATTCTAACGAGAATTTATTATAAATAGTTCCTCCATCTTGATCTGATAATGATTGATTTGGATATCCACGTAGAGCAATAGATTCTCTTCCATCTAAACTATAGTTTCCTAAGCCATCACCACCAACAAAGAAACGCTCAAAAGGAATTACACCTCTGTCATTATTATAAGCTCCTAAGAAACCAAATTCAACACTTGGTTTTAACACGAAGTCTTTCGTTAATTGTGTATACCATTCACCCTTAAAATTTATTTTATAGAATTCTAACCATTTATAGCGCTCTTGGTCTATTCTAGCAAGCTCATTGCTGTCTTGATTAAGAACAGCTTTCGCTCTATCTACCTTTAATTGTGTATAATCTGTACCATCAAATAACGAGTAAGGAATTGATAATTTCGCAGTTACCCCAAACTTAGATCCACCTGTTGGATAAATTGGGTCTACACTGGTATTATTTCTGCTTAAGCCAACGGTATATGATAAGTTGTTCGCATAACCATCACCAAAAGTAAAAAGGCCTGTGTTATAATTATTTAAATCGTAACGTTGAAAACTTACGGCTTGCGATAGGACAAAGAAATCATCAGGTACTGTTAATCGTTTTGCTAAACCAAAGGTAATACCTGTAATATTAAAACTTTTAGATTTATCGGCATTTCCAGTTGTGTAATCATATAAAAACTGTTTTGTATGCGATAACGACGTAGAAAATTGAACTGGCCTTTTACCCCCTAACCATGGTTCTGAAAAAGAAAAACTATAAGTTTGATAAAAACGACTTGCTTGTAAACGTAATGCTAATTTTTGACCATCTCCCATTGGGATTGGTTTATATGCGTCTTTTTTAAATATATCTTTTATGGAGAAGTTATTGAACGATAAACCAAGAGTTCCAATAAAACCACCACCACCGTAACCACCTTGTAATTCAATTTGACTAGAACCAGTTTCTTTTACCGCATATTCCATATCAATGGTTCCTTCGTTAGGATTGGCGTTGTTAAAGTTTGGAGATATTTCTTGTGCGTCGAAAAATCCTAATTGACCAAGTTCTCGAACCGTACGTACCACATTGGCTTTACTGTATAATTGCCCAGGGCGTGTTCTAATTTCTCGATATACAACATGGTCGTTAGTTTTATCGTTACCAACAACGGTTACACTATTAAAATAGGCAGGTTTCCCTTCAACAATTCTAATTTCCATATCAATAATATTATCGGATGCACCTACCTCAACCGGATCAATATTAGAAAACAAATACCCGTTATTTTGATATTCATTTGCTATATCAAAAGCATCAGGTTTGGTGTTATCTTGAATACGTTTTTGTAACAAAACACCATTATAGGTATCACCTTTTCTAATGCGAAGTATTCTACTTAAATATTCATTTGAATAAACAGTATTACCTATAAATGTAATATTACCAAATTTGTATTCAGCACCTTCATTTACCTTAATATGCAATGATATCGTGTTATCCTTATTCACAATAAGACTATCAGAAAGTACACGAGCATCTCTATACCCATTTTCTTTATACTTATCGACCACGTTTTTTAAATCTGCCTGATACGCAGAATCTACAAATTTAGAACGTTTTAAAATTCGAATAAGATTTATTTGCTTTGTGCTTTTCATGCTTTTTCGAAGATACTTATCGCTTAGCACTTCGTTTCCAATAAACACAATTTCTTTTATTTTGACCTTTTCTCCTTTATCAATATTTAGTACCATATTAACTCTGGCAGTAGCTGTAGAATCTTTAACTTCTATAGTATTAATATGCACTTTAGAGTTTACATATCCTTCTTTTTTATATTTACTATTTAGGAAATTTTTGGTTGTAGTTATTAAGTTTTCGGTAACTTTAACACCTTTATTTAATTTATTATCTTTAATTATCCCTTCCTTTTTAGACTTTTTAACACCATTAATTTTTAATTCGTTAAGTTGTGGTAAGTCTGATAATCTAATTTCTAAGTAAGCTACATTTCCTTCAATTTTTGTAACGTAAACTTCTATATCGTTAAATAATTTTGAGTTCCAAAGTTTTTTAATGGCATCTCCAATTTCTTCACCAGGAATGGCTATTTCTTTACCCTTACTTAAACCAGAATAGGTAATTATGGTTTGCTCGCTAAATGATGTGTTTCCAGAAACCGAAATATCTCCTAAAATATATTTTTCGCCAGTGCTATATTGTAATTCTTGTGCTTGAATACTTATACTACTAATAAAAAGTAATAGTATAATACAATGTTTTATAAATGTTGTCAAAGGTAAAATATTAGCTAAGTTGTTCACTTGTTTTCCCAAATCGTCGTTCTCGTTTTTGATATTCAATAATAGCTTCATACAAATGCTGTTTAGTAAAATCTGGCCATAATACACCAGTAAAATACAATTCAGCATATGCTATTTGCCAAAGTAAAAAATTGCTTATTCGTTGTTCTCCACTAGTTCTAATAAGCAAATCTACGTCTGGTAAATTTCGCGTGTAAAGATGCTCATTAATAATTGATTCATCAATTTTTTCGGGCGAAATTATATTATTTTTAACTTTAATACTAATCTCTTTAACAGTATTTAGCAATTCTTCGCGCGAGCCGTAACTTAAAGCCAGTGTTAATGTCATTCTGGTATTCTCTTTTGTTTGCTCTATAACTTCTTGTAATTCCTTAAAAACCTTTTTAGGTAAGGTATTTAAATTACCTATGGCGAAGAGTTTTATATTATTGTCTTGAAGTGTTTTTATTTCTTTTTTTAATGAAGAAACCAAAAGTCTCATGAGGGTTTGAACTTCGAGTTTTGGGCGGTTCCAGTTTTCGGTTGAAAAAGCATAAAGTGTTAAGTTTTCTATACCCAACTCTGCAGAAGTTTCGACAACCTCTCGAACTGCTTTTGTGCCATTTTCATGACCAAAAGCCCGCATCATACCCTGTTGTTTCGCCCAACGCCCATTGCCATCCATAATTATGGCAATATGTTTTGGTAAGTTTTTACTTTGTACGCTTTCTTTTAAATCCATTTTAATTTATACAATAACATGGGTTTTCCCCAAATGTATATGTTAAGGTAATGCCCGAAAACACATACCAATCGTTATTATTTATATTTCCAAATCTGAATTGTTGATTGTTTTGATTATTTGGAAGACTTCCATCTAAAGCATCAGAAAATGTATATCGTGCTCCAACTTCAACGCCTAAAATAAGGTTTCCTAAAAAATTACTTTTAAAACCAATAGCCATTGGTATGCCAAACGCCCAACTGGAATTATTTTCATTTGTTTGTACACCATTAAAAAAGTAATGGTTATCATGATGCGCCGCACTTATACCGTATATAAATACGGTGTTCCTAATTTATCGCCAGAATGTAAATCGAAATCCATAAAAGTAAACTCGATTCCCGCTGCAATTTCCATTATTTTAGACGAAAATTCATAACCTCTTTGAACTCGTCCTAGGATCGTCTGAATTTATATCAATTCCTTCTAAATCGCTAAAAATCATTGATACTCGATATGAATGTCTTTTACTTCTATTCCATTTATATATGCCACCGAATGCTAATTGATTGGGTGATATATAATCTGTAGCTCCAACATCGCCTATAAAATTACTGCCTCCTAAAAAAACACCTAATTCGTTAATTTGAGAATGGCTTAATTGAATGGTTAAAATACTTAATATTAATATGCTTAAATGCCTCATAAATATTCAAAAGTTTGCAAATATAATAAATAACATTAGCCTAATATAATTTGAGCTAAATTGTATTAGTGTAAAACAGTAATTCTATAATTTTATTGCCTAATTACGTCTGTCTTCGCCCCAAAGTAGTTTTTTTCGAAGCGTGTCTAAAAAGCTTTCATCTAAAAGATCAATCATTTTAATTTTAAAATCGGCCTTTTTAATTTTTATGATGGTGCCATTTTCCAGAGTAGCAATTCTAGAATCTAAAGAAATTAAATGACTTTCTTCACGCCCTTCAACTCTTAATTGAATTTCGGTGGAATCTGGAATTATTAATGGGCGCGCACTTAAATTATGCGGTGCTATAGGCGCTATAACAAAACTGTTAGTGTCGGGGGTTATAACTGGGCCTCCACAACTTAGCGAATAACCTGTAGAACCTGTTGGAGTCGATACAATTAAACCATCACTCCAATAGGATGTTAAATATTCGCCATTTAAATACGTCTCTACAGTAATCATCGAGGTAGTGTTTTTTCTACTTACCGCAATTTCATTAAGCGCAAAATTTAATGAGATTATCTCTTCATTTTCAGGAGACGTTTCAATAGATAATAAACTGCGTTCAGAAATTTTATATTTACCATCTATAATATTTTGAATCGCTTTTTCTATTTGATTTACCTGTATTGTAGCTAAAAAACCCAAACGACCTGTATTTATCCCAACAATTGGTATGCCTAAATCTTTAACAAAAGTAATAGCTCTTAAAATAGTACCATCTCCACCAACACTTACCAAAAAATCGAAAGATTTATCTAAAGTGTCGAATGTTTTAAAAGATTTGTAATCGGCAAAATTGGGCGCTTCTTTTTTTATTAGATTGAAAAACTCCGTTTCGATATAGGCATCAGCATTCTTTAATAATAAATAATCAAATAACCGTTCAACAGAAGTTGTTGTAGTTTCGTTGTAAAATCGTCCAAAAACGGCAACCTTCATATATTATATATTTAAATATTTATTCAAATAATCCGATCGGTCCTTTAAACTTTCAATATAACTATCGTCTTCATGCCCAGAAATAATATTATAGCTATATCGTCTAAAAGTTTGAATAATTTCATTTAGACTACCATTCCCAATTTTTAAAGTTACTTGAACTAGATCGGGCTTCATTTTAGAAACAAAAGCGCCTAATAATCGCCCATTATTAGATTCTACAATCTGACTTATTTCACTAAATGAATAATCGTTGATGCCTTTTTCAATAACTACAACGCCCCCAGGTTCTGTAAAAAATGGTGATTCACTAAATAAACTAATAACTTCTTTTAATTCATAATACCCTAAATACGCATTATACTCATTCAAAACGGGCATAATATTGGTGGAATTTTTGGCAAATGCTTCTAAAACATCCAGCCAAAGCGTAGAATCTCGCACAAAAAAGTTTTCAATCGCATATTTATAATCATCTAAAGTTTTCCCACTTTCAAAACAATGCGCATCGGTTTCTGAAAAACTTCCTAAATAAATTTTATTATCATCTTGGATAGGAATATGCGAATACGTTAACTGACTAAATAGCTGTTGCAAATCACTTATTTTGCTTTTACTATTTAATGGCTTTATATCATTTATTATAAACTCTGATAGTTTCATTACCCTATTTATCTGAATGCAAATTAATCAAAAAAAAAGCACATAAGCCTGTTCTACTTTGTATTTTTGTCATTTAAAATATCCATGCATGACCAAGTTAAGTGTAAATATTAACAAAATAGCAACTTTAAGAAATTCCAGAGGTGGTGACCTGCCTAATGTTGTTCAGTTTGCAAAAGATGTACAGCGTTTTGGGGCAGAAGGGGTAACTATTCATCCAAGACCAGATGAACGCCACATTCGGTACCAAGACGCACGCGATTTAAAGCCGGTTGTTTATACCGAATATAATATTGAAGGCAACCCAGTTAAATCGTTTTTAGATTTGGTTTTAAAAGTAAAACCTACACAAGTAACATTGGTTCCTGATGCTGAAGATGCCATTACAAGTAATGCTGGCTGGGATACTATAAAACATAAGAATTTTTTAGTGGATGTTATAAAAGAATTTCAACGAAACGGCATTAGAACGTCTATTTTTGTCGACCCCGTTTTAAATCAGATTGAAGGGGCAAAAGCCACCGGAACAGACAGAATTGAATTGTATACTGAAGCCTTTGCACACCAATACAGTTTGGGAAATATGAAGGCTATTCAGGCTTATACCAAAAGCGCAGAACTTGCCAATACATTAGGCTTAGGAGTCAACGCAGGACATGATTTGTCCTTAGATAATATCAAATTTTTTAAAGATAATATTCCTAATTTACTTGAAGTATCCATAGGTCATGCTTTAATTACTGAAAGTTTGTATTTAGGAGTAGAAAACGTCATTCAAATGTATTTACATAAATTAAAATAATGCTTTTACATTCAAATATAATTGGCGAAGGCCAACCATTTGTTATTCTTCATGGCTTTTTGGGCATGAGTGACAATTGGAAAACTCTAGGCTTGCAGTTTGCTGAACAAAATTTTCAAGTACATTTAATAGATCAACGAAATCACGGTCATAGTTTTCATAGCGAAGAATTTAATTATGATGTGTTAGTTGAAGATTTAAAGCATTATTGCGACGAGCACCAACTTAAAAACATGCTATTATTAGGGCATTCCATGGGTGGAAAAACGGCTATGTTATTTGCTACGAAATACCCAGAATTAGTTTCAAAATTATTAATTGCCGACATTTCTCCAAGATTTTATCCTATTCATCACGACGGTATTTTGGATGGATTAAGCGCATTAAATTTTGATGTCATTAAAAGCAGAGGTGAAGCCGATACGATACTAAGTAGTTATGTATCAGATTATGGAACACGTCAATTTTTATTGAAAAATTTATACTGGAAAGAAAAAGGAAAACTCGCTTTGCGTATGAATTTAGAAGTATTAAAAGATGAAGTTGCCGAAATAGGCGAAGCATTGCCTTGGCAAGCTACCTTTGAAAAAGAGACTTTGTTTTTACGTGGCGACCGTTCAGAATATATTGGTGTTGACGATGAAAATATTATTTTAAGACATTTTCCAAAAGCTGAAATTATAACCATATCCAACGCAGGCCATTGGTTACATGCCGAAAATCCAAAAGATTTTTTTGACGCCGTGATGGCATTTCTGTAATAAATGTATGAATCCATCATAAAATTTTAAAGTAAAATCATATATTTAGCACAAAAACTTAGTCATTTGTTCTATGAAGAATTTCACTGCAATCATATTGGTTTTATTTTCGTTTTCCGTTTTTTCACAGCCTAAATATGATGATGGTGCTTACAAAGAATATTATAAAGTTGGTCAATTAAAAAAAGAAGGGTTTTATAAAGATAACGCTAAAATAGGTGGTTGGAAAGAGTACTTTGAAAACGGTCAATTAAAAAAAGTATATAGCTATAATAACGATGGAACACCATCGGGTATTGAAGAGACATATTCAATTAATGGTAATTTGCTTAGTGAAACGAAACGTACACAAAATGGCGGTTTAATTTCCAAAAATTATTTTGAAAATGGAAAACCATCTGCTATCTATGCCTTAATTCCTTCAGAAAACAAAAAATATTTTATTAAGTCTGGAGGTTATAAAGAGTATTATGAGAATAATTCTTTAAAGATAGAAAGCTTGTATGCCAATGGCGAACTTCAGGGTAATTGGATACAATATTATGAAACAGGAGAAAAAGAATGGGAGGTGACCTATTTTGATGGTTATAAAGAAGGTTCGTATAAACAGTTTTACAAGAACGGTCAATTGAAATCAGAAGGCCGGAATATGTTGGATTCTAAGAATGGCGAAGAAAAACGATATGATGAAAATGGCATGTTACTTTGGAAAGGTTTCTATTCAAAAAATGATTTTGATGGTTTGTGGACGCAATATGATTCTATTGGAAATCCTATAAGTACACTTAATTACAATAACGGAAAACTAAAGAAATCCACAAGTGAAATTGATTTAGAACAAACAGTAATTCCTGATGGAGTTATTGAGCATGTTCCAGTGTATCCAGGTTGTGAGATATTGCCAGGAAATCATGAAAAAAGAGATTGTTTGAGCAGAATGATTACAGCTTTTGTGAATAAAAATTTCGATACCAATATAGCTAATGGAATGGGTTTAACAGGAAATCAAGGTATCTATGTTATTTTTAAAATTGATAAAACAGGAAAAGTTATTGACATAAAAGCACGCGCACCACACCCAAAACTGGAAAAAGAAGCAATAGATGTTGTGAGTAGGTTACCAATCATGAAACCTGGCTTACAGCGAGGAAAAGAGGTAATTGTTCCTTATTCATTGCCAATTGTTTTTAATGTACAAGAAAAAAAATAGCATTTTAAAATGTTAGTAAATATCATTATATTCAAATAATTATTTATAAACCTATGAATACCGTTCTAAAACTTTTATTAACTGCATTCGCAGTATTTACCTTAGCCCACTTTTTACCAGGGGTAACATTATCTGGAGACATCTATATCAACGCCATTATAGTAGCCATCGTTTTAGCAGTTTTAAACCTATTAGTAAAACCCATACTTATTATTTTAACCCTGCCAATAACTATTGTAACTTTAGGTTTATTCCTGCTAATAATTAATGCTTTAATCATATTATTAGCTGACAAATTAATAGATGGATTTTCGGTAAGTAGTATCTGGACAGCCATATTATTTAGTATTCTACTTTCTATTCTGGAATCTATACTTCAATCATTTTTAAAAGAAGACAAAAAATAGCTAACAATCAAGATGTTAAAAACTTTGTTGGGTTGCAAATTTGTTATATTTTTGCAACCCAAATTTGGTTAATCATTTTTGGCTAAAAGAAAAAAACATTATTTGTTAAATACCTGATAATAGGCTTTATATCATTTAAAATGAATATTACAAGAGAAAACGTTGATGCATTAAATGCGGTTGTAAAAGTAGATATCGCTAAAGAAGATTACAGCGCTAAAGTAGAAAAAATATTAATTGATTACCGTAAAACGGCAAACATTCCTGGTTTTAGAAAAGGGCATGTGCCTATGGGAATGGTTAAAAAACAATACGGTAAAGCAGTATTGGTAGACGAAGTTAACAAGTTATTACAAGATGCTTTAAATAAATATCTTACTGAAGAAAAACTGGATGTTTTAGGTCAACCATTACCAAAAGCACAAGAAAAAATAGATTGGGATGCTGATGTGTTTTCGTTTGAATTCGAATTGGGTTTAGCGCCTGAATTTGAAGTTAATTTAAAAGGGAAGACCGCCATTACGCAATACAATATTGTTGCTGATGATAAAATGATAAACGAACAAATTGAGCGTATCCAAAAACAATATGGAAAATTAATTCCTCAATCTATCGTAGAGAAAGATAGCGAAATTACAGGTGTTTTTAAAAATGAAGAACGTGAAATTGAAAATAAAGTAACCTTAACTTTAGATAAATTTAAAGGAAAATCTACCGAAAAATTATTTATCGGTGCTAAAGTAGACGATGTTATTTCTTTAAAAACTAAAGGGCTTTATGAAGATGATCATGAATTAATGCATGCTTTAAAATTAGGACATGACGATATACATGGTTTAGATATTGAAGTGACGTTTACAATTTCAGAAATTAACACACGTGAACTTGCAGATTTAGACCAAGATTTGTTTGATAAACTTTTTGGGAAAGATGTTGTGAAATCTGTAACCGAATTAAAGGATAAAATTAAAGAAGACGCCGAAAAGCAATTTACACAACAAGCAGATCAGAAACTTTTAAATGATGTGACTGAGTATTTAGTTGAAAACACAAAGTTTGATTTACCTGCAGAATTTTTACAAAAATGGATGCAGACATCGGGTGAGCAACCATTAGATAGTCTTCAGGCAAAAGAAGAATACGAAAAATCTGAAAAAAGTTTACGTTACCAATTAATTGAAGGTAAATTAATTACAGACAATAATATTCAAGTAACTATGGATGATATAAGAAATCATTCAAGAGAGATGATAAAAGCACAAATGGCGCAATTTGGTCAAATGAATCCTTCAGATAAAGAATTAGATGATATTGCAGCACGTATTTTATCAAATCAAGAAGAAGCGCGTCGTATCTCAGAACAGTTAGTAAGTCAAAAGCTTTTAGGGCTTTACAGAGAAAAAGCAAATCTTAAGGTAAAAGAATTGAGTTACGAAAACTTTGTAAAAGAAGTTTACGGGCATAAATAATACTGTGCCTTTAAAGAATATTCATTATATTTAGGCGCTATAATTGGTTAATTATAGCGCCTAATTTGTTGAGTAAATTTAGCTTCAAAGATTAAATAATGTTTTTAAATCTTCATTTTTAAAATCACTCAATTGACTATTAAGGATTTAACTTAAAAACAACAACAAAAAACAATTATGGATTACGCAAAAGAATTTGAAAAATTCGCGATAAAAGATCAAGGAATTAGCAGCACATATTACAACAAAATTATTAGTAGTATGTATCCAACAAGCTTAACACCAAATATTATTGAAGAACGCCAAATGAATATTGCTATT
Organism: uncultured Flavobacteriaceae bacterium; assembly: GCA_963698455.1. GTDB lineage: Bacteria > Bacteroidota > Bacteroidia > Flavobacteriales > Flavobacteriaceae > Mariniflexile. Next base: position 218,632 of record CAVOQU010000001.1, on the reverse strand, counting down.
TTCGACGTGTTTTCTAGATTAATGATGGATCGCATCATTTTTATGGGAACGGCAATTAACGATCAGGTGGCAAATATTATTCAGGCGCAACTGCTGTTTTTAGAAAGTACAGATGCCAATAAAGACATTCAAATCTACATCAATTCTCCTGGAGGTAGCGTGTATGCGGGTTTAGGTATTTACGATACCATGCAGTTTATAAAGCCAGATGTTGCAACTATTTGTACAGGAATGGCCGCTTCAATGGGAGCTGTATTATTATGCGCAGGAACTAAAGGGAAACGCAGTGGTTTAACACATTCTCGCGTTATGATCCACCAACCATTAGGTGGTGCACAAGGACAAGCAAGTGATATTGAAATTACAGCCAGAGAAATTCTTATTTTAAAAGAAGAACTTTATAAAATAATAAGTAAGCATTCAGGACAAGATTACGACAAAGTATATGCAGATAGTGATAGAGATTACTGGATGAAATCCGATAAAGCGAAGGAGTATGGTATGATTGATGAAATTTTAGCTCGTAATTAAATAAAATATTGTAATTTTAAAGAATTGTTATAGAGGAGTTTATAATAATTCCTCCCTAAAACAAAAATAGATTAATGGCAAAAGAAGAATTAGAATGTTCGTTTTGTGGACGTAAAAAACCAGAAACGAACTTATTAATAGCTGGATTAGATGCGCATATATGTGATAGATGTATAGAGCAAGCACATGGTATTGTGCTGGAAGAATCAAAACAAAGCGATAGCAACGACTTATCTGCAGAGTTAAAATTACGCAAACCACAACAAATTAAAGCCTTTCTTGACGAGTATATTATTGGACAAACCATGACCAAAAAGGTGATGTCTGTTGCAGTATATAACCACTACAAACGTTTACTTCAACCTGTTACAAAAGATGATATTGATATACAAAAAAGTAATATCATTATGGTTGGTCAAACTGGTACAGGTAAAACTTTAATGGCTAAAACCATTGCCAGAATGCTTAATGTACCTTTAGCAATTGTTGATGCTACCGTTTTAACAGAAGCTGGTTATGTTGGTGAAGATGTAGAAAGTATTTTAACCCGATTATTACAGGCAGCCGATTACAACCTAGAAAAGGCTGAAAAAGGAATTGTTTTTATTGATGAAATTGATAAAATTGCCCGTAAAAGTGATAATCCATCTATTACACGAGATGTTTCTGGTGAAGGGGTACAACAAGCACTTTTAAAACTTTTAGAAGGAACCATTGTTAATGTGCCACCAAAAGGAGGACGTAAACATCCAGATCAAAAATTTATTGAAGTAAATACAGAAAATATTTTATTTATTGCCGGAGGTGCTTTTGATGGTATAGAACGTCATATCTCCAAACGATTAAATATGCAAGCAGTAGGTTATAGTGCCTCAATGTCTGATGAAGGCGTAGATCAAAATAATCTGCTTCAATATATCATTCCCAAAGACTTAAAAGACTTTGGCTTAATTCCTGAAATTATTGGTCGTTTACCGGTACTAACTTATATGGATCCGTTAGATGCAAAAACTTTACGAGCCATACTTACAGAACCTAAAAATGCCATTATTAAACAATATCAAAAATTGTTTTCAATGGATGACGTTGATTTTACAATTACTGATGGTGCTTTAGATTACATCGTTGACAAAGCTATTGAGTATAAATTAGGAGCCAGAGGCTTACGTTCTCTTTGTGAAGAAATTTTAACAGACGCGATGTTTGAACTACCTAGTAGCAACGATAAAAAATTAAACGTTTCTAAAGCATACGCAGAAGATAAGTTAGTAAAAACAACTTTGAAGAAGCTAAAAGCAGTTTCTTAACAAAAAAGCTATAAAAAATTCAAAAAGCTGTCTTTTATAAGGCAGCTTTTTTATTTTTGTTAAACTATGAGCAAACAACCTATTGGTATTTTCGATTCTGGTGTTGGCGGCACATCTATTTGGAAAGAAGTAAATAGGCTCTTACCAAATGAAAACACTATTTATTTAGCCGATAGCGCCAACGCTCCTTATGGCCCAAAAGGAAAAGGGGCAATTATTAATTTAAGCATTAAAAACACCGAATATTTAATAGCTCAAGGTTGTAAACTTATAATAATAGCTTGTAATACGGCTACCACAAATGCCATAAACACGCTAAGGCAAAATTATAATATCCCCTTTATTGGTATTGAACCTGCAATAAAACCTGCGGCTTTACAATCCAAAACACATGCCATTGGAATTTTAGCTACAAAAGGCACGTTAAGTAGTGAATTGTTTTCAAAAACTTCCGGATTGTTTGCCAGTCATATTAAAGTTATTGAACAAGATGGTGAAGGTATTGTGGAACTTATTGAAAATGGCAAGCTTTTTTCTGAAGAAATGAAGGCGCTTTTAAGTATTTACTTAAAACCTATGATAGAGGCTGATATTGATTATTTGGTATTAGGCTGTACCCATTACCCCTATTTAATGCCATTGTTGATTGATTTGCTTCCAGACAATGTTAAAATTATCGATTCCGGGGAAGCTGTTGCTAGACAAACAAAAGCTGTTTTGGAAAAGTATGATTTAAAAAACACCTCAAAGAGAAAAGCGACTTGTCAATTTTACACCAATGGAAGTCCGGAAGTATTGACAACACTTATAGAGCATAAATTTGATGTGAAGCACTTAATTTTTTAATTGTACGCCATTTGCGTTAGGGATTGAAGCGGCATCCTTTTGGTTTTTTTTGATATGGTAACTACCTTAGAAAAACAAACTTTTAGATTTAATTATGGATTCCTGCCTTCGCAGGAATGACAAAAACCAAAAGATATAGCGAAAAGCCCGACCCTTGGGTAACGCCCAACTTCTCGAAACAAGGTTCCATTACAAATTAAAGGACTATAAAAATTACTCTTTAAACCAACCTGAATATTTAATGTAATTATTTGAGATACGGTCTATTTCCCCTGAGATTAATTCTTGACTGATATCTTTCACTTTTTTGGCAGGTACACCAGCATAAATACTACCCGATTCTACTCTGGTTTTTTGTGTTACTACTGCGCCTGCCGCTATAATACTGTTACTTTCAATAACGCAGTCGTCCATAATAATACTTCCCATACCTACCAAAACATTATCGTGAATAGTACAGCCATGCACTATGGCATTGTGCCCAATAGACACATTGTTACCTATATTAGTTGGAGCCGTTAAATAAGTACCATGAATAACTGCACCATCTTGAACATTTACTTTATTGCCCATTTTAATGTAGTTTACATCGCCACGAACAACAGCACTAAACCAGACACTGCATTGGCTTCCCATTTGTACATCGCCTACTATGGTTGCGTTTTCGGCTACAAAACAATCGTCTGGTATTTGAGGTGATTTTCCTTCTACTGATTTTATTACTGGCATTATAATTATTGATTATTTTTTATTGGATTATTTTTTATTTTATTTAAAATATGATAAAAATTCAGATTTTCTTGAGGCAGAAACCATAATTTCTTTTCCACTACTTAGCACCACGCTTCCACCCTTTCCTTTCTATGTATTTTACAACTTCGTTTACGTTGACTAAATACGATTTATGTACTCTTGCAAAACTACCATCAATTAAAATATCTTCAAAGTATTTTAACGTCTTACTTACAATTTTTTTCTTGTTGGTGTTGAGATGAATTTCGGTGTAATTATCATCGGCTTTGCAATATAAAATATCAGCGGTATTAATCACCTCGAAACCGTCTAATTGTGGAATGGTAATTTTACCATTAACGCTATTGGTTTTTGGTACCAGCACCTGGTCTTGCAGCGCATCTTCCTTGGTTTTAATTTCGGTAACATAATCTACCGCTTTAATAAGTTCGTCTATTGAAATGGGTTTCATTAAATAATATGAAGCATGCGCATTTAAAGCATCCATGGCATAATGATTATAGGCGGTTACAAATATAGTTTCGAAATTAATATCACCAACCTTGTCGAGTAAATCGAACGCATTACCATAAGGCATTTCTACATCTAAAAACACCAAATCTAAATGGGTTGTTTCGAATTAATACCAAAGCTTCTTCTACATTTGAAGCCTCACCTAATATTGAAACATTTGGACAATACTTTTTTAGATAGTTTTTAAGAATCTCTCTGCTTGTTTCTTCGTCTTCGACAATAATAGAAGTTAGTTTCATTTAATCCTTTTTAAGTGTTACCACAACTTTTGTTCCAGTATCTTCTTCATCTTGAAAATCATCAATAAAAACATCAACTTTATCTTTATACATATCATTTAAAATAGCAACCCTTTTTTTGATATTACCCATGCCTTTTGAGTTTTGTTTTTTCTGATTTTCAGTTTTTAAGGCTTTCGATTTTTCTCGTCCAATGCCATCATCAATAATGGTAATTTTAATTTCTTCCGGACTGGTTTGAGATACAGCTATCTCTAAACTCCCTTTTATTTTTTTGTATCGCAACCCGTGCCACACGGCATTTTCAATATACGGTTGAAGCAACATAGGTGGAATTACAAAATCGCTGAGTTTAATATTTTCATCTATAATAATGTTATAGTCAAACTTATCTTGAAAACGAAAATGTTCTAGTTTAGTATATAGTTCTAATAGGTCTATTTCTTTTTCCAGAGGAATAAAATCTTCTTCACTATTTTCTAAAACAGCACGCATCAATAATGAAAAATCTGTAAGATATTTGTTCGCTGCCCGTTCATCATTTGAAGCAATAAAACTATTCACTGAGTTTAAGGCATTGAAAATAAAATGTGGATTCATTTGACTTCGTAAACTTTTTAATGCCAATAAATTATTTGCCAATCGTTGTTGCTTAATATACTTAAACATTAAAAATCCGACAATCAATAACAATATAACCCCTCCAATTAACGAGTAAATTATGAGTTTTTGACCCTTTGCCTGCTCGTTTGTTAATTGGTATTTACTTTCAGATAAGGCTCTATCGCTTTCTAAACTTAATATTCGGTTTTGTTTATCGACAATATCTTTACTAAACCGAGCTGCTTGAGATATTTCCTGTTCTTTTTTTGAATACAATTTATCAACTAAATCTACATAGCTTTGGTAAGCAATAAGTGCTTTGTTAAAATCACCTACATCTCTGTACACTTCTGAAAGTTTTCGGGTAGCATCCTTTTGAACAATTAAATCTTCATTGGTATCGGCTTCCACTATACTTTTCTGTAAATACGGAATCGCATTCACATAATCTCTCTTTTGAGCAAAAGCATTACCAATTTTGTAATTTTGTTTTTGTGGTGTTAATGGACTTTCATTATCGAGTTCAGATTCCTTTTGCAGGTCTCTAATTTCCTTTAAAGCTTCTATTCTGAGTTGAATTTCTCCTGAATAATTGTTTTTCTCATTTTGAAAATCGGCTACTTTAATTTTTTCCTCAACAGCTCTTTGTTTGTTTTGACTACTAGCAAGTTTCAACGATTGATTAAAAAAACCTTCAGCTTTTTGAGTTTCTCCTTTTGCATTATAACTCTGGGCAATTTTAGAATTTAAGTCGGTTACTTTCGGTGAAATTAAATGTTTTTGGGCCACTTTTAAGCCTTCATTATACGCATTTATGGATGATTGGTATGATTTTGTTAGCAGATACACGTCACCCAATCCTTCGTACAATTCTACTAATTGCCAATTCGACAATTCTGTTTTGTTAATGCCGTTATAAATTTGAAGACTTTCTTGATAATTTTTATTTTGTCTATAAGCGCTCGCCAATTTCAATTTAACAGTATTGTTACTCTTGTTTTGAATGCTAATTCTGTAGTTAGAAACCGCTAAATCGTACTGTTTCCAATACAAATAAATATCGCCTAAAACTTCATAAGCTTCCGCATTTTCATTCGAGGTATTGCCTGCACCTAAAGCTTTTTCAATAAACTGAATACTTCCTTTAGCATCCTTTTTTAAATGGGTTTCTGCTGAATCAATTAGAGATTTAAATAATTCTGGGTTTGTTCTTGAATACTTTTTTTTAGAATATTGTACGTCTTCAACACTTGGCTTTACCTTCACATCTATTCTTTCATTACTTTGAATAGTATAATAAACTGTTTCAAAATCTTTATGCTTTATGGTAAGTTCATCTCCTTTACTTACTTCAATTCTAAAATTTCCAGATAAATCAGTTGTGGTATAAGAACCTCCATTTACCTCAATATTTACATTTGGAATAGGGTTATTAGTATTAATCTCAACCACAGAACCTCTTACGGTAAACTTTGGCTTATGGCTATTCTCTTGCGCCAACAAAAATGTGGTGCAAATTAGAAAACATAAAAACAATATTTGTTTAAATACTAATCTCATCTAAAGTGTAATATTATATAAACTTACGCACTTTACCTGATAAAATAAAATGATGATTTCACAAAAAAGGATTGTTTTTGCACTAAAATAGACTGTTTACATAATTACCGGTGCTATTCACTCATTCAAATAAGCCATTCGCTCAATCCACTTTTTTTAAGAAATATGTTGCACCTAGATTTACAGTGTTAATCAAAAAATAATTAAAATCATGAAAACACATTTTAAAACACTCTTACTAGGTATGGCGTTAATAGGTTTTATAGCTTGTAATGCGAACAACAAAAAACAACGCAATAGCTATGCTCAATCGGAAATAGTAAAACACCAACCCAACAAACAATATATTAAAGTGGCACTTTTACTCGACACAAGTAATAGTATGGACGGGTTAATAGACCAGGCAAAAGCACAACTTTGGGATATTGTAAATGAATTATCATATGCAAAATGTGGCACAAAAAAACCAAACTTAGAAATTGCGTTATATGAATATGGTAATGATAGATTAAATGGAAATGAAGGGTACATCAGACAGGTTTTATCTTTTAGCAATGATTTAGATGAAATCTCAAAAGAGCTTTTTTCGTTAACCACAAATGGAGGTGAGGAATATTGCGGACAAGTTATACAAACCTCGTTAAACCAATTAAATTGGGGTAAAAATCCAGACGATTTAAAACTTATTTTTATCGCTGGAAACGAACCATTTACGCAAGGAAAAGTAAATTATAAAGATGCTTCGGCAAATGCTAAAGAAAAAGATGTTACAATCAACACTATTTTTTGTGGGGATTATAATCAAGGAATTTCAACATCATGGAAAGATGGTGCTACTTTAACAAATGGTGATTATATGGCCATTAATCAAAACCAAACAACGGTTCATATTGTTTCTCCTTATGATGATGAAATTCTTATATTAAATCAGAAATTAAACAAAACCTATGTAATTTATGGGCAAAATGGGTAAACAAAAAATGGCACTACAAGCAGAACAAGATACCAATGCTCAAGGTTATAGTAAAGCAAATGCCGTAAGCAGAACGGTGAGTAAAAGTTCTCATTTATATAAAAATGAACAATGGGATTTGGTCGATGCTGTTGACGTTAAATGAAATTTCGGTTGAAGCTATAAAAGATGATGCTTTACCAGAAGAGTTAAAAGGAAAATCCGCTGCTGAAATAAAAAACTATGTTTCTGCTAAAAAGAAAGAGCGTGAGGTTATTCAAAATAAAATTCAAGATTTAAATACAAAACGTAAAGTGTATATTTCTGAGCAAAAAACTGAAACCAAAAATGGATTAGAAAATGCCATGACAAAAGCCATAAAAGAACAAGCTAAGAAAAAACAGTATACTTGGGAATAAGAAGGTAAGTTACTAATTGTCTGTTCGAGCGGAGTCGAGAACTAAATTCTATAGGTGAAAATAGGTTTCGACTGCGCTCAACCTGACAAAAGTTTTCTAAATTAATTAACTGCAGGACAGTTACAAGAATATGGTTCTCTTCTGCAATTAAAATTATAACCTAAAGTAAATTGATGAAATCCACCATTTGTAAACACCACAGAATTACTTTGATAAGTATAGGTGTAAGCAAACATAAAATCATTATAATTAACCCCTAAAATTGGTGTGATTTGTTGTAGTTTTTGACTAGCTACTGCGCCAGAATCTGTTCTGTATTGAGCACCATCCAAACTGGTTCTATAAGATAACCCACCCCATATTTTACCAAAATCCATTTTCTTGTAAGCTTTCGCATTAATATCAATCGACGCTTCTTTAGTACCATCTTTATATTGATACATAAGTGATGGTTCGTAACTCCATTCACTTCCATATTTACTAAAAACATAACCAGCAGAAAGCAAATATCTTGTTAAATTACTAGTTATCTCAATATCATTATTAACACCCGCATTTTTCAATACATTCTTTACAGTTCCATGTGCATAAAAATCTAAAAAATGATATGAAACACCCAAATCCATATTAAAATTCGTTTCATTCTGTACAATGCCGTCAATAATAGGGTCTGGTCCATCAAACAAAAACGAAGTTTCATCTAATTTATATTGAATAAAACCCGCGCTTATACCAAATGAAAGCATATTTAAATCTACTTCACTTCTAGAAAACATTAAATGATGTGCATAAGTTGCATACGCTCCAGTTTGCGAATGATAGCCATTTTTATCGGTATATAAAATTCCTCCAACTGCAGATGGTGTATCACCAATTCTTCCATTAACACTTAATGTCATAAGCTTAGGAGCATCATCTTGCCCAAACCATTGTTGGCGAGCCGTTAATCTTATTTTACTACAATTAGCAGCACCAGCCATAGATGGATGAATTAAATAATAATTATCGGTTAAATAATCGGTATAAATTGGTAAGCCTTCCTGAGAAGTCGCAATAAAAGTGAACAACACTCCTATCACAACCATTAAACCATTTTTAAAATTCATATGCTTTATCTTGTAGGTTTGCATTTATACAAACGCCTTGCGTTTTTAAAAAATTTCACATAAAAAAGATAAAGATTAACCTTTATCTTTTCAACTCTTAAAGAGGCAACAAAACTCAAATATATGGATAACTAAAGTTTTCTTTTAGTATTTTTGTAAAAAATTAGCTGAAATGAATACTTTCAAGGTTTCCGTGCAAGAAACATCAAATAATAACATAATTAAATTCGAAATAAATGAGTTTATAACCAAACATCAAAGTTTTGAGTTTAATAATATTGATGAAGCAAAATCATCGCCATTAGCACAACAATTATTTTATTTACCCTTTGTTAAAAAGGTATATCTCACTTCAAATTTTATTGCTGTTGAACGTTTCAATATTGTAGAATGGAGTGATGTACAAGATGAAGTGGCAGAACAAATTGAATCTTACTTAAATGAAGGAGGAATAGTAATTGAAGAGTCTTCGGAATCGAAAAAAGTCCCAATTACCGTTTACGCTGAAAGCACTCCAAATCCAGCGGTAATGAAATTTGTTGCCAATAAAAAAATAGTGACTGCTCTTTTTGAATTCACTTCTATTGACGATGCAAAATTATCACCTTTAGCAACTGAGTTATTTCATTTTCCATTTGTAAAAAGTGTATTTATTGACGAAAATTATGTGTCGATTACCAAATATGATATTGCTGAATGGCAAGACATAACCATAGAACTTCGAGAATTCATTAGAAGTTACATTGAAAATGGAAAAGATGTGGTATTGCCAAATGCTGCTGAAACGTTGAAAAAATCGACTTCACAATTAGATAATCAGTATGAAGGCTTAGATGATATTTCAAAAGAAATCATAAATATTCTTGAAGAATATGTAAAACCTGCTGTCGCCAGTGATGGTGGAAATATTCAGTTTATTTCATACGATCCAAAAAACAAAAACGTGAGTGTTTTGTTGCAAGGTGCATGTAGTGGTTGTCCTTCTTCCACATATACTTTAAAAAGCGGTATAGAAAATATGCTTAAAGAAATGCTCCCTGGTAAAGTAGAAATGGTTGAAGCTGTTAACGGATAAATTAACTAATACTTACCTGAATTTTATTAATTAAAAAGCTCTTTGAATCAATCATTTGGACTAATAATTTTGTGGCTTTTTTACAAAATTGTGTCAAAAAATAGGTATCTTTAAAGGAGTTACGTAATTATAAATTTAAAAATCATATATCATGGCAGTACTAAAAGTAATTGAAGTTTTAGCGAACTCAGACAAAAGTTGGGAAGAAGCAACTAAAAAAGCAGTAAAACATGCTTCAAAAAGTGTAAAAAATATTCGATCTGTTTATATTCAAGACCAAAGTGCCAGTGTTTCTAACGGTGAGGTGACAGAATTTAGAGTAAATGTTAAAATAACCTTTGAAGTAGATTAACAATTGTTCAAAAAATAATGTAAGCGTTCAATCTTTGAACGCTTTTTTTATACTTAATTTTCATTAAATTTGGATTATGAAATACATTATATTCTTATTATCAATAACTATAATAGGTTGTAAAAATCAGAATCAAGAGATTATGGAACACAAATTCACTAATGCCTTGATTAATGAATCCAGTCCTTATTTATTGCAACACGCCCATAATCCTGTTGATTGGCATGCCTGGAATGACAAAACTTTGGCTAAAGCAAAAGAAGAGAATAAGTTAATGCTTATAAGTGTTGGGTATGCAGCCTGCCATTGGTGCCATGTTATGGAACAGGAAAGTTTTGAAGATAGTTTGGTTGCCCAGGTAATGAACAAAAACTTTATAAATATAAAAGTTGATAGAGAAGAACGTCCCGATGTAGACCAAGTTTACATGAACGCGGTACAGCTTATGACAGGCAGTGGTGGCTGGCCTTTAAATGTTATTGCGTTACCAGATGGCAGACCTGTTTGGGGTGGTACTTATTTTAAAAAAGAACAATGGCTAGATGCGTTAAATCAAATTTCAAAAATTTATAATGATAATCCTAAAAAGCTTTATGAATATGCCGATAAGTTAGAACAAGGTATAAAATCAATAGACCTTGTTAATTTAAACACTGATGAACCTGTATTTGAAAAAGCCTTTATTGAAAATGTAGTTAAAAATTGGTCTAAAAAATTTGATACCAATGAAGGTGGAATGAATAGTTCCCCTAAATTTATGATGCCTAATAATTATCAGTTTTTATTGCGATATGCACACCAAAACAATGATGAAAAATTACTAGATTTTGTAAATCTAACACTTACAAAAATGGCTTATGGTGGTGTTTATGACCATGTTGGTGGTGGATTTTCCAGATATTCTACAGATAGTAAATGGCATATACCTCACTTTGAAAAAATGCTTTATGATAATGCCCAGTTGGTTAGCCTATATTCCGATGCATATCTCATTACAAAAAATGATTTATATAAAAATGTAGTAACCGAAACTTTAGAATATATAAGTCGAGATATGACTACTGAAAATGGGGCTTTTTATTCTTCATTAGATGCAGACAGTAAAAACAGAGAAGGCAAATTAGAAGAAGGCGCTTTTTATGTGTGGCAAAAAGAAAAACTTCAGACACTTTTAAAAGAAGATTTTGAAATATTTTCTGATTATTACAACATTAATAATTACGGGCTTTGGGAACATGATAATTATGTACTTATTAGAAAAGATAATGATTCTACAATTATTGATAAGCATAAAATAACTAAAGAAGTATTAGCCGTAAAAACAAAAAACTGGAAATCAATTCTTTTTGAAAATCAGAAATAACAGGTCAAAACCAAGATTAGATAATAAGTCATTAACATCCTGGAATGCTTTAATGCTTAAAGCTTATATTGACGCATACCGAGTATTTGAGAATAACGATTATTTGTATGCCGCTGAGAAAAATGCAGCATTTATTAAGTACAATCAGCTTCGGAAGGATGGTGGATTAAATCACAGTTACAAATACGGCAAAAGTAAAATTAATGGGTATCTTGAAGATTATGCCACTACCATTGATGCCTTTTTAGCACTTTATGAGGTTACGCTAAATGAAAAATGGTTAAATACTTCAAAAGAATTAACAGATTATACCTTCGAACATTTCTTAAATGAAGAAAATAAAATGTTCTATTTCACTTCTAAAACGGATAGTACTCTAGTTTCTAGAAGTATTGAATATCGAGATAATGTAATTCCTGCAAGCAATTCAATTATGGCAAAAAACCTATTTAAATTGTCACATTATTTCGATAATGAAAATTATAGAAATACGGCGTTAACTATTTTAAACAATGTGAAACCCGAAATAAAAGAATACCCATCCAGCTTTTCAAATTGGTTAGATTTAATGATGAATTATTCCTACCCGTATTATGAAGTAGCCATTGTTGGAGACGACGCTAAAGAAAAATTATTAGAATTAAACAAAACATACATTCCTAATAAACTAATTGTTGGTAGTACCGATGAAAACAATTTGCCATTATTAGAAAACAGATATGTCTCGAGGGAAACATTCATTTATGTTTGTGTAAATAAAGCCTGTAAACTACCGGTAACAGAAGTTGAAGAAGCTATAAAACTATTAAAAGAATGACTTTTTTAACTACTGTATTAATAGCCTTAGTGGCCATCGAACATTTTTATTTTTTAATATTAGAAATGTTTCTTTGGACCAAACCCAAAGGCATTAAAACTTTCAAGTTAAAATCTAAAGAATTTGCAGAAGAAACCAAAGTACTAGCTGCAAATCAAGGATTATACAATGGTTTTTTGGCCGCTGGATTACTCTTTTCAATCATTCAAAAAAATATATCAATAGCCGTTTTTTTTCTTATTTGTGTGACTATTGCAGGTATTTATGGGTCTTATTCTACAAAGCAAGTAAAACTTTTTTATGTACAGGCGGTTCCTGCCATTATCGCTTTAATTAGTTGTTTTCTATAAAACTCAACTATTATTCACTACTTTTTACTTATAAAATTTTTAAATTTGAATATTAATATATTATAAATAAAATTATGGATTTGGAAAACATTGATACACAAAAGTGGATTGATTTAGCTACAGAATATGGACTTAAAATAATTGGAGCCATTGTTATTTGGATTATTGGATCGTGGATTATTAAAAAAATCCTGAAGACAACCCGAAAAGTAATGACTAAGAGCAATTATGAGGAAAGTCTTCAAAAATTTCTAATAAATCTTCTTAGCTGGGGTTTAAAAATATTATTAATCATTACACTTTTAGGTACTTTAGGCGTACCAACCACCTCGTTTGCAGCTATTATTGCCGCGGCAGGTTTGGCTGTTGGTTTAGCACTTCAAGGTTCACTCGGAAATTTTGCCGGCGGTGTATTGATTATGATTTTTAAACCATTTAAAATTGGTGATTTAATAGAAGCACAAGGCGAATTGGGCGTTGTAAAACGAATAGAAATTTTCACTACTAAATTAACGGGATTATCTAACAGAGAAGTTATTATTCCAAACGGGGCTTTATCAAATGGGAATATTATTAATTATACCACTGAAGGTACACGTCGTGTAGATTTAACTTTTGGCGTTGGTTATGATTCTGATATTAAGAAAGCAAAAGAAGTATTAATGACTGTTTTAACCTCACATCCAAAAGTTTTACAAGAACCTGCTCCTACAGTAAATGTGTCAGCATTAGCAGACAGCTCCATTAACTTTGCCGTGAGACCTTGGTGTAATTCAGAAGATTATTGGGCAGTATATTTCGGTATTACCGAAAATGTAAAAGAAGCACTTGATAAAGCTGGTATTGAAATTCCGTACCCACATCATGTGGAAATAAGAAAACAAGGTTAAGATTTTGGCTTTAAAGCCACAAAATCTTTTAAATAATAAGGTTCAAAATAAGCGACATCTTCAAACTCGTCTATTTTGAACTTATTATTTGCTAACAAACTCATCTCGTTGGCCGAAGGTAATTTGTCTTCAATAAAAACAGCATTTGGATGATTAATCGATGCTTTCGTTTTTTCAACACCATTTCCAATAAAATAGACTTTACCTTTTTCTAAATAATTATTAAATGATTCTGCATCTATAATTTGAGCTTCTGTTTCACGAATTTGATTATGATTAGAATCGAAAACTGCAGAATATACTTCCATACGGCGAGCATCTAACATAGCAACAATCACACCTTCCTGACAATTAACCTGATGTGCTAAAGCTTCTAACGTTGAAATTGAAATTAAAGGCTTATCTAAAGCAAAACAAAGTCCTTTTGCAGCAGAAACTCCAATACGTAACCCAGTATAAGATCCAGGGCCTTTGCTAACCGCTATGGCACTTAAATCTTGGGAGCTCATACCAGCTTCTTTTAAAACTTCATCTATATACACGTGTAAACGTTCGGCGTGCGAATAGTTTTTATCGTAATCTTCCTTTAAAACAATAGTTTTTCCTTCTTTAGAAAGTGACACCGAACAATTAGTTGTAGCGGTTTCTATATTTAGTATTATCACGAAATTAATTAGTTAAAGATTTTCCCATGTAAAAGTCTAAAACTTTTGTTTTAAAAACAAAATCATACTTAGCATTTATTAAAGAAGATTGTGCATTTATTAATCGAATTCTGGATTGCTCTAAATCGAAAGACGTCATGCTACCAATATTATAGCGTTCTTTCGAGTTATCGAATGCTAATTCCTGCGATGCTAACGATTTTTTGGCTGCTGAAAACGCTTTTAAAGCTGCTTGTGCATCGGTATATGCCCGTTGAATATTCGATTCTAAATCTAACTTTGCTTGATCTAAATTAAGATGACTATTTTCTTCTTGAATCTTAGATTTTGCAACCGCTGTTTTATTTTGAAATCTTGAAAAAATAGGAATGTTAACACTCAAACTAAAACTATGCCCTTTATTTTCGTTTATTTGCTGAAAAAACGAATTAGAATTAATCAAGTTTGAAAAATTAGCCCCCGAGTTAAACCCATAGCCTAAAGACACCGATGGTAAATAGCCTGCTTTGGATAATTCAATTCCTATATTTGCTATCTCAATACCTTTTTCTGCCACTTTAATTTCATTTCTATTTTCTAAAGCATAATTTAAAACAGGTGAAATGTCTTTATATAATAATGCTTCCGATGGACTAATAATATTAATCGGCTCGACATTAAAACCTATTATATGGCAGTTGTAACAGTTGAGACAGCGACAGTAATGCTAAATTCACACTGTTTTCAGCTAATGTAACATTCTGCTCGTCTAAACTAAGTGTTGCTTCTGCATCATAAATGTTAGCCCTTGGTTGTGCTCCTGCGTTTACCAGATTTTTAACTTGTTCTAATTGCTTTTGGCTAAACTCGTATTGTGCTTTAGCAGTTTCTAGATTCTCTTTATTGAATAAAATATTCAAATAACCATTAACCACCAATTAAAGAAATATCATCTTTAATTTTAGCTAATTCCAGTTTATTCGATTCTAAGTTAAGTTGTGCCTGCTTATATAAATTGAGGTTTCTAAAACCGTTAAAAACGGTTTGAGATACATTTATACTAGCATTTGTAGAATGAAATGTTCTATCTACAAAGTTGCCAGGGAATAATTCAGACTGACCCATACTTAAAGACTGAGAGACATTGGCGCCAACATAAGGTAAAAAATTACCTTTAGATGCAATAATATCTTGCTCCATACTTAATAAGCTGTTTTCTCCTTTTTTTACTGTAATGTTGTTCTCTAATGCGTGATTTACACATTCTTCAAGTGTCCATTTCTTGTTTTGTGCATATATAGTTATACATGCAAAGAGGAACACTAATATTGTAAAATGATTTTTCATGTTAGTCTTTCTAATATTAATTATCATTCTCATCTTTATCTTCATCATCTTTAGACGCTTTATTCCAAACTTTTATTTTATCTCCTTTTTTAAGGCCATCTGTAATTTCAACATTTATACCATCCGATAAGCCTAGAGTTACGTCTTTCTTTTCGAATTTATTATCACCTGTTTGTACTTCTACAAAAGGTTTTTCTGTAATTCGATTATATTGCAACAGGGCTTCTCTGATAGCAAATACACTGTCTTTCCCTTCAATATCTATTTCTGCATTGGCGCTATAACCTGCACGTATATTAGTACCTTCATCAATCGTAACATTTGCTTTGATTGTAAATTGAACAGCTCCATTAACTTCAATTCCCTTAGGTGCAACAAAGGTTAATTTTGCAGGAAATTGTTTTTCTCCAATAGCACCTAAAATTACTTTTATTTCTTTGCCTTCTTCTAATTTACCAACTTCGGCTTCATCTACTTTTCCTTCAAAAATCATATGACTCATGTCGGCAATGAAAGCGATGGTAGTTCCTGCATTAAAAGTATTACTTTGAATAACGATGTCGCCTTCGCGGATTGGGATTTCTAATATAGTTCCTGATATTTGCGCTATAATATTAGTATTTGCAGAACTACCGCCAGAAATAGACCCTTGCTTAATAATCTGATAATCGTTCTGTGCTTGAGCAAGTGACTCTTTTGCTTGATCAAATGATAATTTACTATTTTCAAAATCCTGAACAGAAATTACGCCTTTATCAAAAAGTGTTTTATTTCTATCTTGTAATATCTTAGCATTATCATAAGATAATTTGGTACTTGAAATTCTACTTCTCGCACTTACCAAACTTTGCTCATTTGGTACGACTCTAATTTTTGCAATTAAATCGCCCTTCTTAACGATATCGCCTTCTTCAACCAAGATTTTGTCTACAATTCCAGAAATTTGTGGTTTCAATTCTATTTCCTCCTCCGGGTTTAATTTTCCAGTTGCTACTGCTTTTGTTCTAATTGATGTGTAAAACGGTTCTTCAACCTTATAATCAACCACATCTTTAGCGTTTGCGTCTTTAAAATACTTTAATACGAATGTCAATAGTATTACAACTACTAATACTAAAATAATTTTTACTGTTTTATTCATTTTATTATTCTTGATTGTTTATTCTTCTCTTAATGCTTCTATTGGTTTTATGCTTGTGGCTTTAAAGGCAGGGATTAACCCTATTAAAGTTCCTAAAACAACTAATATTATTAATGCTATTAATACAACGCCTATGGAGACTGAGGCGTTAACTATAGCGGCATCATCACCTTGTCCGAAAAAATGGTCTAAAGCAATTAATATCCAACCTCCAGTAATAATTCCAAATATGCCTGCAACCATGGTTAAAAAAACAGCTTCTACAACTATTTGCCTTTTAATCTCATAAGGTGTTGCTCCTAAAGCACGACGAACCCCAATTTCTTTAGTCCGTTCTTTAACTGTAATTAATAAAATATTTCCAATAGCAAATACGCCTGCAATAAGTGTTGCAATACCTACAAACCAGGTTAAAAACTGCATACCAGTTAAAAACCCTGTAATTTTCGCAAACTCTTTTCCTAAATTAAAACTTCCAAAAGCACGTTTATCATTGGGGTGTATATTATTTAAGTTTTTAAGAAGCAGTTTGGCATCTTCTTCAATTTGTTTAATATCATATTCAGGTTTTCCTGTAATCATCATCCAACCAATTCTATCGCCTTGATTGTAAATTTGCTGAAAGGTTGTAAATGGAATATGCATATCGGCAGAAGGTCCCATATTCATATTTCCAGTTTCAAACATACCAATTACTTTAAAATTGATGCTATTTATTTGCAAATACTCGCCAATTGGCATTTCATCCTTTTCAAATAATTGCTTATAAATATCTTCTGATATGACAACCACTTTTTTATTATCATCAATATCATTTTGATTTATAAACCGCCCATGTATTAATTTTTTCTTTTGAACCTGATCTAGCAATGGATAATCTCCATAGACTCCAAAATTTCCCGAAAGAAACTTTCTTACAACTAAAGATTGATTTAAATTTCTTGGCACTAAAAATTCAATACCTTCAACATTTTCTTCAATTTTTTTGGCGTCAGTTAATGTTAATTGAATTTGTTTTCCTTCTTGAAACCCTTTAAATGGCTTACTTGTATTTTGTGCCCCAAATAAAAACACTATTAGTTGCAAAATTTCCGAATAAGCGATTAAACGAATTTTCTAATCCTCGAGCTGAACCTAATAAGACCAATAAGCAATAAAATACCCCACCAAACACCTACCATAGTAAGAATAGACCTTAGTTTATTTTTACTAAAGCTATCAAAAACTTCTTGCCATGTATCTCTTTCGAATAAAAATTTTAACATACTTAATCGTTTCTTAGTGCTACAATGGGTTTAATTTGTGATGCTTTTTTAGCTGGTAAATAACCTGCTATGGCACCAGCTAATATTAACGTAATAGTTGCTCCAACTACCAGACTACTGCTAACACTAGGGTCTTTTATAAAATATTCCTTTAAACTAGGGCCAACAAGTTTTAATACACCAACACCAGCCAACAACCCTACATATCCAGCAATTGCTGTAATAAGTATAGATTCCATTAAAATGATTGAAACAATAGATCTAGGGGAAGCACCTAATGCTTTTCGAATACCTATTTCCTTTGTGCGTTCTTTTACAATAAAAATCATAATATTACTAACCCCAACAACACCTGCTATGAGTGTTCCAAAACCAATAATTAAAATAATGAAAGTTAAGCCTGTAGTCATTTGTTCAACGGCTTTTGTTCCCTGTGCCATGTTTTGAACTCGAATAGCTCTTTGATCGCTACTAGCTACAGAAAACCGGTCTTTTAATCGTTTTGTGAGTGTGGTTCCAAAATTTAATGCTTGATCTGAATTCATTTCTGGATTATAAGTTAAATGAATCAAATCAACAAAATCATTATTACCATAAACAAACTGAGTTGTAGAAATAGGCATATAAATAACACTTTCTTCTCTATCACCTTCATCATCTGTAAATACCCCAACAACTTTATATTGAATACCACTAAGATTAATATACTTACCTATAGCAGTTTCTTTAAAAAACAAATAATCTTCAACAACTCTTCCAATAACAACAACTTTAGTTCTATTGTTTAAATCATTCTGATTAATATAGCGTCCATCTTTTATTATATTGTTTTCAATAAACATATACTCCGGATAAACACCCCGAACTTCGTAATTGTTCTTCTCTCCTTTATAGGAAGCGCTTACACTTTTATTAACCTTGGATGTGATATACTGAACTTTATCTCCAAATTCATCTAAAATATAGGCTCGATCATCGTTTTTAAACTGAATTTGTCTTCCAACTTGAAGGCCTTTATAGGCTTTTGTTGTTCTTCCTGGATATATTACAATTGAATTGTTTGCGTCTGTACCAAAAGCTTCTTTAAATGTGTTCTGCAGTCCATTGGCGATACCAAAAAGAATGGCAAATAACAATATTGCAAATGCCACCGTAAAACCAGACAGTAAACTTCTAGTTCTGTTTTTATTAATACTCTGAAATATTTCCCTCCAAAGGTCTAAATCAAACATTCTGACTAACTCTTACCTGGTTAACTTTTTTATCTTCCATAATGACACCATCCCGCAAACGCACAATACGTTTACACATATTTGCAATATCTTCTTCATGAGTCACTATTAAAATGGTTTTTCCTTCATCATTTAACTGTTGAATAAACTCCATTATTTCATAAGAAGTAGCCATATCTAAAGCTCCTGTAGGTTCATCGGCCAATAATAATTTTGGGTTTGCAGCTAAAGCTCTTGCGATTGCAACACGTTGATTTTGACCTCCTGAAAGTTCTTTAGGTAAGTGATGTGCCCAATTTGTTAAACCAACCTTTCCTAAATGAAACATGGCTAACTCTTGCCTTTCTTTCCGTTTCATTCCTTGATAATACAAAGGAAGTGCTACATTTTCTAGAGCATTTTTATAATTTATAAGATTAAAAGATTGAAAAATAAATCCTAAAAATTTATTTCTGTAAACGTGCTGCTTTTTTCTCCGTGAGGTTTTTTATAGGTAACCCATCTAAAATATAATCGCCAGAATCAGCTTCATCTAACATACCAATAATGTTTAGCAATGTAGATTTTCCCGAGCCAGAAGAGCCCATAATAGCAACCATCTCGCCATCTTCAACAGAAAGATCTATACCTTTTAAAACATGTAAACTGGAATCACCTATAGGATAGGATTTGTGTAATTGATGAATTTCTAACATTTTATGATTGATTAATCAAGTTTTCAGACTTAATAATTAGACTAATAAAGCAAAGAAATGTTACAATAAATGTTTAAAAAACTTTTTATTATTTTTTTATTATATTGAATTTCTTATAAATAAAAAAAGCAATCCCCGCAATTAGTAAGTACGGAATAGCCATTAAATACACGATACCATCATTAATACCTTCTGCAGTTGTTTGTCCTTCTTCACTTTCTAATACAGCACGACACATAGCGCATTGTGCATTTGTTTGAATCACATAGAACAAAGTCAAAAGCACAAAGACTATTTTACGTTTATAGGTCTTATTAATTAACATAATATGGTGAAATCATAATATAAACTATGACTCCAGTTACAGCTACATAAAGCCATAAGGGGAATGTTATTTTTGCTATTTTTTTATGCTTTTCAATATTATTGGTAATGGCCCTTACATAGGTTATAAGTACGAAAGGAATAATAATTATAGATAACAATATGTGTGTTAAAAGTATAAAGTAATATATATATTTAATAGTGCCTTCGCCACCAAACTTGGTAGAATCACTTGTCATATGGTATGCAACATACATTATTAAAAATAACCCAGAACACCAAATAGCTGTGGTCATTAAGTTTTCATGAAGCACTATATTTTTCTTTTTAATGGCAATAAAAGCAATGACTAATAAAACTGCTGTTAAACCATTAATGGTGGCATAAATTGGAGGTAAAAAAGATAATGGTTCTACATTAGGAATTTTAACACCAAACAATATAGCTACCACAATGGGTATTAAAATTGACAAAACAACAATTAACTTATTGTATTTCTTGTCATCTAATATTTCGTTTGGATTACTCATTAAGTAACTTTTTAATATCTTCTTTTAATATGCTAATTTCTTCTGGCATCCCTTCATCATCGATTTTTTCAGATTCGGAAATCATACCATTATAAAAAATAATAGGGTTTCCATTAACAATTCTTGAACGTAAATACCCGTTTTTATCAATTAATGCAAAATTTCCCGAATGTTCAAAACCACCTTCCGCATTATCATCTTCTGCGGTATATAAATTAAACCCTTCGTTGGCTAATTTGTATATTTCTATTTGATCACCTGTCATTAAATTCCAATTAGGATTTGTAACACCATATTTATCAGCATAGGCTTTTAAAACTTCTGATGTATCGTTTTCTGGATTAATAGTAAATGAAGCCACTCCAAAATTATCAAAACCTTTAAATGTATTTTGAATTTGAACCAAATTTGCATTCATTCTAGGGCATATAGTTGGACAAGTTGTAAAGAAAAATTCTATAACATACACTTTACCTTCATAATCTTTATTAGTGATTATTTTTCCATTTTGATTTGTAAAAGAAAACGATGGTACTTTTTTTCGTTCATTATTAATTTCAATAAAAGCTAAATCTGATTTTTTCGCATCATTAAAATCGCTTCTGCTTTCATTTCGAGTCACATCATTATTTACAATTCTATCTATTATTTTAGGAACAAAAATAATTCCAAAAACTAAAATTATAAATGCTATTCCTATGTATGAATAATTAGTTTTCTTCATCCTTATTATTTAAATCGTTTGCTCTTCTGGTGTCAGAATTAAAATCGCCTTTTCGTTTTTGTCTGTATTCTGTAAATAATATGCGTAAATCGTCGCTCATTTTATTTTTAATTTCTGCCACTTCAATACAATCATAAGAACTCAACATATAGGGAGCTGTTTTCTTTGAAATTTCGCCATCTGTTCTGTCATCTAATCGTCCTCTTTGATTTAAATCTTTATCAACTATAAATATACGATTAGTAGATAAATTTTCATCTAAATCTAACTTACTATTTAAACTAAAATACACACTTTTAATAGCATCAGGTTCTCCAAAAACAAAATGCCAAAATCTTAAATCTTCATAAGAACTAATTTCAGCCTGAAGTTTTTCAGCTGCGTCTTCAGTACCTTTTGGCAGTACAATAACAACTTGAAATTTTTTAAATCCTTTAAATTTATCGTAAACTAATTCTTTTAAATTTGAAGCTGCTATAGAATTACTCAATAGGATTGTTTCCTAAAAAACCAAGCACCGTAATATGATCTTTTAAAAGAATTTTTTCTTCTGAAGTTGATTTAAATGAACTTATATCTAATACCGAATCATTAACAATATCAAGTGGTGTATAGTTATGTGTGGCAGGATATAAAAACAATAAAAAAGTAACTGGAAGAAAAAATAAAATTCCTAAAACAACGTACCTACCAATTTTTTTATAATCCATTAAAAATCTAATTTATAATACTGAATACTTGGATGCAAAAATAAAAAAAGACGGTTTAAAAACCGCCTTTATATATGTTTTAACACTAAATTAGTGTCATTACTTTTTTAAAAATCGTGTTTAATATACCCTTTTGAATAAACACCTTCAATATACCCACCTTCTTGTAATAAGATAAATACTAAATAAAGAATTAAGAAAATAGCTGTCCATACAACCATACGTCTTAAAGCTTTTATTTCATCTCGCATGTGCATAAAATCCCAAGTAATATAATAGGCTTTAACTATGGTTAAAATAATGAAAATCCAGTTTAAGATTTTCATTCCTAAAAAACTGACCTATTAAAGATTCTGGCTTATAAATACCTAATACAACTTCAACTGTTGTAATAATTGTTAAGAAGAATTAAAACTCCCCAAATTTTTTGAGTAATTTGATTTAAACTTAACTAAACCTCTAAATATTTCTAATTTATGTTCGTGTGCCATTTTATAATATGATTTAAAGATTTCCTTCTTCAAGGAAATGACAAATATTTTTATTATTAAACTAGGTAGAAGAATGTAAATACAAATACCCAAACTAAATCTACAAAGTGCCAGTAAAGTCCAACTTTTTCAACCATTTCATAGCTTTTACGTTTTTCATAAGTTCCTAAAATAACATTAAAGAAAATAATAATATTAATTATAACTCCTGAAAATACGTGAAATCCGTGAAATCCTGTTATAAAGAAAAAGAAATCAGCAAATAATGGTGAACCATATTCGTTTACATGCAAGTTAGCACCTTCAACAACATGCTTTCCATTAGTCTTTTAATTGTTTTAAAGATTCTTCTCTAGAAAGAACAGTTTTATGACCATGCTCATTAATAATTTGTGTTCTTACTAAAACATTCTGGATGAGATTCTAAACCATGAATTACTTCGTCAATAGTAGTAAGTTGGTAAAGATCCTTCACTCACAAACCATAATCCATTTTTTCTATCATGTTGTTCTCTTTCTGTTGGAGCTGCAACAACAAAATCTCTTAATGCAACACGATGTCCATCTGTATTTACAAACTGAATAATATTTCCTCCTTTAGTTTGAACAGCACCATAATCACCTTTAATAAATGTTGCCCATTCCCAAGCTTGAGAACCTACGAATATTAAACCTCCAATAATGGTTAAAAACATGTAAATAGTAACTTTAGCCTTATTTAAATGATGACCTGCATCAACCGCTAAAACCATAGTTACAGACGACATAATAAGAACAAATGTCATGAACGCCACATAAATCATTGGGTGTTCTTGTCCATGTAAAAAAGGAACGTGAGTAAACACTTCATCGGCAATTGGCCATGTATCAATAAACTTAAATCTTGAAAAACCGTAGGCTGCTAAAAATCCAGAAAATGTTAAAGCATCTGAAACGATGAAAAACCACATCATCATTTTACCATAACTTGCTTTTAGTGGCTCATTGCCACCACCCCAAGTTTTTCCTTCTGTTCCAGTATTTGCAACTGTAGTACTCATATATAATGGTTGTTATTTATAAAGTTGGACAAAAATAATCAATTTATCTATTTAATAAAATATCCATCATTAAATTTTAAAATACAATAAATAGAAAATATTTTAAAATATGATATATGTCATTTGAAAAGTAATAAATCTACCTTACGAAATATAAGAAAAAAAAGAGATACACCCATAGTATATCTATAAAATGCCAAAAGGTTGCAGCCAATTCAAAACCAAGCATTTTGTTCGAATTATACTTTTGTTTAAAATGATTATAAATTACTACCAGTAAACAAATTAAACCAACAACAACATGTAAAATATGCACAACTGCGATTAAATAGATATAAGACATGGTTACATTACTGGTTGGTCCAGTAAAATTATAACCTAAATCTATAATTTGCTGAAAGCCTGAAAACTGATTAAAAATAAAAACAATACCTAAAATAAGCGTTATAAATAACCAGAGCATCGTTGCTTTTCTTTGATCTTTTTTTAAAGCATTTTTAGCTAAAATAAATGTAATACTACTTAAAAGTATAACAATCGTACTTATTATAAAAGCATTTGGTAAGCACAAAATCTTTTAACCAATCTGGTCTGGAACTACTTACCACAAAGGCACTTGTCCAGCCTGCAAAAGACATTATAAGTGAAATAATACCAAACCAAAGCATCATTTTTTTTGCTCTGTTGTTTTTTTCTTCTAAAGTTCCTTGTGTTAAATCCATAGTTATCTAATAAATTTATCTATTACATATACAATTTGAACCAATGTAATGTAAGATACACTTGCTAACATCAATTGTTTTGCTGCTTTTTCGGTCATTTCTTTAAACAATCTAAACGCATAATATAGCATTCCTAAACCTAATGCAAATACAATTATTGCTGCAATTATAGACAAATTTAACGATCCTGTAAATCCAAAAACTGGAATTACAGATACTATTAAAGTCCAAATGGTGTACATAATAGTTTGTACTGCTGTTCCTTTATCTTGTTTTCCAGTTGGCAGCATAAAAAATCCAGCCTTTTTTATAATCGTCAAATAAAAACCAGCCAATCGCCCAAAAATGAGGAAATTGCCAGAAAAATTGTAAAGCAAACAAGGTTCCTGGTTCAATACCAAAATTATCGGTTGCCGCTACCCATCCTAACATAAACGGAATAGCTCCTGGAATAGCTCCAACAAAAACAGCTAAAGGTGTTTTGGTTTTTAAAGGTGTATAAACACAGGTATATAAAAAAATAGAAATGGCACCAAACATAGCTGTTTGCTTGTTAATGGTGTATAAAATAATAATGCCTAATAAAGTAAAAACGTTGCAATAATAAATGCAGTATTAACAGACATTCGTCCTGCAGGAATTGGTCTGTTTTTGGTGCGATTCATTAAAGCATCCAAATCTTTTTCAATAATTTGATTATATGCATTTGATGCACCAACCATAAAATAACCACCTAAAGCAAGTAAAATCAAGGTTTTAAAATCTACTACATCCACACCCAATAAATAACCTGCAAGTGATGAAAAAACCACACTTATTGACAAGCGCATTTTCGTGATTTCTTTAAAATCTGAAATTACAGAAGTTATTGTTAATGAAGTTTTTGAGTCGTTCAATAGATTATTTGCAAGATACTTTTGTATTGCGAGTGCAAAGATACTTTTTAAAACATTTTTAGCAATGCTTTTTAATGGTAAATTTATTTAGAAAAAAGAAGTGTTGTTATTTTGGGCGTTACCCAATCGGGTCGGGCTTTTCGTTACAATCTTTTTGCTCGTGCCTCACAAAAAGGATTTTCACTGCTATCCCTCACGCAGGGTTGATTGTAGCATTTAGTATAAATACATTGCTTCTGCGAATCAATCTGTCTTCAATACGATTTATGAATCACTTCGGAATAATTTAAATTCTTGGTGTTAATTATAAGATTCCCTCCTTCGAGGGAATGACAAAAAGTTAATCTAAAAATCAAAATACCAATTAAACAAATCGGTTCTAATGCCGAAATTAAACCAAACCGTATTGTTTTTAAAAGTACTGGCTGTTTCTGCTTCTGGGTTAAAGTTTCTAATAGTTATATCTGTAAATATTTTCAAATTAGACACTGGATTAATTACATAACCTGCTTGTAAGTTTCCGTTAAATGTTGTTGTTTTTATACCTTGACCTACTTCTACTCCGGTATCAAATGGGCGATCGTTATAATCTCTATAAATATCGCCACCATAGCTAAAATTGTCTGTTCCGTTATTAAAATCTAATCCCCGAGTTCCAAAAATAAGTTTCGCATTTGCAAACCAACGGTTATAATGATAACGACCAATTAAAATAGCTTCACTAAAGTTGGCTCCCCATAAATGTGCCATCGACTGATTTTGATTGGCATAATTTAATACAATGGTGTTGTGCGAATAGGTATAAGGTCGTACGCGGTTATATTCAAACTGAAGCAATAAATTATCAACTTTAAAGGCATTATAATATTTAACCCCTAATTGATAACCATATTTGTTTTTCCAGCTCTTTTCGCCACCTTTTATATCACTAATGAAAATTCATCCAACACAAATTGGCTATAAATATTAATATTATCGTTAATTTTATATTTCCCTGAAGCACCTAAAATAGCATTTCCTGCTCCTTGACCCGTTTCAAACTCTATTGCTCGATAAAAAATTATCGGGTTTAAATAATTAACATCAAACCCTCTATCATTACTATTAGTCCATAATACCGATTCAAATAAACCTATATTTAATTTTTTTGTAACATTCCAGCTCAAATAATGGTTCGCCATATATTTAGTTAAAAATGCTTTATCTTGCTCTACTTCTGGTCGTACATCTTTTAACCACATCCAGGTATTGGTATATTTTATTTTCCAAAATGAGGTACTTAATTTTAAAAATGGGTGCGGACTCGCCACATCGCTTAATAACAACGAACGATACCCGTCACCAATAAAATTTTTACCATGCCCAAACTGCATGTTTAAAAATTTAGCTGGCGCATACGACAAATAAGCTTCTGCCACCGGATAATCGTAACTATCGGTTTTAAATCGTTTTGCTATACCACGCCCCGGAATTATAGCAGGATCTGGACCAAAGCCTTTTAAACTTTCGGCATATTCGTTTACATATTGCGCAAATCTTCCTTGGCTTTCATAAACAGTAGCATAAAAATTAAATTTGTCACCTAAACCACCTTGCACTAAAAAACCACGTGTATTATTATAAGTGGAACTAAAATCGGCATCGGTATCTTTCCCAACTTCTAAATCGAAAATAGGATCGATTGCAAACCAATAATCATCTGCTTGTAATTGCACCAAATGTTCGTTCCATAGTTTTCTTCCAGCCCAAGTATCGGTATCTTTTAATAGTTTTTTATTCTCTGCCTCAAAATCGTAATATTTAGCAACATCGTTATAAACAAAAGGTTTCGATGCAGTATGACTATTAGTTCCAATAAGATTCATATTTCTATCAAATCTGGAATAATCACTATGTGTAAATGGAATATTTAATTGGCTCGAATACGCTTTATTTTCAAAAGCTTTTAAGGCTTTGCTTACGCTATCAAACTCCGATTTTGCCTCTTGTTCCATTTTGAAATTTCATTTTGTTTTGCCAAATCTTGTGTTGCAACATTTTGTTCTACTAATGGAATTCTTATTGGTATTGAATATTGCTTATAAGTTTTTCGGCCATTATAGGTTGCTGGTGTTATTTTTGGAAAGGTTGAAAACACGCGTTTAACTTCGGTTTTCAAAGCATCATACATAGCATCAACATATATCACTTTAAATAGCCCTGTAGTATCTACTTCAAACAACACAACAACTTCACCTTTATAATTTTCTTTAGAAACATACTCTGGTACTTTGAAATTATTAAAAATATGAGCGTACACGTTTTGGTCGAAACATTTTTGTAACTGAGAAATTTCTAAACTATCACAATTTGAAAACACTGGTGGCTTTTCAAATAATGTATTTCCCTGAGAATATGTATGATATTGAACTAAAAGTAGGAGTAGAACAACAAAGCGTTTCATAATTTTTATTGAAAATTAATTTTGAGTAGAAAGATACTATAATTTTAATAATGCTTCCGTAAAAAGATACCATTATCAGGTAAAAAGAGTTTCCTAGAATACCTTTTAATGATTGCGTTTTTTTATTATTTATAGCAAAAATAAACATGTCAAAAAAAGAAATCCCGTTACAAAATTGTAACGGGATTTTATTTATTAAGATTCCTGACCTTTCAGGACTTCTATTTTAGTCTTGTACTTGAAATACGATAGGTAACGAATAAGGAACATTTACTGGCTTACCACGTTGTTTTCCTGGTTGCATTTTAGGAAGCATTCCAATAACACGTTCTGCTTCTTTTTCTAAACCTGGGTGTGGTGCTCTTGCACGAATACCAACAATATTTCCTGTTTTATCAATTTTAAAAATAACATTAATACGTTGTCTTCCAGACAAACCTAATTCACTAGCTAATTCCGTATTAAACTTTTTATTTACAAAATCTGATATTTTTTTAGACATACAATCTCTTTTCGCATCGTTGTTACCGCCTTCGCATCCAGGAAAAACTGGTACATTTTCAATAACAGCAAAAGGCACATCAATATCTTCTTCTACTTCTACTACTTTTACAGCCTCTACCTTAACAATTTTTTGCTTCTTGATCAGACTCCGTAGATTCAATAACAGTTTCCTTAACTTCTATCTCATCTTCTACAATCTGAATAACTTCAGGTGCAGCTGGTGGTGGTGGTGGTGGTGGTGGTGTTTGTAATTGTTCTGTAATTGGAATTTCTTCATCCAATTCTTCGTCCATACTTAATTGACCAATATCAATCGCTTCTTTATCATAAGTTTTGTAATTGATAGCGAAATTTGTTAAAAATAACATTAACGCTAAACCAATTGCGAAATAAAGTGAACTGTTACGTCCAACATTTGCTTGAGGATTTTTTTTAAGTTCCATAATTTATTCGTTTTTCAAGATTGCTAAAATAACTATTTATTTATCAAATAAGCAAGCGTTTATTATTTTTTAATCGTAACTAAATTTTTAATTACAAAAATTAATACCATAATTAACACTCCTAACGTATTTGCTACGACATCATAAATATCAGAAGATCTATATGATGTTACACTTCCCTGTAATACCTCAATAATTATACCAAAAGCTATACAAAATACCCCTGCGTAAACTATTGCGCTTTCTTTTTTAAATTTAAATTTATAAATAAATGTATTAACCCATAAAAAAGTTAATACTAAATAAGCCAAAAGATGAAATATTTTGTCTCCAAAAGACACTCCAATATTTGGCAAATTATTAAGCTTAATTAAGCAAACAGCTGCTAATGCAGTTGTATATAATATGCTCATTAAAAAAAACTGTTTTTTAAGCACCTATAAGCGCTTTATAAGCATCTGCAGACATTAAGTTATCAATTTCAGAACTATTTGAAATTTTTAATTTTATCATCCAACCATTTCCATATGGGTCTGAATTTACTATTTCTGGTTCATCTTCTAAAGCTTCATTAAATTCAATAATTTCGCCTGATAATGGTAAAAATAAATCTGAAACTGTTTTTACTGCTTCAACAGTTCCAAAAATAGCTTCAACTTCGAGTGTTTCATCAACTGTTTCTACTTCTACATAAACAATATCACCCAATTCACTTTGTGCAAAATCTGTAATACCAATAGTAGCAATATCACCTTCAATACTTATCCACTCGTGGTCTTTTGTATATTTTAATTCTGATGGAATATTCATTTAGTTATTTTAAATTCTATTATTCAACAAATGTATTTATTCAAACTCTAAATTCAAATAGATTAACTGTTAATTACCAAAATTATATCTGATGGTAAATCCAGATCGTATAGTTGTTTGTGGAAATGCGGTTGAAATAGCATATTTTGAGAACGAATAATCAAAATAAAATATTCCGGTTAGGTTTTTACTAAACGCATAATCTGCCGTATATTTTAGACCCCAAATGGTTTGACCTGAGGTTACCTGATTATTCTCTAAATCTAAATATCTAATAATTGTTTTGTTATCTCTTACAGAAATATCGGCTTTCATATTTAAATCGCTCACTATTCGCTTGCTTGGGCCTGCTAAATTAGAATTGATGCGTAAATCTTTAATTCTATAACCTAATCCTAATACATATTCCATTCCTTGTACTTCAGTCATTAAATTATTATCAAAACTCAATGATAGTAATCGGTCTTTTTTAATTTCTGCCAAAATTTTAACCGAATTTTTCATTTCGAAATCTATTCTAACTAACGGACTAAACATTTCTGTTAAGTTAATATTACTAAACAGTGTTTCGTTTTTATAATTACCAGATTGATTTAGCACATCTGAAGGTTGGTCATCATACGCTTCACTAAAATCTGGTTGTACATAATCTAAATTAGATTGAAACTGATTAATAGTATAAGTTGAACGATAGCCATGTGTTAAAGAAAAACGTTTAAAATTCTTTTTAAACCAAGCAAATTTCATAAATCCAGTATACTTTAAATCCCAGTTTGGAATAGGCACATCTCTAAACGCCGTGGTTTTTATTTTACTTGCATCTTGCCCAGAATAGGCCGATAAAAATGCTGGCAATAATACGGCTTGACTATTTTTACCAAATCCTTTAGGATAACCATCGGCATCAACATCATTTAAATCAACACCTTTTTCTTGAGCTAATCGTTGCGCAATTATAAGTCTGTTTGCTCTAAAATCATTAAACGCATCCGAAGTTGTTTCATCACTTTTACTAAATGCTGTTTTAATTAAAATTGTTGAAATATTAAAATTACCAAACGTATTTGGTGTTAACGATTCGTATTCATACTGGCCAGCATTGTCGTTTACTCTAAAGTTCTCAGTAAAATTTTCATAATACGTTCTATTTCCAACTACATCAATTTTTAAATCATTTACAGGTTCTAAACTTGCAGAAACGTCTAATTGCTTGGTATTGGTTGTTGTATATTGCTGATTAAAATCCTGAAACAAGGTTAACCAACCTCGTCTTGCGGCTAAATCTCTAATATCGCTTTGGCTTCCAAATGTAAATCCTGTTGTTGGTTTTAATGTTCCAATAAAACCGGGTGTTTGTGTATACCCTGGTAAAAATATACCGTTATTTTCTGAATAATTAAATTGAATTCGTTTAATACTCGTTAAAATATCAACCCCAGCATTTAACAGCTTGGTTGTTGATTGATTTTTAATTTTTGGTGGAGCACTTTTTTGATTTGCTCCAGGTGGACCTCCGGGTGTATTAGTTCTAGCTCTTGCTCTAGAAATTGGTTTTTTTACTAACCCAATATATTTATACAACCTATTCATATCTAAAGTTGTATTGATATTATGTGTGTTTGCATTTTGAATAGTATTACCTAAATCGTAGGTATTGCCATCTAATTCTAATTCACCATACAAATCGGAACCTTTTTGCCATTGAAAATTCCCGCTATATTGATAAGTCGCATTTATAAAACTAAATGTTGGAATTTTATTTATTGGCAACTGGTAAGTAACTCCCAAGTTTTGAGTTTGTCTGTTTGGATCTCCAAAATCGAAGAAGCCATCCCAAACATCTAAAGTTTCATCTTGTTCGCCATTAATAATATTATCTTTAAAATAATTACGCACAATATTATTGTTAGCCGCCGTAAAATTAAAACTTAATGATTCTGTAATATTATAATTTATAGTGTATTGAAAATCGAAAGTATAATTTCTTCTAAATAATTCTTCAATACCAATATTACCTCCACCTAAATCTACATCTCTAAATTTTTGACTGTTGAATTGTCTGTTAATATCAGAATTTATAGTGAAACTTGTTGGCAATAAATTAACATTAAAATCTTTTAAAATTTTCCAATATTTACCTGTAAACAGCGAATCGTTCTTTTTAAAAGGTTCCACTTTTATTGGGTTAAAATTGAAAGCATAATTAGCACCAACACGTACCGTTTTGTTTAACGCGTTTTCTATTTCAAAATCTCTATGTTCAACTTTATTGTATGAATAATTAAGCGTTACATTTTCCACATCGTAAAAACGAGGTTTTGCTTCGGTGGTTCTTGTTTTTCTAACACCTATAAAATTAATACTTTGACGTTTTGTATAATCTTCCGATTGCTCTTTTATAGATTCACGATCTGCATTAGAATTGGCAGCATCTAAACGAGAATCTAATGTTAAATCTTTATAAAATGCGTCGTATTTTGGTGTGATAAGCTCTTCACTTTGCCCATAATTAAATGGCACTTGAATACCCCATTTTTTTGGTAATAACTGACCAACGTTTATATTAGTAACCACATCGTATTGCTTAACATCTTCTAAACTTCGTTGACTAGGTCCTTGTTCAATAGTTCCGAAACCAGACGTGCTTTGTCTACCTGTGGCGCTGATATTCATAAAATCGGCAATATTGGTATCAAGACTCACCACAGCTGCCCAACCTCCTTCGTTATCCATATCTGATAAACGCAATTCGTTAAACCAAACTTCTGCACAAACAGGTGATGCTGGTGGAGGCGTATCATTTAAACCATTTGGAATACCATTTTTAACCCCAACCATTAAGGTTCTAATATCTCCAAAATTCGGATTTCCTTTTATAGTAACACGATGTTGACCAATAGTATAGGTTGAAAATTCTGAAACGGGTGTATCAACTAATTTTCCATCAATTACATCATAGAACTTTTGAGACTCTGTAGGTAATGTTGGATTTGCAATTTCCAGAGCTTTAATTTTGCCTAAAATATCTATAGA
This sequence comes from uncultured Flavobacteriaceae bacterium, assembly GCA_963698455.1. GTDB lineage: Bacteria > Bacteroidota > Bacteroidia > Flavobacteriales > Flavobacteriaceae > Mariniflexile. Next base: position 185,962 of record CAVOQU010000001.1, on the reverse strand, counting down.
CAAATTAATTTCATTTTCTTCGGGCCAAATCCCTTCTCTGGTTGTAGATTCAGAAATTTTTAGCGGCACTTCTATCTGATAATAATTCTCTGTAAGGTCGTTACCCAAACGAACAAAACCAACAACGGTATTACTATTTGGAATGCCTGTGCCATCTTCCTCAAGATGCATAAACATACGCATACGTTTATATTGTCGCATATCTATGCTAATATTTTTGTAAACGCCTCTAGAGTCTTGTGATTCTAAATTACATACATTAACTAGCAAGGATTGTTCGTTTTGCTGAACAACTGTATTATTATTATATAACTCTTCGGGCTCGATTCCTGGTGGTCTTTCGTAACTGCCTTCGTTTTCTAATGTTCCAATAACCCCTACTGAAAAATCTGTGTTATCATCGGCAGGATTATCTTTATTGGGCTGTAAAGTTTGCGTGTAACGTCTCCAATCACTTCGTACTAAATCTAAAGTACCAAAACGGAAAACAGTGGACTGCGTAAATTCTTTTAGAAACACACGAGAAAATCTAACCGATCTTAAATCTGTAATACCACCAACTGATTTTGCAAGACTACCTTGCACAGGAATTCTAAACAGATACCATCTTACATCTGGGTTTTGCCCATTTGGTAACGCTCTTGCTTGAGATTTAAAATCAACTAAGTATTCTTTTAAAGGATTATTGTTAGGTAAGTTTTCAAAATCTGATTTAGAAATTGGTAAGTTTTGTCTGGTAATAGGCAATTCATATTCATAATAACTATCAATCGTGTTCATGGTATTATCACGATTAATATCTTCTACATCGGGTTGTGTATTGGCTCCTCTATCTGTATTTGTAAATGTATCTGGTGTATTGCCTTCAACACCATTGTACTTTTTATAACGGTCAAAAATATTACCATCAGTATTTAAAAAATACGTGTAATTATCCTTTGCTGGGTCGCTACCAAAACTGGCGCCAAATTTAGCAATTTCTTCTGCATCATCATAACCATCATACCCAACATCTTGATTAGTTCGCTCTTGTCCCGTGGTATCGAACGCATAGACCAATGATTGATTTTGAGGCACTACGGTACCCCAATTAGTTACTGGAAGCAAATCGATATTTCCATCTTTAGGCAAACCATTTTCATACATTTTTTTGCCATCTTTAATAATATCTTCTGAAATATTACCTAAATTGAACACCAATTTTCCTCCTGGATTTGTAGGATTTTCTTGAAAAGGATCTTGCAACCAAAACTCTATATACTCCACATTTTGTTGTTCAAAATCTGTTGATGTTAATTGTCTTGTTATACCTGCCCAAGAACTATTGGGATTATTTAGAACATCGTTAGCTGCCGAAGGATCAAAATTATAAGGTCCTCTTTCTGCCGGATAATAGGCTAAATCCAATGTATTTAAAACCGTATTTTGTCCTTGAACCAAATCTCTGTCTGGGAATAATTCATTTATAAAAACGCGACTGGTATATAAACTAGACAAATCGTTATCTAAGATACCATTTGGGCGCTGACTCGTATAAAAAATTGGATCTATACTGTACCAGTTTAACATCGCTCTACCATAACCATTTTGGATACCATTGTTATCGTCTCCTGGCGAACCTGTTAATTCTAAAGGTCTGCTTGATAAAAACCAAGATTGTTGTGATTTTAAATCGATTGAATTTTGAGACCCTTCAAAATCATCAACATAAGACGTTGCTTCACCATTTAAATTAGTTCCTTTTGGTGATCCAGGTGCTAAATATGCAAATTCCCCACGGACTGATAAATTTGATTCTACATCGGTATCAATATTTGGTAACATATTTGCTAATCGGGTTAAAAAAGGCACTTTAGTTGAATAATTTCCGTTAAAACCAAAAATGGTATTGTTTATAGGCTCTGTTCCATAATTTGCTTTTTGCGTTATGGGTCTTTCATTTAAATTTAAAAGAGTAGCACCTAAAAGAAAGTTTTCGTTAAACTTATGTTCAACATTAAGACCTGTAAATCGTCTTGTTTGCTGACCAAATACTGCATTGTTTTCTGTAGAAACTTCTATAGGTGTATTAGAAGCTTTTAAGGCTTCATCTAAAATTTGAACGCGCCCTTGTGTATAGTTAACTGTATAATCAATTCCTTCAACCAAAACACGACCACCAGCAGTTACACGAACAGAACCTCTTGGCACATTAAATGACCCAATAGGAATACCATCACCTCCACTAGATTTATAACGTCCTTTTAATTTGAATTTATTTTTTTCAACCGCTTCTAAAGCTGCTGTTTTAGTGCTTTTATAAAGCACATCATAAACATACTTTAGCTTGATTTTCGTTATATGTACTTGTACTATTATAATCTTCACTATTATTAAGTGATAATTTGTTAAATAGATATTCCCCAAAAGGTTCGGCACTTGGAAAAATGATTCTTCCACTTTGTGATAACACTGTAATGCCTTCAACATAATCGAAAAAACCATCACCATTAGTTTGCGGATCGTTATTGAAATTTAATTTATCTAAACTAAATACACGCAATAAAGGTGTTTCATTTAAAGGGTCTTCGTTAGCTCCTGGTGTTGGAAAAGCAGTGGAACCTACTGGAGTTATATAGTTTAAAGGAGACGCTTCGTTATAAAATATATTAAGTTTGAAATCTTCCTGACTTAAATTATAAGCACCTGTATCGTAGATGTTTTTCATCATTAAATCCCAAACTGGCTGATTCACATTTGTGATGCTACTTTTTAATAACTTCAAAATTAAATTACTATTCACCACGGTTGTTACTTGACCAGAAGTGTTGGTGGTTACATTGGTAGCGTCTACACCATCATTTGCAAACTCACCTACTTGATACACTTTACCTCCTAAAGTATATTGAAAAGCAACCGCTAAAACCTCATCGTTATTTAATCGTTGATTTAATGAAATGTATCCTAACTGCGTGTTTAAAATATATTCTTGCCCATTAATTAACTTTCTAGCATTTTCCAGTTTTGCGTAATCAAATCCTTCTTTAATATTTGAAACCGTAATACCAGATTGTACTGTAGCTACATCTCTAATAGCTGAAGTAATTTGTGAACCAGCACCACCAATATTTGTTGGGTCGAAGGCATTATTTTTATTACTAGGAATTGCTGTAGGGGACTGCAAAAATATGTTACAGCAGAACCTACTTTACTTGGGTCGGATTCACCAATATCTTGCAATGCCACCACATTTCTAACATTATCAGTTTTATTACTTCTGTTGGTTATCCAAACTTCAATTCTAGTTATTTGTAACCCTTTAGTATCTAAATACGGATAAGTTTTTAATGCTTTATCGTAAGTATCTCTAAAATATTGAGATAAAAAGAAATGACGATTTTCATCGTATTCTCTTATAAAAAGTTCAAATTCTTCTAAAGTTCCGCCACCTTGTGCAACGACTGTATTGGCTTGTGATTTTTGTTCAGAAAACACCCCAGTTACGGTTGTTTTACCAAACTTCAATTGGGCTTTTACACCAAATAAACTTTGCGCTCCAGTAATTAACGAACTATTTAATGGCATGCTTACATTACCAACTTCAATTTTTTGAATGATATCGTCTTCGGTTGGTGTGTATTCTAATTTGATAAGGTTTTGAAAATCGAAAGTTGATTGTGTATCGTAATTAGCAGTTACTTGTAAACGTGTTCCAACTTTACCAAGTAAACTTAAACTGATACGCTGATCGAAATCGAAGGTGAAATTACTTCGGTTTCTTGGTGAAAACGATGGATTATCTTGTTTGGAAAACAAGCACTCCTAAATCCATTTCAACCGAACCTTGTGGCACCACTTCAATGGTATTGCTACCAAAAATAGATTCAAAAAAATCTGATTTAACATAAAACTCAGGCAGTAGGTTTTTTTGTGCATCATCTGCACTTCCTTTTTTACCATCAAAAGCATCAATTTTTTCTTTATAGTAGGCCTTTACACTTTCTTTAGCAACTAGTGCATAATATTCTTTAGGTGTTAAAATAACTGGGTAATTAATATTAAAACTTCCTATTTTTTCTGTATAAATATAACGATCGGTTAGTGCATCGTAAGTGTATTTAGATTCAATACTATTGGGATTAGGTGTTTTTATGTTTCCTAAATCATAGCCTGTTTTAACAGAATCTTGAGCCGTTGGTTGTTGGGACCAAGCGGCAACCGAAAACAAAAACACAACAATTAATGCGTAATATTTTTTAATTGATTTAGAAAAAATGAGGTTATTTATATTCAAAATCTATTATAAATTTTTTAATGCTTGCTTAATTATCGTTTCTATAGTTGCATCTGGTTGTGCTATAATAATTTTATCCACAACACGTTCGGCCTGCTTTCTCACAAAACCTAGAACTTCTAAAGCAGATAACGCTTCATCTTTATTGGTATTGCCTTTGGAAACAGAAACTTCATCAATATCATAAATCTTTAAAACTTTATCTTTTAAATCTATAATAACACGTTGTGCTGTTTTGGCTCCAATGCCTTTTATGCCTTGAATTAAAGCAACATCGCTGGTCGCAATTCCTTCTATAACTTGTTTTGGTGTTAAAGATGAAAGCATGGTACGAGCAATACTTGCACCAATACCACTTACAGAAATTAATAATCTAAATATTTCGCGTTCTGCTAAAGATGAAAATCCATAAAGTGTATGAGAGTCTTCTTTAACCTGAAGATGAGTAAACAACTTTAAATGTTCTCCATCTGGTATTTGAGAATAAGTATGTAATGAGATATTAAGTACATAACCAACACCGTTACAATCTATAACAACATCTGTTGGATTTTTTTCTACAAGTTTTCCTTGAATATGTGTTATCATTTATAGCAATTCGTTATGCAACCAAATGTAATAAAATTATTTACAACCAATTTATTTAGATTTCTCCTTTTCTAATTCTAGTTTTTCTTTTTGTTGTGCATCAATTACCGCGATAGCCGTCATATTTACAATCTCATCTACATTAGCTCCCAATTGTAATATATGAACCGGTTTGCGCATACCCATCATAATAGGTCCTATAGAAACTGCTTCATTTAATTCTTTTAACAATTTATAAGTGATATTTGCCGCATCTAAATTTGGAAATATTAAGGTATTTACTTTTTTACCAACTAATTTTGAAAATGGAAATTTTTCTTCCAATAAAGAAGCATTTAAAGCAAAATCTGTTTGCAATTCACCATCAACAACCATATCTGGAAAATGACGATGCAAGTAGGACACTGCTTCTCGAACTTTTGAAGCATTTTCATGATGTGAAGAACCAAAATTAGAATATGAAATCATAGCCATAACCGGTTCCAATCCAAACATTTTAACAATTTGCGAAGTCATTTGCGCAATCTTTGTTAGCTCTCTAGCTGTTGGATTTATATTAATTGAAGTATCGCTTAAAAATATGGGGCCACGTTTGGTCATCATAACATTCGTAGTGGCTATCCTTTGAGCTCCTTTTGCCAACCCAATAAGTTCCAGCATAGGTTTAACAACCGATGGATAATTTCTAGAATAGCCCGAAATTAATGCATCGGCATCGCCTTCGTTTACCATCATTGCCGCAAAGTAATTTCGTTCGCGCATTAATCTTTGTGCCGAATATAAAGTTACACCACGTCTTTTACGTTGTTCCCAATACACCTTAGCATATCTATTTTTGCGATCGTTTTCTACTTCTTCTTTAGGATCCAATATAAGAACATCAGCATCAAATTCAATTTCTGCCATCAGTTCTTTAATAGTTTCAATTCTACCTAATAAAATAGGAATAGCGATACCTTCTTCGTAAACTATTTGAGCCGCTTTTAATACAGCAAGTTGGTCTGCTTCTGCAAAAACCACACGTTTCGGATCTAGTTTTGCTCGGTTAAATAACAATCTAATAAGTTTGTTATCATTACCCAATCGCTCTCTTAATTCATCTTTATATTTTTCCCAATCTGTAATCGGCTCTTTTGCAACACCACTATCCATTGCGGCTTTAGCTACGGCAGGTGGCACTTCTACAATTAAACGTGGATCGAAAGGTTTTGGAATAATATATTCTTTTCCAAATGTTAATCGTGTTTCCCCGTAGGCTATATTAACTTGTTCTGGCACCGATTCTTTTGCTAATCTAGCCAAAGCTTCGACCGCTGCCATTTTCATTTCTTCGTTAATTTTTGTAGCTCTAACATCTAATGCGCCTCTAAATATAAAAGGAAACCCAAGTACATTATTTACCTGATTAGGATGGTCGCTTCTTCCCGTAGCCATAATAATATCTTTACGAGTCGCAACAGCAATATCGTACTTGATTTCCGGATCTGGATTTGCCATGGCAAACACTATCGGGTTTTTAGCCATAGACAGTAACATTTCTGGCGAAACTATATTAGCCATAGATAAGCCAATAAATACATCAGCATTCTCCATCGCTTCATCAAGAGTATCTATTTTTCTATGGGTCGCAAATTCAGCTTTTTCAGAAGTCAGATTATCTCTGTCGTCTCTAATAACTCCCTTACTATCTAACATTACCATGTTTTCACGTTTTGCACCACAAGCTTGGTATAAACGTGAACAAGATATAGCTGCAGCACCCGCACCACTTATTACAATTTGAACTTCGTCTAATTTCTTTTTAGCTATTTCAACCGCATTAATTAAAGCTGCTGCTGATATAATAGCGGTACCATGCTGGTCGTCGTGCATTACTGGAATATCAAGCTCTTCCTTTAATCGTCTTTCTATTTCAAAAGCCTCGGGCGCTTTAATATCTTCTAAATTAATACCTCCAAAAGTTGGAGCAATATTTTTTACAGTTGCAATAAATTCTTCAACATTTTCGGTACCTACTTCAATATCAAAAACATCAATATCGGCAAAAATTTTAAAAAGTAAGCCTTTACCTTCCATTACTGGTTTCGAAGCTTCAGGACCAATATTCCCTAAACCTAAAACCGCAGTACCATTAGATATTACAGCCACCAAATTACCTTTGGCAGTATATTTATAGACGTTATTTTTATCTTTTTCAATCTCCAAACATGGTGCAGCAACACCTGGTGAATAGGCTAATGCTAAATCACGTTGGGTTGAATATTTTTTGGTTGGAACCACTTTTATTTTACCTGGTGTAGGTTTTGCGTGGTATATAAGGGCTTCTCTACGTTTGCTTTCTTCGCTCATGGAAATAATTAATTAACTAGTCGAACAAAGATAATAATCATATTAGAGTAAACACTAAACTTTTAAGCTTTTGATGGTACTTTTTATTGAAAACTTTAAATCATCTTAAATCAATAGAAGGAAGAATTTTTTCGCAGAGAAGAATTAAATGGATTTACTTTTAAAATAATTGGCTACCTGCTGTTTACAGCTTCTTGATATCGGTAATGCCCATTCTGCGTTCACAATTACTTCATTGCCTTTTAATGTGGAAAAATCCGGGTTTACCAAAAAGGATCTGTGAACTCGGAGAAACCCCTGTAGTTTTTGTTCCCATTCAGATATTCTTATGCTATTTTTATATTGACTTCCATCGATTAGAATTGCCAGAGTAAAATCGCCTCTACTCTCAATATAGGCTAAAGCATCAATTTTGATTATCGTTTTCTTTCTGTCACTAAAAATTGAAATTGTTTCTTTTTTAATATTCTTATTTTGTTTAAAAATTACCTGTTCTAAAAGAATAAAAAAACCTATAATAATCCATATGAAAATTGGGTTTAGAAGCGTTTTTTCGATAGAATTAGATTTTAATTCTAAAAAATACCAATACGCCAAAGTAATAGCTATGTATCCCCAATACAGAGAAATTATGGCTATAAAAAAATATCGAATCCATTTTTTAAACCCAATTAATGGTTTTATTTTATATAAACCATATTTCACCAAAAAAGCTATCGGCAAAAAGAAGAGTGCAATTAACCATGCATTCCAAAAATAAGGTATAGAGTTTTGAAGTAAAATAGCTAACAAAAAAGAAGCCATTAACCAATAAATAATTTTATAAATTTGAATTCTTATCACATTGTAAAAATATAATAATTCACCATAACTAAATGTACAATACGATGCTTAATCAATTAACCACAGGATTTAACAATGCTAGCAAGGTTTTTAACAATGATACTTTGTTGAGATAATTAATACATTTGAATGTTAACTTTAAAACAAAATTTATGTTAGATTTATTTTATCAAGGTGGTTCATTATTCATGACCATACTTACTATTTTATTACTAGGTGTTATTGTATCTTTTTGGAAATTTCCTGAATGGATTAAAGAAATTGGTTTGTTAGCGCTATCCATTGGGATTTTAGGTCAGATTATAGGTTTGTATGGCGCATTCCAGGGTATTGAACAAATGGGACAAGTAAGCCAACAAATAATGGCAGGTGGATTAAAAGTTAGTTCTATAACGACAATGTATGGACTATTAATTTACATCATCTCACTAATTTTGAGATTAATTAATAAACCCCGATTGAATTAATATACACCCCCGTCAGGGTGTTTTATTTTAAAAATTCAATATTCCGTTTTAAACCCGAATATTTTGTGCGTTTTACGGCCGAATCTTTGAATACTTTTTTAAAGACATCTTCTGTAATTTCTTCCCAATCTTTTTTAGTCATGGAAAGTAATTCTGGATGCGGATTAAACAATGGTTCATTATGCGGTTTTGAAAAGCGATTCCATGGACACACATCCTGACAGATATCGCAACCAAACATCCAATCATCAAATTTCCCTTTAAATTCTGTTGGGATATTTTCTTTTAATTCGATAGTGAAATAAGAAATACATTTGCTACCATCTACCACATAAGGTTCGGTAATGGCTTGTGTTGGGCATGCATCAATACATGCGGTACAAGAACCACAATGGTCGGTTGCAGGTAAATCGAATTCCAACTCTAAATCGACAATTAATTCCGCTATAAAATAAAATGATCCTACTTGCTGGGTTAATAAATTACTGTGTTTTCCAATCCATCCTAAACCCGATTTTGCAGCCCAGGCTTTATCTAAAACAGGTGCCGAATCTACAAAAGCACGACCATGTACCTCACCAATTTCTTCTTGAATAAAATTTAAAAGTGATTTTAATTTATCTTTTATTACGAAATGATAATCGGTTCCGTAGGCATACTTTGAAAGTTTAAAACTGTTTTGAGTTTGAGATTCTTCTGGATAATAATTCAATAATAATGAAATAACAGATTTCGAATCTTCAACCAGTTTTGTTGGGTCTAAACGTTTATCAAAATGGTTTTCCATGTATTGCATCTGCCCGTGCATATTGCTGTTTAACCATTTTTCTAAACGAGGCGCTTCTTCTTCTAAGAAACTTGCTTTACTAATACCACAAGACAAAAAACCGAGGCGTTTGGCTTCGGTTTTTATGAGATTTGTATGTTTTAGCTTTGAATTCATTGCTTCGATGGGCTTCGACTTTACTCAAGCTGACATTAAGTTTTAAAACAATCCGCCCTGAATATTTCCTTTTATTCTCCCTAAATGTTTATATGCCAATTCTGTGACTTCACGTCCACGTGGGGTTCTCATTATAAAACCTTGTTGTATTAAAAAAGGCTCATAAACTTCTTCAATAGTTTCGGAACTTTCGCTAACGGCCGTTGCCAAAGTTGAAATTCCAACTGGTCCACCTTTAAATTTATCTATTATTGTGGTTAAGATTTTGTTATCCATTTCGTCTAACCCAAAAGCATCTACATGCAATGCCTCTAAAGCATATTTTGCGATTTTTATATCGATGCTACCATTCCCTTTTATTTGCGCAAAATCTCTAACACGACGTAATAACGCATTGGCAATACGAGGTGTGCCTCGGCTTCTTCCAGCAATTTCTATAGCAGCTTCCATGGAAATGGCAACATTTAATATGGATGAACTACGCTGAACAATAGTGGTTAATAATTCTGTATTATAATATTGTAATCTGCTTTGAATACCAAAACGTGCCCGCATTGGTGCGGTTAATAATCCAGAGCGTGTTGTTGCTCCTACCAATGTAAACGGATTCAAATTAATTTGAACTGACCGCGCATTTGGACCCGATTCTATCATGATATCAATCCTATAATCTTCCATGGCTGAGTACAAATATTCTTCTACAATGGGGCTTAATCGATGAATTTCATCAATAAACAAAACATCGCGCTCTTCAAGATTGGTAAGTAATCCAGCCAAATCTCCAGGTTTGTCTAATACCGGACCAGAAGTTATTTTAATACCCACATTTAACTCGTTAGCAAGAATATGAGCAAAGGTTGTTTTTCCTAATCCTGGAGGTCCGTGGAACAAGGTGTGATCAAGAGCTTCGCTACGTAAATTGGCCGCCTGAACAAAAATTTGAAGATTCTCCAATACCTGATCCTGACCAGTAAAATCGTCAAAAGACAGCGGTCTTAATTTTTTTTCGACGTCTAATTCTTCTGGTGAAAAGTTTTCGTTTGTTGGATCTAGGTTTTCGTTCATGAAATCATATAAATAAGATACTGAAACAAGTTCAGCACAAGCAAATATAAAGAAAAAGCCTTTCCAAACTACGGAAAGGCTTTCTCAAATTATTTGGTTGGTAATAATTGGGGTTCTTAATTCAAAATAGTGAATTCGCAACGACGGTTAATGTCATATTCTTCTTCATTACAAATTCCTTCTTCAACACATTTGTTAAGTGGTTGCATTTCTCCATAACCAATACTTTTTAATCGGTTTCTTTCTATGCCTTTACTTACTAAATATTCTAAGGTGGAGGCCGCACGACGTTTTGATAAATCTAAATTATATTGGTCGTTACCTCTAGCATCGGTATGTGCAGATACTTCCACTTCCATCGATGGATATTTTTTCATTAAATCAACTAATCCATTTAAAGTAGTTGCTGCATCATTACGAATTTTAGATTGATCAAAATCGAAATAGATTTTATCTAATTCTACCTGTACATCTCCTTTTTCGTTTTGTTTCACATTTTCTTCGGCATCTGCAAACGCCTCTAAAGTTAAATAAATGTTGTGCTGAATTTTTCCTTTGCTATCGGTTGAAAATTCTACATCCTGAGGAATGTATGCTTTACGAGTTCCTCTGATTCTATATTTTTTATTTGGTTCAATTTTAAACAAGTAATCGGCTTTTGTACCTACAATAGAATCTTGTATCACATTCCCAGCATCATCAAATAACGTTACTAACGCCCCAGGAAGTAATGCTTTACTATTTTTATCTTGCACCGCACCCTCAACCAGATATTTAGTTAATATATTTTCTTCTCTTCCAAAGCCATATATTCTATCAAACCCACTTCGGTTTGAAGATACAAATCCTTTGTTGTCCTTCTCTCTGATGGTGTATGCAAAATCGTCTAAACTGCTATTTATTGAGCTTCCTAAATTTATAGGTGAATCAAAGCTTCCGTTTACAGAATTACTTCTAAAAACATCTAAACCACCATAACCTAAATGACCATCGGATGCAAAATACAATACGTTTAAATCGCTTATGTATGGGAATTGTTCACGGTGTTTTGTATTTACTTTAGCACCCAGATTTTCAGGTTCTCCATAAGTTCCGTCATCGTTAATTGCTACTTTATAAATATCGAAACCACCATATGGTTCCTGGCATATCGCTGGCAAAATAAAGCGTTTTACCATCTTTACTTATTGATGGATGCTCACAGCTGTAATTAGTAGAATTAAATGGTAATTCTTTAACATTCGTCCAGTTCCCGTCAACTAATTCTGCTTTAAAAATTTGAACATGTGCAATTTTTTCCTCTTCGGTTTTAGCACGCATATTGTTAGTTCTGTTGAAATACATGGTTTTTCCATCTCTGCTAAACTCGGCATTACTTTCGTGAGAATCGGTATTGATTTCAGCTGAAAAAGGTATTACGTTTTCAATTTTTCCTTCTTCAGTTAATTTTCCAGAATATAAATCCAGATAAGGTAATTTATTCCAAGAATATGATGGGCTAGCAGTATTTCTGGTCGAAGCGAATGCAACTTTATCATCGCCATAAAAAGACAAACCAAAATCACTGTTAGTGGAACCTTCATTCACTATTTGCTCTAATTTAAAGGTATGAGGTGTTGTTTTATCGGTCATATCTATAAAAGCTAGCGTATTAATTCTTTGGTTGTAATACCTGCTTAAATGGGCATCGGCTTCCTTATAATCTTTAACGCCTTTTAAAGCTTGCGCAAATCTAAAATGAAATTCTATATCTATGGAATCTCCATAATTAACAAACAATTCTCTGTAGGTTTTAATGGCCTTCTGAAGATTGGTGTTATAGTAATAACTATCGGCTAAATTTTGAAGCACTTCTTGGGTACGATCTTTATTTTCGTACATTTCGGCAGCTTCAATATAAGCTCTCATTTCAAAAAGCTTATTGGCTCGTTTTAAGTTTCCTTTTTGTGCTAGTGCAAATCCACTAACTAATAAAAGGCTTGCAAGTATGTATATGTGTTTTTTCATCTTTATAGTCTTTATATGGTTAGAAGAATCTTGGTGAACGATCGTAGCCGCCTCGAAATCCGAATAAATCAATATCAAACAAAATAAATATTTCGTGAGAACCTGAATTGTAATCGCCAAGGTTAGAGGTAGTAAAATCGTAAGCATATCCAATTTTTAAATCGGGCATCACTCTAAAACTTACCAATCCACTTATGGCATCGTCTAAACGGTATCCTAAACCAGCTTCTAGTTTTTCATTTATTAAAATATTCGCCGTAATATCTAATGCTAAAGGGGAGCCTTTAACCGACTTCATCATAAATGCAGGTTTAAATTTTAGATCTCTATTTATGTCAAAAACATAACCGCCAGTTAAATAATAATGAATACTTTGAACACCTGTTGCTTTTACCCCATTTTCGGTTTCAATATGTTTAGAATTCAACATATTTGGAGCAGATAAACCAACATAATAATTATCGGTATAATAAAATGCTCCGATACCGATATTAGGGAATGTTTGACTGATGTTTTCGTTGAAAGCTACATCTGTTGATGTACTTCCCGATTGAAGATTAAAGCCATCGAAATTAACATTAAAGAATGTGAATCCTGCTTTAAGTCCGAATGACAAATTACCACGGTCTAAGCCCATTGGTAATACATATGCAAAATCTGCATAAATGTTATTTTCTTGGACTACATCGCCTATATTATCGTTGGTAAACGAAATACCAGCTTCTATTTTCTCGTTGATAGGTGTATGGGCAAAAAAGGTTCCTGTTTTTGGTGCTCCTTTAATTCCCACCCATTGGGTTCTGTATAATCCACCCATATTCAAAATGGCTGCTTCCGATGTTGCATACGCTGGATTTATAACACTCATGTTGTACATATACTGTGTAAACTGAGGGTCTTGCTGCGCGATACTTTGTAAGGACATGAATGTCAATCCTACTAAGGCAGCTATTTTATGATATATATTTAAATTTTTCATGTTTTCTAAATTGAGTTTATCTAAAAATTATCTGCTTAAGTATAAGTGACCTTGAACTGGTTTGTTTTCGCCATCGTTAAAGATGAAAATGTAATAGTACATTCCTACTGGCAATTCGCCTTTCACAACAGTTCTAGCCTGATTTGATATTCCATTAAAACGTGGGGATGACGCATTTCCTTTATAAACGATATTGCCATAGCGATTGTAAATCTCCATTTCAAATTTCGGATATATAATTGCTAAATTATCAACCTCGTAGGTGTCATTAATTCCATCTCCGTTCGGGGAGAATCCATCTGGCAATATAAGCTTACCACATGATGTTAAATCTGGTGTAACGGCTAATCGCACACTGCTTTCACATCCTGTTGTTGCATCAACCAGTGCTGCATAATAGGTTGTTAAATTAGTAAGTATTTCAGAATCACTAACTACTGTTCCATTTACATTTGCATCATACCAAATCACATTATTTGATGATGGGACATGTTCTGCAATGTTAAGTGTAAGATTATTAATAGTTGGGTCATCATTTATACAATATTCCTCACTTGAATCTTTTAAAGTAGGGGTTGGTGCATTGTTAATTGTTACATTAATTTGAACACTTTCCGAAGATTCACATCCTGAAGAAGTTGTTTGAGTTGCAAAATAATCTTCACCATCTGCTAAAGCCAATGCCGTTGTTAATGGTGTTGATAAAGTAGCATCGCTATACCAAGATACGGTACCTGTTGGTTGAATACTTGCTGCCAAATCTGCAACTGTTGGATTATCTACTAAACAGAAGGATGGATTTGGGTCTATCACGACTATTTGTGGTGAATCGCTAACTGTTACAGTAATTTGTGCACTCGAATTTGGTGGACAAGGTGAAAGAGCTGTAACAGTATAGGTATAAACCTGGGCAGTATCAACACTTGGGTCGAATACGCCTGTACCACTTGTTAACAATGGCGACCATGTTCCTCCGCTTTGTGCGGAAGTCCCTAAAAATGGGAATAAATCAGTCTGACCATCTATAACACATATAGCTGCGGTATTGTCTGATCCTGCATTTGGTGCCAGCGTTACGGTAACAACCACATCGCTACTTACTGTTCCGCAAGCATTTGTTAATGTATATGTATAAGTTCCTGGAGCATCCACTAAAGGATCAAAAACACCTGTACCGCTAGCCATAGCTGGCGACCAAGTACCTCCTGTATCGGCACTTCCAATTAAAGTAAATAAATCTGTTGTTCCGTTGTTGCTACAAACATCTAAAGTATTATTTGTTCCTGCATTTAAAGGTGGTTCTAATGTTACTGTAATCATTGTAAATGCATCAATACATGGTGAAGAAGCAGTTACTAAATAGGTAAACTGATAGTCGCCTGCTGCTAATCCTGTAGCATCAAAAATATTTCCTGATAATCGACCTGTACTATCTGTATCTTGCCATGTTCCTCCTGCGTCTTGTGTGCCATCTAAAGCGGTAAATAAATCTATCGCATTGTTGGTATTACATTCGGTAATTGGTATTGCATTTCCTGATTTTGGTGATTGATAAATAGTTGCAGTAACTAATGTTCTAACCGAAGATTCACAACCTGTGGCTTGCATCGGTTTGAGTTGCGAAATAATCTTCACCATCAATTAAAGAAGTCGTGCCTAGTAAAGCAGCTCCTCCTGTTGCATTTTCATACCATTGTATGGTTGTTCCTGTTGCTACTAAATTTGAAACTGTTGCTGTATCGCAAAATTCCTGAATTGGTGTAGCGCTTGGTGCTGGTGTATCATTAATAATAATAGATACTGTTACTAATACATCGTCACAAGTTCCAATAGCATTTACATCGAATGTAAAATTATAAGTCCCAGTTGCAAGTCCGTCAAGTGTTACTAGATTTCCTGATAAAGCACCTGATGCATCATCATCATTCCAAACACCTGTCTGGTCTTCTCCCGTTAATAAATCGAATAAATTATAGGTTTGGCCTGTTGTAATTACAGCGATACAAAATTCTATAGGAGCATTTGCTGTTCCTGATTCTGGTGCATCTTCAACTGTTATTACAACTGTTGAACTGTTTGTACAACCATTTACATCTGTAATAGTATAGCTGAAGTTATAAGAACCAATTGTTAAACTGTTTAAATTTACATTGCTTCCGGTTAAAGCACCTGAAGTATTATCGTCTGTCCAAGTACCACCTGCATCTTGACCTGTAAGTTGACCAAATAAATCTAATGGCGAATTAGCTGCTAAATCATTTTCACAAAATATGGCTGCTGTTGGTGTTCCTGTATTTGGTAAGCGGGTTTATGGTTACGGTTACCGTTACTAAAACATCGTCGCAACTTCCAATAGCATCAACATCAAAAGTGAAATTGTAATCACCAGGTGTTAAACCTGATAAATCTACTGGATTTGAAACTACGGCTCCGGTATTATCTAAACCTGAATACCAAGTTCCTGTCTGGTCTTCGCCAGTTAATAAATCGAATAAATTATAACTTGCCGGAGCTAATCCTTGACAAAATTCTATCGGAGCATTATACTGTTCCTGATTCTGGAGCATCTTCAACTGTAATAACAACTGTTGAACTGTTTGTACAACCATTTACATCTGTAATAGTATAGCTGAAGTTATAAGAACCAATTGTTAAACTGGTTAAATTTACATTGCTTCCGGTTAAAGCACCTGAAGTATTATCGTCTGTCCATGTACCACCTGCATCTTCGACCTGTAAGTTGACCAAATAAATCTAATGGCGAATTAGCTGCTAAATCATTTTCACAAAATATGGCTGCTGTTGGTGTTCCTGTATTTGGCAAAGGGTTTATTGTTACGGTTACCGTTACTAAAACATCATCACAACTTCCAATAGCATCAACATCAAAAGTGAAATTGTAATCACCAGGTGTTAAACCTGATAAATCTACTGGATTTGAAACTACGGCTCCTGTATTATCTAAACCTGAATACCAAGTTCCTGTCTGGTCTTCACCAGTTAATAAATCGAATAAATTATAACTTGCCGGAGCTAATCCTTGACAAAATTCAATTGGGCCATTATCTGTTCCTGATTCTGGAGCTGGTTCAACTGTTATTGTTATAATTTCTGTATCTGAACAAGATCCATTATCAATTGTATAATTATATGAATAAGGACTTCCTGCCACATTCAGACTAGTTAAATCTAAAGTATTAGAAATTGTTACATTACTAGCATCTCTCCAAGTTCCTAAATTATTATCCTGAGTACCATCTAAAGCATCAAATAAATTGAAAGGTGAATTTGCAGCTAAATCATTTTCACAAAAAGTTTGATTATCGGCGTTTCCGGCATTTGGATTAGGCAACACAACCACTTGAATAGTTGTAGATTGCTCTGGACATGGATTTGGTGATAAATTTTGAGTATAAGTAAAATTATATGTTGCAGGTGTAAATCCTGTTAAGTTTATTGGGTTTGAAACTACAGGGTCTGAACTTGTATGTTCCTTGTGTCCACTGCCCATTTGGGTCTTCATTATCTAATAAAGTTGATAAATCGAACGCAGCTGGTAAATCTACAACACAAAATGTTGCTGGATTAGCAGCAGAAGCTGTTCCAGAGCTAAATGCCTGATTAACCCTAATTGTAACTGTTGCAACACCATCTGGACAAACTCCATTACTCGGAACCGTATATGTAAACACATAATTCCCTGCGGTAGTTAAAGTTGAAATATTTACAGTTCCTAGATGTCCGCCCGAAGTCACTAAAGGTCCTGACCAAGATCCTGTTGTAACTTTAGGGACTCCTAATTCATCATACAAATTAAAATCACTTACTGGCAAATTATCATTACAATACTCTAAATTAGCTGAAGTTCCTGGATTAACAGGTGTATCTATATTAACAGTTACCGGAATAGCATTACTTACACAAAAAACATCAGATACTTGAACATAGTACGTATTACCATTTACTAAAGGCACGACCGGTGAAAGTGCTGGTTGAATTGGATCTCCAAAAACATCAACATTTGCGTACCATTTATAATTGGTGGCTGCTGTTCCTGGATTTAAATTTCCAACAACTGGATTTGAAACAGAACAAAATGCTTGTGGGTTAGCTGGGGTAGGATCTGCGGGAGCTATAAAGACTCCTATCTGACCGGTTTCTATTTGACTTTCACAACCTCCATTATCAACAAAAACCACATATAAATATGAAGCTCCTAAAGGTATTACATCAGAAGGATTTGCTTGACTAGTTAAGTTTAAATCATAAAAAACCTTAACTGAACCTCCAATAGGAATACTAGATTGTAAAACATCGTCTATATAAGTTTGAACTGTTGCATTATCATTGCTACAGTAAATTTTATCTAAATTTTTTCCTGATTGATCTAACTTGAAAATCTACAATAACTGAAACTCTAGAACCACAAGTACCAGAATTATCATCTGCATAGTAGGTCCCTTCTCTAACCAATTGATTTGAAGTATAAGCAATCCCACCAGTTAAAGTAGGATACCAACGAATGCCATTCCCACTGTCGGTAACGAACGCATTTAAATTAGTGAAATCAAATCCAGACGCATCACATATTGGACTTGCTGGTGGAGTTGGACTGAGAGTAGGGCACTGTGCATTTACTGTTATGCACGTCCATAAAAAAACAAAAACAAAGGATGCTATTCTAGACGCATTCCTAAATAAGGGTTTTGTTATCATAATTGAAATATTTTAGATTCAGGTTAATTATAGCTTGTAATTGCTGATTTAAATTCATTATAATCATTAACAGAATTAATCTTACAATTTTTACACGGTGCAATTTAACTGATTTTTTTGTATTTCAACGATTTATTTGTTATTTTTTTACATTTTATCGAAAATATTTGCTTTTAAACGTAAAAACCCACCTCTAATAGGTGGGTTTTTACTACAAAATGTATAATATTTTAATGCTGAAGTTCTTCTTCGCCTTCTTTTAACGGAATATTTTGTGGTACAAAATCGACATCATGCCCTGGTTTACTATAATCATAAGACCAACGATATACATGAGGTATTTCACCTGGCCAGTTTCCATGTATATGTTCTACAGGAGCTGTCCATTCTAATGTGGTAGATCTCCAAGGATTTTGTACTGCTTTTTTACCATAAAACATACTACTAAAGAAATTATACAGATAAACAATTTGTACAATACCTCCAATTAAAGCAAAAATGGTAATAATTACATTTACATTTGCCAAATCATCAAACAATGGGAAATTAGAGTTTGTATAATAACGACGTGGTAAACCTGCCATTCCAATAAAATGCATTGGGAAGAATACACCGTAAGCACAAACAGCCGTTACCCAGAAATGTATATATCCTAAATTTTTATTTAACATACGCCCAAACATTTTAGGATACCAATGGTAAATACCAGCAAACATACCGTAAAGTGCAGAAATACCCATTACTAAATGGAAATGCGCTACAACAAAATATGTATCATGTACATTAATATCTAAAGCACTATCTCCAAGAATAATACCTGTTAAACCTCCTGTTATAAAAGTTGATACAAATCCTATAGAAAATAACATCGCAGGATTCATTTGTAAGTTCCCTTTCCAGAGTGTTGTAATCCAGTTAAATGCTTTTACAGCTGATGGAATTGCAATTAATAAGGTTGTAAATGTAAATACTGACCCTAAAAATGGATTCATTCCTGAAATAAACATATGGTGACCCCAAACAATGGTTGATAAAAAGGCGATAGCTAAAATAGAAGCAATCATAGCACGGTAACCAAAAATTGGTTTACGCGAACTTGATGCCATAATTTCAGAAACCAGTCCCATAGCAGGTAATATTACAATATAAACTTCAGGATGTCCTAAGAACCAAAATAAATGTTCAAATAATACAGGTGAACCACCTTGATAATGTAATACTTCACCTTGAATAAAAATATCTGACAAGAAGAATGACGTTCCAAAACTTCTATCCATTATTAATAATAATGCTGCAGATAATAATACCGGGAATGAAATAACCCCAATTACTGCAGTAATAAAAAATGCCCAAATAGTTAATGGAAGTCTTGTCATAGACATTCCTTTAGTACGTAAGTTAATTACTGTTACAATATAGTTTAGCGAACCCATTAAAGATGATGCAATAAATATAGCCATGGAAACTAACCATAAGGTCATACCCATACCTGATCCTCCTTGAGCCATTGGTAAAGCACTTAATGGTGGATAGATAGTCCATCCAGCTGCAGCAGGACCTGCTTCAACAAATAAAGAGAGCACCATGATTACACTTGACATAAAAAACAACCAATAAGAGATCATGTTAAGAAAACCCGAGGCCATATCGCGTGCTCCAATCTGTAATGGAATTAAAAGGTTACTAAAAGTTCCACTTAAGCCCGCTGTCAAAACAAAAAACACCATAAGGTACCATGTATAGTCACTAAGGCTAAATATATATCTGCATCCATAACACCATCTGGTGCCCATTTACCAAGTAAGGCCTCAAATAATCACATTTGGTTCCTCTGGCCATGCCAGTTGCAAACGCATCATCATAGACATAACAACAGCAATAACCCCATGAATTGTACCCGTAATAAGGTACTGCTTAGCAATCATTTTATGGTCTTGACTAAATATATATTTAGTTACAAACGTTTCTTTGTGATGATGTCCATGGTCGTCGTGTTCGTCGTGAGCGTGAGTATCTTCGTGTGCTGACATAATCTTATATCGTATTTATCTTTTTTAATTAGTTAACTAGAGAGTTTTTAAATTCCTTTTGCTCTTTCATCCAAGCATCATATTCGGCTTGTGTTTCTACTACAATTTTCATTTGCATGTTATAATGTGATTTTCCACATATTTTATTACATAAAAGTAAATAATCAAATTCGTAAGGCTCTAAAGCTTCTCCCCCTTTGGCAACTAAATCGTTACTCTTTTCTACTCTAATTTTATTAATATTTGCAACTTTTTCTATCATTTCGGGAGTTTGTCTCATATCTGCAGTAGTCACTGTAGGTGTAAAACCAAATTGCGTTATCATTCCTGGAACACAGTTCATCTGAGCTCTAAAGTGAGGCATATATGCAGAATGTAATACGTCTTGAGAACGCATTTTAAATAAGACTGGACGTCCAACAGGTAAATGTAACTCTGTTGTTATTACGTCATCCTGAGCATTTGGATCTGCTTCATCAAGACCTAATATATTCGCTCTATCAATATCAATTAAACGTACATTGGCTTTTCCAAGCGTATTATCATTCCCGCCATATCTTGCCTTCCAGTTAAACTGTTGTGCATATAATTCTACTATTAATGGGTCGTCGCTTTCATCAACACCCATAATATTAATCCAAGTATTTAAACCATAAATAATTAAACCTGCCAAAACAATTACCGGAATAATAGTCCAAATAGCCTCAAGTTTGTTATTATCAGCAAAAAATAATGCTTTTTTACCTTTTTCACCTTTATATTTAAAAGCGAAATAATGCAGTAAAAATTGCGTAATGGTTTGCGTGATAAAAATAATGATCATGGATATAATCATTAAATTATCAATAGTCGGACCATGCTCGGAAGCAGAGTTCGACATCAAGGGTAAATCGCCCCATAACACAAAACATACGATGGTAATGATATAAATGAAAGCTAAAAAGCCCATCATTAAATATCCATTTATTGTATTATCCTTGTCGCTGGCAACCTGAGAATTTTCATTTTTAGCCTGCGCTAAATCAAAAATCTTCACCATTTGCCAAATGGCAACTAAAATAAATACTAAAACTATAATTGTTAATAAAGCAGTCATTGTTTTCGTTCGTCTTTATTTATATCTTAATTAATAATGAAATTCTTCACTTTCTTGTCTAAAAGGGTATCTTTTTACTAGTAATGGTGCTTTTGTTAAAGCTGTAAATACTACAAATATGAATAATCCGGCAAAAAGTAATATTGAGCTAATTTCTGGAATACCAATAAACCATCTGTCTCCTACGGTTGCTGGCATAATCATAATAAAGATATCTATGTAATGTCCAAATAATATTACTAAACCAGCCATAACAACAAACCAAGGAATACGCTTATAATCAGCATTCATCAACATTAAAATTGGAAACACAAAGTTCATAACAACCATTCCTAAAAATGGTAATTTATAATCGTCAAAACGCGTTATAAAATAGGTTACCTCTTCTGGAATATTTGAATACCAAATAAGCATGAATTGTGAAAACCATAAATAAGTCCAGAAAATACTAAAAGCAAACATGAATTTTGCAACATCATGTAAATGGTTTTCGTTTACAAATTCTAAATAGTTTCTAGATTTTAAGTAAATGGTAACTAACGCAATTACCGTAATACCACTTACAAACATACTAGCAAAAACATACCATCCAAATAATGTAGAAAACCAATGTGGGTCTACACTCATAATCCAATCCCAAGACATCATAGATTCTGTATAAATAAAGAATACTAAGAATCCCGCAGAAATACGGAATGCCTTTTTAAAGTTACTAGAATCTTCAGCTGTATCTTGAGCAATAGAAAATTTACGTGCAAAATAACGGTATAAACTCCATCCAGCAATAAATATTAAACCACGAATCACAAACCAAGGTAAATTTAAAAAACCTGATTTTCCTTGAATTAATTTGTCATGGGCAACTACTTCTGGATCCATCCAAACAAATAAATTATAGTGACCTATAGTACCTGATGCTACAGCAATTCCCAAAACTATTAAAGCTCCTGGTAATACATAAGCAGTAATACCTTCCATAACTCTAAATAAAACTGGAGACCAACCTGCCTGAGATGCAATTTGAATCGCATAAAAAGCTAAAACACCCAATGCAATCATCATAAAGAAAAAGGCAGCAACATATAATGCAGACCATGGTCTGTTTGCTATTTGATGTTGTACATGTTTGGCATGTTCGTCACCATGATGAGCGTCATCTACATGTGAAACAACTGGCTGAACAGTTACTACTTCAGCATGATGTGCGTTCGAAACTTCTTCATGAGCAGCTTCCGTAAGAGAATCATGTGCTCCTGCGGCATGACCTTCTTCTACTACTTCAACAGAATCAGCAACTACTGCTTCTGTAGCTTCAACATGAACTTCCTCTGCATGTACATCATGAGATTCGGCAACAGCATGTGTTGCTTCTTCACCATGTCCACCTCCATGTGCAGAAGCTTCTTCAGCAAGTAATGTTTTTACTTCATCTAAAGATTTATGAGATGTCATAAAACCATATCCCACACCTAATGCTCCTAATATCATTAGAATGAAAGAAAATGTCTTTAATTTATTTGAAAATGTATACATATTTATATAATAATCTTGTCTATCTTACTTTTCTAATTGAGCCTTCAAATCTAACACATACGAAACTACTTGCCAACGCTCTTCTTCGTTCAATTGGTTTGCATAAGAACCCATTGCATTTTTTCCATAATAAATAGTATGGTAAATACTTCCTTCATTTATAGCTCTAGCTACATCATCATAACTTGGAATTCCAAGTATTTTTTCACGTTTTACTAAGTTCCCTTGTCCATCACCTTTATTTCCATGACAAATACCGCAATAAATATCATATAATACTTTACCTCTTTCAAAATCTACCGAAGTAGAATCTAACGGACTTTTTAAAGTTTCTTTCGCTAACATATATCCTTCTGTAGAATTCTCAATTTCAAAAGGAATAAATCCTCTAGCTATAGAACCTTCTGCAGGTAATTGCGCTTCAACGCCATTTTTAAATGCAGCTTCACCATAAGTTTCGTAACCAACAGACTCATACATATTTGGCATAAATTGATAGTTTGGTGCTGTATCTTTTTTACATGATACTGCAACAATAACAACTGCTAATACTAATATTTTAATTAAGCCTTTCATCATCATTAATGCGCTTTATCAATTAAATTAATTTCAACTGCTCCAGTTTCTTTAAGCAAACTTTCAAGTTCTTTTTCATTTCCATCAACAGCAATTTCCATTAAAAAATGGTCATCTGTTGTTCTTGGATCTGGATTTTCAGCTTTTTTAAATGGCCACATTCTACTACGTAAGTAAAAGGTAATTACCATTAAATGTGCTGCAAAAAACACAGTTAACTCAAACATAATTGGCACAAATGCTGGCATATTTTGTATATAACTAAAACTTGGTTTTCCACCAATATCTTGAGGCCAATCTTCAATCATGATAAAATTCATCATGACAATTGCAACTGTTAAACCAATTAAACCATACATAAATGCTGTAATTGCAATACGTGTTGGTGCTAATCCCATAGCTTTGTCTAATCCGTGAACCGGAAAAGGTGTATATATTTCTTCAATGTGATATCTTTCTGCCTTAACCTTTTTAACGGCTGACATTAATACATCATCATCTGTATAAATAGCGTGAATAACTTTTGAAGTTTCCATTGACTATATTTAGTTTATTAATTTTTTAGCTTGTCCTGACCAATCATCACGTTCTGCTCTTCCTGGGAAAGATTCTGTAATGGAGTCTAACAAGTCATATTCTCTTTTGGTCATTTTGCTAACTTGAAGGAAGGTATAAATACCAATACTATTAAGTACTTCTTCCATTTTAGGACCAATTCCACTTATTTTTTTTAAATCATCAGCTTTTTGAGTAGCAGCATCAAAAGCTCCAATACTACCTAATAAATTACTTACTTTAGCTGAATTATCTTCTTTAGCAGCGGCTGGTTTAGATGCTTTTCCTCCAGAAGTTCTTGCATCAGCACCTGTACCTACTAAACTATCTCCTCTTTCTCTAATATTTTTATAACGTTCTCCAGAAGATTTTAAAATTGTTTTAACCTCTGCTTGTGCAATTACAGGGAATGTTCTTGAATATAATAAGAATAATACAAAGAAGAATCCAATAGTTCCAATAAAAATTCCAATATCAACAAATGTTGGTGAAAACATTGTCCATGAAGATGGTAAGTAATCTCTATGTAATGAAGTTACAATAATTACAAAACGCTCAAACCACATTCCAATATTTACAACAATTGAAATAAAGAATGAGAACATAATACTTGTTCGTAATTTCTTGAACCACATAAATTGTGGAGAGAATACGTTACAACGTCATCATTGCCCAATATGCCCACCAGTAAGGTCCAGTTGCTCTGTTTAAGAATGCATATTGTTCGTATTCAACACCAGAATACCAAGCAATAAATAACTCAGTAATATAAGCCACACCAACTATAGAACCTGTAATCATAATTACAATGTTCATTAATTCAATATGTTGTACTGTAATATAATCTTCAAGGTTACATACTTTTCTCATAATAATAAGAAGTGTATTTACCATAGCAAATCCTGAGAATACCGCTCCAGCAACAAAGTATGGAGGGAAAATAGTTGTATGCCAACCTGGAATAACAGAAGTTGCAAAGTCAAAAGATACAATAGTATGTACAGAAAGTACAAGTGGTGTTGCTAAACCTGCAAGTACCAAAGATACTTCTTCAAAACGTTGCCAATCTTTTGCTCTACCAGACCATCCAAAACTTAATAATGAATATATTTTCTTTTGGAAAGGTTTAATAGCTCTATCACGTAACATAGCAAAATCAGGAAGTAAACCAGTCCACCAGAATACTAATGAAACCGATAAATATGTTGAAATTGCAAATACATCCCAAAGTAATGGTGAGTTAAAGTTAACCCAAAGTGATCCAAATTGATTTGGAATTGGTAATACCCAATATCCTAACCATGGACGACCCATGTGAATAATTGGAAATAAACCTGCCTGAACTACAGAGAAAATGGTCATTGCTTCTGCAGAACGGTTAATTGCCATTCTCCATTTTTGACGGAATAATAAAAGTACTGCAGAAATAAGTGTTCCTGCGTGACCAATACCAACCCACCAAACAAAGTTAGTAATATCCCAAGCCCAACCTACGGTTTTATTTAAACCCCAAGTTCCAATACCTGTAGATATTGTATAAATAATACATCCAATTCCCCAAAGAAAAGCTGCTAATGCAATAGAAAAAACTATCCACCATTGTTTATTTGCTTTTCCTTCTACAGGAGCTGCCACATCAACAGTAACATCGTGATATGATTTTTCACCTGTAACTAAAGGTCTTCTAATAGGTGCTTCGTAATGAGACGCCATATCCTTATATAATTGTTTCTTTAATTAAATTTTATGCTTCTGTTGTATTTCTCACTTTTGTTTGATAAATCACATTTGGTTTTGTTCCAACGCTTTCTAACAAATGATACATACGATTATCTTCTTTAAGTTTTGCAACTTTACTTTCTTTATCATTGATGTCTCCAAAAATCATTGCTCCATTACTACAAGCAGCAGAACATGCTGTTTGGAATTCCCCATCTTTAATTTCACGTCCATCACGTTTTGCATCAAGAATAGTTTTTTGTGTTTTTTGAATACACATAGAACATTTTTCCATAACACCACGAGAACGAACAACAACATCTGGATTTAATACCATACGACCTAAATCATCATTCATATGATAATCAAACTCATCGTTTCCATTGTATAAGAACCAGTTGAAACGACGTACTTTATAAGGACAGTTGTTTGCACAATATCTTGTACCTACACAACGGTTATAAGCCATTTGGTTTTGACCTTGACGACCATGAGATGTTGCTGCAACAGGACAAACAGTTTCACAAGGTGCATGGTTACAATGTTGACACATTACTGGTTGGAAAGCAACTTGTGGATTCTCAGCAGCATTTTCCATTTCAGCAAATTCACTTAATGAACTTCCTAAACCAGATATATTGTCTTTTTTCTCATCATCTTCAAGGAAACTTCTTCAGATGAATAATATCTATCAATACGCAACCAGTGCATATCACGACTACGACGTACTTCAGTCTTACCAACAACTGGCACATTATTTTCAGCGTGACAAGCAATAACACAAGCACCACAACCTGTACATGCATTTAAATCGATAGATAAGTTGAAATGATGCCCAATTGAACGATCAAAAGAATCCCATAAATCAACATCTGGTGATGTTACAGGAGTTTCATCATGATTTAAAGATACCATAGGAATTGCATTCCAATGTGATTTATCTTTTGTGTTGAAAATCTCTAAAGTAGTTTCTTTAATAATATCTCCACGACCCATTAAAGTATTATGTAATTGTACAGATGCAAATTCATGCTCTCCAGAAGCTGCCTCGATAGTTACATTCTGTACGGTGTTGAAATTTTGATATAATGCATAAGCATTCACACCTGTTTGCATTTCTTCTTTTAAACCAGTAGTTCTTCCATAACCTAATGATAACCCAACAGATCCTTTTGCTTGCCCTGGTTGAATCATCACTGGAGCTTTAATAGTAGTTCCATTTACAGTTACATTAGCATAACTACCATTTAATGCCCCATTTGCAACATGAGTATTTAATAAGCCTAATGCATCTGCATCTGCTTTTGAAATAGTTAAATAATTATCCCAAGATGTTCTTGTAATTGGATCTGGAAATTCTTGTAACCATGGGTTGTTGGCTTGTTGACCATCTCCCATACCTACTTTGGTATATAATGTTAATTCAAAATCTGATTTTTTTGCTGATGCAGCTAAAGCGCTTGCAGCATTTCCTGATGGCATTTCTTCAGATGCTTCAACATTAGCAGTATCGGCTGTTTCAGTGGCAATGGTTCCAACAAATACACCATCATGTAATGCTTGATTGAAAGAACTACCTCCTAAAACATTTGTACCCCAAGCGTCTTTAATATAATCATGATAATGAAACAGTGTTACCTGTCCAAGTTAATAATGAATCTTGAAATTGTCTTGTATCAAATAATGGACGAATTGTTGGTTGTATTAAACCGATAATGTCCTTTTTTAATTTCAACATCGCCCCAAGACTCTAAATAATGAGGTGCGGCAGCAATATATTGAACTACTGAAGACGTTTCATCTACTTTCATAGAAAACGCAACAGATAATTCTGTTTTTTTCAATCCTTCAGCAAATTCTGAAGCATTTGGTAAGGTATATAATGGATTTACACCACTCATAATGATAGCACCAACATTACCTGCTTTCATATCAGCTAATAAAGTGGCAACTGCTGCATCACTACCCTGTCTTGTTTTTATAGGAGTTGCTTTATCAAAAGCATTACTTCCTAAAAACGTGTTTATTTCTAAAACAACAGTTTGTGCATTTACATCTTGAATACCTGTAACTACTACACCTTTACTTCCAGCCTTCTTTAATTGAGATGCTGCACTTTTAACTGCTTTTTCAATATGTTCTGGTAAACTTCCTGAAACAGAACCACCAACAACATAACTATATAATTTAGCTAAAGCAATTTTTTGTTCGCTTGGTGTTAAAGGCACACGCTTATCGGCATTCGCACCAGTTAATGACATATTAGATTCAAATTGAATATGACGAGACATTTTTCCTTCTTGAGGAATTCGTCCTTTTGCATAACCAGAATCAAATCCGCCACCTTGCCAATCTCCTAAGAAATCTGCTCCAACAGAAACAATAGTCGTTGCTTTTGAAAAATCATAATTTGCTAAACCACGTTCTCCATATTTTGTTTGGAAAGCATCTAATGCAGCAGATTCTGAAACAGCATCGTAAACTACATGACGAACAGTACCAAATTTTTCTTTAAATTCTGAAATTAACTTACTTGTAGATGGACTTGCAAAAGTTTGTGTCAGTAACACAATGTCTTTTCCAGCGCCACTTAAGCTTGCTAATTTATCACCAATTTGAGCATTAAAATCGCTCCAAGAAATAGTTTGCCCTTCCTTTTTTGGGCTTTGAATTCTTAAACTATCATATAATCCTAAAACCGAAGCATTTACTCTGGCATTAGCATTTCCATTAGTAACAGCTAAAGTATTTTTCTCAATTTTAATTGGACGACCTTCACGCGTTTTAACTAAAACACTTGCAAAATCAAAACCATCGGCAATTGTTGTTGCATAATAGTTGGCAACACCAGGAATAATTTCTTGAGGTTGTACTATATAAGGAATTGATTTTACCACAGGTCCTTCACAAGCAGCCAAAGATGCTGCAGCAGTACTAAAACCTACATATTTTAAGAAATCGCGACGTGTAGTAGAACTAGACTCTAATGCTGTTTTATTTCCTAAAAATTCATCAGTAGGAATTTGCTCAACAAATTCGTTTTGTTTTAGCGTCTCAACAATAGAACTATTCTCGTTTAGTTCTTCAACACTTTTCCAGTATTTCTTGTTTGATGACATATTATATAATTGAATTACTTCTTATTAAATTTATTAATAGTGACATTTTCCACATTCTAGACCACCCATTTCAGCTGCTGTAAACTTGTCTTCACCATACTTTTTAGCTAACGCTTCATGAATTTTAGTATAGTAAGCATTGTCTTTAACATTAACATCGTTGTTCTGTGACAATCAATACACCAACCCATTGTTAATGGTGCAAATTGACTAACAACTTCCATTTCTTGTACTGGTCCATGACATGTTTGACATTCTACACCAGCCACAGAAACGTGTTGTGAGTGGTTAAAGTAAACAAAATCCGGTAGATTATGAATTCGAACCCATTTTACAGGTTGTGAATTTCCGGTATATTTTTGTTCAGCATCATCCCAACCAGCTGCTTTATATAATTTTTTAATTTCAGCATTGTAATCTACTCCTATTGCTACTCCTTCGGCTTGGGTTTCTGGTGCTACCTCATAAATGGATTTATGACAATTCATACAAACATTTATTGATGGAATTCCTGAATGTTTACTTGCTCTTGCAGAAGAGTGACAATATTTACAATCAATAGCATTATCGCCAGCATGTATTCTGTGAGAATAATGAATTGGTTGCACTGGCTGATAGCCTTGGTCTACACCAATTTGCATAAAATACCCATAAACAAAATAAGCACTCGCTAATAAAAAGAATATGGATACAACCAACATTAAAAATTGATTCTGAACAAATGCTTTCCAAAGTGGTGTTCTTTTTGATTCTTCAGGTAATTCTATATTCTGTGCCGCTGCAAAACGACGAAGTGTTTTATTTACAACATATAAGCCTGCTGCCAATAATATAAACAGTATGGCTAACGCACCTAAGATAATTTGGTTTGAAATACCACCTTCTTGTGCAGCTCCACTTGTAGTAGTAGCCGCTCCTGCTGCTGCCGGGGCTTCTGCTTTTACTTCGGCAGTGTACGCTAAAATATTATCAAGATCTTCATCACTTAATTGTGGAAATGCCGTCATTGCAGCACCACCATACTCGTTATAAATTTTATTGGCGTAAGCATCACCAGATTTTATAACACCTGCACTATTTCTAATCCAAGCGTTAATCCATGCTTTATCTAAACCTTGTTCGTCTGCTAAACGCGCTTCTACATTTCGTAGTGCAGGTCCCGTCATTTTTTTGTCTAATTGATGACAAGCAGCACAATTGGCATTAAATAAAGATTTTCCTTTTACTGGATCTCCTCCCTGAGCAGAAAGAGCTGTTGAAAACGCAAATAAAATAATTAAGACTAAACAAAGAATGTTTTTACTTAATATACGGTGAATCACCTTTCTCATATTGTTGGTTATATTAACTTCTTAACTTTGGTATGACTTTTGTCATTTTATTAATAAAAAAATCACAGTTATAAAATCTCAGGCAAAAGTAATATTTAAACTCGATTTGAGAAATGTTAGTGAAGTGTTAATGCTAATTTAGAAGGATTCTAAATAATAAAATAGTCCTGATTTAAGTTTATAACGTATACATTTGTATAAATTTATTTGATTATGAAACTATTGAAATTAAAAATTAACCTTGTAAGCGTTTTATGCTTTAGTATTAACTACCAGCTTTTGTTTTGGTCAACAAGGAACTGTCACTGATAAATCAAGATAAAAAAATAACAAATTTGTTGGAGATTAAAAAAGAAATGAATAAAAATGAGAGCGATTCTGAGCGGTATAAAATACAAATATATTCAGGGAATCGATCTAGTGCCGAAAGCGCTCAACGCGAATTTAATAACGCTTTTACAGATTGGAAAGCTACAATTCAGTATGAAACTCCTAATTTTAAAATTTGGGCTGGAAATTTTACAACACGTTTAGAAGCAGACAGAGCTTTGAAAAAAATTAAAAACAAATTTTCATCTGCTTTTATTTTCAGGCCTAAGAAATAATTTAACGCTATTTATAAAAACAAAAAAAGCGACCAAATTGGTCGCTTTTTTATATATTATAAAATTACTTATTTCAGTTTCTTTTTAACTTCAACTTCATGGAAAGCTTCAATAATATCACCTTCTTGAATATCGTTATAGTTTTTAATTTGCATACCACAATCATATCCTTTGGTTACTTCTTTAGCATCATCTTTAAATCGTTTTAATGAAGCTAATTCACCAGTAAACACCACAACACCATCTCTAATTAAACGAATTCCTGAATTTCTAAGAATTTTTCCATTAGTTACCATACAACCAGCAATACTTCCAATTTTAGAAACTTTAAATATTTCTCTAATTTCAGCAGTACCTAAAATTTCTTCTTTAAATTCTGGAGATAACATACCTTCCATTGCATCTTTAAGATCGTTGATAGCATCATAAATAATAGAATATGTTCTGATATCAATTTCTTCTTTATCAGCAATTTGTCTAGCATTTCCAACAGGACGCACATTAAATCCAATAATAATTGCATCGGAAGCAGAAGCTAACAATACATCACTTTCGGTAATTGCACCAACACCTTTATGAATAATATTAACTTGAATTTCTTCAGTTGATAATTTTTGGAATGAATCAGTTAATGCTTCAACAGAACCATCCACATCACCTTTAAGGATAATATTTAATTCTTGGAAATCACCTAATGCAATACGACGACCAATTTCATCTAATGTAATATGACGTTGTGTTCTAACAGATTGCTCACGTTGTAATTGTGCACGTTTTGAAGCAATTTGTTTTGCTTCTCGTTCATCTTCAAATACATTAAATTTATCACCTGCTTGTGGTGCACCATCTAATCCTAATATAGAAACTGGTGTTGAAGGTCCTGCTGTCAACAACATTATTTCCACGTTCATCATGCATTGCTTTTACTTTACCACTATTTTTTCCAGCTAATACATAATCTCCAACTCTTAGAGTTCCTGCTTGCACTAAAATAGTAGAAACATATCCACGTCCTTTATCTAAAAATGCTTCCACAACTGTACCTAATGCCGGTTTATTTGGATTTGCTTTTAGCTCTAATAATTCGGCTTCTAGCAATACTTTTTCTAATAATTCTTTTACACCTGTTCCTACTTTTGCAGAAATATCATGAGATTGGATTTTTCCACCCCAATCTTCAACTAATAAATTCATTTGTGCTAATCCTTCTTTAATTTTTTCAGGATTTGCAGCTGGTTTATCAATTTTATTAATTGCAAAAACAATAGGAACTCCTGCTGCTTGAGCATGAGCAATAGCTTCTTTTGTTTGTGGCATGATATCATCATCAGCAGCAACTACAATAATTGCAATATCTGTTACTTGAGCACCACGAGCACGCATTGCGGTAAAGGCTTCGTGACCTGGTGTATCTAAGAATGCTATTTTTTGACCATTTTCTAATTCAACACCATAAGCACCAATATGTTGTGTAATTCCACCAGATTCTCCAGCAATTACATTTTCTTTACGAATATAATCTAGAAGTGATGTTTTACCATGATCAACGTGACCCATTACGGTTACAATTGGTGCTCGTGGTTTTAAATCTTCTGCTTTATCTTCATAAATTTCTATAGATTCTTCAATATCAGCAGTTACAAATTCTACTTCATAACCAAATTCATCTGCAACAATAGTTAATGTTTCAGCATCTAAACGTTGATTCATGGTTACCATCATACCTAAGTGACATACAAGCAGAAATAATTTGTGTTACTGGAACATCCATCATAGTAGCAACTTCACTAGCTGTAACAAACTCTGTAACTTTTAAGAATTTTACTTTCTGCTGCTTCTAGTTCTAAATTTCTTTCAGTCTGATCTCTGTGCTGATCTCTTTTATCTCTTCTGTATTTTGCTCCTTTTCCTTTTGAAGATTTTCCTTGAAGTTTTTCTAAGTGTTTCACGAACTTGTTTTTTAACATCTTCATCACTAGGCTCTTCTTTTACAATAGGGCGTCTCGCTTGTCCTGGCTTACCTTTAAAACGATCGTTTCCTGGCCTGTTAGCCCCTCCGCCTCTAGTTTCTGTAGATTGGTTTGGACCGCCTACTTTACTAATACGACGACGTTTTTTCTTATTTGCAGATGCTGCGCTGTCGCCACTTTTAGCGTCCGGTTTTTTGTCTTCTTTCTTTTTCTTAGGCTTATTAAATTGAGATAAATCAATTTTATCACCTGCAATTTTTGGCCCGCTAAGTACCTGATATTTTGTTTTTACTTTTTCCTCCGGAATTACTTCGCCTTCAGAAGTAGTTATATGTTTTTTTGCCTCTACAGGTTTTTTAGGTTCTGCTACTGCTTCCTTTTTTTCTTTTAAGGTTTCTGTTTTTACTTCCGCTTTGACTTCTTCCTTAACTTCTTCAACAACCTTAGGTTTTACAGTTTCTTCGGCTGGAGGTGTTTTTTCAACAACTTTTTGAATCTCTTCTACAACAGAAGCTTTTTGAACTGGCTCTTCTTGTTTTGGAACTTCCGTAACCACAGCAGGTTTCTTGCGTTCTAAATCAATTTTACCAACTTGCTTTGGTCCAGAAAGTGTTTTAGTGGCTTTAATTACTTCTTCTTTTCTGGCTGATTCCTTATGCTTTTCTTCGATTTCACGTTCTCGTTGCTCTCGAAGCACTTCTTTTTCTTTCAGTTTCGCTTCACCAACTTCTTTAGATGCTACTTTTTTGTTTGCATCAGTTTGAAATTCGTTTGAAAGAATTACGTGTACATCCTCTGAAATTTTTGTATTAGGACTCTTTTCTATCTCCACGCCTTTTGATTCTAAAAAATCAACTGCACGGTCAATAGAAATATTGAGTTCACGTAATACTTTATTTAATCTAATTGTTTCAGCCATAAATTGCCTTTAAAATACTCAAATATATGTTATTCTTCAAATTCTTCTTTAAGAATTCTAATAACGTCTTTAATTGTTTCTTCTTCTAAATCTGTTCTTTTCACTAAATCTTCTACATCTTGTTCTAAAATGCTTTTTGCAGTATCTAATCCAGCTTTACTAAATTCATCAATAATCCAGCCTTCAATTTCATCAGAGAATTCTCTTAATTCAACATCTTCTTCAGCTCCTTCTCTAAATACATCTATTTCATAACCTGTTAATTGACCAGCCAATCGAATATTATGACCACCTCTACCAATTGCTTTACTAACTTCTTCTGGTTTTAAAATAACTTCAGCACGTTTTGTTTCTTCATTAATTTTAATTGAAGTTACTCTTGCAGGACTTAATGCTCTTGTAATATATAATTGTAAGTTATTAGTATAATTAATTACATCAATATTTTCATTACCTAATTCGCGAACAATTCCGTGAATTCTTGATCCTTTCATACCAACACAAGCACCAACAGGATCAATTCTATCATCATAAGAATCTACAGCTACTTTTGCTTTTTCACCTGGAATTCTAACTACTTTTTTAATAGTAATTAAACCATCAAAAACTTCTGGAATTTCTTGTTCAAATAATTTTTCTAAAAATATCTGGTGATGCTTCTAGACATAATAATTGTTGGTTTATTTCCTTTTAACTCAACACTTTCAATAACACCTCTTACATTATCTCCTTTTCTAAAGAAATCAGATGGTATTTGTTTTTCTTTTGGAAGAACAATTTCGTTTCCATCATCATCTAACAAAATAACAGCTCTATGACGAATATGATGTACTTCAGCAGTATAAATTTCACCAATTAAATCTTTAAATTGTTTAAAAATTATGGTATTATCGTGTTCATGAATTTTAGAAATTAAGTTTTGACGTAATGCCAAAATAGCTCTTCTTCCTAAATCGATAAGCTTTACTTCTTCAGACACATCTTCACCAACTTCAAAATCTGGTTCAATTTTTCGAGCTTCAGATAATGAAATTTCTTGGTTTGGTTCTTCAACCTCACCATCAGCAACAACAACTCTGTTTCTCCATATTTCTAAATCGCCTTTATCAGGATTTATAATAATATCAAAATTATCGTCATCTCCATATTTCTTTTTTAAGGCATTTCTAAAAACATCTTCTAAAATAGCCATTAACGTTACTCTATCAATTAGTTTATCGTCTTTAAATTCTGAAAAAGATTCAATTAACGCGATATTCTCCATAACTCTTATTGAATTAAAATTTAATCATAACTTTTGCTTCTACAATATCTTCGTAAGCGATATTCGCTTGCTTTTTTACAGTTACTTTTCCTTTACCAACTGGTTTTGGTTCTCTAACTTTCCATTCTAATGTAATATCTGTTTCGGTTGCTTTTGTAAGAGTGCCTTCAAATTTCTCAGAAGTTGTTCTTACAGATAAGATCTCTTTTCAGATTTTTTTTATACTGTCTTTTGTTAACTAAGGGTGTTGTTGCTCCAGACGACATAACTTCTAAAGAAAAATCATGTTCTTCTCTATCTATATTATGTTCAATAGCTCTGCTTATAAACATACAATCTTCAACTAAAACACCATTATCACCATCAATAATAATTTTATATGATTATCTGCTCCAATTGAAAAATCAATTAAAAACAAATCTGGTCGTTCAATTAACGCAGTATCAAGTAAATTTTTTACGGTATTTTTAAACATTTTTTTATAAAAAGAGGGGACTTCACGTCCCCTCTAATCTTAATTTCGCCTTTCAACGGTGCAAATATATAATATTTTATTGATTTCTAAAGTAATATTTCATAAATTTAGAAACAACTCACGACTCAAAATATGAAAAAAATACTTGTTCCTACTGACTTTTCTAACCAAGCCGAAAATGCCTTAAAGGTTGCTGCGCAATTAGCCAAAAAACATAAATGTGAGATTTATTTATTACATATTTTAGAAATACCGTTACACAAAGTGGATGCTTTAAGTTCTTACAATAACTTACCTGAAGCGATATATTTTATGAAATTGGCTCACAAACAATTTGAAGAACTAAAAGAAAAAGACTATTTAAAGAATTTAAAAGTACATGAACATGTAGAGTTTCACGAAATATTTAAAGGTGTTTTTCATCAGTGTGCAAAAACATAACATCGATTTGGTTATTATGGGCTCTAATGGTGCCGATGGTTTAAAAGAAATGCTTATTGGAAGTAATACCGAAAAAGTGGTTCGCACCTCTGATACTCCAGTTTTAGTGATTAAAAAAGAACATGAAACTTTTAAATCGCAAAATTTTGTGTTTGCTTCTGATTTTAAAGAAGAAAGTAAAAAACCGTTTGAAAAAGCCATGTCATTTGCTAATGTTTTTGAATCTAAAATGCATTTACTCATGGTTAATACACCTATTAATTTTATTACATCCGACGAGGCCCAAAGCAGAATGCAAAATTTTGTTGAAGATTTGAATTTCTCTAATTACACTTTAAATATTTACAACGATATGACTATTGAAAAAGGAATTATGAATTTTTCTCAATCTATTGATGCTGATTTAATTGGTATGAGTACCCATGGCAGACAAGGTATTTCACATTTTTTTAATGGTAGTGTGAGTGAAGATTTGGTGAATCATGCCAAACGACCAGTAATAACGTTTAAAATTTAACCTCAAAAAGTTATAAAAAAGTATTTCAGTAAAAACTAATAGACCTTTTGTCGGCTCGCTTCTACAAGCTACGCTTGTTACCTTCAGCCCAAAATATAATTTGGGCCTCTGCAATGCTCAGCATAAACTTCCTGCCCTATTAGCTTTGGTGTCAAAAAAAATCCTGACTCAAAATAGAATCAGGATTAACAATTATGTTGGCCTACTAGGGCTCGAACCTAGACTCTCCTGGACCAAAACCAGGCGTGTTGCCAGTTACACCATAAGCCAATGTGTAATTGAGGGTGCAAATTTAGAACAAAGTTTTATTTTCACAACTATTTTATTAAAAAATAATTTCGATTACTTAACGTTTCCTTAAAAACATTCTGAATAACATATTTATTATTAAATTCGCCGCAGCAATAACTTATATTCTTTTATGATAAATTTTAATTTTAAAAAATGGAATACCATTTTAGGATGGTTTACTTTTTTAATAGCTCTTATAACTTATACTCTAACAGTAGAACCAACTGTAAGTTTTTGGGATGCTGGCGAATACATATTAACTTCCGCTAAATTACAAGTAGGACATCCTCCTGGAGCACCGTTTTTTCAAATGCTAGGTGCGTTTTTTGCAATGTTTGCTTTAGAGCCTTCTCAAGTTGGTTTTATGATGAATATGATGAGTGCTATGTCTAGTGCTTTTACCATTTTATTTATGTTTTGGACTATTACTTTGCTATTAAAAAAACTTGTTGGACATAAAAATGATATGAGTAAAGCAAAAGCCATTGCTATTTTAGGCAGTGGTTTAGTTGGTAGTTTAGCCTTTACTTTTACAGATTCCTTTTGGTTTAATGCCGTTGAAACTGAAGTTTATGCCATGGCAACCTTAATTATGGCTGTTTTATTTTGGCTTGGTTTACGTTGGGAACAGGATATGAATAAACCTCGAGGTAATCGCTGGCTTATTTTAATTTCTTTTATTATTGGACTATCATTTGGTGTTCATTTTATGGGATTATTAACAATTCCGGCTATTGGTCTTATCTATTTCTTTAAAAACTACAAAACCGTTACCATTAAAAATTTTATAATTGCTAATGTTGTTTCTGTTGCTATTTTATTATTCATTTTTAAATTATTAGCACCTAATATTCTTAAAATATTTAGTGTTTTTGAAATTTTCTTTGTCAATTCTATTGGGCTTCCTTTTAATTCGGGATCTATTATTGCTGGTATTTTATTAGTTGCTAATAATTGTTTACGCCTTAAAGTACACAAGTAAAAAAGGCATGGTACATCTTAAACACTGGTGTTTTATGTGTAACCTTTATAATTATTGGGTTTTCAACATGGTTAATGCTCCCTATTAGAGCTAATGCCGATGTAGTGATTAATGAAAACAACCCATCGAGTGCCAGAGAATTATTAGCATATTATAATTTAGAGCAATATCCAGAAACACACTTGTTTTATGGGCCACAATTTACCGATCAATATGCTTATTTGGATGAAAACAATCCTTATGTTGATGACAAACCTAAATATGAAAAAGACGATGTAAAAGGTGAATACGTTATTGTAAACAATTATAAAAAAGCTAAACAAAACTACAATAGCAAACACGCTTCTATTTTGCCTCGTATGTGGAGTGGCGAACATGCAGAAAATTATATGATGTTTTCTGGGTTTTTAGAGTTTAAACTAAAACCTGAATACCAGATGGAAAATCAACTTAGAACTGTCGTTAATAATTTTAAAAAAGAAGTAGCTCAAGGAAATGTTGATTATGAAGATTATAATAATTTTTTAAAACGTTATAAAAACTATATAGATGTTGAAAAACCTTCTCTTTGGAAAAACATAACGTATATGTTTGAATATCAATTAGGTTATATGTACTGGCGTTATTTTATGTGGAATTTCTCTGGAAAACAAGATGATATTCAAGGAAAATATGACAATCATGGTAATTGGATAACTGGAATTAAACTTTTAGACGAAAAACTTTTAGGGCTTTCACAAGATAATTTACCTAGTGATGTTAAAAATAACAAAGGAAGAAACACTTATTACTTATTACCTTTTATTTTAGGGCTTTTAGGATTTTTCTTTTTGTTTAACAAAGACAAAAAACTATTCTGGACCATGTTGGTGTTTTTCCTATTTACAGGTATAGCCATTCAAGTTTATACCAATGTGAGACCGTTTGAACCAAGAGAACGCGATTACTCGGTAGTTGGTTCTTTTTATGTATTTGCCTTATGGATTGGTTTTGGTGTTTATGCATTATATGATGCATTTAAAAAATACTTAACACCAAATATAACTAGCACCAACCATCTCGATAATATGCTTAATATTAGTTCCGGGCATTTTGGCTGCTAATAATTGGGATGACCATGACCGATCTGATAAATATACAGCACAGATCTATGGCAAAAATGTATTTAGATTCCTGTGCTGAAAATGGCATTTTATTCACCATTGGAGATAATGATACTTTTGCGCTTTGGTATGCTCAAGAAATTGAAGGTTACAGAACTGATGTTCGTGTTGTAAACACCAGTTTATTTCAAACAGATTGGTATATAGACCAAATGAAGCGTAAAGCTTATGAAAGTGACCCTATTCCGTCGCAATTAACCCATGATTTATACAAATATGGCACCAACGATTACATCATAATTGAACCTGTTGTTAAAGACACCTTACATGTTAAACAGTTTTTAGATTTTATAGCAAGTAATAATCCTAAAACAAAGTATAAATATATTTTAGAACAAAAAGGAATTGATTTATCGCAAGTAAGAGTTCAAGATTTAACTGCGAGTTATTTACCAACCGAATTCTTAAGAATTCCAGTAAATAAAGAAAATGCATTAAAATATGGCATTGTAAAAGCAAAAGATGCTGATAAAATAGTGCCATATATAGATATCAATATAACTGGAAATGCGCTTTATAAGAATAGATTACTCATGCTAGATATTGTTGCAAATAACGACTGGAAACGTCCTATTTATTTTACAGGTGGTAGTTTTGGTGATGACGATTATATCTGGATGAAAGATTATTTACAACTAGATGGTATGTGTTACAAACTTGTTCCTATAAAAACAGCAGTAGACAGAGCAAATCCTTTTGATATGGGACGTGTTGATAGTAATTTAATGTACGAAAAAGTTAAAAAATGGGATTGGGGAAATAGTGGTAAAAATATTTATCACGATCCTGAAACACGTAAAAACTCTATAACCTACAGAGGAAATTTAGCGCGACTTATTGAACAACTTATTAATGAGGAAAAATTAAATAAAGCTGAAGAAATAGCAGATATTGCTATGACAAATATGCCTGTTGATTATTTTGGATATTATACACTATTAGAACCGTATATATAGTGCTTATTATGAAGTTGGAAGCAAAGAAAAAGCACAGCAAACTATATAAAGATGTTGCTAAAAAATATCAAGAAAATTTAACTTACTATAGTGGTTTAAAACTTTCAGATCAAGATAGATTATTTGAAGATATATATACCGATATACAACGCTACAAAGGTTTATTAGATGTACTGGTAAAATACGATCCTGAATTTGCTAAAACTGAAAGTGATATATTTAATAATAACTTGATGCTATTCAAACATTTTTATGGCGACCAGCCAGAAAATAATGAAAATGACAATAGACATTCCTACAAAAGATAGCGCCATCGATTTAACTGAGTAAGGCATGACCTTTACACCCGTAAAAACACCATTAGTTGCAAAAAAGATGTTCCCAAATTATATTTGGGACATCCCAACTAATGATAAAGTTATTATATCTTACGTTTGATGATGGACCAACACCAGAAATAACCAACTGGACATTAAAAATCTTAAAAGAATACAAGCAAAAGCTACTTTTTTTTGCATTGGAAAGAATATTGAAAAACATCCTGATATTTTTCAGAATATTTTAATCGAAGGTCATGCTATTGGAAACCACACGAATAACCATATTAAAGGTTGGAAAACAAAGACAAATGAGTATATTGAAAATATTAACTTATGCGAATCTGTTTTCAAAAATCAAAATCAAAAATCATCAATCGTTAATCTTTTTCGTCCTCCTTACGGACAAATAACCCCAAAACAAGGGAAAAAACTAATAGAATCAGGTTACAAAATAATAATGTGGGATGTATTATCTTTTGACTGGGAAAAAAAGGTATCTGAAGAAACTTGTTTTAATAATGTTATTTCAACAGCAGTCTCCGGAAGTATTGTAGTGTTTCATGATAGTGTAAAAGCTTCAAAAAATATGCAATATGCATTACCAAAAGTCTTGGAGTATTATAGTAAAAAAGGATATTCATTTAATAGTTTATCAAACTAAACGTACTGCTGAATTATCCCAATAAGAGTATTAGCATCTTGCTCTCCGCTTTGACGCCATTTCATTTCGCCATCTTTGTAAATTATTAATGTTGGTAATGCTTTTACGCGTAAAGCTTCTGCAAGCTCCTCGTTTTTTTCAACATCAATTTTTATTACTTTGGCCTTATCACCAAGTGCAGCCGCAACGTCTCGAAGTACAGCATGCATCGCAGTAGACTGATCATTCCATTCTGTAAAAAAATCTAACAAAACAGGAATTTCTACATCAATAAGTTCCCCAAATTTTGACATACTTTTTTGTTTATTAGTCAAATATACTTATACAAACCTACGTAATTTTTCGAAAATACCAATAATTGCGGGATTTATAATGCATTATCATAAAGATAAGCAAATTATTTATAAATAAATATTTAACAATTAAGTAACTTCTGACACCCTTTTTAAGTTCAATTACCGTAATTTCTGGCCAAATTCCAACACGTCCTGGAAATGCTAAATACCCAAACCCTCTATTAACATTTAGGTATTGCCCCATTTCATTATAAATTCCAGCCCAATATTTATAGCGCCATTTTATTGGACTCCATTTTATCCAACCTGGAATTTCTATTCCAAACTGCATACCATGCGTATGTCCGCTTAAGGTTAAATGGTAATGATACGGGTGACTTACAACTTCTTTTTCCCAATGTGTTGGGTCGTGACTCATTAATATTTTAAAATCGTTTTCATTAATCTGTTCTGATGCTTTTTTTAAATCGCCAGCTTGTTTAAATCCGCCAACCCCCCAATTTTCAACACCTACTAAAGCAATACGTTCGCCATTTTTTTCTAAATACCTACTTTCGTTAAGTAACAAATCAAATCCTAATTGCTTTTGCAACGATTTTAATTCTTCTAAATTTTGATGCTTTGCTTCTTCAGATTTCCAATTCACATAATCACCATAATCATGGTTTCCTAAAATTGAAAATTTACCATCTTTAGCTTGTAATTTATCAAACACATTCATGTAAGGCAACAATTCATCTGCTTTATTGTTTACCATATCACCGGTAAACAAAATCACATCGCTTTCTTGTTCATTTATTAAATTTACAGCATATTTTATCTTTTCAATATTGTCAAAACTTCCTGAATGAATATCGCTAATTTGGGTAATTTTATACCCATCAAAAGCCTCAGG
This sequence comes from uncultured Flavobacteriaceae bacterium, assembly GCA_963698455.1. Taxonomy (GTDB): domain Bacteria; phylum Bacteroidota; class Bacteroidia; order Flavobacteriales; family Flavobacteriaceae; genus Mariniflexile. The sequence goes on along the minus strand of CAVOQU010000001.1, from coordinate 144,018 downwards.
TAAATCTTCGAAATTCAAAGTGTATTTTAAAACTTTATAGTTGTACTTTCCTTTATAGATGCCATAAATTATAGAAGCCAGAGGAATGGCCGCTATTCCCATCGCTATTTGGCTAATAAATGTTCTTCTGGATGCAAAATAATTTCCTTTTGCCGTATCACCTTCAGTAAAATAACGATACATAGCCAGTGGCACTCTAAAAATATCTTCGGCAAACATGCCAATTAAAAGAACCATTTTAGGAATTAGTATGGCAATAAAAAAACCAACAGCATAGGCATTGGCATGAGAAAACCCATTACTTCTGTTAAAACCATAATAGTTAAAAACAAAATTACCAATTACTAAAGCAGATATTAACCAATATATATAGTAAGTCCAATTATTTTTAGAAACCGTTTTAAATGCTTGAAAAGCATATAAATCGACGATCACAAAAATAATTAGAAAAATAATCCAACGAAGCATATTTCTTTTTTTGGCAAATATAAAGGTATTCTAAATGAATACGAATTACCAATACCTCATTTAACTTATAGTTAAGATTATCTTAGAGATGTTTTTTAAAAAGTTATATCTGATATATCTATTAAACTCTAATTAACCCATAACTTTTTGTAGTTTTGGTTTTCTATCAAAACAAACACTATGTCCGATCAAAAACGCCTTTTTTTAGTAGATGCTTATGCTTTAATTTTCCGTGGCTATTATGCTTTTATAAAAAACCCAAGAATTAATTCAAAAGGTGTTGACACATCAGCCATAATGGGTTTTATGAATTCCCTTTTAGATGTTATAAAACGTGAGCGACCAGACCATTTAGCGGTGTGTTTTGATAAAGGTGGTAGTACTGATCGTGTTGAAATGTTCGAAGCCTATAAAGCCAACAGAGACGCAACACCTGAGGCTATAAAAATTGCAGTTCCTTATATTCAAGACATTTTAAAAGCGATGCACATCCCTATTATGGTGAAGGAAGGCTATGAAGCCGATGATGTGATTGGAACCCTTTCCAAACAAGCCGAAAAAGAAGGTTATAAAACCTTTATGGTAACGCCCGATAAAGATTTTGCACAATTGGTTTCAGAAAATATTTTTATGTACCGCCCTGTTTTTGGTGGTGGTTACGAAACTTGGGGCATTCCTGAAGTACAAAAGAAATTTGAAGTTACAGACCCGTTACAAGTCATTGATTTTTTAGGCATGATGGGTGATTCATCTGACAATATTCCTGGACTACCAGGTGTTGGTGAAAAAACAGCAAAAAAGTTTTTAGCACAATATGGAAGTATGGAAAATCTTTTAGCGAATACGCATGAGCTAAAAGGTAAAATGAAAGAAAACATTGAAGCTAACAAAGAATTAGGTATACTATCAAAAAAATTAGCAACCATTATGCTTGATGTTCCTGTGATTTTTAATGCCAAAGATTTTGAATTAGACCAACCAGATCTTCCTAAAGTTACAGAAATTTTTCAGGAATTAGAGTTCAGACAACTACTAGCAAATTTTGAAAAAACGTTTGCTGTTGAAGTAACAGATACTTCAACAGAATCCACTTCAACTTCAAATAAAACAGAAGTAAAAGTGACTCCAAAAGAAGCTGTTTCAGCTGGTGCCGGACAATTTTCGTTGTTTGGTGGTGATATTTCTACCTCAACAAAAACGGAAGCCGTTTCAGAATTTACCCGAAAAACATCCGAAACCACCTCGCATTTCTACCAAAGTATAGCTTCTGGGATGGCTTCCAAACTATTTATTAAAAATTTAATGAAACAAACTTCGGTATGTTTTGATACCGAAACTACAGGATTAAACCCCATTACTGCGGAATTGGTTGGTATTGCTTTTTCATGGGAAGTTGGCAAAGGATTTTATTTACCCTTTCCAGAAAACAGAGAGGAAGCGCAAGAACTTATTGAACAATTACGTCCGTTTTTTGAAAGTGAACAACATTCAAAAAATTGGTCAGAATTTAAAATACGATATTAAAGTATTAGCTAAATACAACATAACTGTAAAAGGAAAATTGTTCGATACGATGCTGGCACATTATCTTATAAATCCAGATATGCGCCACAATATGGATGTGTTGGCCGAAACGTATTTGAATTATACCCCAATTTCTATAGAAGAACTCATTGGTAAAAAAGGCAAAAACCAACTCTCCATGCGCGAAGTTCCGCTGGAAAAACAAACGGAATATGCGGTTGAAGATGCCGATATTACCCTTCAGCTAAAAGAACATTTTGAAAAAGAATTAGGGGAAGCCAATACCCAAAAACTATTTGATGATATTGAAATTCCGCTACTTCGTGTGCTTGCCGCCATGGAATTGGAAGGTATTAATTTGAATGAAAAATTCTTAAATTCCTTATCGGTAGAACTGGATAGCGATATTAAAAGTTTAGAAATAAAAATTTATACTGAAGCTGGCGAAGAATTTAATATCGCATCTCCAAAACAATTAGGCGAGATTTTATTTGACAAACTAAAACTGGTTGATAAACCCAAAAAAACCAAAACCGGGCAATATGCTACAGGTGAAGATATTTTAAGTTATCTAGCAAAAGACCACGCCATTATTCAACATATTTTAGATTATCGTGGTTATGCAAAACTTAAAAGCACCTATGTAGATGCCTTACCTACACAGGTAGAACCTTCAACGGGACGTGTACATACCGATTATATGCAAACCGTTGCAGCAACAGGGCGACTTTCAAGCAATAATCCGAATCTTCAAAATATTCCTATTCGAACAGAACGAGGGCGTCAAGTTAGAAAAGCATTTATACCGCGAAATGAAGATTATGTTTTACTTGCTGCCGATTATTCGCAAATAGAACTTCGTATTATTGCAGCATTAAGTAAAGAAGAAAACATGATTAATGCTTTTAAAAACGGTGAAGATATTCATGCTTGTACCGCTTCAAAAGTATTTAATGTACCTTTGAAGAAGTAACTCGAGAACAACGAAGTAATGCAAAAACAGTAAATTTTGGTATTATTTATGGGGTTTCAGCCTTTGGTTTAAGCAATCAAACCGATTTAACGCAGAAGTGAAGCGAAAGAATTGATTGACACCTATTATGAAACCTATCCAAAATTAAGAAAATATATAAGTGAGCAAATCGATTTTGCGCGCGACAATGGGTATGTGCAAACCGTTTTGGGCAGACGCCGTTATTTAAATGATATTAATTCCAGAAATGCTGTAGTTCGTGGTGCTGCAGAGCGTAATGCCGTAAATGCACCAATTCAAGGTAGTGCTGCCGATATTATTAAAATAGCCATGATTAAGATTTACGAGAAACTTCAAACCGGAAATTTTAAAACCAAAATGTTGCTTCAAGTTCATGATGAGTTGGTGTTTGATGTGTATAAACCAGAATTGGAAACCATTAAAACAATGGTTAAAACTGAAATGGAAAACGCTTATAAATTAGAAGTGCCTTTAGATGTTGATTTAGGTGTTGGAAACGATTGGTTGGAAGCACATTAATTAAATAGCCCGAAATAAATCTCAATTTAATAAAAAAGCGACCTGAATTTCAGATCGCTTTTTAGTTATAATAGTTTTCTTTTATATTAGTTGTCAATCACAGTCAACTCGTCTACAATATGCTTTGCGTTAGAGTATTTATCAATCAACCAAAGTACATATCTAATATCTACATTAATGGTACGTTGTAGGTTTGGATCAAAAATCACATCACCAGCCATGGCTTCAATGTTTCCATCAAAAGCTAAACCAATTAATTCTCCTTTTCCGTTAACAACAGGCGAGCCAGAGTTTCCGCCAGTAATATCATTATCTGTTAAAAAGTTTACAGGTAGTTGTCCAAGCTCATTAGCATAACGACCATAGTCTTTTTTTTCATAAATATCTAACATGCCTTGTTCTAAATCAAACTCATCGTCATTAGGTTTGTATTTGTTAATCAAGCCTTTAAACGTGGTGTAATTATTTACATTCGCATCGTTTCTACTATCTGCAGGTAAGGCTCTTACTTTTCCGTAAGTTAAACGCAAGGTAAAGTTAGCATCAGGATATTTTATTTCACTTAATCCAGACTCACGTAATCCTTGAACTAACAATCTGTATGATGCTTCAAAATCATTTTCGGGTTGCGCTAAATTTTCAGGACTTTCTCTATACTTATCTAGTAATTGACTAGACAATTTATATAATGGATCATTAGCCAACACAGATGTGTCAGGATTTTTCATAAATGCTTCTATCTTTTCTTTTGAAGTAAATATACTTTCATCAAAAATTGTATTGAGGTAAGAAGTAAAATCATTGTTGTTTTCCTCTCCGATTTTTTCAACAATTTCTGGAAGTGGGTAATTAGATTTTGAAGCATATAAGCCAAGTTGTTTAGCAAATACTTCTTTTTCTAAAGGCATATAAAAATCTTTAAACGAACTTTCTATAATAGAATTTAATCTAGGTTTCAATTCTTCACGTTTCGCTTCATTTTGACCTATGTAATATTCCAGATTTTTTCCAATACTATTAGGCAAAACAACAAAAGTACTTGAGCGCAACATTCCTGTTAAATAATTAGCTTGTTTCGCTTTTTCATTGGTTAGGTTATAATAATTATTAATGTTTTCAATAACTTTTCCATATTTTGCTCTATTCTTTTTCTTTTTCGCCCACTTTTCAAATTTTTTTTCATTTTCACGTTTAGTTTCAACTGTTTTGTGAGCAGTTAAAGCATCGATCATACCTATACGATTCTTCCAATAGTTGGCAATTCCAGCATATTTTGACGCATACATTAAGTCAATTTCGTCACTTTCATTCATGTATTTTTTAAACACATCTAAACTTAATTTTGAACTTTCTACCCAAGCTGGGTAGGCATATTTTACATTCTGCTCGACACCAGATGCAGGCATCCAACGATTTGTTCTACCAGGATAACCTAATATCATGGCAAAGTCGTTTTCTTTTACACCATCAATATTAACAGGCAAATGATATTTGGCTTTTAAAGGCACATTGTTAGTTGAGTAATCTGCTGGATTTCCGTTTTCATCAGCATAAACTCTAAACAAGGAAAAATCGCCAGTATGCCTTGGCCATTCCCAATTATCGGTGTCACCGCCATATTTACCAACACTTTTGGGAGGTGTTCCAACCAAACGAACATCTTTATAATCTTCGTAAACAAAGTAGTAATACTCATTACCTTGATAGAAAGGACGCACAGAAACGGTGTATTTTCCACCTTCTTTGTTTTCTTGTTCAATTTTAGCAATTTCTCTGTTAATGGTTGCTTCACGTTCTTTTTCACTCATATTATCATTAACTAGTGATAAAATTCGCTTAGAAACATCGTCCATTCTAACAAAAAAGCGAACATAAAGGCTTTCTGGTTTCAATTCTTCTCTCAAAGAACCTGCCCAAAATCCGTTTTTTAAATGATTTTGTTCTGCAGTAGATAACTCTGTAATCGCACTATACCCACAATGATGATTAGTTAATACCAATCCACTTTTTGAGATGATACTTGCCGTGCAGCTACCATTAAACTGAACAATTGCATCTTTTAAACTATGATTATTGACGCTGTAAATTTCTTCGGGAGTTAATTGTAAACCCATTTTTTGCATATCGCGATAGTTTAATCGTTCTATATGCATTAAAAACCACATACCTTCATCTGCATTTACTGATGAAAATGAAATGATAAAAGCAACAATTGTAAGAAATATTTTGTTCATTTTTATTTGTTTTGAATTTAGCTCTAAAATTACTGAATTTTATATTCTTTTTATAGATTTTTAACTGTTAAAACCGTTTATTTTTAACAGGAACCGATAAATATTTATTAGGTAAATATTTTTAATATGAATAGCGAAACATCAAAAAATAATATAAAATGCTAATTTTAATCTGTCAAGAAAAAACTTGTATTGAAATAACGAGAGTTTTACATGAAAGGATGGATTTAAAAAACAGAAAGACTCTTTTATTATTACCTATTTACAAGTAGTTAAGCTCTAATTTAAATTTATTTTATTACATTAGATTTACCAAATCTTATTAAACATGAAAACTTTTGTAATTAGACCTGCATTACCTTTACTCATTTCTGCTTTTATATTACTGGGTTGTGGTTCTACAAATAACCTGACCATGAGCGTTACAGAACCAGCACCTGTTTACGTTCCAAATCATATAAATCGTATAGGCATTTTAAATAGAAGTGAGACTACATCTAATAAAACCTTAGATAAAATAGATAAGGTTTTTTCTGCCGAAGGACAAAATCTGGACAAAGAAGGCGCTGAAAATCTTATTCTCGGAATTAAAGATGAATTTGAAAAGAATCAAACATTTGAAGATGTTATTCTGGTAAAATCTGATATGGTTAAAAATCCCGGACTTGGTATTTTCCCAAACCCGATGTCATGGAACATGGTAAACCAAATCTGTGAAGAAAATAATATAGATGCCTTAGTTGTGCTTTCTTTTTACGATACTGATGCATCCCTAAAATATAATATACAGACTATAGAAAAAGTTAATGCTATAGGCTTAAAAATCCCAATTATAGAACATATAGCTGAAGTCAATACCAACATCCTAGCTGGTTTCAGAATCTATGATAATACTACTAAAATAATACTAGACGAGATAATAAATAGTGATAGGGCTAGGTCTGTAGGGCGCGGTATTAATCCTGTAAAAGCTGCTGAAGCCATTATTGGAAGAAAAGAAGCTATTCTGCAAATAAGCAATGGCATTGGGCATCGTTATGCATTAAGAACTTACCCTTATAAAATTCGAGTTTCAAGAGAATATTATGTAAAAGGCACGGATAATTTTGAAATTGGCAAACGCAGAGCACAAACCGGAGACTGGGATGGTGCTGCCCAACTTTGGGAAGTTGAAACCAAAAACTCTAAGTCCAAGATAGCGGGTCGTGCTTGTTACAATATGGCCATTATTAACGAAATAAATGGCAACCTAAATACAGCAGCAGATTGGGCCTCAAAAGCTTATACCGATTATAGAGATAAAAATGCATTACGTTATCTAAAAATTTTGGAAAACCGAATGGCAAAAAATAAGTTGCTCGCTATGCAGCAATAACTAATGGCTAGACATTCTTAAAAAAACAGCCGAACTTATGTATTAATGCATTGTAATATATAATAATAAAAAGGCTTTTTCATGCGTTTTTATTATAGCACCAAGTCCTCATTTTTAATGCTAAATACATTCCCTCCACACAAATATTAAAGGGGCTAATTTTCAATGCAATAAATCATAAATAAAATTTAATTGATACTATTTGGTAATCAATCAGATTATCGTACATTTGCAAACTCTTTTTGAGAGAGGAATGTTTAATAAAAAATAATTAATAACGTGGACACATTAAGCTACAAAACCATTTCAGCCAACAAAGCTACTGTTGATAAGCAGTGGGTTTTAGTTGATGCTGATGGTCAAACTTTGGGTCGTTTTGCTTCTAAAGTTGCAAAACTTTTAAGAGGTAAACACAAACCTAGCTTCACACCACACGTTGATTGTGGAGATAACGTAATTGTTATCAACTCAGAAAAAATCAACTTAACAGGAAACAAGTGGAACGATAAAACGTACATTCGTCACACAGGTTATCCAGGTGGTCAAAGAAGTTTAACTGCTACAGAATTGTTTGGAAAAGATCCTGCAAGAGTAGTAGAAAAATCAGTAAAAGGAATGTTACCTAAAAACAAATTAGGTGCTGATTTATTCCGTAATTTAAATGTTGTTGTTGGTTCTGCACATACACATGCTGCACAAAAACCAAAAACAATTAACTTAAACGAATTTAAGTAATGGAAGTAATTCACAAAATTGGTAGAAGAAAAACGGCTGTTGCTCGTGTTTATGTTTCCGAAGGAAAAGGAAAAATCACAGTAAACAAAAAAGAATTAAACGCTTACTTTCCAACATGCTACTTTACAATACAAAGTAAAGCAACCATTAGCTTTGACTGATAATGAAGGTAACTTTGATATAAAAGTAAATGTATTAGGTGGTGGTATTACTGGTCAAGCAGAAGCTGTTCGTTTAGCTATCTCTCGTGCTATGTGCGAAGTAGATGCAGAAAACAGATTAACACTTAAACCAGAAGGTTTATTAACAAGAGATCCAAGAATGGTAGAACGTAAAAAATTCGGTCAGAAAAAAGCGCGTAAGAAATTCCAATTCTCTAAACGTTAATATTATTGCTGAATTAATTTTCAGTACAAAGAAAAAATTAAACCAGTTATTGTTGTCCATGGCTCAAAAGGTCAGGATTTAGTTTAGCATCTAAATGGTTAAGGCGATTTGAAAAAATGACCACTTAATCATTGCTAATCAACAGAACGTAAACTATTACAAAATGGCAGTAGAAGTAAAAGAATTACTTGAAGCAGGTGTACACTTTGGTCACCTTACACGTAAATGGGATCCAAACATGGCTCCTTACATTTATATGGAGCGTAATGGTATTCATATTATCAACCTTTATAAAACAGCTGCAAAAATTGAAGAAGCAAGTGAAGCGTTAAGAAAAATTGCAAATTCAGGTAGAAAAATTTTATTCGTTGCTACCAAAAAACAAGCAAAAGATATCGTAGCTGAAAAAGCTGCAACTACTAACATGCCTTACATCACTGAAAGATGGCCTGGTGGTATGTTAACAAACTTTGTTACTATTAGAAAAGCTGTTAAAAAAATGGCTATGATTGATAGAATGAAGAAAGATGGTACTTTCTTAACGCTTTCTAAAAAAGAACGTTTACAAGTAGATCGTTTAAGAGCTAAATTAGAGAAAAACTTAGGTTCTATTGCTGATATGACAAGTTTACCAGCTGCATTATTTGTAGTTGATATTAAACGTGAGCACATCGCAATTAAAGAAGCTCAAAAATTAAACATTCCAATTTTTGCAATGGTTGATACCAACTCAGATCCACGTCAAGTTGATTATGTTATTCCTGCAAATGATGATGCTTCTAAATCAATCGATAAAATTTTATCATATGTTACAGCCGCTATTGCTGATGGATTAGCTGATAGAAAATCTGATAAAGATACAGACCAAGACGATGACAACGAAGTAGTAGTAGCACCAACTAAAAAACGTGTTTCTAAAAAAGTTGTAACCGACGAGGAAGAATAATTAACAATTTCACAATACAAATAAGTCGTTTAATTATTTTCTTCATAGGAATTTAATAAACGACTTTTTTAAATTTTAAAAAGATATGGAATCTACAGTAAAAATTACAGCAGCAGAGGTAAATAAATTAAGACAAGCAACTGGTGCAGGAATGATGGATTGTAAAAAAGCGTTAGTTGAAGCTGAAGGCGATTTCGACAAAGCTATTGACGTTTTACGTAAAAAAGGACAAAAAGTTGCTGCTAACAGAGCAGATCGTGAATCTTCTGAAGGTGCTGCCATTGCAAAAGTAAATGCAGATAATACAGTGGGTGTTGCTATTGTTTTAGATTGCGAAACTGACTTTGTTGGTAAAAATGAAAATTTTATTGCTTTAGCAGATCAGTTTGCTGAATTAGCTTTTAACTACAATACAAAAGAAGAGCTTTTAGCTGCTAATTTTGGTGGTATGACAGTTGCTGAAAAATTAATTGAGCAAACAGGTGTTATTGGTGAAAAATTAGAAATCACTGCTTTTGAAAAATTAGAAGCGCCTTATGTTGGTAGCTATGTACACATTAACAAAATTGCCGCTTTAGTTGGTTTAACTGCTAATGTAAAAAATGCTGAAACTTTATCTAAAGATGTCGCTATGCAAGTAGCTTCAATGGGAGCAACTACATTATCTTATAAAGATTTTGATGCTGCTTTTATCGCATCAGAATTAGAAGCAAGAATTGCTGTTATTGAAAAAGACAATGAAGAATTTGCGCGTTTAGGTAAAACTCTTAAAAATGTACCTCAGTACATTTCTATGGCGCAATTAACGCCAGAAGTATTAGCTAAAGCTGAAGAAGCTGCGAAAGCAGAATTAAAAGCTGAAGGTAAACCAGAGCAAATCTGGGATAGAATTTTACCTGGTAAATTAGAACGTTTTATTTCTGATAACACAACTTTAGACCAAGAGCAATGTCTTTTAGACCAAAATTTCATTAAAGACGATAAAATTAGCGTTGCAAAATATGTTACCTCTTATGGTGATGTTGCTATAACCGGTTTTAAACGTGTTGCATTAGGATAATAAATATCCTCGAAACAGGACTTGTTATTATAAATATTTAACCACTTCATTTTTTATGAAGTGGTTTTTTTATGTGAATTGATAAGCTAAATTTATCAGATTATAGCCGAATTATAAGCACATTACTTTGTTAGCCTTTGCGTTAGGGGTTGCAGTGGAAAGCCCACAGTGACGCAGGAGCGAGGACTTGTAGCGAAAAACCCGACCCTTAAGGGAAACGCCAAAAATATAAAATTATTGATGCGTACTATTATTTTGATAAATTGGACTTCGGTAAACACCAAAAATTTATGTAGTTTTGCACAACTTCAGTATATATATAATGAAATATAAAAGAATACTTTTAAAATTATCGGGTGAAGCCTTAATGGGAAATCGCCAATACGGTATTGATCCGGAACGATTATCCGAATATGCGCAAGACATTAAAGCCATTACCGATTTAGGTGTAGAAGTTGCCATAGTTATTGGTGGTGGAAACATTTTTAGAGGTGTTTCTGGTGCAAGCAATGGTATGGACCGTGTACAAGGAGACCATATGGGCATGCTTGCCACTGTTATTAATGGATTAGCACTACAAAGTGCTTTGGAAGATGCTGGGCTACCAACACGTTTACAATCTGCCGTACATATAAATCAGGTTGCAGAACCTTTTATACGCCGTAAAGCGATGCGTCATTTAGAAAAAGGACGTGTTGTTATTTTTGGTGGTGGAACTGGAAATCCATATTTCACAACCGATTCGGCAGCTGTTTTACGCGCTATAGAAATTGAAGCTGATGTTATTTTAAAAGGGACACGCGTGGATGGTATTTACAACGTAGATCCAGAGAAAGATGATAAAGCCATTAAATTTAATTTTATCTCGTTTGATGATGTACTGCGAAAAGGATTAAAAGTAATGGATACCACAGCGTTTACACTAAGTCAGGAAAACCAACTTCCTATTATAGTATTCGATATGAATAAAAAAGGAAACTTGCTAAAAGTAGTTTCTGGAGAAAATGTTGGAACAGAAGTTAATATCTAAAACTTGGCTTAATTTTTGAGAATTTTATTGACAAAAAAGTTTAATACAATGAACGAAGAAATACAATTTATATTAGACACCGCAAAAGAATCAATGGATAGTGCTATTAAGCATTTAGAAAAGCAATTTGTTAACATACGTGCAGGTAAAGCAAGTCCTGCTATGTTAGGAAGCGTTATGGTAGATTATTATGGTTCGCAAACACCATTAAGCCAGGTAGCAAATGTGAATACCCCAGATGGAAGAACCATTACCGTACAACCATGGGAAAAGAAGATGTTGCAAGAAATTGAGCGCGGAATCATGTTTGCCAATTTAGGTTTTAATCCTATGAATAACGGCGACACTATAATTATTAATGTTCCTGCCCTAACTGAAGAACGCAGACGCGAATTAGCAAAACAAGCGAAAGCTGAAGCAGAAGATGCTAAAATTGGCGTTAGATCTGCTAGAAAAGACGCGAATAACGATATTAAAAAATCTGATGATGTTTCTGAAGACTTAAAAAAGAATGCAGAAGCAGATGTGCAAGAATTAACCGATACTTACGTTAGAAAAATTGATGAACTTTTCGACGCGAAAGAAAGGGAAATCATGACTGTGTAAATTTAAAAGCGACTAAAACGTCGCTTTTTTTATAAATCGTTAGCAATTGTTGTGCGCATGTTTAAAAATTGTATTCTTATATTATTTATTTTTTATGCGACTTTAGCGCAGCCTCAAGCAATTACTGAAATTCCATTAGAACCAGAACAAGATTCTATTAAAAGAAACGCGTTTGTAAAAGGACTTGGCAATGGATACATTCAAACAAAATATTTCAATTTCGATTTACGGTATTTAATAAAATACAATCAATACGAAGGAATAAGAACTGGTATAGGTGGTATTACTAATGATGCTTTTTCAGAAAAAATTAGAATAAACAGCTATGGGGTTTATGGTTTTAGAGACCATCGTTTTAAGTATAGTGTTGGCGGTAGCTATCTTTTAACAGAAAAAAGCAACACTTGGTTAAGTGTGTCATACACAGATGATTTACAAGAAACAGGAAGTACCAAATTTTTAACCGACAAACGTTTTTTTCAATTTTTTGAACCTCGTTTATTAAATATCAATTTGTTTCATAAGCATATAACAAAATCAATTTCTTTAGAACATCAAATAGCACCAAATATATCGGCACAATCTGAGTTTTCCGTGAGCGCCATTCAACCCACTTATACTTATGGGTATATTACCAACGAAGGAGTTCTTACTGCTTTCGATTTAAGTACGGCTAAAGTGGCTTTGCAATGGCGTCCTTTAAAAAATTTAGTTTACTCTAAAAATGAATTTCCAATTATTACGCTTCAATACACCAAAAGTTTTACAGATGTATTTAAAAGCGATTTAAGCTTTTCAAAAATAGACTTTAGAACCATTCATCAAATTTCACATAAAAACAAAAACATTACTGAATTAATATTAGTAGGAGGCGTTGCAAATGGCGATACACCGCTAACACATTTGTATCATGCCTATCCTAACAACATAACGAAGGAAACCATCATGCAACGGTTTTCGGTAGCAGGAATTAATAGTTTTGAAACCATGTTCTTTAATGAATTCTTTTCAGACAAATTCACAACGTTTCAATTAAAACACTTTTTAAAACCATTTCATATTACAGAACGTTATAAGCCTCAGCTAGTTTTAATAACACGCTACGCTTTAGGAGATATGAAACATCCTGAAAAACACCAAAATGTAACTTTTGGATCCTTAAACAAAGGCTATACAGAATCTGGTTTCGAAATAAATAAATTACTTTTTGGCTTCGGTTTAAGCTTTACATACCGCTATGGTGCGTATCACTTACCTGATATTGGTGATAATGTTGCATTTAAGTTTACATTTAACCTGACTTTATGAGGTAATACCTTTGTTTTTTCTACCTTTGCCCAACTTTTATTTAAGTCATGTTTAAACTTTTTACAAAAGATTTTTGGGACGTTATTGCAAGATTGATTTTACGCAATAAAATTGGCATTCTTGTAATTATTGCAATTATCACATTTTTATTTAGTACACAGTGGGATAACATGCGTTTTACGTATACTGAAGCCAATCTTTTACCAGACGACCATGAAGTAAATATAACCTACAATAACTTTTTAAATACCTTTGGAGAAGAAGGAAACTTAATTGTACTTGGTGTAAAAGACAGTAGCTTATTAACTGTAAAAAAACTAAATGCCTGGAATAATCTTTCAGAAAAATTTAAAAAGTACAACGAAGTAGAAACGGTTGTTTCTGTAAAGGATCTTCAAAAGCTGGTTAAAGATACTGTTCAACAAAAGTTTACACTAAAACCATTTATTAAAGATTCTATTTCATCTTTAAAACAAATTGATGTACTTGAAGATGAACTTTTTAATAAGTATCCGTTTTATGATAATTTCTTATTTAATAAAGAAACTAAAACGATTAGAACAATTATCTATCTTAAAAAAGATATTGTTAATACGTCTGCGAGAAAAGATTTTGTTGTTAACGATCTTATACCGACCATTAAAACCTTTGAAGAAGTTAATAATTTAGATGTTCATATTTCGGGAATGCCCTATATAAGAACGCTTAATGCTAATTTAATTGTTGATGAAATTGTTTGGTTTGTACTAGCAGCTTTATTGGTAACCTCAATCATTTTCTTTTTCTTTTTCAGGTCGTTTAGAGCCACCTTTATTTCTCTTATTGTAGTGTGCATTGGTGTCATGTGGACCTTAGGCATACTTGGTGCATTAAACTACGAAATAACGGTTTTAACAGCCCTTATTCCCCCATTAATAATTGTTATTGGTATACCTAACTGTATTTTTTTAATAAATAAATACCAACACGAAGTAAAATTACATGGTAATAAAGTAAAATCCTTACAACGTGTTATTACCAAAATTGGGAATGCGACATTAATGACCAATGTAACAACCGCCTCTGGTTTTGCTACTTTTATTTTTACAGAAAGTACGCTTTTAAAAGAATTTGGTATTGTAGCGTCGTTAAGTATTCTGTCAATTTTTATATTGTGTTTGCTTATTATACCAATTATTTATAGCTTTTTACCTTATCCTAAAGACCGTCATCTGGAACACCTAAACAAACGTTGGATTGGTGGTTTTGTAAATTGGATAGAACGTATGGTAAAACACCAACGAATTGCCATTTATTCAACTGCATTAGTTTTATTAATTGCAAGTATTATTGGTATTTATCAAATTAAAATATCGGGTAGTTTAATAGAAGACATGCCCAAGAAAACCGAGTTTTTTGAAGACATTCGTTTTTTTGAAAATGAATTTAACGGCATTATGCCTTTAGAATTTATGATTGACACCAAACGCAAACAAGGGGTTATGAAACTTTCTACCTTAAAGCGAATGGACGAATTGCAGGAATTAATTAATGAAATTCCAGAATTATCAAAACCTATTTCTGTAGTTGATTTGGTTAAATATTCTAAACAAGCTTATTATAACGGAAATACTGATTTTTATCAATTACCTACCTCGCAAGAAAATAGCTTTATTTTATCGTATGCTAAAAATTCAACGTCGGATGTAGATTTGCTTAAAAACTTTGTAGATAGCACGGGGCAATATGCCCGAATTACCACATTTATGAAAGATGTGGGAACCGATAAAATGGAACGCATTGAAGAAACCATTCTTGCTAAAACAGATAAGTTATTCCCAAAAGACCGCTATAATGTGACTATGACAGGAAAAGCCATTGTGTTTCAAAAAGGAACTACTTATTTGGTTAAAAATCTTGTTATTTCATTATCGCTAGCTATTTTACTAATTGCCTTGTTTATGGCTTATATGTTTAGGTCTGCACGTATGATTATAGTATCGCTTATTCCTAACCTTATTCCACTTTTAGTAACTGCAGGATTAATGGGATATTTAGGTGTTCCTATTAAACCATCAACCATTTTAGTGTTTAGTATTGCATTTGGAATTTCGGTTGATGACACTATTCACTTTTTAGCAAAATACAGGCAAGAACTTCAAGCAAATAACTGGAAAATTAAAGTATCGGTTTATGGTGCATTACGCGAAACCGGCGTAAGTATGTTTTATACATCCATAGTTTTATTCTTTGGTTTTTCAGTATTTACCATTTCTAGTTTTGGTGGTACAGTTGCATTGGGTGCGTTGGTATCAATAACATTGTTATTTGCCATGTTATCAAATTTACTTTTACTACCTTCTTTATTACTATCGTTAGAGCGTAGCATTGCTAATAAGAAAGTACTAAAAGAACCTGCTATAAATATTATTCCTGAGGACGACGAATCCGACAGTTTAATAATTTAAACAATTCCAAATTATATCATCTTTTGGAATTTGGTTTTTGAATTTTCTTCATTGAAAACTTTATCTTTACATACAAAATTTAGTGTTTATGAAATTACGAACTGTTTCAGAATTATTATCACAAGATATTGTGATGCCAGAAGTAGAAATTAAAGGTTGGGTTAGAACCTTTAGAGCAAATCGATTTATTGCTTTAAACGATGGCTCCACATTAAATAACATTCAATGCGTCGTTGATTTTGAAAAGTTTGACGAAGCGCTTCTAAAACGCATTACAACAGGTGCTGCCATACATGTAAAAGGTGTGTTGGTTGAAAGCCAGGGAAAAGGACAAAAAGTAGAAATACAAGTTGCCGAAATAAAAGTTTTAGGTGATTCTGATCCAGAAACTTACCCTATTCAACCTAAAAAACATTCATTTGAATTTTTAAGAGAAAATGCTCATTTACGTACACGAACCAATACGTTTAGTGCGGTAATGAGATTACGTTCTGCACTATCATTTGCCATTCATAAATATTTTAATGATAATGGTTTTTATTATGTTCACACGCCAATTATAACAGGAAGTGATGCCGAAGGAGCAGGTGAAATGTTTAGAGTTACAAATTTAGATGCTAAAAAGCCACCATTAACTGAAGAAGGCAAAATAGATTATTCGAAAGATTTTTTTGGTAAAGAAACCAATTTAACCGTTTCTGGTCAATTAGAAGCAGAAACGTTTGCCATGTCTTTAGGTAAAGTATATACATTTGGTCCAACTTTTAGAGCTGAAAACTCAAATACATCACGTCATTTAGCAGAATTCTGGATGATTGAACCTGAAGTTGCCTTTATGGATTTAGCAGGTAATATGGATTTGGCTGAAGATTTTATGAAATTCGTACTAAAATATATTCTTAAAAATAATCGTGAAGATTTAGAATTTTTAGATGCTCGATTAATAGACGAAGACAAAACAAAACCACAAAACGAACGTAGTGAAATGAGTTTAATTGAAAAATTAAATTTTGTAACTGATAATAATTTTAAACGTGTAAGTTACACCGAAGCTATTGATATTCTGCGTGATTGCACACCAAATAAGAAAAAGAAATTCAAATATATTATTAACGA
The DNA here is from genome assembly GCA_963698455.1 of uncultured Flavobacteriaceae bacterium. Classification (GTDB taxonomy): domain Bacteria; phylum Bacteroidota; class Bacteroidia; order Flavobacteriales; family Flavobacteriaceae; genus Mariniflexile. The sequence continues at coordinate 127,269 of CAVOQU010000001.1, read as the reverse complement.
ATGGGGTACCGATTTACAAAGTGAACATGAACGTTTTTTAGTGGAAAAACACTTTAAATGTCCGGTTATTTTATTTGATTATCCTGCAAATATTAAAGCATTTTACATGCGTTTAAACGACGATGGTAAAACCGTTAGAGCCATGGATATTTTATTTCCGGGTATTGGTGAAATTGTTGGTGGTGCACAACGTGAAGAACGTTTAGAAGTATTAAAACAAAAAATGGCAGCCCTTAATATTCCTGAAGAAGAACTTTGGTGGTATTTAGATTTGCGTAAATTTGGTACAGCAGTACATGCTGGTTTTGGTCTGGGCTTTGAACGTTTGGTTATGTTTGCAACAGGAATGAGTAATATTAGAGATGTTATTCCGTTTCCAAGAACACCTCAAAATGCAGAATTTTAAAAAACATTAGTATCTTGGTAACAAACTAGTAAAATATTATTTTATAATATTTTAAACCAAATCGATTATATGCTCAAACAATATTTACAATTTAAATTATCACAAAAACTGTCGCCGCAGCAAATTCAATTAATGAAATTGATACAGTTGCCTACACAGGCTTTTGAACAACGTTTAAAACAAGAGTTGGAAGAAAATCCGGCACTTGAAGGTGGTAATGAAGAAATTGAAAGTGATTATGATTCTGATTTGGACAATACAAATGACGACTTTGAAGACAGTGAATCAATAGGAAACGACGATATTAATGTTGACGAATATTTAAGTGATGACGAAATTCCTGATTACCGAACACAAGCAAATAATTATAGTAGTGATGATGAAGAAAAAACCATGCCTTATGCTGCTGGCACATCGTTTACGCAACATTTAATAAGCCAGTTAAACACTTACAGATTAGACGATGAAGAACGTGAAATTGCCGAATTTTTGGTTGGCAGTGTTGATGAAAGCGGATATATAAGAAGAACATTATCTGATATTATGGACGATTTAGCTTTTACTCAAAGTATTTATACTACCGAAGAAAAAATTGCTAAAGTTTTAAGAATAGTGCATCAATTGGACCCGGCCGGTGTTGGAGCCAGAAATTTACAAGAATGTTTAAGTATTCAATTACATAGAAAAGTAAAAACACCTGATTGTGAACTGGCTATTGATATTATTGACAATGCTTTTGAACAATTTACAAAAAAGCACTACGATAAATTAATTCAGAAATTTGATATTTCAGAAATTCAATTAAAAGATGCCATAAACGAAATTGAACATTTAAATCCGAAACCAGGTGGTTCTTATTCGGGAAATAACAGAATTGTAGAACATGTGATTCCTGATTTTGCCATTAAAATTGTTGATGGTGAACTGGAATTAACTCTTAACGGTCGTAATGCTCCAGAACTTCATGTTTCGAGAGAATACAACAATATGCTTAAAGGCTATAAAGAGTCCAAAGACAAATCGAAATCGCAAAAGGATGCCGTTGTTTTTATAAAACAAAAATTAGATGCTGCCAAATGGTTTATTGAAGCTATTAAACAACGTCAGCAAACCTTATTTATTACCATGAGTGCTATTATGCATTACCAAAAAGAATACTTTTTAACTGGTGATGAACGCAATTTAAAACCAATGATTCTGAAAGATATTGCTGATGAAATATCGATGGATGTATCAACGGTTTCCAGAGTTGCAAACAGTAAATATGTTGATACCCCTTACGGAACAAAATTGATAAAAGAATTCTTTTCAGAATCAATGAAAAATGACCAAGGCGAAGATGTTTCTACAAGAGAAATAAAAAAAATACTTGAAACAGTTATAGAAGAAGAAGAAAAAAGAAAACCTTTAACCGATGAAACTTTAGCTAAAATTCTAAAAGAAAAAGGCTATCCAATTGCAAGAAGAACTGTAGCAAAATATAGAGAACAATTAGATATTCCTGTGGCTCGATTACGTAAAAAAATATAATGGATCGTATTTTAAAGAGTATCTCGTTTATTTTTCATCCATTAATTATTCCATTACTAGGTGTTTTGTTCTATTTTTCAAAATCACCAAGATTTATCCCTGAAGAAATTAGTTAAGGCAAAAATAATTTCGATATTTATACTAACCGTTATTTTACCGGTTTTAATTTTCTTTTTACTTAAAACTCTGGGAAAGGTAAACTCCATATATTTAAAAACAACAGAAGAAAGAATTTACCCTTTAATTTTAAACTGTATAGTAATTTTAATTGTATTACAGCGCATTATCACGCAATCACAAATAATTGAACTCTATTACTTCTTTATTGGAATTCTAATTTCTACTATGGCCTGTTTAATGCTCGCCATTTTTAAATTTAAAGCAAGTATTCATATGATTTCTATTTCTGGACTTTTTATGTTTTTTATAAATTTAAGTATTCACTTTAGTATTAACATTATTGGCACATTGGCTTTAATGAGTATTATCACAGGTGCCATTGCAACGTCAAGATTGCATGTAAAAGCACATACTTACATAGAACTTATTTTAGGCGTTTTTATTGGTGTGATTCCGCAATTAATATTAGTTAGTTATTGGCTATAGTATATAGAACATTAATCCAACTTTTATGGCGTTCATATCAATTTTATCACCTTCTAAAACAGCATTGTTAGAAAAAATTGGATTTAAACCATAATACAAATAAATATTCCAAGTATTATATCCTGCGCTTAATGTAAATCCATATTCCAATTTATTAAAATCACTAATATTCTTGTATTTGATGGATCCTGAGTCGTCTTTAAACTTAACCGTGTTTACAATCGCATAACCCACTTTAAACCCAGTATAAATACGCCAAAATCTATATTCGGTCGGGGTTGATGTTCTCCATCTAAATTCAATCGGTATTTCAATCAAATGGTTTGAAAATTTATTTTTTGAATATGAGTTTCCATCTAAAATAGTGTAAGAGTAACTACCATTAGATTCCTTATTAATCTGCATGTTTTGATTAAAAGAATTCATAGAATATCCCAGTCCTATACCAATAGCAACATTTCTACTTTCATTTAAAGGCATATCTTTAATAAACCCAAAATGTAATCCCGTTGAAAAGCCACTTTGCGATAAGTCATTAGGTTTATTTCCAAGTAAATTATAAGTAACTCCTATATAAAACTGGTCTTCTCTATAAAGAGAATCCACTTCAGGAGTATTATTTTCTTGTGAAAAACATCATTGACCACTAATTAAAACAATAAATATTTTTAAAAATAATTTCATTATTAATAAATAAGTTTCTTTTTATTTGTAAATAACATACAATGATAATTAAAATTGTGAAACTATTAAAAATAAAAAAAGGCGTTTTGAAATTCAAAACGCCCTTTCGCATAAAATTAAGAATATATTACAACTAATCTCTTCCAAATACACTCCCTTTTTTGACAGTATAATTTATTTTTAAAGCATTTTGTTTGCGTAACTCTTGTTTAATATCTCCAATTAATCCCATATTAGCATCTTTATCTACTTTTAAAGCAGTAGTTAAAAATGGTATTAATTCTTCTCTTTTAGATGCTCGTTCTGCAGCAATAAATGCTCCAATATCTTTAACATCTGCAAATTTATCATTTAACTGAATTCTGGCTTCTTTACCATACTTTTTATAATTTGCACTTGGTTTTCCTGCATAAATATACATAACCAAATCTTTTTTATCAAGTTTTTCAACCTGATCTGCGAATGGCAAATTATTCTCAATCATTAATGTATTTTGTCTCATTACGGTAGCAACCATAAAAAAGAATAATAACATAAATACAATATCTGGTAATGATGCTGTAGATATAGCTGGCATTTCGCCTCCTTGGTTCTTTTATTAAATTTAGCCATAGTAATGTGTTAAATTTTAATTATTGTACTTCTGAAAGTTTTTGAGGATATTCAACTTTAATTTTTTCAAGTTGCTCTTTTAACTTTTCTTTATTTCCTGGCCAATTTACATCATTAAGATTTTTTTCCATTTCAGTAAATGGTTTGCCATACAGTGCTTCAGCCCTAATATCTCTTAACACATTATAAGCTGCAACTAATTCATTCTGTACAGCAATATATGTTTTATAAGATGTTTCGCGCTCATTTTTCAATGATATAATAGCCTTGTCCGGATTGTCTGAAGAAGAAGGATCCTTCTTTCCCTTACAATAAGTACAAGTACCATCTCCACCATTATCTAAAAACTCAATAGCTGCCTTTCTTAAATCTTTAAGCTCCATTAAATTATCTTCAACAAGTAATTGATCTTTACCATTTAATAGTACAGTAAAAATATTTTTTTGCTTAATGATAACATCTTCTTTAGATTCCTCAATTGGAGGAAGCTTACGGTTAATTCCCGAATCTGTTTCAATAGTAGTTGTTACTAAGAAAAAGATTAAGAGTAAGAACGCAATGTCGGCCATCGAGCCTGCATTTACTTCTGGTGCTGCTCTTTTTGCCATAATTATTTTTTAAATAGTTTTTTTGCGCCTGATAAAAATATTGACAGCTATTGCAATTATCATAAGAAAATAAAATGCATATAAACCCTGCACCAACATTCTTAGATATCCGTTTCGGTAATGCCTAAACCTTTATCATTAAATTGCTTTAAATCTAAATCTGTACCAGATGAAATTAAATAAGAAATTAAAATAACGGCTAAAAACAAACCAACAGTTGTTAATGTTTTTTTAATATTTCCAGCAAATAAGCCTTTAAGAACATATATAAGTATTAAAGCTATTACAATAAAAAGTACTAGATAAGTAACTACAATATATTATCAATCATGCCGTCAGAATCTGTCGTTATTAGCATTATACGCAAAAACAGTTCCAATAACACCAAGTGCTAAAGCCACATACTTTAGTATTTTGTGTAAATTCATGATTTATTATTTTTTAATTATTACTTTTTATTTCTGATTAAAAGATCCATTAACGTGATAGAAGCATCTTCCATATCATTAACAATACTATCAATCTTAGCAATAATATAGTTGTAAAAAACTTGAAGTATCATCGCAACAACAAGACCAAATACGGTTGTTAAAAGTGCTACTTTAATACCACCTGCAACAAGTGAAGGTTGCATATCTCCAGCAGCTTCAATTTTATCGAATGCTTGAATCATCCCGATTACTGTTCCCATGAACCCTAACATCGGTGCTAATGCGATAAATAATGAAATCCAAGAAACGTTTTTCTCTAATTGTCCCATTTGAACACCACCATAAGCTACAACAGCTTTTTCAACAGCGTCTAAACCTTCATCTGTTCTATCTAAACCTTGATAGTAAATAGAAGCGATTGGACCTTTTGTGTTTCTACAAACTTCTTTTGCAGCATCAACACCACCAGAAGCAAGAGCTTCCTCAACTTCTTTAGTTAATTTTTTTGTGTTGGTTGTTGAAAGATTTAAAAAGATAATTCTCTCGATAGCAATCGCTAATCCAAGAATTAAACATAATAATACAATCCCCATAAATCCAGGACCTCCTTCAATAAATCTCTTTTTTAATTCTTGATGAAACCCAAGCTCTTCTGCTGGGGCAGCTTCATCTTGTGTCATACTTGCTACAGTTGTTGCAACTGTATTCGTGTTTGCATTTGTAGTTGCATTAACAGTTCCAAAAGCCATCATTCCTGTAATGGCAAGGATAGAAAATAGTCTTTTCATGTTCTAAATCTTAATTTTATTAGTTAATTAAAGTGTTAAAGATATAAAAAAAATACAATAAAAAAATAAAAATTACAGCAGAGAGGAAGGGATTCGAACCCTCGATACCCTTTTGAGGTATACACACTTTCCAGGCGTGCGCCTTCGACCACTCGGCCACCTCTCTTTATTTTAATTGTATTTTATTACAGGGGTCAAATAACGAAAAAATCTTTGAATGCTAAAATTTTAAAGGGTATTTTTAAGACATTTCGCCTCGTAACGAGTTTTCGTAATTAATTTTGAATGCTTCATTCGATACATTTTCACCTAACAAATACATTAATTTGCTAATTGCCGCCTCTGTTGTAATATCCTTTCCAGAAATAACACCTATGGTTTTCAATTGGTTACTGGTTTCGTAATGCCCCATCATCACACTACCACCAGAACATTGTGTTACATTAATTATGTGTATGCCTTTTTTAATTGTTTCATGCAAAAGATTAATAAACCATGGTGCATTTGTACAATTTCCGGCTCCATAAGTTTCCAAAATCACTGCTTTTAGGTTCGCAGTACTTAAAATATTCTGCAAAAAGGTCTGAGAAATGCCGGGAAACAGTTTAATAAGCGCAATATTTGTGTCTAATTTTTTATGAACCTTAAACGATTTTGTTTCATCTGGCTTCAATAAATATATCATAATTAATTTTTAAATGCACGCCAGATTCTGCTAATTCTGGAAAATTTAATGATGCAAAAGCTTTAAAATTTTCAGCATTTAATTTTGTTGTTCTATTAGCCCGATATAATTTATATTCAAAATACAAACAAACTTCCTTAACTAAGGGTTTATCATTTTCTTGTAATGATGCCATTTGGACCGCCGTTATTAAATTTTCTTTAGCATCTGTTCTTAAATCGCCTATTGGCAATTGAGAACCTGTAAACACGACTGGCTTTGCTAAATTTTCTAACATAAAACTTAATGCTGATGCTGTATAACTCATAGTATCGCTACCATGCAGTACAACAAACCCATCGAATGTACTATAATTTGATTCTATTATTTCAGCAATCTGAACCCAGTATTCCGGATTCATATTACTCGAATCTATAGGCTCTTTAAAAGAAATAGTCTCAATACTACATTCTAACAGTTGAAGTTCGGGAATCTTCTCTAAAAGCGTCTTAAAATCGAAAGCTTTAAGCGCTCCGGTTTTAAAATCTTTAATCATTCCAATAGTGCCGCCTGTGTATATAAGTAATATATTTGGTTTTGATTTAATCATTTAGTTTTCTATTTTATAAAACACTCCGAATAAGCTTATCTTGAGCGCAGTCGAAAGGCTTGGTGCGACAATCTTTAATAAGTCTAAATTCCAAAAACATCTTTAGAATTTTTGGTTGTTATATTTGATATCTCCTCTAAAGATACTCCATATAATTTGATAATTTTTCTAATACCTTTATTATATACACACTTTCGTTGCGCTTTCCTCTATAGGGTGCAGGTGCTAAATATGGCGAATCGGTTTCTAATACAATTTGATTTAAGTTAATTTGATTTAAAAACTGATCGATTTTTCCGTTTTTAAAAGTTACTACACCTCCAATTCCTAATTTCATATTAAAGGAAATAGCTTGTTGCGCCTGCTCTAACGTTCCCGTAAAGCAATGAAAAATCCCAAATAAATCATCGCTCTTTTCGGTTTCTAAAACTTCAAATATTTCATCGAACGCATCTCTGCAATGAATTACAATGGGTAATTTATACTTTTTTGCTAATTTTATTTGATACTTAAATGCTTTCTGTTGGATACCAAGTGTGGATTTATCCCAATACAAATCAATACCAATTTCACCTACTGCATAAAATCTTCGCTTTTCGAGCATCTCTTCAACATGCTTTAATTCTTCTTTATAATTTTCTTTTACATGGGTTGGGTGCAACCCCATCATTAAAAAAATATTTTCAGGAAAGTCTTTTTCTAGTTGGAGCATCGATTCTGTATACGTAGAATCGATTGCTGGAATAAAAAAACGAGATACATTTTGTGTTAAAGCACGATTAATCATTTCATGCCTGTCTTCATCAAAAGCTTCACTATATAAATGGGTGTGGGTATCGGTAATTATCATTTGGTAAAAATAATGAAGTATTTAAATTTTGACACGGATTTAACAGATTTTCACCAATGAAAAAGGACAATACAAATTTTAAAACATAATTATGAGTCATTTCGACGACAGGAGAAATCACATCAAATTAATGCCTACAAATTTATGAAACATTCACTGTTAGTGATGTCTCAATCGTGCCTCATTTCGACATGACAAATCTTTCGCTCTAGCACTCATTAAAAAAAAGACCTCACAGATTTTAAAACCTGTGAGGCCTTGAAAACTTTCAATTCAAATAATATTATTAAAGTCTTTTAAGGTCTCGACTGCACTCGACCAGACAAAACTAATCTAACTTCTTTATAAGCTTTTGTGCTTTTTTATAATCATCAGCATCTTCTGGAATGGTCTTTAATATTTCTAAACAATCATCATATTCCTTTTGTTTTAAATTACTTAAAGCTAAATACCATATGGCTTTGTTTTTATATGCTGATTGCCCTTTACTTAAACTGGTTAATAAGCTTTCAGCAACCGCATAGTTATTTAATTCTAAATTGGCCACTGCTCTGTAAAACTGTAATTCGACATTATCTTGTTCGATAACCATTAAACTTTTAAAAGCTTCTTCTGCTTTAGCAAAATCTTTAGCATTAAAAGCATTTTCTGCAGTATGTAATAAGGCATCTTGCTCTCCTCTAATGGTTAAACTAATGCTATCGTAATTTGCGAAATCACCATAAACAGGCGTTGATAAATTATTAAACATGACGACACCTATTAATAATGCAACACTCGCTGCCATGGCATATTGCCAAGGTTTAAAACGTATAAGTTTTTTAGGGGCATCTTGCTTTTCAAAATATGTTTTAGAAATATTTTTTAAATTGCTTTGAAATGCCGTTGACGCTGTTTCATTTTCAAATTTATGTTCTAAAAATGAATTAAGTTCTTTATAAGTATTGAAATTTTCTTTGAATTTTGAATCGGTTTCTAAACGATTTTCAAAAGCAATGATATCTTCTTTAGAAAGGTCTCCTAAAAGATAGTTTTCGAATTGTATGTAATCTTGATCTTTCATGTGGTTGTTTTTATTGTTTTTTAATTGTCACATGCAACATTTAAATTATCATCATTTTTTAATTGAAGATTTAGTTGTGAATGTTTCATGACAATTAATTATTAAGTTGGTTAAATTTTGGCGATTCTTGAACCAGCTCTGTCAATTTGCCTATACATAAAGATTTCTTTTTTCGAGCGTAGGCATATGTTACACCTAAACTTGTTGCTACTTCTTCCATCGATTTAATTTTAAAAGTAGCGTTAACAATTCTTTACAAGCATTTCCTAGTTTTTGAAACATTTCGGTAAATAAGGCTTGTTTTTCGCCAAATAAAGATGTTTCAAACGCCAGTTCTTGAGCGTCGTCATCTTTATATAAAACTTCCTCATTAATTGTTACCTCTTTTAAAGAAGATTTTTTCAGTTCATTTAACCATTTCCGTTTACAGAGTAAAAAAAAGTAGGCATCAAAAGGGCACGTAAGTTCTAATTTCTTTTGGCTTGCCTGATTATATATAGTTATTAAAGTGTCTTGTATAATATCTTGGGCTCGATCTGCATCACCACTATTCTGTTTTATATAATTAATGACCTTCGGAACAAATTTATCATAGATAGCCTGTATAATAAAGGAGTTGTTTTTAAGCAATCCATCAATATATTTTTGGTCTTCGTGTATTTTTTTTTCGCTCATTAACCCTTGTATTTACTGCTAATTTAAAAAAACTTTAAAATAAAAGGGTAACAATTTTTAAATGGTTTTGATATAAGGGTGTAACAGCAAAAATGCTAAACAACAATTTTAATTAATCCATAAAAATTAGAAATCATGAAAAAATCAATTTTAATAATCGCAACAGTAGCTTTTTCAATATTAAATATAAATGCTACAAATGAAAAAACGACCCTTAACACTTCAACTGAAGTAACAACTATTACAAGAGACAACATTGCTCAAGTATTTGATTGGAAAGTAGAAACCGATAAAGGTATGTATTCAGGAACTTCCCTTACTCTTGAAAGCGCTAAAGAAATGATTGCTTTATCAAGCTCTGGTGAAATTGTACGAGGACAAGAAATTTCTAGCTACTTAGTTTTAAAATCTGAAGTAAACGCTCAAAGAAATTATTTCTGGGAAGTTGAAACAGCCACAGGTTCTGCAAAAGGATACGCTTCATCTGAAGACTATGCAAACAAAATGATACAATTAGTAGCCTCTGGCGATGCAATTGTATCGAAAATAATCATCAGTCAACCTCAACAATAAAAAAAGTAAAAAATAATTCCCAAAACAGGGTAACAAAATAGTTACCCTGTTTATATAATAATGAATAACAAATTTAAAACCTTATAATTATGAAAAATTTAAAACACATTTTAGGAACACTTTTATTAACGGCTTTAGTATTTACAAGCTGTACAAAAAACGACAACGACGATTTAATAATTCCAGCAACAGCTCAAGAATTTAATGCTATTCAAGAACAAGCTTTAGAAGGATTAACACAAACATTTCAATTTACTGCCGAAGATGGTTCGGTAAACTTTACATCCGACAAAGGTGTTGAAATTTATATTAATGGTGGTTGTTTAACCAAAAACGGAGTTGCCGTAACAGGTGCTGTAGAATTAGAATTTGTGGAGCTTTTTGATAGAGGTAGCATGCTCACAACCAACAAACCAACTATGGGTATTATGCCAAATGGCGATAAAGCCTTATTAATTTCTGGTGGCGAGTTTTTTGTACAAGCTACTCAAAATGGCGTTGCTCTAGAAACTACTTGCGGCTTCCAAATGCAAATTCCGGCAAACTTAACTGGTGGTGTTGATAATGCCATGATATTATGGAATGGTATTATTGATGACGAAGGCAACCTTGCTTGGGCTGAAGAAAAACGTGATGGACAAGGTCAAGGTGGTGTTTTCGGCGAAGGAAACCAATACTACGGATTTTTTCAATCGTTCGGATGGTCTAATGTCGATCGTTTTTACAGCGACCCACGTCCAAAAACAACCATATTAGTTGCTGTACCAACGGTTACGATAACACAAACAGCTCGGTATATTTATCCTACGATGGTGAAGAAGCTGGTTTAGCCAACTTAGACACTTACGATGCACAAACAGGATTATTCAGTGAGCATTACGGACAAATTCCAATCGGTTTAGAATGTCATGTTATTTTCGCAACCGAAGATGGTGGCGACTGGAAATACGCTATCAAAGCCGTAACAATCGTTGCAAATGGCATTATCACTTTCACAGAAGGCGAAACTTCCATAGCAACCGAAGCACAACTTACAACCATAATTAATGGTTTACCATAAACATCTACCCAGTTTAATTACCTACTTAAAAATCATGGTTTGCCACAAATTTTAACCTGCTTTTTTTATCCCAGAGACTTTGGTTTCTGGGATTTTTTTTAAATAATTTGGGCGTTACCACAAGGGTCGGGCTTTCCGCTAAATCCTTTTGCGTCATTGCGAAGAAAATTTCTAATTTTCTGTGGCAATCTCTTAATCCAAAGAGATTACTTCGTCGTTCCTCCTCGTAATGACGTCTATTTACTAAGGCAAAAAGGATACCGCTGCAATCCCTAACGCAGAGGGTAACAAAACACCAACTTTTTTGATCTAATGATATACAGAACACATCATGAAAAAGTTTGTTTTTATATTCATTATAGTTTGCATCATATTATTAATAATATGTGCCAATATTTCTATAATCTTATCTAACTTACTTTATTCATAAAACAAGTTCAAATTAAAATCAGTTTCGTAAATAACACTTTTTGTATATTTAAAATCTATTTAAACTTCAATGGTATGAAAAAACGGTTTGCTTTTATAATTTTACTTTTAATTGGCGCATACAGTTATGCTCAAAAACTAATAGTAAATGATACCATTATACGTGTTGCAAACATTAAAAACACCACCAATGGAAACGCCGTTATATTCACTCCTGAAACGCCAACATTAAATCAAATAGCCGGCGCACCAAAAGCTTTCTATACTCATTATTGGGAATTTGGCGATGGCCATTACAGCACCGAAGAACAACCAAATCACACCTATAAAAAAACAGGCGAATACGAAGTTAAATTATGGGCAACCAATAATTACGACACCGGAAAACCGCCGACCACCCGTCCTAAAAAAATAGCCATCAGTGAAATAACTACCGAGTATAATGATGTGGCAACAATGGATGAAGATTTCTTATTAAAACGCAACCGAGAACCTGTACCTGATGAAGAAATGGTGCTAATAGTGAGTTACAAAAACCCACAAGAATACACTACAAACGGAAAACTCTATCTGTTTTATAACGAACAACAATACAAAGCCAATAATTTCGAATTAAACGAAACCAGAATTTATAACAACGAAAAAAACATTTCGACTGAAGGCTTTGCTTATACACGAAATATTGATGAAGATGGCACTTATATTGCATCTTCAACCACCGATTTTATCGAAACACGAACCTTTGCGCAAGACACTACCATAAAAACCAATTTGCCATTAACCATTGCCAACTCCAAAGCATTTTACAAAAACTGGAGCCTATTAGAATTCAATGACATGAAACCTAAAGAAGAACGCAACATCTTTTTCAGCTTAAAAACGACGCCCGAAATGCTTAAAGATACCAGCGCCATTATTTCGGTGCGTGGTATTTATGTGCCTGATGCCAATTACGATAACCATAAAGTAAAAGACATGGAAATGGAAATCGTCACCTCGCACGACCCCAACAAAATGTCATCAAACGGCACTTTTATGAATTATAGATTGGTGCGTTTTAAAACCTTAAAATATAAAATCAAATTTCAAAACAATGGTGAAGGTCCTGCCCGAACCATTCGATTAGAAACCGATATTCCAGACATGTTAGATAAGTCGACTATTAAAGTTTTAGACATGTATCCCAAATGTGAAATCTGCCCGAAACGCGACGTAATTTATAGTTGTTTGGACACCACATTTACTAAAACTCAGGCTATTTTCACTTTTAAAAATATTTACCTTCCTGGTAGTGAACAAAAAAATGTAAAAGAATACGATTCCACAAAGGGATTTGTAAAGTATAGCATCAAATTCGCGAAAGATTTTCATAAGAAAAAAACCAAAAGTAAAACCGCTATTATTTTTGATAAAAACGACCCCATTATTACCAATTATGCTACGACTCGTTTTCTTCCAGGAATTTCAATCGGTACCAAAGTTGGGGTCAACTCGTTTTCAGATTTAAACAATTCTGAAAGTTACTTTTTTGGTGCAACGCTATCGCCTTACAAATCATATCGTTGGTATTGGCAGGTAGAACTTATGAATAATTTTCATAATTATGATTCCAATATAGATGTGTTTGAAGAATTTATTCAAGACGCTCAAGGTCTTAGAACTTTACAACGTACCACAACAAGCAATTCTTTTGCAAATATTGATTGGGATGTGCCTGTTTTAATGCGATATAATGTGAATAATTATATCGGACTTGGCGCAGGTGTACAAAACACCATTTCATTCAGTGAAAAGCAAGAACAATCAGTTTTAATCGAACAATTTGAAGGCGACACAACCGATGGGCCTGTTATTGGCTCTAAAGAAGACACTAACAATATATCCAATGCATTCACCAATGTGAGAACAGGTTTGTTGTTTGAAGCGACTGCAGGTTTTGCCAGAATTGGTCCCAGTTTCGGCGCACGATATATTATGAATTTTGAAAATAATTTTAATTACTGGCAATTCTACGCCATTTGGAAATTCTGAGCCTAAGGCTCTTTTGGCTACTCACTCAAATGAAAAAAATATTTTTTCTAATCTATTTTATCTGTGGAATTTCATTTTCTCAAAATCTGGAAGAAGCGATTTATACCGCTACTGAAACATTTATTAGTAATAAAAATGAAGCTTCTTTAAAACTGTTAAACAATCAAGAAACTTCATTTAAAACACATGTAAAAACAAAAGACGAGCAATTGGCTCTCGTTTTTTTACAATGCCACAAAGGGTATTATTTAGATGAACATTCCAAATTAAAAGACGCCATTACAACGTATGAAGATGCCTTAAAACGATTCAATAACAATGAACTTTCAAAACTTTCAGATTTTGATATTATTGAAAATTGCCTAAAACCATTGGGTAATTTATATACCAAAACGGGCGATTATACAAACGCACTTAGTACCATAAATCAATACATTTTTTTAGCTGAAAAAAGCAAAAACATCAATCAACAAATAAGCGGCAAAATTAATCTGGCCAAACTGTATCAGACCATTGGCAATAACGAACGCGTTTTAAAAATTATCGAAGAGGCGTCTAAATTTCCTAAAATATCTAACAATCAAAAAACATTACTCCAAGGTATAAAAACAAAAAGCTTATTGGCTCTAAATAAATATGAAGAAGCCTCTCCTTTAAATACCATTCAATCATCATCAAAATTTGAAAATTACAAAAATCAATATGCGATCAACCTTCAAAAAGGTAATTATCTAGAAGCATTAAATTCTTTTGAAAAAGCGAAAGCGCAGATTTCCGAAACTAGTTTAACGGGTAGAGATTTAGCTAAATTCTATGTTGAAGAAGCACAATTATATTACCTCTTAAAAAATTCACCTGAAGCTTTAAAATGTTTGAATAAATCGACAAAAATCTTGCTGCCTAATTTTAAAAACGACGATTTACCTAATATAAAAGACTTATATGCCGAAAACACTTTTATAGATATTTTCGACCTTTATGCTACTATTCAAACAAATACAGAATTGGCCTTAAAAAGTTACGATTTAAGTTTTTTTGTATCTGGATTATTAAAAGAAAACTGGACCTCGCAAGAAGCGAAGATTTTAAATGAAACCAATAACCGAATTCGAAGTGAAAAATGTATTGACATCCTTATAAACAATTATCAGCAAACAAATAATAAATCCCTTTTATTTAAAGCATTTCAATATTCTGAAAACAACAAGGTTTCAACTTTAAAAGATATTTCAAACCAAAAAGCACGTCTACAAAAACATCCAACCGACACTTTATTAATAAAGGAATTTAAATTACTAAACGAACAAGAACATGTTACAAACCTTTTAATAAAAGAACAACTTGGCACCAATCAAGCGTCCAGAATTAATGATTTAAGCAAAAAACTAAGCGACATCAGTGTACAATTAAAGTCATTAAAAACCAAAATTGAAAAAAAATATCCTGAAACAAATTTAGAACCTACTTTAATGTCATTTCAAAACAAACTAAAAAAAGATAAGGCGGTTTTAGTTGAATATTTTTATGGAGAAAATAGCATCTATCAATTTATCATTTCAAATAATAATATCATAGTAAATACAATTTCATTTAATCAGATGACACCAAGCAAAACATCATTAATTTTATTCATTTATTTGATGATGCATCGGTAATAAATAATGACATAAACAATTATACTTCTCAGGCCTTTAATATTTTCAAACTATTAAAATTTGATGCCGTTTTAAACTTTAAAAACGTGATGATAATTCCAGATGGTTTACTGAATTTTATTCCGTTTGAAGCTTTACTATTTAAAAAAACGAATACAACTACTTTTTCGAAAATGTCTTTCGTTTTAAAAAATCAAAGTATAGCCTACAATTCAAGTGCGCTATTTTATTTGAAAGACGCCAATAAAAACATAAATAAAAACGTATTAGGGTTTTTTCCTGTGTTTGAAAACTCAAACCAAATGCTTACTTACTCTATTGATGAGGCGAATGCGATAAAAAGGGAAATGAATAGCACGCTATTCATGAATTCTAAAGCATCAAAAAGTAACTTTCTTAAAAACGCACCCAATTATGGCATTTTACATTTATCTACACATGCAAGTAGTGGCAATTTTGTTATGCCGGCAAACATTTCATTTTACGACGATAGTATATTTCTAAATGAATTATACAGTCAAGATTTAAATCCAAATCTGGTAGTTTTAAGCGCCTGCGAAACGGGTATTGGCAAACTATACAAAGGCGAAGGTGCTATGAGTATTGCACGTGGTTTTCAATATGCAGGTGCAGAAAATCTATTGTTTTCTTTATGGCAAATAAACGATTTATCAACCTCTCAAATCATGCAATCGTTTTATGAAAATTATAATAAACAGCAATCGACTTTTTTAGCGAATCATAATTCTAAAATAGACTATCTGGCAAATGAAGATATTAGCAACACAAAAAAATCCCCTTATTACTGGAGCGCATTTGTTTATTATGGAACTCTGGAGACAGAAAAATCCAGTAATACCATTTTTTATATAATTTTTGGGATATTTATAGCATGCATTATACTACTTTTAATATTGAAATTTAGAAAAAATGACTGAAACACTTGAAGAATACCTTCTTAAAAAAGAATACATTAAAGTAAAACTATACCTTACAAAGACCAATCATTTAGAAATAAAAGCAACTTTAAATGGTGTGAAAGGACGATTTATCTTAGACACTGGCGCATCAAATTCGTGTGTTGGTTTTGATGCCATCGAAACCTTCAATCTAGAAGTTGAAGATTCATTAATTAAAGCCGCTGGGGCTGGAGCTACAGATATGGAAACTAAAACTTCTAAAAAAAATAAAGTCAAGATTGGCAATTGGACTCACAATAAAATAGTTTTAGTTTTGTTTAATCTTACCCATGTAAACACAGCATTAATTAATCATAAATCGAAGCCTGTTGACGGCATTATTGGGGCCGACATTTTAAAAAAATCGAAGGCTATCATTGATTATGAGAAGAAATACCTCTATTTAAAACTATAATAATTGTTATATTTAACATGTAATTATAAATCCCTCAGAATTAATGAATACTTCCATTGTAATTGCAGACGACCATCCTCTAATGTTGCGTGGGTTAACCGATTTTTTAACTTCAAAAGGATTCCGTATTGTTGGAAGTGCCGAAGATGGAAATTCCGCTTATAATCTTATAGTAAAATTAAAGCCCGAAATAGCTATTTTAGATATTCGAATGCCTCATAAAACAGGTTTAGAAATTGCTGAAGCGTGCCAAAAAAACAATCTTCCGACCAAAGTTATTTTAATAACATTTGATAAGGAGGAGGAATTATATGAACAAGCCAAAGAATATAATGTTTACGGTTATATTTTAAAGGAGTTTGCGATAGAAGAAATTGAAATATGTATTAATCATGCCATTAATAACAAACGATATTTTAGTGAAGAAATAACATCTTATCTAAATCATAATTCAAATAATAAACCCCAGAACTTAGATCAGCTTACAAAATCTGAATTTAAAATAGTAAAACTAATTTCAGAAAATAAAACCAGTAACGATATTGCTGAAGAACTTTCTATATCTGTTCGCACTGTAGATAAACACAGAAGTAATATTGTTTCCAAACTAAATTTAGATAATAAACCAACATCACTTGCTATTTGGGCCAGTTTAAACAAACAACATCTTTAAAAAATACGTAGAAGTGCGTATTTTTTACATCACTCTAATAACTTATCTTTACAGTGCTATTAATTAGTTCTTAGGGAGAATTATAGAAGGCTTTAAACGTTATGTTTAAAGTCTTCTGCATTTTATAAACATATCAATTATAAAAAAAATACGTAGAAGTGCGTATTTTTTTTATGGGACTAATTCTTTAATTTTACTAAGCTATTAATCAATTCTTTTAGAGAGAATTTTATAAAAACTCTGCGGTATAATAGCGCAGAGTTTTTCACTTAATTTATACAATAAATTAAAACCAGATGGAAAAAGACAATAGTTATCTTGATAAATATTTTGTTGCTGGAATGGTTTTCTTGGTTATTGTTGTTATTGCTATAAATATTTTAGTGTGTTTGAATTAGTTAGAATAAAAAAGTGCCAACTAATTTTAAAATTAGTTGGCACTTTTTTTATTGATTTTAAAATTTATTATTAAAGTTCTAATGCCTTTTTAACATCATTATTCATTAATAACTCGGTCGGATTTTCTAAAGCCTCTTTAACAGCTACTAAAAATCCAACGCTTTCTTTTCCGTCAATGATTCTATGGTCATAAGATAATGCTACATACATAATAGGGCGAATTTCCACTTTACCGTTAATGGCTACTGGTCTTTCAACAATATTATGCATTCCTAAAATACCACTTTGAGGCGGGTTAATAATTGGAGTTGATAACATACTTCCAAAAACACCTCCGTTAGAAATTGTAAACGTTCCACCGGTCATTTCATCAACGGTAATTTGTCCGTCACGAGCTCTGATCGCTAAGCGTTTTACTTCGGCTTCAACGCCTCTAAAACTTAAATTTTCTACATTTCTCATAACAGGAACCATAAGCCCTTTTGGTCCTGATACGGCTATACTAATATCACAGAAATCGTAACTAATCATTTCGTTTCCATCTATCATAGAATTTACTGCTGGATACATTTTTAATGCTCTTACTATAGCAAGTGTAAAGAAACTCATAAAGCCTAAACCAACACCGTGCTTCGTTTTGAATGTTTCTTTATACTCATCTCTTAACGCGAAAATTGGTGACATATCAACCTCATTAAAAGTGGTTAACATAGCCGTTGTATTTTTTGCTTCAACCAATCTTTCTGCAACCTTACGGCGAAGCATAGACATTTTACTTCTTGAAGTTCCTCTACTACCTCCTGTAGGCGTTCCCATAGATGGTACTGCATTTACAGCGTCTTCTTTAGTAACACGACCATCTTTTCCAGTCCCTGAAATTGCCGATGCTTCCATGCCTTTTTCAGCTAATATCTTTTTAGCGGCAGGACTTGCGGTACCTGTAGCATAAGTTTTAGTTTCAACTGCAGCAGTTTTAGTAGTTTCTGCTTTAGGTGCTTCTACTTTCTTTTCTTGTTTTGGTGATGCTGCCCCTTCTGGTTTTGCAGCACTAGTATCTATTAAACACACCACTGAACCAACTGCGACTGCATCTCCCTCTTCTGCTTTAAGTGTAATAATACCACTTGCTTCTGCGGGAAGTTCTAATGTTGCTTTATCACTATCTACTTCAGCAATAGCCTGATCTTTTTCAACATAATCGCCATCTTGAACTAACCATGTTGCTATTTCTACTTCTTTTATCGATTCGCCTGGTGAAGGCACTTTCATTTCTAAAATCATTATATAAATTTTAAATTTTTGAAGAGTTTAAACTCAAATTATATTTAATTGCTACGCTTGAAAAACAGTATCAATAACTTTTTGTTGTCGTTGCTTGTCTCTAGTACTCGATCCTGGTGCAGGAACCGAACTATATGGTCTGGTAACCCCTTCTAACTTAACAAAATCAAATCGTTGTATCATATGGCTCCAAGCACCCATGTTTTTTGGTTCTTCTTGTGCCCAAATATATTTTTCAACATGAGGATATCTTGAAATTACCTGTTTAATTTTTTCTTCATGCAGTGGAAATAACTGCTCGATTCTAATTAGTGCAACAGTTTTATTTTCCAGTTTATCCCGTTGTGCCAATAAATCATAATAGAATTTACCAGTACAAAATACCAATTTCTTAACATATTCAGGATTTATAGTATCATCTATTACCTCCTGAAATTCTCCTTTAGCTAAATCATTTAAAGATGAAACTGCTCTTGGATGACGTAATAAACTTTTAGGTGTAAACACGATTAAAGGTTTTCTAAAATCCCATTTCATCTGACGACGCAATAAGTGGTAAAAATTTGCAGGAGTTGTACAATCTGCAACAATCATATTATCTACAGAACATAATTGTAAATAACGTTCTATTCTTGCCGATGAATGCTCTGAACCTTGTCCTTCATAACCATGAGGCAATAAAACAACAATACCATTTTGAGACTTCCATTTATCTTCGGCAGCAGAAAGATATTGATCGAAAATAATTTGTGCACCATTACTAAAATCTCCAAATTGAGCTTCCCATATGGTTAATGTATTAGGGTTTGCCATGGCATAACCATAATCAAAACCTAAAACTCCATACTCGGATAAAAATGAATTATAAATATCCATTTTCCCTTTACTCAATGGGTTTATATTTAGCAAATTAATTCGTTCTTCCGAAATTTCATCACGCAAAATTGCATGACGATGACTAAATGTACCACGCTCAACATCTTGCCCGGAAATACGAATATTAAAACCTTCTTCCAACAATGAACCATATGCCAAGGTTTCGGCCATACCCCAATCTAAAGTATCGCTTTCAAAAACCATAGAAGCTCTGCCTTCCAGTATTTTTAAGGCCTTACGAACAAATTTTACCCCTTTTGGAACTGTTGAAACTGCTTTTGCAATACCCTCTAAGTTCTTTTTAGAATAAGAAGTGTCAACCGTTTTTAGAATAGCATCGAGACCTCTACGATAAAACCCTTTCCAGCGTTCTTGCATAAATTCTCTAACCTTTGAAGAGTTTTCTTGTTTAGATTTTGCATATCCAATTTCTAAAACCTCTTTAAATTCATCAACGAGCGCATCAGAATATTCTTGTGTAATTGTATTTTCAGCAATTAATTTATCTGAATAGATTTTGAAAGGATTATCATGATTTGCAATTTCCTTATATAATTTTGGTTGTGTAAAACGAGGTTCATCACCTTCATTATGCCCGTATTTACGATACCCCAATAAATCGATATAAACATCTTTTTTATAACGCATTCTATACGCCAATGCTAATTCTACAGCATGTACAACTGCTTCTGCATCATCTGCGTTTACATGCAAAACAGGCGATAAAGTTACTTTAGCAACGTCTGTACAATACGTACTGGAACGAGCATCTAAATAATTGGTAGTAAATCCTATTTGATTGTTTACAACAATATGCAAGGTCCCCCCTGTTTTATAACCATTAAGCAGACTCATTTGTGCCACCTCATAAACAATACCTTGCCCAGCAACTGCAGCATCTCCATGCACAATAATTGGTAAAATTTTGGAATCATCTCCGTTATAATCGTTATCTATTTTGGCACGAGTAATTCCTTCGGCAACAGCTGCAACGGTTTCCAGATGTGATGGATTTGGTACCAAATTCATCTTTATTTTTATTCCGTCGTGGAATGCTTTATCAAGTGTTAAACCTAAATGATATTTTACATCGCCATCAATATCTAAATCCTCGAAATCCTTTCCATCAAATTCACTAAAAAGTTCGTGTATTGGTTTCCTGAAAATATTAACCAACGTACTTAAACGACCGCGGTGTGCCATACCAAGCACACATTCTTTGACTCCATATTTTGCAGCAGAAATATATAATGTATTACTTAAAGCCGGAATTAAAGACTCGCCGCCTTCCAGAGAAAAACGTTTTTGACCCACATATTTTGTTTGCAAAAAGTTCTCAAAAGTAACCGCCTGATTTAATTTAGCGAGGATGTATTTTTTAGATTCTTGATTAAAATCTGGTTGGTTATCGTTAACATTTAATTGGCTTTGCCACCAGCCGGTAACCTCAGGATTACGCAAATACATATATTCAACCCCTATTGAGCTACAGTATATTTTATCTAAATGAACTAAAATTTCACGTAATGTTTTTACTCCAATTCCTAAAATTTCACCCGCATTAAAAACTGTATCTAAATCGTTTGCGGAAAGTCCGAAATTTTCTAAAGCCAAAGTAGGCTCATAGGTTCTACGCTCACGTACTGGATTTGTTTTGGTAAACAAATGCCCACGCATTCTATAGCCGTCAATAAGTCTTACAACCTGAAATTCTTTTTGCAGGGTTTCTGGTATTTGTGCCGAAACACCTTCAACAATTTCACCTTGCAATCCATAGTTTTCACTACCAAAATCGTATCCTTGAAAAAAGGCTCTCCAGCTTGGTTCTACTGAATCTGGATTTTTTAAATATTGATCATATAAATCGGCAAAATACGATGTGTGCGCTGCGTTTAAAAAGGAAAATTTATCCATTATTAATCTTTATGCTCTATAAATTAAGTCAAATTTCGACCAAAAATACAACTTTTAGGAAAATTAGCTGTTTCTTTTATTATATTTATAAGCCTTCAATCGGCATTTCCATAATAAGTTAATTTTTTATGTTAAATTTTTAAAGATTTCTAATTATATGAACACATTTTCATTAATAAGTAAAAATATTGTACTGTTTTTTATCATTTTTTATACCACTATAAACACAACAACAGCACAACAAAACAATAGTTCGTTTTGGAATCAGGTTAGATTTGGTGGTGGTATTGGATTAAGTTTTGGTGATGGTTTTTTTAGTGGCACATTAGCACCTAGTGCCATTTATGAATTTAATAACCAAGTTGCTTTAGGCTTAGGTTTAAATGGCACTTATAATTCGCAAAAAGATATTTATAAATCGACTATTTTAGGAGGAAGCATTATTAGTTTATTTAATCCTGCTGATGTCATTCAGCTTTCGGCAGAATTTGAAGAACTTCATGTAAATAGAAAATATGAAAGTTATTATAACCTGCCAAATGATACTTATTGGTCTCCTGCACTCTTTGTTGGAGCAGGTTATAGAAGTGGTAATGTGACTTTGGGAATTCGATACGACCTGTTGTACGATAAAGATAAAAGTATTTATGCCAATGCTTGGGCTCCTTTTTTACGATTCTATTTTTAAGCGCTAAACCGGTAAGAATGAATCACCTGTCTTCAAACTTAAAATAACATCCTTAATGGTTTTATCTTTTAAGTTATTCAATATTTTATTTCTTGATGCACTTAAAATAGCATGCATCGGGCATGGTTTTTCTTCATTACATTTTTCTAAACTAAGCATGCAAGCATTCCATTTATCTTCACCATCAATAACCATAATAATACTCATTACAGATTTATTTAAATTAACTTCATCTAAATAAAAACCGCCCTTTGGTCCCTTAATTGAGGATACAATATTTTCTTTAACCAACGGCTGAAGCAATTTAGCAATATAAGCCTGCGGAACATTAATTGGTTTAGAAATATCCTTAGCCAATATTTTCTTATCTTTACTAGAATGAAGCGCTAAAAACAAAACTGCTTTTATAGCGTATTTTGATGAATTTGAAAGCATGCGCAAATATAGTATTTCAATTTTAATTATAAAAAAGATGTTTTTGTCTTAAATATGATTTTTGTCATATTTTAAGGCCTCTCAACATCTTAATTTTGTTAAAATAAACTATTTAAAAATTATGAAACAAACACTAAAAATTTTAACTGTACTTTTTATTTCACTATTAATGAGTTGTGGTGGAAAAGAAGAAAAGAAAAAAGAAGGTTTTTCTTATGAAAAAACAACGCCAACCGAACAAACTACTTCTGCGGCCGAAACTGTTCCTGCATCCAAAAGAGTTGATTTGACTGACAAAGGTGTTGGTCCAATAAAATCATTAGTACTCCCTGCCGAAATAGACCAAGCTATGGCAACTCATGGAGAAGAAGTGTATAAAAAAATGTGTACTGCATGCCACCGACCAGATAAGAAATTTATTGGTCCAGCACCGCTAGGAATTTTAGAACGCAGAACTCCAGAATGGGTAATGAACATGATTTTAGATCCTGAAGATATGATTCAAAAAAACGCATTAGCTAAAGATTTATTAATCGAATTTAATGGCGCACCAATGGCAAATCAGAATCTAACTGAGGCTGATGCCAGAGCTGTTTTAGAATACTTTAGAACATTAAAATAAATTTATATGTAACATCCATAATAACCATTTACGTTGTTTGACAAAAATGGTTATTATGGATGTTTCAGCTAACCAACTAATAACACTAAATACAAACAGATGAAAACCAACTTTAAAATTTTACTTTCTGCTCTGCTTGTTGTTTTCTTTTTTAATTGTAAAAACAATAAAGAAACTTCTGGAGAAACAACTACTGATGCGACTTCAACTGAAAAACAAGGGCAAGCATTTATTGCAGATGATGGCTCTACACCAAACATATTGCAAATAGCAATTGGTTCTAAAGACCACACCACTCTTGTGGCTGCTGTTCAGGCTGCCTCATTAGAAAATGCTCTTGTTAATGCTGGTCCGTTAATGGTTTTTGCTCCAACTAACGACGCTTTTGCAGCGTTACCAGCAGGAACCGTTGACGATTTATTAAAACCAGAGAATAAAGCCACTTTGGCTAATATTTTATTAAATCATGTTACTCCAGGAAACTACTCGAAAGATTTTCTTAAAAAATTTAAAAAATTAGGACAAGCAAATAATCAAAGCGTAAAAGTAGAGGTTGTTGGCGAGGACGTATTTGTTGGAGGTGCCAAAATAATAGCAAGTATATCTGCTGGAAATGGTATTATACATGTTGTAGACAAAGTAATTTTACCTGAAAACTAAAAAATTTAAACTAAATACATTATGAAAAAAATATTAAATATTTCTATTGGATTTTTAATTATTGCTTTCGCTTTTACGAGCTGTAATAATGGAGAATCAAAATCTAATGGAGCATTAAGTTCTAATGCTGCTGAAAAAGTATATGTTGCTCCCGGCGAGCATGATTCGCATTACGCATTTATCTCTGGTGGTTATAGCGGAAACCTTACGGTTTACGGCTTGCCTTCTGGAAGAATGTTTAAAGAAATTCCCGTGTTTTCTCAATTCCCAACAAATGGTTATGGGTATTCTGAAGAAACCAAAGCTATGTTAGAAACCTCTTATGGTTTTATACCTTGGGATGATTCGCATCATCCAGACATTTCTCAAACTAATGGTAAATTAGATGGTCGTTGGATTTTTATTAACGGAAACAACACACCACGTATTGCCAGAATTAGCTTAACAACTTTTGAAACTGAGGAAATTATTGAAGTTCCAAATAGTGCCGGTAACCATAGTTCTTCGTTTATTACAGAAAATACAGAATATGTAGTTGCTGGAACACGTTTTTCTGTGCCAATTCCACAAAAAGACATGGCTATTAAAGAATATAAAGGAAACTTTAAAGGTGCTTTATCTTTTATTTCTGTTGATCCAAAACATGGACATATGGATATTAAATTCCAAGTTTTAATGCCTGGATTTAACTACGATTTATCACATCCTGGACGTGGAAAATCTCATGGCTGGTTCTTCTTTACAACTTATAATACGGAAGAAGCTAACTCACTTTTAGAAGTTAACGCTTCTCAAAACGATAAAGATTTTATTGCAGCTATAAACTGGAAAAAAATTGAAGAATACGTAAATAATGGTGGTGGCACCATGATGCCTGCCAATTATGCGCATAACGTGTATGATGAAGCGACTCATAATGCTACTTCTACTATGAAAAAAGAAGTACGCGTGGTTAATCCTGCTGAGGTTCCTGGGGCAGTTTATTTCTTGCCAACGCCAAAATCGCCTCATGGTTGCGACGTAGATCCAACGGGTGAATATATTGTAGGTAATGGTAAATTATCAGCTAACTTAACCGTGCATTCATTTACGAAAATGCTTAGCGCTATTGAAAACAAAAAATTCGACGGTGAAGCTTATGGAATTCCAATTTTAAAATTCGAAGACGTGCTTGCAGGTTCAGTAGTACAACCAGGTTTAGGCCCATTACATACAGAGTTTGACGAAAAAGGAAATGCTTACACCACGTTCTTTATCTCTTCTGAAGTAGTAAAATGGAAATTAGGAACATGGGAAGTTATTGATAGAAAACCAACATACTATTCTGTTGGTCACTTGACAATTCCTGGCGGAAACTCTAGAGAACCATTTGGTAAATACATGTTCGCAATGAACAAGATAACAAAAGACCGTTATTTACCAGTTGGCCCAGAAATGGAGCATTCTGCACAATTATATGATATTTCCGGGGATAAAATGGAATTACTTTTAGATTTTCCTACGCATGGCGAGCCGCATTATGCCGCAGCCATTCCTGCAGAAATTATTAAAAACAATTCTAAAAAATTCTATAAGTTAGCTGAAAATCAGCACCCTAAAAAAGCCACAAATGATAGTGAAACTAAAGTAGTTAGGGAAGGTAAAAATGTACATATTTATATGACCATGATACGCAGTCACTTCACACCAGACAATATTGAAGGGGTTAAAGTTGGAGACAAAGTATACTTTCATATTACTAACTTAGAACAAGATTTTGATGTACCGCACGGATTCGCCATGATTGGGGCTAATAATGCCGAATTGTTAATCGCTCCAGGACAAACTAGAACCTTAACTTGGGAACCTAAACATGTTGGTGTATGGCCATTTTATTGTACAGATTTCTGTTCTGCTTTACATCAAGAAATGCAAGGTTACGTGCGCGTATCACCAGCATCATCTACAATCCCATTATCTTGGTCTTTAGGAGACTAAAAAATAATTAAAAATTAAGGGAAATTTATTTTAGTGTTTATTTCCTTAAAAAGGCGAGAGTTGAATTTATCGCTCTCGCCTTTTCTTATTTAAATGCTATTAACTACATAGTTAATTCAAAATAAAATTATTATGAAAAAAGCCGGTATTATTATGGTAATAGGATCGCTTTTGTTATTAGGCCTTTTTAAATTTCCTTTATGGAACATCATGCTAGGTGCTCCGCAATATCCAGATCCTTTAGGTATGAATATCTATATTAAAGGTATACAAGGTGTTCAGGAATTCGATCTTCAAAACATTGATGGTTTAAATCACTATATAGGAATGAAAACCATTCCAAAAGCTGAAGATATGTGGGAATTTGCCGTTTTTCCTAAAGTTATTATAGGGATGGTCTTGCTAGGAGTCCTTATTGGTATTCTTGGATTTGCTGGGAAGGTGGGCTATAAATTCTTTTTAGGATGGTTCTTATTAATGTCTGTTTTAGGTATTTTAGGCATGTACGACTTTAATAATTGGCTCATAGATTATGGAAGTAACTTAGACCCTCACGCCATCATTAAAGTAACGAATCCCGATGGCTCACCAATGTCTTACAAACCACCTTTATTTGGTCATCAAAAATTACTTAACTTTGATGTAACTTCCTTGCCACATATTGGAGGATATCTTATGTTTGTAGGAATGTCATTAACACTCGTAGCATTTTGGTTGGGTAGAAAGGTTAGCTTAAAAACAGCTAAGTAATACATCCAACAAAATCTTAATAAAACACTAAAATATGCAAAGAATTAAGCAATTTTCCTTTGTGGCATTGCTATTGGTATTCACCAGTTGTAATATTGGACCACAAGCCATAAACTATGGGAGCGATGGTTGTCATTTTTGTAAAATGACCATAGTTGATAAAGTACATGCGGCCGAAATTGTTACCAATAAAGGTAAAATTTATAAGTTTGACGCAACAGAATGTATGATTCATTTTATGGATGAATTTGATGCGTCTGAAATAAATCTGTACTTAACAAATGTATATACAGAACCTGAAACACTAGTCGATGCTACAAAAGCTACGTTTTTAATTAGTAAAAATATTCCAAGTCCTATGGGTGCATTTTTATCTGCATTTAAAACGGAAAAAGAAGCTCAAAAATTTCAAACTGAAAAAGGAGGAGAATTGTTTACTTGGAATGCGCTACTCGCCCATTTTAAAAACTAGTATCATGAACAAAGGAATTGTTTATTTACTAGTCATTTTAATGGCTTACGCTAGTTATGCTCAAAAAATTGAGGTGTGCAAAACCTGCCCCATTTCAACTTTAAAAAAAGCTATAACACTAGCAAAAGCCAACGATACCATAATTGTAAAAAAAGGTACGTATAAAGAACACAACATAATAGTAGATAAACCTTTAACTATAATAGGTAAAAATTATCCGATAATTGATGGTGAATTAAAAGGCGAAATTATAACTGTTATATCAGATCATGTAACGGTTGATGGACTTTTCATTATAAATGTCGGTACTAGTTACACCGCAGACTATGCTGCTATTCGTATAAAACGAAGCAAACATTTTGTAATTAAAAATCTGGTTTTAGAGAAATTGTTTTTTGGTATTTATATTGAAAGATCTAGTTACGGAAAAATTTATCACAATAAAATTATTGGAGATGCTGTGCAAGAATACAATTCCGGAAACGGGATTCAGCTATGGTATAGTAACCATATAGAAATTGAACATAACTACGTTGAACATGTACGCGATGGTATTTATTTAGAGTTTTCAGACGATTGTTTAATAAAAAACAATGTAAGCGCACAAAACATAAGGTATGGATTACATTTTATGTTCAGTAATAACGACACCTATCAAGATAATATCTTTGAAAATAACGGCGCCGGTGTTGCCGTTATGTTTTCTAAAAAAATATATATGTATAATAATATTTTTAAAGAAAATTGGGGGACTGCATCATATGGTATGTTACTAAAAGAAATAAACGATGCCGAAATTGTAGGTAATACTTTTGAAAATAATACGATCGGTATTAATATAGAAGGATCTAACCGTATTAATTACAAAAACAATAATTTTAGCAATAATGGGTGGGCGATCAAAGTAAAAGGCGCTTGTTATACAAACAAGTTTACAGCGAACAACTTTTTATACAATTCCTTTGACATTGCCTATAACAGTAATATTAATGATAATGAGTTTGATAAAAATTATTGGAGTAATTATACAGGCTACGATTTAAATAAAGATGGTATTGGAGATATACCTTATAGACCCGTAAAATTATTTTCGTATATCGTAAACCGAACCCCAGAAACCATTATTTTATTAAGAAGTATGTTTATAGATATAATTGATTTTTCTGAAAAAGTATCGCCGGTTTTTACTCCAGATAATCTTTTAGATAACAACCCCGTAATAAAAAAAATCTCATGGTAAGTATTCAAAATCTATATAAAAAATTTGGAAAAAATCAAGTTTTAACTGGTGTTGATTTAGAAATTAAAGAAGGTGGTATTTTTGCAGTTCTTGGGCCAAATGGTTCTGGAAAAACAACCTTAATAAAATCTATTTTAGGCATGGTAATTCCTAACAAAGGCACAATTACTGTTCATAATCAAAACATTAAAAACAATTCAGATTACCGCTATGACATTGATTATTTACCACAAATCGCCAACTTTCCCAGTAATTTAAAAGTGAAAGAACTTATTAAAATGATAAAGGATTTACGCGGCAAAACTAATGAAGATGAACGTCTCATAAATTTATTCAAATTGAATTCATTTCTAGATAAAAAACTAGGAACACTTTCTGGTGGTACCAAACAAAAAGTGAATTTAGTACTTACCTTTATGTTTAACAGTCCACTAATTATTTTAGATGAGCCCACATCTGGACTCGATCCTATTTCAATGATTAGATTAAAAGACTTAATTCAAGCTGAAAAAGCCAAAGGGAAAACCATTTTAATAACCTCGCATATTATGAGTTTTGTTGAAGAGGTATCCGATGAAATTGTGTTTTTACTAGAAGGTAAAATTTACTTTAAAGGCACTGTTTCAGAATTAAAAACAAAAACCAATCAACCCGATTTCGAACATGCTATTGCATCCATTTTAACTGATAACCATGCTTAAAATATTAAAATATAGTTTTTACGATTTAATGCGAAGCCGCTGGAGTTATGTGTATTTCGCTTTTTATTTACTGCTTGGAGTTGTGCTCCTTTTTTTAAACAACGATTTATCTAAAGCTGTCATCACTTTAATGAACGTAATCATCGTTTTAGTGCCTTTAATTGGAACCATTTTTGGTGTTATGTATTATTATAATTCCAAAGAATTTACCGAACTTCTTTTGGCACAACCTATAAAACGCTCGTCCATATTTTTAGGGCAATATTTAGGTGTGGCGCTATCTTTATCTATGAGTTTAATTTTAGGCTTAGGACTGCCATTTATACTTTACGGTTTGTTTGAAAGCAATGCTATTTGGGATTTTTCATTATTGCTTATTACAGGCACATTTTTAACCTTAATATTTACAGCATTAGCGTTTAACATTGCTTTATCCAACGAAAATAAAATTAAAGGTTTTGGGTACGCCATTTTACTATGGTTGTTTTTAGGCATTATTTACGATGGTCTCTTTTTAATGTCTCTAATAATATTTGAAGATTATCCATTAGATAAAATGTCATTAATTGGAACGATGCTAAACCCGATTGATTTATCAAGAACGCTCATACTGTTAAAACTAGATATATCGGCATTATTAGGGTATACCGGCGCCATATTTAAACAGTTTTTTGGGACTAATTTTGGAATAATAATATCATTCATAGCCTTATCACTTTGGGTTATTTTACCAGTTTTAAGAATTGTTTTTAAAGCAAAAAAGAAGGATTTTTAATTCTTTATAATTTTAAAATTGAAAGTGACAATTGTCAAATATAAATTAATTGAGATGATTAAATTTGCGCAATGATTTCAGCAATCGCTAATAAAATAACAGCATTTGTTTTAGTATTTATATTATTTGCACATAATATGAATACACTGGCGATTATTGGTGATTTTGTTATAAATCAAGACTTCATTGCTAAAACCTTGTGTATTCAAAAAGACGACCAACAGGGATGTAATGGTAAATGTCAATTAATGAAAGGATTAAAGGAAAATTCACCAGAATCGAATACAACAATACCGGTACAAGAAACAAAACGCTTCTCTTTAGATGCCTTTTGCCTTTATAAAATTAATTCCCCAGAAAGTCTAAATTTTGTGAGTAAAGCATATAAAATCGGGTTCAACTCGTATTCACAAAATCTAATTCAAACGTATTTCGATATCGATACGCCTCCTCCTATTTTCATCTAGCATTTTATGGCTTATTATTTACCTTTTTCTGGCTTTTTCTCAAGCTGGCAAAAGGTAGGGCGCATTACAAAAAATTACAGCATGACTTTTTTACGCAAAATGTTTGCGAATTTTTATGCTACATGAAATTTAAAAAAATAAATAGATGAAATTAAAATATATTTTACCAATACTCTTCATTGCTATACTAGCTACATCATGTTCGTCTGATAATGATGACAACATAGTTATTAATGAAATTGAAGGACTTGTAAAAATTCAAGACCTTTCAAACAGCACCCATACTATCGAATTGTATAATGCTACTGGGCAGTTTAAAACTGGATATAATGCCATCAGTATTCGCATTAAAGACAACACTTCTAACGAATTTGTAAAAAATGTTTCTGCTAGTTGGAATCCAATAATGCAAATGCCTACCATGCAACATTCGTGTCCTAAATCCAACATTACAAAAGGTTCAGGAAAAGAAACTGTTTATGAAGGCTTTATAATTTATCAAATGGCAAATTTAGATGGTTCTGGCTGGTCCTTAACTGTAAATTATAGCATAAATGGTGTTGAATATACTGCTAACAGATACTATAACCGTAATGCAAAATGCTAAGCAAAGTGTTACCAGTTTTATGGGAACAGATGGTAGTCGTTATATAATTGCATTAGTAGAACCAAAAACACCAAAAATAGCTATAAACAACATGACCGTGGGTTTGTATAAAATGGAAACTATGATGTCTTTTCCTGTTGTTGAAAATTACAAAATTACTTTAGATCCTCGCATGCCTGGAATGGGTAACCATAGTTCACCAAACAATACAGATTTAACGTTTAAAGCAGAAGACGCTATGTATCATGGAAACCTATCACTTACTATGACAGGCTATTGGGTTCTTAATTTAAAGCTACTAAATACTCAAAATGAAGTACTAAAAGGTGAAGACATTACAACCGAAATCACCCAAAGCTCTTTGTATTTAGAGTTAGAATTTTAAATTTTATAAGCTTTCAAAATTCGAGGCAATCTAAAAAGTGTGCTTTTTCGTCATTGCGAGAAACGAAGCAATCTGTAAGTTATTAGTAGTCAATTAACAGATTACTTCACTACGTTCGTAATGACGATTTTGAAAGCTTTTTAGACCACCTATTCAAAATTTTACTATGAAAAAACATATTATATTAGGCCTAAGTTTATTTTTTACAGGACTATTGCTTGCTCAAGATATAGAGACCAACACTAAAAAAGACACAACTAGTTTAGACGAAATTATTGTTGTTGGAAGACGTAAATTAAGTAACTACCGTCAAAATAAAATCGTATCGAGTATTGATGATTTTTTAGAAAACTCCAATAAAATCACTATGATAAAACGCGGTAATTATGCTTGGGAAGCGTCATTAAATAATATGAATAGCAACAGGCTTTCCATAACTATAGATGGCATGCAAATATTTGGAGCTTGCACAGATAAAATGGACCCAATTACTTCGTATGTAGATGTTTCAAACTTGGAAAAAGTGAGTGTAGGCTCAGGTCAAGAAGGAACAGAAAACGGTCATTGCCTTGGTGGTGGTATTGATTTGCAATTGCCACAATCTACATTTTATGATTCAGGGTTAAAAACAAACATTGATTTAGGTTACGAATCTAATGGCAATTATAAAACAACAGGCTTAGATATGGAATATTCCAACACTAAATTCTATTTAAATGCCGATGGGATTTACAGGAAATCTGACAATTATAAAGCCGGAGAAAACAAGGAAGTCCTGTATTCCCAATTTGAAAAATATAACATTTCATTACAAAGTGGAATTAAATTAAACGAACATGAGTCTTTAGACGCCAATGTAATTTACGATAAAGCTACCGATGTAGGTTATCCTGCTTTACCAATGGATGTATCGCTTGCTGAAGCCTTAATTACATCGATAACACATAATTACACTAACGATTCAACTTTTATAAAATCTTTAGAAACCAAGGTTTACTTTAATACCATTACCCATATTATGGACGACACAAAACGTCCTAACGTGCCCATACGTATGGATATGCCAGGGTGGAGCGACACCTATGGCTTTTATAGTAAAGCAAGTGTTAGAGCAAATAAGCACGATGTTACTTTTAATTTAAACGGTTACTACAACAGGTCTTTAGCCGAAATGACCATGTACCCAAATGATATTAATCAACCTGCTATGTTTATGTACACGTGGCCAGATATCAGAACGCTTTATACAGGCCTTTACGCCAAAGACAGCTATAGTTTAAATACACATGAAACGCTTTCAACATCACTTCGATTTGGATTTCATAAGAACAGAATTGCTAAAGAAACAGGGTTGGAAAGTCTTCAAATTTTCTATCCGGAAATATCATATTCCAAAAGTCGATTTTTAACAAGTTTTTCATCAAATTATCAGTTAAAAAAACATGCGTACGATATAACATTTGGTCTTGGGTATGGCGAGAGAGCACCAACAGTTAGTGAAGGCTATGGTTTTTTTCTATTCAACAGTTTCGATAATTATGATTATATAGGCAACCCTACTTTAAAAAATGAAAAAGCTTTTGAAGCCAATTTCAAAATAAACTATCATTTTAAGAAATTTCACATAGGAATTGAATCTTCTTATTTTCATATCATGGATTATATTATTGGAAAAATTGATGCTACTTTAAGCCCGATGACGATTGGAGCGAATGGCATACAAGTATACACCGCATTAAATTCTGCCACTATTTTTGATGTGTACCTTAATTCTTCTTACCAACTTTCAAAAAAATTCTCGGTTAACGGGACAGTTGGTTACAACTACGGTAAAGGAAGCAATAACGAGCCTTTACCACTTATTAAACCATTTTCATATTTAGCCGAAATCAATTATTCAACGCCACGTTTTAATGCCGCAATTCAACTTGAAGGCAATGGAAACCAAAGTAAGTATAGCAGTTTTTATGGTGAAGATGAAACGCCTCGGTATGCTATTTTAAATCTAAATCTTGGAAATATATTTTATATAAAAGAGCATAAAGTAATATTAAAATATGGCATAGAAAATTTGTTGGATACCAACTATTCTACCTATGCCGATTGGAATAACATACCTAGACAAGGCAGGAATATGTATATAAACCTATCTTATTTAATTCCTTAATTTATACTATGTGAATTTTTGTTTTATATCCAAAAATCATCATCTAATTTATCCACAAATTGATCTTCGTAATGAATTTTTTCAATCAAACACAATTGTTCTTCTGTAGCAATATTTTGTATTTCAGGAAAAAGAATTCGCTCCTCAAAACGAATGTGTTTATCTAATTCTTCCTCTATTTTACTTAAAACTAAAGCATCAGCTCCGTCTTTTTTAAACAATCGAATTAATCGTCTGTGATCTGCCAATGCCCTTTTTACAAGTTCATTACTAGTACCTAAAATTGTGAAAACATGCTTCTCTTCCATTTCAAAATGAGGAATTAAATGCGTTTCAAAAAACCAGTCTGCATACTTCTTTATTCTATTTGGCTCGATGTTTTTGCTAAAACCACTTCGTATTTTCCAAGATAATAATAATCCGTGGTGATGGTCTCTACTTAAAGGCTGTAATGCCTTATGGCGCTTTTTTGGTTTTATATTCATAAGTTTTATGTTGTAAAATATTGGCAATAATAATGGCAATTCCTAAAGGCATTAACAAACTAAAAAGAAATAATAACAAATTGTAATTGAGTAAATATCCACGTTCAAAATAAAACATGCACCCCTGAATTAACAGTAGTATTTCCGTTAACAAAAATCCTGTTACAAAGCTGTAAATTCCAAATCGAAGCAATTTTGTATGCACTATCAATTTACTTTGTAATATAAACGAAAACAAAAATCCTGTAATTACACCTAACATAGTTAAATGGATAAATCCAATTACAAAATTTCTGTGCTGATACGCTACTTTCGAAACTTCAGGAATTAATGTTACCAATTGTAAACTCGTTTTTAAAACAAAACAAAATATGGCAAAACGGTACATAAAACTCGTGAGTTTAACAGGTGCTTTTATCTTATTTTTTATAAGTTTTAAAAACAGAATTAAAGCCACAAACTGAATTATAACACCAACCCCGTTAATCCAGTATAACGCAATATGTGGTGCAAACCAATTTACGGGCAATGTTAAAGTAAGTATGATAGAAACTATTAAAAGCTTAAAAAATAATCGAAATTGTTTTGAATCTTTAAGTTGAATTTCATAAAAAAACAGTGCAATTACAGCTATTAAAAACCAGCCATTAAATTGAAAATGTAAAAAATACTGAATGGCAATTTGATAAAATGCCGATGTGTTTCCCAACATTGAAACTGCAGGCCCTAAACACCAGACACCAACAGTTGATAATAACATAAATAAAAGCGAAGTTTTTAACAAGTATCGACTTGCTATATTTTCAATTTTATGATGCTTCCAGATGAGATATACAAAATAGTAACTACAAAAAATATGTAAGGTTGAAAACGAAATTGAAACAACAGCATACCCCTGAAAAGGAAAACTAAGCATCATGCCCACAACAGCCACTTCAGTTAACCAAAACAAACGATTATAAATTGGTTTTTTATCGGGAATAAAATAGTGGACGATGAGTGTAAACAGCATTAAATAAACCCAACCCAACATAGCCACATGCGAATGTGCGTGGGTTAAAAAACGATAATTAAACCCAATAGGGTTAATAGACGTATAACGCAGTGCCAACCCCATTAAGGCGGCAATTAAAAAATTAATTAAACATACTGCTACTAATTTTTTTTGCACTTTCTAAATTATCTATGAGTTAATTTAAATTAAAAATTCCAGAATAACCTTTCGAGCATTCTGGAATTTAAAATTGAAGCTAATATTAAAATTTGCTATTAACCAAATTGTTGTTCTAATTTAATAGCTCCAGGGAATAAGATGTTATTTTCTAAGTGTATGTGTAAATGTAAATCTTGTTCAAATTCTTTAAGCATCGCGAAGGTAACTTGATAGGTATTGCATCCGTCTGCTGGGGGATTGTAATTATTAGTTAATTCTGCAATTAGTCTAAAACGTTCACCTTCATTATCATGTTCTTGCATCATCGTCGCAATTGGGCTTTCTACTGCACCAAACTCTGGTGACTGAATCGCTCCGTTTTCTAACTTTGCATTCATCAATTTTTTTACAAAAGGAAAAACAATCGTTTCTTCGTCTTTCATATGTGAGGTCAATGCATTGGCACAAGCTGTAAATTCTCTATTTATTTTAAATAATTCCGGATGTCTTTCTCCATGAACCGAGCAAAGTT
The DNA here is from genome assembly GCA_963698455.1 of uncultured Flavobacteriaceae bacterium. GTDB lineage: Bacteria > Bacteroidota > Bacteroidia > Flavobacteriales > Flavobacteriaceae > Mariniflexile. Next base: position 91,361 of record CAVOQU010000001.1, on the reverse strand, counting down.
TGTCTAAAAACTGAAGCAACACCGGGATTTTTTCTGCAACATAGCGGTGATGCTTTTTCTCAATATAATCTGCCAATAAATCTAAAGGCCATGATTTATAATCAATAGATTGATCTGTTTTTGAATTTAATACAGCATGCAATTCATCTAAAAGTGTATTTACTTCTATCCCTTTTTTATTACACACTTCTTCAACGGTTCTATCGCCTTTGCAGCAAAAATCGATGCCGTAGTTACTAAATACTGCCGCAGTTCTAAAATCGTCTGCAACAAATTGTCCTATTTGTTTTTCTGAATTTTTATTTAATACTTCCATAGTGTTGTTTATTTCGGATGTTTTTATCCTATTTATTTTGAAATTTTTTTTATACTTTTAAAAATGAAGTGCCCGATTTTATATTAAGTGCCAATTCTTCAAGACTTGTGTTTTCTAACATATATTTTAATTCGTCCCTTACGGTTTTAAATTTATCGTGTACAGGACAGGGATGATTTTCATCACAAACTTCTAAACCTAATCCGCAGCCATTATAAATCTTATCACCATCTATCGCTTTAACTATTTGTGATAATTTAATAGAAGCTATCGTGTTTTTATCTAATTCAAATCCTCCATGAGCTCCCTTTATAGAATAAACTATGTTATGTCGCACTAAATCCTGTAATATTTTCGCTGTAAATGCTTCGGGAGAATTAATTTCTTTAGCTATTGCTTTCGGACTTACACGCTTATTTTCATAAGAATTAATGGCAATAAAAATTGCTGCTTTTATTCCATATTCACAAGCTTTTGAAAACATATTACTTTTCTAATTTTATACAAATATATAAAGATTTTTTAATTAAGACAATTTTATCCTAATTAATTTATTTGTATTTATTTCTAAACCATACTTTTTGCCATTCGCGCTTCAAAATTAAAAACGAAACGTCTTCGGCCATTCTTAAGGTATCACTGCCATCCAAAGCTTTTACTTGCTTTTCTGGCACGTCAATTATGTATAGTAAGTTTAAATAGTCCGTAAATTTTTCTTGTATAAGTTTATAAACCGTTTCGTGAAGTAAATATTTTAAACTGGAAGGCAACACGTCTTCATGAAAGTCTAAATTAATATTAGCCAACAAAAAATCTTTATTAAGTTGAATCACTAATTTCTTATATAAATCCAATTGATTTGCTTCTTCAATTATATCTTCAAAATTAATAGGAAACTGCATTATACTGTTCTGTTCATTAAGCTATTTCCAAATTCATTTAGCAATGCTTTTTTGTCTTTTGAAATAGTAATAGATTCTAAAACCGTGAATGCCTTATCTGTGTAATCTTGAATTGCAATTTTTGTTGCTTCGGCAGAACCGGAGGAAACAAACATTTGTTTAGCGATATTTATTTTAGCTGAAAGGTCTTCTGGATTTGAAGAAAATAATCGATTCAATTCTAATCTATCTTGTTCGTTTGAAAATTCTAATGCCTTTAAATATAAATACGTTTTTTTGTTTTCAATAATATCACCACCTACTTGTTTTCCAAAAGATTTTGGATCTCCAAAGGCGTCCAAATAATCATCTTGTAATTGAAACGCAATACCTAAATTTTTTCCAAATTCATAAATAGCATTACCATCCTTTTCAGATGCTTTTGCAACAATAGCACCCATTTTCATAGCAGCACCAACTAAAACCGCTGTTTTATATTCAATCATTTTTAAATACTCGGCAATTGTAACATCTGCTCTTGTTTCAAAATCCACATCGTATTGCTGTCCTTCGCAAACTTCTAAAGCCGTTTTACTAAATAATTTAGCTAAAGCTTGGAAAGTTACAGGTTCATAGTTTTCAAATAACTGATATGCCATTATTAACATAGCATCACCTGAAAGGATACCTGTGTTAATATTCCACTTTTCGTGTACTGTTTTATTTCCGCGACGTAACGGCGCATCATCCATTATATCGTCATGTACTAACGAAAAATTATGAAATACTTCAACACTTAAAGCCGCATTAAGTGCCTTTTTATAGTCACCATTAAAAATTTCGGAAGTCATTAAAGTAAGCACGGGTCGTAAGCGTTTACCACCTAAATTCAAAATATACTGAATCGGTTCATATAGTCCTAATGGCTCCTTTACAGTTGAATAAGCTTCTAGATATTCAACAAACTCTTTTTGGTATTTTTCTATTGTAAGCATGAAACAAAATTAAAGTAATTACCCGTATTAAAAAGTTTGAATATTAATTTATTGTTAAATAATTTTAAAACTTTGGAAACTTTTTTTGTTTTTAAAGTTTCCTGACTTATATTTGCACCCGATTATGAGAGAAAAAATTATACAAAAATCCGCCGAATTATTCTTAACACTTGGTTTTAAAAGTGTTACCATGGATGATATTGCCAATGAAATGGCGATTTCTAAAAAAACCATTTATGTACATTTTGCTAACAAAACTAAACTTGTTGAAGCCGTAACTTTTGAAGTGTTTGCCAACGTATGCGAAGGTATTGATGGTATTTGTAACACATCGCCAAACCCCATTCAACAATTATACGACATTAAAATTTTTGTGATGCAATATCTTAAAAATGAAAAAACATCACCTCAATTTCAACTTAAAAAATATTACCCACAAATATACCAACGCTTGCATTTAAAACAATTTGAAAAAATGCATGATTCGGTTCAAGAGAGTCTTCAAAATGGAGTAGATACCGAATTGTTCAGATCTGATATGAATGTAGATTTTATTTCTAGAATGTATTTTAATGGGATGACAGGTATAAAAAACGACTCTTATTTTCCATCAGAATTGTATACTATGGAATTCCTAATGGAAAGCTTACTAGAATACCACTTAAGAGCCATTGTTACCGATAAAGGACTACAAATATTAAATAAATTTATAACAAAAAATCAATCATAAAATGAAGTACAAACTAATTTTAATATTTAGTTTATTCCTATCTATATACGGGTTTTCTCAAGAAAACAAACTAAGCTTTACGCTACAAGAAGCTATAGATTATGCTTTACTAAACAACCGAACTGCTAAAAATGCAGCATTGGATATTGAAGCGGCCAAACAACAGAAATGGGAAACCACGTCAACAGGTTTGCCACAAATTTCAGCCGAAATTGGTTATCAAAACTTTTTAAAGCAACAAGTGTCTTTAATTCCTGCTGAATTTTTTGGTGGAAACCCCGGAGAGTTTGCAGAAGTTATTTTTGCAACCAAACAAAGTGTCAATGCCACTGCTACTTTAAATCAGAAAATTTTTGATGGCTCCTATCTGGTAGGCTTACAATCGGCTAAAGTGTTTTTAGAAATTTCTAAAAATGCCAAAATTAAAACCGATTTGGAAGTAAGAAAAGCAGTTATAAATGCTTATGGCAATGTATTATTAGCAGAAGAAAGTGTTGCTATTATTGAAAAAAATAAATCTATTCTAGAAAAAAACCTATCCGATTTAACTAAAATATTCGAAAACGGATTAGAAGAGGAAGAGAGTGTTGAACAATTACAAATAACCCTATCTGGCGTAAACAGTACGTTAAATAATACCACTCGTTTAAAAACATTGGCATACCAAATGTTAAACATTTCACTCGGACTCGATGTTTATAGTAAAACCATCTTAACTGATAGTCTTGAGAGTTTAACCGTTCAAAATATGTCGCTCGAACTTATTGATTCAAATTTAGACTTAAACAACTCAATAGATTATCAAATAGCTCAAAACGATCAAAGAGCCAAAGAACTTTTATTAAAACTTGAAAAAAGCAAAGCCCTCCCTACTTTAAGCACCTTTATTAATGGTGGATATTCAGGTTTTGGCGATGATTTTAAATTTACAAGCAAAGAACAAAAATGGTTTGGTTCGTCATTGTTTGGTGTTAATATGAACATTCCTATTTTTAGTTCTTTAGGTAGAAGTTCTGCCACCCAACGCGCTAAAATAAATCTTGAAAAAGCTAAAGAAGATTTAATTGAGACCGAACAAATATTACAACTTCAAACAGCCGCTGCAAAAAGCGATTATCAATTTGCTATTGAAGATTATGACAATAAAAAGCAAAACTTAAATCTGGCCGAACGCATTGAGCAAAAAAATCAAACCAAATTTTTTGAAGGTATTGCATCCAGTTTCGATTTAAGACAAGCACAAACTCAATTATATACTGCACAACAAGAGTTTTTACAAGCCATGCTGGATGTCATTAACAAAAAAGCAGAATTAGAAACGATATTAAACACTATTAACTAATAAACTCAATCAAAATGAAAATTATATATACTTTATTAATTACTACGCTACTCGTAACTTCTTGCAGTGGAGAGAAAAAAGGAAAATCTGTTGAAAATTTAGTTGCCTCAAATAATCTTACAGCATTAATAGAAAAACGCGAAGAAATTGATGCAAAACAACAAGAATTTGCCGCACAATTAAAGCTTATTAATGATAGAATTTCAGAATTAGACACCATCAAAAAGTTACCATTAGTAACTTCCGTCATGGTTAAAGCTGAAAAATTCGATCACTTTTTAGAACTGCAAGGAAATGTTCAAACAAAACAAAACCTTGTTATTTATCCAGAAATGGGCGGCACATTAATTCGTGTTTATGTAAAAGAAGGCCAAAACGTTACCAAAGGACAATTACTTGCTACTATCGACGATGGTGGGTTGAGCCAACAAGTAGCGCAAATGCAAATTCAATCGGATTTAGCAAAAACTACTTTTGAGCGTCAAGAACGTTTATGGCAACAAAAAATAGGAAGCGAAATCCAATATCTTCAGGCAAAATCAAGCTATGAAGCACAACAAAAAGCGGTAAATCAATTAAAAAGTCAACTTGGTAAAACCTCAGTAAGAGCACCATTTACAGGAGTCATTGATGATGTAATTACAGACCAGGGTAGTGTTGTAGCGCCAGGTCAATCTCAATTAATGCGTATAGTAAATTTAGAAGACATGTATATTGAAACTGATGTTCCTGAAAATTTTATTACAAATGTTACGGTTAATAAAGACGTGAAAATTGAGTTCCCTGTTTTAGGAAAATCAATGGATGCTAAAATTAGACAAGCAGGTAATTTTATAAATCCTGCAAACAGAACTTTTAAAATTGAAGTGGCTGTACCTAACAAGGACAAGAGTATAAAACCAAACCTAACGGCTAAATTAAAAATTAACGATTATACTAACGAAAAAGCCTTATTAATTCCACAAAGTATTATTTCAGAAAATGCAGAAGGAGAACAATATATATACATTATAGAGAATAAAAATACAGATAATGAGGGAGTAGCAAAACGCATCATTATACAAACTGGAAAAGCACAGGGCGATGTCATAGAAGTGACTAAAGGTCTTGAAAACAGTTCTGAAATTATTCAAGAAGGAGCCAGAAGTGTTAAAGATGGTCAGACTGTTAAAGTGATAAATAGTCTTTAATTATTTCACAAAACATTTAATAAAAACTAACGTCTAAAGACTACAGACTAACGACTTATAACAATGACAAAACAACCAAAACAAGTAGATAAAGAATTCAAGCTATCGGCATGGGCTATTCACAATAAAACCACCATTTATATGCTCATGGCGATGATATTTTTTTTAGGTGTGTCAGCCTATTTTAAAATGCCCAGAGAGAGTTTTCCAGAGATTAAAGAAACCAAAATTTATGTAAGCACTCCCTTTTTTGGAAATACCGCAGAAGATATTGAAAAATTAATAACGGACCCACTTGAAGACAAGTTGAAAACTGTAAGTAATGTGGTTGAAATTACCTCAACATCTCAAGAAGATTACTCCATGGTTATTGTTGAATTTGATGAAGGTATCACAGTAGATCAAGCGAAACAAAAAGTAAAAGACGAAATAGATTCTGAAACCGCTGGCGAAGACTGGCCTACCTTTAATGGTGCTAAAGTAGAGCCTAATGTATTCGAATTAAGCATATCTGAAGAAATGCCCATTCTTAACATCAATATTTCGGGCGATTATCCTGTTGAAAAACTTAAAGAATTTGGAGAATACCTTCAAGATGAAATTGAAAAATTAATCGAAATTAAAAAAGTAGACATTCGAGGTGCTCAAGAAAAAGAAGTTGAAGTAGCCGTTGATATTTATAAAATGATGGCATCTCAGGTTAGTTTTGATGATATCATTGGAGCTATAAATAAAGGAAACATGACCATGTCTGCCGGCAACTTTATTACAAGTGGCCAACGGCGTACCATCAGAATTCTCGGAGAAATAAATGACCCCAACGAATTAAAAAACTTCGTTGTAAAAACCGAACATAACAATCCTATTTATTTAAAAGATGTTGCCGAAATAAGCTTCAACGAAAAAGACAAAACTACTTATGCCCGCGAGTTTGGAGAGCCTGTTGTTATGCTGGATGTTAAAAAACGTGCTGGAAAAAACATGGTGGAGGCAACCGATAAAATCAACCTAATTGTTCAAGACGCCAAAGCCAATGTGTTTCCAAGCAATTTAAAAGTAACTATTACCAACGACCAGTCGTCAAAAACTATTGGTCAGGTTGACGATTTAGTCAACAACATTATATTTGGTATTATATTGGTTGTAACTGTTTTAATGTTCTTTTTAGGATTTAAAAACGCCCTGTTTGTTGGGTTTGCTATACCCATGTCTATGTTTATGTCTTTAATGATTTTAAACTTATTGGGTTATACCATGAATACCATGATACTCTTCGGACTTATTATGGGTCTTGGAATGCTGGTAGATAACGGAATTGTGGTGGTCGAAAATGTGTATCGACTCATGGATGAAGAAGGCATGAGTAGAAAAAAGCTGCCAAAAAAGGTATTAGTGAAATTGCTTATCCTATTATTATTTCGACTGCAACTACGGTTGCAGCTTTCATTCCTTTAGGTTTATGGCCAGGGGTTATGGGTGAATTTATGATTTATTTCCCAATAACATTATCGGTGGTTTTAGGATCATCACTATTTGTTGCCATATTTTTTAACTCGGTTTTAGTGTCTCAGTTCATGACAGTTGAAGATAAGGACATGCCGCTTAAACGAATTATTTATATAACCTCTATAATATCTGTTATAGGCCTAATCATTTTTATAGTTGGTGGTGCTTACAGAGCATTGGGTTCTCTTATGATTTTTTCAGCCATCATGGTTTGGATATATCGCTTATATGTGCGCAAAATGTCTAATAATTTTCAAATGAACACTTTAGTGAAACTTGAAAATTTATATGAAAATTCTCTAAGAAGTGCATTAAAAGGAAAACGCCCCTATTTTATAAGCATAGGTACTTTTCTGTTACTAATTATATCATTTATTGGTTTTGGAATATCTTTAAGTACACAACGCACCGAAGTACAATTCTTTCCTGAGAATAAGCCTAATCAAATCGTTGTATATATCGAATATCCTGAAGGAACGGATATTGAAAAAACGAATGCTATTACGAAAGAAATAGAAAATAAAGTATATCGTGTTTTAAATGAAGACATGTATAAAAAAGAGGGCTATAATTTTATGGTAGAAAGTGCGGTTTCACAAGTTGGTGAAGGTGCCGGAAATCCTCAAACAGATAGTGGTTCTGCTGCCGAAATGCCCCATAAAGGTAAAATCACTGCTTCTATGCGCGAGTATAAATTTAGAGAAGGTGAAGACAGTGAATTAATGCGTCAAAAAGTTCAAGAAGCATTAGTAGGTATTTATCCAGGGGTCTTAATTTCAGTTGAAAAAGATGCCAATGGACCGCCAGCCGGAGCTCCTATAAATATTGAATTAGAAGGTGATGATTATACCCAACTTATTAATACGGCCGAAAGAATGCGCGACTTCATTAATTCCCGAAGTATTGCAGGCATTGATGAGTTAAAAATTGATGTGAATAAAAATAAACCAGCAATGCAAGTGGTTGTTGATAGAGAAAAAGCTGGAGAACTAGGCGTTAGTTCTTCTCAGGTAGGACAACAATTAAGAAACTCTATTTTTGGATCGAAAGCTGGTGTTTATAAAGAAGAAGGTGAAGATTACGATATTTATGTGCGTTTTAACGAAGAAAACAGATATAATACGAGTGCGCTTTTCAATCAGAAAATAACTTTTAGAGATATGGCTTCTGGCCAAATAAAAGAAATTCCAGTATCGGCAGTAGCTAAACAAGCAAACAATTCTGGTTTCAGTTCTATTAAGCACAGAGATACAAGACGTGTGGTTACGGTTTATTCTGCGCTTTCACCTGGATATAATGATGCTGGTGCGGTAGTTGGACAAGTTCAACACGCTATGAAAGATTTTACAGAATTACCTCCAAGCATTAAAATAGATTACACAGGGCAAATTGAAGAACAGAATAAGCAAATGGCATTCCTTATGGGTGCATTCTTTACTGGTTTAGGGTTAATTTTCTTAATTCTTATTTTTCAATTTAATTCATTTTCAAAACCAGCAATCATTATGTTAGCTATATTTTTAAGCTTAATTGGTGTGTTTAGTGGTATCGTAATTACAGGGAGTGCGTTTGTTATTATGATGACTATGATGGGAATTATATCGCTTGCAGGTATTGTTGTAAATAATGGCGTGGTACTCTTAGATTATGCCCAATTACTAATTGACAGAAAAAAACATAAACTAGGCATCGATGAAGAAGATTATTTAGACAAGGAAGATTTATTTAAAAGTATTGTTCAGGCAGGTAAAGCGCGTTTGCGTCCTGTTTTGTTAACTGCTATTACAACCATTCTTGGTTTAATACCGCTGGCGATTGGTTTAAATATTAATTTCTATACCTTATTTAGTGAATTTAATCCTCATATCTATTTTGGGGGTGACAACGTAATTTTCTGGGGACCATTAGCATGGACCGTTATTTACGGATTATTTGTAGCTACGTTTTTAACACTTATTGTGGTTCCAGTATTATTCTATTTAACCATGCAGCTAAAAATGTGGATAAGAAGTAAAACAACTTCAAACGAACTAATTCAAGAAAATACAATTTAGATACTAATTTGAATTGATTTAAAACAAAATAGCCTCAACAAATGTTGAGGCTATTTTTATAAAAAGATGTTTTTTATTTCAATTTAAAACTTAATCTTGCAAACATAAAGCGTCCACCAATTCCAAATTGTTGCGCTCTTCTAGACCAATCAAAACGTCCGTCACTTCTGTTCCCAAAAGCTGCTTCTGCTCTGTCTGGATAAATATCAAACAAATTATTTGCTCCAATCGTAATAGTTGTACTTTCAGATAATTGATATCCAAAAGACAAATCAGTTACTACTTTCGATCCGAATACTTGTTGGTTAGCAATAGTTGTTGTAGCCTCTGTAACTTCACCAAACCATACATTTCTTAAAAAGATATTGAACTTGTCCGTTGTTAAACTATTCGATAAGTTAATTTTACTTCTTGGTACGGCTTCTTCTAGATACACTCTACTGTCTTCAGGAAAATAAGTTCCCACTAATCCTGCATTTTCTAATACTTGTGATGCTTTAATGTCTCCAACCTTTTTAGTTTTAGAAAAAGTTCCTGATAAATCGGTTTTTAATTTTGAAGATTGACCTACTATCATATCATGAGTAATTACAACATCCAGTCCTTTTGATTCTGTATCGATAGCATTTGCAAAAAATGACGCTGCAGAAGCATTTGCCTGCTTTAATAAATTAGTCTAATTCAGTACCTGTTTCCCTGGATTTGAATCCGTATTGCTAATACCAAACTGTCCGGTATATACAACTCTATCATCAATACCTACCCAATAACCATCAACCGTAAAAGTTAAATGTGCTGCCGGAATTTTAGTTGTAAATCCTAACTGATACTTTTAGAGGTCTCCTGCTTTAATTGAGGAATTCCTAATAATTTTGCAGCTCTACTATCATTTGCAAAAGTACCAACTTCTTGAGGATTTCCTAAATTATCAAAAATAGTAGACGTTGAATTAAAGTTTAATTGGTGAAGAGACGGTGCTCTAAAACCTGTATTAAATGCGCCTCTAATATTGGTGTTTTCACCAGCTTTTATTCTGGTTGCGAGTTTAACATTTAAAGTAGAACCAAAATCTGAATAATCTTCATATCTGGTTGCAAAACTTAATAAAAAGCTTTCCATAATATCAGCTTCTATATCTAAATAACCTGCGACACTACTTCTACCTCTCGATAATTCATTGGTAGGACTAAATCCAGGAAACACTTGAGACCCTCCTGGTCTCGACTCACCAAAGAAATCTTTAGACGGTACTTGAGTTGATAACGTGATGGCTTGACCCGCAGCTGTATACTGAGCATAAGACGCTTGTTCTCCCGCAACAATATCATAGGATTCTACACGATATTCAGAACCAAATGCAACGTTTGTACCTGCAAAAATATCGTCATAAAATTTACTGATATCTAAATTGGTTGTGTTTTGAGCAAATGAAAATCCACCAGCATCAAATGTTGTTGGCGATGCATTTTGCATGGAGGCATTAAAAGTATTCCCTATCGTGTAAAGGAATTCATTTTTTCCATATGTATTACTAAAATCTACATCCCAATCACCTATTTTACCTTTAATTCCTACGGCAAAAGATTTGTCTTTAATATTCGAATTAATCTCTGGTAAGAATCCATTTAAATACGCTGGCGTATAGGTTCTACTTTGATTTGGTAATCTATAAAATCCAGCAGAGTTTCCTGTTCTTGAGCTTATTCCAGCAAAAGAGTATAACTCCGTACCGGCTTCATCTAAAGGCAATGACATATTTGCAAAGAAACGACCACCACGTAAAGAAGATTGACCTACACGCATATTAAAATCGCTTGCTTCTAAACCACGAGCAGCTAATTCTGCTGTAGTATTATTCGCTGCTAAAATAGTTTGTAATTCAGCTTTTGTTGCAGTTGGGCTTAAACCAAATCCAGCTTGATTTCCATATTGAATAACATCGGCTACATCATCATCTAATAATTTCGATACATCATATCCGTCATTATTTGCAAATCTTTCAACCGTGTTATACTGGTTAAAAATACTGCCTTCCCACTCTTTCATTCTTCCGTATGGCTGCCTAACATCAAAATCTCCGGTAAAATTAACAAACCCTCCTTTTTCGCCTAAAGACAACCCGTAGTTTGCACTAACATTTGTGGTTTCACCATCTACACCGCCAGTTTGGTCGTTTGCATTTTTTGTAAAATTAGCTCCGGTAGTAATGTTTAGATTTAATTCATTGGTGCTTTTCTTAAGAACAATATTAATCACACCTGCAATGGCGTCAGATCCGTATTGTGCTGCCGCACCATCTCTTAAAACTTCTATGCGTTGAATAGACGCCGCTGGAATAGCATTTAAATCTGTACCAACACTACCGCGTCCAAAAGTTCCATTTACATTCACCAAAGACGAATTATGCCTTCTTTTTCCATTTATTAAAACCAGCACTTGATCAGGTCCTAAGCCTCTTAACGAAGCAGGATCAATGTGATCTGTTCCATCTGAAATGGTTTGTGTATTCGAAGTAAACGACGGTGCCACATAATTTAAAATCTGATTTAAATTAACTTGTGGCCCTGCTGTTACCAACTCAGTTACGTCTATAACATCTATTGGTACTGCTGAATCGGTTGTGGAACGGTTTGGATTCCTGGTACCAATTAACACCACCTCATCTAAAGATACTCCTTCTTGAAGGACTACTTTAATATTCTGTGCAGATGTCACAATAATTTCTTTTTTGTTAAAACCGACAGACGATACTAACAATGTTGTTGGAAAATTAGTCACATTGATGCTAAATTTTCCATCAAAATCGGAAATGGTTCCGGTGCTTGTTCCTTTAACAATAACATTTGCTCCGGGTAACGGGGCATTTGTATTTGCTTCAGTAATTGTTCCTGTTATTGTTCCTTGCGCCATCATAGCTAAAGGAAAAAACAAGCCAAAAATCAAGCAGATTTTAATGTGTAAAATTTTTTTCATAATTCTTTGTTTAAGTGTTTATGTGTTGAATATACAGATAATTACATTGTTTTTTGGCTTAAAATGAAAAATATTTACTTTCTCATATTGATTTTTTTTAATTCAAAACATGACTTTTGTTGTGTTTTTGTTGGGATTTTAACAATTATATTATGTATTATTTACATTTTTAACAATTAACGATTTTGAGCTAATTCAATTAATCTTCTGCAACCTTGTGTCCCAATTAAGCTATAAAATACCGATTGGTTAAATGTACTTTTTAAAAATATCCAGAGCTCATTATAGTAAATTAGTATACCTACAATCCTATTCTAAAAAAATAGATCAAAAAATTTATACTCCATTGTATTTCATTAAATTTGCACTTCAATTTTAAACTATGTACAGAAGTCATAATTGTGGTGAATTAAACGCATCACATATAAATAAAGAAATTACACTAGCTGGTTGGGTTCAAAAATCCAGAGATAAAGGTTTTATTGTTTGGGTAGATTTACGAGACCGCTATGGTATTACACAACTCGTTTTTGATGAAGAACGCACCTCTAAATCTATGCTAGAACAAGCACAAAATTTAGGTCGTGAGTTTGTTATTCAGGTAAAAGGAACTGTTATTGAACGCGCTTCTAAAAATTCAAATATCCCCACAGGAGACATTGAAATATTGGTTTCAGAATTAACTATTTTGAATGAAGCCCTACTTCCTCCTTTTACGATTGAAGATAAAACGGATGGTGGCGAAGAGTTGCGCATGAAATATCGTTATCTCGATATTCGTCGTAACCCAGTTAAAAACAGTTTGATCTTTAGACATAAGGTTGCTCAAGCGGTTAGAAATTACTTATCTAAGGAAGGATTTATTGAAGTTGAAACTCCTTATTTAATTAAATCTACACCAGAAGGTGCTCGCGATTTTGTGGTACCTTCCAGAATGAATGCAGGTCAGTTTTATGCACTTCCACAATCACCTCAAACCTTTAAGCAATTGCTTATGGTGGGTGGTATGGATAAATATTTTCAGATTGTAAAATGTTTTAGAGATGAAGATTTACGTGCCGACAGACAGCCAGAATTTACACAAATAGATTGTGAAATGGCCTTTATCGATCAAGAAGATATACTAAACGCTTTTGAAGGATTAACACGTCATTTATTAAAAGAAATAAATGGTGTTGAAGTTGAAAAATTCCCAAGAATGCTGTATGATGATGCGATGCGCAAATACGGAAACGATAAACCAGATATTCGTTTTGGGATGGAATTTGGCGAACTTAATGAGGTTGCACAACATAAAGATTTTGGCGTTTTTAATAGTGCCGAATTAGTTGTTGGGATCGCAGTTCCTGGTGGAAACGCCTATACTCGCAAAGAAATAGACCAATTAATTGATTGGATTAAACGCCCGCAAATTGGTGCCTTAGGAATGGTTTATGTACGTTGTAACGACGATGGCACTTTTAAATCATCCGTAGATAAATTTTACGATGAAGCCGATTTAGCTAAATGGGCAGAAGTGACTGGTGCGAAAGCTGGCGATTTAATTTGTGTGCTTTCAGGTAATATAGAAAAAGTGCGTGGGCAATTAAGTGCCTTACGTATGGAATTAGCAGAACGCTTAGGATTGAGAAATCCAAAAGAATTTGCGCCGCTTTGGGTTTTAGATTTTCCGCTTTTGGAATGGGATGAAGACACCAAACGTTATCATGCCATGCACCACCCATTTACCTCACCAAAACCAGGGCAGTTAGAATTATTAAAAACAAATCCTGGAGATGTAAAAGCAAATGCTTACGATTTGGTGTTAAATGGAAATGAAATTGGAGGTGGTTCTATAAGAATTCACGATAAAGAAACCCAAGCATTAATGTTCGATTATTTAGGATTTACCCCCGAACAAGCGAAAGCACAATTTGGCTTTTTAATGGATGCCTTTCAATATGGCGCACCACCTCATGGTGGTTTAGCATTTGGGTTAGACAGATTGGTTGCCATTTTAGGCGGACAAGAAACCATTCGCGATTTTATTGCATTCCCGAAAAACAATTCAGGACGTGATGTAATGATTGATGCTCCCGCGCTAATTGATGAAGCACAACTAACAGAATTAAGCCTAAAACTTAATTTAAAACCGTAAATAATTAAATCCTGCAAAACGCAGGATTTTTTAGTAGATTTAATATGCCAAAAACAAACTGTTTTAAAACAAATTTTAATCTGGAGAGCCAAGCATATTTCCCATAGGCAATTTGTCTATATTTTAAGTATAGTAATTGGTTTTACGTCGGGTGTTGGCGCTGTTGTATTAAAAAATTTAACGCACTTTATTCAACATTTACTGGAAGGTAAATTAATAAAGTATTACCATCATGCCTTTTACTTTTTGTTTCCGATAATTGGACTTTCACTTGTTTATTTAATTATTAAATATATTATTAGAAACAAAGTGAGTCATGGCATCCCTTCTACACTTTTCGCTATTTCAAAACGAAAAGGTATTATGAAACAATATCAAATGTTTGGCTCTATTTTAACGGCGCCACTTACCGTTGGTTTTGGTGGCTCTGTAGGATTAGAAGGTCCTACTGTAGCGACAGGTGCTGCCATTGGCTCAAATATTTCGAGAATGTTTCATATGAACCAGACCACTCGAAATTTATTGATTGGCTGTGCCGCTGCTGGTGCTATGAGTTCTATATTTAAAGCACCCATAGCAGCTATTATTTTTGCTATAGAAGTATTTAGTTTAGATTTAACCATTGCCTCAATGCTTCCGCTATTATTAGCTTCACTTTCGGCTATTTTAACATCTTATTTTTTCTTTGGTGACGATATTCTATTGCCTTTTAAAATTGAAGATAAATTTGTACTAGGCGATGCTCCATTTTATATTATTCTTGGCATTGCTGCAGCAATAATTTCTATTTATTTTGCTCAGGTTTACGATAAAATTTCTAAGTTTTTCGAAAAACTTGGTTCACCTATTAAACGATTAATTGTTGGCGGAATAGGTTTAGGTATTCTTATTTATTTTATTCCACCTCTTTACGGAGAAGGGTTTGATGTTATAAATAATCTAATTGCTGGTAATGCGGAAAAAGCATTAGAACAAAATATAATGCATCTAGATTTAACAAATATTTGGATTGTAATATTGCTTTTAACAGGTCTTGTATTTTTTAAAATAATTGCCAGTTCATTAACTTTTGGTGCAGGTGGAGTGGGCGGTATTTTTGCTCCAACGCTTTTTATGGGTAGTATCATGGGTAATTGTATTGCTAAAATAATTAATAACTGTGGCTTATTTAGTTCTCCTATATCCGAAAGTAATTTCTCTTTAGTTGGTATGGCAGGTTTATTAGCGGGCGTTTTACATGCGCCTTTAACAGCTATTTTCTTAATTGCAGAATTGACTAGTGGTTACGAACTTATTATTCCTTTAATGATTACAGCTACAATATCATACAGTTTAACTAAATATTTCAGTCCTCATTCTGTTTATAATATGCAACTTGCAAGGAAGGGCGATTTAATAACCCACGACAAAGACCATGCTGTGCTAACTTTAATGGATGTAGATAAAGTGATTGAAACCAATTTTGTAACCATTACATCTAATATGAATTTAGGTGAAATTGTACATACAGCAGTCATAAAATCGAATCGAAATATATTTCCCTGTAGTAAAAGCTAAAACTCATGAATTAGTGGGCATTATTCTTTTAGATGATTTAAGGCCTATTATGTTTGATCAAGATTTATACGGTGAAGTTAGAGCGTATGAAATTATGCAACCAGCCCCAGAAGTCATTGATTTTGAAAAGGATAAAATGACAGAAATTATGCAAAAATTCCAGGACAGTAGCGCATGGAATTTGCCCGTAATAAAAGACGGTAAATATTTCGGGTTCATATCAAAATCCAAATTATTAACTGCCTACAGGCGTCAATTAATAACTTTACAAGGCAAATCATAAAGCAAAAAAATATCAGAATACTACTTGATATTTTTTTCGGCATTATTACATTTAAAACTTAATTTAAAATCAAAAAAAATAAACCCTGTTTTTTACATTATTTTTTTAGTAATTTTATACAATGCCATACAGCTCTAAAAGTCTATTGCGCAAATTCTTAATATGGAAATACAAACATATTTCCGAACGGCAATTTATTTACATACTTAGCGTATTAGTTGGTATTTTAGCAGGAATGGGAACGGTTGTACTTAAAAACCTGACCCATTTAATTAGATTGTTATTAGACTTAGATTTTTTAAAAAACTACCAAAATACTTTATATTTTATTTTTCCAATAATTGGTCTAGCTCTTGTTTATATCATAAAGCAAACATGGCTTAAAAAACATATTGGGCATGGTATTTCAACAACGTTGCATGGCTTATCAAAATTAAATGGTATTCTTCCACGCTATAATATTTATGCGGCATTAATTACCGCACCCTTAACTGCTGGTTTTGGTGGGTCTGTTGGTTTACAAGGTCCTGCGGTTAGTGTTGGGGCCGCTTTGGGGTCTAACACTGCGCAGCTCTTTCACATGAGCACAAAAACCCGTTTGCTATTAATTGGTTGCGCCTCTGCTGGCGCCATGGCATCCATGTTTAAAGCTCCCATTGCAGCTGTTATTTTTGCTGTCGAAATTTTTAGTTTAGATATTGCTTTTACATCATTAGTTCCCTTATTACTGGCGTCAGTATCTGCCGTAATTACATCCTATTTATTTTTAGGAACCGATGTTTTACTTCATGTTGATTTGAACGATAATTTTAATTTTAAAGACATTCCTTTATATATTCTTTTAGGAATTGTAACAGCCATAACATCGGTATATTTTTCAAAAGTATTTTTTGCTATAACCAATTTTTTTAAACAGTTTGAAAGTCGTGCAGTACGCCTATTAATTGGAGGTGTGGCCATTGGCACCATGCTTTATTTCATCCCACCACTATACGGTGAGGGATATGGCATTATGAACAACCTTTTAAAAGGAGACCATTTAGCAGCCATAGGTAAAATTCCTTTCGATTTTGATTTAACTAACATCTGGATTGTTATTGGATTGCTTTTAGGAATCGCCTTTTTTAAAGCCATTGCAATGACTACCACTTTTGGAGCTGGAGGTGTTGGAGGCATTTTTATTCCAACTCTTATTATGGGAAGTGTTTTAGGTAACGTATTTGCTAAAATAGTTAATAATATAGGCTTAAATATTTCTGTTCCAGAAGCTAATTTTACACTGTTAGGCATGACTGGCTTAATGGCGGGTGTGCTGCATGCCCCACTAACCGCTATTTTTCTTATAGCGGAAATTACAAGTGGGCATGAACTCTTTGTACCTCTTATGATTGTCGCTGCTATTTCATTTGCCATTACAAAATATTACGTGTCGCACTCTATATATACTCTAAAACTGGCTGAACGAGGCGAACTCTTAACACACGATAAAGATCAAAATGTACTCATGGTTTTGAACATCGATAAGGTAATAGAAACTAATTTTATAGAACTCTCTCCAGATATGAAATTAAGGTATATTCTTGAAAATGCAGTTGCCAAATCATCTCGTAACCATTTTCCTGTGGTTAATGAAAATGGAGAATTTCTGGGTGTCGTCCATTTAGATGACATCAGACATATGATGTTTAAAACAGATCTTTACGATAAGGTAGATGTATCTAGCTTAATGCATGCCGATGCCGGAATTATTAATTATGAAAAGGATTCCATGAACGATATTATGGACAAATTTAAAAGTAGCGGCGCATGGAATTTACCTGTTATCAAGAATGGTAAATATTTTGGCTATATTTCTAAATCCAAATTACTTACGGCCTATAGAAGACAATTAATAAAACACACAAAATAAATTTTCAAGTATCTCATCAAAACACAACTAATCAAAAATGAAATATATTCTTATCATACTATTTTTACTGGCCTTTGGAAGTATCTTAACTGGCTATTTTCTAGAATCAGAATATTCTCAAAAACTCATAGGATTTGGTGTTTTAGGCTTGTTCTTTATAGTATTCCCCATATTCTCATATTATCGTTGGAAAGATAAAGATGTTAAAGATTACATGCTTACCAAAGAAAATTTAGATAAAATGCGTGAACGCGAAGGAGATAACAGAAAATAATATTTTTTAGGGCGTTCCCTCTGCGGTCGCGCTTTTCGCACTACACGGTAGTTTGCTTCAAATGTGAAATATTCACGATTTCATTAATTTAAAAATAATAAGCAATGAGTAATCGCTAACGCGGGCTTATCAGTAGTTTTGTCAGTTTTACGAGTCAGAATAAGCCCTTATTCATAACAGACTCTAGCTTACTAGTTTCAAATTCCTCTCTCTGAATAAAAAACCGTTTCAAAAGTTCTGAAGCTTCCTCTTCCATAACCCCACCTTTTATAATGGTTTTAGGATGCAATTTCGTATTCAAATTAATACACCCACGTTCCGTATCTCTGGCGCCATACACAATATTCGAAATCTGACTCCAATACAAAGCCCCTGCACACATTTGGCAAGGTTCTAAGGTTACATAAAGCGTGCAATCTTTTAAATATTTCCCACCTAAGAAATTAGATGCCGCGGTTATGGCTTGCATTTCGGCATGCGCCGTAACATCGGTTAAGGTTTCGGTTAAATTATGTCCTCTGGCAATCACTCTATTATCAATTACAATAACAGCTCCCACTGGAATTTCGCCTTTTTCAAAAGCCATTTCTGCTTCCTGCAAAGCTTTTTTCATAAAATAAGTGTCGTCAAAAGGTTGTAGCATAAAAGAAACTTAGGTTTTAAAAAATCAAAAGTACAATTTCAAAATGATAATGGCGCTCGTATCGTTTTCAAATATTACATTTGTAAGCACATGAGCGAATTGTTAAAACATATTCATTCTCCAAAAGAACTCCGTCTTTTAAATCAAAAAGACTTACCTAAACTTGCTCAAGAATTACGAAACTTTATCATAAACATTGTCGCTACCAAGGAAGGTCATTTAGGCGCTAGTTTGGGCGTGGTGGAATTAACCATTGCTTTACATTATGTATTTAACACACCCGAAGATCAACTTATTTGGGATGTGGGCCATCAGGCCTACGGACATAAAATTTTAACGGGCAGAAAAGAAATTTTTGACACCAACCGACAAATTGGTGGCATTAGCGGTTTCCCAAAACGTGACGAAAGTGTGTACGATGCTTTTGGTGTTGGGCATGCCTCCACTTCTATTTCGGCAGCACTGGGAATGGCGATTGCTTCGCAATTAAAAGGCGATGTAAACAAACAACATATTGCAGTTATTGGCGATGCCAGTATTGCAGGCGGCATGGCATTCGAAGGTTTAAATCATGCGGGTGTAACAGATGCCAATTTGTTGGTTATATTGAATGACAACGCTATTGGAATCGACCCAAGCGTAGGTGCTTTAAAACAATATTTAACCAACGTTAAAAAAGGCATTCACAGAAAAAACAACATCATTGAAGCCTTAAATATTGACTATTCCGGACCTATAGACGGGCATGATATCGATAAAATTATTTCAGAATTAAAACGCTTAAAAACCGTTAAAGGCCCTAAGTTTTTACATGTTATAACCACCAAAGGAAAAGGCTTAAAACAAGCCGAAGAAAACCAAGTAACCTACCACGCACCTGGGAAATTTGATGCTTCTACGGGTGATATTATTTTGAAATCAAAATCTGAATTTACAAAGTATCAAGATGTTTTTGGACAGACTATTGTAGAACTTGCGAAACAAAATAAAAATATTGTAGGCATCACGCCCGCAATGCCAACAGGAAGCTCTTTAAAATATATGATGGACGAAATGCCTGAACGTGCTTTCGATGTGGGCATTGCCGAACAACACGCCGTTACGTTGGCTGCAGGTATGGCAACCCAAGGATTAATACCGTTTTGCAACATATATTCCACCTTTTTACAACGTGCTTACGACCAAATAATCCACGATGTAGCATTACAAAAACTACCCGTTATTTTTTGTTTAGACCGCGCGGGTTTGGTGGGAGAAGATGGCGCTACACATCACGGGGTTTTTGATTTATCGTATTTAAGATGCATCCCCAACCTCATCATTTTTGCACCACGAAATGAAATGGAGTTACGCAACATTATGTACACAGCCCAATTGGGATTACAACTTCCTATTGCCATTCGCTACCCAAGAGGTACATGGTGTTACCGTGGATTGGAAACAACCTTTTTCTAAAATTAGAAATTGGCAAAGGAATTCAACTAAAAACAGGTAATAAAATAGCAATTTTAAGCATCGGAACCATTGCCAAAAATGTTTCCGAAGCGATTTCAAACTGTAAGCATCCCGAAAACATGGCGCATTACGATATGCGTTTTGTAAAACCTCTAGATGAAACCTTATTACACACCATTTTTAAAACATTTGAAACCATTATTACCGTTGAAGACAACAGCATAAAAGGTGGTTTTGGAAGCTGCTATTTTAGAATTTGCATGCAGCTAATAATTATAAAAACAGCATCAAACTTTTAGGCATTCCTGATGTATTTATAGAACACGGCAGTGTTAACGAACTTCAAAAAAGTATTGGTTTGGATGTTGAAAGTTTAACGCAATTCGTTAACCGACATAGCTAGCTTGCAACGAACGCTAATCTACGCGCCTTAACATATAACCATTTAAAAGTTTTCACTTGTGGGTTATTGGAATATTATGGAGATTTTGTAAATTCTTTAAAAATTGGTGGTTTTTGTAACTTCGGTATAATAATTAAGTCTTTGCTAATTCGTCATGTTTTACTCTTATTTGCAATTTTAACAGTAGCACGCTTTATTTACGACGCCTCCACTAGGCATCTATTGGTCGTAAAGCATCCAAACAAGGTATGTATGAGATAAAGGGGAGAGTTAAATTTGTTAATTAATAGGTTTTTATAATTGCTTAACAATTATAAAAATTCGATTTAACGAGATTATATTTGCTATAATGATAACAAGTTAAAACACTTAACCAATAATGAACTTTAGAAAAGCCACAGCACATGATATTTCAGCCATTGTGGAACTCATGGCAGACGATGCACTTGGGCAACAAAGAGAAAATTTCCAAACGCCATTGCCGAGTAGCCTATTTAAAAGCGTTTGAAAAAATAAACGCTGACGAGAATCAAGAACTTATGGTTTTGGAAAGTGAGAACCATGAGGTTATTGGAACTTTTCAGCTGTCGTTTATTCAATACTTATCTTATTGTGGTAGCGTTAGGGCGCAAATTGAAAATGTGATGGTTAGAAAAGACCAAAGGGGTCTTGGTATTGGAAAACTTATGTTTGAATGGGCTATAAACAGAGCCAAAGAACGCTATGCACATGTATTACAATTAACTTCGGACAAAAAAAGACCGAGAGCTATTAAATTTTACGAAGATTTGGGTTTTATTGCTACTCATGAAGGCATGAAATTGCATTTTATATAAACGTTATTACGAGGAAGCATGACGAAGTAATCTCTTTGGATTATGAGATTGCCACTGAAAATTAGAAATTTTCTTCGCAATGACGGAACAAGATTTAGTATTTTTGGTGGCGCTTAAGATAAATTTCAAAACCGAAACTATCAAAGTATTACCGAGTTTTGCGTTAGGGATTAATGCCGTTCGAATATCTGTCGTTATTCTTAACCTTTTTAAAACTTTGAAATAATGCACTTGGTTAGAACTTACATTTGGTTTGTCAGGTCGAGCGCAGTCGAGACCTAATAGAAAATCGAACTTTTAAAAACCTTTCGATAAGCATCGCTCACTAGCTTCAAAACAAAAAATATTTTGCATTTCACTAATGCTCAAGGTGGCATAGGATGATATTAAAGACAAAAAAACTTTTAAAATAAAATTTCATACGTCGTACTCATGATTAAGAATATCTAAATCCTTTCGGCTTATCGCAAAAAACCCATAAATTTGTTTACTTCGGAGTGTGTTTCGTTTAAACGAAGTCATACTCATTTCTAATAATTTCAATAAAAACGAATATGAATCATTTAAAAAATAAAAAAGCCATAATTACTGGTGGTGGTCGCGGACTAGGAAAAGCAACTGCTATAGCATTTGCAAAAGAAGGTATTGATGTTGCTATAACAGGTAGAAACGAAGCGGTTTTGAAGCAAACTGTTTCTGAATTGGAGGCTTTTGGAGTTATGGCTACCTATGCTGTTTTTGATGTTGGTAATTACGAAGCCGTTAAAACAGGCATTAACAGCATTATAAAAAGTTTGGGGTCTATTGATATTTTGGTTAACAACGCTGGTATTGCCGCTTTTGGGTCGTTTAATGACATGGAAGTGAGCCAATGGAGCCAGATTATTCAAACCAATGTGATGGGGATGTATTATGTAACTAAAGAGGTGTTGCCGTACTTGATAAATCAAAATGAAGGGGACATTATTAATGTGGCTTCTACCGCTGGATTGAGCGGAAATGCGATGACTTCAGCGTATTCAGCTTCAAAATTTGCTGTTATTGGTATGTCGGAATCGCTCATGAAAGAGGTTCGTAAAAACAATATTAGGGTTTGCACCTTAACACCAAGCACCATTGTGTCTGATATGTCGATTGATTTAGGAATTGCGAAAGAAGGTACGGAGGACCATGTTTTACAACCCGAAGATTTTGCCGAATTAATTGTTGCTGGATTAAAATTACCAAGAAGGGCGATGTTAAAAAGTGCTGCTTTATGGTCTACAAATCCTTAATATAAAAACGGAACTTAGCGGATAGGTGCGTTAGGTATTTAGGCCTTTTTGCTATAGTAAATAGACGTCATTACAAGGAGGCACGACGAAGTAATCTCTTTGGATTAAGAGATTGCCACAGAAAATTAGAAATTTTCTTCGCAATGACGCTAAAAGATTTGGGTTTTAGGCTAGGACGAAGATACATTTCAAAAGCCAAAACTTCAAAGTATTACTGAGCACGCGTTAGGGATTGAGGCATTGTTGGAGCGCCTCGCAGAGCGCGACTGCCGAAAGCCCGACCCCTTGTGGGTAACGCCCTTATTATAAATTTAAACTCGTTTTTTAAAGTTAGAGATTGCTTCGTTTTACTCGCAATGACGCACTAAAAATTAATCCCTTTTATTTTTTTGTATTCTAATATGGCTTTGCTATCGGACAGCAACGATACGTGGTAACACACGCTTGATAAACGGTTATACAAACTGGTGTCGTGCGCCTTTATGGTTTTGGGCAGGCCTTTTAAAATGAGGGCGTCGTAATTGGATGCGGTGCCATTGAAACTGTTGTTTACGGCATGGGTGTAGGTGCTTAACAGGGTGTTTATAACGCCGTAACCCGCGATTTCTTTATCGATAACTTCGGTGGATTGATAGATGTTTTCAACGCTAATTTTTATGATGTCTTTTATTTGGGCTTCGTACTTACTTTTGTCTAACAGGGCACAATCGAAGGTGCCTTTTAAAATAGCGTCTTCGTGGGTCATGAAAATATCGACGGCTTCGTTAATGAGGCTCCCGATGGCCAGGGCGCGTAAATACCCAATGCGGTCTTGTTTGGTGGAAAGTGCGTAATAATTTTCGGGTTTGATGGTGTCGCGTATTATTTTTGAAAGATATTCGAGGGCGAATTCTTCTTGGACAAGCCCCAGATTGATACCGTCTTCAAAATCGATGATGGTGTAGCATATATCGTCGGCTGCTTCTACTAGAAAGGTTAGCGGGTGGCGTGAAAAACTAACATCGGTGTTGCTTCGTTTTACTAAACCCAACTCGGTAGCGACATCTAAAAAGGCTTCTTTTTCAGATTGGAAAAAACCATATTTTTTGTCGGCTATGTGTTTTGTTGGTTTTTTTGGTAAGGACTCTTTGGGGTATTTGGTAAAAGCGCCCAGGGTAGCGTAGCTTAAACGGAGTCCGCCATCGCGTCCTGCTCTGCTTTCGGTTAATATTTTAAATCCGTTGGCATTGCCTTCAAAATCGCATAAATCTTGATATTCTTTGGGGGTTAATTGGGTTTTATATTGACTACCTGCGCCTGTTTTAAAAAATTCGCCAATGGCTTTTTCACCGGAATGTCCGAAAGGTGGATTTCCAATATCGTGCGCCAATGCTGCGGCGGCTACTATCGCGCCAAAATCGTTGGCTTGATAGCCATGTGTGTTTTGTAAATGTGGGTGTTTTTCTAAGAGTTTTTTTCCTACCAATCGTCCTAACGAACGCCCCACAACGCTTACTTCTAAACTGTGGGTTAAGCGGGTGTGCACAAAATCGGTTTCCGATAAAGGGATGACTTGGGTTTTATCTTGTAGACTTCTAAATTCGGATGAAAATATCACACGGTCATAATCGACTTCAAAACCCAAACGGGTTTCGTCCTGTTCTTTTCTAATTCGTTTATTGGTGTCGCCAGCGCGTTTTAAGGATAGTAATTGTTCCCAGTTCATTGTAAAAATTTAAGTGCTGGCAAGATAATTAAATTCAACAAAACTAAAATCGAAAATTTGGTAACATTACCGTAACATTTTAATAGCTGTTGTTTAATGTTTAGGTAACATAGGTTTTTAAAGTATGCTTTTACTTTGCAGTATCATTACAACAACACATATGAAACACCTAGTTACCTCATTTATATTTGCATTTACAAGCTTATGTTTTTCTCAAAATACCGGAATGGTAATTGGAAAAATTATGGACAACGAACTAGAAAATAGTCCGTTAGTAATGGCTAATGTTTCGGTAAAAGGAACTTCTATTGATTTAAATACCGATTTAACTGGTTTATTTGTTATTGAAAATTTAGCAGATGGCGATTACACCTTGGTTTGTAGTTTTGCTGGTTACGAAACCCAAGAAATTAAGGTACATGTAGATGCATTACAGCCTGTAGAAGTAAAATTATTTTTGGCTGCAAGCACTATTTCGTTAGGTGATTTAGCTTTACTTACTGCTGTTGCTCAAAAAGATGATAAATCGACTGCTGTTTTAAATTAATACAGCATTCGTTTTTATAAAATTTCCTTCATTTAAACCGTTGGGTATAATTATTCTAAAAAGTCAATTTTGTACTAATTGTTTCATTGAGCTTGTCGAAATGTTTCTGAAATGAGGTCTTCGACAATCTAATACAGATATTTAGATTTTCATTAATTACACCCAAATAGTTTCTTTTAAAATATTTCTATCTCAAAAAGGATAGATTTTTTGTTTTTAATGCAAGCTGAATTTACATGCTTGATTTTAAGCAGGAAACCGTTCATAAAAAAAATCAATGTTAATTTAATGTTTCTAATAGCTGCAAAAACATCTTTTCCCATAACATTAAAGTAACTGTTTTTTGAAATATGTTTAACCTTCACATAACTTCAACTTTACATACTAGCAGTTTCTTTGTGGAAATTTAAAATCAAATAAAAACGAAAACATTTAAATTCAAAAACGATGAAAAAATTAAATTATTTATTAATATCTCTTTTTTCTTTAGGACTTGCAACAAGCTGTTCTAGTGATCCTGCTATTATTGTTGATGGTGATGGTGATGGTGGAACAACTATTACAAAAGCTGGTGTAATTACTACCAATGAAACTTGGACAGCGGATAACATATATGTTTTATCTGGAAAAGTAGTTGTAAACGAAGGTGTTACTCTTACAATCAACCCAGGAACTATTATTAAAGGTGCTGAAGGTCAAGGCTCATTAGCTTCTGCTTTAGTGGTAGATCAAGGGGGTAAATTAATGGCAGAAGGTACTGCTGATAATCCTATTATTTTCACTTCTGTATTAGACGATATTACTGTCGGTCAAAAAAAAGGTTCTAATTTAACCATTGCCAATGTTGGTTTATGGGGTGGTATTATTGTTTTAGGAAAAGCACCTATTTCTGTGAGTGGTGATTTGGAAACAAAACAAATTGAAGGAATTCCTGCAACTGATTCTTTCGGACAATACGGCGGAACTATTGCAAATGATAATTCTGGTGTGTTAAAATACATCTCTATCAGACATGGTGGTATTACTATTGGAAGTGATAACGAAATTAACGGTTTAACCCTTGGTGGTGTTGGGTCTGGTACTACGATAGATCACATTGAAGTAGTTGCCAATCAAGACGATGCTATCGAATGGTTTGGAGGTACCGTAAATGTTACGAATGTAGTTACTTATGCTCAAGGTGATGATGCTATTGATGCCGATGAAGCTTGGTCTGGAACTTTAGACAATGCCTTAGTCATTATGGGTGCTGATTCTGATTCTGCTTTAGAATTAGATGGTCCTGCTGGTTCTGCAGCTACGGAGGCTGGATATACTATAAAAAACGTAACCTTAAAAGGTGCTGGAACAGCAAGCAAATATGCCGATTTAAGAGACGGCTTAATTGCTAATATGGATAATATTCTAGCTTATGGCTTTGGTGCTGATTCTGTAGTTAAAGTAAATGGTGCTGATTCTGTTGCAGAATTAGCTGCTGATAGAATCACATTTTCAAACTGGGAAATTGTATTACCAGCTGGTGTAACAACCGTATCAAGCTTAATAACTGGTGCTAACACTGGCGATGAAACCAAATTTACTAACAATGCTACGGCTATTACAGCTGCAAGTGCGGCAACAGTAGGTGCTAATACCTCAATTTTTAGCTGGACGTATGCTAAATCTGTAAATGCATTTTAATCAAAAAAACATCATATTAAATAAAATGTCCACTCGCAAAAAAGCGATGGGCATTTTATTCATTTAAATATCTTATAAACTAATTTTAAACATGTTAAACAAAGGAATTCTTATTATTGTTTGTTTATTTTCTTTACAATTAATGCAGGCACAAACTAGCAAGATTGCTGGTAAAATTATAGATAGTGAATTTAATGACGTATTAGCTTTTGCCAATGTACTTGTAAAAGGTACCCTAAAAGGAACTACTTCAGACTTTGATGGAATCTATTCCTTAGAGCTTGAACCTGATACGTATACCATTATTTATTCTTTTATAGGTTACGACACAAAACAAGTAACCGATGTCGTTGTGAAAAAAGGACAAACAACCGATTTAAACATCACATTAAATCCGTCGTCAGCAATGCTAAGTGAAGTTGTTATTACAACATCTGTTAGACGAAACACCGAAGAATCTGTACTAAATTTACAAAAGAATTCGGCTACGCTTATGGATGGATTATCTATTGAAAGTATCAAGAAATCGGGAGCTAGCAGTATTGCATCTGCTATAAAAAGTGTTCCTGGTGTTTCGGTTCAAGAAGGTAAATATGTATTTGTTCGTGGTTTAGGAGATCGTTATACAAAATCTATTTTAAATGGTATGGATATTCCAGGTTTAGACCCTGATAAAAATACCATTCAGATGGATATTTTCCCAACCAACATTCTTGAAAATATTATTATTGTAAAATCTGCTTCCGCTGAATTACCTGCCGATTTTACCGGGGGCGTTGTGGATATTATAACCAAAGATTTCCCTTCAAAAAAACAAATACAATTTTCCGTTTCTGGTGGTTATAACCCGAGCATGCACTTCAAAGATAACTATGTAAATTATAAAGGAAGCAATACCGATTTTTTAGGTTTTGATGATGGCACTAGAGCACTTCCTATTAACAAAGCACAAAAAATACCTAATCCAGCAGCTTCAAACAATAGTTCTTTAGGTCCAATTACACGTGCTTTTAATCCACAATTAGCTACTAGTACAAGTACAAGCAGTCCTGATTTTAGTTTTGGTTTTAGCTACGGAAATCAATTTGAAGTAGGCGATAATAAATTAGGTTTTATTGCTTCACTTGATTATAAAAATACCACTACTTTTTATGAAGGTTTTGAAAATGGTATTTACCAAAAACCAGAAGATAGAGACGAATATGAACTGCGTTTTGACAGACGCCAACAAGGTGATTTAGGCGCTAATAATGTATTGGCATCTCTTTTAACTGGGTTAACCTTTAAAACTCAAAAATCTAAATACAAATTGAATTTACTACACATTCAAAATGGTGAAAGTCGTGCGGCTTTATTTGATCAAAGAACAGAAATTTCTAATGCTATTAATGTAGTAAAAGATAACTTAGAATATACCGAGCGTGCTATCTCAAACATGCTGCTTTCTGGTTATCACACAAATAAAGACGCTTCATTTACTACAGAATGGAATTTATCGCCATCATTATCAAGAGTTTATGACAAAGATGTTAGATTAACCACCTTTATTGAAGACGATTTTGGCGGTTACACCATTAGTTCTGATGCTGGTTTTCCTTCTCGTGTTTGGAGAGATTTAGAAGAAGTTAATGCTGTTGGAAAATTGGATTTTACAAAAAAATACAACTTATTTAATAAAAAAGCATCTTTAAAATTTGGTGGTTTATATAGCTACAAACAAAGAAAATATTCCATTTACACCTATGATGTTGGTTTCATAAATATAAGTCCAACTATATTTAATGGCGATCCTGATGCTATTTTAGCTAGCGAAAATATTTGGACAAGAGCTAGTAATAGTGGTTCTTACATCCGAGGTAATTTTGAACCAGCTAACTCATTTGATGCCAATCAAAATACAATATCTGGTTATATTTCTAATGAATTTAAAATTGGTGAAAAATTAAGAACCATACTTGGTTTGAGAACTGAATATTTCGGTTCCTATTTTACAGGTCAAAACAATAGTGGCAGTGAAGTTTTTAACAACACGCAACTTCTTGATGCATTGGACTTTTTCCCTTCAGCAAATTTAATTTATGCTTTTAATGAAAAATTGAATTTCAGAGGGTCCTATTCCAAAACCACTGCCAGACCAAGTTTTAAAGAAAAATCGTTAGTACAAATCACCGATTTATTAACAGGAACGATTTTCCTTGGAAACATTGATTTAAAACCTTCTTATATAGATAATTTCGATTTTAGATTGGAAATTTTTGGTGATGATGCACAAATGTTTGCCATCAGTAGTTTTTACAAAAAGTTTGTAGATCCTATCGAGCTGGTAGCATATTCTGTAATTGCTCCAAACCAATTCACACCAAGAAATTCGCCATCTGCTAAAGTTTTAGGTTTAGAGTTTGAAGCTAGAAAGCATTTTGGATTTATTTCTGAAAATCTCAAAAATTTAAAAATGAATTTAAATGTTTCAATTATCGAGTCTGAAATTGAAATGGCTAAAGGACCAGGACAAGAATTTGAATCTAGACAAGTTTTCGCCAGAGATAATGAAACCATTAAAGATACTAGAGCTTTACAGGGGCAGTCACCATTTTTAATTAACACAGCACTAAGTTATGAAAACCCAACTATGGGGTTAGAAACAGCTATCTCTTTTAATGTGCAAGGAAAAACATTGGAAGTAGTGGGTTTTGGTCAAAATCCTGATGTGTTTGTACAGCCTTTTAATAGTTTAAATTTAAATATGTCAAAAACTTTAGGCAAGGAAAAAAATTCAACTATTAGCTTTAAGGTTGATAATATTCTAGACGAAAAAAGACAAAGTTTATATGAATCGTTTGGTGCCGAAAAAGTGCCGTTTTCATTAAGACAACCAGGGACCGCGTTTTCTTTAGGATATAGTATGAGTTTTTAATGGAAACAAATTCCTTGAGGCTACACCTCAGCGTTTTCGGTATGATTGTCATTCCCATAAATACGAAAATCAAAAAGTTCGAACAAAAAAAAAGGGTTTCAATTAACAAATTGAAACCCTTTTTAATCTAATCTAAATTACTAAACTTAAAAATTAATATCATTTTTAACTTCAGTCTCTTTTAGACTAGCAATTACATTATCTTTATAATCTACCTCTTTTATGGTTTCATTAGTGTAATAAAACCATTTGCCGACTTTTTTACCATTATCATAATTTCCAGAAACTACTTTTTTGCCTGCTGTATCAAAACTTAACCATTCACCTTGTAATTTACCATCTGCAGTATAAGTTCCTGTTTGACTTACAGCTCCATTGTCATGATAATAAACAACTTCAATTAAATTAGTGTCTTTGTTAAGTTTTAAATCTCTCTTTTGTTGTGCAAAAGAAACCACAGTAATTAAAAAGGCAAAAATCAAAATAAATTTCTTCATAATTATGGGGGTATTTAACATTATATATCAAATATACAAATTTAGTAACATTTAAGCAACACTCGCTTAACACTGGCTTAACACCTAAAATATATCATATTGTTATTCAATTACTTACTACGTTTTAATAAGTAAAAACTTAACATTGGAATTAATAATTATTTAATATTTACATTACAATTAACTTAACTTAAAGATAGATATTCGCATTGTCTTGAGACAAAACAATTAGTTTTTCATATAATCTATTAGTTTTTGTCGACTACATTATCATGATTTCTAATGAGCTGCCTTTGGCCAAGGCAGCTTTTTTTTGTTTTAAACTTAATCCTTACTTAACATTTGGTTAACATTAGAGTTAGTTCTTTGCAGCGACAAAAATTAATAAACACATTATGAAATTTAAATTATTTGCGTTATCCTTTTTTACGTTTTTTTTAATGAATGCGCAGGATATTCAAACAGGTAAATTCGGAAAAGGCATTTTAAACCTTGTTGGACAAGACAGTAGCTGGACTATGAAAGTTGCCGCAAGATTCCAACTTTTAGGAACTTCAACTTGGGAAGATGGCCAAAGCAATGAAGCCAATTTTTTAGTACGTAGAGCCCGATTAAAATTTGACGGTTTTGCATTTAGCCCGAAATTAGAATATAAATTGGAGTTAGGTTTATCTAACAGAGACCAATCTGGAACCTCAGCTTTTACTAGTAATTCACCTAGACTCGTAATGGACGCAGTTATAAAATGGCATTTTGCTAAAAACTTCGAACTTTGGGTTGGACAAACAAAACTTCCAGGAAACAGAGAACGTGTTATTTCATCAGGAAATTTACAAATGGTAGATCGTTCATTGCTTAATAGCAGATTTAATATAGATCGTGATATTGGTTTTCAATTAAGACATCGTTTTAATCTTTCAGAGACCTTTGTTGTAAAAGAAATTTTCTCGTTAGCACAAGGTGAAGGAAGAAATGTAACTACTGGAAACTTAGGTGGTCATGAATATACAGGACGTGTTGAACTGTTCCCTTTTGGTGATTTTGAAAGCGAAGGTGATTATTCTGGAAGTGATTTAAAAAGAGAAGAAACTCCAAAATTATCGTTAGCAGTGGCATACGACCATAATAATAATGCCGTAAGAGAAAGAGCTAATCAAGGTTCTTACATGACAAATGATGTTGGTTTTTATGAGACTAATATTAACACCTTTTTTATAGATGCGATGTTTAAATATAACGGGGTTTCTGTAATGGCCGAATATGCCGATAGAACTGCTAAAGACCCAATAGCTAAAAATTCTGACGGCTCGTTAACTGGCGCAGAAGTTCAAGTTGGTAAAGGTTTAAACCTACAAACTGGTTACTTATTTAAAAATAATTGGGAGGTTTCTGCACGTTATACAAACATAGAATTAGACAACGCAATTACTGGTGCAAACCCAGAAAGTCAATATACTTTAGGATTATCAAAATATTTGGTTGGTCATAAACTAAAAGTTCAAACCGATATAAGCCACTTAGAGGTTACAAACGGTAATAATGAATTGATGTACAGATTACAATTTGACATTCACTTTTAAAAAATAAAAACATGAAAAAAAGTATAATCATTATCGCACTTGCTACTTTAAGTATTGCATGTGGAAACAAAAAATCAAACAATCAAGATGGTGAATCTGCAGAATTAACCGGATCTATTTCTATAGACGGATCGGGAACAGTTTTCCCAGTATCGGAAGCTGTAGCCGAAGAATTTTTAGCTGAACAACCTAGAGTTAAGGTAACTGTTGGCGAAAGCGGAACCGGTGGTGGATTTAAAAAATTTGGCGCAGGTGTTATTGATATTTGTGACGCATCTAGAGACATTAAAGACAAAGAAATTGAACTTTGTAAAGAAAATGGTATTGAATATATTCAATTAACTGTAGCGTTAGACGGTATAACTGTTGTTGTGAATAAAAACAACACTTGGGCAACTTCAATGACCACCGAAGAATTAAAAAAATTATGGGAACCAAATAGCAAAATAACTAAATGGAACCAGATTAGAACTGAATGGCCAAACGAAGAAATTCACTTATACGGTCCAAATACATCTCATGGTACTTACGATTTCTTTACAGAAATTATTATGGGTGAATCTGGAGCAAGCAGAACAGACTATAATGCGGTATCTGACTATAACGTAGCGGTTCAAGGGATTGAAAAAGATATAAATGCATTAGGTTACTTCGGATTATCATACTACGAAGAAAACAAAGATAAATTAGGCGTAGTAGGTATAGATAACGGAAATGGTGTTGTTTTACCAAGTATTGAAACGGTTGCAAATAATTCGTATGCCCCATTATCTCGTTCGTTATTCATCTTTGTAAGCAATAAATCGGCCGAAAGACCGGAGGTTAAGAAATTCGTAGAATTTTACTTAGATAACGCGCCCGAATTATGTAAAGAAGTTGGTTATGTACCTATGCCAGCAAGTGGATACGACGCAGAGAAAGAAAAATTTAAGAAAGCTGTTAGCGCAAAGTAATAGTTATTAAAAATTAATATCAATTGCCGATAAGAACATTTCTTATCGGCAATTCATGCATATGAAAATTAAAGAAAAAATAATTGAGGTCTTTCTATTTTTATGCGCCTCCATTACAATACTTACTACTATAGGCATTGTTGTTATACTTTTATATGAAAGTATTTCATTCTTTGGAAGTGTTTCGATAATAGACTTTTTTACAGACACCAAATGGACGCCGCTATTTAGTGAAAAACATTTTGGAATATTATCTTTAGTTTCTGGAACCTTTTTAACATCGGCCATTGCCATTGCGGTGGCGCTACCTGTTGGATTAACTATTGCTATTTATTTAAACATGTATGCGCCTAAAAGTTTTAGAAAAACTTTAAAGCCACTTCTTGAAATTTTAGCAGCAATTCCAACAGTTGTTTACGGGTTTTTTGCGTTAACAATTGTAACCCCATTTTTGCAAAATATCTATCCAGATTTAGAAACATTTAATTCATTGTCTGCAGGTCTTGTAATGGGAATTATGATTATTCCTTTCATATCATCTTTAAGTGAGGATGCTTTGTATGCAGTTCCAAAATCGTTAAAAGAAGCCGCATTTGGAATGGGCTCAACGCGATTTCAAACAGCAATAAAGGTAATGGTTCCTGCAGCATCTTCGGGAATCATTGTATCGGTAATTTTAGCTATTTCAAGGGCTATTGGAGAAACCATGATTGTTGCCATTGCCGCAGGTCAACAAGCACAATTTTCATTAGACCCAACGATTCCTACACAAACAATTACATCATATATTGTTCAAGTTAGTATGGGAGACGCACCCCAAGGATCGATTGAATACAAAACAATATTTGCTGCTGGTTTAACATTGTTTCTATTCACGTTTGTTTTAAACAGTATTAGTTTTTGGATAAAGAAAAAGTATCAGGAAAAATATGAATAATCTAAAAAAAAATAAACTAATTGATTCCGCATTTAAAACGCTTGGAATCCTTTTTACTTTATTAGGAATCATCGTTTTAGCCATTCTATTATATAATATTATTAAAATAGGATATACCAGAGTAAATTGGGATTTTTTAACGAGTTTACCCTCTAGAAAAGCCTCAAAGGCTGGAATTTATACAGCAATTATAGGAACATTAGATTTAATGCTTTTAACCATAATTTTCGCCATTCCTATTGGGGTTGGAGCTGGTATTTATTTAGAAGAATATGCTAAACAATCACGCTTTTCAAGATTGCTAGAAATTAACATTGCTAATTTAGCGGGTGTTCCTTCTATTATTTATGGTCTTTTAGGTTTAGGGATATTTGTTCGCTTTTTTGGATTTGGTGGCAGCATACTTTCAGGAGCATTAACAATGTCATTATTAATATTACCAATTATAATAGTAGCTACAAGAGAATCAATAAAAGCAGTATCACCTTCACTTAAAGAAGCATCTTTTGCATTAGGTGCTTCAAAATGGCAGACTATTCAAAAAGTAGTTATACCGTCTTCTTTCGGTGGAATTCTAACTGGAATTATATTATCTTTATCGAGAGCAATTGGAGAAACAGCCCCTTTAATTGTTGTAGGTGCCATGGCTTATGTGCCGTTTGTACCACATTCATTATTCGATACATTTTCAGTATTACCAATGCAAATATTCACTTGGACCACCCGCCCGCAAGAAGGTTTTGCAATAGCAGCTGCAGGCGCCATTATAATATTACTTGTAATTACCTTCGTTATGAACGGTATTGCGGTTTATTTTAGAAATAAATGGCAAAACAAATTACAATAAGTATGGAAACTAAAATTGAAGAACATTTACCAATGGATAAAATAGTAGATAAATCATTAAAAAAAATACCTACAATAGAAGTAAATGATGCCAAAGTATGGTATGGCGATTTTATGGCCATAAAAGGCATTGATATGACTATAAAACGCAACACCGTTACCGCTTTTATCGGACCATCAGGTTGTGGAAAATCAACCTTTCTTCGTTTGTTTAACAGAATGAACGATTATGTTGATGGCTTTAAAATGGAAGGAAAAATAAAAGTTAACGGTCGAAACATCTATAAAGATAAAGTTCATGTAGAAGAATTGCGCAAGGAGATAGGAATGGTTTTTCAAAAACCTAATCCCTTTCCAAAATCTATTTTTGAAAATGTGGCTTACGGATTGAAAATTCAAGGTATTACTGATAAAAAACTCATTGCAGATCGAGTTGAAAAAGCATTAAGACAAGCCGATCTTTGGGAAGAAGTAAAAGACAACCTTAAAAAATCTGCCTTGGCACTTTCCGGTGGTCAACAACAACGCCTTTGTATAGCTAGAACTTTAGCGGTAGAACCTTCCATAATTCTTATGGATGAACCAACTTCGGCACTCGATCCAATTTCTACTTCAAAAATAGAAGAGTTGATTTTTGAATTAAAAGAAAAATATACCATTGTTATTGTGACTCACAATATGCAACAAGCTAGTAGAATAAGCGATTATACAGCATTTTTCTACCTTGGCGAGCTTATTGAATACGATAAGACGAAAAAAATATTTACAAACCCTGAAAAACAACAAACCGAAAATTACATTACCGGTCGTTTCGGATAAAAAATAATAATTATGGCTAATGCTACATACCAAAGAGAAGTAATAAATCAAGCAGGAATTGATATGCTTCATTTGTGCATATCTCAACTTAAAAAAGCAAAAGAAGCTTTTGTAAATCACGACAGTGATTTAGCAGAAGAGGTAATGAATATTGAAAACCGAGTGAATGCTTTAGATCTTAAAATTGAAAAAGATTGCGAAAAATTCATAGCACTTTATAATCCGGTTGCTATAGACTTAAGGTTTGTAATGGCGGTGCGTAAAATAAATTATGATTTAGAACGTATTGCAGATCATGCATATGGTATTTCTAAATATGTTGTTAATGTTGATAGAAAAATTCCAGCCAGCTTATTTACTGCCGTTGATTTTGAAAAAATGTTTGACACCATTTTAGTAATGTTTGACGATATAAGTGATGCTTATGAAAACAAAAATGCGAAATCGGCTAGAAAAGTATTCAAAAAGGATAAAATTTTAGACGAAATAAATGTGCAATCATTTTTCGCTATAGAAAAAGAAATAAAAAAAGATAATAGTACAATAGCTGAAGCTTTACTTTTATTTTCGGTTGTGAAAAAATTTGAACGTGTCGGCGACCATATTAAAAATATAGCAGAAGAAATTATTTTTTATATCGATGCTGAAGTGTTAAAACATTCAAGAAAAAAATAAAAATCAGCATATTTTAAAAAAAAGGAAGTCAATTTGGCTTCCTTTTTTTTTGATAACAATTTTTTAAGATTAAAAAATATTATTTAAGTACTTTTGCTCCGTTAATTTCAACTAATTAATAATTATGGAAAACATATACTTATATATGATTATTGCTCTTGCCATTTTAGCAATCGCTGATTTGGTAGTTGGAGTAAGTAATGATGCAGTAAACTTCTTAAATTCGGCCATTGGCTCTAAGGCTATTTCATTTAGAACCATTATGATTGTTGCCAGTTTTGGTATTGGTATTGGAGCTCTATTTTCAAGTGGTATGATGGAAGTCGCTAGAAATGGTATTTTCAATCCTGGAGAATTTGTGTTTAGTGAAATCATGATTATTTTCATGGCGGTTATGATTACCGATATTTTATTATTAGATTTTTTCAATACTATGGGTATGCCTACGTCTACAACAGTTTCTATTGTATTCGAATTATTAGGGGCATCTGTTGCCATAGCTTTAATTAAAATAGGCCATGATGGCGGAAGCTTTGGTGATCTTGTCACTTATATAAATACGTCTAAAGCGACTGAAATAGTATCAAGTATTTTACTCTCTGTTGCCTTATCGTTTTCACTAGGAGCATTTGTACAATGGATTTCTAGACTTTTGCTTTCCTATGATTTTGAGAAGAAAGCTAAATGGGTTGGTGCTTTATTTGGTGGTATTGCCATAACATCAATTGTGTATTTCATTTTCATGAAAGGTATTGGTGGAACTAGCTTTGCTAAAGAATCTTACGATTTTACAGGTGGAGAAACCATTAAAGATTATTTAAAACATAATGCATTAAATATTTTAATGATAAGTTTTGTAATATGGTTCTTAATCTCTTATGCTTTAGTACAATTTACAAAAACAAATATATACAAGCTTATTATTTTAATAGGAACCTTTTCATTGGCATTAGCATTTGCTGGTAACGACCTTGTAAACTTTATTGGGCCTTCAATTGGGGCATATCAATCGTATTTAGATTTTATGAATCCTGCAGTTAATACCTTAGGGTTAGCTGCTAACGAGTTTTCAATGGAAAGCTTAGGAGCAAAAGCATCAACACCTACTTTATTGTTATTTATTGCTGGTCTTGTAATGGTTGTAACACTTTGGTTCTCTGCTAAGGCAAAAAATGTAATGAAAACCGAAATAGATTTGGCTAGTCAAGGTGATACTAAAGAACGTTTTCAACCAAACTTTTTATCTCGTGGTTTTGTTAGATTCGCCATGTTATCATCTCAAATGTCATCATATGTATTACCAAATTCTTGGCAAGAGAAAATTGATAAGCAATTCGAAAAGCCTGTTATTGCTTTAAATAAAGATAAAACCTATGAATTACCTGCTTTCGATATGGTGAGAGCAGCTGTTAATTTAATGGTTGCTGCTGCTTTAATTTCAGTTGCTACTTCTATGAAATTACCACTATCAACAACTTATGTAACTTTTATGGTTGCTATGGGTACATCGTTAGCAGATAGAGCTTGGGGTGCAGAAAGTGCGGTATATAGAGTTGCAGGGGTTTTAAATGTCATTGGCGGCTGGTTTTTCACAGCTATAAGTGCCTTTTTTGCTGCCGCGTTAGTAGCTTACTTATTAAATCTGAACGTGACTATCATGTTCCCGATTTTATTGGTAACCGCTTTTGCTTTAATAATTAAAAGCTCGATTGCATTTAATAAAAAAACTAAAGAAGTTAAGGCTGAAGATAGTTTAACAAAAGCTGAAAGCAGCTCTATTCAAGGTGTTATTCATGAAAGTGCAAATAACATTGCCAGCGTTGTTAAACGTGGTAATAAAATTTACACAACTGCCATAAATGGTCTGGCAAAACAAGATTTAGCACTATTAAAAAAGAATAAAAAACAAATTGTTAAGTTATCTGATGAAATTGATGAATTACGAGATAACATCTTCTATTTTATTAAAAATTTAGATGAATCGAGTCTTGGTGCAAGTAATTTTTACATTCATGTATTGGGGTATCTTCAAGATATGATTCAATCATTAGAATATATAACTAAGGTAAGTTATAAGCACGTTCATAACAATCATAAAAAATTAAAATTCAACCAAATTAAAGAATTGAAAGAGGTTGATGAACGATTTGAAACCTTCTTTAATAATACTAAAAATGCTTTTGATTCTCGATCTTTTGAACAAATTGGTATTATTTTAGGAAGAAAACAAGAGATTTTAGGTTTAGTAACCGCTAAAATTCAAAAACAAGTTGAGCGTACTCGCACGGAAGAATCGAGTCCTAAAAACACAACTTTATATTTTAGTTTATTATTAGAGACAAAAGATTTATTAAATGCAACAATGAATCTTTTAGAAGAATATCATAAAGCGCACGATAGTTCGGTAGCACCTGCTATACCCGTCCAAGTTGCTCCAAAAACAGTAAAAGCAACTAAATCGGTAGAGCCTAAAACAGATGCTCCTTCAGATAATTCAGATTCTTCGGAATCTTCGGAATCTTCGGAATCTAAAGAATAATGATTCTTTTGATTATAAACCACAAAGCCAACTTAACTAAGTTGGCTTTGTGGTTTATATAATTTATATACTTTTGCGTAAAATTTAAACAATTTAAAATGATTTCAGTAAACGAATATTTTGATGGAAACGTTAAATCTATAGGCTACACAACTGCTGCAGGGAAATTCTACCTTAGGTGTTATGAATCCTGGTGACTATGAATTTGGAACTTCCAAACACGAAACCATGCGTGTCATAGAAGGTGAAATGACTGTAAAATTACCAGATACTACCAGTTGGGTTACATACAAGGCAGGTGAAGCTTATGAGATAGAAGCGAATAAAAAGTTTTTAGTTAAAGTTTCTGTTCAAACGTCCTATTTGTGTCAGTATAAATAAAACGATATAATGTTTGAAAGTGAAGTGGCTAATTAAAAACAGCCGCTTCACCTTAAAGCAGGCATTTTAAAAACGGTTTTTTTCTTTTTACTTATCACCGTTTATATTGTTTTTTTCCTCCAATAAAACATCTTTATTACTATAGAGTAATTCGGCTACTTCAATCAGTTTTTTCGTGATTTGATTTACGTTTGTAAAATCATTGAATAATGATGAAGCCATTTCTGCCGTTATTAAATCTTTTCGTATTAATTTATCAATTGATTTATTACTTCGTCTAACATTATCTTTCGCGTCTTTTTTTAATTGTGAAAGTATCGCCGCATATTTCAAGCTTTCATCTTCGGTTCTAAACAAATAAATGGTTCGCAATACCATGGTTAACTTTTTTCTAAAGCCATCGTATTCCTTTTGCATATTCTTATTTGAATGGTTTAAAGTCGCGTTAATGTTTCTGTTTAATTCTTTGACATCTTTTATAATTTCAATCATTTTTCGATTGGCCACTTTAATATCTGAAATTGTTTTTTGTTGCTTTTTACGAAGTTTTAATTTGCTTTCTGCCGTTGTAGCATATCTAATAATTTCTCCATAAATGGTTTTTACTTTTTTATAATAAATGTCATCTACATTAATATTAAAATCTGTTTTGGCTTTTTTAACTATAGTCTTAATTTTTTTCTCTGAAATGATATCTTCGCGATGAATATTTAATGCATGTGAGACAATTTCGAAAATTGCATTTGTGAAAAGATATTTTGACTCTTTAATTAAAGAAGAAATGACTGCGCTCGGAAATTCTAATACCGATTCATTCAAATATTTAGGTTCATCAATATCTTTATCAGTTCGTTCCTTAAATAATTTTAATAAAACCCGTTCTAGTTTCTTGATAAAAGGAATCATTAAAATCACTCCTAAAACATTAAAAATGGTATGAAACATGGCCAATTTCAAGGTGAAATCGGATTTTGCTATGTTTACAATTTCAGCTAATAGATTAACCAAATTAGCTAGCGGATAAATAAAAATTAAGGCAAAAATTGCGGTAACAACATTAAATATAAAATGGGCGCCTGCTAATCTTTTTCCTGCAATATTTGAACTTAAAGAACCTATAATGGCCGTAATAGTGCTACCTACATTGGCCCCAATGGATAAAGCTAATGCGTTTTCATATTCAATTTGTCCCACAGACAATGCTGTTAATATTAATGCCAATGTTGCACTACTTGACTGTAAAACTGCTGTAATAGCAATCCCTATTCCAGTATAAACAATCACACCAAAAAATCCTGGAATAGCATATTCTGTTAGGTCTATGTATTGTTCAAAAACATCAAACCCTTCTTTCATATAATGAATCCCTAAAAAGAAGAAACCTAGGCCCGCTAAAACATTTCCAAAAGCTTTTAATTCTATTTTATTTTGAAATGAAAAAACAATACCGAACACCAACATTGGCAATGCCAGAGCAGCTATTTGTATTTTAAGACCAAAACCGGCTACCAACCAAGCTGTGGCTGTTGTTCCTATATTAGCGCCGAATATAAGACCCATTCCGCTTGCTAAATCTATTAAACCCGCACTAATAAAGGATATTGTTATTACAGAAACCAGTGAACTCGACTGTATTAATGCGGTGACAAAGGCACCAACCGAAATACTTTTATAAAGTTTGTCGGTTGCTTTTTTTAAAATATTTTGAAGAGGTCCTTTTGAAAATACCCTAAACCCTTCTTCTAACATGATTATCCCAAAAAGCAAAATAGCAACTCCTGCTATGATGGTTTTAAAGTTTGGATTGAGGTATAATAAAAAGGCTAAAACAATTAAAAATGCAATAAAAAAGATTCTTCTAACCATCTGTTAGTGTTTTTAGCGACTTTCGGAATTAACGGTTAATATAATACAAAGTTTGTACAAACTCAAAATGAAAACTTAATGAAATAAATAAAGCGAGTAAAATTAAACTTGGTATAATAATAAAAAAAGCACCTCTATCGAGGTGCTTTTTCCTTTAAATTTGGGGGCTCCCCCTTTCGGGGGAACCCCCATTAATATTTTATGATCCACACATTAGGCAATCATCTCCTTGACCTTCTTTAGATTGTGCTATAAGTGCTTTCATTTCTTCTGCACTCATAGGCTCAACTTCTATAGGTTGTTGTTGTTTTGCAAATTTAGCGGCATTCTTTTCTGCTAATGTGCTTTTTCTGTTCTTGTTCAGCATCTTGGTTTACAGCTACGACATCTTCTGGTATTGAATCTTCCTGTTTCGTTGTAGCTAATGTAAATTTAATAGCATCTACAGCACTCTTAGTACGTAAATAATACATACCAGTTTTTAAACCACTTTTCCATGCATAAAAGTGCATAGAAGTTAATTTAGCCATCGTAGCACCTTCTAAAAATAAATTTAATGACTGTGATTGATCAATAAAGTATCCGCGTTGACGAGACATATCAATAATATCTTTCATACTTAGCTCCCAAACGGTTTTGTACAAGTCCTTGATATCTTGAGGGATAATATCAACTCCTTGCACCGAACCGTTTGCTCGCATAATCTCTTGCTTTAATCCATCGTTCCATAAGCCTAACTCCACTAAATCTTCCAATAAATGTTTGTTTACTACAATAAACTCTCCAGATAATACACGACGTGTATAAATGTTAGAAGTATATGGTTCAAAACATTCGTTATTTCCAAGAATTTGAGATGTTGAAGCCGTTGGCATTGGTGCTACTAACAATGAATTTCGAACACCATGTTTCATAACTTGCTTACGTAATTTATCCCAATCCCACATACCGCTTAATTCGTCATTTTTCAAGCCCCATAAATTGTGTTGAAACTCCCCTTTACTTATTGGAGATCCTTTAAATGTTTGATAAGGACCATCTGCTTTTGCCTCTTCCATACTTGCTGTTACAGCAGCAAAATAAAGTGTTTCAAATATATCCTGATTAAGTTGTTTTGCTTCATCACTTGTAAAAGGCATACGTAATTGAATAAACGTATCTGCTAATCCTTGCACCCCAAGACCGATTGGACGGTGACGCATATTTGAGTTTTCTGCCTCTGGTACCGGATAGTAATTTCTATCTATAACGCGATTTAAGTTTTTAGTTACACGTTTTGTAATACGGAATAATTCTTTATGATCGAATTCGCCATTTTTAACAAACATTGGTAATGCGATGGATGCTAAATTACATACAGCAACTTCATCTGGAGACGTGTACTCCATAATTTCTGTACATAAATTAGAAGAACGAATAGTTCCTAAATTTTGTTGATTCGATTTACGGTTTGCCGCATCTTTATACAACATATAAGGTGTTCCTGTTTCAATTTGAGATTCTAATATTTTTTCCCAAAGTTCACGTGCTTTAATCGTTTTACGACCTTTTCCTTCAGCTTCATATTGTAAATACAACGCTTCAAAAGCATCACTATGTACTTCATCCATTCCTGGACATTCGTTAGGACACATTAATGTCCATGGTCCATCTTCCTCCACACGTTTCATGAATAAATCTGAAATCCACATGGCATAAAATAAATCACGTGCACGCATTTCTTCTTTACCATGATTTTTCTTTAAATCTAGGAAGTCAAAAATATCAGCATGCCAAGTTTCAATATAAATAGCAAAACTTCCTTTACGTTTTCCGCCTCCTTGATCTACATAACGTGCTGTATCGTTAAATACTTGTAGCATAGGCACAATACCATTACTTGTTCCGTTTGTACCAGCAATATAACTTCCTGTCGCACGAATATTATGTATAGCTAAACCAATACCTCCTGCAGATTGAGAAATTTTAGCAGTTTGTTTTAAAGTATCGTAAATACCATCAATACTATCATCTTTCATCGTTAATAAAAAACAAGACGACATTTGTGGTTTTGGTGTACCTGCATTAAATAATGTTGGTGTAGCGTGTGTAAAATATTTTTTAGACATTAACTCGTAGGTCTCAATAACCGATTCTAAATCATTTAAATGAATCCCTACTGAAACACGCATAAGCATGTGTTGTGGACGTTCTGCTATTTCTCCATTAAGTTTTAATAAGTAAGAACGCTCTAGGGTTTTAAATCCAAAATAATCATAACCAAAATCACGATTATAAATAATAGTAGAATCTAATAGATCTTTATTATCCATAATGACTTGGTACACGTCATCAGCTAAAAGTGGTGCGTCTTTACCTGTTCTTGGATTTACATAAGTGTAAAAGTCGTGCATAACCTCACTAAATGTTTTCTTGGTGTTTTTATGTAAGTTAGAAACTGAAATACGTGCTGCTAAACGTGCATAATCTGGATGTGCAGTAGTCATTGTTGCAGCAATTTCTGCAGCAAGATTATCAAGTTCACTTGTGGTTACACCATCATACAACCCTTCAATAACACGCATGGTTACTTTTAATGGATCTACCAATTCGTTTAAACCATAACAAAGTTTTCGCACTCTTGCTGTGATTTTGTCGAACATGATTTGTTCTTTTCTTCCGTCTCTTTTTACTACATACATAATTTTTATAAGTTTTTTAAATTTTCTGATACACCTTCAGAAAAATGGTTAATTATTTATTCTAAACATTAATTCTAACTGCTAATTAGAT
The DNA here is from genome assembly GCA_963698455.1 of uncultured Flavobacteriaceae bacterium. Classification (GTDB taxonomy): domain Bacteria; phylum Bacteroidota; class Bacteroidia; order Flavobacteriales; family Flavobacteriaceae; genus Mariniflexile. The sequence goes on along the minus strand of CAVOQU010000001.1, from coordinate 47,892 downwards.
TAATATTTAGACGGGTTGGTTGGTTTTTAAATTTATTCAAATTCTCACTTTTACTGAAACTAGCCCAGTGAAAGTAAATGAGAAAAATATTTCTTATGACTTAAAAAAGTTCTCTTTTGACTGATTTAAGTTCTATCAGAAATCGGCATCAAAAGTAAATTTGTCTTTTTCTTCTTCTTTATTAAGAACACCTGCTTTTTGATATTCAGACACCCTTTTCTCGAAGAAATTAGTTTTTCCTTGTAGTGAAATCATATCCATAAAATCGAATGGATTTGCTGTATTATATTCTTTATCACATCCTAACTCGAACAATAATCTATCGGTAACAAACTCTAAATATTGCGACATTAATTTGGCATTCATACCTATTAAACTTGCTGGTAATGATTCTGTTATAAATTCTCGTTCAATATCTAAAGCATCAATTAATATTTCTCTAATACGGTCTTTTGGCACTTTATTTACTAAATGCTTATTGTGTAAGTGTACTGCAAAGTCACAATGCACACCTTCATCTCTAGAAATTAACTCGTTAGAAAATGTTAAACCAGGCATTAAACCTCTTTTCTTTAACCAGAAAATAGAGCAAAAAGCCCCTGAAAAGAAAATACCTTCAACTGCTGCAAATGCAATTAAACGCTCTGCAAAACTTGGAGAATCAATCCATTTTAAAGCCCAATCTGCTTTTTTCTTAATAGCTGGAAAATTTTCTAAAGCATTAAATAATAAGTCTTTTTCTTTTTCGTCCTTAACGTAAGTATCTATTAAAAGCGAATAGGTTTCACTATGAATGTTTTCCATCATAATTTGAAATCCGTAAAAGAATTTCGCTTCACTATATTGTACTTCACTTACAAAGTTTTCAGCTAAGTTTTCATTTACAATACCATCACTGGCAGCAAAAAATGCTAAAATGTGTTTTATAAAATAACGTTCGTCATCGTTTAATTTATTTTTCCAGTCTGTAAGATCTTGATGTAAATCAATTTCTTCTGCAGTCCAAAAACTAGCCTCCGATTTTTTATACCATTCCCAAATATCATGATGTTGGATTGGAAAAATAACAAAACGATTTTTGTTTTCTTGTAAAATGGGTTCAATAGCTTGAGACATTAGTGTTTTTAGTTTTTATTAAATGTTAGACGAAAAATTTTGTCGATTCGGGAACAACAAAGATTGAAAAATGATGTTAAAAATGAAAGGTATAGTTATAAACATTGTGAAGAAGTTTTTAACAATTAGAAAAAACAGCTAGCAATAGAAGTTTACAAATTAAAAACACTAAATAAATGAATATCAATTATTTAGTGTTTTCAAAAATTTAAAAAGTTTACAGAAAAAATATAGATTTCGAATTTTAAACCCCTTATTTTAAAGGTGTTTTAAACGGTTTTGTTAAGTTATTACAACTTGTTAGCAACCTTTTCCAATTCGTTGTACCAGTCCTCTCCAAATTTTCTAATTAGAGCTTCTTTTACAAATTTGTAAACTGGTATTTGTAATTCTTTACCCAAGTGTACAGGCATCATCACATATTTCCCATTTATGATAATTCACTGCCGAAAATTCACTGTAATCTTGAACTCTTACTGGGTATAAATGACAAGACACTGGTTTCTTCCAGGTAACTTCACCTTGATTATAAGCTTCTTCAATGGCACATAATGCCACCTTTTTTTTATCGAAAATAACATAGGCGCAATCGGCACCATTAATTAAAGGTGTTTCAAGATTCACCATCTTCAGTTGTTATATAAACACCTTGAGCTTCAATAGCTGCAATACCTTCTTTTCGTAAAAATGGTTTTACTTTAGGATAAATAGCTTTCTAATATTTTAGCTTCTTCGGGTTCCAATGGGGCACCTGCATCACCATCAATACAACAAGCACCTTTACATGCAGAGAGATTGCACATAAAATCTTTTTCTATTATATCTTCTGAAACAATGGTTTTTCCTAATTGAAACATATACCCTAATTAATAGTAGGGAGCAAAAATAACTAACTTTGGCTTTATATAATATAGATATTCGTTTTAATCTGTTACTTTTGCACAAATTTTAAAAAGCTCGCGAATGCAACTTAATTTTAAAGAAATAATTACCGCCTTTATGGTACTGTTTGCAGTAATTGATATTGTTGGTAATATTCCAATTGTTATTGATTTACGCAAAAAAGTTGGGCATATTCAGAGTGAAAAGGCATCTATAATTTCGGGAGTAATATTAATTGCATTCCTTTTTTTGGGTAAAAGTATTTTAAACCTTATTGGTATTGATGTCAATTCATTTGCGGTTGCTGGGTCGTTTATTTTATTTTTTATTGCCTTAGAAATGATTTTAGGTATTACACTTTACAAACAAGAAGAACATACCGCGATGTCGGCGTCTGTATTCCCATTGGCATTTCCATTAATTGCAGGACCTGGAAGTTTAACCACTTTACTGTCGTTAAGAGCTGAATTTAGAACCGAAAACATTATAGTTGCCGTTATATTAAATGTCATTGTTATTTATATTGTACTTAAAACATCGGCCAAAATTGAACGTGCAATTGGTAAAAATGGTATCGATATAATACGTAAAGTGTTTGGAGTTGTGCTATTAGCAATTGCAGTTAAACTTTTTGCTCAAAATATTAAAGCCTTATTTTAATTAATAAAATAGACTCATCATATGAAAATTACAACTATAATAATTAGTGTTATTGCCTTAGGTTTAGCTATTTTTAATTGCACTAAAGTAAATCTAGAAGCTCCTTTTCAAGGAGAAAGTTTGGTCGCTTTAATTACTATTTTAGCATCACTTTGTGCGATACTTATGATGTTTATTTTAAGAATTTCTAAGCGTATTGAACAAAAAACAAAAGGACGTCGTTAATGTTTGATGCATTAATTATTGGAGGCGGTGCCGCAGGTTTGCAATGCGCCCTTGTGCTAGGTTCGGCAAAGGGAAAAGAGTTTGCCGCAGATAAACATATTGGTATTGTTGTTCACCAAAAAACATCTCATTTACAAACAGCTTTATTTAATAATGTACTTGGCTTAGCACCCGGAACTACGGGTGAATCTATTTTAAGTGAAGGTAAAACGCAATTAAAAACTTTATACCCGCACGTTGTTCAAATTGAAAATGAAAAAGCACTTGAACTTTCGAAATCTGAAGAGATTTTCAATATTAAAACCAATAAAAACATATATCAAGCACGAATTATTGTAATTGCGGTGGGCTACACCAATTTAATGACTATAAAAGGTCTGGAAAAATATATAGCACCTCATCCAAGAACAGATCTTGAAAAAGATCGCATCTGGTTAAAAAACAACGACCATTTAATTGAACCAAACTTATATGTTGCAGGTACGCTTGCTGGTTGGCGCAGTCAGTTTGCGATTGCTTCCGGAAGTGGTGCTCAAGTGGCCACCGATATTTTAACACTTTGGAATAGCGGTAAACATGTGAAAGTGCATGATAAGGTGGAATAAAATTCAAACTTAAAACCGCAAGAATAAAAACATAAATTCACCGTGATTTCTGAAATCTGAGACTGAGCCCTATTTCTTTTTCATGCTCAACTTTACAACCTCCTCGATCATAATATCGTGTTTATTATACACTTCTTCAAAAGAACCAGTACCATAAAGTTGGTCTGCCAATGTAGCTTTAATATATTGTTTCACTTCTTCGTGATATGCTACAAAAGTTATATTAGATTCGGGTCTTATATTTAAATACTCCTGAAATGCATAGACCATAGCTTCGCTTACCTCAAAATTATCTATAAAATCCTGTCTCGTAATCCCATTATATATTTTTCTGTCTTTTTCTAATTCTTCAAAAACAAAATAACCAATAAATCCACGACGCTGCAATAAGCTAAGTGTTTCATTCTGCATGCCATTATCAATAGGCACAAATACATCGGGGATTATGCCGCCTCCGCCATAAACAATTTTTCCTTTGGGTGTTTTATACTTTAGTGAATCGGCAACTTTAATTTTATCGGGGTCTAATAATTCGCCACTTTCCATTCTTTCAAAATATTCATCGTAATAATCCTTGTTGCCGTTTTTGTAAGGACGCTGAATAGAACGACCTGTCGGTGTATAATATCTGGAAACTGTTAAACGAACAGCACTACCGTCGCCTAAATCCATTTCGCGTTGTACGAGTCCTTTTCCATAAGACCGACGCCCAACTATAGTACCTCTATCATTATCTTGTAATGCTCCTGCAACAATCTCGCTGGCCGAAGCTGAGTTTTCGTTAATAAGCACATAAACATTTCCACTTTCAAATTCACCCTTACTCGTAGCATAGTTTTTTTCAATATTACCTCGTCTGTTTTTTGTAAACAAAATAAGTTTATTGTCTTCTAAAAACTCGTCAACAATTTGTTCTGCAATACCCAAAAAACCACCAGGATTATCACGTAAATCTAAAGCTATCTCTGTAGCTCCTAAAGCTAAAAGTTTATCTAATCCTGTTTTAAATTCTTTATAAGTGCTTTCAGCAAATCGATTTACTTTTATATAGCCTAATTTATTGGTAAGCATATAAACAGCATCAACACTTTTTATTGGAATATGAGATCGCTTAACACTAAAATTTAAAAGTTTTGGTTCGCCCCTTCTAAATACTTTTAAATTTACTTTACTGTTTAATGGTCCTTTTAGTTTTTTAATTAATTCGCCATCATTTAATTTATTACCGAAAAGTGTATCGCCATCGGCCATAATAATTCTGTCTCCACCTTTAATACCAGCCTTATCGCTCGGACCACCTGCTAACGCCCTAATTACGGTGATAGAATCTCGATACGTATAAAAACTAACACCAATACCCACAAAATCACCCTTCATGTTTTCGTTAACACTCTGCATTTCTTCCTTGGGAATATATACCGAGTGTGGGTCTAGATTTTCTAAAATACCGTTTACCGTTACATCTACAATACTGTCTGTATTTACATTATCTACATAATCGTAATCTATATAATCAATAAGTCTGTTTAGCTTGTCTTTTTTGCTGTTTTTAGAAAACAATTTATCAGACGAATCACTAAAATTTAGTTTTCCACCAATAAAGATGCCTGCGGCTATGGCCACACCTAAAAACAAGGGCAAATATTTTCTTTTATATGGCATTATGCTGTTAAATCTTCAATTAGTTTTAGTTCTATCCCTGCTTTTTCCAGGAATTTTAATCCAGAATCGTCTTTGTAAGCTTCATTATAAACCACTTTAATAATACCAGCCTGATGGATTAATTTACTACATTCTTTACATGGCGACATCGTTATATAAAGGGTTGCGCCTTTACAAGATTGGGTGGACGATGCTACTTTTAAAATGGCATTCGCCTCGGCATGTAAAACGTACCATTTGGTATATCCGTCATCATCTTCACAAAAATTTTCAAACCCCGACGGTGTTCCATTGTAGCCGTCAGAAATAATCATTCGCTCTTTTACTATTAACGCCCCAACTTGTCGACGTTTACAATAAGATAATTTTCCCCATTCGGTGGCAATTCTTAAATAAGCTTTATCGTATTTAAGCTGTTTTTTTTCTGGCATTAATTTTATTTATAATTTGGGCGTTACCCTCATTTAAAATTTTAAGTTTCAATAAAGAAAATTTAAAACAATTCGGGTCGGGCTATTCGCTGCAATCTTTTGCAAAAGCAAAAGGATTTTCACTATTATCCCTAACGCAAAACAATATAACGAATATACTTGGTTGGTATTTTAAATACAACGCAACTTCGTTAAAGTTTTAAGAAAATTTTATTATTTGTATGTTCAATATTAATTAGAAACTGTGTTTACATTCAGAATTATTAAAGTTTTGTTTAAAGCTTGTAAAGTTAGCCGTCTTATAAAACATACAAATACGCAATATGTATTAGTACAATTCCATTATTAAATTAACTCGTTCTGCTTAAAGGTTTTACACAATTAATTATTACTTTAGATTATATTTTACAACGACTTAAGTTCTAAATAAAAAAAATGATGCCACATAAGGCTTTGATAAATTCTATTAAAAGCTATAAAAGTATTGCTTTTATATTGCTTATTTTTTTAGTGGTTTTTTCGTGTTCTAAGGAAGATTCTGAATCAAGCAAGATAAATAATATTGATATAGATGGGTTTTTCGATAAAATATGGGAGCTTAAATCAGAAACTTTTATAAATACAGACAATACAAAATTTATTAACCCTTATAATAAAGGATGTGCCTATTTTATTCAATTTTTCGAGAATAATACTTTTGAACAAACTTGGTATGATGATACTTGTAAACCTATAAAACACTCGGGCACTTGGTTAAAGAATGCTAATTATTTTTTACTTAAAGGGTTTAATATATCACCTAATAATACTTACGACCCTAACTATTCCGAAACATTTTTTATTGCTCGCACTTTTAAATCGACCTTAACTTTGGGATATTACCCAACTGGCCCGGGGAATATTAAAGAGATACAGTATAATCTTGAAATAACTAGTAAATTACCACAACCCATACCCAATGTAATATGTAAAATACTGGGTAACAACAAAATGCAGGTTGAATGGAATAAGAGTGAATTATTAAATGATTTTTCCCATTACGAGGTTTATGTCAAAAATTATTTGTCTAACGAAGTAATAAGCGGAAGTGAATATTTTCAGGAAAGAGTTTTAGCTACAATTAATGATATAGCGCAAACCACGGTTGAATTAGATATTCCTTTTATGATTAACCCTGTTATAGGTGTTAGGCAAATAAACATTGGAGCTTTAAAAAGCTCTGAAACTAGCAATAATCCTAAAATTTTAGAATACAAAAGCCCAATGGTTCTGGAAATGAGGCGGATTCATCAATTTAATTTAGATTCCAACGATAGTTTCCTTTATTTTACCGGAAGTGGACAACATTGTTGTGCATCTCCTAAACATGGATCGATAGATTTAAATAACTTTTTACATTCTTACAATGAAAACCTCTTCCTAACTTTAGTTGAAAGTAGTTTTGGCTTAGAATTTTGGGAATTTAGTGCCAGCTCTATTAAATTATTCAACGCTAAAACTTTTGTTGAATTTGGAAACTTAAATTGGGATCTGGCTTCTCACGCAACTGATTACTTTAGCCAGCCCATTGAACTTGAAAATAAATTATGGCTAACAACTAATAATTTTGGTCTTTATGCTTTAAATAGAACCCAGACGAGTTTTGAAAAATTGAATGAACAGCCTCATTATGATTATCATACGCCTTATCCTCCCGTAATTTTTGAAATTGCTGATAATAAAGTGCTTTTAGGACATCCTGACATCGAAAAAAGCATCTTATTTACTATTGATGCCAATGGTGCATTTGCTAACAAACAAATTATTAATTTTCGATTTAATGTAAACATGATTCAATCGAAACTAGCAGGTTTTTTACTCGATACAACCAACAAAAAATTATACAGTTCGGATTCCTTTTTGTTAGTAAAAACATTTGCCGACGACTTTTATCCCATTTCATTTAGTAAGGACGGACAATTTATTTACGGCACATCAAACAATATTTATAAATCTTTAAGTGAATTGCCAGACGAGGAAATGACCAGAGCTCTATTAATCTACAATATTAATACAGGAGCAATAAGCACAATTCCAACTATTGGCTACCCACATAAAATTATACAAGCGGTAGACGGCTCTCTTTATTGCGTATCTTCCTATTTTAAATCCACTTATGCCTATTCTAGAAGCGCTAAGGGACATTATGATTTATTTATTGAAAAAGTAAAACTTAATTGATGCCTTTTCAATAGAAAATTGTTAGAATCGCCCTTTGCGTTAGGGATAGCAGTGAAAAGCCCACAGTGAGGCACGAACGAGGACTTGTAACGGATAGCCCGACCCTTGGGTAACGCACAAATATTATTTTAAATCGTTAAGAAATCGCTGTTTAATATCATAGGTATTACCAACCCCACAACGATGGCAGAAATTACCATAATCCAATCGCGCTTGTTAAACCTAAATATGGTTTGTGATAAATAACCTAAAAACAAAACCAAAAATACGATGATGATTTGCGCAATTTCGATACCTAAAGCAAACTCGAACAGTAATACGAACTTATTATCGCTGTCTCCTAATAGCATTTTAAACTCGCGCGCAAAACCAAGCCCGTGTATTAAACCAAAAAATAACGTGGATAAAAACAATATACCTACTTTTTCTTTTTGGGCGCCTTTACCAGAAGTAAACACATTAAAAAGGGCTACAATTAATATGGTTATTGGTATTAAAAATTCTACCATTTCGGCTTTAACACTAACGATATTATACACCGCTAAAATAAGCGATAATGTGTGGCCTAGCGTAAACATAGTAACGAGCAAAAAAACGCGTTTCCAGTCTTTAAACAAATACGGAACGGTTAAAACTATAAGGAATAAAAGGTGGTCGTAGGCCTTTATATCTAGCACGTGGTTGATGCCGTATTGTACATTAAACCAAAAACTTTCTAACATAATAATTTAGATTTTAGGGGTAACCAAATATACAATTAATTAGATTATTTTAACGATGGGTTATATTTTTTATCTAACTGGAAAAGCATCTCTTTTGTTATATCGTCCAGATTAAATTTGTGCTTCCATTTCCAATCTTGTCTTGCGTACGAATCGTTAATGTTTTTCGGCCAGCTATCAGCAATTTCTTGTCGGTAATCTGGGTTATAATCAATTTTAAAATCCGGGATGTGCATTTTAATTGATTCTGCCACTTGTTTAGGCGTAAAACTTATTGCCGATAAGTTATAAGAGGATCTAATTTTAACGGCGTCTTTACCAGCCTTCATAATATCTACGGTTGCTTTTATAGCATCGTCCATAAACATCATGGGGAGTTCTGTGTTTTCAGCTAAAAAACAATTATAATGCCCATCGGTTATTGCTTTATGATAAATTTCTACAGCATAATCGGTTGTCCCTCCTCCTGGTAAGGTTTTCCAGCTAATAATGCCCGGGTAACGCAAACTACGCACATCGACGCCATATTTATTATGGTAGTATTCGCACCAGCGCTCGCCAACTTGTTTGGTAATACCATAAACTGTTGATGGTTCCATGACCGTATATTGTGGGGTAAATTCCTTAGGCGTTGTGGTCCCAAAAACCGCGATGCTTGATGGCCAAAATATTTTTTTTACAAATTTTGCACGTGCCAAATTTAACACATGAAATAACGATTCCATGTTTAAATCCCATGCTTTCATTGGAAATTTTTCGCCTGTAGCACTCAACATGGCGGCCATTAAATAAATGGTGTCTATATTATATTTTTCGACACATACTTTAACACTGGCATAATTTTGAGCATCAACAATCTCAAAAAGACCGGAATTAACGATATCTAAATTACTATAACTTATATCGCTGGCTATAACATTATCGTGCCCATATAACTCCCTAAGTTTGAATGTTAATTCTGAACCTATTTGCCCACATGCGCCAATTATTAATATTTTAGACTTCATTTGAAACTACATTTGTAAAGATTTTTCAAAAATAATAAGATTTTGTTGATAATATGATATTTTAAAATTGAAATATTATTAATTTGATTGTTTAGTCAGTCATTAAAAAACAATCTAAACCTATATCTTTGCACTTAGTATTACACGTGATGCCTATGAAGATTAAATTTTTAAGTGTTTTAGTACTTGTACTATTTTTCTCTTGTAATAAAAAACAAGAAAACAGTGAATTAACTGTAGTTAAAATAGACGATAGTTTGCTAATTAAAGAAAAAGACATTGCGAAACTAAAATATACTGATTATATTTTAGACGATAGAACCGAAAATGTAATTTTAACTTGGGTAGAATATAATAAAATACAAGACGTTGTTAACAAGGTAAAAAAAGGTAATTTAACTTTTTTTAAAGACGATAATAAAACCATTCAAGATTTATTAAAAAATTTAAAACAAACAATACCTTTAGAAGTTAAGACTGAGTCTATATTATCGAGAATAACCGTACTTGAAACTAAAATTTATAAACTCGAAAGTTTATCAAAATTATCAACAACCAATAAACCAGAACTTTTGGAACTTACAAAAGAGTTTTTAATAGCTTTTTCTAATTTAAATTTGCAAATGAATAAAAAATTAGAAGGTGATAACATTATAATAGAAAAGCCTTAATAAGAAAATAGAGCAAACAAAAAGAGGGATGAATTTTTAAATTCATCCCTCTTTTTAATTTGTAACTTTTTTAAAATGTAATATTTACAAAGGGAATTACAGCACTCGTGTAAACGCTTTCGTCTTCTTTATACAGGAAATTATATTTTGCCCCAATAGATATTTTATTGGTTATATTAAATCCGAGACCTGCAAATAATGCAGAATCCCAATAATTATTGGTGGTTTTTGGTGTCACTGATTCTGTTTTAGTTGATACCCTTAGCTGAGCAAATTCCAATAGGGTTGAAATTTTCTGAACAGGACTATATAGCATCAAAACATTAGCCCCGAACGTCGTAGTGTTTTGTAAATTTTTAATGGCTGAGTAACTTCCTTGAAGTCCCCCTCCGAAAGCAACTTTATCACTAACAGCGTACATTAAATTAGGCGACAAACTTATATTAGTTCCTCCTACAAAGTTCAATCCAAATCCGCATCCAAACTTTAATCTCTTTTCTTCTTTTGTTATTGTTGAATCAACTACCTGAACTACCACAGCGTCCTCTTCCGATTGTGAAAACATAGGCACACCATAAACAAATATAATCGCTATTAGCATTAATTTTAAATTGAATCGGTTTGTTTTCATAATATTCGTCTATAATGGATTTATAATCTTACTATTTTTTAGGTTGCGTGGTTTGAGCTTGTAATGCTTGCTTTTGTCTTAACAACTCATTTTTGGTAATTTGAATTAAATTAAAATTTGGTGATGTTTTTAAAGCAGCGTCTAAAATATCTACGGCCGCATCAATATTTGCCTTTTTGTCCTTATTGTACATATTAAGTGCATTTAGGTACATGAACGCAGATTTTAAAGATACCTCGTACGGGTTTTGTGTTTCGTAATACGCTTTTTTCTGATCTTCTTTAGAATTAACTAAGCCATAATTAATATACTTATCAGCTTCAGCCAGTTTCTGAGTTTGCAAATAAAGTTCAGCTAATTCATATGCTATTAAAGTATTTGGAGATCTTTTAAACATTTCTTCAAAATGTCCAATAGATAAATCGGGTTGTTTCACAGCCTTTAACGATACTGCTTTTACCTGTACAGCAATATCAGAGTCGTCTAATATTCTATCTATACCGATGGTATTAAGTGCCTGTACATATTTGCCTTCACTCATATAAATATAAGCCAAAGTGTCTTTTCTTGCTTCTGACGGTGCTATAACATTTAAATGTGTTAATGCATTTATAATACCTTGAACATCACCTTGTTCTTGCATATGTTTATAATAGGTTTCAAAATGATTAAGCAAATCTGTATTACTTTGGGCGTTTACCACAACACTACTTATCAAAAATCCTAATATTACTAATTTTTTCATCGTTATTATTTATTGTTTTTAATTATCAGATCTCGTGAGCAATTGCACTAATTTCAATCAATACAAAATTATAACATGCTCAATTTGTGATTGACATTTGTTTTAAAATGCTAAATCTATAAAAAATTAATATTTTAATCTTCAAAAAAATCCATTATTAGGAAAACATAAAAAAAAGAAGTACATTAGAATTACTAAAATTTATTATTATGGGAATTAAAAGCTTTTTAGCCTCTAGAAAAAATCAGAAAAGGACCACTACGGATGTGCCTCTTAAGGTTAGTGATTATATGACAACAAAACTGATAACTTTTAAAGCTGATGAGGAAATAGAAAAAGTTATTGATTCTTTAATAAAGTATAAAATTTCTGGTGGTCCTGTAGTAAATGATAAGTTTGAATTAATTGGCATTATATCAGAAGGTGATTGTATTAAACAAATAAGTGAAAGCAGATATCACAATTTGCCTATGGAGAATAACACAGTCGAGAAATGTATGGGAAAGGATGTTGAAACTATTGATGGTAATATGAATATTTTTGATGCTGCAAATAAATTTTTAGAATCTAAACACAGACGTTTCCCAATCGTTGAAAACGGAAAATTAGTTGGTCAAATTAGCCAAAAAGATGTATTAAAAGCAGCTTTGGCTATGAAAGGTCATAACTGGAAATAATTAACTATCTCGCTTTACTAAAGCATAATAATCGCCTTCTAACGGCAAATATCCTTGATTGTAAACAAAATAATATATAGTGCCAGCTTTGGTAGTATATGTGCTTGTAAAATAATTAAAATCGAATCCAAGTTCGATAAGTTTTCCTCTGGAAGTTTTTGTTTTTTGTTCCGGATTAAGTTCTTCTAAAATTCTATAATTTTTCCGAAGCCTGTTATTAGTGTTTCGTATTAAATTTTTACTGTCCTTATTTACATTGTTATTATAAGCATTTCTACAGCCATCGCTACAGAACTTTTTATCAATTCTTCCAACAATTTTATCACCACATTCTAAACATTCTTTTGCCATATATGCTTGTATTTAAAACAAATATAATAAAATTTATTATTCGTTTACAAACGACTACAAACATTTACAAACGAATTTAAACATTTATTTACCGAATAACATTTGGATGCTGTTACATCTTTGCAGTGTCGAAACATAAGAACTCGATAGTATTAACTGTTTAACGATAAAAATTTAAAATTATGAACACACTTAGAAACAAAGTACAGTTGATTGGTAACTTAGGAAACGATCCAGAAATCATCAATCTTGAATCAGGAAAAACTTTAGCAAAATTTGCAATCGCCACTAACGAAAGCTACACGAATGCAAAAGGTGAAAAAATTACAGACACACAATGGCACAATGTTGTAGCCTGGGGAAAAACGGCTCAAATAATTGAAAAATATGTAACTAAAGGAAAAGAAGTTGCTATTGAAGGCAAATTAACATCACGAAGTTATGATGATAAAGAAGGAAACAAACGCTACATTACAGAAGTGGTTTGTAATGAACTACTTATGCTAGGAAAATAGATACTTGACCTATAAAATGTTTAAAACGAGGCTTCTTTGTTAAAGAAGCCTCGTTTATTTTTTTACATTATCAATATTGTAATAGCCACCTTTGTTTTCGGTTCTTTCTAAAGATTGCGTAACAATTAAATGCGCTACGTTTGCCATATTTCGCAATTCACAAAGTGACGATGTTATTTTAGATTCTTTGTACAAATCTTCTACTTCACTATAAATTAAATCTAAATGCTTAGTGGCGCGTTTTAAACGCTTATTACTTCTAACTATACCAACATAATCACGCATTAATGCTTGCAATTGTTTAAGATTATGCTGTATTAAAATATGCTCTCTTTCAATGACAGTTCCTTCATCATTCCAATCCGGAATAATAACATCTGCAGCTTTATATTCATGTACACTATGGTATTTGAAAATATTGTGAGCATATACCAATGCTTCTAATAACGAATTTGAAGCTAATCTATTAGCACCATGTAAACCAGTTCTAGAACACTCTCCACAAGCAAATAAGTTTTCAATGGTTGTTTTTCCAGTTTTATCAACACTTATGCCACCACATAAATAATGTGAAGCTGGAACCACTGGAATCCAGTCGGTTTCAATTTTAATATGATGCTCTAAACACTTTTGATAAATATTTGGAAAATGATTTTTAAAAGCTTCCATATCTAAATGGGTGCAATCTAAAAAAACATGCGAATCTCCAGATTTTTTTAATTCGCTATCAATACTTTGAGATACAATATCTCTGGAAGCTAATTCTGCTCGTTCATCATAATCGGGCATAAATCGATACCCTTTTTTATTCCTAAGATAGGCTCCAAAACCTCTAACAGCTTCAGAAATTAAAAAAGATGATTCCCCTTTAGCTTCATATAATGCCGTTGGGTGAAACTGCACAAACTCCATATCTTTAATCTCGGCTTTGGCTCTGTATGCCATAGCAATACCATCGCCCTGTCGCGATTATTGGATTCGTGGTATGACCATAAACACAACCAATACCTCCAGAAGCTAAAAGCGTACTATTCGCTTTTATGGTGAAAATTGAACCTGTTTTTTGATTGAAAATATAGGCCCCGTAACATGATATTTCTTCCTGGTTGTTATTTATTATATGGTGATTTGTAACTAAATCAATCGCAAAATGATGCGGTAAAATACTAATATTTGATAATTGATGTGCGCGTTTTAATAAAGCACGTTCAACCTCAAAACCGGTAATGTCTTTATGATGTACTACACGATACTCTGAATGCCCCCCTTCTTTTCCTAAATCGAATTCTCCGCTGTCATCAAGGTCAAAATTAGCTCCCCATAGCATGAGTTCTTCAAGTCGGTCTGGGCCTTCTTTAATAACCATTTCGACCACCGCCTTATCGCATAAGCCGTCACCTGCAATTAGGGTATCTTCAATATGTTTATTAAAAGAATCCTTTTCTTTATTTAAAACAACTGCAACACCGCCTTGCGCATATTTGGTATTCGATTCGTCTTCATTGGCTTTAGTTACAATAATAACGTTTCTATTCGGGAATTTTTCTGCAATTTTAACCGCAAATGTTAAACCCGCAACCCCCGAACCTATAACTAAATAATTTGTTTCAATCATGTTATTTTGATAATTCTAACATGCGTTCAATTGGAATTAACGCACGTTTTCTAATGTGTTCCGGCACTTCAATTTGAGGAGATTCGTTTAATAAACAATCATATAATTTTTGAAGTGTATTCATTTTCATAAAATGGCATTCGCTACAAGCACAGGTGTTATCTTCTTTTGCAGGTGCAGGAACCAATTCTGTATTGGGCATTTCCTGTTGCATTTTATGTAAAATTCCAGCCTCGGTAGCAACAATAAATTTTTCTTTAGGATGTTCTTTTACAAAATTTATCATCCCCGAGGTAGAACCAATATAAGCCGCTGTATCTAAAATATGCGTTTCAGATTCTGGGTGAGCGATGATTTTATAATCTGGATATTTTTTGTGTAAAGCAATGAGTTTATCAATAGAAAAAGCTTCATGTACAATACAACTACCATCCCAAAGTAACATGTCCCTACCTGTTTGACTGATGATATATTTACCTAAATTCTTATCGGGCGCGAATATAATAGGCGTGTCTTTTGGAACAGAATTAACAATTTTTAAAGCGTTGGAAGACGTACAAACAATATCAGTTAATGCTTTAATTTCAGCCGAACAATTCACATAAGTAATAACAACATGATCTGGATGTGCTTTTGTAAATTTTTCGAAAGCCTCTGGTGGACAAGAATCTGCCAATGAACATCCCGCTTTTAAATCGGGCAGTACTACCGTTTTTGTAGGATTTAAAATTTTGGCGGTTTCTGCCATAAAATGAACGCCCGCAAATACAATAATGTCAGCATCCGTTTCGGCAGCTTTTTGAGATAATTGCAAACTATCACCCACATAATCAGCAATATCCTGAATTTCTGGAACTTGATAATAATGCGCGAGTATAACAGCGTTTTTTTCCTTTTTAAGGCGTTTTATTTCTTTTACTAAATCCATTTTAATTAAAACTATTTATTTTAATTTAGTAAAACCAATAGTTATGCCAAGGCTTTACTTTTTACAAATATCTTAATTAAAATTTTAATGAACTGAGATTCCCTTAAAAAATGAGCTTCACCAAAAGACATTTTATATTATTCTCAAATCTTTAAATTCTTTATAAATAAAAGTCTAATTATTCGGTTGAATTTAAAAGTTTACGAATAACAATTCTTAAGACGCAACCTTAGGTTTTATGTTTTGAATAGCTAAATTCTGAATTTCCAGATTTATTAAACTCAAAGTTTTTTCACCTTTATCTAACTCATTTAAAACCTCTTCCTTTATTTCCTGAAATGTATTTTTTAACTCACTAAACAACGATTTGTAATAAGAAATACCTTCATTTAAGTTATTTGTAAATGTTAACAGGTATTTTTCTTCTTTGGCAGTCATGATCGTTTTAACTTCTTCCAATTTATTTTTTAAATAATCTATATAAATTGTGAGTTCTTTAATGAATAAATTTGGACGGTCTGTTCTTGAAATCATATTGTCTCTGCCATAAATATGATCGGTCATATTCTTTAAACTCATGATTTTAGAATAGTACGCCATATTAGGCCCTGGGCAAATTGAAACGCCTTCACCTTCAGTTTTAGTATCTAAATTATAGGCTAATAAAGCTGAAGTACCTAACCCAACACAGGTGCAAGATTTTTCGGTGATTTTATTAAATGCTATTTGATATGTTTCTAACGGCAAGTTTTGAATGTCTAATTCTTTAATTTTTAAATGCTGATATTCTCGTGAAGCCGTACAAATGCCTGTTTCTTTAAATTCTTTATTTAAAGCGACAAACTTTTTTGGGCATGAGCTTCCTGGTCTTCCTTTATTGATGTTCCTCTCCTTTTCTAAATCTTTAGTGTTGTCTTTAAGATTATTGAATGGAACGCCTAATGGTGAAATATCGCTTAAATACAAATCTTCTTCTTTCGCCAGTACCAATTTATTCAGAGTTTTTTCATCAACCGTAGTAGCTTCCGGAACTAATAAAAAAGGAGTTCCCCAGCCTATAGAGTCTAACTCGTATTGGTTAAGTAAAAATTCATGTTCTTCGTGCGTACCAACACCACCTTGAGCAGAAATTCTTATTTCTAATGGTTTATTTGAGATACAGCGTCCTTGATTTTGCAATTCCTGATTTACCATTGCTTCAATGCTGCTTCTTAACTCTTCTCTTTTTTCTTTAAATTCTGCTAAAACAGGTCCTAGCAAATTCCCATCGGTAGCAAATGCATGACCTCCACAATTAAGTCCAGATTCAATTCTATATTCTGATACCCACAATCCTTTTTTAGCTAAAAATTTACCTTGAATTAATGCCGATCTGTAATCGCTTACTTTTAAAATAATTTTCTTTGCGAATGCTCCAGATTCTGAAGGATAAAAATCATCGAACTGACTCATATAAGCATACAATCTCGGATTCATTCCCGCTGAAAGTATTACAGAAGATTTCAATTTACTATTAGCAAAACCTCTTAAAGCAGCATGTGCATCGTTATATTCAACTGGTAGTTGCTCGTTTTTAATATAGTTGTCTTTATCGACCTTAGTCATTATATTAACATCTATACTACCCTTAGATAAATTTTGTAGCGCCCAGTTTTTAATTTCAGAGAAATTAATTCCCTTTTCCGTGAGCTTGTTAAATTCTTCCTTAATTAAAGACCCAGAAGGAAGCATATTTATATATGCTTTTAACTCCTCGCTTTTTTCATGTGTGCTATGTTTTAAAGCTTCAAATTTTTTATCAACCAAATCACTCATCATATTTAAGTATGAGGTAATTCTCTTGGCTCTAAAATCTTCAATTTTATCTGTTATTTCAGTGTAAGGAATTTCAAATTTTTCACTGTACATTTTTCTTAATTTCTCTAATAAAATATCATCTACTAAAGAAATTACTGAATCTATACCGTACTGTGCTACTTTTAAAGGGGAGTCTATTGTAAATCCAATTCCCATTACTGGAATATGAAATGTGTGTGCGTTTTTCATCTGCTACTAATATTTAATTAATTTAAAAACCATGCGCTTATCTGTTATTAATTGATTTACAATTAGTTCGCATTAGACAAGAACATTTAACTTTCTGTTTTAATAGAATAAAAGAGGCAAAGGTATTCCTTATTGATTATACCAAATATGACATTTATCATACTATAACGTAAGAAAATATCAATTTTTATAAGTGTTCTGAGGGACTAGCAGTCCTTTATTATTGTAAAGTTTCGGCTTTAACAGTTGTTTTATTTAATTATTCACAATTTGAATTAGAAAATTGACAAAAATTAATAAAACTTAAGGTAGTCTGCATTCATTAATCATAGCTTCATTACTTTTATGGTTAATTTTCAATAGAATCATTTTATGTCTGTAGCACCAAAAATAGCACGATTTAATCAACATGTTTTATCAAAATATCAAATATACAACAGTATATTTATGACATTACCTTTTGATTCCGTAACAAAAACAGGGGTACTACTTCCTTTATTTCATGAAACCTGCCAAAAAGGGTTTGCAAATGGTGAGGACCCAACAACCATTGTTGATCTTTTTTTTAAAAAATATCAAGCGCGACGTACAAAAGAAAGTCAAATAAATCTTCTTTTCAGGTTTATTCAATATATAGAAAGACAAGTTGTATTGTTTGATGCCGTTGAAGATGCAGCTTTCCCTATTGTAAACAATATGGAAGGTATTGGTACTTTAAGAAACCTTAAAGAATCTGCAGTATCTAATAATAATTTAGAAGAATTACAAAATTATCTTGAGGAGTTTAAAGTGCGAATCGTATTAACAGCACATCCAACTCAATTTTATCCTGGCTCGGTACTTGGAATTATTACTGATTTAACCGAAGCTATAAAAACAAATAACCTCTCAGGAATTAGCAATCTTTTTGCTCAATTAGGAAAAACGCCGTTTTTTAAACATGAAAAACCGACACCTTACGATGAAGCTAAAAGTTTAATATGGTATTTAGAAAATGTGTTTTATCAGTCATTTGGAGAAATTTATAATTACATCCAACAGAATATTTATGACGATACAAAAAAACATAACGAAATAATAAATATTGGTTTTTGGCCTGGTGGTGACCGTGATGGCAACCCATTTGTAAAACCAGATACAACTTTAAAAGTAGCAGGGAAACTTAAACAGGCTATATTAAAAAAATACCATACCGATCTTAAAAACCTAAGACGTAAACTTACATTTAGAGGTGTTGAAGATCGAATTATTCGTTTAGAAACCATATTATATAATTATAGCATTAATTTAAATTTACCTGACGCAATTTCTGCGAAAGAACTTTTAACTGAATTATTAAGCATTAGAAACCTAATAGTTGAAGAATTTCAATCCTTATATGTTTCAGAAATTAATAACTTAATAAACAGAATTCATTTATTTGGTTACTATTTTGCCACTTTAGATATTAGACAAGATAGTAGAATTCATCATACTGTATTTACCACGGTTATAGATTATTTAATTAGTAAAGGCAATCCTTCTTTTCCAAAGAACTATCACGATTTATCTGAAGTGGAACAAATTAAAATTTTGTCTGAAGTAAGCAGCGCTGATATCGATATAGAATCATTTGAAGATGAAATGGTTTACAATACTTTAAAAACCATTGAAGCTATAAAAGTCATTCAAGAATCTAATGGCGAAAATGGTGCAAATCGATACATTATTAGTAACAACCAGACTGCCCTGAACGTTATGCAGCTTTTTGCAATGCTTAAAATGGTTGCGTTTAACGACCATTTACCTGTAGATGTGGTGCCTCTTTTTGAAACAATTACCGATTTAGAAAATGCTCCTACTGTTATGGAACAGTTATATACAAACCCAGCATACATGGCGCATTTAAAAATTCGTGGCAATAAACAAACTATCATGCTTGGTTTTTCTGATGGCACAAAAGATGGTGGTTATTTAATGGCAAACTGGGGTATTTACAAAGCTAAAGAATTGCTTACCGAAATGTCTAGAAAATACGATATCACAGCCATATTTTTTGATGGCCGTGGTGGACCACCGGCAAGTGGTGGTGGAAAAACACATCAATTTTACGCATCGTTAGGACCAACATATTGAAGATAAAGAAGTACAACTTACGATTCAAGGGCAAACCATTAGTTCTAATTTCGGAACATTAGATTCATCTCAATATAATCTAGAGCAGTTAATTAGTTCTGGTATGTTTAATAGAATTGGGAAAGACAAACTAGAAATGTCTAAAGAAGATAGAATTGTTATGTCCGATTTAGCAGAAACAAGCTACCAAAAGTATAAAGATTTTAAAAGCCATCCTATGTTCATTCCATATTTAGAAAGAATGAGTACTTTAAAATATTATGCTAAAACCAATATTGGAAGTCGTCCTTCAAAAAGAGGAAGTTCTGATAAGCTTGTCTTTTCAGATTTAAGAGCCATTCCTTTTGTAGGATCGTGGAGCCAGTTAAAACAAAACGTTCCCGGGTTTTATGGGGTTGGTTCTGCTTTAAAAAAATATGATGATAAAGGTGAGTTTTATAAAGTAGAACAACTTTATAAAAATTCAAAATTCTTTAAAACTTTGTTAGAAAACAGTATGATGGCTTTGTCAAAATCGTTTTTCGATTTAACCAAATACATGTCGAAAGACGAAGAGTTTGGGCCTTTTTGGAATATAATTTATAACGAATATATAATAACCAAAACCTTATTACTTAAACTTACAGGCTATAAAGAATTAATGGAAAACGAACCTTCTGGAAAAGCATCTATTGCGGTAAGAGAGTCTATTGTTTTACCATTACTTACCATACAACAATATGCCCTGAAAAAGATTCAGGAATTAGAAAAAGCAGAGGTTAAAGATGAAGAACAAATAAAAATATTTGAAAAAATAGTAACGCGTTCTCTGTTTGGGAACATTAACGCCAGTAGAAATTCGGCGTAATTAAAACCATTATATAAAAAAAGAGGTTGACTTTAAATTTAAAGACAACCTCTTTTTTTTATTTTAGAAATTTGATTTATAAAGCAACGTTTTAATTTAAGGTATCACCACCTTTGTCGCCTGTTCTAATTCTATAAGATTCTTCAATATTAGATACAAATATTTTTCCATCACCTACTTCGCCAGTGGCTCCCGATTTAAGAATTGCTTTTATTGTTGCTTCTTCAAAATCATCATTTACTACTATTGAAAGGTGTCTGCGTTGAATATCGCTTGTACTATACGAAATCCCTCTATATACATGACCTTCTTTTTCATTGCCAACTCCAGTTACATCCCAGTATGAAAAAAAATTAACCCCAACTTGATGGAGTGCTTCTTTTACTGCAAAAAACTTAGATTTTCTAATAATTGCTTCTATTTTTTTCATTATATAATTCTTTAATTCTTTTCCTTTATTCAAAAGTAAAGAATTATTAATAATAGTTTACGTTAATTTAAAATTAGAGTAAAAGAAAAGGGTGCTTTATCAATTGATAAGACACCCTTTTTGCACTAACTAAACTAAGTTTTAATGTTCATTTAACCTGAAGTCTGGATACGCATCCATACCATGCTCATAACCATCTAAACCTTCTAATTCTTCTTTTTCAGAAACTCTTATTCCCATTAGTTTTCTTCAATGTGAAAATAATAATGAATGCAGAAGCAACACAGAAAACAGCATAAGAACCAACACCTATTAATTGACTAACAAATTGATCCATTCCAGCTAAATTTCCGAATATACCTACGGCTAAAGTTCCCCAGATACCACATATTAAGTGAACTGCAATGGCACCAACAGGATCGTCTAATTTTATTCTATCTACAAAACTTACTGCAAATACAATAAGAGCACCTGCAATAGAACCAATTAAAATAGCATCAGTAGGACTCATTTGATCTGCTCCGGCAGTAATACCAACTAATCCACCTAAAATACCATTTAAGAACATGGTTAAATCTAAGTTTTTATATTTAATTGCAGACACAATCATGGCTACTACACCACCTGCTGCTGCTGCTAAACAAGTTGTTACTAAAGTTAATGACGTTAATTCTGGATCTGCAGAAAGCACCGATCCTCCATTAAATCCAAACCAACCTAACCATAAAATTAAGCACACCTGCCGTAGCTAAAGGTAAATTATGACCAGGAATTGCCTGAGGTTTACCTTCTTTAAACTTACCAATACGAGGACCTAATAAAAATACGGCAACAACTGCAGCCCATCCACCCACAGAGTGAACTAATGTAGAACCAGCAAAATCGTAAAAAGGAGTTGATAATGTTTGTAAAAATCCACCTCCCCATTTCCAAGAACCAGCAATTGGGTAAACTAAACCTACATAGATTACTGTAAAAATCATGAAAGGCACAATTTTAACACGCTCTGCAACTGCACCAGAAACGATGGTGGCTGCTGTAGCAGCGAACATTCCTTGAAATAAGAAGTCTGTCCAATAGGTATAGCCTGTATTATAAGCTAAATCTAAAGTTCCTTCAGCTGTTAATGGTGCATCTAAACCAAAACCAGCAAATCCTAAAAAGCCATTAAAGTCTCCTGGGTACATTAAATTAAATCCTACTACACAGTAAAGAAGTAATCCAACGGTGATTATAAAAATATTTTTAAATAAAATGTTAATGGTGTTTTTTTGTCTTGTTAATCCTATTTCTAATAGTGAAAATCCAAGGTGCATAAAAAACACAAGGGCTGTACAGATCATCATCCATACATTATTTGTTGTAAGTAATTCCATAATAAATATCTATTTTTAGATGATTAATATTTTAAAGTGTCGCCACCTTTTTCTCCTGTTCTTATTCTGTAACTTTCTTTAATATCTGACACAAAGATTTTACCGTCTCCAACTTCGCCTGTTGCAGCAGATTTAAGAATTGCTTGTACTGTTACTTCCTCAAAATCATCATTAACAACAATTGCTAAATATCTGCGTTGAATATCGCTGGTACTATAAGATACTCCTCTGTATACGTGACCTTCTTTTTCGTTACCAATTCCGGTTACATCCCAGTAAGAGAAAAAGTTCACTCCTACTTCATGAAGCGCATCTTTAACAACACGATATTTTGATTTTCTAATAATTGCTTCAATTTTTTTCATAATTATATGTTGTTTTTTTAAATTAGAATGAATAAATAGCTGCTAAAGTAAAAGCTGCCAAACTTTTAGTTGGAGCTAAATCATTATCAAAATACACTTCTTGAGAATTGCTATCCAAACGTAATTCAGGTTTGATAATTAAATTTTCTATTGTATAGCTTCCTGTTAAAGTAAGCCCTAACACATCTAGGTCGTCAACACTTGAATTAGCATCACTCATCCAATCAAAATACTCTCCTCTTAAGCCTAAAGAAAAACTGTCAGACATAGCGTATTGTGGATAAAAGGCAACTCCCATAAATCCTTCTCCATTATTATCAGCATAGGCAGCATTAAGACCTAAGAATACTGAATCAGACAAATCAAATCCACCTGTATAGTCAATTTCAAAACCTAATTTCGCTTCGTTATCATAATATAAATTCAAAAACTGTCCAGAATATCCAAGTTGAGCTCCTAATGAATATGCCCCAGGCACAGAGCCACTAGTTCCATTAAAGTTTTCGTCTGTTACATTCATAACAGCCAACATTAAACTAAAGTCTTCAGATAAAGCAAAATCAGCCTTTAAACCAACATGAGAGAATGGTCCGCTTGAAAATAAATAAGATGTACTATAATTAAAGTTTGCAGCGGGCGAAATAACTTCATACCCTAAAAACGTGTTAAATCTACCTAAAGTTAATTTAGCACTTTCTGAAACATTCCAGTAAGCATATAATTGATTAACAAAAACACCTGCATCTCCTCCAACAGCTTGTAACGCCCTTGGTCCAAATGCTAAATCTGCTACAGCTCCTACTTTTTCGCCTTCGTATGAAGCTATTATATTAGCCATACCTAAAGCAAAGCCTGTTTCGTCGGCAAAAGAAGTGCCAAATGATTGAGATCCCACATCAGTAGATGACAGATTGGTTTTATAGTATGCATCAACAGTTCCACTAATAGATAATTTTTTTTCCACTACTTCTTCTTGCGCAAATAATACAGATGCCATTAGAAGCATTGAAAGTGTTATTAATTTTTTCATAATGTTTTAATTTTAAGTTATTAATTTTTTGGTTTTGTTCTTAATACCGGGTCAAATCTATATTAAAAAGATTTAACCCCCATAAAAAATAGGGGTGTATCGTTAATTTTTATTGATTTTCTAATTTTAACCCTATTTTTTTAGAGGTATTTTGTTATTTATTTGATTTTTTGAGTTTTCAACAAATTGCTAAATTGAATAATTGTCAGTATTTTTCTATTTTTGGTGCTATTATTTCTATTTACAGGTGCATTCACAGTAATTATTTCACAAATCCTTATTTATACCTACTTTAATAATGATTGAATATTTATTAATAAATCAGTTTAATTTTGATATATAATTATTTTTAGCTCGACTTCACTTCTAAAATCGAAATAATGATTTAGCCCTTATGGTTATTTAAGATCTAGGTCATATCTTAGCGTTTCAACTCAAGTTTTTAAACCAATATTTGTTGATTATGCTGAAGAAACAAGGAATGTATTTACCTGAATTCGAACACGAAAATTGTGGCGCGGGTTTTATTTGTAATCTTAAAGGAGAAAAAACAAATCAAATCATCCATGACGCGTTAGAAATTCTTGTAAAACTGGAACACCGTGGTGGTGTAAGTGCCGATGGAAAAACTGGTGATGGGGCTGGTTTATTAATTGATATCCCACACGATTATTTTAAACGCGTTTGTAATTTTACAATTCCAGCTCCTAGAGAGTACGCGGTAGGGATGGTGTTTTTGCCAAAATTGCCTAACCAATATAAATATTGTAAAGACACTTTTGAGAAAGAGATAAAAGCACAAGGACTTACCATTTTAGGTTGGAGAAAAGTGCCTGTTGATTCGACTAACTTAGGAGAAATTGCTTTAGCTTCAGAACCTACAATCGAACAAATATTTATTGGAAAATCTGATGATATCACCGAAACTGTTTTTAAAGCTAAATTATTTGCTGCTCGTAAAATAGCTGAACATGCTATTATAAATTCGAAAATTTCTGAAAGCGGCTATTTTTACATACCAAGTTTATCTACTACAACCCTTATATATAAAGGTATTATTATGCCTGAAGATATTGGGCCATATTATACCGATTTACAGCAAATCGATTTAGTAACGCGTTTAGCATTAGTGCACCAACGTTTCTCAACCAACACGATGCCTACTTGGGAACTGGCACAACCGTTCCGTTTCATGTGTCAAAATGGTGAAATTAACACGCTTCGTGGAAACGTAAGTAGAATGCGCGTTCGTGAGGAAATCATGAAAAGTGAAGTATTCGGACCTCAAATAGAAAAATTATTCCCAATTATATTACCAGGAAAATCAGATTCTGCTTCTATGGATATGGTTGTTGAATTATTAACGCATACCGACAGATCATTGCCGGAAATTATGATGATGATGATACCGGAAGCATGGGAAAAACATGCAACCATGTCTCCAGAACGTAAAGCATTTTACGAATACAATGCCTGTATCATGGAAGCTTGGGATGGTCCTGCTTCTGTGCCTTTTACAGATGGTGATTATATTGGTGCCTTGCTGGATAGAAATGGTTTGCGCCCTTCCAGATATACTATAACTAAAAGTGGTAAATTAATCATGGCATCAGAAATTGGTGTGGTAGATATTGCTCCGGAAGATGTAGAAAGACATGGTAGATTAGAACCAGGAAAAATGTTTCTGGTAGATATGAACAAAGGTCGCATTATTGAAGATGAAGAAATTAAAAGTAAAATTGTTTCTGAAAGACCCTATAAACAATGGTTAGATAAAACAAGATTGCATTTAAAAGATGTACCATACACCAGCGACACTTGCCCGATAGAAACGATTGATATTAAAACTAGACAACGTTTATTTAATTATACGTTTGAAGATATTCAGGATGTTATAACGCCTATGGCGGTTGCAGGCAAGGAAGCTTTAGGTTCTATGGGTACCGATACACCTTTAGCCGTTTTATCTGATAGACCCCAATTAATTTCAAATTATTTTAAACAATTATTCGCTCAAGTTACAAACCCACCTTTAGATGGTATTCGCGAAGAAATTGTAACCGATATTAGTTTAAATCTTGGAAAAGACAGAAACATTTTCAGCATTACAGAAAGACAGTGCAGAAAGTTAAGAATTCAAAACCCTGTTATTTCTAATGCCGATTTAGAAAAAATAAGAACCATATCTATTGAAAGTTTTAAATCAGAAACTATTCATATTTTATACCCTAAAGCACAAGGTGTTAATGGCTTAGAGGATGCTTTAGAAGATATGATTATTCAGGTATCAAAAGCTATAGACAGGGGTGTAAATATCATTATTTTATCAGACAGAGGTGTAAATAAAGAATTCGCACCAATTCCTGCACTTTTAGCATGTTCTTATGTAAATCATCAAATGAACCGTTTGCGTAAGCGCTCTTATTTCGATATTATTATTGAATCGGCAGAACCACGTGAACCACATCATTTTGCTACTTTATTTGGCTATGGCGCTAGTGCTATTAACCCATATATGGTAAACGAAATTATCAGAGCGCAAGTAAAAGAAGGCTTTATTTCTAATATGGATGAGCAACAAGCGGTAAACAATTTCAACAAAGCTATTGGTTCTGGTATTTTAAAAATCATGAACAAAATTGGAATCTCAACATTACATTCATACAGAGGTTCTCAAATTTTTGAAATAGTTGGTTTCAATTCCCCTTTTGTTGAAAAATACTTCCCATATACAGCGTCAAGAATTGAAGGTATTGGTTTATATGAAATTGAAAAAGAAATTAACGAACGTTATAAATACGCCTACCCAGATAATTTAATAGACAAACGTCTAGGATTGAATATTGGTGGCGATTACAGATGGAGACGTGGTGGTGAACGCCATATGTTTAACCCAACTACCGTTTCAAAACTACAACAAGCTGTTAGGTTGAGCGACCAAGGTAGTTATGATGTATATGCGAAAGCTATAAACGAACAGTCTGAAAATTTAATGACCATTCGTGGATTATTTGAATTTGATAAATTAAACCCAATACCATTAGATCAAGTAGAACCATGGACCGAAATTGTAAAACGTTTCAAAACAGGGGCGATGTCTTACGGGTCTATCTCGAGAGAAGCACATGAAAACTTAGCCATTGCCATGAACCGTATTGGCGGTAAATCTAACTCCGGAGAAGGTGGTGAAGACAGAAATCGTTTTCATCCAGATTCAAATGGAGACAGTCGTAACTCAGCTATTAAACAAGTAGCATCTGGTAGATTTGGTGTCACATCGCACTATTTAACCAATGCAAAAGAGATTCAAATTAAAATGGCTCAGGGAGCAAAACCTGGTGAAGGTGGACAATTACCTGGAGAAAAAGTGTATCCTTGGATTGCAGCGGTTCGTAATTCAACCCCTTTTGTTGGATTAATTTCACCACCACCACATCACGATATTTACTCTATTGAAGATTTAGCACAATTAATTTTCGATTTAAAAAATGCCAATCGTGAAGCTAGAATAAATGTAAAATTAGTTTCAGAAGTTGGTGTAGGTACCATTGCAGCTGGTGTAGCGAAAGCAAAAGCCGACGTAGTCCTTATTGCTGGTTATGATGGTGGTACAGGAGCCTCTCCGTTAACTTCATTAAAACACGCAGGTTTACCATGGGAACTTGGTTTAGCCGAAGCACAACAAACCTTAGTTTTAAACAACTTAAGAAGTAGAATTGTTGTAGAATGCGATGGCCAATTAAAAACTGGAAGAGACGTTGCCATTGCTGCGTTATTAGGAGCAGAAGAATTTGGTTTTGCAACTGCACCACTTGTAGCTTCGGGTTGTATCATGATGCGTAAGTGTCATTTAAATACCTGTCCAGTAGGTATCGCAACTCAAGACAAAGAATTACGTAAAAACTTTAAGGGAACCCCAGAACATGTTATTAATTTCTTCTTCTACATTGCTGAAGAATTAAGAGGTATTATGGCACAATTAGGGTTTAGAACTTTAGCCGAAATGGTTGGACAAACCCATAAAATTAATGCTAATAAAGCTATTACGCATTATAAAGCTAAAGGCTTAGACTTATCGGCAATCTTACACAGACCAGAAGCTTATAAAGGTATGACTGTTAGAAATACTGAAAAACAAGACCATAATTTAGACGATGTTCTTGATTTTCAAATATTAAAAGATTCCCATAGAGCCTTATACAGAAAAGAAAAAATGACATTGGCATATCCAATACACAATACAGATCGTACTGTTGGTGCTATTGTAAGTAATGAAATTTCTAAAGTATATGGTCATTTAGGACTGCCAGAAAACACATTAAATATTAACTTTACAGGTTCAGCAGGACAAAGTTTTGGAGCATTTGGAGCTAATGGTTTAACGTTTACACTTGAAGGAAATACCAACGATTATTTGGGTAAAGGATTATCCGGAGCTAAATTAATCGTAAAAAAACCTGTTAAAGCTGATTTTATTGCCGAAAACAATGTTATAGTAGGAAACGTTTGTCTATTTGGTGCTATACAAGGCGAGGCTTATATAAATGGTATTGCAGGTGAGCGATTTGCAGTTCGTAACTCTGGAGCCATCACTGTAGTTGAGGGTGTTGGAGATCATGGTTGTGAGTATATGACTGGGGGTAAGGTAGTGGTTCTTGGTAAAACAGGCAGAAACTTTGCCGCTGGTATGAGTGGTGGTATTGCTTATGTTTACGATCCGGAAAATAAATTTACCAACGGATTATGCAATACACAATCTATAGATTTCGAACAAGTTTTAAATGAAGATGCGCAAGATTTAAAAGCATTAATTGAAACTCATGTTCAATATACAGACAGTAACCGAGGTAAAGAATTATTAGCCAACTGGGAAACCAGCTTGAAAAATTTCGTAAAAGTAATGCCTACCGAATACAAAAAAGCATTAAAGCGCTTAGAGACTGAAGAACCAATGGTAGAAGAATTAACAACAGCATAATGTCATGGGAAAAGTAACAGGATTTAAAGAATTTGAGAGACAAGATGAAAGTAACGTTCCTGTAAAAGAGCGCGTAAAAAATTATAATGAATTCACCATTCCTTTAAGTGAACCTGAGTTAACACATCAAGGATCTCGCTGTATGGATTGTGGTATTCCATTTTGCCATAGCGGATGTCCTCTAGGAAATCTAATTCCAGATTTCAACCATATGGTACATCAAGGCGAATGGCAAAAAGCCAGTTGGATTTTACACTCAACAAACAATTTCCCTGAGTTTACAGGTCGTTTATGTCCTGCACCATGCGAAAAATCATGTGTTTTAGGTATTATTGCAGACCCTGTTGCTATTGAAATTATTGAAAAAAATATTGTAGAACGTGCTTTTAAAGAAGGTTGGATTAAACCTCAGCCACCTAAAACAAGAACTGGTAAAAAAGTTGCTGTTGTAGGTTCTGGACCTGCAGGTTTGGCGACAGCGCAACAACTAAACAGAGCAGGACATACAGTAACCGTTTTTGAAAGAGATGATGAAGTTGGTGGATTACTTCGCTACGGTATTCCTAATTTTAAAATGGAAAAAGGCATTATAGACCGTAGAGTTGCAATTTTAAAAGCCGAAGGTATCTCTTTTGAAGTAAATGTGAATGTTGGTGTAAATTATAGCGTTGAAAAGCTAAAAG
The DNA here is from genome assembly GCA_963698455.1 of uncultured Flavobacteriaceae bacterium. Lineage (GTDB taxonomy): Bacteria > Bacteroidota > Bacteroidia > Flavobacteriales > Flavobacteriaceae > Mariniflexile. The sequence goes on along the minus strand of CAVOQU010000001.1, from coordinate 18,359 downwards.
CTTTTGATGCAGTAGTATTATGTGGAGGAGCAACTGTAAGAAGAGACTTGCCTACTCCGGGTGCCGATGCCGATGGTGTGGTACAAGCTATGGATTTCTTAACCCAACAAACTAAAGTATTATTTGGAAAAGAAGTTAAGGACCAAGTTTTAGCAACCGATAAACATGTTATAGTCATTGGTGGTGGAGATACTGGATCTGATTGTGTTGGAACATCCAACCGCCATGGTGCAAAATCTGTAGTGAATTTCGAAATTATGCCAAAACCACCAGGACATCGGTCTCCATCTACCCCTTGGCCTTTTTGGCCATTGCAGTTAAAAACATCATCTTCACATGAAGAAGGTGTGGAGAGAAACTGGTTAATAAATACCAAAGAATTTGTTAAAGATGCTAGTGGTAAATTAATCGCCTTAAAAACAGTAAATGTAGATTGGAAAATGGTTCCAGGTGAGCGTCCTCAATTAATAGAGGTTCAAGGTACCGAAAAAACATGGCCATGCGATTTAGCCTTATTAGCTCTTGGGTTTACAGGTGCCGAAAGAACAATTGCAGATCAGTTAGGTATAGATATGGACGCGCGTTCTAATTACAAAGCAGAATATGGCAAATACCAGACAAACATTCCTAATATATTTGCAGCTGGAGATATGCGAAGAGGGCAATCCTTAATTGTTTGGGCAATTTCTGAAGGTCGAGAAGCTGCTCGTCAAGTTGACATATATTTAATGGGTAAATCAGATTTGCCTACTAAAAATGAAGCTGGAGATTTAGTGGCATTATAACCGAAATAACATACAAGTTATTAATAAAAGGCAGTAATTCATATTCCTGCCTTTTATTTTAAAAATAATTATGTTTAAATATTTTTAAAAAACATTTAACAAAAAACATAAGATTTAAATCATATATTTGTCATCATTATTAAAAATTAAATGTATAACAAAACAATAGCAATTTTATTTACAACCTTATTCATGGCGCTTCTAGTAGCGCCTACAGTAATCCTTGTGATGGATAATTCTATTGATACTTCCATTTTTTATTCAATAACAGAAGAAGAAGAAAATGGAAAAGTAAAGAATTTAGTATCGCCATTTTCTTTGTTTTCTAGTGATACCATTTCACATTTCAACTTAAAAAGCTGTCAGTTTTTTAATTACAGGTTTAAAAACTATCCAAAACCTCATCTCAATTTAATTTACCCACCTCCAGAGCAAATCATATTATAGTTTCGGATTTACTGACTTTTAAAAAGTAGATTAATAACGTTTAATAACTTTTGGTTTATTAACCAAGAGTAAAATACTATTGTAATATGTTTAAAACTATTAAAAACGACTTGCCTGCAAGTGTCGTTGTGTTTTTTGTTGCCTTACCATTATGTTTAGGTATTGCTCTTGCCAGTGGAGCACCCTTATTTTCAGGGATTATAGCTGGTATTATTGGAGGAATTGTTGTTGGTTCATTGAGTGGCTCTAAAATAGGAGTGTCGGGACCTGCAGCAGGATTAGCCGCCATTGTTTTAACTGCCATTGGAACTTTAGGGGGTTACGAAAATTTTTTAGTCGCCGTTGTAATTGCTGGTTTTATTCAAATAATTTTTGGATTATTAAGAGCGGGCGTTATTGGTTATTATTTTCCATCATCTGTTATTAAGGGTATGCTAACGGGTATTGGAATAATTATTATTTTGAAACAAATTCCACATTTTTTTGGTTATGATTCTAATTCTGACGGTGCAATCGCATTTTTTAAATCAGATAGCAAGAACACATTTGTTGAATTGTTTAATACTATTAATTATATTCAATTAGGATCAGCGACAATAGGCATCATCGCCCTGTCTGTTTTGTTATTCTGGGACAAAGTGCTTTCTAAAAAAGGAAAGATTTTCCAGGTAATACAAGGGCCACTAGTGGTGGTGGTATTTGGCATAATTTTTTATTATATCACAAAATCAAATGAAGCATTATCAATTGCATCTAGTCATTTAGTTGGTGTTCCAATTCCTGAAGATATTCCCTCATTTCTATCACAATTTAGCTTCCCAAACTTTAGTGCAATTACAAATCCCGACATTTGGGTTATAGCATTTACATTAGCGTTAGTGGCTAGTTTAGAAACACTTTTATGTGTTGAGGCCTCCGATAAATTGGATCCTCACAAAAACGTGACGCCTACTAATAGAGAGTTATTTGCCCAAGGAACTGGAAATATTGTTTCTGGCTTAATTGGCGGCCTTCCAGTAACACAGGTAATTGTTAGAAGTTCGGCCAATATTCAATCTGGTGGTAGAACAAAATTATCTGCTATAATTCATGGTTTTTTACTTTTGATTTCTGTCATTTTAATCCCTAGATTATTAAACATGATTCCGTTATCGGTGTTAGCCGCCATTTTATTGATTGTTGGTTATAAATTGGCAAAACCGGGATTGTTCAAAACAATGTATAATTTAGGTTGGAAACAATTTATTCCTTTTGCTGTTACCGTTTCCGGAATTGTTTTTATCGATTTGCTATATGGAATTGGTCTCGGTTTAGGAGTTGGAATAATTGTAGTACTATTAAAAAGTTACCAAAATTCGCACTTCCTTCACATAGAAGATAAAAGTAATGGCAAACATAAAATTAAAATGACGCTTGCAGAAGAAGTAACCTTTTTTAATAAAGGTGCCATTCTTAAAGAATTAGACAGCATACCAATAGACACTTCTTTAGAAATTAATCTTATAAAAACCAGATATTTAGACAATGATATCATTGAAATTTTAGAAGATTTTTTAATAAAGGCAGAAGAAAGGAACATCGACATTAAATTAGTTTCAAAACGAGGCATTGTTGAAAATCCATCAAGTTTTATTAAGTTCTTTAACGAAAGACCAAAATCAGAATTAAGCTTAAATTAAAGCATTATGAAAAAAGATAAATATAAAATATTAGTGCTTTCTGATATGAAAAAATCAACTAGCACACTCTTAAAAAATACCGTTAGTCTGGCTAAAATGATCAACGGTGAGATTCAGTTTTTCTATGTGCGAAAGCCTACCGATATTATCGAAATAGACAATCAACTTTCTGCTATGAGAGCGATAAACAGTGAATATGTAAAAACTGAAAAGAAAATACATGACATAACCAATTCTATTTCAAATGAATATGGCATAAACATTCAATATTCATTTGCTTTTGGTAATATTAAAGATGAAATTTTATTGTACATTAAGGAACATAATCCAGACATCATAGTATTAGGAAAAAGAAACGCCAAGGCCATTAGAATTATTGGAGATAATGTTACAGACTTAATTTTAAAAACATTTGAAGGCGTAATAATGATAGCTAATAACAAAAATACATTAGATCCAAATAAAGAATTATCCTTAGGAGTTTTAAATGACGTTAAAAAGGCTTTTAATCTACAATTTGCTAAAAAATTAATGGAACACACTCAAAAACCTCTAAAAATATTCAAAATCATTAATAATTCAAGCGAATTAAATAAAAGACAATCCGTTTTAACAGATAATGAAACAATAGAATATGTATTTCAGTCTAACGATAAAGCTTTAAATAACATATCGAATTACTTAGTAAAGAGCCATGTTAATTTATTGTGCTTGGATAGAGGTATCGCGAAAACAAAAAATGCCACATCAGTTAATTCTGATATCAAAGACATTATTAACAAACTTAATGTCTCCATTCTATTAACTGCAAAGCCAAATCAAGTATTACAATAACTTACAGAAATTTAAACAGAACAAACAAATTTTAAAAGTAAAAATATTATGAAAGCACATACAAGAGAAACACAGGCCACCATGACGCCTCAAAAAGCATTACAATTTTTAAAAGAAGGGAACCTAAGGTTTCAGAATAATTTAAAAGCTAACAGAAATTTGTTAGAACAGGTTAATGATACCAGTGATGGTCAATTTCCTTTTGCTACTATTTTAAGTTGTATCGATTCCAGAGTTTCGGCCGAATTAGTTTTCGATCAAGGTTTGGGCGATATTTTTAGCGTTCGAATAGCAGGAAACTTTGTGAATGAAGACATTTTAGGAAGTATGGAATTTGCATGTAAATTAGCAGGTACTAAACTAATAGTAGTTTTAGGTCATACCGCTTGTGGTGCTGTAAAAGGCGCATGCGACGATGCAAAGATGGGTAATTTAACCAAGTTACTTGAAAAAATAAAACCAGCAGTTAAAGCCGTTACAGAACCAAAAGATGCCAGTTTAAGAAACTCTTCAAACGCAAGTTTTGTTGATTCTGTTGCCGATAAAAATGTACTATTAACTATCGATAGAATTCACGCCGAAAGCCCTATTTTAACAGAAATGGAAAAGAATAATGAAATTTTGATTATTGGAGCCATGTATGATATTAATACTGGAGAAGTAACTTTTCATTAAAAAATGACCATGATTTATGGTAAAATAAAAAAGAAAATTATGTTGGTAGCATTACTTTTTATGGTAATGCTACCCATATTTTCAATGGCTCAAGAAAGTGATTTTGGAAATTGGTTAATCTACATTGGTAACAAAAAATTGAACTCAAAATGGAATGTTCATAATGAAGTTCAATATAGAAATTACAATGCTGTTGGCGATTTAGAACAATTACTTTTAAGAACAGGTTTTGGATATACATTTAACCGATAAAAGCAATATTCTATTAGGCTATGGCTATATTTTGTCTGAAAACTATATATTAGAATACCGATGATAAAGTTGCTGTAAATGAACATCGAATTTTTCAACAATTCACATCAAAACAATCCATTGGTAATGTAAAATTAAATCATCGCTACCGATTTGAACAACGTTTTGTTGAAGCATGATTTTAAAATGCGATTTCGATATTTTTTAGGCATTAAATATCCCGTTTTCTGAAGACAAGTAAATATTATTTTTCAGCGTACAATGAAATATTTTTAAACACTAAAACTCCGATTTTTGACAGAAACAGAGTTTATGGCGGTATTGGTTATCAAGTAAATAAAAATATAAAACTAGAAGCAGGTTATATGAATCAGCTTTTTGAAACTTTTAGTAGAGATCAATTTAATATCATAACTTTTTTAACATTTAAATTAAGGAACTTAAAACAAATTAAATTATACTTTTTGAAATATTGTCTGCTTTCTTGATTTTAAATAATTAACTTAGAAACTTAAACATCCATTAAATTATGAAAAATCTATTCTCAAACATTAAAGGAGATGCCTTTGGTGGAATTACAGCCGGAATTGTGGCATTACCACTAGCACTTGCTTTTGGAGTATCCTCTGGATTAGGTCCAAGTGCGGGATTATATGGCGCGATATTTTCTAAGCTTTTTTGCTGCTTTATTAGGTGGTACCAACACTCAAATTTCAGGTCCAACAGCACCAATGACCGCAGTAAGTATGGTAGTAATAGCTGGTATACTGGCTGCAAATGATGGCGACTATAAACAAGGCGCTTCCAATTATTTTAACTGTTTTTTTACTTGGGGGCTTGTTACAAATTGGCTTAGGGCTTGTTGGTTTTGGAAAATATATTAAGTATATACCCTATCCAGTAGTTTCTGGTTTTATGACGGCCATTGGAGTTATTATTTTGGTAACTCAAATTCTTCCTGCGATTGGATATTATCCTAAAGAAGACAAAGCTTATGTTGAAACATTTAAACCAGCAGGCTGAAGCTATAATATTGGAAAATATTTTAAAAGAAGAGGCAGGAGAAAACATTTTAGTATTAGAAGATTTTACAGAAACTGTTGCTAGAGCTAGTAAAACAACTCAAGAAGATATACTTAAAGAGTCTAAAACACTTGGCTTCAAATAATGCGTCAGGAGTTTTAGGAACTTTAAAAGTTTTACCCGAAGCTATAAAACATATAAGTTGGCTTGAACTTATTTTAGCACTTTCAACAATTTTCATAATCTACGGCTTTAAACGAATTACTACTGCTATTCCAAGTACTTTAGTTGCTTTACTAATTGTTTCTGGAGTCGCCGTAGGTTTCGGATTAGATTACAGACCTATTGAAGAAATCCCTTCTGGATTACCTATACCTAATTTAGAAATCATAACCGGGTTTAGCTTATCATCTCTAACTCCATATATTTTTACCGCATTAACCTTAGCGCTTTTAGGAGCGATAGATTCATTGTTAACCAGTGTTGTTGCTGATAATATGACTAAAACCAAACATCAGCCTAATAAAGAACTTATTGGCCAAGGTATTGGTAATAGTATAGCCGCTATTTTTGGCGGATTACCAGGAGCTGGAGCAACCATTAGAACTGTGGTGAATATTAAATCTGGTGGTAAAACCAAGATTTCAGGAATGATAGCTGGTATCATGCTGCTTTTTATTTTATTAGCATTAGGACCAGTAGCTTCAAAAATTCCTGCTGCCGTATTAGCAGGAATATTAATAACAGTCGGAATTGGTGTTATGGACTATAAAGGACTTAAAGCCATACCAAGTTTGCCTAAAGATGCAAAAATAGGCCCATTTAAAGTGAGCTCGGAAGTTATTATTATGATTGTTGTTTTACTACTATCTAGTTTATGGAATTTGGTTTATGCCGTAGGAATAGGTCTTATAATTGCATCCTTAATGTTTATGAAAAAAATTGGAGATTTAACGGCTTTAAGTTCTGACGTTAAACCTTTAAAAGAAGAAGCGTGGAAAGATGAAATTGGTTTCCCTGAAAAATTAAAAGAAGAAGTTTTTATAAAACATATTAAAGGTCCGTTGTTTTTTGGTACTACCAGCGATTTTCAAATATTGGCAAAGCAAATACCTAAAACCGCAACTACAGTGGTTATTCGTTTAGAAAAAATGCCTTATATAGATCAATCTGGATTGTATGCCATGGAAGATGTTTTAGTTGATTTAAGGCATGATAACATTAATGTGCTTTTTGTTGGATTGCTTAACCAACCAAAATTAATGATGGAACGAATTGATATTATTCCAGATTTAATTCCTAAGGAATATTTGTTTGAAACATTCAATGAATGCCTTAGCTGGATTAAGGATAATGTTAAAGATAACCACTAATTATAAAATAAAAAATGCGAACATTTAAGTTCGCATTTTTTATATCACACTATTTTATTAGTTGCGCTTCTCTCATAAATTCTTCCGCTTTTTCCACCATATTTTTGCTACCGCAAATAAAAGGTACACGCTGATGCAATTCTGTAGGTTGAATATCCATAATTCTGGTAAAACCATCACTGGCTTTTCCAGATGCTTGTTCTGCTAAAAATGCCATGGGATTACATTCATACAACAATCGTAATTTACCATTTGGGTTTTTAGAACTTTGTGGATAAATGTAAATGCCTCCTTTTATCATATTTCTATGAAAATCGGACACCAAAGAACCAATATATCTTGATGTATATGGTCTGTCATCTTCTTCTCTCTGACAATATTTTATATAATTTTTAATGCCTTGTGGAAAGTGAATATAATTTCCTTCATTCACTGAATAAATATTTCCATCTTCAGGAAATTGCATATCAGGATGTGATAAATAAAACGACCCTATTGCCGGGTTTAAGGTAAATCCATTTACGCCATCACCTGTGGTATAAACCAACATAGTAGAAGTGCCATAAACGATATAACCTGCGGCGACTTGTTTATTTCCTTTTTGTAAAAAATCTTCCATGGTAACAGCTGTTCCCACTGGGGTAACACGTCTGTAAATTGAAAAAATGGTTCCAACAGAAACATTTACATCAATATTGGACGATCCATCTAAAGGATCTATTAATACAATATATTTATTTTGATGATTTTCATCATTGCTATTAATAGCTATAAAATGGTCTTCTTCTTCACTGGCAATGCCACAAACAATATTTCTATTTGTTAATGTTTGAATAAATTTCTCGTTAGCATAAACATCCAGTTTTTGTTGATCTTCACCCTGTATATTCGTATCGCCCGCAGCACCAATAATATCTACTAATCCTGCTTTATTTACTTCATGATTTACAACTTTGGCCGCTAATCTAATAGAATTGATAAGACTTGATAATTCACCCGAAGAATATTTGAAAGACGATTGATTTTCAATAATAAATTCTCCGAGAGTTTGCATTTTTTGAGACATAAACAAATGTTTTTTGTTAGTGCAAATATCCACTATTTTTTAATGAACTACAACGTTTTCGCTAAAGATTAATCTTTGAAATAATCAACTTTAAGTTATCTTTGAAATAATTATAAAATATTATGAGTTTCACAATTAGAAAAGCTAAAAAAGAAGATATGCCACAAGTGTTGGCTTTAATAAATCAATTAGCGCACTTTGAAAAAGAACCCGATGCCGTAATAGTAACGGTTGAAGATTTACAAAAAGATGGTTTTGGTGAACACCCAGCATTCTTTTGTTTTGTAGCCGAAATAGATTCTAAAATAGAAGGTATCGCCTTAGGGTATAACCGCTATTCTACCTGGAAAGGAAAAGCACTTCATTTAGAAGATTTAATAGTTAATGAAACTACGAGAGGTACCGGTTTAGGTACTGCCCTTTTAGATGAAATAGTTAAATATGGCCATGAATTAGGTGTAAAACGTATTAATTGGGAAGTGTTAGACTGGAACGAACCTGCAATTAAATTTTACAAACAAAAAGGAGCCACAATAAAAGAAGAATGGCGGGTTGTACATATGGATGAACAAAGCATAAAAAACTATATTTCAAAACTATAATATGCAAGTATTTAAATTTGGTGGTGCATCGGTTAAAGATGCCAGTGGCGTAAAAAATGTTGCTTCAGTATTACAAAAAATCGGGTATAAAAATACGCTGATTGTTGTTTCTGCGATGGGTAAAACAACCAATGCTTTGGAGCTCGTTTTAAAAAATTATTTCGAAAATAAAGCAGAATTACAAAGCTCACTTCAAGAGGTTAAAAAATATCATAATGAAATTCTATTAGATTTATTCGACAATGAAAATCATAGTGTATTTAAAAAAATAACTAATCTTTTTGATGAATTAAACAGTTTTTTTAAATCCAACAAATCTCCAGATTATAATTTTGTTTACGACCAAGTTATCGGCTATGGCGAGTTGGTTTCAACCTTAATTATAAGTGAATATTTAAATACTATCGGTATAAAAAATAACTGGATTGATGTTCGTGAACAAATTAAAACTGATAATTATTACCGTCGGGCAAATGTAAACTGGGATGAAACACAGCGATTAATAACTGCCAATTTTAACAAATCGATTTTAAATATTACACAGGGATTTTTAGGAAGCGACCCAAATAACTTTACTACTACATTAGGTAGAGAAGGAAGTGATTATACCGCTGCTATTTATGCCTATTGCTTAAATGCTGAAAGTGTAACGATTTGGAAAGATGTTCCAGGTGTTTTAAATGCCGATCCACGATATTTTGAAAATGCCCAACTTTTAAATAAAATAAGCTATCGCGAAGCAATAGAATTAGCCTTTTATGGAGCCTCAGTAATTCATCCAAAAACCCTACAACCCTTACAAGGTAAAGAGATTCCCTTATTTGTGAAATCATTTTTAAACCCCGAAGCTCCCGGAACTCGTATTGGAAAAAATATCACCTTAGACCCTATGGTTCCCTGCTTTATTGTAAAGAAAAATCAAGTTTTAATATCATTATCTTCTTTAGATTTTTCATATATAGTCGAGGAAAATATAAGCGAAATATTCAACTTATTACATTTGTATAAAATGAAGGTTGATGTTATTCAAAATTCGGCCATTAGTTTTTCCGTTTGTGTAGATAATATTTATGACAATCTTGATAAATTATTACATCATTTAAAAGCGAAATTTAAGGTTACTTGTCATGAAAACGTATCTCTTTACACCATTCGACATTACAATGAAGCCGCCATTAACCAAATTGAAGAAGGTAAAACAGTGTTACTAAAACAATTAACTCAAGAAACAGTTCAAATAGTAAGTAAATAAACAATTTAGTACATTTACACTCATGACCAAACAACAAGATACCGGATTAGTCACGGCAAAAGAAGTGGCTAAAGTAATAAACGTAGACAACTATGGCTTTATAGGAACGTTTATTGGCTGGTTGCTTATGAAAGTACTTAAAATATCAACTATTAATAAATTTTACAATCGCAATAAACACCTTGAGGGTATTGAGTTTTTAGATAAAATTTTAGACGAATTTCAGATTAAATTTGAAATTCCTGAAGAAGATTTAAAAAGACTTCCAAAAGATGGTGCGTATATAACGGTTTCAAACCACCCACTCGGCGGAATTGATGGCATTTTGTTATTAAAACTAATGTTAGAACAACGAAGCGATTTTAAAATAATTGCTAATTTTTTATTGCATCGTATCGAGCCCATGAAGCCATACATTATGCCTGTAAATCCTTTTGAGGAACGGAAAGATGTAAGATCAAGTCTTGTTGGTTTTAAAAATTCAATTCTTCATTTAAGAGAAGGACGACCTTTAGGAATTTTTCCAGCTGGCGAAGTTTCAACCTATAGAGATGGGAAATTAGTAGTTGATAAATCTTGGGAACCTTCTGCTATGAAACTGATTAAAAAAGCCGAAGTTCCTGTAGTACCTATTTATTTCCATGCTAAAAACAGTAGATTATTCTATAAACTATCAAAAATTAGCGATACGTTTAGAACTGCTAAATTACCTTCGGAAGTTTTAACACAAAAACGTCGGGTTATAAAGGTTAGAATTGGGAAACCAATTTCGGTTGAGGACCAAAAAGAATATACTTCTCTTGAAGATTTTTCGGAATTTTTAAGGCGAAAAACCTATATGCTATCTAATTCTTTTGAAAACAAATCGAAGTTACTAGATAATATTCAATCCACTTTAAAAACACCTAAAACACCTAAAAATATTGTAACACCAGTTAGTCCGAAATTAATGACAGATGAAGTGGAAGCCCTACGTAAAGACGATTCCAGGTTGCTCCAAAGTAAAAATTACGAGGTATTTTTAGCACAAGCATCACAAATACCAAACATATTAAGAGAAATTGGAAGGTTGCGGGAAATAACTTTTAGAGAAGTTGGTGAAGGCACCAATGAAGCTATTGATTTGGATACTTTCGACAATTACTACCATCACATGTTTTTATGGGATAACGAAAAAAATATCCTTGCAGGTGCATACAGAATGGGCTTAGGTTCTAAAATTTTTGAGCGTTACGGTATTGATGGTTTTTATTTACAAGATCTGTTTAGGTTTGAACCTGAGTTGTATAAAATGATGAGCCAGTCTATCGAAATGGGACGCGCCTTCATTATAAAAGAGTATCAGCAAAAACCAATGCCATTATTTTTACTTTGGAAAGGAATTGTGCATACTACTCTGCGTTACCCTGAACATAAATTTTTAATTGGTGGCGTAAGTATTAGTAACCAGTTTTCTAATTTCTCGAAATCGTTGATGATTGAATTTATGAAATCGCATTATTACGATCCTTACCTGGCTCAATATGTGAGTCCTAAAAAAGAATTTAAAGTAAAACTAAAAGACGCCGATAAAGATTTTGTTTTTGATGAAACAGAAGCCGATTTGAATAAATTCGACAAGATTATTGATGAAATTGAACCGGGAGCATTACGTTTACCCGTTCTATTAAAAAAATACATAAAACAAAACGCCAAACTATTAGCATTTAACGTAGACCCTTTGTTTAACAACGCGGTTGATGGACTTATGTATATTAAAATTGCCGACCTGCCAGAAAGCACTGTACGCCCTGTTATGGAAGAATTTCAGGCAGAACTGGAGCGTAAATTTCTGGAGAATAATGGAGAATAGACCAAATTATTACTTACAATAAATTTATTAAAAATAGGCCTTTTAACAGCAATTTCCATCTGGTGAACAGCAAGGTTCGTCACTTGTAATTGTCTCTAAAACTTCTGAAACCCCACAAATTTCTTTGGCTTTACAATCGGTCTTTTCGATGGCTAATTTAATTGTTAAATTATTTCCTTTTATTTCGAAATCGTTTACAAATAATTGAGCTGTGTGAAATGTGTTGTTGCTGTATTCAAACTTAACCTCAGCTTCCAAAATATAGGGTTTCATTTCACCTACTTTTTTAAGAATAGTCAAGGCTTTATAAACCGACATAAATTCTGTTTTACCAATCTCTAACGGACTTTCCCATAATTGAATAATAGTTTCTTTCCATGCGTCGGTTTGCGAGCCACAATCCACAGAGTCAATAGTTAGATGCTTTACCTCAGTGATGTGATAATTAGCACCCACTAATTTATTAGGTGCATATTCAAAAAGCAGCGATTTATCTTGATGCTGCTCTAATACGGCAAATAATTCTTGTGTTTTCATTTGATTATTTTTTAAATTAATGCATTTCCGTCTATGCTAAAATTACAAATAGGTTTCAACAACAATTTGACTTGGTTGTATTAAAAAAGGAATTTAGTTGCTTTTGAATAACGTTCCATCGATTAATATTTATACAATAGCACATGCTTTTGCCTTCTATTTCACCATCAAGTAACCCTATGCTTTTAAGTTCCTTTAAATGCTGTGAAATAGTAGCTTGAGCTAAACCGATTTCTTCTACCAAATCATTACAAATACAAGCATTCTTATTGCTTATGTGTTGCAATATAGCTACACGAGCTGGATGCCCAAGTACTTTTAGAAACTGAGCTAAATCGTTTTGTTGCTCTGTAAATATTTGTGTTTTGGTTATTCCCATTATTCATAATTATATATTGCAATATTACGATATTATAATTAATTAAAAAAGCCGAAATGTTATTTTTCGACTTTTTTTAATTTATACCGACTTAAACCAGTCTTGAAAATACTCTCCAAAAATTGGAACCATTTTTTTTCGTCCTTCAAAAGCCCCCATTAAACTAATAATCCAAAGTGCTAACATTCCTAAATTTAAGATCCACCCAACTACTGGAATAAAAGATAATAGAAACGCCACAAGCATTAATCCTAGCATTTGTCTTATATAAAAAGATGCTAATTCGTTTTTATTACTGTTATTCATAATTAAAGCTATTATCCAGCCAATTAGCGTTAAATGTGCAATAATTGCAACATTTTTACCATCGCTTAAAACTAGTTTAGCGTCCTGTGTAAATTCTTCAGCAGTTTCTTTAGCGTCCTTTGCAAATTCTTTCGCCTTCTCTTTGGCTTCATTTACAAAATCATCAGCTTTATCAGTTGCTTTTTTTTCGCCGTCTTTTGCATCGCCTAAAGCATCGTTTAGGTCGTCGTTAAGATTTTTTTCGTCAGACATTATAATTTATAATTTTGGTTAGATATCAAAGTTACTGAAAATTTGAATTGATAATATTAACATGTTCATAAATAAAATTGCTATCTAAACAACATGATTATACCACCAAGTGCCGTAACAATGAGTACAAAACGCCTGTAATTTACATTCGAAATTAGTTTAACAATGTAAGCCCCTAAGAAAAACCCGATTATTACGGGTGGAATTAAAGCAGTATTTAACACCAAAGAATCTATACTTACTGTCTTCCAAACAAAAATATGAAAAGGTAATTTAAAGACATTTATTATAAAGAATAACCAAGCTGCAGTACCTATAAACTCGTTTTTTGGCAATCGCATGGCTAGAAAGTAAATATCGGAAATGGGACCAGCTAAATTTCCAATCATGGTAGTAAAACCAGCCATGAACCCTGTTCCATTAGAAAACCATTTATTGGTTGGTACCGTGGCTGATTTTCTGTTTTCCATAAAAAACATAATAAGTACAGAGCCAATAATGATAACCGCCATAATGCGTTTAAAAATAACTTCAGAGATATCGTTACCCACCCAAACGCCAACTAAAACACCAATTACCATGGCTGGTAATAGTTTTTTAATAAAATGCCACTGTGCGTGTTTATTGTAATAAACCACGGCGAATATATCGGCAAAAATTAACATGGGGAGCAGTATGCCGGTAGACGCCTTTTCTCCAAAAACAAAGGCTAGAATTACGACAATTAATATTCCGATGCCTTTTATTCCTGATTTTGATAAACCCAATATAAAAACGGCAAACCAAATAGCAACCCACTGTAATACTGTTAGGTTATACGATTGAAGAATTTCGAAATATGTCAATTAAAAAAATGGGTATTAGGTTTTGGGTTTTGGTTAAAAGTACTATTATTTATAAAAAAGCAGAGTCTACGGGTTCCCAAAGTTCAATTTTATTACCATCGTTATCTAAAATCCATCCAAACTTACCATATTCGAATTCTTCAACTTCTCCAACAATGGTGACACCTTCTTCTTTTAAAACTTTTAATAGTTCGTGTAAATTTTCAACTCGATAATTAAACATAAAGTCTTTTTTTGACGGCTCGTAATACTTGGTATCCTGAGCAAACGGACTCCATTGTGTTGAGCAATCTTTTCCTTCTTTATCTTTCCACCAAAAGGTACAACCATAATCGTCGGTATTAAAACCTAAATGTTTTTTGTACCAATCTTTTGTCGACTTAGGATCTTTTGTTTTAAAAAATAATCCACCAATACCTGTTACTCTTTTTTTCATTTTAGTTGAATTAACAATATTGAATTTAAACGTGTTGATCTATTAGAATTGTATTTCCATCAGGATCTAAAACCATTAAACTTGCCGGACCTTATGTAGTTAACATCGGCTTCACTCTCTAGTTTTAAACCTGTATTTTTTAAGTGCTTTTGAATGCTTCGTACATCGTCAAAAGATTCTAGTTTGCTTGCATTTTCATCCCAACCGGGATTAAAGGTTAGAATGTTATTCTCGAACATGCCTTGAAATAAACCAACTAAGGCATTCCCATTTTTCATGATGAGATACTTTTTATCCATATCGCCGGCAAATACTGAAAATCCTAAAGTTTCATAAAATTGTTTCGATACTTTAATATCTTTAACACTAAGACTGATTGAAAAGGCTCCTAATTTCATATGTTTCAGTTTATTTATTTAACAAAGGTTTGCTCATAAGTGTTAATCCATTCTTTAACCGTCATTTTTGAAGCGAGTTCGCCAATAAGAATCATAAGGAATATCATCCATATATTTAAAACGGATACAGCTTTTACCCATGTCGAGTTTGCGTTTGCAATGTCTCGGGTATTCCGCTATAAACCAATCAATAAGTTCTTTTTTCGCATAAGCCCCCATGTGATATACCGAAATAAAGTTTTTTTGTGAAGCAATATTCATAAATGGTAAAGGTAATTCTGGCGTGCAATGGTAACCATTTGGATAAATAGAATGTGGCACTACATAACCAATCATGCCGTAACTCATTGTTTCTTCAAATCCTTTTGAGAGGTTTTTTTTAATGATTGCTCTTAACTTCTTAACAGGCGCTTTTCTATCTTCGGGAAGTTGATTAATATAATCTTCGGGTGAATTAGCTTTGTACTGCATAATGTTAACTTTTAGATTTTTAAAGTTAACAAAATTTTGCTTGAATCTTGTCTACAATGGTCTGAGCCAGTTTTTCTTTACTTTCAATAGTCCAGCCAGCAACATGTGGTGTTAATAACACATTTTCGGCAGCTATTAAATATTGAAAAGCTTCTGGCATGGTTGAAGTAAACATATCTTCAAACGAAGACTTCTCGTATTCCAACACATCTAAACCAGCTCCTAATATTTTTCCGGATTTTAAAGCTAATACTAGATCTTGAGTCACCACACTTTTTCCTCGAGCAGTATTTATAAACCAAAAAGGTTTTTTAAATTGATTAATAAAATCGGCATCAACCATATTTAAAGTTAATGGGGTTTGTGGGGTGTGTAAACTTACAACCTCCACTTTTTCTTGAAATTCTTTTAGTGATACTTGCTTTGCATTCGCATCACCCACATTTTCTTTTATGTCGTAACAAAAAACTTCAACATCAAAACCTCTTAACTTTTTAGCAAAGGCTTTTCCCATATTACCGTAACCAATCAGACCAACAGTTCTTCCATCCAGTTCTATACCTCTATTGGCTTCGCGTTGCCATTTGCCGGCTCTTACTTCCTGGTCGGCTTTATTAAGTTTGTTGAATAAGGATAGCAACATACCTAGTGCATGCTCGCCAACGGCGTTTCTATTACCTTCGGGTGCTGCAATTAAAGTAACTCCTTTTTTTTCGGCATAATCGCAGTCTATATTTTCTAAACCTGCACCAACTCGACCGATAAATTTTAGATTGGTGGCGGCATCAAGAAATTGTTTGTCTATTGAAAAACGGCTTCTTAAAATAACGCCATCGTAGTCTTGAATTTTAGATTCTATTTCTTGTTTTGAAGATGAATAATCTTCGTGATTGGTAAAACCTAAATTGTTTAGTTGATTAATTAAAAGCGGATGATTTGTATCGAGGTGAAGGATTCTCATGTTGTAATATTAGAAAGTAAATTTACGAAGTTTTGCGTTAGGGATAGAAATGGAAATCCTTTTTAAATTGAAAAAATAATAAACTTTGTTTGTACAATATAATAACAGATTGCTTCGTCCTTTGTCCTCGCAATAACGTTTAAAAAGATTGTAATGAATAGCCCGACCCTTGGGGAACGCCCTAATAATTAAAACCCAAGGATTGCTTTGGCTATTAAGAAGTATAATAAGATTCCGAAAATATCATTACTTGTTGTGATAAATGGACCAGTTGCAACGGCGGCATCTATACCGCGTTTGTCTAAAAATATAGGAATAAATGTGCCTATTATTGCTGCCATAATGATAACCGAAATTAATGCAATACAGATAGTTAATGATTCTGCATATGTGGTTTGAAATACAAAATGACTGATTAGTAAAACAATGAAAGCAATAGCAAGCCCATTAACCAAGCCTAATAAAAATTCCTTTAGGAGTCTTTTTAAGAGGCTTCCGTCAATACTGTCGTTTGCTAAACCTTGAACCACAATAGCAGATGATTGCACGCCAACGTTTCCTGCGGTTGCTTGTATAAGCGGAATAAACAATAAAAGTGCTGGAAACTTTAACATGGCGTCGCTAAAACCATTAATAATACTTGCGGCACCTATACCGCCAAACATACCTATTAAAAGCCAAGGTAAACGTGCTTTGGTAAGTTCCCAGATGCTATCATCTGCCTCTACATCGGCGGTAATACCTGCTGCCAACTGATAATCTTTTTCGGCTTCTTCTTTCATGACATCAACCATATCGTCAATGGTGATTCTGCCTAATAATTTTTGATTATCGTCTACTACCGGAATAGCCTCTAAATCGTATTTTAGCATGACTTTGGCAACATCTTCGGCATCATCGTGTACGTTTACACTATCTACACTTGAATTAGATATTTCAGCTATTTTTTGGTCACTTTTGGCTACAATAAGATCTTTTAAAGAGAGACGACCAACCAATCTATTTTGCCTATCTACAACATAAATAGAGTGAACCCGTGTTACTTCTTTTGCCTGCCCTCTTATTCTGCGTAAACAACCTGCAACAGTCCAGGTTTCATAAACCTTAACCAGCTCTTTTGCCATAAGTCCACCCGCAGTATCTTCGTCGTAAGTTAAAAGTTCTCTAATTTCTGCTTTGTGTTCTTCGTCTTCAATATGAGAAATAACTTCTTGCTGACGCTCTTCAGACAATTCTGAAATGATATCGGCCGCATCATCGGTATCTAATTCACCAACTTCATCTGCAATTTCTTTTGAAGAAAGATTTCTTAATACTTTTTCACGAATATCTTCATCGAGTTCCATTAAGATATCGGCCGTAGTTTCGGAATCTAAAAGTTTGATAACATATACTGCCTCATCTAAATCTAATTCATCCAGAATATCGGCAATATCGGCGTGATGAATATCTCTTAGAAGTTTTTGAAGCGCCTTATCTTGTTTTAATTCAATAAGGTCTTCAACCTGTTCGATTAATTCGTCGGTTAATTCAAATGATATGTTCTCTAATTCTTCAGCCAAAATATGATGTTTAAATATCTTTTTCTATTAACTGTGTAAGCTCTATAAACTGCTGAACATTTAATTGTTCCGGACGTTTATCAAAGATAGTATCTTCTCTCAAATTATCGCTTAAATTCATTGTTTTTAAACTGTTACGCAATGTTTTTCTGCGTTGCTGAAATGCTGTTTTTACAACTTTGAAAAATAACGCATCATCGCAAGGCAAAGAATACTCTTTTTTTCGTGTAAGACGTAACACCCCAGACTCCACTTTTGGTGGCGGATTAAACACATTCGGAGGAACCGTAAATAAATATTCGGCATGGTAAAATGCCTGAACTAATACAGATAAAATACCATACACTTTACTGCCTTCTTTGGAACAAATAC